>NZ_CP117516.1:1780000-2980000 GCF_028621955.1 Erythrobacter sp. BLCC-B19
CGGCGTTGCCCGCGTGGGCCGCGATCAGCTGGAGGACTATGCGCAGCGCCGGGGCGTCGACCTTGCGACCGCCGAGCGCTGGCTCAGGCCGAATCTCGATTGACGCGCGCAGCGGGGCGGCGATGATGGTGGCATGATCCGCCGCCTCACCGCCGCCGCTCTGGCGATCGCCGCTGTCCCCGCCGCCGCACAGGAGCCCGCGCCGCCTGCGACAGTGGTGGTCGCCTTCGACCGCGAGACCATCAAGCCGCTGATCGTCGAGGGGCTGGCGAACAAGGAAACGGGCCGCGCGCTCGAAGCCAATGATCCGGTGCGCATCGCCTCGATCTCCAAGCTTGTGATGGCGCTGACGGCGCTCAGGCTGATGGACGAAGGCAAGGTCGATCTGGACCGCGATATCTCCGACTATCTCGGGTGGAAGGTGCGCTCGCCCTACCACCCGGATGCCAAGGTGACGCTCACTCACCTACTGTCCCACCGGGCAGGGCTGTCCGACAAGGCAGGCTACATCATCCCGCTGGGTGAAAGCCTTGAGGCCAAGTTCGCGGACCCTGCGGCGTGGCGCGACACCGGCGCGCCAGGCAAGGCTGCGTTCGAATATGCCAATCTCGGCTCGCCCTTGGTCGCGACCGTGCTCGAAGCGGCGAGCGGCGAGCGCTACGACCGGTTGGTGGAGCGCCTTGTCTTCAAGCCCTTGGGCGTGAAGGCCTGCCTCAACTGGATCGGTTGTGACGCCGATATGCAGGCCCGCGCCGTCACGCTCTACCGCGACACGGGCGAGGTGGCGCGCGATGCGCCGGAGGACTTGCCGCCCGCTTGCACGATCCCCGTGGCCGAAGGGGTGCCCTGCGATCTCGGAAGCTATGTGCCCGGCACCAATGCCTCGATCTTCTCACCCCAAGGCGGAGTGCGGATCGGGATGGTCGATCTGGCGAAAATCGGCCAGGCCTTGCTGCTGATGAACAAGAACGGCTTTTTCTCGGATGCTGCGATGCGCCGTTGGTTCGGCGAGATGGCGGCGGCTGCCGGCGACTATGAACCGGACGCCACTGATGTCGCCTTCTGCGGCTATGGGCTGGCGGCCTATGCGGTGGTCGACGAGACGCCGTGCGTCGATGATCTGTTCGGCGATGGCTTTGGCCGGATCGGCCACGGGGGCGAGGCCTATGGGTTGCGGTCGGGCCTGTGGCTGTCGTTCGAAAAGGCGATGAGCTTTGCCTATTTCACCACCGAAGTCCCCCCGCCGAAGGGCGAGGTCGAAACCTCTGCTTCCGACCCGCGCGAAAAGGCGCTGATGAAGCGGGCGCTGGAGCTGGCCGGGAGCAGATAGTACCGTTCGCGCTGAGCTTGCCGAAGCACCGTCGTTCCTGAAGTTTGGCGGTGCGCTCGAAGAAAGAACGGCTCTTCGACAGGCTCAGGGCGAACGGTGCTTTTTGACGCTATGCCTCCGCCTTCACCCGATCGCCCAGCTTTGCGATCAGAGGCGTGGCGAAGGGCTTGGTCAGCATCGTGCTGCCGACCGCCATCAGCAAGAGGGCGGTGAAGGTCGTTGGCGTGATCACCTGCTTGTCGAGCAGGATGTTGGCGAAGATAATCATGATCAGCGCCTTGGTCTGGAGCAGCCAGCCGATCAGGCTCGCCTCGGTGCGGCTCCAGCCGAGCAGCTTGCCGGCGATATGCACGCCCAGCAGCTTGCCCCCGACCGCCGCTGCCAGCAGCAGCGCGGCGACGCCGAAGACGGCCAACCCGCCGCCCTCCCACTGGGTTCTGAGGCCTGTCGAGAGGAAGAACACCGGCATCACCGTCAGCAGCACGATGTTGCGGAACCGGTCCATCGCGTCGTGGCCGAACCACTTGGCATCCAGCACCACGCCCGCGAGGAACGCGCCCACCATATAGTGGAGTCCCGACCAGTCGCCCGCCAGCCCGCACACCGCCAGCCAGATCAGGCCGACAGGCCAGCGATCTGCCTCGGAGAGGCGCGCCATCACGCGGCGGATCAGCCATGCGGCAAGCGCAAAGCCGACGACAAATATGCCCTGCCGCGCCAGCCGGTCGAAATCGAGCAGGATGATCGCCAGCACGCCCCAGATCGCGATATCGTCAAGGCTGGCATAGCGCAGGATGCGCTGGCCAAGCTGTTCGCGCAGGATGCCGAGCTTTTCCATCAGCAGCACGAGGATAGGCAGCGCGGTGACCGCGCAGGCCATGCCGATGCCGAGCAAGGCCTGCCAATAGGCGCCGTTTGGCCCGCGCCAGCCGGGGAATTGCAGAATGATCGCGGCGGCCAACGTGCCCGCCAGCAGCGGCATCCCCAGCGCCAGCCCTGCGGTGAGACCGGTTTCGCCGCGGTGCCGCCATGCTTGCGACAAGTCGAGCTCGATCCCGGCAATCCATACGAACAGCATCACCGCCCACCACGCGACGCCGTTGAGGGCGATGATCACATCTGGCCGGAATACGAAGGCGTAATAGTCCGGGAACACCGCGCCCAGCACGCCCGGGCCAAGCAGAATGCCGCCCACGATCTGAACCACCACCAGCGGCGCCCAGTGATCGGTGCGGCCCACGCGCCACACCAGCCAGGGCACGGCAAAGATGATCGTCAGCGCGATCAGATAGATTTCCGTGAGGTTCATCCCGGCGCGTGTTCTAATGTTCCGCCAAACCGGGTGCAAATGTGATTTTCGCGCGGAAATCCGGTGTTCGCCCGATTGACGCGATGCAGCATTCGGGGCAGGGCGGGGGCGTCTTCCGCGACAGAAGCGATTCTGGCGCGGGCAGGCGAGCGGGAGAGCCCGATGCCCCTTTCACCGGGGGCAACGGCGCCGAAGGAGCAACCGCCCCGGAAACTCTCAGGCCACCGGACCGCTCGGCTGCATGACACTCTGGAAAGCGCCTCCGGCTTCATGCTGGCGGCCACCGAAGGGGAGGCTGGCCGCGCTTGTGGTCTGCCGAAGCTCTCAGGTCACCCGACAGAGGGGGCAGTTATGTGGCGGCGCGCTGGCGCTGCCGGACTGCCGTATTCTGCCGGGGATTTTCCGAGTGACCGATCACGATACCGAAGACCATCTCGAAGACATCCCGCTCGAAGCCCTGCCGCTTGACGCCTGGCACCGTGCACGCGGTGCGCGGATGGTGCCCTTTGCGGGCTATGAAATGCCGATCCAGTATGAGGGGATCGTTGCCGAACATAACTGGACGCGCGAGAGCGCCGGACTGTTCGACGTGTCGCACATGGGCCAGCTGGTGCTGTCCGGCCCCGATCTCGACGCGGCGGTCGAAGCCGTGCTGCCGATTGACCTTTCGACGCTGAAGCTTGGCCAGCAGCGCTATTCCCTGCTGCTCGACGAGAACGGGGGCGTGCTCGATGACCTGATGGTCTCGCGCTGGCCCGAGGCGCTCTATCTGGTCGTCAACGGTGCGACCAAGTGGGACGACATGGGCACCTTGCGCGAGGCGCTGCCCGACGACATCACCATGAACTACCTCGACGAGCGCGCCTTGCTGGCGCTGCAAGGGCCGAAGGCGGCTGATGCGCTGGCCCGCCATGCGACCGGCGAATATCCCCTGAGCGCGCTGACCTTCATGAAGTTCGGGCGGTTCCAGATTGCGGGCCACGACGTCACCATCGCGCGCGCGGGCTACACCGGCGAGGATGGGTTTGAAATCTCGCTCGATGCCGAGGCCGCCGCGGAAGTCGCCGACCTGCTCTGCGCCGAACCCGAGGTGAAGCCCATCGGCCTTGGCGCGCGGGATTCGCTGCGGCTGGAGGCGGGGCTGCCGCTCTACGGCCACGACCTCTCGCCCGAGACCAGCCCGATCGAAGCGGGCCTCATCTTCGGCATCAACAAGCGCCGCCGCAGCGAAGGCGGCTATCCGGGCGCGGAGCGGATCAACCGCGAGATCGTGGAAGGCACCGCGCGCAAGTGGGTCGGTCTGACAATCGCTGGCCGCTTGCCCGCCCGCGAGGGTGCGGAAGTCTTCAGCGGCGCGGACAAGATCGGGGTGGTAACCAGCGGCGGCTTCTCGCCGACGCTCGGCGCGCCCATCGCCATGGCTTACGTGGCGAGCGAAAACGCCGCCATCGGCACCGCGCTTGAGGTCGAAGTCCGGGGCAAGCGCCTCGCCGCCACTGTCGCGCCCACACCTTTTGTCCCGCACCGCTACTACAGGGGGAACTGACCCATGCGTTACTACACTGACGAACACGAATGGATCGAGGTCGAGGGCGATGTCGCGACCGTCGGCATCACCGATTATGCGCAAGGCCAGCTGGGCGACATCGTGTTCGTCGAACTGCCTGAAGTCGGCGCGATGATCGAGCAGGGCAAGGACGCTGCCGTGGTCGAGAGCGTCAAGGCCGCCTCTGATGTCTATGCCCCGATCACTGGCGAGATCACCGAAGTGAACCCCGCGCTGGAGGAAGACCCGGCGCTGGTCAACTCGGCCCCGGAAGACGGCGGCTGGTTCTTCAAGATGACCATCGCCGATCCGGGCGAGCTCGACGGCCTGATGGACGAAGACGGCTACAAGGCATTCCTCGAGGGACTGTGACCACCGTTCCGCCCGTCACCATCACGCCGATCGGCGCCCCCACCGGCAACAGCGCGGGGGGCAAGCGGCTGCTGGTCGCCACCCCGCTCTATGACGGCGCGCAGGGCGATTATCTGCGCGCCGTGGTGGGGTTGACGGGCGCAGCCGAGCGGACGGGGGTGCATTGCTCCTTCGCCTGGCTCAGCAATAATGCCTCGATCAGCCGGGCGCGCAACGTGCTCACCGCCGCCTTCCTGCAATCGGATGCGACGCACATGATGTTCGTCGATGCCGATATCGGCTTCGCGCCCGAGGATGTGCTCGATCTGCTCACGCGGATGCAGGCCGATCCGGCGCTGGCGGTGGTGGGCGCGCCGTGCCCCAAGCGGATGGTCAACTGGGCGCTGGTCGCCGCCGCCGCATCGCGCGGGCTGGCGGCGGAGAACCCGGCGCTGCTGGAGCGGTTCTCGGGCGTCTTCGCGCTCGATCCGCTCGACCCCAAGGGGCAGTTCCGGCTCGACCAGCCGATCGAGCTGCTGCGGGTCGGCACCGGGCTGATGATCATCCGCCGCGATGTGGTGGAGGCGTTGTGCGCGCGCCATCCGGAACTGCGCTACAAGCCCGACGCGCTCGACCGTGAAAGCGGGCTGGTGGGCGAGGATATCCACGCGCTGTTCCAGCCGATGATCGATCCCGACAGCGGCCACCTGATGTCCGATGATTTCGCCTTCTGCCGCAGGGTGCGCGATGCGGGCTATCGCATCTGGCTCGCACCCTGGATGCGCACCACCCACACCGGCCCTGCGCGCTTTTCCGGCGCGCTGCCCGATCTTGCCGCACTGACCGGCACGCCGTCTGCCTGAACCCCTCACCCCCAGCCACGGAAAGCCATCTCCCATGCGCTACCTCCCCCTTACCGATACCGACCGGCAGGCGATGCTGGCGACCATTGGTGCATCGAACATTGACGATCTGTTCGTCGACGTGCCCGAAGTCGCCCGCCTGGACGGCCCGATCCACGGGCTGCCGATGCACGCGAGCGAAATGGCGGTCGAACGCCATATGAAGGCGCTGGCCGCCAAGAACCTGGTCGCCGGCGAAGTGCCGTTTTTCCTCGGCGCGGGCGCCTATCGCCATCACGTGCCCGCCAGCGTCGACACCATCATCCAGCGCGGCGAATTCCTGACCGCCTATACCCCCTATCAGCCCGAAATCGCGCAGGGCACGTTGCAGGTGCTGTTCGAGTTCCAGACGCAGGTGGCGCGGCTCTATGGCTGCGCGGTGGCCAATGCCTCGCTCTATGACGGGTCGACCGCCTGCTGGGAGGCGGTGGCGATGGCGACCCGCGTCACCCGCCGCAAGCGCGCGGTGCTCTCGGGCGCGCTGCATCCGCATTATGCGCAGGTGGTCAAGACCATGGCGCACTTCACCGGCGACACCATCGCCGACGCCCTGCCCGCGATCACGGCGGAGCCGGATCTTGATGGTCTGATCGCCCGGATCGACGCGGACACCGCCTGCGTGGTGGTGCAATATCCCGACATCCTCGGGCGCATTTCCGACCTCACCCCTGTCGCCGAAGCCGCGCACGCCAAGGGCGCATTGCTGGTGGTGGTCAATACCGAGCCTGTGGCGCTCGGCGCGATCAAGAGCCCCGGCGAGATGGGTGCGGATATCGTGGTGGGCGAGGGCCAGTCATTGGGCGTCGGCCTGCAATTCGGCGGGCCTTACTTGGGCCTCTTCGCCGTGCGCGATCCCAAGCACGTGCGCCAGATGCCGGGCCGGCTGTGCGGCGAGACCACCGACGCCGAGGGCAAGCGCGGCTTCGTGCTCACGCTCTCGACCCGCGAACAGCACATCCGCCGCGAGAAGGCGACCAGCAACATCTGCACCAATTCCGGCCTGTGCGCGCTGGCCTTCTCGGTCCACATGACGCTGCTGGGCGAGCGGGGCTTGCGCGAACTCGCCGCCGAGAACCACCGTCTCGCCTGCCTTGCCGCCGACCGGCTGGCCAAGGTGCCGGGTGTGGAAGTGCTCAACACCGCCTTTTTCAACGAATTCACTCTGATGCTCGGCGGCAAGCCCGCGCGCCAGATCGTGCGCGATCTGGCTGACCGGGGCGTGCTGGGCGGGGTGTCATTGGGCCGGCTCTACCCCGGGGTCGAGGCGCTCGAACACGCGCTGCTCGTCGCCGTGACCGAGACCACCACCGAAGACGATATCGAGCGCCTCGCCTGCGAGCTTGAAGCCAGCATCAAGGAGACCGTGTGATGAACGCCCCCAACAAGAGCGGCTGGAAGCCCGAAATGCAGGTGGCAGAGGACGGGTTCCTCGGTGGCCCCGCGACCACCACCGGCAACCGCGCCCTGATGCTCGAAGAGCCGCTGCTGTTCGAGATCGGCCGCGCAGATGTGACCGGGGTTGACCTTCCGCCGGTCGATCCTGCCGCCGCGAGCCGTCTCGGCGGTCTCGCCCGCAGCGAAGCCATCGGCCTCGTCGGCCTGACCGAGCCCGAAACGGTGCGCCACTACACCCGCCTCAGCCGCCAGAACTACGGGATCGACCTTGGGTTCTTCCCGCTCGGCAGCTGCACAATGAAGCACAACCCGCGTCTAAACGAGAAGATGGCGCGCTTGCCGGGGTTTGCCGACATCCACCCGCTTGCACCCCAGAACGCGGTGCAGGGCGCGCTCGAAGTCATCAGCCAACTGGGCGAATGGCTGTGCAAGCTGACCGGGATGCCCGCCGTGGCGATGAGCCCCAAGGCCGGCGCGCATGGCGAGCTGTGCGGGATCCTCGCGATCCGCGCCGCGCATGAGGCGCGCGGGGATGCGCGCGAAGTGGTGCTGGTGCCCGAAAGCGCCCACGGCACCAACCCTGCCACCGCCGCCTTCGCCAATTACCGCGTCGAGGATATTCCCGCGACCCCCGAAGGCCGGGTCGATGTGGCGGCGCTGAAGGCGCGGCTCGGGCCGGATGTGGCGGCGGTGATGATCACCAACCCCAACACCTGCGGATTGTTCGAGAAGGACTTCCGCGAGATCGCCGATGCGGTCCACGCGGCGGGCGGATACGTCTATTGCGACGGGGCGAACTTCAACGCCATCGTCGGCAAGGTGCGCCCCGGCGATCTTGGCGTCGATGCGATGCACATCAACCTCCACAAGACCTTCTCCACCCCGCACGGCGGCGGTGGGCCGGGTTCGGGGCCGGTGGTTCTTTCGGAAGCGCTTGCGCCGTTTGCCCCGCTGCCCTTCGTGCGCAAGGACGATGCGGGCGGTTTCTATCTCGTCGAGGAGGAAAACCGCGAGGAGCGCGGGCCGAGCTTCGGGCGCATGACCGCGTTCCACGGCCAGATGGGGATGTTCACCCGCGCGCTGACCTATATCCTCAGCCACGGGGCGGACGGGTTGAAGCAGGTGGCCGAGGATGCGGTGCTCAACGCCAACTACATCCTGCGTTCGATGGAGGACATTCTCCACGCGCCGTTCGGCGCCAGTGGCCCGTGTATGCATGAGGCGCTGTTTGGCGACAAGGACTTCACCAATGGCCTGTCCACGCTCGATGTCGCCAAGGGGCTGATCGACGAGGGCTATCACCCGATGACGGTCTATTTCCCGTTGGTGGTCCACGGCGCGATGCTGGTCGAGCCGACCGAGACCGAGAGCAAGGCGGCGATCGACCAGTTCATCACCGCCTTCCGCGGCGTGGTGACGCGGGCGCTGGCAGGGGACGAGGCGCTCAAGGCCGCGCCCTACTACTCGCCGCGGCGCAGGCTCGATGAAACGGCAGCGGCGCGCAAGCCCAAGCTGGCTTACGAGGGATGAAACCCCCTTCCCCAAGGGGAAGGGAAAAGCAGGCGATGCGTTATGATTTCGGAGGGGCGGGCCGTGTGTCCGCCCCTTCTTCATTGGTGTCGTCCACCACCAGCCGGAACTGCTTGAGGTTCACGATCGCGAGGTAGAAGCCGACCACCGTCAGCACGCTTGATCCCAGCACCGCAAAGCCTGCGCCCTGTGCGCCCTTCCAGTCGATCGCCATTTGCAGCATCACCAGCGCAAGGATCGTCGGGAACAGACGGACGAGGAAGGCGATGTGGGCCTTGCCGGCCGAGATCAGCAGGCTTTCAAGGCTCGCGCCGACCAGCTCGACCGCGCCGGCGATGCTGAGGATGATCATCGCCCAGTAGAAGCCGGTGAACTGCTCGCCCGCGATCAGGGCGATGCCGGGGCGGCCGAACAGGATCGCGCTGCCGACTGCCGCTACCCCGGCCATTGCGGCAATATTGGCCATGCGCCGCGCGATCTCGACCGCGCTGTCGCGCGATTGCACCAGTTCGGGCAGGATCGCCTTGGAGATCGTCTGCGCCAGTGCGATCAGCGCCACGCCCAGCTGGTTGGCGATCCTGAAGCCGCCTGCGAGGTAAGCCCCACCAAAGGTGCCGACCAGCAGGATCATCACCTGCTTGCCCGCCACCGCA
This sequence comes from Erythrobacter sp. BLCC-B19, assembly GCF_028621955.1. Lineage (NCBI taxonomy): Bacteria > Pseudomonadati > Pseudomonadota > Alphaproteobacteria > Sphingomonadales > Erythrobacteraceae > Erythrobacter > Erythrobacter sp. BLCC-B19. The sequence continues at coordinate 1,789,017 of NZ_CP117516.1, forward strand.
AGGCTGCCCGACATATTGGTGGACAGCACAAACCGCCAGGCATCCTTGTGCCGCGCCGGAATCGCCTTGAGGCTGATCGAAGCAAGGCTGACCGGCTGCACCCGCGCGGCGACGATCCACAAGGCGATGGCCGTGCCCACTTCCGAGGCGGCAAAGGCGAGGATGAAGCCGGTCACGTTGGGCATATAGAGCCACGCCAGCCCCGCACCGCCCGCGCGAATGATCGGCTGCACCGCCTCGGCCCAGGTCGCGCGGCCATATTCATTGTGGAGCCGCAGCATCCCTGTGGGCGTGGTGCGGATCGTCAGCAGCGAGACGACGCAATACCAGAAGGTCAGCCACAACAGGTCAGGCGGCACGTCGAGCCATAGCGGCGCGGTCAGCACCAGCACGGCCGAAGCGAGCGTTCCGACCGCGACTGACAGCCCGTCCAGCGCCACGGCAAAGCCGGTCGCCTCGCGCGCGCGGCCCAGATCGACGCCGGGCTTGTCGGGATCGGCCCCCCAGCGGACGATGAACTGCCAGGTCTGGAAACTGGAAAAGCCGGTGACCGCCTGCCCCAGCGCGATGATCAGCGCGAAATAGCCGAAGCCTTCCGTCCCCAGCGTGCGCGCGGCGATGGCGAGATAGACAAGGCTGAGCACCGCGTTGAACCCGCGCCCGCCCAGGAGCCAGCCCATATTGGCGAAAACCCGCTTCATGCGTGGATCAGGCGCGGGCCGGGAACTTAACCATAGGGCGCCGCCTTAGCCGCAAAGCCTGCAACTCGCCAAGCGTTGATGGCGCGCGCTACGCAACAAATGCGGTGGAACGACGGGTCGGATCAGGCCGGGCAGCGCTTCAGGGGCAGCGCGACGCCTCCCGGCGCCGTGCCTTTTTCCATGTCGTGTTCGTCAGGCTGGTGCCGGACATAGAGGACAGCATCAGCCCCTTCGCCTTCGAGCGCAAGGTCCATGCCTTGCGTCCACTGGTCGCCTTCGCCCTCCATCGCCAGCTGGACGCTGACGTCATCGGGATCGCTGGCATCCACCGCAGTCACGGTGCCCTGGCTTTCGTAGAACCCGATCGTCTGCGCCCCGATTTCGAGCCGGAGGTCGGAGGCCGGATCGCAGGTGCCCGTCTCGGCATCCCACACGCCGTGGAAGCGCGCGGGGATGGTGTTGGCGGCGAGGGTGGGTTCGGGAGAAGGGGCTGGCTCCGGCATCGCTGCGGCGGTGGTGGCAGGATCGGGCGTGCCCTGCTGCGGCTCGCCCCCGCAGGCGGCCAGCGCCAGCAGGGGCAGGGCGAGGATCAGCGAAGCCTTGGTCGTCATTGTCCGTCCTCTCCGGGCGCGGCCAGCACCCTCGTCTCGAACAGCCAGCTCATCATTGCGGTGCTCATCCATAGCGGCGCAAGTGGCGGCTGCACACCGCGTTCCCACGCCATCATGCCGGTGAGCGTGCCCGAGGTGTGGGGCACGATCGGCATGGCGGCGGCAAGCTCGGCGTCGGCATAGGCTTGGTCGGCGGTGATGATCGTCCAGCCGTCCTTGCGCAGTTCGGCGACCAGATCGGCGATGAACAGCGCGGCCAAATCGGTTTCGTGGAGCAGCATCACTTGCGGCGGCAATCGGCCGAGCGTGCGGCGGGCGAGCGCTTCGTGATAGGCGATGCCGGAGAGCTGTGATTGCAGATAGAGCTTGCGCAGCGCCGCCATGTCCATCGGCTTGCCTGCCCGCTTGGCATCAAGGGTCAGCTGCTCGAGGTGCCAGTCCGACCCGTCAGCGGTGGCATAGCCGTTCCGCAAGGCCCGCGCTGCCAGCCCGGCGCGCAAGGCATCGCGCCTGCCTGCATCACGCCCGCCCTCGTCGAGAAAGGGGAAGCGGAACCACGGACGAAAGCCGGGGCGCCCGTTCAGCCACGCCGCGGCGCGGTCGAGATCGGCGAGGTAATCCTCTGCCGGGGTGGCATCGAGGTGGAGGTGCGTGTCGCTGTGGTTGGCGATCACGTGCCCGGCAGCGACATAGGCCGCGATCCGTGCCTCGCCCCCGGCACCGTCGGGATGGGCGAGGTTGCCGGTGGTGACGAAGAAGGCCGCCTGTTCGACCCCCGCCTGTTCGAGCGCGGCGATCAGCCGCCGGGTGCGTTCCTCAGGCGTGAAGAACGCCCCCGCCCCGCGCGGCACATCATCGAAGGTGAGGGCGATGCGCTTCTCCTGTGCGAGCGCCGGGGCGGCCAGCACGAGCAGGGCCGCCCACAGCATCAGCAGGATCGCACGCAACCCGCTCACCCCATCGTCGGGATGACAAAGGCGTTCGAGCCATCGCCGCCGCCGTCGGGCCAGCGCTGGGTGATCTTCTTGTTCTTGGTCCAGAAGCGCAGGCCTTCCACGCCATACTGGTCGATGTCGCCAAAGCCCGAACGCTTCCACCCGCCGAAGCTATGGTAGGCGACCGGCACCGGGATCGGCACGTTGATCCCGACCATCCCGACATTCACCCGCGCCGCGAATTCGCGCGCGGCGTGGCCGTTGCGGGTGAAGATCGCGACGCCGTTGCCATACTGGTGCTCACTGGGCAGGCGCAGCGCGTGCTCGAAATCGGCGGCGCGGACGATCTGGAGCACGGGGCCGAAGATCTCCTCCTGATAGGAGCGCATCTGCGGGGTGACGTGGTCGATCAGGGTCGGGCCGACGAAGAAGCCCTTTTCGTGGCCCTGAAGCGTGAACCCGCGCCCGTCGACGACGATCTCGGCGCCTTCCTGCTCGGCGGTGGTGATCCACTGTTCGATCCGCGCCTTGTGTTCGGGGGTGACGACCGGGCCGTAATCCGCGTCGGGATCGTTCGACACGCCGATCCTGAGGCCCGCGATGGACTTCAGCAGCTTTTCCTTGAGCCGCTCCGCCGTCTCCTCGCCCACCGGCACCACCACGGGCAGCGCCATGCAGCGTTCGCCCGCCGAGCCGAAGGCCGCCCCGGTCAGATCGGTGACGACCTGATCCAAGTCCGCATCGGGCAGCACGATCCCGTGGTTCTTCGCGCCGCCGAAGGCCTGCACGCGCTTGTTGTTGGCCGAGCCGCGCGCGTAGATGTACTGCGCGATGTCCGAGGAACCCACGAAGCTGATCGCGGCAATATCCGGGTGGTCGATGATCGCGTCGACCATCTCCTTGTCGCCGTGGACGACCTGCAGCAGGCCCTCGGGCGCGCCCGCTTCAAGGAACAGTTCGGCCAGCCGCACCGGCACGCTCGGGTCACGCTCGGAGGGCTTGAGGATGAAGGCATTGCCCGCCGCGCAGGCCATGCCGAACATCCACATCGGGATCATCGCCGGGAAGTTGAACGGGGTGATCCCCGCGCCGATGCCGAGCGGCTGGCGCATCGAATAGACGTCGATCCCCGGGCCCGCGCCGTGGGTGTATTCACCCTTCATGATCTGCGGCAACCCGCAGGCATATTCGATCACCTCAAGCCCGCGCTGCACATCGCCGCGCGCGTCGGGGACGGTCTTGCCGTGTTCGGACGAGAGCATTTCGGCGAGGCTCTGCATATTAGTCTCGACCAGTTCCTTGAAGGCGAACATCACCCGCGCGCGGCGCTGGGGATTGGTCGCGGCCCAGGCGGGCTGGACGCGCTTGGCGGTCTCTACGGCGCGGGCGAGCAGCGCGGCATCGCCCAGCGCGACCTCGGCCTGCACTTCGCCGGTCGAGGGGTTCCAGATGGCGTGCTTGCGGGTGGGGGTAGGCGTATCGCCGACGATGAAGTGGTCGATCTGACGCATGGGATGGGGTCTCCTGTCTCTGCCGTCCCAATGCCCCCCGAGGGCGCGCCATGCAACCCTTGCGGCTCCCCTCAAAAGTGCTGGCGCGGCGGGGCGCGGCAGGGCACGGTGGGTGCCAGACACGGCAAGGGACGGGGATAATGGGCAGGCTTCGGGCAGGATTGGCGCTGCTGGCAGCAGCATGGATGGCGAGCGGCGCTCTGGCCGAGGACAGCGGCGGGCTGATCCTCCCCGCAACGCTCGAACTGGCCGCCACCGGCTACACCTTCACCGAAGGGCCGGCATGGGACGGGGCGCGGATCATCTTCAGCGACATTCCGGGTGACGCGGTGCACGTGCTGGTGCCGGGCGAGGCGGCGGCACAGAAGCTTTATGCCCCGTCTGCCAATGCCAATGGCCACACCTTCGACCGGCAAGGCCGCCTCATCAATGCCGAGCATGGCAGCGGCGCGCTCACCCGCTGGACGCCGGAGAGCGGGCGGCAGGTGATCGTTTCCGCCTATGAGGGCAAGCGGCTCAACAGCCCCAACGATGTGGTGGTGCGTAGTGATGGGCTGATCCTGTTCACCGATCCGCCCTATGGCCTCGGCCAGCGGGCGAGCGAGGTGGGTTTCTCCGGTGTCTTTGCCTACGACGAGACGAGCGGGCGGATGGTGCTGATCGACGATGCCTTGAGCCGCCCCAACGGCCTTGCGCTCTCGCCCGACGAGCGGGTGCTCTATGTCGGCGACACTGCCACGCAGACGGTGTGGGCCTATGATCTGGCCGCCGATGGCACCGCCTCGGGCAAGCGGCTGGTGGTCGATGTGACCGACGAGAGCAAGCCGGGCCGGGTCGACGGGGTGCGGGTCGATAGTGAAGGGCGCGTGTGGTTCACCTGCCCCGGCGGCATTTGCGTGGTCGATCCCGTGCGCGGGCAGGTGATCGAACGCCTCGCCACACCCAAGCGCGCAACCAACCTCGCATGGGGCGGGGCCGATCTTTCGGAGCTCTACATCACCGCGCTGACCGACGTGTACCGGGTCAAGACGCGGGCGAGGGGCGTGGGTTCGTCGAGCCGTTAGTCTGACGGGATCAGCGTGATCGCGGTCTGGCGCCCGTCGATGTAGCGCACTTTTGTACCATCAAAGAAGGCGTCCTCTTCGGTGCGGAAATCGACCCGCTGGCCGCCCCATTCGGGCACGGCGGCGTAAGACGTCAGCTCGATCGACCACGCGGTGTTGGCCCGGATCGGGCCGCTCCCGCGCGGATCGGCCTTCTGATTGTCCCAGAACCCGATGCTTGGCCCCGCGCCGTGGCCGTGGTGGCCAATGGGATGGCTGTAGATCGAGGGATCGAGCCCCGCCGCGATGCTATCCGCCCGCGCCTGCGCGAGCGCGTCATTCCCGCTGATGCCGACCTTGAAGGCGCGGGTGAGGAAATCCTGCACCCGGTTGCTCCCCGCCAGCCCCGCCCGAAGGCCCGCCGGTGCCTCTGTCTCGCCCGGCTTCAGCACATAGGCCAGGTGCTGGGTATCGGTGTTGAGGCGCAGATAGGTGATGCCGAAATCGGTCCACAAGAGGTCGCCCGGCTGGATCACCGTATCGCCCTCCAGCATTCCCTTGACCCCCTGCCGCTGGATCGCGACCGAGGGGTGGAACCACGGGGTCAGGCCCAGCGCCATCAGCCGGTCGCGATACCACCATTGCACCTGTTCGGCGGTGGTGACGCCCGGCGTGATGACCTTGCGCGAAAACGCTTCGCCGATCACGGAATGGGCGATGCGCACCACGGTGGGATAGAGCTCCATCTCGGCCGGCGTGCGCGTTTCCAGCCAGCGGATCGCAAGGTTCTCTCCGCTCACCGCTCGCTCATGCAGTGCCGGAGGCAGGGCCGACATGAACTTGTCGTATTGGCTCAGCGTCATCCCGTCAGCGAACTGGTAGAGATCGGAGGAATTGATCGCGATTTTTGCCGGGTTCCGGGCCGCGATCAGCTCGGCCACCGCCTGCCATTGGTCGGGCTGCTTGTCGGGATCCCAGGCAGGCGCGAACAGCCCGCCAAGGCCATAGCGGCTGACCGTCAGCCGCTCGACCGGCTTGCCATTGCCGGGGTCGAAGAAGATCAGGATCGTCCGCCGCCGGGCGTGCATATTCTCGGCATCGAGCATGGTGGCGACCACGGGCTCTTCGAAATATTCGCGCGCCATCAGCAGCCACAGGTCGATCCCCTCGGCGCGCATGATCTGGGGGATGAGGGTGTCGAGCCGTTCGGCAAGAATGCGATTTTCAAGCTCCGCCCGCCCGCGGGGGCCGAGTATCGCCGGCATGGCCGGGGCGTCTGCTTCGGTCTGGCTCAGGCCCGGCGCCGCTTGCCCCAGCGCCGGAACCGCCAGCGCCGCCGCCATCGCGCAGGAAACCAAAACCCGTCCGATCATGTCCATCAACCCCTAGCGTTTCGCCCGCGACACTGGCCGAGCGCGCCCTCCGGATCAAGCGCTTGCGGCAAAGGGGGGGAGGCGGCTAACACCAGCGGCGATGTCAGCGCCCGATCCTGCTCCGCTCGCCCTTCAGGCCTTGCTTGTCGAAGGCGGCGTGGTGTCCGACATTTCCGCAGATGCGGTCGCCAGCTATGCCGGGCCGGGGTTCGTGTGGCTCCATGCCGAGGGCACCGGGTCGGCCGAGGCCATGCACCTGCCCGCCTATGTCCCGCGCATGGCCGCCGGCGCACTGCTGGCGAGCGAGACCCGCCCGCGCTGCGATGAAGTCGACGATGCGGTGCTCATCAACCTGCGCGGCACCGCGCGCGATGCGGCGCATGGCAGCGACGGGCTGGTGTCGATCCGCGTCTGGGTCGAAGGCGCGCGCGTGACATCGGTCAGCCGCTACCGGCTCGCCGCGCTTGCCAAGGTCGAAGCGCTGGCGCGGGCGGGCAAGATCATTGACGGGGGCGACTTCGTTTCGATCCTTGCGCAGGCGATCAGCACCGAGCTTGACCCCGAAGTCGCCGATCTCGGCGACCAGCTCGATGATTGCGAGCGGATGCTCGATGGGGGCGACATCTACGCGTTGCGGCGCAAGATCGCCGCGCTGCGATCACAGGCTATCGTGCTGCGCCGCTTCGTTGCGCCCGATCGCGATGCTCTGGGCCAGATGGCGCAGCTCGATTTCGACTGGATCAGCCGGGAAGACCGGATGCATCTGCGCGAGGCGGCGGACCGTTTTGCCCGCATGGCCGAAGAGCTGGAGGCCGTGCGCGAGCGGGCGGCGTTGCTGCACGAACAGCTGACAGATCTGCGCGCCGAGATGATCGATCAGCGCAGCCTCGGGATCGCAGTGGTGGCCTTCATCTTCCTGCCGCTGACCTTCGTCACGGGCCTGCTTGGCATGAATGTCGAGGGCATCCCCTTCGCGCGTGACCCCTGGGCGTTCTGGGGCGTGGTCGCCTTTTGCGTGGTGATCGGCGGCGCAGTGATGGCATGGTTCGCCCGTCGCCACTGGCTGGAGGATTGACCGCGCACCAGATCAGGGTTGACCCAAAGGCCGCAATCGTGGCAGTGGCGCGCTGCCGGATCGCGAGGCGCAACCCCTCCCACCGGCCCGCCGCGCTGCAAAATCCCAGACCAGCGCGCGATGCGGGTGTAGCTCAATGGTAGAGCAGAAGCTTCCCAAGCTTACGACGAGGGTTCGATTCCCTTCACCCGCTCCACAATCCTGAAAAAACAGCAGAAAACCGCCATTCCGGAGGCGGTAATGCGTTCACCTTCACCCATAGCTTCTCACATGGCTTCTCACAGGCCGGGCACGGGAGGCATCCGGCCGAACGCGTTTGGCCTAGGGGTCCGCTGACATGGGCCAGCACAGCTATCTTGTGCGCCGCGGAGCCCGGTATCATTTTCGGCGAAGAAAGCCTGCCGTCTACAAATGTAGTCGTCCTATAAGCATTGCGTTGGGCACATCCGACCCTGTCGAGGCACGTCGCCTCGTCCGGCGGCTGGCCGTGAAATGGGACGAATTGAACATGTTAATGACGCCGAAAATTGAGCGAGGTCACCTGACCATCCACCAGCAGGAGGCCCTCTTCCGCAAAGGGTTGGAAGATGAGCTCGCGCGGGCAACCGCGCATGTGAGGGCTCCGATGGGTTCCGCACAGCCGCACGCCGGGCTGCATCGGATCATGGAGGCGGCCTATCGTATCGTTGCCCGCGTGCCGCATGATGCTGCCGCGATTGATCTCGAGACGATCGAAGCGGAGACCGATGAAACTTGGGGCGGTGAAGAATTCGCCCTGCTATGTAAGACGCTGCAACATCTCGTAACGCCGATGAGTGTAAGCGGGATCGAAGCCCAAAAGGCCCTTCAGGAACTCGGCGGGCCGCTGAACGAAGGCACGATCCGTGAGGCGCGTTCGCAGATCTTAAGCGGATACGCCGAGGCCCACCGACGTTCCACGCTCCTCGACAGTGAGGAGGTGAATGCTTCCGGGCGTGGGATAATGGCGCTTCTGGATGACGCTATCGTCGGACGAGCATCAATGGAGCGCAATAGGCCACAAGTCTCCTCAACTCCGGCGCCACAACCCGTCACGGCAACAGCTCCAGCCGCAAATCAGTCTGCGCCAGAAAGCATTTACGCCTTCCCTAGCGATCTGCGTTTCAGCGAAGTGATGCACGAAGTGCTGGCTGAATTGGAGACGGAAAGAGGTTGGGCGAAGGACAATGGCCAGCGCGAGGCCGTCTGCGAAAGAGCCGCTTGGATCTGTGGGGACAAGAGGCTGCGCGACTGGAGCGCGGCTGATGCGCAATATTTCGCCAAGACGGTTGCGAAATTTCCCAGCGATTTCAAATGGGGGAAGCTCAACAAGAGCGGTGCGATGGCCATTCCGTTCGATGAGAAGAACATTCCCTCGAACACGGGCAAGGAGCGTAACGTGCGCACCATAAATCGTGATTTGAGCATCCTCCAGAACGTCTCCCAGCGCCTGGCAAAAACACATTGGCGCCTGAAGTATGGCGATCGGCTCGAAGTGAATTTCAATGATTACAACATCCGGGTTGAGGATGATCCTGATAATCCAGACCGGATGCCGTGGACGCCGGAGCATCTGCAGGCTCTGTATTCGCTGCCGCTCTGGCAGGGTGGCGGAGGCAACATTGCCCGCCTCAAGCCGAGCAACCGGCCGATCATCTATATGGACGCCGCTTACTGGCTTCCTCTTATCGGGAGCTACACAGGCTTATGTCGCGAGGAAGGAGCGGGGCTTGAAGTCGATGACTTCAATTTCGACTGCGAGGTGCCCTACGTGGTGGTGAAAAAGAACGAGCTACGTCGATTGAAAAACAAGTCGCGCGCCCGGGTCATGCCTCTCCATCCTGAGCTACTCGACCTGGGCCTGCAGAGGTATGTCGAGGCGATCGCCAAGGAGCAGAAACACGTGCCCGGGGTATGCACTCCCGTCTTCCCGGAGCTTTGGTGTGACGACGCCAAGTATCATGGCGGAGGTAAGAAGGTTCCCTCGAAAGGTGGCAGGCGCTTTTACGCTATCGCTTGGCGCTATATCGCGGACGCCACTCACGCCCTGATGCCGTTGCCCGAAACGCGTGATGGCAAGAAAGCCGACTATCACTCGCAGCGCACTTATAATCAGAGTGTCCTCGCCGCTCCAGACGTCGCAGAAAAGATCTTGGCCATGCACATGGGACACGCGCGTGAGGGGACTGGGCCCAGAAAATACGATCGCCGGGCTCTCGCACTCGGTGAGGTCAAAGAGCTGCGTGAGCGGCTCGATATCATGGTGCGCGAAATGCCGATCGTAACTGCGCACATCCCGCGCCAGAAGACAGTGCAACTACTGCATATTCGGCACCGCTCTCGCGTCGGATCTGCCCCCGGGCGCGACGCGCAGCGAAAATTCTGCCAATGATAGGTGGCTAAGGATATGGTGACCGCTCGATACCCGTTCATAGACTGGAGCCGCAGGCCTGCAAGATTATGCCCGCGCGACAATGAATTGGACTTGTGGTGAAGGCGGCCATCATGCTGATAAGGCGAAGAGAGTGCCGCTGATGTCGGCCATCCGGGATTGGGTAGCCATTGCAACCGGCTAGCCAATCCCAAGCTTGATTTTTGAACCGTTTGGCAGTCATTTAGCCCATCGGGCTTGGCGAAGAAGTTCAGTCACACGACTGCTTCCAGAGCGGCTTTTCGATTGGAGAGATATGAGCGGAATCCTCGAGCAACTTCTCGATGCGATCTTGGGCCTCCTGAACTTCGTCTATGGCGAGCGCTGGGTCGTGCCCTTCGTCTTCGTGCCAGGCATGTTTGCCATTGCGCTCTTTGTGCGGCACCGGGCGCGAGCGAGTGTTATCCCCTTCCTCGCGGCTGCCCGAGAACGCGTTGACGCACTGCAGGCAGCTCTGGGTGACGATAAAGACCCTGAGGCCGAGAGGCGCTCTTTTTCCGAAAATTACATTCGGGTCGCAAGTGCGATGGCAGCTGACCAGATAGGCGCCCATCATCTTGTGCAGGCATGGCGCGAATTCCAGGAGTCGATGGTCGATGAAACCGCTTCGCCAGTGCGGAACACCAATCGTCCCAGCGCATTCTTTAACCGGTCAGCCCCAAAGCTGACGGTCCTTCACTTCGCCTCAAACATTTTTGTCGGCGCGGGGCTCATCCTTACGTTTCTCGGTTTGATCGTCGCGCTGAACACTGCAGCGCAAAACATGGGGGCAGATGTCGCCGCTGCACAAGGGTCGCTCAGAGACCTCTTGACCGTCGCGGGCGCAAAGTTCTTCACTTCCGTGGCGGGTCTTGGCGCATCCATCTGGCTACGCTTCACAGAATACAACCTCAGCAAGAGGATCCGCCGAGAGCTGGATTTGATCTGCGAGCTGCTCGAGCGCGGGTTGCTCTATGTGTCGCCGCAAAGGTTGGCTGTTGAGCAGCTTGAGGTCATGCGCGAACAACGCGACCAGCTGAAATTCTTCAACACCGATGTAGCTCTACAACTTTCGGAACGTATCGGCGTCCAGTTCACCCAAGCGATTGCCCCAGTTGCTGCCTCACTTAGTCAACTGAATGACAATATGACGTCTGTCACTCAGGGGATCGGTGCGGGTGCCCGCGAAGCGATTGAAAAGGTCAGTGGAGAACAGTTGCGGGGCCTTAGCGACACACTGGGCGAGCTGCGCAGCAAGCTTGATACCATCGGCCAATCGGTCGGCAACAGCGGGGCTGACGCTGCCAACCAAATCCGACTTGCGGGGGAGGATTTCGCTAAGGCTGCCTCCGATATCCGTGATGCTTTTGATCGCCTCACAGCACAGGTTGACGGGATGGGAACCCGCATGACCGAACAAAGCGATGCGGCGCAGGCCGCTCAGCAAGCGGCGCTTGCGGATATCTTGGCTGGCATCGAAGATGCCCAAGGCCGCTCAACCGCAATGCTGACGACGATGCTTTCTACATTACAAAATGCGGGAGCCGAGGCTGCTGGAACCCTTCGGCAGGAAGTGGAAAAGACTCTCAAGACGGGCGTGGAAGCAAGCGGCGAAACCTTCCGCAAGGCGATCGAGGCCTCAAGCGGAGAGCTACGAGAGACCACCCAGAAACTTAGCGCGGCAGTGGGCGAGGCTGCGCAGCAGGTCGAGCGTGCAAGTGTTGGCTTCGGTCAGTCAAGCGACAGGGCAGCCCAGACAGCCGAAGCGATGCGCAGTATCACCGATAGCGCAAGGACGGTGGCAAGCTCCATGACCGACGCGGCGCAAGGGTTCGCTAGCGCTGCAGGGCCGGTCGCCGAGGCCGCACGTTCGATTGATCAAGCTACGCGGCGAGTTGCTGATACGGTTGAGTCAGACCGAGCGGCAGCGGTGGCGGCAATCGGTGAGATGAGGTCACTAGCGGAAGCAATCCGCACCACCCAGCAATCTGCCGAAGCGGCTTGGAATGATTATCGCGCCCGTTTCGAGGGTGTCGATCGCGCTCTCTCTGTAGCTACCGAAAAGCTTGCTGAGACCCTTGGCGACAGCCTGACAGAGTTCCGGAAGTTCGCACAGGAAACGGACCGAGAAATGGCGGCAGCAGTAGGCCGGCTGAGCAATACCCTCACGCAGATCGAAGAGTATGCTGAATCCCTTGACGATTTCGTTGAGCTGACGCGGAACATGCCGGAGCCAGCTGAATGATCTTGGAGGAAGTCCACGAGCAACTGGCTGACGAGGAGAACTATTTCGTCTCCATGACCGATCTAATGGTCGGTCTGGTTTTCATATTCATCATCCTCCTGATGTATTTTGCTCTTCAATTTCAAGAGGAAACAAAGAAGCTGACCGAATCCGACAAGACAAGGAGCGAAATCTTAGAGCAGTTGCAGGAGACGCTAAAGGCAAGAAACGTGGAGGTGATCATTGATCGCGACAATGGTGTCCTCCGCTTGCCTGACTCGATTCTTTTTGACAGTGGGCAAAGCCAGATCAAGACTGACGGTAGGGAGAAAGTCAGTGCTCTTGCAGATGCGCTTCGCGACGTCCTTCCTTGCTATAGCCAAGGGTTGAACCGCGACAGCCGGTGCCCAGAGAGCAACCATCTAATCGAGTCAGTCTACGTGGAGGGGCACACAGATAGTGATCCCTACGGAGGTTCCGGCACGCTTCGAGACAATTGGGACTTATCCGTAGTCCGTGCGACGAATACGTTCCGGGCATTGCTTGAGTTCGAACCGGAACTCATTGACCTATGCGCTCCCAAGCATGGCCGCTGCGAACCAATATTGAGCGTTAGCGGATATGGTGAAATGCGGCCAGTTCCCAACTCACAGGGAGACGAGGAGCAAAGAAAGCGGCAAAATCGCCGCATCGACCTGCGCCTGATCATGATGGCGCCCGACGACGGTAAAGCAAAGCAATCGCTTGAGGACAGGCTTAAGAAGCGATGAGCCACCTTGCCAACCTAGTCGCTGACCCAAAGCTGCTATCTGCAAGGTTGCGCGTAGGCGCAACTCAACCAGAAAAGTTGCGGCGCAGCGTCGCGAAAATCTCACAAAATGGGACCTCCGATTTGGGCGAAGTCGAGCAGATAGGCGAACTCCAGCAACGCCTTATTGGATGGGCAAAGGCCCCCCCTCTTCCGCCCTTGGCCCGAAGAGACCTCCGTAATGGATGCCGGACTGTGCTGCATCCCCCACACCCGCTAGCTGAGGATGATACCGTCATTGATCGATTGCTGGGTGAAGTGGAGCGGAACCGACGCCGGGCCGCCTTCTTTGCGGTGATTGATGCCTATCTCGACGGGTTCGACCGCGACAGCTCGGCAGTTGTTTCGCTCGCCCGCCGCCTTCAAGCTCTTGCCGCTGGATGGCCTTGGCGTGACAACGACAACTGGCCAGATAGGATTACGGAGTTCGCGCTCCTCGATCCCGCTCGTTCGCCCGAAGTTCTCGCGCGGCGCATCCTTGCAAGCGGAGACAAACCTTTTGATGTTTTGCGAACTGCCGGACTCGACACGGCAGGGCGTCGTTTCGGCGGTCTGGTCGAAGCTGCATTTCGGTTCGCCTGCAACCTTGTGAAGAAGATGAAGGGGCAGGATGCGGTGTCAGGGCAGCGTATCCTGATTGAGTGGGCGCGCAACGAGGCAGGCGATTTCGGTTATCAACGGGCATGGCCTGATTTTGTGCAGGCCAGCTTGATCCCTTGGCAAATCGAGGAGCCAAGCGAGGCCCATAAATCGGCACTACTTGGTATGCTGGAGCGCTTCGGTGGCGGAGATCCGCGTGCAGTGCCGGGCCGCTGGCGCACGATAATGGATGAAGCGCCGGGCGCATACGCCGTGTTAATGCGCTGGCTTACGCGGGCGTCAGTCCTTCAGTTCCTCGACATAGTCGATCGTCTCATGCCTGACTACGCCTCCAAACTTATGTGGTCATACCGCCGCGCCTTTTGGATGTCTTATCTGCTTAGCGACGGTTCAACTCCGGGCATCGATGCAGCGTGGGTCGCCTTTGGCGATGACGGAGCCAGTTTGGCCCGCAAGGTTGCCAGAGAGACCGGAGATAAGTCATTCACGGCGTTTGGGAAACAGTTCGACAAATCCCCCCAGCACGCCGCATTGATCCTGCGGATTGGGGACCTCACAATCGTGGATTGGAGCCACAACGCGAAATTCCAAGTTTGGCAAAGGCAGCATAAGGGCCATCCGGAGCTTTTCAGAAGCGCTTATCGCTATGGCGAGCTCTACAGCGCTCCAATCCAAGGAAGCCATTCATCACCGCGCACGTTCACGTGGCAGAAGAACCTCGCCAAGATAATCGAGGGGAGGAACTTCTTTTCTCCGAAGCCATCGTGGAGGCCATCGGGTGTTTAAGAACCCCTTTCGTAAGGAAGATCAGCCAGGCTTCGCCTGGCAGGAAGACGGCGACGACCTCATAATCACCCTCAATCGCGGGAAGACGAGGGTGCCCTTGTCTGATTGGGTTCGTCTTCGTCCTGATGTTGCAGCAACTTTAGTTTCGTTGCAGGCGACACATGAGGGCGATGAAGAAGGCTCGGCTGGAGTTCTGCTAAAGGAAGATCATCTGAGATTGCAGCCCGGTGCTGTTGCCTCCCTCAACGCAAGCACTGCTGCGCTTATTGGCCTTCCTGCCCCGACACCCCTCGCCCTTGATTTGTCGCCGCAAAACCGGATCGACCAGGACGAGTTTCGTCTCAACGTAAGATGGGTTCGTCCAGGAGGGCAACCAGTTCGATCGCAGCTGCGAGGCGCGCTGCTCTGGACTGACACTGGACCACGGCGAGTGCCGGAGCCGCTTTGGTCGCTGCATAACGCAGCCGAGCCGCTGACACGGTCGCTACAGCGTTCCGATCGTTTCGAGGCGCTCGCAAAGCTGCGGGAGCACTGGCCCGACGATCCGCAGCTTCCCATCGAGAGCGATTCCTATCTCAAAGACCTTCGGGTCCACTATGCAGCCAGCCTGTCGCTCAAGCTTAAGGCGTTAACTCCCGATCGCACTGATTTCGATCCAGTCCTCTTTAGTGCAAGATCAGTCTCAGTTGCGATGGATGAGGGGGTAGGGCTCGATGAGGAAGCTGACAGCATCCTCTCACCTTCGGCCCAGAGGCTCTTTGCGAGTGACAGATTCCGTCGTGAGTCGGGCGCGCGACCCGTTTACGTCCTTAGGAACGGCGAATATCTGTTCATTGACCCGTCTCTGCGCCCAGCCCTAGATGTGGTGCGCAAGCTTCAGGACGCGCCTGAGGCACAACGCCGGGCCTTCGTTCTCAATCCGCGCAAAGTCATGCGCGAAACACTCGGGGAAGACGAGTCTGAGGCAATTGGCCTCGAGAACCTGTTCATCGAGACAGAACAGTTCTCGGCGCGGGTTGCTGGCGTTGATGTATGGCGTGCTCCGGTCTTGCCATGGATCGTCCAGTCACAAAAAAACAGCTGGATACCGGAGCGGTTCGGGCTGCGTATCGGAGAGGACTATTTCTCCCTACCCGTTGAGAACATTTCGGAAGTCGCCCGACGTCTCGAGGATGCTGCAAACGCCAATCTGCCCGATGTCAACGTCGAGGGATTGTTAGAATCCGCGACCGAAAATGGGCTCCCGCCGCCCAAAAAACTTCCTGTCAATGATCAGAGCCGCGATGCACTGGCGAGTCTAGCAGCCTTCGTCAGTAAGGGCGACGTTACCGATGACTCCCAAGCGAGTGCCGACGACGCAGATTGGAACGCGGCGACGCAAGGCAAGCTATTTCTCGTCGTTCGCGACAATTTCGAAGAGGTCGACTACGCGCCGGCAGGTTTGACCCGGGAATTGGGCAGCCAACCTACTCGTTCGATTGAAGCTCCCGGTTTGCTTCGGTCGACGCTCAAATCGCACCAGATTGAAGGCCTGACGTGGCTGGCACAGAGCTGCCTCGCAGGCAGGCCAGGTGCATTGCTTGCCGATGATATGGGGCTTGGGAAAACCATACAGGCCATCGCCTTCATGGCATGGCTACAGGCTGAAGCGGCGTCTGGAAGGAGGTCTCGCGCGCCCTTCCTAATTGTGGCCCCGACCGGTCTTCTGGGGACTTGGCGCACGGAAATAGAAAAGCATCTTCACGAGCCTCATCTGGGCCCGCTGGTTCCAGCTTTTGGTGGCAACCTCAAGCTTCTGAGAGACGAAGATAGCTTCGCCGCACGCGATATCGAGACGGGCAAGGCTTCCCTCGATGCTGCGAATTGGCGCGACGCAGGCGTGGTCCTGACAACCTATGAGACACTGCGCGACTATCACTTCAGTTTCGCCCGCACACGGTTCGGGCTGATCATTTACGATGAGATTCAGAAGCTCAAGAACCCGGGCAGTCAGATGACACGCGCTGCCAAGGCGCTCAATTCCGAATTCACTCTCGGAATGACGGGCACGCCCGTCGAAAACCGCCTTCAGGATTTGTGGTCGATTATGGACGTCGTGGCACCAGGGTTTCTCGGTGCCAGTCGGGATTTCGAAAAAAGACATCCATCCGACGACAACGAAGCGCTTGCCAGGCTGAAAGCGCAGCTGACCGATGCTGTCCTTGGCCGTCCGCCTTACATGCTGCGCCGCATGAAGGGGGAGGTGCTCGACGGAATGCCGACGAAAACCGTGCATGTTCTCGAGCAGGAAATGCCGCCCATACAGGCCGCAGCTTACCGGGACCTCGTGATACGTGCGGCCGCTGCTGGTGCGGCGGGCAACCTCGGCAAGGGTGGGATGCTGACCACGCTAGCGAACATGCGTGGCGTATCACTCCATCCCGTCGACCCCCGATATGCACCAGATGATCTCGATGCTTATGCGGAGGACTCGGCCCGGCTCGCTCAGGCACTCTTGATCCTAGAAAAAGTCGCCGCAGCAAAAGAGAAAGCACTTATCTTTGTCGAAGACCTCGCCATGCAGGATAGGTTGGCCAGCCTTATAGCCAACCGATTTGGACTGTCATCTCGCCCTTCACGGATCAATGGCACGGTTCCAGGCCCCAAGCGCCAGGCGCTGGTCGAAGCGTTCCAGTCGCGCCGCGGCACATTCGACGTGATGATCCTGTCTCCCAAGGCAGGCGGGGTAGGTCTTACGCTCACTGCGGCGAACCACGTCATACATCTCTCGCGCTGGTGGAACCCTGCGGTAGAGGATCAAGCGACCGATCGTGTGTTTCGGATCGGTCAAACACGTGATGTGCACGTCTATCTGCCTATCGCAGTGCACCCTGACCCGGATCTTGCACCGTCGAGTTTTGACCTGCGTCTCAACGCGCTCATTGAGCGCAAGCGCAAACTCACCCGAGATCTGTTCTTTCCGCCTGACGCCAGCGATGGTGAGCTGGGCGACCTGTTCCGCGAGGTCTCACTTGAGCGTGAGATCCTCCAAGAAAATCAAGAGCCGAGTCGGATCGAGCCCTCGGCATCTGATAAGGAAGCATCGAAGCAGGAGCAGCCGAACTCCTTTGATCCGACGCCGAGCGAAAACGTAACCGACAACTCAGAACAAGAAAGTTTCGCCCCACGCGATGCAAAGGCTGAGCCGGACAATGATCAAGAAGACGCTGGGCCGCGACAGACTGAGGCTGATGACAGGGTAGAGCCGAGACGTGTCCTGTCATTGCCCAATGCCCTCGCCGATGCCCAGATAAGGCTCTGGCGCAGAGCCCCAGGGGAACCGAGACCAACCGACGAAATTCTGGCGCTATTTGCTGGTCGCCATATCGCTCAAGTCACTATCCGTGATCCATATGCGATTGCCACCCATTCCGCTCGTAGTTCGCAGATAGCGTTCTTGCAGTCCCTCAAGTCGGTGGCGGGCACGGTTGAGAGCGTCGTGATTGAGTATGCGCCTGAGGTTGAAGGTGATGTCGATGAAGTAGCTTGCCGCCGCGAATTTGGCTCCAGCTATTCAACTAGCTTCGCCGGCGCGGCACCTCGCCTGGCACTGGCGCGTCGCAGCAAGAGGTCTAGGGATGATGATTTCCACGATCGCTTCATCGAAGTGGACGTTCGTCACGCGGGAGGTGCGGTCAAACGCCATGAACTGACGATAGGCAGGGGCATCGAAGCGCTCTACAATGACCGCAGGCAATGCACGGTGACTTACGCTCCTCCGGGTGCCGGCTGAACGAGTTTGCAAGCTTACAACTTCATGTGTTCCCCGTTGATCCGGGCGATCATCGTCTTTCAGCTTCAAAAGTGAGTTCTGAGCCTAAATATATCCCCCAAGGCCCGGGCGGGTCGGATGAACCGGCCGCCGCGCGGCCCATATTTGATGGCGCTGAAATGCGTGAAGCCTTCAACAAAGTGAGGCTAAACTCCTACCTCTACGCCCCCTAGAAGAAGATCGAAATTGCGGGACAGATGCTATTTGCCTCCTTTGCGCAGTTCCTCGTAAAGCTGGCCAGGGCCCAGCAGCACATCGCGCAGGCCTTCGCGCACTTTCGCTGAATTCAAGGCTTGGCGGCTCATTGTCTCGTGCGCGGTCATGGCATCGATGATGGCGTTGACCAACTCTTCGGCGAGCGTGGGTGAGTTGGCGAACTGCGCTTTGCTATTGTTGATGGCTTGGGCGCGAAGCTCTTCGGATTCCAGCAGCTTGCCCTTGATGACGTTGTTTACATAGACGAGTTGATCGCCATCGGTAAGCTCGCCCTCGAACAGGTCGTTCACCTTGGCGATGATCTCCGCCAGCAGTGCCTTTTCCTTTTCCTGCACCGATCCCGATCCTACCCCCGTGATGGCGGGGAGGGGCACCTTGTCATCGCTGAGATGCAATTGACGCGAGCCCTGATCCTTCAAGCTGTGGTGGGTAAGCTTGACGCCGGACAGATCCACGGTTTCACGCTCGCGGCCAAATTGCAGTAGCGGAACCAACCGCTTGAAGAACAGGTTGCGCTTCTCGATCTCGGTGCTGCCGTAGTCGAAGATCTGCGACAGGAACGCGTATATCCGGATGAACGCTGCCATATCGCCGCGCGCCTGCAGCAGCGCATCCATCTCTTCTTTGGCCTCGCCTGCTGCCGACATATCCTTGCGCTCGGTGGCTGCCTTGTGGCGATCGCGCGCATTGTTGAAGAGCGTGAGCATGCGCTGGGCTATCGGCTCGATTGCGGCAATTAACTGGCCTTGCGTCGCGGTGGGATCGAGTTCGACCGCCACAAGCCGGTCCACCTCGAACTGGTCGTAGTAGCCTTGGCCATCGAGCTTCTGGCGTAAATCATAGACCAGGTTGGGATCGGTCGCGGCCTCGATCTCGGCGGTTTCGTAATATTGCCGGAACGCCGCGAGAATCTCCTCCGAGCTGTTCACGAAGTCGAGGATGTAGGTCGTGTCCTTGCCGGGGTGGGCGCGGTTGAGGCGCGATAGCGTCTGGACCGCTTGGATCCCGGCCAGTCTGCGATCGACATACATCCCGCACAGCAGGGGCTGATCAAAGCCGGTCTGGAACTTGTTCGCCACCAGCAGCAACTTGCAATCATCGTCGTTAAAGGCCGCGCGGATGTCCCGGCCGTTCAAGCCGGGATTGAGGCTGGCGCTGGCCTCCGTGAATGTCTCGCCCTTGTGATCGGGGTCATTCACCTCGCCGGAGAAAGCGACCAGCGTGCGCATGCGGTAGCCCTGCGACTTGATGTAGCTTTCGACTGCTATCTGCCAGCGCACAGCTTCGAGCCGGCTGCCCAGCACAACCATGGCCTTGGCCTGACCATCGAGCAGCGGCGCAACGTTCTCGCGGAAGTGCTCGACGACGATCTGCACCTTCTGCGCGATGTTGTAGGGATGCAGGCGCACCCAGCGCATGATGCCTTTGACAGCGGCGCTGCGCTCGACCTCGAGTTCATCCCACTCCTCAGACTCGCTCGCCAGCTTGAAGGCCAGACTGTAGGGCGTGTAATTCTTCAGGACATCGAGGATGAAGCCTTCCTCGATCGCCTGCCGCATCGAATAGACATGGAAGGGCGCCGGCTTGTTGGTCTCGCCTGCCGGTGCGGTCGGATTCGGCTTGCGGCCGAACAGCTCCATCGTCTTGGTCTTGGGCGTTGCGGTGAAGGCGACATAGGTCACGCCGTCATCCGCAGCCCGCGCCGTCATCTGGGCTGCAAGAACGTCTTCGGCGCTGATTTCCCCGCCATCTCCGAGTTCGGCCACCTCTTCCGGCGACAACACTGCTTTGAGCTTAGAGGCAGTCTCACCAGCCTGACTGCTGTGCGCCTCATCGGCGATCACTGCGAATTTCTTGCCATCGGTTGCTGCCCGATCGCGAACCGCTTCAAGGGCAAAGGGGAAGGTTTGCATGGTGCAGACGATGATCTTCTTGCCCGCATCAAGAGCATCGGCGAGCGCGGCGCTCTTGCTGCCGCTGTCGCTGGTAATGGTCGCAACCACCCCCTTTGTGCGCTCGAATTCGAACAGCGCCTCTTGCAGCTGGGCGTCGATTACGTTGCGATCGGACACCACGATCACGCTGGAGAAGATCTTCTGGTCGGCCTCGTCATGGAGGTCGGCCAGAAAATGCGCAGACCATGCTATCGAGTTGGTCTTGCCGGATCCGGCGCTGTGCTGGATCAGGAAGCGCCCACCGGCGCCCTCGGCGCGGACCTGCTGACGCAGTTTCCGCGTGGCATCCAGCTGGTGGTAGCGCGGGAAGATCACCGCGCTGATCTGCTTCTTCTTGTCGCGCTTGGCGATCATGTAGCGGCCGATCAGCTCCAGCCAGCTGTCACGCTGCCAGACTTCTTCCCAGAGGTAGGCGGTGGAATGGCCAGTCTGGCTGACCGGATTGCCCGCACCGCCATCAGTGCCCTGGTTAAACGGCAGGAAGCGCGTCTTGCCGCCTTCGAGCTTGGTGGTCATCATGATTTCGCGGTTCGAGACCGCGAAATGCACGAGTGCCCCGCGTGCGAAGGTCAGCAGAGGTTCGTTCTTCGGGTTCCGGTCGAACTTGTATTGGTCGATCGCATCGCCGATGCTCTGGGTGAAGTCCGTCTTTAGCTCGGCGGTGGAGACAGGAATGCCGTTGAGGAACAGCCCCAGATCGATGCTGTTCTCGTTCGCGCGTGAATAACGCAGCTGCCGGATCACCCGCACCCGGTTGGCCTGATAGCGCGCCACAATCTCAGGGTTCATGCCTGATGCCGGGGCGAACTGGGCAAGGCTGACGAGCCCACGAACGCCGATGAGTTCGAGCCCGTGACGCAGCACATCGAGGGTGCCACGATCATCGAGCTGTTTGCGCAGGCGGTCGCCCAGCACATCAAGGGCGGCGGCTCCATGCGCTTTCTCCAGCGCTTCCCACACCTTGGGCTGGGTCTCCTTCAGCCACTCGCGCAAATCTTCAGGAAAGAGCGCCCGCCCGCGATCATACCGGACCGCAGCACCATCCTCGTAAATCCAGCCTGCCGCGCCAAGGTAATCGCAGATCTCGTTCTCGAAGCTGATTTCCTTGTGCAGGCTCATCTTGCCCCCCTCACCGCAGCCGTGCCAGCCGCGGCCCCATCGCAGCTTCCAGCCGGATCATTGCATCGACCATGTTGCTGTGAATCTCCGGCCATTCCTCGCGATTGGAGCGGTAGCCGCCGGCGACCTGAATGCCGATCAGCGTGCCCATCTGCCCTTCGATCTGCCGCCAGATCATTGGCAGACCAACCTCCTGCTCGATTTCCGGCCGCTGCTCATGCAATGCCTGAAAAGCAGGAATGTCGTCGGCGATCCACAGGTGGACCTGCGAGTCCTGCTGGCGGATATTGTAGATGTAAGAGAAGCCCTGCCGCCCAGCCGACGCTGCAATCCAGTTTTCGCGTGTCGGATTACGGCCGGCGTGAAGCGGCGTTCGCGTCGCCGCATACGGTAGCAACGCTGACCAGAATTCGATCCTCTGATCATAGCGTTCGGTTCGTTCCCGGCGTTCGGCCTGACGCTTCACGCCGATACGGGTCTGGAAACTTGCCGTCTCGGGCAGCGGGATCAGCTGCTGCACATCCAACAGCACGCGGCCATCGGCCAGCCGGTAAGGCTGAAGCCGCACACAGCGAACGTCGATGTTGCGGTCACGCAGCCACAGAACGGTGGTAGTCAGCTCCCGGCTGAAGTTCGCCGAGGCGAGGATGATCCGCGTATCCTGGCCGAACTGCTCTTCGTTCGGGCTATCCCACCCTAGGAATTGCAGGATGCCGGTGAGAGCGTCGTCATGATCTGGCTGCCCGGGGTTCAGATAGCGGGCATAGGTCTCGACCAGCTGCTCGAAGGTCATGGCGGAGATCATTGCGGCATAACGCAGCGCTTGCAGCTCCATGTGGCCGCCATCCTCGGTGCGCTTCAGCTCGACCACCACCAGATTGGCGTCCGTATCGATGCACAACAGGTCGATGCGGCGAGAGCTGTCGATCCAGTCGCCGAACTCCTCTGCGATCACCATCAGGCCGGGGTCGAGCACGCTGATGTTGGCCTTCAGCAACTGCTGGATGTGTCGGCGCTCATGGATGTTTTCCGCACTGAAGCTCGTTGCCGATACCGGCACCAGTTCATTTTCGGTCAGCGCGTAAATCGGCATCAGTGTTTCCCCTTCAGCCCCAGCTGCGCAAAGGCGGCGACGACATCCGGTTTCATGGTGAAGCGGCTTGTGGCATCGTCGAAGTCGGCCAGAATGCCGGTGTAGAACTTACCATTCGGCGTCATCGCCTTGGGCGGTTGACCGAGATAGACCCCGCGATTGGCGCACATGGTGCCGAAGTGCAGGTGCCAGCTCATGCCCTTCCAGCCGATTTTCTCGGTGAGCTCACCAGATGTCGAGTGCGGGTTGTCTAGCAGCACCTGGATCAGCTTCTGCTCGGTGTCGGTCATCGGCTCTGCCTTGAATGCCTTGATGACCCGTGCCGACGGCTCCATGCCTGCGACTTCAGCGATCAGCTCGGCGTGCTCGCTGGCCTCCATCTCGCCCAAAGCAGACAGGAACTGCTGCGCTTCAGCCGCTTTCTTCGGATCGGCACTTTCTGATTGCTCGATGGCGTTGAGACGCATCTGCTTTCGCTGTGCGGGCGTTCTGCGCGGCAGACCCTCAATGATCTTTCCTACGTCCATCACCTATCGAACTCCTTCCCGCCGGTGCTCATGGTGTAGGCGAAGTGCAGGTAGGGCAGGCGGATGATGATGCGATCTGTGGGGGCCTGCCCCATCGCCATGGCGCGGCACATCAGCGAGACGCCGCCCGTCCGTTCGAGGCAGATTGCATCCGCAGAGTTGAAGAAGGGTTCACCGCTGTTGCGCCAGACGATGGCGGTTGCGCCTTCGGGGAGGGCACCAATCGGCTGCACGGTGTAGAAGCCACAAACGGCATAGAACAGGCCCGTGAAGCCAGCTGTGCCGATCAGCCACCATTTGGCTTTGCCGCTCTTGGGCTCCGTGGTTTCGGTGGTCGTTCCGGCTTCTTCGATTGTCATGCCGTCTCCATTTTAACGGAGGCATCGACCAGCCCGCGCACGTCGATCTTGCCGGTGACGGCGGCGGAGATCAGTGCGGCGCGGCGCTCTTGCAGAAGGGTGATGGCGGATTGAGCTTCATCGATCAGGCGGTCGAAATCTCGGGTCTGATGTTCGATGTGCTCGACCAGTTCACTTTGCTCGTCCATCGGCGGCAACGGTATTGCCACGTCCTTCACGTTGCCGCAGTTCAAATGCGGATGAAGGGCACCTGTCTGGATCGCGAGCAACGAGTTCAGCCCATAGGGACTGTTCAACACCCATGCCAGCCACTCCCCTTGCAACCAGCCGTCTGTCGGACTGACAATGATGAGAGCATGACAATTGCATCCAGCGAATTCCGGTGGGACCACCGCTACTTGACCTATGTCGCCGGTCTGCACGATGAGAACATCCCCGGCTTTCAGGATGGATTTGGCGTGTTGCTGGCTCCAATCTTCTGTGACGTAATAGGGCGAGTGGAAGTTGATCCGATTGCGCTTGATGTGGAGTGACTGCAGGTAGCGGACGCCATCATCCACAAGGATGTCACGCGTTGGC
Source organism: Erythrobacter sp. BLCC-B19 (assembly GCF_028621955.1). Classification (NCBI taxonomy): domain Bacteria; kingdom Pseudomonadati; phylum Pseudomonadota; class Alphaproteobacteria; order Sphingomonadales; family Erythrobacteraceae; genus Erythrobacter; species Erythrobacter sp. BLCC-B19. Next base: position 1,812,771 of record NZ_CP117516.1, read on the forward strand.
CCGACGTAGCCGTTGGTTATCTTGGTGCTGACCGATCCAATGCTGCGCACCTCCCAATGCACCGGGATTTCGCCGAGCCATTCGATGCCGCTGTCCTTCATTGGGGCGTCGGGGTTGAGGCCCTTGATGACGGCGTGGGAGATGACCGCCTGCCGCTTTTCCTTGAGCAGCTCGATCAGGCGCTCCTGCTCCGCCACCAGCGCGTCGATCTTGGCCGTTTCCTTGTCGAGGAAGGCGGCGATGGCGGTTTGTTCCTCGATAGGAGGAAATGCGGCTAGTTCGTCGAGATACTGGGTCTGGTCGAGGTTCTGAATGCCGGAGGTTTGCTTCACCGATCGGTAGTTCAAGCGCACAGCGTATGCCGCCGCATGGACGTATGCCCAGAACAAGGAGCACATGCTCGGTGCAAGCTGCATTCGGGCGACAAAATTGGAGCAGATCGCAGGTTCAGAGTGCGTGTATCGAACCACTGCACCGACAACTTGCTTCTCACCCCCGCCGGATTTTTCCAAGAGAAGGTCGCCAGGTCGAACGATACGGCTTTCGCGATCTTGTTCGCGGACGTTTCGATAGGTGGGCGATGTCAGATCGACCAATGCGGTTTCACGGATGAAGTCTGCGACCCTCACGCAGATTATGTCGTTCTCGTCTCCTTGTGGCTCATCCCCCCAAATGCCGTTGCGGCAATCGGCGACCGAGTTCTTCAGGCGGGTCACGGGCCAGTGCACCGGCACCTCGCCCAGCCACGGCACCCCGCTGTCCTTGTATTCGGGATAGGCGGGAAAGCTCACGCCGCCAGCTCCCGCAGCATACCCTGAATGCGCGCGGTGACTTCGGCCAGATCGGCATCGATCTCCGCCAGCGGTCGCGGCGGCTCGAAGACGTAGAAGTGCCGGTTGAACGGGATTTCATAGCCGATCTTGGTCTTGTCGTGATCGATCCAGGCGTCGGGCGCGTGAGGCTTCACCTCCCGCTCGAAATAGGCGTTCACGTCCTCGGACAGCGGCACGTTTTCGGTATCGCGCAAGGCGCTATCGGCCTGCGGCTTGCCCTTGGCCTTGCCGCGCTGGCCGAGCACGATCTTGCCGTCCTCGTCGCGCAAGGGCCGCTCAACCGTGATGGTGCGATAGCCGAAGCTGGCATTGTCGAAGATGCGGCTGAGCGGGGCGAGCTTGACCTTGCCGCCCGCCGGCGCTGCTGGCGGGGTCTCGCCAGTGCGCACAACCTGGCGGGCGATCTCCTTGCCGTTGGCGTCCAGCACGCTCGCCAGCTCCGCCTCGACGAAAGCGCCGAACAGCTGGGTGACCTCGGCAATCTGGTCATCGCTCATCTGCTTGCGCTTGGAGCCCAGAGACTTGCGCATCTTCTGCCAGAAGCTGCTGGCGTCGATCAGCTGCACCTTGCCCGCGCGGGCAGCGGGCTTCTTGTTCGACAGCACCCAGACATAGGTCGCGATGCCGGTGTTGTAGAACATGTCGGTGGGCAGGGCGATGATCGCCTCGACCAGATCGTTCTCCAGCACATAGCGGCGGATCTCGCTCTCCCCGCTGCCCGCACCGCCGGTGAACAGGGGCGAGCCGTTGAGGACGATGCCGAAGCGGCAGCCACCCTCGGCATGAGGGCGCATCTTCGACAGGAGGTGCATCAGGAACAGCAGCGAGCCATCCGAGACCCGCGGCAGGCCTGGGCCGAAGCGACCAGCGAAGCCAAGCCGCTGGTGCTCGTCCTGCACATCCTTCTGCACCTTCTTCCATTCCACGCCGAACGGCGGGTTGGAGAGCATGTAATCGAAGGTCTGCGCCGGGTGGCCGTCATCTGACAGGGTGTTGCCCTGCACGATGCGGGCGATGTCCTGCCCCTTGATCAGCATGTCTGCCTTGCAGATCGCGTAGGATTCCGGGTTCAGTTCCTGCCCAGACATGGTGAGCTGCGCCTGCGGATTGTGCTCGTGCAGGTATTCACCCGCGATCGACAGCATCCCGCCGGTGCCCGCTGTTGGATCATAGATCGAGCGCACGACGCTGGGTTTGGACAGCACATCATCATCCTCGGCGAAGATGAGGTTCACCATCAGCCGGATGACTTCGCGAGGGGTGAAATGCTCCCCGGCAGTCTCATTCGAAATTTCCGCGAACTTGCGGATCAGCTCCTCGAAGACGAGGCCCATCTGGTTGTTGTCCACCCGATCGGGGTGAAGATCGATGCCGGCGAAGCGTTCGGTGACCTGGTAGAGCAGGCCATTCTTGGCAAGGCGATCGATCTGGGCGGCGAACTCGAACTGCTCGAAGATGTCGCGCACTTCGGGTGAGAAGCCTTGGATATAGCTCAGCAGATTGGTGGCGATGTTATCCTGATCGCCGATGAGCTTGACCAGATCGAGCGGGCTGCGGTTGAAGAAAGTGTTGCCCGCTGCGCGTGTGAGCATGGGGTCGGGCAGGTTCTTTCCTGCCGCTTCGAGCACTGCTGGCTTGGTGGGCGCAAGCACACAATCGAGGCGCCGGAGCACCGTGAAGGGCAGGATGACGCGCCCGTATTCCGATTGCTTGTAATCCCCGCGCAGCAGATCTGCCACGGACCAGATGAATGCCGAAAGCGATTGGTGGTTCACGAAATTCCCCTTGCGTGAGGCAGTTAGTGCCGCAGCCAGCGTGCAGGGGCAAGGGTGGAATGGGGTTTCGAGAGGCCTCGGCGATCAGAGTTTTGCGGAGCAGGACGTGGCGCTAAGCCCGCAGTTATGGCGCCAGTCAGGAATCATCTACGCGGTCTGAAACCCGTCGCAAGCACTGCGCAGACTCCGGCAAAGCCGAGGTCTGGCACCCGCAATCGACCGGGAAGGGGCCTTCGAGTTCGCCATAAAAGCGTGAGATCAGCGATGGAATCGGTCTGGTAATGGCGCTGCATTCACGCGCCGACCGAGCGATGTGACGGCCGAAAACTACAATCGGAAGATCCGCCGCATCAAAGATACGGCGGCTTTTTTGGCGGTTCGAAACTCCCACCAGGCGCCAAAAATCCTTGTTCGATAAGATACTCCAACGCTTCCCTGAAGTCCTCGATCGACTTGAATACGGGGCGTCCATGGGTATCGATTCCAGCGCCCGAGAGTGCCAGCATCTTGGCCGACCACCACAGTTTCTTGTGCGCCTCATGGCGTTCGCCCGGCGTCGATCGCTGCACAGGTTTCACGAGAGTGCGCAGGGTTTCTTTCAATCTCGTCTGCAGCTTCTGCGTTTCTACAAACTGCCTTTCCTCCAGGTAGGGCGAGCCTAGATCGCCCAAATCTTCCCGCAACTGCTCGTCAAATTGCTCGGCCGTGATGCTGGCGGCCTCTCTCAATTCTTCGCGGGAGACGCCGTCCCGAGCGAAATGATCAGCGACCACATCGATGATTTTGGCCAGCAGTGTGTTGCCTAAACGCATATCGTCGCGCTGGACTCCGGCCCTGTTCATCACCGCTACAAGGGGCAACAGGAACTTCGGCAACTTGTATCGCCACTGTTCTGCAACCGTATACCGGCGGGCCAACTCAGCCGTTAACGCGCGTCGGGCATTGTCATGTTCCGCAAGCTGGAGCGCCACCAAACCCCGCAAACGTTCATTTGCAACGTAAGCCGCAAGCAGGCGTTCATCGCTCTGATAAAGGTCAGCCAACTTCGCGTCAGATCGGGTTGCGTTGTCGCCGAGAACATCCAATTGCACCTTGGTTGGCTTCATGTGAAGCGGCAAGGGCGCTTTCGCATCACGCTCCAAAAGAGCGACAAGGCGAGCCGTCACATCATCATTTTTCGACATCCGATGACGCGGCGGCATGAGCGATGCGAGGTCATCAGTGATGTGCTTGGCGAGCAATGAATCAACACCGAGTTCAGCAAAGAGCCGCGCAAGGATCGCTTTGCGAGACCGACCGTCTCGCCGGTCGGCATTGCGGTCTTCATCATTTGTCCCAGCCGATGAAGCGGCCAGATTGTCTGCTTCGCCGGCTTCGGAATCACCAGCTGGTTGATCGTCAGAGTGCATGCTCATCGTCCCTCGTCATCACGCGCCAACTTCATGGTTCGCGCCACTAGTTCGTGGCAATATGCTAATAAAGAACGATAAATTCAAGGGGCGGGCAAATTTGCGCGGCAGTCGCTAAAAGCCATTCAGGCGGCGGTCCGCGGCAGTGTTTCGTGGCAAATATAGGATTTTTGCCGCAGTCTGCGGATGAGGTTCGTGGCAAAGCGGCTCAAGGATAAGCGGTCTGCGCGCCCAGTTCGTGGCAAAAACCAGAGCTAAATTTTGAGGCGAAATACCTCAAAAAGGTCCGCACCCGTGCAGACCTATTTGTGATGCGCAATACCACAAAAAGGGGCGCACCTGTGGTTCACCCCTTTTTTGTTCCGCCTTTCCGGCTCTGCCAGCCTGCAAGGGTAGTTCGCTACGCTCACACGTCGCCGGCCGGTAGGCCAGCTCCTTTCGGCAGCAAGCACGGCCTTGGCGCTATACCAGATTGGGCAGATTTGAAAAGCTGCCTTGCTGCCGGATGCGGACGACGCGGTCGTCCTGGGGCGCTTCGCTTGGGGAGTGCCCATGCGGGCAGGTGTGATCGGGCGGGGCGGCGCACCGCCGCCCAATCGGAAATCTCATAGCAGAAGGAACGGGAAAGAGACCTGCCGTGAAACCGGCAGGGTGAAAGGAAAAGGAAGCTGTGAGCATTGCAGCTCGGCCTTCGCCTCGCGCCGGTTTCGGTAACCGAAACTGGAGAACAAATATGATGAATACGAGCCATCTCGACCCGGCCAGCGAAGCGTTCGCGGACCGGCTCGCACAGGATCCCGACTATCGGATCCTACGAAAACTGCCCCGACCATTTTCCGAGATGACTGGCGAAGGCGGCCCGCCCGAAGGCATGTGCGTGGCGCTGGTTGATACCGAAACGACCTCGCTTGATGCCGAAAACGGCAAGATTATCGAGATCGCGGTCAAACTGCTGTGGCTTGACGAAACTGGCGAATTGCTGGGCCATTTCCCCATCTTTTCGTGGCTCGAAGATCCCGGTCACCCACTGGACCCGGAAATCTCCCGCATCACCAGATTGCGGGATAGCGATCTGGCGGGGAAGGCAATTGACGATGAAGCGGTGGTGCGTTTGCTCGGCCGAGCGGATCTGATTGTCGCGCATAATTGCGCATTCGATTTGCGCTGGATCGAGAAGCGCTGGCCGCAACTTTCGGGAATGCCGTGGGCCTGTTCCTGCTCAGAGATTGATTGGCCCGCGCTAGGCTTCGAAGGACGAAGCCTGCAATTCCTGCTGCAGCAACATGGCTGGTTTTCGATCCCGCACCGTGCAGCCGGTGACGTGTGGACCCTGTTCACTTTATTGCAGCAGGTTCGTCCAGATCCGCACGAAGCGCGAGATCAATTTGGCGAACATCGCGATTCCAAAATGCGCACGCATTTGCAGCGGCTGCTTGAAGCAAGTGCGCGACCCAGCGTGAAAATCATGGCGGTGGGCGCACCGTTCAATTCGCGCCACCTGCTGCAGCAACGTGGCTACCGATGGGATTCCGATGCGCAGCGGAAATTCTGGTGGCGAGAGGTCAATTCCGACGAGGTCGAAGCGGAATTAATCTGGTTTCGCCGCAACGCAATTCCCGCACCGCGCTGTTTGCCAATCACCGCACGTCAGCGTCACCGCTGATCGAAATTCAAGCTCACCAATCAGGCCCGCCATGCGCGGGCCTTTTCAATTTCAAGGACACACACATGAACAATATGAACGACAATGCTGAATCGGAAATGCGCGCAAATGCGATTTCAGAACTTGCTGAAATGCGCGACCAGCCTGATGCGCAGAATTGCCAACGGCCGTGCGAGCAATTCGCGGATCCAGTGAATCAAATTCCGCGCATTCGCCGTGAGGATGATGACGCGGAATTTCTCCACGAAGCGTTGGCAATTGCGCTCGAGCGCGATGCGAGAATTTTCACTGCGCGTGGAAAAAGCAGCGACGGTCAGCAACGCAAATCGCTGCGCCTGATCGTGTGCGATTTCGAGTATCTTTATGATCGCAGTGCCTATGCCGGTTACGCCGTCAGCGAAGGCAAAAGCGGTCGCACCGATCTGCGCTGGCCGTTTCACCGGGTCGCAGCTGCGTCGTGGATTGTGCTGCGATTTAACCCGGATGGCGATGTGCCGGTGGTCGAGGAATGCGTCGTCATCGCCAATGATGAATCGGACGAGCGCGCAATCGTCATCCGCTTTTTCGACGCGTTGCAGCGATACCCCGACGCGGTGCTCACCACGTGGGGCGGCGAGTTCAAGGATCTGGCGGTGCTGCGGAAATGTGCAGGCGAGTTCGGCTTGCTGCTTCCCGACCAGCTGCGCGTTCTCAACCCCTATGCATATGCCCGGCTCGATCTGTGCCAGGCAGTGACCGGCAAGGCAAAGCCAGTGCATCTGCCCGAATACGCGATGGGTGCGTCTATCCCCGCCAAACCGTCGCCGAGCAAATGCATCGGCCCGATGGTTGAACAGGGCAAGTGGTGCGAGGTGCGCGACCAGTGCCTCGCCGACGTTCTGACGGCTTGCGTCGTCGCTCTTCGCCACCTGCATTCACAAGGCGTGATCGCCTGTCATCCGCAACGCAGCCTTGAGGTGCTGGCGGAGGCAGCTGGAAGGACGGCGCCCGCTAGCGCCTTCGTGCGCAACAGCTTTGCGCCTTGGGCAAGGGGTCAGCTTGCCGCTTCGAACTTGCGCGGCGTGGTGCACCGGGCTGCCTGAGCTGCATCGGCAGAGTGCCGCCTACGATCCAACTCGCAACAAGGAGAGCCCTATGACCTGATCACCATCCATCACTGCCCGGGCGCTCTGCGCACCGCCCGGCGCCGCATCACATCGCGCAGTCCAATCGCTTCTGACATCAAGAAGCATATCCGCCGCAGGTCCATTCCGGACGCTGCGGCTTTTTTGTATCAAGGAAACATATAGATGACCAAGTCAACCAAGCCTCCCCGCCGCCGTGCGGGGAGCAAAAGCCGCAGCCTTGTGCCGGTGGCACCGCGCTCGACGGCCATTGCCATGCCCGAACAGCTGATCCTGGTCGGTCACACGATCGACCCCGAGCAAATCACGCAGATCCCTGAGCGCAGGCCTTATGGTGAGGGGCCATGGCGTGATGAGCCCGACAGGATCGCCTGGCGCGATCCCGCGACCGGCTATTCCTGTCTGATCCTGCGGCAAGCCGATGGCACCTTGTCAGGCTATGTCGCTGTTACCCCGTCGCACCCGCTGTGGTGCTATGAGCGGGACGCGATTCCGGCTGAGCTTGGCATCTCGCCGCACCGGGGGCTCGATTATTCGGCGTTGTGCGATCAGGACGCGCCGCCGATGCTTAAGATATGCCACGTGCATCACCACGCGCGGTCACGCCAGAACGCTCCTACCACGGCAGACAGCGATGCCAGCGGTGGCCGCGATGCATGGTGGTTCGGGTTCGATACGAACAAGCCGGGGGATCTTCTGCCCCACGGCTACGCGCGCAACGATCACAACAGGGAGGCAGGGAGGAAGGTCTACCGCGACCTGTCCTACGTCGCCGGAGAAGTTGTTGACCTCGCGGCCCGGCTGAAGGCGCTGGAGGATGAAACGGCCAGCCTTGGTGGTGACGCAGCTGCCGGGGCGGGTGTGCCGCTCGTCCTTGATGGCAAGCCCATGGCGCTCCTCCCGCGCAAAGGAGGCGGCCATGACTGATTTTGCACCCGATCCCTGCGGCTATGCTGCCCGGCGCAATGAGCAACTTCCATGGGGCTATTGGGCTCGCCAGGATCCCGCGATCGATGGTCTCATCGACGAGGATGGCACTGTGTGGCCCAGTCTGCGCCACTACTTCTGGCAAGCCCGCCTCGGAATGCCAAGCCTCGGCTCCTATAAGGTCGACGAGGGCTGCGAGCTGCTGCTGAGCATTCTGCACGCCTTGATGAACCGCATGACGGGTTTCGAGGCCGCCGTCGCCGACCTGTTCGGCGGGGGCTGGCAGAGCCAGCGCCACTACATGGCATGGTTGCAAGGCCAGGGAATGATCAAGGACCGGGAGGTGACCGTCGAGGGGCGGGCGGCTGCGCGCATGCTCGCGGCAACTCGGTCGGTAAATGCCCCCGATCTTGCGCCGCTCGACTTTCCGACGCTCGCCGGCATGAACGGGCTCGATGGGGGCACAACCCGAAAAGAGCGCGAACAGGTCATGGCTGCACAGGAGGCGCTCGGCAGGGCGCTGCGGTATCGGTTCGTGCGCGAACCGGTCGCAGGCAAGTCCGGGATCAAGTTGATCGGGCACGAAATGGGTGACGCCATCCCGCTCACCCGGGTGCTGTGGGCGTTGTCGTTCCCCGATGATTATGCCCGCGACCGGCTGTTTGGCTGGCTGGCCCACCATATCGACCGCTGGCAGGCCTGGGGCGAGATGGCGGCGGACGGCGGATCGCGGGCACTCACCGAGCATCTGCTGCTGCTCCGATTTGCGGACGAGAGGATCGATCTCGGCTGACCGGTGGGAAGGGGGGTGTAGCCCTTCCGGCACCATCCTCTTCCCTCACATCGAACGCCGTCGTCTTCATCGCCGGCGGCATAATAATCAATCACCCCGCATCAGCAGGCGGCGTCTCCTCGGAGGCGCCGCCTGTCTGCGTTTGCGGCTCAAGGAAACACACTCAACATGAAGCCCGATCGTCATCCCCAAGCCCTGATCTCCCTCTCAATCATCCGCACCCGCCCTGAAACCGACCCGCGCTCGGCGATCAGTTCGCTCGCGCTGTTTACCGTTCAGCGGCGTTCCCGCCTCGATGTCGCCTTCGCGCTTGAGCATCATTTCTTCGACCCCGAGGATGACGCCGCTGACATCCTTCAAGGGGCCGCTCGCTCCATTCCCGCTGATGCCACCGTGCTGATCAGGCAGGCCCGCGAGGCACCGGCGGATACCGCTGGCAACCCGACCGATGCCGTCGTTCTTGCTCGGGCGCTCGACGCCAACACCGTCATCGCCTTCGATGCCGACGAGCACGAGCTCGCCGAAGCCGGAATGTTGATAGGCCTCGATATGCCCGGGCGAGGGTCAACGCCGTTGCGCTGGCGTCGCCGGGCGCCGCTCCATGCGCAGGCCATGTGGGTGATGTATGCCGCTTCTTTCTGCTCCGCCAAGGAGCAGCGGGCATTGTTCTCGGCACACCTCGCATGGTGCGCGCTCCAGCGGGCGAGGCATGGAGTGGGGGCAGGGTGAGGGGGTTACCAGCACGCCGCTACCGGTCAGGCCTTTCAGCGCATCCTCGGCCATCCCACCGCAAGGAGGCTGTCAGCAACGAGCCTGAGATTAAATGTCCGCTTTAGCTGGAAGCCATAATGTCGGGTTCGGGATCAAACCAATCGACCCTGACGAATTGTAATTTCGCGTTGCGGCAACCGGACGGCTGGATCGGTGCTCCAAATGCTAAGCGCTCTTCGCAAGACTGTCACATCACACGCTTCTGAAGCGAAAAGATGATCGAAAATCCACAAAACGCCATGGACTTCTACGCGCTGGGCTTCTGCAACCGAACGCAACTCCCCGTCGCCCGTGAGCAAGACAGCATCTCCGTGGCCGATGGCGCTTACGAGACAGAAACAATCGTTCGCCGATAAACGCGGAAAGGCGCGCCTTACTGCGAAGGCTTCGCCAACCATGTCGGGCGGGAGGTCAAATACCTCAAAGCCCGCCGCTTCGAGCGTCGCCCAATCCTGACCGGAAAAGCTCAGCATTTCCTCTTCGCGGATCGGCAGAGGCACGATCCATCGAAACGGCAGCGCGCCGAGGACGTGCAGCAATTCACCCTTCTTGAGGTCAATCAGCGCACTGGCGTCGTTGACGATGACGCAGCTCACGCGGCAATTGGTCCCCGCAGTCCGTGTTCGACAGCTTGAAGCGAGGTGCCCAACAATTTCGCGGCGCGGATGCTAGAAATCATGTCTTCCGCAAGCGCCCTGTAAACAAGGCTCTCATAGCGCGCAGGCCGCTCCATTTCGGCGAGATCGCCGTTCCTGGGCAGTTCGTCCGGTTCGGCCCAGCGCCAACCCCGCGCGTAAGTTCGGAACGCGTATTCGACAGTCCCCTGGTCGAGAATACCGGTCTGCTGGAGACGCATCAGCAGCATTGCGGCCGAAACGCCATACATGTGCTTTAGGCGCATAATCTCGTGATAGGCGACCTGTGCTCGCCGCTCGCCGACTTCGCGCTTCAAATGTGCCTCGGGAACGAGAAAGGCTCCCGCGAAGCGGTCCATGGCCTTTTCGAGAGTTAGGCCAATATCTCCCACCGCTGGGATGAGGCGGTGAGCCAGTTCGTGCGCCAAGGTGAAACGGCGGCGCTCCAGATTGATATCGGTAGAGACCACGATAGCCGCTACTGGCGGCCGACCGTCGTTGCGCTCGACCCAGCAGGTCATGCCCGACACCTTGGCGGAGAGCGGGGCCTCGATCACGCGCACACCCCGATCTTCGAGGAGCTGGGTGACGCTTGGAATGGCATCCTCCCCCAAGGCCCATTCCTCTCTAACCTTCGCGGCCAGCGCGTCGATTTGCTCGGGCGCGTCGATACGGGCGCCGCCAACGCCAGCAAGCACCGGGCCGTCGGCTTCGATCTCGACAATCTCTTCGATCGCGAGATAGTTTTCTAGGCGCTCGATTACGGTAGCCTCGACGCGCGCACGATCAGCCGCGGAGGTGCCCGCACCCTTGCGAAACTCGACGCCCGATAACGCCGCGACCTGTGCACCCATGAGAAAATCCATGGACACGGACAGCGCCCGTGAGAGCCCGAGCAGCACTCGCGAACTCGGCATCATAGCGTCATTTTCGTATTTGCTGAGCGCTTGCGCCGAGACCGGCGGGTCCATTTGTGCCGCGAGATCGCGCAGCGACAGGCCAGCCTTCGCGCGCGCCAATTTTAGACGTCCTCCCAGCATATTGCCGACCTTTCCGAATGTTGGTGAGGCGGTTGACGTTCCGCCGTTGTTCTTGTAATTTGTAAACACAAGCGCGACAAAAGGTCAAGCTAAACTTTGAGAAGGGAGCGTGGTGTCCAAGAAAAATCAGCATGTTGTGCCGCATTCGGGCGGTTGGGCGGTCAAGGGCGAAGGCAATGTAAAAGCTTCCTCTGTCCACTCAACCCAGAGTGCCGCAGAATCTGCGGCGCGGCGATCCGCGATCCGCACCGGGTCGGAAGTGTTCATCCATGGCCGGGATGGGCGCATCCGCGAACGAAATACCTACGGCCGAGATCCCTTCCCTCCCAAAGGATAGGCAATGGCCACTTCCCCCTCCTCTCATCCTGACACTTCGACCCTCGACGAGATTCTGCTGGATCTCGCCGCGCTCATTGAACTCAGCCCTTATGACCGGCGCGTCGCAGAAAGCCGCTATCGCCGTCTCAAGGAACACATCGAGCGGCCTTCAAGCACCCTTCGGTCCTACCTGATCGACGGAGAAAGCCTGATCTATGCTCAGGGATCGGTCGCCACCAGCACCACGGTCCTGAGCGGCGACCAGGATGATCGCTTCGACATCGACGCCATCGTTGAGATCGATGTCCCCCTCGATTGGAGTGACGATCGTGCCCTCGACGAGCTTTTCGTGACATTGCAGGGTTTCCCCGGCGTCGAGAAAATCACCCGCTGCACCCGGTGCGTGCAGATGCAGTTTGCCTTCATGCACATGGATGTCACGATCATGGATCGGCGGGCGCGCATCGCGGGGGCTAGGCCGGGTCACATCTTCCACTCGCCGGACACCGGCGCGTCTTACCGTGTCGATTCTAACCCGTGGGGTTTTACCGACTGGTTCCGGAGCCAAGTCGGCGTTGGCGAGGCGGCCTTCGCCGAAAAGATGCGGGCTGCGCGCGATGCTGCAAGCATTCGCCGCCTCAAGTTTATCGACGACCGCGAGCGCCAAATCCTTGCCAACGCCGAGCAGGTGCCCCTGCCTCCGGCTATCCCGACGAGGATCGACGCTCAGGAGGTCGTCGCCCTCAAGCTTCTCAAGCGCTATCTCAATCTGCGCTACACCAATTCGGCGCTCAAGCGCCCGCCCTCGGTTTGGATCACCAAGCTGACCGCCGATATCGGTTACGATCCCCGAGGCTTGTCCCACCAGCTCTTCACCCTCGCTAGCGGCATCTCCGCCAACCTTCGGATGCATCTGGTCAACGGCACTTTGCCGAACGAATTGAACCCGCGCTACGAGCCTGATCGGATCAACGACCGCTGGCCGCGCCCCCTGCCCGCTGGCCGCACGGACATGGAGTGCCTGGTCGATCATCTCGACGCATTGAAGGCGGCCTTGAACAAGATGCTCTTCGCCACCCAGGAGGACATTCTCAAGGAAATCGACCGGATGTTCGGCGAGACCTTCGGCGCAGCCGAACGCGAAATCCTCAAAAAGCGGTATGACCGGCGCGAGCGCAACTCGGGGATTCTCATCAAGCCAGGCTCCGGCGGCATCTTTGCCCCAGCACTAGTCAAGACACAGCCGGAACTGCGGCCCGTGCCCCAGCACCGCTTCCACCCCGCGTTGTGGCCGCTGCGAGGTCAGGATGACGAATGACGTTGCCCGGTCCACCCACGCACAGCTGAGGGCCATGCGCGCTACGTGGCCCGACTTTGCTGCGACAAAGCGGGGAGACGGGCTCGTGATCTGGCAAGGCGCAATCAGGCCTCGCGGCATGGTCTACAGGCTGCGCGTATTCTGGTGGCCGGGCCACATCGACCGTCCCTACGTCATGGTCGCAGACCCGGAAATCCGCCCGCGCGATGGGCTGACCTACACTGACATTCCGCACCTGATGTTCAATGCAGAAGACCCCGTGCTGTCGGGCCTCTGCCTGTTTGATCCGGCGGGCAAAGAATGGACTCCCGCCGACCTGATCGCTGACACAACGGTTCCTTGGGCCGCCGAATGGCTGCACTATTACGAGCTCTGGCATGTTACCGGCGAGTGGCTGGCACCTGGCGTTGGGCCGGAGTGTGCTGCATCTCTATCGCATGGCGAAGCGCGAGCCATCGAAGAGGCAGCAGCCCATGTTCACTGATCGCAGGGTCAACACCCGGACAACCAAGCGCGAACGCCAGCCTTGGCCCGCACGGCGTCCCTTCAAGATTCTCGCGCTCGACGGGGGCGGGATAAAAGGGCTCTTCACCGCGCACCTGCTGCGCCATTGCGAGCAGAACCTCGCCAAAGGCAAGCCGCTTGCGGACTACTTTGACATGATCGCTGGCACGTCGACGGGCGGCATTATTGCGCTCGGCCTTGGGCTCGGGCGCACGACGGAAGAGATCGTCAGCTTCTATGAAACCGACGGACGGCGGATTTTTCCGCCCTACCCCGCGACCGCGCTCGGTAAAGCTTGGCGCTTGGTCTCTTCGTTTTTCCGACCCATACTCAACCACGAAGAGCTTGAGGTAGCCCTCAAGCGCCGCTTTTCTGATGACACACTTGGACAGGCAGGCCCTCGCATCGTCGTCCCTGCCTTCATGATGCCCAAGACCGAAATCGCTGTGTTCAAGACTGACCACCACCCGGACTTTCGCAATGACCACGCGACCCCGGCATGGAAGGTGGCGCGCGCGACATCCGCCGCGCCCACTTATCTCAAGGGCCATGAGCACGCCGAAAGCGGACAGATTTTCATCGATGGGGGTGTCTGGGCCAACAACCCTGTCATGGTCGCCATTGTCGATGCGCTGACATGCTACGACATCACGCTGGATCAGATTGAGGTCCTGAGCATCGGCACGGGGAATCCTCCCTTCGAGTTATCACGCAACAGGGTCTTCGCCGGTTTATTGGCCTGGCGGGAGGTCATCATGGCCGCCATGTTCCTCACGACTGACAATGCGACGGCCCAGGCCATGCTCTTGCTCGGCCCGGACAATCTGCTCCGGATCGAGCCTTCGGATGAAGCCGCCACGATCAAGCTTGATGACTTTGACCGTGCTCAGGCCGAGCTCCCGCCCTTAGCATCTGCGCATTTCGCCAGTTACGGCCCTGCTCTCGCAAAATTTTTTGAGCAGCCTGCGACACCCCGTGAAAAGTTCTATGCCTGATTTGCACGAGCCAAAAACCTGAGAGGCATCAAGGCTTTCAAGGTGCTCTTATCTTCAGGTCGCCGATCTCGCTTAACTTCAAGCTGACATTCGCGGACGCATAAAGTCGACTTTCGGCAAAACCTGCCATTCGCCTTATCGCAAGGAAACGGTAGCTCGGTCCCACCACGCGCCTATTTGCCCATGCATCACCCCGAGGTAGTGCGCCTCAGTGGGGCTCTTGTAGGTCAGCCGGCTCTCTTTATCGGATGGCTTCATATTCGATACGCCGGGGGACAGGTCGGCGGCGGCTTGATCGTGCTGCGAAACGAAAAAACGGGAATCGAACCGGGTGCCAAGAGCTGGTCCTTGACCTTCTCACACAGCAGGATACATACCCTCTCTCAGGCATCAAAAACCCTAGGTTTTCTGCGGTTTTCAGGTGGGTTGAAATGAGGATTGGAATCCCTTCACCCGCTCCAGCCTTCCCTTCCCAATCAACCTCATAATGTCGACAAAACCCTTGGAAATCCGAGGGATTTAGCCCCTGGGTCGTCCGGGAATGTCCTTATCCTTCCCGTTGCATCCGGCGTTGCTGGGGGCCATTTCGGGGGCTTGGGGTCAACGGACTTCGGGTTGGTGATCTTGTGCTGCCAGTTTCATCGGGTCGCGTCGTGCAACACAGCTGATCCGCCATCAGCGTCCGCTCGGCCATGGCTTACCTGCGCGAAGCCAGCCTCGTGCAGCCCACGCACTACAGCGTCGATGAACAGAGCTTCCTCGCCATAGTCCTTCCGAGCCGCCCACGCGTGGGTGATGCCGATCAGGCGTGCACCCGGGCGCAGAACTTCGGCTAGCTTCGCGGCGGTCGGAGCAAAGGGGCGGCAAATCTGCAACGTGTGAACCGCTATAGCCGCGTCGAACGGCTCAATTTCTGGATCGAGGTCGGCGGCGGTGCCCTTGATCAGCCGCAATCGCCCGGCTTTGATCGCTGTCCTGTTCCGGGCTGCGGCTGCATCTTGCATGACCTGCGAAGGATCGATCCCGACCACATGGCCAACCGGATGTTCGAGCAAGCTTTCGAGGCCAATGCCGGGCCCGAACCCGATCACCAGCACCCTGTCCCCTTTGCGTGGATCGAGGCGGCGGACGGCTTCGCGTTCCGCCTCCGCGTTCATCCGTTCCATCACCTTGGCCGCGATCCGGCCCGAAACACCCTCGAACATTGACATCATGTCGCCCACAAGAAATTGACAACATAGTTGACATAATTGCCGGTTGAAGAATGTCAATTTGGTTGTCATTCATGAGGGGTGAGCAACGCAAATCACGCCCATTTCCTGGCGACCCTCACGCGCACCTATCACGTGCTGGACGCGGTTTCAGAGCAGCTCCATGCCGGCCACGGGTTCTCGGCCGGAGCACGCTCGATCTTGCTCCTGCTCGATCGGGAGGGTCCGATGACCATGTCCGAAATTGCCCGCGACCGGGCTGTATCGCGGCAACTCATTCAGCGTCTGGCGTCGGCATTGCTCGACAAAGGCGTGATTGAGGCAATGCCGAATGCGGCTCACCGCAAATCCGCGAAACTTGGCCTGACACCACAAGGCCAATCGGCGGTAGAAGGAATCGTGCTGCGCGAAAGCGGGATAGTGGATGCTGTTATGGATGGCATCGGAGACAGCGAGCTTCAACAGGCGCATTCGGTCCTGTCCAAGCTGAACGCGCTGCTCTCACAGATCGGGAAGATCGAGGCAGCAAAGCAGTAATGCTGACCAGCAGCTAGGGGGTCGTTTGCTGAATGGCAGCAATTTTCCAGGAGAGAAGCGAAGCCGCCATTTGCCTCGCGATCTTTGCGTAGAAGGCTCCCGACCTCATCTCAGTCGTTCACAGCCGTCAGGATCTAGCTCTGGCTGCGCCACGTTCTGACGTACGGCGATCGGCGTCGAGGATCTGCGGCGCTCATGATCCGCGATGGGTCCGGAGCGGCTAATCAGGATGACAAGCAAGAAGCCGGGTAGTCTGTGTCAGGCTCCATTCCCTGCTGCCGCGACGATGCGAAGAAAAGTCGCTGCGGCCCTGGCGATCACGCCCGACGCCCCGCCTTGCGCGAGGCCACGCGTCACGAGGCCAGCGCCTCTCCCCTGGGCGGGCCATCCTTGCGTTCGCAGCTCGGCACCTCCTTGGGGATGTCGGCTTCAAGGTTTGATTCCCAGCACTGATCGAACACCGAGCAATAGCAGGCGCGAACGGGCGTCTCGAACCGCGCGCGATCAAGCAGTGCCCAGCGCTTGCGCCCCGCCTCGTCGGCCGGGCGCTTCCATGTCACCATGTTGCGCTCCACCCCGGGAGCGAGCACCATACGGTTGATCGATGCCGAGGTGAAGCTGATCGGGCTGTCGCCGGTCGAGATCACCCAGTGGCCGATACTGGTGTAGCGCTTGTCTCCGGGCGCGACCTCGAACCACACGATCCGGGCCGGGCCACTGCCGACATTGGTGATGGTGAAAGTGAGTTGCTCCTTGCTGTCATCGCTGATGTTGCCGTGATCATATTGCAGCACCGGGGTCGATTGCGCGCGCACCAGCCGCTCATTGGCATGGACCAGCGCCTCCATCGTGTGCCCGGTGTGGAGCGCGACATAGAGCGATCCGGCCGAGACCAGCAGCACCGCCACCGCCATCGCGATGTCGAACCAGCGGCCGGAGCCGCCCCCACCGTGACTGTGGCTGTGGTGGGTGTGCGGGGTTTCGGGCGCTTCGATCATGGCAGGCTCGCCTTGGCTGGGATCGGCAGGGTCGGTCATGGCTTGGCGGCGCGCCAGGCTGCAATGGCGCGGTCAAGCTGGGGATCGCCGCTCGCGGTCAGATCCGCGACCCGCTGCGGCACGGCAATGTCGGGCGCCACGCCCACGCCTTCGAACGGGCGACCATCGGGGAGGAATTCACGCTTGGTCGAAATGCGGAAGGACATCTTCCATTGCGGCCACTGGACGAAATAGGGCTGACCGGTCGACCCGAAGGTCGGCTCGCCGATCAGCGGCCCGCGTTTGCCCGACTGGAAGCGGATCACGAAATCCTCGCAGGCCGAACCGCAACCGCCGTCCATCAGCACCGCCATCGGCCCCTTGATCGCATCGGCAGCGGGCTGAGTGCGGTCGGGGCCGTAGCGGATCATCTGCCAGATCGGAGCCGCGCTGCTGAACGAGGCATGGGCGTCCTGTTCGGCTATCGTCATCGGGGTGTTGACGATCGTGCCGGCATAGGGCCGGTCCATGATCACCCGCAGCAGCGTTTCGGGTGTCGTGCCTCCGCCATTGCCACGGACATCGAACAGGATCAGCGGCGCTCCGGCATAGGTCTTGACCGCGGCAATGGCTGCGGCTTCGAACTTCATGTCGTCGAAGCTCGGAATGCGGATCACAACAACGCCGTCGGGGCGGACGGTGGTTTCGACCTCGAACGGCTTACGCGCCGGACGCCGCTCGCCGCGTGGTGCTGCGCGGTCGATGGTGAGGGTCTTGCCCGAGGCGAGCCCGAGCGTGAAGGTCTGCGGCCACAGCGCGCGACCCTGAAGCAGCAGCAGCCGGTTTTTCGCGCGGGCATCCGACTGAGCAACGATGGCGCGGCTCGGCTCCAGCCAGCGATCGATCGGCACGCCATCCACGGTGGTGATGACATCGCCGGGAGAGACTTCGGCGATAAAGCTGCTGGTCACCATCCACTTGCCCTCGATGGGGCGCGCATGGAACGGAAGGGTCGGCTCGTCGTCGAGTAACTCGTCCGAGAACGAACTGTGGCCGTTTTCGAGGCTGGCGATCAGCTTCATGGTGGCGATGCTGAAGCTGCGCCGGTCGGGCGCGGCGAGCGCTTCCTT
Source organism: Erythrobacter sp. BLCC-B19 (assembly GCF_028621955.1). Classification (NCBI taxonomy): domain Bacteria; kingdom Pseudomonadati; phylum Pseudomonadota; class Alphaproteobacteria; order Sphingomonadales; family Erythrobacteraceae; genus Erythrobacter; species Erythrobacter sp. BLCC-B19. The sequence continues at coordinate 1,830,731 of NZ_CP117516.1, forward strand.
GAGGTAATCGGCAAAGCGCGCGTCCCAATCGTAGTCGGGCGGGAGCCCTTCCCAATGCGCGAAGTAGCGTTTGACGACATGATTGATCTGCGCGGCGATCATCATCCGGTCGGCTTGCGTGAAGGGAATTTCGGTATCCGTTGTGGCGGTTTCCTGTGGCTGGGAAAGGGCAGGTGCAGCCCATGCCACTGTCAGAACCGCGGGCGCCAACCCGGTCGCGACCTTGTGCAAGGCATTGAGAACGGTCTGCTTCATGCGACTCTCCCGTTTCGGTCTCTCAATGAAACCTGTCACGGAATTTGTCAAAGCGATTGGACGGTCTGTCACAAGTGACGCAGATTCCTGCGTCCGGGCTGCATCCAGCCGAGGCGACAGGCTGATACCGCCTGGACACACAATCTAAACGGTCGTTCGCATATTGGCTGGACTCTTATGTGAACGTGTGGTCAGATATTGCCATGTCTGCCTCGCTTCACCATCACCACGCCGCGTCAACGCCGGGCGACGACTGGCCTGCCTTCCTTGATGCTGCACACCAGATGACCAACGCCTCGTGCTGCGGCGGAGGCGGCGGGGGGAGCGTGCCGGTGGCAGGGGCGGCCGCAAGACCGCCGATCCTGCTTGACCAGGGAATTGCCGCCTGGCGCGAGGGCGTGCGTGCCGCCCGACCGAGAGTCCCAATGGAGCGCGGGCCTTTCGTCTTGCCCGGCGTTACGCTGCACGAGGCTGGCCGCGCGCCGGAAGGGCCGGTCGACCTGCTGATTGCCGAGGGTCGCGTTGCCGGGATTAACCCGCCCGGGACCATCGGCGGCGCGGTGCGGGTGGTCGAGGCACTTCGCCGCCACGTCGTCACCACCGCGCTGACCGACATGCACATCCACATGCCGCCCGACAACATCCTGCGGCTGACCCCGCTGTTCATGCTTCTGAACCTGCGCTTCGGGGTGGTGCGGGCGCGCGATGCGGGCGATCCTGACGGCTCTTCGACCCCGGCGGCCCTTTCGCTGGTGCAATCGGGCGCCTTGCCCGGGCCGCAGATCCACTATGCCTATGCCTTCGTCGGCGATGGCCGCGCGCGCTGGGGCAACACCATCGCGATGACCCATCCAGACGAGGCCGAGGGGATTGTCGCGCGCCTCCAATTCGCGGGGGCAAGCTGGATCAAGGCTTACGAGAACCTCGACGCACCCCGCATTGCCGCTCTGTGCCGCGCTGCCGAGGCTGCGGGGATGCAGGTCATGGGTCATGTCCCCACTCAGCTCCGGCTCGAGGATGCGCGCCTGCCCGATGCCCAGCACGGCTTTGGCATCCCCGATCCCGCATCGCTGCGGCGCGACCACATCCTCAATCGCAACATCGACTGGCAGACGGTCGACCGCACGCGAATCGAACAGGTGATCGAAGGCTGTCTGGCCCACGGCCTCGCCATGACGCCAACCCTCGTCACCACGCGTGGGCTGCTGCGGATGGCGGACTGGGAGCAGCAGCGCAGAGCCCCTGATACGAGGCTGCTGCCCGGCTTCTACACCGACATCGTCTGGCACCCTGACCACGGCCTGCCGGTCTATCGCGGCATCACGCCCGAGGATTTTGACCGCGCCCGCGATGCCTTTGCGCGCAAGCTTGAAGTGGTGGGCGCGGCAGCGAAGGCCGGTGTCGACCTGCGGCTTGGCACCGACACCCAGCAGCCTTTCATCATCCCCGGCATCGCGCTGCACGACGAGATGCGCGCCTTCGAAGCGGCAGGTGTGGCACGCGAGCAGGTGTGGCGGATGGCAGGGCCGGACGCATCGAGGAAACTTGGTGTCGAGGATGCGGGCCGCATCGCGGTCGGGCAGCGCGCCGATCTGATCGTCACCCAGCGTTCGCCCCTTTCGCCCGACTGGTCGCCCGACATGATCAAGGCGACGATCTGCGGCGGGGCGTGCCTGCTCGCCAGCGACCTCGACAGCGCGATCCGGGTCGAGCTGCGCCGGTTCGAGAACCGCTTCGCCCGCCATCTGGTGCGCTGGCTGGCCCGCTTCTCGCTGGAGAAGGCGGCGCGCGATTTTGTCGGCTGATGCTCAGGAACCCTTGCCCATGACCAGACCCCGCGCCGAATCCCGCGCACTCGATCCTGCCGCCCGCCGCGCCCTCGGCGGCACCTTTGCCGAGCTGCCGCAGGGCATCACCCATTATCGCTTGCAGGGGCGGACCGACGGCGATCTCGTTGTGCTGATACACGGCTATTCGGTGGGATCCTTCGTCTGGGAACCGTTGGAACGGCTGCTGGTGGCGCAGGGGTTTGCAACGCTGTCCTACGACATGCCGGGGCATGGCTTTTCCGACCGGCCGAGGCTCGATTACACCCGCGACCTGTTCCGCGAGCACCTTGCCGCGCTGATCGCAACTCTGGCACCGGACGCCCGGCTGCATCTTGTCGGCTGGTCGATGGGCGCGATGGTCGCGAGCGAATTTGCCATGCGGCACAAGGATCGCGTCGGCTCGCTGTTCTTTGTCTCGCCCTCGGGCCTGCCGATCCGGATCGGGATGCTGGGGCGGACGGCGTTCGTGCCGGTGCTGGGCGATCTCGGCTTCGCGATGATCGGGAGTGCTTCGCTGCGGGCCGCGCAGGCGAATTTCTTCGTCGATGGGCGGGCGCCGGCGGCGTTCCTCGACTGCTATGACAGGCAGGCATCCTTCAAAGGCTTTGCCCGTGCCATGCTCTCGACGCTACGGTGCATGAACATGGACGATTTCCGCGAGGGCTATGCCGCGCTCGGCGCATCGGGCCTGCGGGTCGACGCCGTGTGGGCGCGGGCCGACAGGGCGACCCCTTTCGCCAACAGCAGGGCCTTCGCCCGGCTCGTCCCGCAGGCGCGGATCCATCCGCTGGACGGTGTCGGGCATGCCAGCCAGTTCGAGGCACCCGAACTCGTCGCTTCCCGCCTCGTCCTCTGGCTCAGGGGCCGGATCGGCTAACCGGGCTGCGGGCCAAGCGTGCGGGCGACGAAGTTGCCGACCAGATCGGACACATCGGCCAGATAACGCGCGCGATTGGCGGCATCGCGCGGCGGGACTCCGGCCATCGCTCCGATCAGCGCGTGCTGGGCGATCGTCAGCACTTCCTCACGACGACCGGCGTCGGTTTCCGGGCAGCCCTGCGCGAAGGCATCCGAGACCATTCCCCGGATCATCTCGCGCAGCGCGCCGGCGAGCGCCGCACGCGGCCCGTCCGGTTGTGGGCGGACGAGGCACAGGGTCTCGGGCCGCGCGGCCTGAAGCGCCACGACACCTTCCATCAGTGCAGCGAAGAAGCCCACAGGGTTCTCGCGCGCCAGATCGGGCGACAGCCGGGGTGCGAGCTCGGCCACGGCATCCTGTGTCACCTGTTCGACGATGGCTGCGCCCAGATCATCGAGATCGGCGAAGAACTGATAGATCGCCGCCGGCGAACAGCCCGCACGCCGGGCGAGCGGGCGCATCGCCAGGGCCTCGCCATCCTCGGCGATCATGGCAATCGCGGCCTCGATGATCCGGCCCTTGGTCGCCACCCCGTTGCGGCGCACGGGCGTACGGGGCGCGGGTCGCTGGATTTTATCTGAACTAGTGTTCACAAAAGACTCGCAATTACCTGAACGGCTGTTAGCATAGGCCGGTCAATCCCGACAGGAGAAACCGCATGACGGCTTGGATCGTGCTAGGCGCAGTTGTGGGGCTCGCGCTAGTGTGGACCGTGCTGGTGCGCACCGAGACCTTCACGGCAGAGCGCATCTTCGGAACCCGCAGCACCCCGCGACCACCTGTTTCAGCCGACGCGCTGGCGCTGCACGACACGCTGATCGTCGCCGATCTGCACGCGGATTCGCTGATCTGGCGGCGCGATCTGCTCCATCGCAGCGACCTTGGCCATTTCGATTTCCCGCGCATGGCCGAAGGCGGCGGCGCGGTGCAGGGCTTTCTGGTGGTGACCGAGAGTCCGAAGGTCATCACCGGCGGCGGCATTTCCGACAAGAGCGACCAGCTCACCGCGCTCGGCATTGTCGACCAGTGGCCGCTGCGTGCGATCCTCGATCAGACCGAGCGCGCGCTTTATCTCGGGGGCAAGCTGCACCGCTTTGCTGCACGTTCGGGCGGGACGGTGCGTCTGATCCACACGGCGGAAGATCTGGACGCGATGCTCGCCGCCCGCCGCACCGATCCTTCCGTTCGCGGTGCCTATCTCGGGCTCGAGGGCGCGGACGGAACCGGCTACCGCATCGCCAACCTCGAGCGCCTGTTCGCCGCCGGTTTCTGCATGACGGAGCTGTGCCACTACACCGACACGGCCTTTGCCGGATCGTCTTCGGGCATATCGGGCGGCGGCCTCACCGCGCTCGGGCGCGAGGCGGTGCAAGAGCTGGATGCCCTCGGCATGATGACCGACCTGGCCCACGCCTCCCCGCGCACGGTGTCGGACGTTCTCGCACTCAGCCCGCGCGCGCCGCTTGTCACCCACACCGGCAGCGCGACCTGCCATCACGATCCCAAGTGCCTGCCCGACGAATTGCTGCGCGAGATCGCCGCGCGCGGCGGCATCATCGGCCTGGGTTTCGTGCCGGACTATGTTGGCGAGGGGGAACTGGACGCCATTTCCCGCGTGCTCGATCACATGATCGCCGCCCTCGGCCCGCAAGCAGTGGCACTCGGGTCGGGCTTCTGCGCGCTCGCCCAGCCGGTCCCCGTCCACCACCTGCCGCGCATCACCGAGGCGCTGATGCGCTCTGGCCATGACGAGGACGTGATTGCGCAGGTTATGGGCGGAAACGTGATCCGCTATCTTTTCGAAAACCTGCCGGGAGGCCGCCGCGAACAGGCGGAAAGCACGGCGAGACCCGCAGAGCATGCCGCATAGGCCCGAGCTTCGCGCGGCCGGTGCGGGGCCCGCCGCCTTAAAGCCGCTCGCGCCCCTCGGCATAGCCGCGGGCGATGGCCTGATACATGCGCGCGTTCATCAGGTTAGCCTCGGAACAGTCGCGCTCGCGGATCAGGCGGGCGGGGCTGCCGGCGATGACCGAGTTGGGCGGAAACTCCTGCCCCGCGCGCACGAGGCTGTGTTCGGCGACGATCGAATTGTCGCCGATCACCGCGCCGTCCATGATGGTCGAACCGATACCGATCAGGCAGCGGTCGCCGATGGTGCAGCCGTGGAGCGTCACGCGGTGGGTGATCGAGCAATCCTCGCCGACGATGGTCGGCGTGGTGTTGCCGATATGGATCATCACGAAGTCCTGGATATTGGTGCGCGCACCGATCCGGATCTCGTAGGCTTCCGAGCGCATCACGACATAGGGGAACACCGACACATCGGGCCCGAGCGTGATGCGGCCATAGAGCAAGGCGGTCGGATGGACGAAGGCGGCCTCAGCGGTGTCGATGGCGCTCATTGGCTGGTGATCCCCGTTGTCAGTCCTTCGGCCGGACCATCGTCCAGAAACGCGGGCCGCCCGGCACCTGCCATTCGTCGACGATGACGAAGCCGAGCCTCTGGTAGATGGCGACGTTGCCTTCCTTGGCGGTCTCGAGACAGGTGTCGACCCCGATCCGGTTCGCCTCGGCAATCCCGGCACGGATCGCGCGGCCGCCCCAGCCCTTGCCCTGCGCCTCGGGCCGGACGGCGGCATAGCGCAGATAGAGATAGTCCTCGCCCGCCGGCACATGGCGGGAAAGGTGCTTGCCGACCGTGTCCGCGCGCCCGAGCGCGGTCCCGAAAATCCGCACCATCCGCCACAGTTCGGCCGGGGTGAGCGGATCGTGGTGATGCACCTTGCCCGGCCGCCGCCACAGCGTCACCACCTCGCGCTCCGGTGAGGCGAGGATCATGCCGTGGCGCACATGATCGGTGAAACGCCAATCGAAGAAGCCCGGAAGACGGCGTCGACGGACTGCGGCATCGGGGAAAATCCATGCGAGCGCGGGATCGTCCTGGAACGCCAGCGCCAGCGTCTCCACCGCCCGGGGGCGCTGGCTGGCTGCGCCGTCGATGATGATGTGTGGCTCGGTCATGACGGGAAAGGTGCCTGTTTCACGGCGAGGCCGAAGCCCACGCGCGTGGCGAAAGCGAAACGACCGCCCGGCACGGCGCGCGCCTCTTTCTCGAGGCGGCGGATCAATTCGGCCTTGAACGGCCCGCGCGGATGCTGGCGCAGCACGCCGGCAACGAAGTCCTTGGGCAAATGGGCGAGTCGGAGGCCGGTCAGATCGACCATCGCGCCGTATTGCGTATAGGCTCCCAGCACCCCGTCGCGCTCTGGCGTGACACCGATGGTGGTGTGGACGATGATCGCATCGGCGAGGTGATCGCCCACCGCTTCGGGCTGATGCGCATCGCAGGCGCACTGGCGCGCGGCAGCGGCGCTGCGCAGGGTAAAGTCCTCGCCGGCGATATCCTTCATCAGGCCGACATCATGCAGCAGGCCGCAGATGTGGAGCAACTCCGGATCGGGCCTGTGCCCGTCGATATGTGCCAACGCCCGGGCAAAGATCGCGGCGCGGTAGCCGTGGCCCAGCAGCGCCGGGCTCTGCGCGAGCGCGGCTTCCTCGGCCAGTTGCACCAGCCTGCTGTCCGGCACGGGCGGCAGATCGTCTACCCGGCCGGGGCGCTGGAGGAAGGGAAAGACACGCTGCCACAGGTTCTGCACCTGTTGGCGCGAGGCGACCGCAAGGCCGCGCGCGCATTCGCTGCCGGTCATCACCCCGCCGGTGCGGGCCAGCCAGCCGGAGCCACCGAAGCGGTCGGGATCGGGAAGCGGGGGAAGCGGGCGTTGCGTCACGAATCTAAGTCCTAATTTGGAACCTAGCTGTGGATGCTCTATCTGGGTTCACATGTCAAACTCAGACACGCCGTCCGACGTCATCCGCGCCGCTCCCGTCCCGCGCGACCGTTGCGGGATGGCGCTCGCCTGCGAGATGCTCGGCGACCGCTGGACGATGTTGGTGATCCGCGAGGCCTTCTACGGCGTCACGCGGTTCGATGATCTGCGCAGCGATCTCGGCGCCCCGCGCGGCATTCTGAGCGCGCGACTCAAGGCGCTGGTGACGGCGGGCGTGCTCGAGCGGCAACCCTATCGCGAGGGCAAGGCGCGGGTGCGGCACGAATACCGTCTCACCCCGCGCGGGCAGGAGCTCGCCCTGCCGCTGATCGCGCTGATGGAGTGGGGCGACCGTCATTTGCAGGACGCGCCTTCGCCCTTGCAGATTCTCAGCAAGGCGAGCGGCGCGCCCTTGCGGGTCGCGCTGGTGACGCCCGAAGGGCAGGCGGTGCCGCGCGAGGATGTGACCTATGCGGTCGTGGACCAGGGCATGGCCTGAGCTGGCCTGCCGGTCTGTGCGAGGCGCCATGGCTCAGATACCTCCCGCAATCAATCCGGCGACGATCAGTTCAAGCGCCGTGAAGATCGCCGGATAGCGGCCCAGTTTCCGGTCGATCACCGCCGAGACCAGCCGCCCGGCCGCCATGCCTGCCGATGCCAGCGCGAGGGCGAAGAGGATGCCGCCCGACAGCGGCGTCCCGGTCAGGCAGAAGGCCAGCAGCCCCGCCACCGCCAGCGGAAAGCCGCCATAGACCGCGCGGATCTCGTTACGGCTGTCGGGGCTCTCGGCGAGGATGCCGAAGCCCTCCAGCAGGCGTTCGGGTCGCAGCAGCGCAGCTAGCCCGATCAGCGCATAGAACAGCGCGGCGGCAATGATCCCGGCCCCGGTCACGCGCTCTGCCCCCGCAAGGCAATCCACGCGGCCAGAAGCAGTACCGGCACGCCGGCCAGATCGGCCAAAGCGATGACCCGAAGTTGCGCTGGCATTCCGGCGGCCCACCAGATCGTCAGGAACGAGATCATGCTGATGCCCACCGTCACGCTCGCGAGGGGGCGGACTTCCGGGCGCAGCGCCGCCCAGCCGCATATCACCACCACCACGCAAAACAGCGCCGCGCGGTGCTGCATCAGGGCGAAGATGCCGGATGCCGGGTCCACGCCATACATCGCAGTCAGCTGCGCCGGGCGGACCAGCGCCAGCGCCGGGAGCACGTGCAGCAGCATCAGGGCGAGCCAGCAGATCCGCTCGATCATGCGTGCTGCCCTTTGCCTTCGCTCCCAGCCATTGCCCGGACAGCAATCAGCGCGACGAAGGGCGGCACAATCACCGCCGCCAGATCGAAGGCGAAGATGCCGTCGGAAGGAAAGCCGCGATGGCTCCAGACCTGCACATGGAAGATCGCGTGGAGCAGCGGCCACAACGCGCCTGCCAGGGCAATGGCGGCCACGCCTGTGCGGGCTCCCCATCCCAGCAAGGCGCCACTCGCCAGAAAGGCGAGGCCCACGTCGCGGACGAAATGGCTGTTGAACGGCCCCATCGCCGCAAGGCCGGGGACGAGAGCGTAGAAAGTTTCGGGCAGCGCAAGGATGAACAGGCCGGTCAGGCCCCACGCCAGCGCCAGGGCGATCAGCGCTGCACGGATCATTGCACCGCGTCGCTGTTGGCGGCGATCACTGCCGTGTCGAGGTAGGTCGCCTTGCGCGACACCAGCCCGTCGCGGAAGGTGATGATGTCGATCGCGGGAACGCTATACGTCGTCCCGCGCGGTTCATAGCGCCGCTCGCCCATCACGAAGGCGCGGGGCGGCGCCATGACGAAATCATACTCGATCACCACGAAATCGGCGCCGAAATTCACCGTCCGCGGGGTCGAGCTGTAAGCGGGATTGTCGGCGAGGATGCGCGCAAACCGCGCCGCGATGGCAGCGCGCCCGACCACCGGCGGCTCGCCCTCGATGACCAGATGAAACACCGAATCGTCCGTGTGCAGGGCCGCGATCCGCGCCGCATCGCGGCTTGCCCAGGCGAGCGCATAGCGTTCGACGGCCGCCGGGAGGTTTTGCGCCGCCTCGGCCTCGGCATGGGCCGGCGTAGGGTAGGCCGCTCCCCAACCGGCCGCCCCCGCGCCCAGAACCAGCAATCCGGCAAGCAATCGTGTTTCGGCCATGCGCGACCCTCCTCGCGGCGAAGGACTAGCTTCCTGCGTTGTAACATGTCAATAAGATGTTACTGCGATATGCTAAGCAAGCAGCCGCGAACCAAGGCAGGATGAACATGGCAAGAGCGCAAGCGACCCAGGCTACTGAGCTTTCGGCATCCACGGAACGGCAGAGCGATCAGGCCTTCGAGCAGATCAAGCGCGGGATCATCCTGTGCCGCCTTGCGCCCGGCACCCGTTTCTCCGAGGCTGAGCTTTCGGCGATGCTCGGGCTCGGGCGAGCGGCGACGCGGGCGGCGCTGACGCGGCTGGGCGATACCGGTCTGATCCAGCCGATCCCGCGCCATGGCTATGTCGTCACGCCGATCACCATGGCGTCGATCCGCGAGCTGTTCGAACTGCGCCTGATCCTCGAACCGGCAGCCGCCGCGCTCGCGACCGGCAAAGTCGATATTGCCCGCTTGCGCGCGATCAACAGCGCCCCCCAGCAGGCTGTCAGCGAGAGCGAGCAGCTCGCTTTTGTCGACAGCAACCGCGCCTTTCACCGCACGATCGCGGCCGCAACCGGCAATCGCCGCCTGTTCGCGCTGCTCGAAGACATCGGCGACGAGATGCAGCGGCTCGTCCATCTCGGGCTGTTCGGCGGGGCGTCGAAGGAGGTCGAGCGCCGCGCCGCCGACCGTCAGCACGAGGATCTGATCGCGGCACTTGCCTCGGGCCATCCCGAAGCCGCCCGCGAGGCTGCGCGCCGCCACGTCGAACACGCCCGCGGTCTCGCCATCGAGGCGCTGATGAACGCCGACTGGCCCGTTTCGATCGGCTAAGCGTCAGCGCGCCGGGCAGTCCGTCGCCAGCCGCTGCGCCATGCCGCCGCCTGCATAGCCAAGCTCGATCCCAGCGCCCTTGGCGATGTGGTAGCGCACGAGCTGCGCCGGATCGGTGCCCGCATCCAGCGCCCAGGCCGCGACGGGCCCTGCGGGCGTCTCGATGATCGCCTCGCCCACGACCCGCACGGTGAACGTGCCCGGCCCCTTGTCGTATTGCCAGTTCGGCAGGCTGAATTCGGCTCCGGCCGCTAGCGGCAAGGCGGCGAAGGTCAGGCCCCACAGGTTGCCGTCCCAGACCGGACCATCATGGGCGACAGCAATCGGCGCGCTGCTCTGCGCGGTGGTGCGCGTGCCTGTCACACCCTCAGGCGAATAGCGCAGCTCGATCCGCTGCCAGCCCGGGCTGGCAGGATCGTTGCCCCTGACGCTGGTGAGCATGAGCGGGCGCAGGCTGTCGCGGGCGACAACGAATTCATCGCGCAGGGAAAAGCGGCCATTGCGCAAGGTCTGGTGAATGACGATCCGCCAGACCAGCTGACCGTCCAGCTCCTGCGCCACAACGGATTGCGTGGCGTCGCCAATCCGCTGGCCTTCGCGCTCGATGGCGAAGCATTGCTCGCCGGCCACCAGCCGCGAACCGTCCGGCACAGCGGCAGGCGCGGGGGTTCCGGCAGCCAGCAGCACAGCTGCCCAAATCACACCAGTCATCCAGAATCTCCCCGGTTCATTCGTGGTTGCGCCTGCCTTTGTCGGCAAACAAGCCAACGCGGCTTGCAGGGCGTTACCGATCAGTTACAATAAGCCATGAGCAATGATCAACCTGCCACAGCGACCGGCGCGCCGAAGTCGGGAAAAAGGCGCGCCCGCGTCGATCACGCCGAGCGCCGCGCTGCGATCCTGCGAACCGGCGCGGCCCTGTTCGTCGAGCGCGGCCTGCGCGGCGGCACGATGGACGAGATCGCCCTGCGGATGGGGATCTCCAAGGTCGTCATCTACCGCGAATTCGCTTCGAAAGACGCGCTGATTGCAGCGATCTTCGAGGATGTGCTCGAGGCACTCGGAGCGCTCAAGAACGAGCCCTGGAGCGGTTATGCCGGGGGCACGATCGGGACCATCGCAGCGGCACGTCAGCAGCCCGATGCCTTCCTGCTGCTCTATCGCGATTGCCGTAGCGATCCGCTGTATCGCCACCATTTCGAGCGGTTGCAGGCGCTCTATGTCGACTGGCTGATGGGCTATTTCGAGCATGAGCGCGGCACCGGCTCGCACCGTGCGCTGCGCGCGGAAATGGCGGTGCTCAACCTCACCGGGTTCCTGTTCGAGGCGCTGGCCAACTGGCTGACCACCGGTACGCCCGACGAGGACACCATCTTCGCCAGCTGGATCGGCGACATGATTCGCGACTGGCGCTGGAACACCGAACAGAAGTGGCAGATCCCCCGTCGCAGGGCCTGAACAGACCCCCTTGCGTTAAACGTAACTCATCAGTAACGTCACGTCCTAGTAACAATAGGCGGGGACGGGATTGTGACACATTTGATCTGCTGGAAACGCGCGCTTGTCGTGGGCACTGCTCTGGCCGGGCTGGCTTCGCCCGCCTTGGCCCAGACAACGCAGGAGGACGCCGGAGCGTCCGAACAGCAACAGGCGCCGGACATCATCGTCACCGCCAACCGGCGTGACCAGTCCGACCTTTCAGTTGCGGCAGCCGTCACCGCCCTTTCCGCCGAAATGCTCGAACAGGCGATCATCCGCGACACACAGGATCTAACCCAGCTCGCACCGGGACTGGTGATCACCACCGCGACCTCCGAGGCGACCGCCGCCACGATCAGGCTGCGCGGGATCGGCACCAGCGGGACCAACCTGGGGCTGGAGGGCTCTGTCGGGGTCTTCGTCGACAACATCTACCGCGCGCGTTCGGGAATCGCGCTGGGCGACCTGTTCGATGTCGCGCAGGTGGAAGTCCTGCGCGGGCCGCAGGGCACCTTGTTCGGGAAGAACACGACGGCCGGCGCACTGCTGGTCCAGACACGGGCCCCGACCTATGACTGGAACGGCGAGGTTCAGGCCGCTTACGGCAATCGCGACAGCCTGCGTCTGATGGGGGCGCTGGGCGGGGTGATCGTCGAGGACAAGGTCGCCTTCCGGGTCTCGGGCGTAGTCACGAGGCGAGACGGCTTTCTCGAAGACCGGGGCACCGGCCTGCAAGTCAACGACCGGGACCGCTTCGCCTTGCGCGGCCAGCTGTTGCTCGACCCGACCGACCGCGTTTCGATCCGCCTGATCGCGGACTACAGCCGCAAGCAGGAGCAATGCTGCGCCGCGATCGTCACGCAGAACGGCGGGCGGGCTCCGGCGATCGCTGCGCTGGGCGGCTTCGTCCCGACCGCGTTCGACGAATATGTGGTCGCCAGCAATCGCCGCTATCAGGCCGACACGCGCGAATGGGGTCTGTCGTCGCAGATCGATGTCCGCTTCGACAAGGCGCAGTGGACCACGCTGCTGTCGTGGCGCGATTTCACCTCGGCGCGCAACACCGACAGCGACTTCACCAGCGCGGATCTGCTGAACACGCCGTTCGAGGACACCAGCGACCGGTTCTTCACCGCTGAAACCACGCTGAAGGGCACCGCTGGGCCAGTCGACTGGCTGGTCGGCGGGTTCCTGTTCGACCAGCAGACCGACCAGTCGAGCGCAATCCTGTTCGGCCGCGATCTCGAACGCTTCCTGCAACTCAGCTTCCCGGCGGCCGCAACGCGCCTTGTCGGCCTCTATCCGCAGGGCGGCGGCGACACCCAGCGCAACTTCACGCAGAGCGCCTTCGGGTGGAGCCTGTTCACCCATAACATCGTCACGATCATTCCCGACGTGAAGGCCACACTCGGACTGCGCTATCTCAAGGAAGACAAGGAGGGCAGCGGCCGCTTTGCCTTCAACAGCCCGGCCTGCGGACGGGTCGGGGTGCCGGTCGGCGCGCAATTGCTCTGCCCGACGCCGGACTTCGACAGCCGGTTCGAGGACGAGCAGGTGATCGGCACGGCGGGCCTGTCTTGGGAGCCCGCACCGGGCGCACTGCTCTATGCGAACTTCTCGCGCGGCTACAAGGCGGGCGGGCTCAACCTCGATCGCACCGGCGGGCTGGCCGGGGCGGCGGGCGCGACCTTCCTGCCCGAGGAAATCGACTCCTATGAAGTCGGTGCGAAGGCACGGCTGCTCGGCGGCAAGGCGCGGGTCGCGCTGACGCTGTTCACCTCGGACATCACCAATTTCCAGCAGAACGCCTTCACGGGCACCGCCTTCACCATCTCCAATGCCGCTGAGGTGCGCAGCAGGGGCGTCGAGTTCGAGACCACCCTTCGGCCGGTGCCGTGGCTGTCCTTCGCCAACTCGGTGATCTACAACGAGGCGACCTATGGCGAGGCCACCGCGAACGCAGCGCTGCGCGGGCGGCAGATCGTCAACGCGCCGAAATGGACATGGCAGAGCCAGTTCATGATCGAGCGCCCGGTCGGCAAGGGAGGCTGGACGACGCAATGGGCTGCGAACATGCGGATGATTTCGGACGTCAACACCAGCGTGGCGCTCCAGCCCGAAGCGGAGGAAGACGGCTATTTCCTCCTCGGCGGAAGGATCGGCCTGCGCAGCCCCGACGACAGCTTCGACGTCTCCCTGTTCGCGCAGAACCTCACCAACACCTTCTACCGGACGATCATCTTCGCCGGCGTGCTCCAGCCCGGAACCTTCAACGCCTATGTCGGCGAGCCGCGGCATTATGGGGTGGAGGCAAGGGTGCGGTTCTGATGCGCCTCTGGCTGCTCCCGATCTTTGCCAGTCTTGCAGCACCGGTGCTGGCCGCGCCCGCGTGCCAGCAGCCGCCAGCGCAAGTGCCGCATGGCGAAGCGCGGCTGTCGGTCGTGGTCGACGGCAGTGGGCCGCCGGTGCTGATGATCCCCTCGCTCGGACGGGGCCTTGCGGATTTCGATGTGATCGCGCGCGATCTGGTGGCGGGCGGCAACACCGTCATCCGCTATGATCCGCGCTGGTTCGGGGCCTCGACCGGCCCCGCCGAGGCGACGCTCGATGACCTTGCAGGCGATGCGCGCGCGGTGGCGGCAGCGGCCTGTCCGGGGGAGAAGGTGACGGTGATCGGCCATGCGCTGGGCAACCGGATCGCCCGCGCGATGGCCGCTGCAGACCCGGACCGGATCGCCTCGATCATCCTGCTGGCAGCGGGCGGGCAGGTGCCGATACCTCGGGAAGTGGAAGAGGCGATCGGCATCTCGGCCGCACAAGGCGAACTGCCCGACGAACAGCGCCTGACCGCGCTCCAACTCGCCTTCTTCGCCCCCGGACAGGACGCGGCGCTCTGGCTGACGGGCTGGGACCCTGACGCCGCCCGCTTGCAGGCCAGCGCCGTCAGGGCAACCCGCAGCCGCGCGTGGGTGGCGGCAGGGGGCGTGCCCCTGCTGGTGATCCAGCCGATGCGCGACCCCGTGGCCCCGCTTGCCAACGGCACTGCGCTGGTCGGCAGCTATCAGGGGCAGGCGGTGATGGTGCAGCTCGATCATGCGAGCCACGCGATCCTGCCCGAACAGCCCGTCGCGGTTTCAGCGCTGGTGAAAGCATGGCTCGCCGGAATGCGTGACGGGAAGGGGCTGCAACGCATCGCCGATGAAAGGGTCGTCCAACCATGATTGCGCAAATACTGGCCGTGCTGCTCGCGGTGACGGCGCCTCCCGCTCCGCCGCCCGTGCCGGGAGGCGGCACCTCGCCGCGGGTCTGCGATGGCGCTCTGCCTGATCCCGACAATCCTGAACGACCGGTTCCGGTGCGCGTCAGGCTGCCTTCGGGCCCTGGGCCTCACCCCGTCATCCTGTTCAGTCACGGCCTCGGCGGATCGGTCGAGGCCGGCACGCGCTGGGCGACGGCATGGAGCGAGGCGGGCTTTGCCGTGATCCATCTCCAGCACCCCGGTTCCGATGTATCGCTCTGGCGCGGGCTCAGGGGACAGGAGGCGCTCGCCGCCCTGCGCAAAGGCATGGACGCCAAGCAGTTCATCGCCCGGGTCGAGGATGTGAAGCTTGTGCTCGATGCGGTCGCCACCCCGGTTGCGATCGGCGAATGCCCCCTGTCACAGCTCGACAGTGCCAGAATCGGGATCGCGGGCCATAGCTTCGGGGCACAGACGGTGCAGGCCTTGGCCGGTCAGCAATTCCGAACGCCGAGCGGATTGATCAGTGTGGGCGATCCCCGGATCCGGGCCGCGATCGCCTTCAGCCCCGCGCCCGCCCGGGCCGAGCCGGACGAGAGCGCCTTCGGCAAGATCACGATGCCGTTTCTGTCGGTGACGGGGACGAGGGACGAGGTTCCCGGCATTTCCGATGTCAGCCCGAAGGATCGCACCCGCCCCTTTCATGCGATGCCCGCCGGACAGAAATACCTGCTGGTGCTCGACGGAGCCGACCACATGGTCTTCAGCGGCGGCGAGCAACGCCGTCCCGCGACCTCCAACGACACGCGGATCGAGCGTGTCGTCACCGAGGTCAGCGTCGCGTTCTGGAAGGCAATGCTGGATCCAACGCCGACCCCGAACATCCTCGACCACCCGGCTGCGCTTGGGTCGAAAGATCGGTGGATGGCGAAATAGGAGTCGGCGTGGGGACCCTTGTGTTCAAGTGAGGCCGAGCGAAGCCTCGCGGCTGTTTGCGGCAGGAGAGCTGCCGCCAAGGTCATACGCGCGGATCTCCGCAAAGTCCCAAGACCGTCCGGCCGCTGTCGCCTCAAGCTGCGTTGTTCACTGGAACCGTGGCTAACCTCCGGATTTTCTCGAAGCTGGCGTTCAGTTTTCGGGATCGCGCGATGGCCGCTGTGATGACCGCGAGGTTGCCATCAGACCCGTCGCCACGATGCTCGCCATTTCGGCAGCGATCCCTTCGGGGCTGAGGTCATCGCGCTGGCTTCGCCATGTCTGAAGCCAGAAGAACGCGCCCGCCGTCAGCTCGACAATCGCGGCATCAGTCGGGCGCATCAGTGGCTCGCGCAGGGCGCGCGCGTGCATCCTGCGCATCCGCTTGGCGCTTTGCGACGCGCGTTCGAGGATCGAGACCGGCAGTGCGTGCAGGCCCGGATGCAGCGCGACAGGCGGGGCATCGGTCGCGTGGGCAAGGCAGTTGGAATAGAACACGCAAAGCATCCGCTCGCGGTCCGAAACGGGCTCGGCGTCGGCAAGGTCGACAAATCCGTGTTGCAGATCGAAGGCGCGTTCATGCGCGGCGACAAGCAGCGCCTGCTTGTCGGCAAAGTGGTGATAGATCGCACCCTTGGTCAGCCCGATATGCGCAGCGATCTGATCGAGCGAGACGGATTCCGGGCCATAACGATTGAACAGCAGCGAAGCGGTCTCGAGCAGACCCGGCGCTGCACCCGAGCGGCCTTGCCCGGCGGTCGTTCCCACCAATGCCGCGACACGTTGGGGCAGGCCATCCGGGCAGCGGAACGCCGCGCCGCCGGGCATGGTAATGCCGCGGAGCACGATATCCGAAATGGTCTCGGCCGCCTTCCGGTAGATCTCCGGCGGAACCTCCTGCGCGGGCATGATCCACTTGTTCCAGAGGATTGCCCAGTACACCATGCCCAGGATCATCTGCGCGCACAGATCGGCGTCGCAGCGATGGAAATCGCCCGATGCGATCCCGCCCTCGACCAGACGGGCGAGCGCAGCGGCATTGGCTGCGACCTGCGCCTCGATCCGCACGCGATCGGAATCGGCGAGCATGGCGGCATCGCTGATGACCGCGAAGGGCTGACCATCGGCATGACGGCCCAGCAATGTGTCGACGATCTGCACGATCCCTTCAGCGGGATCGCGATCCTGGGACTCGGCGATGGCGGCAGCGACCAGATCGCAGGTCTGCTGATAGCATAGCGCGACCAGATCGCGGCGATCGCGAACATAGTAGTAGAGCGCATTGCGGCTGCACCCCAGTTCCTCCGCGATCAAGCCCAGACGAACGCCGCCGGGGCCGAGCTCGTTCATCATCCGCGCCCCGATCCCGAGGATCCGGTCAAGCCGCGTCGCCCGCTTGCGCGCGGCTTGCGGGCCGCGTTCGTTGCGCAACTTGGAAGGGGCGAGCGTGGCCATTGCGCGAGGCTTGGCGCGGATTACCGACATACTCAAGTGTCGAAAACACTTGCATCGCGCGTGCAGCTGTGTTCTCTGCGCGACATACCCAAGTGTAAAAATAGGGGAGAGGGCGATGAAGAACACGAACACGAGCGCGATGCTGCGCCTTGTGACAGCGGGGATGCTGGCTTCGACGGCAAGTCTGGCGACCGCGCAGGATGCTCCGGCAGCCGATGGTGCGGCGACGGAAGAGGGCAACACCATCATCGTCACCGCGCAGAAGCGCGCCCAGGCCGCGAGCGATGTCGGTATCGCGCTCAGCGTGGTCGACGCGCAGACTATCCGCGACCGGCGGCTCGAAGCGGCAACCGACCTCGTTGCCTTTACCCCCAACGTCTCGGTCAAGGAGCAAGTCCCGGGCCTTATCCCGATCGTCACCATTCGCGGCATCGGCCTCAACGATTTCAGCGCGACCAATAACCCCGCGACCGGGGTCTATATCGACGAAGTCTCGCTCAGTTCGCTCGCACTGCTGGGGGCGGAACTCTACGATCTGGAGCGCATGGAGGTGCTCAAGGGGCCGCAAGGCACGCTTTACGGGCGCAACTCCACCGCAGGCGCGCTCAACATCATTTCCGCTCGCCCCAACCTGTCGCGCACCAGCGCACGGGTGAGCGCGGGGATCGGCAATTTCGAAACCAAGCAGGTCGAGGCAATGGCCAACCTGCCCCTGTCCGAAACGCTCGCCCTGCGCCTGTCGGGCAAGACCACCTTTCAGGACGAGGGCTTCTTCACCGATCGCAGTCTTGGGCGCGATGTCGGGCGGCGCGAGGTATGGCTGGGCCGCGCGCAGCTTTTGTGGGAGCCCGCCGACACGGTCGAGGTGCTGCTCAAGGCCGAGGTGCAGCACGGCCGTTCGGAGCTCGGCTCGCCTGAATTCTTCGGCCTGTTGCCGACCGCGACCGAGACCGCCTGCCCCGGCCGTCCGACCTGCACCAACTTCTTTGGCTACCGTGACACCGACGGCGACCCCTTCAAGGGCGACTGGTCGGTCGATCCCGCCTACAATTTCGACCAGACCATGCTGACCGCGCGGATCGGCATCGATCTTGGCTTTGCCGAGCTTACCTCGATCACCGGCTATATCGACTTCGACCGGCTCTATTCCGCCGATGTCGATGCCTCGCCGCTGCGCCTGACCGATTTCGCCAACACCGACGCGGTCCAGCAGTTCTCGCAGGAAGTGCGCCTGTCGGGCGAAAACGACCTCGTGGTGTGGCAGGCCGGCGTGTTCTATGCCCGCGACGAGGTGCTGACGACCTATGATGGATCGCTGCAGGACCTGTTCAACACCACCACCTTCACCTTCGCCAATCAGGAAGCGGAGACCTTCGCGGTGTTCGGCAATGCCGAGTGGAAGCTGACACCCACTCTCAGCGTGATCACGGGTCTGCGCTACACCGACGAGACCCGCGCCAACGTGGGCTTCACCCGCGATCTGGTCTCGCGGCCCGGCGGCAGCCTGCTCACCGGCGCGCCTTTCGGCACCGCGCCGATCACGCTGGCGAGCGTGGACGACGAGATCGGCATCGGGCGCGTGTCATGGAAGCTCGGCATCAACTGGAAGCCCGCTGCCGGCACGCTGGTCTATGCCAGCGTTTCCGAAAGCGAGAAGAGCGGCGGGTTCTTCACCGGCGTTGCGACCAGCGATGCGCAGCTGATCCCCTACGATCCCGAGAGTCTGCGCGCCTACGAGATCGGGGCCAAGGGACGCTTCGGCGACACCGGGCTGGGCTATGATCTGGCCGCGTTCTACTACGACTATTCCGACGTCCAGACCTTCATCCAGGACACCATCGGCGCGATCCCGGTGCAGCGGCTCGGCAATGTGGAGGAGGCCGAGGTCTATGGCGCGGACATCGCCCTGACCTACAATCCACCTGCGGCCGAGGGTCTGTCGCTGTCGGCCGGGTTCGGCCTGCTGTCGACCGAGTTCGGTCAGTTCGTCTCGGGCTCCGGCGTTGTCCCCAAGGGCAACCGCCTGCCGGATGCCCCGCGCTTCAGCATGAACCTTGCCGCCGGCTATGAAGGCGAGGTGAGCGAGCGGATCGGCTTCCGCCTCGGCACCAGTGCGCGCTACCAGTCTGACGCCTTCACCTCGGCGCTTAACGATCCGCTGCTGTTTTCGGACAGCTACTGGGTGGTCGATGCCAATGCCGCGCTGTTCGACAAGGGCAACTGGCAGGTTGCGGCGTGGGTCAGGAACCTCGCCGATGCCCGTTATGTCACGCAGGGTCTGAACCAGCTGGTGTTCGGCAACGGCTTCCGGGTTTATGGTGCGCCCCGGACTTTCGGGCTCACCCTGACCAAAGAATTCAACTGAACCCAGCGCAGGAGCAGCGGCGATGACCCCCCAGGAATTGGCGGCCATGTTGATGGCCGCGCGCAAGCCCGCGCCGACGATCGCGGAGATGGCCGCCGATATGGAGGAACTGGGCGCGAGCCTGCCCATGCCCGAGGGCGTGGTGGAAACCCCCCGGAGCCTCGGCGGGATAGACGGACTGTGGTTCGCGCCGGAGGGAAGCGACGCCAGGCAGGGCTGCATCCTCTATCTCCACGGCGGCGGCTACGGGATCGGCAGCGCACGGTCGCACCGCGCTCTCACCGCGCTGATCGCGCAGGTCTGCGCGATGCCGGTGTGGAGCATCGACTATACGCTTTCGACGTCACGGCCCTTTCCGGCGGCGATCGAGGATGCGCTTGCGGCGTTCGAGGCTTTGGTGTCTGCGGGGTATGCTCCCGGCAGCATCTTCGTGATC
The DNA here is from genome assembly GCF_028621955.1 of Erythrobacter sp. BLCC-B19. Classification (NCBI taxonomy): domain Bacteria; kingdom Pseudomonadati; phylum Pseudomonadota; class Alphaproteobacteria; order Sphingomonadales; family Erythrobacteraceae; genus Erythrobacter; species Erythrobacter sp. BLCC-B19. The sequence continues at coordinate 1,850,491 of NZ_CP117516.1, forward strand.
GGTGACAGCGCCGGCGGCGGTGCGGCTGCGGCTATGGCGCTGCTGGCGCTGGACCGAGGCGTGCCAGCGCCGGGAGGGCTGGTGCTGTTCTCCCCTTGGCTCGACCTGACTTTCTCGGGTGCCTCGCACCGTGAGTGCGGCCCGCGCGATCCGGTGGTCTGCGTCCATTCCATGACGATGATGCGCGAGAGCTATCTGCGCGGGGCTGATCCCGCCTCGCGCCACGCCTCCCCGGCTTTGGCAGACCTGCGAGGCCTGCCGCCGGTGCTGATCCAGGTCGGCAGCGAGGAGCTGCTTTTGTCAGACAGCCTGACCTTCGCCGAACGTGCTGGGATTGACCGGGTCGAGGTGACACTCGAAGTGTGGCCGGACATGATCCACGTGTTCCAGGCCTACTTCCCCCACTTGGAGCAGGCCCACCACGCGCTCGCACGCGTGGTGGGGTGGATTGCAGCGCGGATAGCCTGAGCCTTAGTCCGGACGGGCTGGGCAAGTTCCGGCGCCTCAGGCGCCATCCGGTCAGCTTCGGATCAGCACCGGCTTCATCAATCCCCCGGCGAGCACTGCCGGTGCTTCGTCGAACGGGGCAATGCAGGATATGACCGGAGCCGGATCGACCAGGCCTTGCGCCACCCATTCCAGTGCTTCGGCAACATTCGGACCGCCGCGCCCCCGGCCGGTGTAGAAACGCACGCCGCGCTGATACATTTCGAACAGCGGCATGGAGACATCGCCGAAATGGCCACCGACTGAGGAAACGATGCCCTCGGGCGCAACCGAGCGCAGGGCGCACAGCAGGGATGCCTGATCGGCGCTGGCATCGACCACGATCGGGAAGGCTCCGGCGCGGCGCGGCGGCGGGCCTTCGACGACATCGGCGCCGTAATGCGATGCGATTTCGAGCCGGGTATGGTCGGTGTCCCGGTATTCGACCCGCGCGGCACCGCCCGCCAGCGCGAACATCACAGCATAGAGCGCAATCGAACCGCAACCGCCCATCACCAGCACTTCCGCACCCGGAGCCTCGGCGAGATGCGGGATGGTGAACTCCCAGGCGAAGGGAAGATTGTCTCCCGCACTGGCGACAATGGCCGGGGCGACGCTCGCCGGCAGCATGGTGAGCGCAGTGTCGGCTTCGACGACGCGCAGCAGATCGCTGAACATCCCGCCCCAGTCGCCAAGGCCCGGCAGCCCATACATCGCGCCCGGCTGATGCGTGAGGCAGGCGTTGGGGCGGCGGGTGGTGCAGTGGGGGCAATGGCCGCAGGAGATGTGCCAGTTCACCACCACCCGGTCGCCCGCGCGAAAGCCGGTAACCGCTTCGCCCACCGCGACCACCTCGGCGACACATTCGTGGCCGATGGCGAAGGGGCCGCGGAACGGGGTCTCGCCGCGGATGATCAATCGGTCGAGATCGCAAGTGGTCGCGGCAATGGGCCGAACCAGCGCGTCCTTGGGGGAAGTGATGCGCGGTTCGGCCCGCTCGCGCCAGTCGAGCTGCCTTGGCGCGAGGAACACGAGCTCACGCACCGGCCAGCACCCATGTCCGCGCGGGATCCGCGCCGCATTCGGCAGCGGCGGCGGCGATGGCACCGATCAGGCGGGGCAGCGAGGCGGGGTCCTCCGTCGTGACGGAGGATACCGTCACGAGCGCCGGGGAAGGGGGCGGCCCTCCCGCCAGCGCCGCCGCGGGAAGCGCCAGCGCGGCGGTGGCCGCCGCGCTGCCCGCGAGGACGGCACGGCGGGACACCCCGGTCTCAGGCACGGCCGCGCTCATCCGCGCGGCGCCAGCGCGGCCTTCATCTGCTCGAGCGTCAGCGCCCGCCCGGCCATGCCCCAGCCGCCATCGGGCACTTCGTTGATGTGCACCCAGGTGAACTGGCGAACGGCGGGAACACCCTCGGCCTCGACGCAGGCATCGGTGACCTTGGCGACCATCAGTGCCTTCTGTTCCTGCGACAACGAACCGGCGGGGATGGAAATCTGGACGAGTGGCATGGACGTGATCCTTCCTGTGGGGAGCCACAATACTATGGCAATCACCATACTATGATGATCGCCATAGATTCGTCAAGCACCCTGTGCTAGGCCTCGGCCATGCCCCGCACCTCCGATGCCCGCGACAAGGCGCTCGCAACCGCCGAAGACCTGTTCCGCCGCCAGGGTTTTGCCGCCACGGGGCTTGCCCAGATCATCGAGGAAAGCGGGTCGCCCAAGGGTTCGTTCTACTTTCACTTTAAGGGCGGGAAGGACCAGCTCGCGGCAGAGATCGCGGAGCGCTTCGCCGCGCGCGGGGTGGCGGCGATCGCTGCTGCGGCGGCAGCGACACCGGGCGATGCGACAGGGTTCGTCCGGCTCCTGTGCGCGGGCTTCGCGCAGGAAATGCGTGCGAGCGGCTACGCCCTGGGCTGCGCCTTGCAGAACATCGCCACCGAAAGAGCGCCGGGCGATCCGCATCTGACCGCGCTGGTCCATGCCGGGCTGGAGGCATGGATCGAAGGCGTGGCCACCCACTTCGCGGCTTGCGGTGTTGCGGCGCCTCGACCGTTGGCCGAAGCGTTCATCGCCGCCCTCGAAGGTGCGCGCACCCTCGCAAGGGCGAGCCGGAGCGATGCGGTCTATTCGGCCATTGCCGATAGCTTTGCAGCATCGCTCCGCTCCCCTCAGGACGGCGGTTGAGCCTCAGAAGGTGAAGAACACCCCCACTCCGCCGCTCAGCTGATCGGCGCTGCCGCCCGAGGTCACCACCGGGCTGTCGGCAAAGTCGCCCAGCAGGCGGCGATAGCCGGCGGTCGCTGCGATGCCCCAGTTGTCGCCGATGCGGTAGCTGGCGGTGACCTGCGCACCCACGTCCTTGAGGCCGCCCTTAGCGGCGAACTGCGGCAGCCCGCTGGCGGCAGCACCTGCCGGGGTGACCGCAAAATAGGTCTCGGCATAGTCATCGCTGGCGTAGCTGGCACCGAGGTCGAACAGCAGGTTGAGCCGTTCGCCGACGGGCGCGGCATAGGTCGCGCTGGCGGTGACGACGAAACCGCCATGGACGTCGCTCACATCATGCACGCCCTGCACCGCAAGCCGCAGGCTGTCGTTCCCCGCAAGGCCGAAGGTCTTGGCGGCGAAGGCACCGACTTCATAGGCATCCTTGATGCGGCCGAGATCGGCGACGGCGGCGTTTGCGATGTCCCCATCGCGCCCGAAGGTGAAGGAGGCGACAGGCCCGAACTCGATACCCTCGGCGGCGATCACATTGGCGCGGATCGTCGTGCCCTGGATCGCGACGTAGCGTTCCCCGAAATTGACCCTGCCGTCGACAAGAGGAAGGATCTGGTAGTCATCCGCGCCCTCGTATTCGGGCACGGCGGCAATTCCGATGGTGGCGTAGCCGGAGACGTCATTGCTGTCCGACGTCTCGTCCTGGGCGAAAGCTGCCGAGGGCAGAGCGAGGACGAGTATGGGGGCGAAACGGGAGAAAGATGCAGTCTTCATGGCATTGTCCTTGTGCTGTGCGACGGCGAGAGGAAGCCGGGCGCGGGCCGTCGCGGCCGCACCTTGGCGGGGTGAAAAACTCCAAAAATTCAGGTGGAATGCGGGCGGTCAGCCGGGGCGCAGCAGCCCGAGGCCGGTGGCGATCAGCCAGACGGTAAGCCCGAGAAATCCGGCGATGGTCAGGAGCGCGAGGGTGTCGCCATTGCGCCCCAGCGCCAGCATCAGGCCTTCGCCTGTCCCCAGCATGAGCAACGGAGCGGTCAGCAAGCCGAGGGTGGCGACGGTGCGGTGGCCCTCGCGCCACTGAATAATCGCCATCAGGGCGACGAACAGGGCGGTCAGGAGCTGGCCGAGATGCTCGCCGATTGCCACCCCGCCATAGGCATGGATTACGGCGAAGGCGTGCCCGGCGGCCAACGCCTCCGCCGGGCCACCCGATGCCGCCGTCCGCGCGAGATCGGGGACGACAAACACCCAGCGCATCAGCCCGATGGCCTGGGTCAGGCCGGCAAGCGCGCCGACCAGCGCCGCACTGACCGCCAGCGCCGGCTGTTCGGCCAGCCGCCGCGGTGTGACCGAAATGGCGATGGCGAGCGGCGTCAGCGCCAGCGCAGCCAGCGCAAAGGCATACCAGGTCAGCACCAGCGCCGCGCCGCCCGCGGCAAACCGCGCAAGCACCTCGGCGGGCGGATGGCGCAGGATCGCGGGGTAATCGAAACTGGCAGCGAGCAGCGCGTAGGGGAGGTTGAACAGGATCGCGAGCGCGATGGTGGCAGTGCCAAGGGCGGGACGGGCGGGGGTCATGGCTGCCGCACCAGATGGGCCAGCCGCCGGTCCACGTCGGTCAGGCGCGCAGCCCAGCCGAGCAGCCGCAGCAGCGCGTTTTGCACGCCCCGCGGCAGGCCGACCATCACCAGATTGCCGTAATCGAGCAGCAGCCCGAGCGCGCGGGGATCGCGCGGCATCCCGGTTGCCGTGGTCTCGCCCGCCGCAGCGAGCGCATACATCCCGCGCAGAAAGGTCTCGAGCCCCTCGCCCTCGTCAGAGGTGGTGAGGAAGATGACCGGCGCGTCGCCGGGATTGCGGAAGCCATGCGGCGTGCCCGGAGGGATGGCGATGGCCTCGCCCGCGGTCAGCAGAATTTTTTGTCCTGCGCCGAGATCCACTTCGAGCACTCCGGCCTCGACCGCAAAGGCCTCGGTCATGCTGTCATGCTTGTGGAGCGGAGCACCCTCGCCGCGGGGCGGGAGCGTGCAGCGGAAGCGCAGCTCGGCCCCGTCACCCGACAGGGGCGAGGCGAGGAAGGCGATCTGGTCGCCTGTCACGGGGTTGCGAATCTCGGTCGGAAGCCGGGGTGAGAGATTGGCTTGCATGGTTTGTCTCCAAGTGGTGACATGGCGAATATCACCGGCCGGTGACATACGCAAGCGTTTTTGTCACCGACCGGTGATTTAGCTCTGGAAACCGAGGGGTGATGGGCTTAGGGAGAAAGAATGACAGTGCCCGCCACAACCTCGTCCGCCTCTTCTCCAGCAGCCGCCGACCGCGGGCGCGATCGCTCGCGAACGGAGGAGGCGATCATCTCAGCCGCCCGCGATGTGCTTGTCGAAAAGGGCTTCGGCGCCTGGGGGGTGAATGCGATCGCGCGGGCTGCCGGTTGCGACAAGCAGCTGATCTACCGCTATTTCGGCGGACTGGATGGCCTCGCCGAGGCGCTCGGCACCGACGTCGCGCGCGCCATCGAGGACGCGCTCTCGGCAGCACCGGGGCCCTCGGCGACAAACTATGCCGAGCTGGTCGCAGGGCTCCTTGAAACCTTGGTGGATGTCCTCAGAGCCAATCCCCTGATGCAGCGCATCATCGCGTGGGAGCTGTCTGAGCCGAATGCGCTTACCCAGTCCTTCGCCCAGGCCCGCAGCCGCGCGCTTGCCGACTGGATCGCAAGGCTGCGCGGCGACATCGCTCCTCCCCCGGGCATCGACGCTCCGGCCATCAACGCCGTGCTGATCGCGGCAGTGCAACAGATGGTGCTTGCTGGCGCGGCGACGGGGAGTTTTGCGGGTCTTCCTTTGCGCGATGCGGCGGAATGGCGCCGCGTAACTCTGGCAATCCGGGCGCTGGTCGCCGCGGCTTACTGCCAACGAGCAGAGGGCGAGGAACGGCCTTGATTACACGCTTTGCACCCACGCTGCTCCCAGTGTTCCAGACCGGACGCATGGCGTGAGGCATATCCTCCGCGAGCGTCCGGTTCGCAGCGGAAGGAGCCGGTCGTGGGGCGTTCGGTGAGGGATCAACGCCCCGGACAGCGCCCATCCGGCAAGCCAAGGAACGCGCCGAGCTGGGCATTTGCGGCCTGCGGGTCCTCGAAGGGAGTCCAATGGCCTACCCCCTCCAGCATTGCTGTGGTGAGGTTTTCTGCCTTGGCGCGGACCCGCTTGGCGAGGGTGGGGGCAAAGGTCTTGTCCTCGCTTCCCTCGATCAACAGCACCGGCATGGTTATGGTGCTGGCGCGCTGAGGCCACCTGCTGCGGGGACTTATGGCGTCAAAGGGCGGGATATTGGCGCGATACCACGCAATACCGGCGTCAATTGCTGCCGGATTTGAGAGCGCGCTGCGGAACAGTTCGCCTTCTTCGGCCGTCAATACGCCTTCCGATATTGCCCGGCCATAGGCAGTCTCGAACAGGGTCGACGGCACGTTCAGCCGCTCGATGCTTTCACGGTTGAGTGCCTGAAGGCGCGGCACATAAGCCGAGGCGGCACGCTGCGCCGGGTCGTCAGCCAGCATTTCGAGAAACAGGTCGTACGGCGGCGCGCTGAATACTACGAGCCGGTCAAGCCGCTTCGGCCTCCACTGTGCGTAAGACCATGCCAGCGCGCCGCCCCAGTCATGGCCCACCAGCGTGACTTTCTGACCCGGTGCCAGCGCCGCAATCGTGCGGTCAAGCTGCCGCGCGAGGCGTGCTACCCGGTAGTCACCATCGCGCGCCGGTCGGCCCGAAAAGCCTGCCCCCGGCGCATCAATGGCGATCATTTTCCGGCACCCGCCGAAGGCCTCCATCTGGTCAAACCATGCATACCAGAAGCTGGGAAAGCCGTGGACGAGGATCACGGGCGGCCCCTCACCCGTGGAGACATAGTGAATGCGGTCATCGCCTGTGCCGATGAAACCTTCGGTATAGGGGCGGCTGCCGACACGGTTGGCATGAATGACTGCCGGATCTGTGGCAGCCGCCGCTGCTGACAGTCCTACGACTAAAGCGGCCATCAAATGCCGCGCCAGCGCAATGATCCGCATTGACACCCCCTGTTTATTGGAATATTCGTCAATAGCAGAGGGAGAGGTCAATGTCACTAAGGTTTGCAGGGGCTTTGGCTGCAAGTCTCCTGATCGCCGGCTGCGCGCCGTCGGAACGCGAAGCCAAGTCCGATGCCGCATCGTCAATCAGCGGGCAGGCCGAGCTTGGCGAAGGCCTTTATCGCACCCATTGCAGCAGCTGTCATGACAATGCCACGGGCGGCGCCCCTGTCCGGGCAGCCATCGCAAAACGCAGTGCGGCCTATATCAAGCAGGCTCTCACGACCGGGGTGATGAAAGCGCAGGGCTCTGCGCTCAATCCCTATGAAATCGCGATCCTTGCGGAGCATCTCGGGACTGATGCCCCGCCGCAGGAGGTGGCTGGAAAACGCTGCGAAGGTCGCCTGACGGTGTCCGGCGCACCGCTCTGGAACCGCTGGGGCAACGGCCTGTCCAACGCGCGCTATCAGAGCCAGACTGCGATCACGCCTGCCAATGTCGGGCGGCTGGAACTTGCCTGGGCCTTCGGCTTTCCCGAAGCGCAGCGCGCCCGTTCGCAACCTGCGGTAACCGAAAGGGCGGTATTCACCGGCAGCCAATCCGGCCGGGTCTATGCGCTTGACCGGATGACGGGGTGCATCTGGTGGACGTTCGACGCCAAGGCCGAAGTGCGCAATGCGCCCGTCCTCGACGCCGATGCCGCCGCTGGCCCGACGCTGTATTTCGGGGACTTCGACGCGCGCGTCTATGCGGTCGATGCCGAAACCGGCATACTGCGCTGGAGCACAAGCGTGCGCGATCATCCGGACGGCACGATCACGGGCAGCCTCGCTCTGCACGGCGGTCGGTTGTTCGTGCCGATGTCCTCGACCGAAGTCCTGAGCGCTTTCAACGAGGACTATGAATGCTGCACCTTCCGCGGCGGTGTGACAGCGCTCGATGCGTCGGACGGCAGCCGGGTGTGGCGCTGGTATTCGGTCGACAAGCCCGTCCAGCACAAGGGCGGCGAGATGGCGCCAAGCGGCGCGCCGGTCTGGGGAACCCCCACGGTCGATCCGGCCCGCGGGCTGCTGTATGTCGGCACGGGCGAAAACTACTCCTCCCCCGCCAATGACCAAAGCGATGCGATCGTCGCGATCGAACTTGCCACCGGTCGGCGCAAGTGGGTGATGCAGGCTACCGCCGGAGACGCGTGGAATGCGGCTTGCGGCACAAAGCAAAGCGCCAATTGCCCGGCCGAGGATGGGCCGGACTTCGACTTTGGTGCGCCCCCGATGCTGGTGAAAGCGGGCGCCCGCGACATCCTGCTCGCCGGGCAGAAATCCGGCGAGATCTTCGCGATCGATCCGGACAAGGGAAGCGTGCTTTGGCGCCAGCGGGTCGGGCGTGGCGGGTTCAACGGGGGGATCCACTGGGGAATGGCAAGCGATGGCAAAGTGCTGTTCGTGCCGATTGCCGACACCCCCGGCAGCCGTTTCGCCAAGGGCGGCCCGCGTCCCGGCATCCATGCCTTCGATGTCGCAACGGGGCGCCCGCTGTGGTCGCGGATCGAAAAGCTGCGCTGCCCGGAATTTTCCTTCGCCTGCATTACCGCGCTGTCCGCTCCCGTTACACTGATCCCCGGTGTGGTGTTTGCGGGAGGGCATGACGGGCGGTTGGTCGCCTACGCCGCCAAGGATGGCGCGGTGCTGTGGCAGACAGACACCAACCGCGCCTTTGCGACCGTCAACGGGGTCGAGGCCAAGGGCGGCACGATCGACGGTCAAGGCCCGGTGGTGGCCGGGGGCATGGTGATTGTGAATTCGGGATACGACAAGTTCGGCGAGATCGCGGGCAATGTGTTGCTGGTCTATCGCCTCAAGGGAGCCAAGTGATGATGCGACCTGTCTTGACCGCACTGGCCTGCGGTTTGCTTGCAAGCTGCGCAGCGACCACCGGCACTGCCGCGCCGGGTGCCGCGGCAGCCGCAACTGTCCCGGTGATTGCAGGGCCGATCAAGGGCGTTCATCACATCGGGATCACCGTCAGCGACATTGACGACACACTGGCGTTTTACAGTCGGTCTGTGCCTTACGAGCTGGTCGAGCGGCGCATGGTCGATGCTTCGGTTTTTCCGTCCGAAGTGCTGGGCAAGCGCCGAGGCAAGATCGAGGTCGCGCTGGTGCGCACGCCGACCGTCTTCCTGCAGCTGATCGATATCGATCCTGCTGCCAAGGCCGCGCCCGTGCGTCGCCCGGTGATCGGGCCGGGCTATACCCATATCTGCTTCCAGTCGCCTTCGACTGCGCCGAAATACGACGTGTTCAAGGCCAATGGCCTTGCCATGCTGTCACGCGGAGACGGGCCGGTTGATCTGGGCGGATACGGGGTGACCTATGCCTATGGCTTCGATCCTGACGGCATCATGATCGAGATGGAGCAGCTGACGCCCGAGGTCATCGCTGCGCACGGCGAGCTTGGAACCAAGCGGATGCGCTTTCCTGCATGGGCAACGCATATCGGCAACGTCACCGGCGACAAGGAGCAGATGGTGGCGTTCTACGCCAAGATCCTCGGCCATGGCCCCCGCCGCGAGCTGCCGCCGACCCGGCGCCAGACCTTCGACGAGATTGCCGATATCGACGGCATTGTTGCCGCTGCGAGCTGGTTCGACGTCGGCAATTTCGAGCTGGAGTTCTGGCAATATGTCGAACCGCGCACACCCAAGGGCACAGCGGCGCAAATGATCGACGCGATCGGTTACAATGCCATCGTCTTCGAGACCGACGATCTTGCCGCCACGCTCGAGCGGCTGGAACGCGTGGGCGTGCGTTTTGCCGGCAAGACGTTCGAACGGGATGGCTGGCGGGTGCGCTATGCCCGCGACCCGGAAGGCAATCTCATCGCTTTCCAGCAGAACATCGGCGCGGGTGCGGCCCGTTCGATTGACGATATGCTGTGGCTGAAGGACCGGGCGCCGCAGTAAGTTGCCATCTGGATTGGTGCGGCCAGTCTGCTAGGCTTGGCCCATGACTGTTGTCGCCACCAAGCGCAGGACCCGGCTCGCCCCGGAAGAGCGGCGTTCGCTGATCCTTGATCACGCAGCCGACATGATTGCGCGCGAAGGGATCGCCGAGCTGTCGATGGAGGCCATAGGGCGCGCGGCAGGGGTGAGCAAATCGCTGGTCTACAACTACTTCCCCAACCTCCAGATGTTACTGAGCGAACTGCTCGAACGTGAGCTCAAACGGCTGCGGCGGCTCCAGAGCGAGGCGGTCAATGGCGCAGAGACATTCGAGGGCATGGTGCGCGCCACCACCCACGTCTACCTCACCTATATCGAGGAGCGAGGGCTGATCATCGAGCGGCTCCAGCAGGAACCCTCGATCAGCGATTTTCACGATCCGACCGAATATGGCCGCGATACAGCGGTGGAATATCTCGCCGCCATCATCGAGCGGCATTTTGACCTGCCGCCGGACGTTGCGCGGGCGGCGACTGACATCAGCTTCGGCCTCCCTGCCTCGGCTGGAGCTTACCTGCTGCGCACCGGAATGGACCGTCAGCAGCTTGAGGACATCACCGTCTCCATGATCCTGGGATCGGTGACGTCGCTCAAGACCGATTTTGCCGCGCGCCGCAAACCCTTGTGGGACGGGCGACCAGCAGGTTAGCCGGCGCCACGGCCTACATCGGGAAGATCGACTGTCCTCCATCGATCACCAACGAGTGACCGGTCATATAGCGGCTGGCAGGCCCAGCGAGGAATATGGCCGCGCCGGCCATATCATCGACTGTCCCGAGCTTGCCGGAGGGAGTTCGCCGCAAGCACGCATCCTGAAACGCCTTGGGTGTGTTGAGGCTCATTTCGGTTGCAATGAACCCCGGCAGGATCGCGTTGGCGCGGATACCGGCAGGGGCCAGCTCGACCGCGAGCGAACGCACGAGCCCCGACACGGCAGCCTTGGTGGCGGAATAGCCGCCCCCCGGCACGCCCAGCAACGCCGCGACCGACGATGTGACGACAAGACTGCCGCCGCTCCCTTGCGCGATGAACTGCCGGGTCGCCGCCTGAAAGGTGTAGACCACGCTGTTGAGGTTGAGGTCGAGCGTGCTTTGCCAGTCCCCGGGAGAGAGCTGGGTGAACGGCTTTCGCACGCCCGACCCACCCGCATTGGCAAAGCAGCTGTCAAGCCGGCCAAAGCGAGCGATCGTCATTTCCATTGCCGCCGAGACCTGGTCCGGGTCGGTAACGTCACAGGCGAAGTCTGCTACGTCTGCCCCCGTGGCCTTCAGCGCCTCGCTCGCCGCCCGGTTGCGATCGGCGTTGCGCCCCCAGATCGCAACGCTCGCCCCCGCACTCGCAAGCCCTCGTGCCATCCCGATGCCGAGGCCGCCATTGCCGCCAGTGACAAGTGCGACATGGCCCGTCAGATCGAACAGCTGCGGCATGGCGGCAACTGGGCTGTGGGTGGTCGTGTCCATCAGAAACCCGCCCGCAGGTTGACGCCATACACACGGGGATCGAGCAGGAAGGCGCTGCGGAAGCTGCCGACGAGGTTGGAGTTCACTTCGAGGAACGTGATGTCGTCGTTATTCTGCACGTTCTTCACAAAGAAGATCAGCGCCAGATCGCGTTCGTCATGCGCAACCTGCAGCTGCAGGTCGAGCTGTTCCCAGCTGCCCACACGGTCTGCCGCTACATTGAATTCCCGCGCCCAGAAGCCGGTCTGTGAATAGTAATCGACACGCGGCTTGAGTGACCAGCTTCCCGCAACCGGGATGTTGTATTCCGCTGCCAGCTTCAGGGTGCGACGCGGCGCGTTGGGCAGTTCGTTGCCCTGGATCTGGAAGAATGCTCCCCCGCGGGACGGATCGGACGACAGGAAATCGCTGCGGATATCGGTCTTCAGCAGGCCCAGCGCGCCTTCCAGACGCAATCCCTCGAGCGGGGTGAAGACGGTCTCGAGTTCGAAGCCTCGCACGCGGGTTTCGGGGATGTTGACGTTCGTGGCCAAGGTGCCGACGATGTTGCCGACGATCAGATTGCTGTAATCGTACTGGAACAGCGCTCCGTTGAGGGTCAGCTTGGAATCAAGCAGCGTGTTCTTCGAACCGAGCTCCCACGCGTTTATGAATTCGGAATCGAAGGTGGGCGTGCCCACGTTGCCGGGATTGAATCCGCCCGATTTGAACCCGCGCGAGAAGGTCAGATAGAGATTGTTGTCCGGCGTTGGCTGCCACGTCACGCTGCCGCGTCCGGTCCATGCATCGAAGCTGGCCTCGCCTTCGAAGAACGGGCCAAGCGCGAAGGTGCCGCTGGCGGTGCGGATCGACTTGTCATCCTTGGTGTAGCGGATGCCGCCCAGCACGCTCAGTTCGGGCGTGATGTCGATATAGATCTCACCGAACACCGCGTGCGATGTAACGCTGGCATCGGTGGTCACGCCGGCTGCGATGAAACCGGCCGTGCGATTGGCAGGCATATAGGTGATCACATCGCCGGCGCTGTTGGCCTTCAGGTAATAGCCACCGATCAGGAAATTGAACGGCCCGGAAAAGTCCGAAGCCAGACGCAGTTCCTGACTGACTTGATCGCGCTCTCCCGAACCATATTGGGCCGAACGCCAATCGGGCGACGAAATCACCTCACCCGGACCAAGCAGGTAGGTCAGGACACCATTGCCCGCGCCATTTGCGGGCGAAATCGCGCTGGGATTGAAGGCATTGGGCCGCGTGCCCTGATCGAAGTCACGGACGGAATCATTGCTGCCGTCCCGGAAACCGGTGACCGAAGTCAGGCGCAGCGAGTCTCCGATGTCCTGATTGATCTCGAAGGTGGCAAGCAGGTCCTTGGCCCGCTGTTCGGGCAAAACGTCGATGCGAACTTCACGCAGATCGGCCGGATTGGCGCTGAAGGTATCGGCGCGCACGATCCCGGGAAGCAGGAAGCGGTCGATCGGGAAGTTCACAGCAGGGAAATCATTGGTGACCGAGTCGGGCGAGCAGCCCAAAGTCGGATCGGGCGTGCACAGCGTCTTCACCGCATTGGCGCGGTTACTGTCTTCCTCGAAGTAGGTGACCACGAAGTCGACCGTCGTGCCCGATCCGGTGTCGAGCCGTGCACTGCCGCGCAGCGTGAACTGGTCTCGGCCGTCGATGCGCGAACCATCCTCAAGATTGCGGGTATAGCCGTCGCGCTTGAGATAGTGCCCGGCAAACCGCAAGCCGAAGCCTTCGGTGACCGGCACGTTCACCGCACCTTCGATGCGGCGGCCGTCAAAGTTCTCGACCTGCGCACTCAGATAGCCTTCGAAGTCATCGCTGGGCTTGCGCGTGACGAAATTGATCAGGCCGCCCGTGGTGTTGCGGCCGAACAGCGTGCCTTGCGGACCGCGCAGCACCTCGACCCGTTCGAGGTCGAAGAATTCACCAAAGGTGCTGCCCTGCTGCAGAAAGACGCCGTTGATCAGAACGCCGATGTTGGTGTCGTTTGAGCCGCCGAATGACTGGGACCCGACCCCGCGGATCGTCAGGTTGCGGTTGGCCGAGAGGATGACGTTGGGTGAATTGAACTGAAGATCCAGCGCGTCCTCGATACGGGCATTGCGGATGTTCTCGCCGGTGAGAGCGGTGATCGCGATGGGAACGTCCTGGACGTTTTCCTCGCGCAGCTGCGCGGTCACGATGATGACGTTTTCGCTTTGCTCAGCCGACTCCTCCGCGTCTTGCGCAAGCACCGGTTGGCTGCACAGCGCCGCAAGCGGCAGGGCCGAGATGGCCGGGAACAGCTTTTTCATTGGTATCCTCCCCTCGTTATGGAGGCCGAATGCCATTTAATGGACAATTAGTCAATAGAGGGGTGTGTAGCGGGCGACCGCCTGCCGTTTTTCAAGCAATCCGCGTTTAATATAGGACGCTTGGTCATTATGGGGGTGGCGATCAGCGCATCGCGTGCCGAGGCGACCCACGGATGTCGCGGGGGCGATTTGGTTCAGACGAGATGGAATGCATTGGTCGGGACGCTCACCGGCGCCGCGATGGTTCCGTTGCCGTGCCGCCGGAGGTCAGAACATCCGGGCGAAGTTTGCGACGCCGGGGGCTGGAGTGTCCTTGGGTGTCGCCCGTCCGGCGGGCGCATTCGTCCCCGGCACAAGCGCGGCAATGCGTGCAAGCGCGCTTTCGATCTGGGTATTGGCAAGAGAGTAGAACACCAGCTTGGCTTCCTTGCGGGTTTCGACGAGCCCCGCCTTGCGCAGCACGCCCAATTGTTGCGAGAGGCCGGGCTGGCCGATGCCGGTTGCAGTCTCGATCTCGCCGACATTGCGCTCGCCAGCGACCAGCGCCGAGAGCAGGCGCCAGCGCAGCGGGTGGGCGAGAGCCTTCAGCGTCTCGATCAGATCATCCTCGCTCATCAGCTTGCATCTCCTGTCGCGCGCAGGAACCAGCCGGTGGCCTCTTCCGCGCCAAAAACCTCGTCCAGATCATGCGTCGGAGGGGTTAGCAGCGTCTCGCCCGTCTGCCAGTTGGCCGGCGCAAGGCCGCCTTGGGCGTCGATCGCCTGCAGGCCATCGAGGATGCGCAGCATCTCGGGGATCGAACGGCCGAGGTTGGCCGGATAACAGGTCATCGCCCGGATCACGCCCTTGGGGTCGATGAAGAAGGTGGTGCGCACCGTGGCGCTGTTGCTGTCCTGCGCAGAGACCATGCCGAAAGCGCGTCCGATCACCAGCGTCGGGTCTTCGACGATGGGGAAGCGCACCTCGACGTCGAACCGGTCACGGATCATCCGCAGCCAGGCGAAATGCGAGAACAGACTGTCGACCGACAATGCCATCAGCGCGCAGTCGCGCTTCTCGAAGGCTGCGGCTTCTCTGGCGAGGGCCACGAACTCGGTCGTGCAGACCGGTGTGAAATCAGCCGGGTGCGAGAACAGCACCAGCCAGCGCCCCCTGAAGGCCGAAAGCCGGACGGGGCCGACCGTGCTACGGGCTTCGAAATCGGGCGCAAGGTCGCCGATGCGCAGGCCTGCGCAGGGGGGGGCGCTGTGAGGGGCGGCAGGGTCGGGCTGGCTCATCACTGCCTCATACCACTTGACATCGGGATTGCAAGACATATACACGATTTATGAAAATGAATTGGAGTGATGTCATGACTCAGGTCGATGTTGTGCTTCAGGTGGCGACCGAACAGGTATTGCGGGCCGCGTCTGACGCTGCTCTGCGCCCGGAAATTGCCAGCTTTTTCGACCCTGCCACCTATACGGCCACCTACGTCGTCCATGATCCGGCGACGATGGAGGCGGCCATTGTCGACTCGGTACTCGACTTCGATCCGAATTCCGGGCGCACCTCGACCCTGTCGGCTGACAAGGTCATTGACTATGTCACTTCTCATAATCTGAAAGTGAAATGGCTGCTGGAGACCCACGCTCACGCCGATCATTTCTCGGCCGCGCCCTATCTTCAGGAGAAGCTGGGCGGAAAGATCGCCATCGGTGCGGACATTACCACGGTGCAGGCCGTGTTCGGCAAGCTGTTCAACGCCGGCACCGAGTTCGAGCGTGACGGCTCGCAGTTCGACGCCCTGTTCAAGGATGGCGATACCTTTGCCATCGGCAATCTGCCGGTCACGGTGATGCACGTCCCCGGTCACACCCCGGCCTGCATCGCCTATGTCGTGGGCGAGGCGGTTTTCGTGGGCGATACCATGTTCATGCCCGATTACGGCACTGCGCGCGCCGACTTCCCCGGAGGAGACGCGCGCACCCTGTTCCGCTCGCTGCGCCGCATCCTGTCGCTTCCGCCTGAAACGCGGCTGTTCATGTGCCACGACTATCTGCCCAAGGGGCGGAGCCAGTATGTCTGGGAAACCACCGTCGCCGCCGAGCGCGAGGGCAACATCCACGCCCATGACGGCATCGGCGAGGATGAATTCGTGGCGATGCGCGAGGCGCGCGATGCCACGCTCGATATGCCGCGCCTGATCCTGCCTTCGGTGCAGGTCAATATGCGCGCCGGCCACTTGCCGCCGCCCGATGACAACGGCGTCACCTACCTCAAGATTCCGGTCAACGCGGTATGACCTTGCCGGGATTTCCTGATGCTGCGCCGCTGCCGGGCTTGATCGGCGGTGTGCTGATTGGGCTGGCGGCGGCGGTGATGCTGCTGGGGGCGGGACGGATTGCCGGGGTGTCCGGTATCGCCGCGCGCGCTTTCGGTCTCGCCGACAGTTCCCTGCCCCGCGCCGGAGCCTGGGCTTTCGTTATCGGCCTTCCGCTTGGCGCTTGGGTGGTGACGGGCCAGACCGGATCGACCGCGCCAGACTTCGCCTCGCCTGTGCTGCTGGTGATCGCGGGGCTGATCGTCGGGATCGGCACGCGGCTTGGCTCGGGCTGCACCAGCGGGCACGGCGTGTGCGGCATGAGCCGCCTCTCGCAGCGTTCGCTCGTCGCGGTGGCGACCTTCATGGTGACCGGCTTTGCCACCGTTGCGGCGATGAACGCACTGGGGATCGAGGTGCTGGGATGATGCGTGACATTCTTGTTCCGCTCGTCTCGGGCACGATCTTCGGTGCGGGCCTCACCATCGGCGGGATGACCGATCCGGCGCGGGTGCGCGGCTTTCTTGACCTGTTCGGGGATTGGGACCCGACGCTTGCCTTTGTCATGGGCGGGGCCGTGCTGGTGATGGCGCTGGCGTGGGTGATCCAGCGCAAGATGCAGCGCCCGGCCTTTGCAGAAGGCTTTTCGCTGCCCGACCGGAGCGATGTGACGCTGCGCCTTGTCGGCGGCTCGGCGCTGTTCGGGATCGGCTGGGGGATCGCGGGCCTGTGTCCCGGGCCGGGCTTTGCCGCGCTGGCGATTGCGCCGGGATCGGCGGCGATCTTCGTGGCCGCGATGCTCGCAGGGATGCTGGCGGTGCGGCTGATGGAAGGACGGGGATGATGGAACTCCACGTGATCGACGAGACACTTGCCATTGCCGCGCAGCCGCAGCCTGATGACCTTGCCGCTCTGGCCGAGCAGGGCTTCCTCGCGGTGATCTGCAACCGCCCCGATGGCGAGGAGCCGGGACAGCCGCCGCTCGATGCGATGCGCGCAGCCGCGCAGGAGGCGGGGCTTGCCTTCCACCATCTCCCGGTGAGCGGCGGCCTGTTCCCGCCCGCGGCCGTGGCTGCCTTTGGCGCCGTCCGGCGCGGCACGCCGGGCCGGGTGCTGGCCTATTGCCGCACCGGCACCCGCGCCGCGACGCTCGATGCGCTTGCCAATGTGCATGGCCTGAGTGTCGCCGAGCGGCTCAGCCGGGCTGGCGCTGCGGGATACGACCTTTCGGCCTTGGCCGGCCGCATGGAAGCGGACGGATAGGGCCGCGCACGGGAGGGATCGGACATGAGCAACACCAGGCACAGCGTCGTCGTCATTGGCGGCGGCGCGGCGGGGATCGCCACTGCTGCGTCGATGCTGCGGCGCCGCCATGGGCTCGACATCGCGATTGTCGAGCCGTCGGATACCCACGCCTATCAGCCGGGATGGACGATGGTCGGCGGGGGCGTGTTCGATGTCGCCACCACCACCCGCCCGATGGCGAGCGTGATGCCCAAGGGGGTCACATGGGTGAGGCAGGCCTGCGCCAGCTTCCAGCCTGAGGACAATCAGGTGACCCTCGCCGACGGCAACACGCTCACCTATGATGTCCTGATCGTTGCCCCCGGTATCCGCCTTGCATGGGACAGGATCGCCGGGCTTGAGGCCGCGCTTGGCCAGAACGGCGTCACCTCCAACTACCGCCCCGATCTTGCGCCCTACACCTGGGAACTGGTCAAGGCGACACGCACAGGGCGGGCGATCTTCAGCCAACCACCCATGCCGATCAAATGCGCAGGCGCGCCGCAAAAGGCGATGTATCTCGCCTGCGACCACTGGCGCCGTTCGGGGGTGCTCGGGAATATCGCGGTCGAGTTCCGCAATGCTGGCGCGGTGCTGTTCGGCGTCGCCGACTATGTCCCGGCCTTGCAGGAATATGTCGCCAAATACGGCATCCATCTGGCGCTTGGCAGCAATCTGATCGCGGTCGATGGCCCGGCGCGGCAGGCGACGTTCAAGACGGCGGCCGGGGAGGAGACGGTCGGCTTCGACCTGCTCCACGTCGTCCCCCCGCAGGTCGCACCGCAGTTCCTCGCCGATAGCCCGCTGGCTGCCGAGAGCGGCTTTACCGATGTGGATCAGCACACGCTCCAGCACGTGCGCTACCCGAATGTGTTTGGCCTTGGGGATGCCGGGTCGATGCCCAATGCCAAGACCGCCGCCGCTGCGCGCAAGCAAGCGCCGGTGGTGGCGGTCAACGCTCTGCGGCAGCTGGGCGGCAAGGGGCCGACGGCGGGCTATGACGGCTATGGATCATGTCCGCTGACGGTCGAGCGCGGCAAGATCGTGCTCGCCGAGTTCGCTTATGGCGGCAAGCTTGCGCCGAGTTTTCCGACATGGCTGGTCGACGGCACGCGCCCTGCGCGCCTGTCATGGATGCTCAAGGCCGATGCCCTGCCGTGGATCTACTGGAACGGGATGCTCAAGGGCCGCGAATGGCTCGCAGGGCCGGGCGGGCTGATCGCGCAATAGACCATGCTGGCCCGCTATCTTCCGATCCTCGAATGGGGGCGCAGCTATGATCGCCCCGCGCTGACCAGCGACCTGATGGCGGCGGTGATCGTCACCATCATGCTGATCCCGCAGAGCCTTGCCTATGCGATGCTGGCGGGATTGCCGCCGGTGGTGGGTCTTTACGCCTCGATCCTCCCGCTCATCGCCTATGCCGTGTTCGGGACAAGCCGGACGCTGGCGGTCGGCCCGGTAGCGGTGGTGTCGCTGATGACGGCGAGCGCGGCGGGCGCGGTGGCGGCGCCGGGGACTGCGGAATACTGGCAGGCGGCAATCACACTGGCGGCGCTGTCGGGCGTGATGCTGGTGGTGCTGGGGCTGCTGCGGCTGGGGTTCCTCGCCAATCTGCTCTCGCACCCGGTCATCAGCGGGTTCATTTCCGCGAGCGGGGTGCTGATCGCGACCAGTCAGCTGAAGCACATCCTCGGCGTCAAGGCGGGCGGCGAGACCTGGCCGGCAATGCTGGCCGGGCTGACGGGCGCGGCGGGCCAGATCAACCCGGCGACGCTGGCCATTGGTATTCCGGCAACGCTGTTCCTATTCTGGGTGAGGAAGGGTTTGAAGCCTGCCCTCCAGACGCTCGGCCTTTCCCCCCGCGCTGCCGACATGACGGCGAAGGCCGGGCCGGTGGTGGCGGTGGCGCTGTCGATCCTTGCGGTGGTCGGTTTCGGGCTGCAAGCGCGCGGCGTTTCGGTTGTCGGCGCCATTCCGCAAGGCCTGCCGCCCTTCATGCTCCCCTCGGCTGACCTCGTGCTGATCGAGGCGCTGTGGGTGCCCGCGCTGCTGATTTCGGTGATCGGGTTCGTCGAGAGCGTCTCGGTCGCGCAGACGCTCGCCGCCAAGCGCCGCCAGCGGATCGTGCCGGATCAGGAGTTGATCGGGCTGGGCGCGTCGAACATCGCCTCGGCCCTGTCTGGCGGCTATCCGGTGACCGGCGGCTTTGCACGTTCGGTGGTCAATTTCGATGCAGGCGCGCAGACCCCGGCGGCGGGTGCCTTTACCGCCGTGGGAATTGCGCTCGCGAGCCTGTTCCTCACCCCGCTGCTCTATAATCTGCCCAACGCGACTCTCGCCGCGACCATCATCGTTGCCGTGCTCAGCCTCGTCGATTTCAAGACCCCGCGCCATCTGTGGGCCTATTCCAAGGCGGACTTTGCCGCTCATGCCGCGACCATCGCGGTCACGCTGGTGGCCGGGGTGGAGATGGGCGTGATCGCGGGGGTCGGCGTTGGCCTGCTGCTCTATCTGTGGCGCGCCAGCCGCCCCCATGCCGCCATCGTCGGCCGCGTGCCGGGCACCGAGCATTTCCGCAATGTCGAACGCCACACAGTGCTCACGCTGCCGCACCTGCTGACCATCCGGGTCGACGAGAGCCTGACCTACCTCAACGCCCGCTGGCTGGAGGAATATGTCCTTGAACAGGTCGCAGAACGCCCGGCCCTGCGCCACGTGGTGCTGATGGCGAGCGCGGTAAACGCGATCGACGCCTCGGGGCTCGAAAGCCTCGAAGCGATCAACCACCGTCTCGCCGATGGCGGCATCCGGCTGCATCTGTCCGAAGTGAAAGGCCCGGTGATGGACCGCCTGAAGCGCAGCCATCTGCTGCACGACCTTTCGGGCAAGGTGTTCCTGTCGCAGGACAGCGCCTTTGCCGCACTGGCGCTTGATACAGGCGAGGCTCCGGACGATGCCGATCCGCTTGCAGCGCGCGGATTGATCTGAAGGTTTTGCCCTCCATTGCACAATCATCCATGATGAAAGTGCAGATTGGTCTTCAGCGAGCCGATGCCGCAGACCCGATGGCTGCATCTGCTTGGTGCGGGGCGAAAGTATGGATTGTACCTCCAGCAAAAGGGTACACTTCATGACATCTCGAAATCAGTCGCTCATAAGCATCGGATTGCTGCTTGCGGCCGCAATGCCTGCGCAAGCCAGTGCACAGGACGCCGAGTTCGACGGGTTCTACATCGGCGCCACCATCGGCGGCGCGTTTCAGGGGGATGATGCCGATGCGACCTTGCTGTTCGATCGCAATCTCGACGGCACATTTGGCGACACGGTGGTGCTCGCCAGCGGCGCCAATGCCTTTGCTCCGGGCTTTTGCGGTGGCCGCGCGCTGACCGGCATGGCGAGCGGTGGGTGCGCCGGGGACGATGACGGGGTCGATTTCTCGGGCCGCATCGGCTATGATAAGCAGATCGGCAACTTCGTGTTCGGCGCGCTGGCCGAGTTTGGCCGGGCCGACATCGTCGACAGCGTTTCCGGCTTCACCTCGACCCCGGCGAGCTACACCTTCACCCGCTCGATCAATCAGAACGGCCGGCTTGCGGCGCGTGGCGGGATCGCGATGGACAAGCTGCTGGTTTACGGCACCGGCGGCTTTTCCTTTGCCCGGGTCAAGAACCGGTTCGACACCACCAATGTCGTCAATGCCTTCACCGACAACGGCAATTCCACTGCGACCGGGTTCAACGTGGGCGGCGGTGCCGAATACAAGCTGGCCCCGAACATCTCGCTCGGGGTCGAATATCTCTACACCGACCTCAAGGATGACGAGTTCCGCGTCCGGGCTGGGCCTGCGGCCAATACCCCGCCGACCAATGCCTTCATCCTCGGCAATGCGATGGGCACTGACTTCGCCCGCAGCGACACGCGGTTCCGTTATCAGGCGGTGCGCGCGACCTTCGCCTACCGGTTCTAGCGCCGGGCGGGCAGGGCGCCTGCCCTGTCCTCAGATTGTGCCCGCCGCCGCGCACCAACTGGCTGCGCGTTCAGGCCGGGCATGACAGACCTCGGGTGTCCGGTTCTCATCCTGCCGGACGCCCGAGGTCGCCTTTTTGGGTGTCGCGGACGCTGAGCGCCAAGGCAGCCTGGCGCAGCCGACCATCAATCGGAACGCGTGTCCACATCACCATCGGTGATCAGGGTCACGTTCGAGCGCAAGGTGAAATAGCTCCACACCCAGTTGAGCAAGACCGCGGTGCGATTGCGCGCGCCTGCCAGAAAGCCGACATGAACCGCACCCCACAACCACCAGGCGGGCGCGCCAGCAAAGCGGATCGTGCCCAATTGAGCAACCGCGTGCTTGCGGCCGATGGTCGCCAGATCGCCGCGGTGACGATAGGCGAAGGGCGGGGGCGGCGGATCGCCCGACAGTTCGGCCCGGATGACATCTGCAACATACTGCCCCGCCTGCTTGGCCGCAGGCGCAATCCCGGGTACCATCGCGCCATTCCATGCCTTGCTGGCGGCAGTGTCGCCGATGACGAAGATCTCGGGATGGCCCGGCACCGAGAGATCCTCTCCCACGATCACCCGGCCAGCCGGATCGCACCGCGCCCCGAGCCAGCTTCCTGCAGGGGAGGCCGCCACTCCGGCTGCCCAGATCACCGTGCCGGCCGGTATCCGCTGGTCGCCGACCAGCACATGATCCGAACCGATCCCGGTGACCAGCGCATCGGTTCGCACATCGACGCCCAGCGACTTGAGCGCCACCATTGCCTCGCGCGAGAGGGCTTCGGGGAAGGATGGCAACACGCGCCCTCCTGCATGGAGCAGCACCACCTGCGCCGTGCGCGGATCGATCGCGCGGAATTCCCCGGCGAGACCAAAGGCTGCCATCTCGGCGATTGCTCCGGCGAGCTCCACCCCGGTCGGCCCACCGCCAACCACCACGAAGGTCAGCATTTTCTGGCGTTCTTCAGGGCACAAGCTTGCTTCGGCCTGTTCAAAGGCACGCAGCACACGGCCTCTGATCCGCACGCCATCTTCCACACGCTTGAGGCCGGGTGCCCAGGGTGCCCAATCGTCGCGTCCGAAATAGGAATGGCGCGCTCCGGTGGCGAGCACCAGCCGGTCATAACCGATGCGGCGCTCGCCCATCATGACGCAGCGGTGCGCCTTGTCGATCCCGGTCACCTCGCCAAGCAGCACCGTCACATTGCGGTCACGACGGAAAAGGCTGCGGATCGACAGGGCGATGTCGGAAGGCGACAGTGAGGCCGTGGCGATCTGGTAGAGCAGGGGCTGGAACAGGTGGTAGTTCTGGCGATCGATCAGCGTGACGCGGACGGGCAGGCGCGCCAGCCTTGCCGTGGCGGCAAGGCCACCGAAGCCGGCTCCGACGACGACCACGTGCTGCCATGTTTCCGGGACTTCATAGCCATCCCTTTCGTAGAGAACATGGCGCTGCAACCAGCCTTCAAGCCAGCCATCGACCGACTGGCCGCCGCTGCCGAATACCAAGGGCAAGGCGCAAACTACCAGTGCCAGCGGATCGATGCCGGTAACTTCAAGGCCTTGCATCAGATTGCCTGCCGCATAGCCAAGCATGGACACCACAAGGATTCCCAGCTGCAACGGCATCGCCGCGCCGATCATGGCAAGACCGCCCGCAACGAGCGCCAGCCCCGGCGGGACGATGGCGAAGGTGTTGACCGGCAAGACCGCGTCCCATTGCTGGCTTGATTGCTCCGCCAGCGCGATCACCAGCCAGGTCATCGCCAGCCACAGGCGCAGCAACACCAGCAGCACCGGCGCGCCGCGGTCTGTCAGCCATTGCGAAAGGCGGACTGCCAAAGCGGCAGGGCTGAGTGCGCTGCGGGCGATTCCTGCGCGGAACAGCGCATCGAGCGAAAGGAGCCCGGCCCCGTGCACCACAAGCCAGGCGTAGAGCATGATCTGAAACAGCCGACTGTCATCGGCGCCGCTCCCGACTTGCAGCGTGGTCAGCGCGATCAGCGCGACCAGTGCGATTGTCCGGGTCATGAAACCGGTGACGAGCATCAGCGCCACGAGACCGAGCACCGGGCCCACGATGAGCACCCCCGCCCCTCCGAGATCGCGCTGTGAGAGCGCCGCCGCGATCAGCGCTCCGGACAGCAATGCGCGCGCGGCCAAATCGACCAGCGGCGCTGCCAAAGCCACAAATGAACGGAGCGAATTGACCCACAGACGCGCCAGCACGAGCGGCTGGTCCGGGGCGGCCGGGATCCGGTTCTTGCCTGTCATGTATGCTAGCCTTCGGCACGGAGGCACCATGTCAGGCATGGTGAGT
Source organism: Erythrobacter sp. BLCC-B19 (assembly GCF_028621955.1). Taxonomy (NCBI): domain Bacteria; kingdom Pseudomonadati; phylum Pseudomonadota; class Alphaproteobacteria; order Sphingomonadales; family Erythrobacteraceae; genus Erythrobacter; species Erythrobacter sp. BLCC-B19. The sequence continues at coordinate 1,873,965 of NZ_CP117516.1, forward strand.
GGCAAAGAAAATGGGGCAGCGTCCGGCCATGACTGAAGGCGCAATCGCCCTCTGGCTGCCGGCAGCTGCCCGGTCCGGCGCGCCTATTTGGCGGCGGGGGATTTGAGGTAGGCGATGATCGCCGCCCGCTGCGCAGGGTCGTTCACCGTGAAGAACATCTTCGTGCCCTTCACCACCTTGGGCGGGCCCTGCAGCCACTTGTCGAGGGTCTGGTCGTTCCACACGATCCCCGAGGCTTTGAGCGCGGGCGAGTACTTGTAGCCCGGCGCCATACCCGCCTTGCGCCCGAACACCCCCTTGTGCGCGGGGCCAATGCGGTTGGTGGCGATGCTGTGGCAGCCGCCGCACTTGGACTGGTAGAGCGCCGCGCCATCGGGCTTGGCCTGCGCCGTGGCCGTCACCGGCTGCAGCAGCACGCCGGTCGGCACGGCCAGACCGCCCGCCAGAGCGATAGCGACCAGGGTGTCGTTCCACTTCATTGCGCTTGCTCCTTACCGGTCGATGATGTCGCGGTGCATCGGCGCAAGCGCGGCGATCAGCCGGTTCTGCGCGCGAAAGGGCACATCGAACTTGTTGGCCGATTTCTGGAACTCCTCGACCAGCGCGTAGAAGGCGGTCTCGGGAATGTTCTGTCCGCGATGCGCCTCGGCCATGCTGCGACCCGAATAGGTGCACGGCCCCTTCATGATGACGCAGAACTGTTCGACCAGCTGGAGCTTGATCCGCTCCTTGTCCGATCCTTCAAAGAACGGGCGGGTGGCAGGGTTGGCCACCAGCCGTTCCATGAAGTCGTCCATGATCCGCACCAGCCCCTCACGCCCGCCGAAGGCTTCGTAGAGGTTCTCGTCATCGGTGATGACCGGCAGCGTCGGCGCACGCGGGGTGATGTCGGGATCGCTCACCGGCGGCTCGGCGCCCGGCCCGACCTGAGCGAAAGCGGGCAGCGGCGCTGCGATCAGCGCGAGCGCGCATGACAGGATACGCAGATTCATGATGGTTTTCAGCCTTTCATTGATGTTGGTTGCGCGGAAGATCGGTTTCGGCCCAGCGCCAGATCCCGCCAGCCGCGCAGCGGGCTGCGAGGCTTGAGAGATCGGGCCAAGTGAGAATGAGCACCGCCAGACCGAGACCGGCGGCCAGAGCAAGACCCCGTCGAATGGCAGACCTCCCCGGCAATTGCCGCGCGGCACTTCAGAAGCCGATCTGCAGCGAGGCGTAGACGCCGCGCTGGCTGCCAACGACGATGTTGCCGAGATCCGCATAGGCGAGCGTCAGCGAGGCGTTGCGAACCGGGGCATAGGCGACGAACAGGTCGAGCGCGTCTTCCTCGCCGAGGCCAAGAAAGTCGGGCTTGGTGCGGAACTCGCCGCCGATCGCCAGCTTGCGGGTCAGGAGCAGCGCGGCCGATCCTTCGAACTGGAGCTTGTAGCTGTCATCATTCGGGCCGCCGAAGCCGAGGATCCCGAACTGGTTGGCCTTGGTCAGCCGCGCAGTCCCGTTGAGCAGCAGGCTCTGCGACAGGATGATCTTGGTCGCGCTGGCATAGAAGTCGACGCCTTCATCATGCTGCGCGCCGAGCGAACGCACGATCGCGCCCTCATCGTTCTTCTTGTATTGCAGGCCGACCGAAATCTGCGGCAGCAGGCTGTCCTGATCGAGCACGGCGTCGCCGATCAGCCTGACCTTGGCGCCCACCACCGTCTGCCGGATCGAAAATTCGCGTCCCAGCCCGAGCGCCGCGCCGAGCGCGTTGAGGTTGAAGCTCTGGCGCGCGATCGACAGCTCGACGCGGTTCTTGGCGGTGATCATCCCGCCGAACGAGGTCAGCGAGAAGTCTTGCGTGTTCACCCCGGTGAAGAAGGCGTTGGCCCCGAATTCATCGCGCGAGCCATAGCTGCCGATCAGCGCCCACGGCGCGAGCCCGCCGCCTGCTGCGCCTTCGACCTGGGTGACCCCGCCGGTCAGCAGCAGACGCCCGCCACCGCGCAGGAACGAGCGGCCCGATCCCTCGTCGCCATCCGCGATCTCGATCGTGTCGTCCTCACCATCGCGGGCAGCGACCGTGACCCGGCTGTCCGCGCTTTCGGTGGCCGTCACGACCATCACGGGCGTGGCGTCAGCCGTAGCATCTGGCGCATCATCCGCCAGCGCTGGCGCTGCCAGGCTGGCAAAGGTGGTCGCGGCGAGCAAAGACCGGGTCAATTGGGCAATCGGCATTGAGATGTTCATCCTCTTTGGATTGTTTGCAAAGTTGTGATTGGGAGATACCCAAACGTGATCCGAAGAATTCGAGTACTCTCTTCAATAATATTGAGCGCGACCCTCTGGAGGGGGCAGTAAGGGAGGGGGCCAAAGGGCCGCGCTCCCGCCAGGATGAAAAACTGGCGGATCGGAAATTTTGAGTTTTGACAAATTAGTTGCTTGATCCTGCGATCATATTTGTTCGAGATGTGAGGAATACATCGCTGGCTTCCGAAACAGATGCAGCCAGAGGAATCTTTTTCTCGCGCCCGGAGTGCATCCAGTTGGCGCGCGCTGCCGGTAGTCGGGATTGACGGCGATGCTGCGTTAGCCCCGCCGACATACGACCCCAGCAGGAGAGCGGAACATGAGTGACCAGATTGCGACGTCGCGCCGGAACCTATTTGGTATCGGGGGCAAGGTTCTGCTGTCGGCGGCTGCCGTCGGCGTGCTGGCCGAACCCTCGATCGCGCAATCCAAGATGAAGGGCGGGACCGCCAGCGCGGGCGATGTCGATATTCTCAATGTTGCGCTTGCGCTCGAGCATGAGGCGATCGAGGCCTATCAGATCGGTGCCGAAAGCGGTCTGCTGCAGAAGCCGGTGCTCGATGTGGCGGTGCTGTTCCAGGGCCATCACAAGGCTCACCGCGACGCACTGGTCGGGGCGATCAAGACGCTTGGCGGCAAACCGGTCGCGCCCGAAACCCGCGCGCATTACCTCGCCAGTCTCGAAGCGGCGAAGATCACCGGCCAGACTGATATTCTGCGCCTCGCCCAGCGGCTGGAGCGCGGTGCGGCCAATGCCTATCTCGGTGTCATCCCGGCTTTCGCAAGCAAGGATCTGGCACAGGTGTCGGCCAAGCTCGCTTCGGATGAAACCGCGCATTGGGCGCTGCTCTCGCAGGTGCTCGGCGATAAGCTTGGGGCTGCTCCCTTCGTGGTGAGCTGAGCGCAAATTGGCGCACGTCGGCGCAGCCGTGATGCGGCTGCGCCGGCCCATCGGGAGCGCGCAACTGCGGAACAAGCGGAGGGACCGTACGAAACAGGAGCCCTTGACCATGCCGACCCATGAGACCGCTGCCGACTTTGTGCTGGGTGCGTGCCGCGCCCGTCAGCGCGAAGTCATCGCGCGACAACGCCTGTATGACCGCAAGCTCGATACGCAGGTTTGCGCGCTTGAAATGCTGCTGTCAGCGATGGCGCCTGCCGCGCTGGCCGATATCATCCATCCCGCTGGCTCCGGCGAACACCTCTGGCAGCGGGTCTGCGATGCCGTGACGCAGGAACAATGCGCCGGGGGGTGCGGCTCCTTTGCCTGCCTTGGCGGAGTCTGGGAGCACCACGGCCCGGGCATCGCCGCCAAGACGCTGTGGTCTGAGGGCGCGCTGCTGATCCGCTGCGAGCCCGGCGCCTTCGAAGACGATCACGCCCAGCCCGACGATGAGCACGAACACATCATCGTGATCGCCGGTGACCTGGTGATCGGCGGGCGCAGCCTTTCGGTCGGGGACTATCTGCGCATCCCGGCCGGCACCACGCACGGTGCGATGCACACCCGTTCTGGCTGCCTGATCTTCACGCAGTACGAAGCTGTCCACCCCGGATGAAAAACAGCAAGGCGGGTGCATCCGATTTCTGCGCCGTGGTGGTATGCTTAGGGTGATCGCTGCCGTGGCGCCTCAAGCTCCTCGGCCCTTCAGGCAGCGACACATCGGGCGCTTGGCTTGGTCGCATCTTGAGCCATGATGCGCCCGGCCGACCGTGGAGCCTTGAATGCTGGTGCAGGTGGACAAGCGCGAGAGACTGGCCTTGCTGCTGCAAAAGGTCGCCCACGGCGACATGGCGGCGTTCCGGCAGCTTTATGATGAGACGGGCGGCTCCGTGTTGGGCGTGACCTCCCGCATTCTGCGCGACACCCAGACAGCAGAGGACGCGGCGCAAGAGGCGTTCGTGCGCATCTGGCGCAATGCCGCCAAGTTCGATGCCAGCCGCGGAACAGCGCTCGCATGGATGAGCGTGATTGCCCGCAACGCCGCACTTGATCTGGTGCCGCGCCGTGCCGCACCGGAAACGCTGGAAGCGGCCGACACCATCGAATTTGCCGACGTCACCGTCGATCCGCCCGATGCCAAGCTCGGTCAGTGCCTCGGGCGGTTGCCGCCCGATCAGGCGCGCGCCATTGTCACGATGTACACCTATGGCCTCAGTCACTCCGAACTGGCAGAAAAGCTGGGGCTACCGCTTGGAACCGTAAAGAGCTGGGTCCGCCGCGGCATGGCCAAACTTCAGGAATGCATGAACCAATGACGATGTCGCAGACTGCCACGGACTATGTGCTGGGCGCGCTCAGCCCGCTTGAGCGGGAAGCGGTGCAGCTGGAGCGGGCGGTCAATCACGCGCTCGACGCGGCGATCACGGCGCTGGAGGACAAGCTCGCGCCGCTGGCTGCTGCGGCCGGCGCCGTGCGCCCGCCCGCCTATCTGTTTGACGTAATCGTCGAACAGATCCGGGAGGAGGAGGCCGAACTCGGCAACAAGCTGGTCTTGCCGCTGAGCGAAGGGGAGTGGCAGCCATGCCTGCCCGGGGTCGAGATCAAGCGCCTGTGGTCCCCGCTGACTGTCATGCTGCGCTGCCAACCCGGCGCGATCATCCCCGAGCACGTCCATGGCCCGATAGAGAACCTGCTGGTTGTGATGGGCGATCTGGAGGTGGGCGGACGCATCCTTGCATCGGGCGATTATCATATGTCGCCCGAAGGCAGCCCTCACGGTGAAACCCGCACCCGGCGCGGCTGTATTCTGTTTGTGCAGTATGGCGCCTGAGGTAAGCCCTTCCCGCAGCGCCGGGAACGGGGGCAATCCCGATCAGCAGAATGAAAGCCAGCGCAAGCGCCAGCAGCGTCAGCGTCAGCCGGGCCGCGCCAGCCTCATCCGATAGAAGATCCCGCTTTCGTCATATCCCGTCAGCTCCAGCACCCCGCTCACGGTGTAGACCCGCGTCTCGCTGGTCGGGAAGGCCACATCGGCATAGACCTCGATGAACTGGTTGGGCGCGGCGTGGAAGTGGAACGGGCAGCCGGGGGGGTAGGCGAGCAGGACGAAGTGCTTCTGCGTGCGCCCCGCCGTGAGCGGCATCATCCAGCCTGCAACCGTGATCCGCTTGCCAGCCAGTGCCTTGACCTGCGGGGTGAATCTGGGCTTCGAGACGATAAAGCCCTGCGCATCGGTGCGGGTGGTCTCCCCGGTGCTTTCGAGCACTTTCCACGAGACCCCGCCCTTGGGGGTCGCGGCCGGTTTCCAGACGTCCTCGACCACCCGGCCCGACTTGTAGTCGGGGGCTTGCTTGGCGGCATAGGTTTGCGCGGCGGTCGCCGGTGCCGCGCTTCTGGGCCTCGCGCCCTCGACCGCAGCGGCGATTGCCGGGCCAAGGCTCAGGCTCACGGCGGCGGCAAGAACCAGCACTATTGCCTTCCAACGCATCTGGGCAAACTCCTCCTGGGGCACCATCAGCCCGCGCGCGCCAGCACGCGGGCAGGGTCGAGGCGATAGACAGCCAGCGCTGGCACGAGCGCGGCCAGCGCCCCGATAACGACAACACCGAGCGCGAGGGCAAGCTCGGACCAGAGCGGCCGCCAGGCGGCAAGGCCGAGCTCCGCCAGCGCCGGGACGTTGGCGCGCGCGGCCATGATCAGCAGATGGGCCGCGATCCAGCCGAGCACCGCCCCAATCGAGGCGGTGATCATCCCTTCGAGCATCACCGTGCCGAACACCTGCCCCCGGCTCGCGCCCATCACCCTCAGCAGCGCAAGGTCGCCCTCGCGGCTGCGCACCATCCCGATCAGCGCGACCAGGATCGAAAGACCCCCGGTCGCGGCGAGCAGCCATGCAAACACCCGCAATCCCTCAAAGCTCGCGCCAAGCAGATCGAGCAGCCGTGCCGTCTCGGTTGCCGGGACGGCAGCCTGAAGCGCGCTTTGGCGGTTGATCATCGCTGGCACCCGCATGGCGCCTGCGGCATTGCGATAGGTGACCAGCAGCGCGGTGTATTCCGGCTCGAGCGATTGCGGGCCGGTAGCGGCGGCGTCGTCATGCTCATGCGCGTCACCGGCATCGGCCGCCTCGCCGTGATGGTGGTCGTGATCCTCCGCGATCCCGTGCACCTGCCACACGCTTTCGACCTTGGTGAGGATCAGCCGGTCAGCGACCCCGCCGGTGGGCGCGAGGATGCCGACGGTCTGGAAGGGCGCATGGTCATGGCCCTGTTCCTGCCCTTCCTCCTGCGACAACCCGTGACTGCCGACGAATTTCTGGCCGAGGCGCGCGCCTGTCGCCCGGGCAACTTCGGCCCCGATCACGGCCTCCATCGGGGCAGCGAAGGTGCGGCCCTCGGCGATCTTGAGGCGGTAGAGCGCCATGAAGCCCGCATCAGTCCCGACAATCCGATAGCCGCGGAAATTGTCGCCCAGCGCCAGCGGAACCACCCCGGCAACGCTCGGATCGCGCGCCAGCAGGGCGCGCGCCTCGCGCGGGATGTTGCCGGTTGGCTGGTCGACGTGAAAGATGCTTGAGAGGATCAGCTGCAGCGGTGATCCCTTGGCGCCGACGACCAGATCCACGCCTTGCGCATCGCGGTCGAACCGCGCGCTGGCCTGCGTGCTGACCTGCGCCAGCAGCACCATCATCGCCACCGCGATGGCCAGCAGCAGCAAGTTGAGCGCGGTCGTCAGGGGCCGGTCGCGCAGATAGGCCAATGCCAGTGTGATCATGGCGCGAGCCGTCCCTCGGCGAGCGTCAAGGTGCGCGGGAAATGGGCGCGCAGCCGCTCATCATGGGTGGCGATCAGCAGGCTTGCACCCGTCTCCTGGGCCAAGTCGAGCAGCAAGGTGGCAACCCGCGCGGCATTGGCGTGGTCGAGCGCCGAGGTCGGCTCGTCGGCGACAAGGATCGCCGGGCGCACCACAACCGCACGGGCGATCGCGGCCCGCTGGGCCTCGCCCTGACTGAGTTCGTGCGGGCGCGCATCGAACCGGTGGGTGAGGGCGAGCCGTTCGAGCGTGCGATCGGCCAGCGCGGGATCGGCCCGGCCCATCTGGAGCTTCTGCGCCAGCGCGAGATTGGCGCGCACGCTCAGGGCCGACACGAGCCGGAGGGTCTGGAACACAATCCCGAAATGGCGACGGCGAATGGCATCGCCGGCGGACGGTCGGCTGGCGGCGGCCAGCACCTCCTGCCCGAAGGTCACGGCCCCGGCATCGGGCTGCTGCAATCCGCACAGACAATTGAGCAAGGTCGACTTGCCCGATCCCGATGGGCCAAGCAGCAGGGCACGTTCGCCCGCCGCAAGGGTCAGGGATACCTCCGAGAGCACCCTTCGACCGTCATAGGCCTTGACGAGATTGTGCGCCGCCAGCTCCATTGTCAGTGCCGGTGCGCCTGCCGCAATCGCTGCCAGTGGGCGGCCATCAGCAGCGCTGCGCCGGTCACTGTCAGGGCGCGTTCGGCCAACTCGCTCTCCATGAACAGCGCACCGACCAGCGCGGCAAAGGCGCTGATGACGAGCGCCGTGCGCGCCGTGCCGGGGCGGCCACGCAGGAGAGCAGGGCCGCTCACCAGCAACACCGGTGCGATCAGGGCAGCGTGGAGCCATTCGTTGTCGCGCAGCGCTTCGGGCAGGGCGGCAAGCGCCACCGCGGGCAGGCTCGCCAGCAGCCATGGCAGGGCGAGGCAATGCAGCAGGCAAAGCACCGAAAGGCCCATGCCGAACCTGTGCCAAGGTGCCTCGGATCGTGCTGCCGAGACCGAAGTTGTCATGCCATGCCCCTATTGCGTAATGTTACAACATCACTTAATTGGGCGCGATCATATTGCAAGAGCCCGCGACAGGATTTCACCCCATGACCGCCACATCTGACCGCCGCCTGCCCGTAACCGTGCTCTCCGGCTTTCTCGGTGCGGGCAAGACCACGCTGCTCAACCACATCCTCGCCAACCGCGAAGGCAAGCGGGTGGCGGTGATCGTCAACGACATGAGCGAGGTCAATATCGACGCCGATCTGGTGCGCGGCGGCGAGGCGGCGCTGTCCCGCGCCGAGGAGACGCTGGTCGAGATGACCAATGGCTGCATCTGCTGCACCCTGCGCGATGATCTGCTGAAGGAGGTGCGCAAGCTCGCCGAGGAAGGCCGCTTCGATTACCTCGTGATCGAAAGCACCGGGATTTCCGAACCCCTGCCGGTCGCCGCGACCTTCTCGTTCCGCGACGAATATGACGAATGCCTCGGCGATGTCGCGCGGCTCGACACGATGGTGACGGTGGTCGACGCGCTGAACCTGCTGGCCGACTATTCGAGCACGGATCTGCTCTCGGCGCGCGGCGAGACGGCGGACGAGGGCGATGATCGCAGTCTCGTCGGACTGCTGGTCGAGCAGATCGAATTCGCCGACGTGGTGATCGTCAACAAGGCGAGCGCCGTGAGCCCCGAACAGCTCGCCACGGTCAAGCAGGTGGTCGCTTCATTGAACGCCGATGCGCAGATCATCACCGCCGATTTCGGCAAGGTCGCGCTCGATACGATCCTCGACACCGGGCTCTATGACGAGGAGCGTTCCGAACAGCACCCGCTGTGGATGAAGGAGCTTTACGACTACGCCAGCCACCGCCCCGAAAGCGAGGAATACGGGGTCGAAAGCTTCGTCTACCGCGCCCGGCAGCCCTTCCATCCGGCGATGTTCTACCGCTTCCTGACCGGCGACGCGCTCGACAAGGTGATCCGCGCCAAGGGCCATTTCTGGCTCGCCACCCGTAGCGAGTTCCTCGGCGAGCTGGCGATTGCCGGGCACCAGAAGACGGTGAGCCGCATGGGCCGCTGGTGGGCGGCGGTGCCCAAGAACCGCTGGCCCGATGACGGCACCTTCGAGGAATTCGTGATCCGCCACTGGGACCCGGTCTGGGGCGACCGGCGGCAGGAGCTGGTGTTCATCGGCATCGGGCTGGACAAGGCAGCGATCACCAAGGCGCTCGACGCGTGCCTTGTGCCCACCGACGCCTTCACGCCCGATAAGTGGGAGCGGCTCAACGATCCCTTCCCCGCCTGGGGCGAAGCGCAGGTCGCGCTTGAACCGGCCTGAGTCCCGCGCGCTTGACTCTGCTTCGCTTGACACTTTTGGGGGCTGCCACCTTCGCGCTGGCCGTCCCGCTGGCCGCGCAGGAGGCTGACGCGCCCCCACCCACGCCGCCCGCGTCGACCGAGACCTACCCGCGCGCCTTCTTTGACCGCTTCTACCCCCAGACAGCGCTCGAATTGCTCCAGCGTGTGCCCGGCTTCAGCCTCGATGCGGGAGCCGAATTGCGCGGCTTTGCCGGCGCGGCGGGCAATGTGCTGGTCGATGGCGAACGGCCCACGATCAAATCGGGCGGGCTGGAGGATTTCCTGCGCCGCATTCCCGCCAATGCGGTCGATCGGATCGAGGTCACCCGCGGCGCCCAGCGCGCCGGAGAGACCGCAGGGCAGGGTCTCGTCGCCAATATCATCCGCAAGCCGCAGAGTTTTGCAGGCACATGGTCGGGCGAGCTCGAACGCAATCCCGCTGGTCTCGTCTATCCGCGCGGCGAGGTGTCCTTCACCATGCCGCTGGGCGCCTGGACGACCACCACCAAGCTCAATGCCTTCTGGGAACAGTTCACCTTCGACAATATCGACCGCATCCGCCGCGATGCGGGCGGCGCGTTGCTGGTGTTCGAGGAGGAGACCCTGCCTTCCACCCTGCGCGATGCCTTTTTTGCCACCGAGGCCAAGCGCTTGCTCGCCGGAGGAACGCTGACCCTCAACGCCCGGTTCGGCAACAGCCGCTACTATCAGGAAACGGGACGCGACGGCTTTCTCGGGCGCGCGCCCGATGGCGGCGCGGCCGATCGCCGCACCGACATCCGCTTCGATTCCGAGTTCTGGCAGGGCGAACTCAGCGCCGACTGGACGGGCGGGGTTTCGCAAGGCTGGGTGATGAAGCTGCTGGCGCTCGGCTCGTTTCAGGACAGCGAGGTCGGCTCTGCCAATGTCGTTGCCCAGCCGCCCGGCAGCGTGCCGGTGATCAACCGTTTCGCTTCGGACAGCCTGCCGATCGAAGTTCTCACCCGCGCCACGATCGGCAAGCTGGAGGGCAGGATCCGTCCGGAGTTTGGGTTTGAGGCCGCCTATAACCGGCTCGACTCGCGCATCGCATTGGAAGTCGAGGACGCGCTCGGCGTCAGGCCGGTCATTCTGCCGGCATCGGACGTGACGGTCGCCGAATGGCGCGGTGAGGCTTTCGGCAATCTCGTCTGGGCGCTTGCCCCGCGCTGGACGCTCGAAGCGGGCATCGCGGCCGAGTTGTCGCAGATCACCGTGACCGGCGATGCGTCCGGGCGAAATGACTTTTTCTTCCTCAAGCCTTCCCTCGCGCTGACGTTTCAGGCCTCCGACGCGTTGCAACTGCGTGCCGCGCTGCGCCGCACGGTGGGCCAGCTCGACTTCAACGATTTCGCCGCGTCAGCCAATGCCGAGGATGATCGCTTTCTGGCCGGCAATCCCGATCTCGGCCCCGACCAGGTCTGGCGGGCGAGCCTGACCGGCGATGTGCGGCTGCCCGGCGGCTATGCCCTCAACGTGCAGGCCTTCCACGAGTGGCGCACGGATGTGCTCGAACAGGTTGTCCTGCCCAGCGGGGTGCCCGGCCTTGCCAATGCGGGCAGCGCACGGGTCTGGGGTGTCGAGAGCGAGGCCGCGCTGCCGCTCTCGCGCTTTCTCAAGGGCGGCTTGCTCGAGATTTCAGCCGATTTCCGCGATGCCGCCTTTGCCGATCCGATCACCGGGCAATCCCGTGTCGTGACCGATCTCACCAATCCCGAAATCAGCATCGATTTCCGGCAGGATCTGACCGAAGCGCGCTTCGCCTGGGGGGCGCGCTACGAGCCGGAATCGCGCACCACGAGCTTCTTTGCCAACGAGGAAATCATCGACCGGCGCGGACGGCGCTTGACCGCCTTTGTCGAAACCACGCGGTTTTTGGACGTGAAGATGCAGATCGAGGTGCGCAACATCGGTCATACCCGTTTCCCGCGCGACCGCCTGCTGTTTGCGCCTGACCGCAGCGGCGCCTTGATCGGCACCAAAGCGCTTGTGCGGGATCGCGGCGAGTTCGTGAAGTTCACGATCACGGATCAGTTCTAGTCTCGGCAAGCCGCCGCGCGGCGAGCGGCCCTGTGGCTTACTCCCAGATCCGCTTCGGTTTGCCGATCGCCGCAGCCGTGATGGCGGCGCGGTGCCAGGGCAGGCGGTGCCACTGCTTGGCCGCATAGGCCCGGGTCTGATCGGCGGCATGGGGCGAGGCGGGGTTGGTGGACTGGCTGTAGCTCAGGATCGCGTCCGCCACCGGCCCGGCCTCATCGAAGCTGACGATCTGGATATAGCTCGTCCCGTGGCGCGGGGTGAGGCCGCTGCCGCTGGGCACGGATTCCTGCATATTGAGAATGCCGAGCGTGCCGGGGCCGCCGTGGATCGGGATTGCTTCGTTGCCCGCCATCACCCGCTGCACCTCACCCCACGGGGCATCGGGCGCGATGCCGGCCTTTTCGAGCTCCTCGAAAGCTTCGCCGAGGGCTGCGAGCAGCTTGTCGCCCTTGTCCCCTTCGGTGACGAGACCGCGCGGGGTGTTCACCGGATCGGCCGGATCGAAGGGCACCGCCCACAGGCCGGGCAGGCGCGCGACCTTGGGCCAGAAGGCGCGGAACAGCGCCGCGCCGCGGCTGTCCGCCTCGAAGCGGCGGTCCCAGCGGTCCAGCACCGAACAGCCCAGCCCGGTCGTCTGCGGCAGGATCACCGCACTGGCGCACAGCTTGAGGACCGGCTCCACGGCCAGATCGGCGGCAAGGCTCTTGTTGGCGAAGGCATGGGCCTTGGCGCGGGCGTGATCGACCTTGCCGCCCGCCAGCAGCGCGGTGGTCTCGATGAAGTTCGACCGGGTGCGCAAGGATCGCGCGGTGCCATAATCGCCGAGGATCGGGGACAGCTGGCGATGGGGCAGGGCGGGGTTGCTGATCCAGTAGCTATCGTTCGAATTGGTGAGCCAGCTCTTCACCACGGTCGCTGCCTGATCGCTCGCGGGCATCAGCCCCGGCACCGGGGTGCCTGCGGCCACATCCCAATCGCAGGCCGCCTTGCTGCCATCGAGCAGGATCGCAAACTCGGCGAACAGGCCGGAGATCGGCGTCGCGCAGGCCTTGACCTTCTCGGCAGTGACATTGGGCACCGCGGTCACATCGGCGTGGAGCGCGTCGCCGTAGCGGTCAGCGGCGATGGTGTTGACCCACGGAATGCCGAGCGTCTCGCTGACGGCGGCCTTGACCTCGCCGACATTCTTCGCCGCACCGATGCGCAGCCAGGTATCGATCCCGCGCTGGTTGCCGCGGTTGGCATCCTTGAGGGTGAAGGCATTGGCGGTGTTCCAGGTAATCCCGCGCCCCGGAATGACGAACACCGGCCCCCAGCGGGTCGCAAACAGCTGCCGGGTCACGGCAGGCGCGCCATCGGGCATCGGCACGGTGACGGTCTGGGCTTTCATCGCCTCGGAGGTGCCGTCGACCATGTAGCGGGTGGGATCGGCCGGATCGAGCGTCAGCTGGTAGAGCGTGAAGTGCTGCGCATCGGTGACAGTGTGCGTCCATGCGACATCCCGGTTGAAGCCGAGCGTCGGCATCGGCGTGCCGGCCAGGCCCACGCCCATCACTTCATAACCGTCCGGGCCTTTCACGTGCATCTGCCAGAACCGGCTCGGCCCCTTCCACGGGAAGTGCGGATTGCCGATCACCATGCCGCCCCCGTCAGCGGTCGCCTCGCTGCCGAAGGCCCAGCCATTGCTGCCAATGCCAAGCTCGCCGCGTTGCGGCAGGCTGATCGCGACCTTGGGCGCGGGCGAGCCGGGAGGGGCGGCGTTGGCGATCGCGGCGGCGAGATTGAGCGAGCTTGCCAGCAGCATCTGCTTTTCGTTGAGCCGCAGCATATCATCGCCGGTGATCGGGCGAACCCAGGCCTTGCCGCGACATTCGGCGGGGATGCCCTCGGCGCCTGCATCCTTGAGGAAGCGGTTGTAGCCTGCCGCATAGCCATCCATCAGATCGCGCACGCGCTGGGGCAAGGCCTTGGCCCCTTCGCGCAGGGCCGGCAGATCGATCACGCCGCGGAAGAACACATCCGACGACAGGTTGTCGACCTCCTCGAAGCCCAGCACCGCCTTGGCCTCAGGGCCGAAATGGAGCGAACGCTCGCCCGCCACGGTCGCGAATTCCTCGGCCAGAAGGCACAGGTTGTCCTCGGCATAGGCATAGGCGACCCCGTAACCCACCCCGCGCCAGGTGCGCGCTTCGATATGGGGGATGCCGTAAGTGGTGCGGGTGATGGTCGCTTCATAGCGCTTGCCCGCCATGGCCGCGCTTGCCGGAGCCAGCACCATCCCGGCTGCCGCCGCCGCCCAGATTGCCTTGCGCATGATTATCTCTCTCCCGTCACCCGTTATCGGGTTGCGGGGCGAAACCTATCGGGGCGGGCGGCAAAAGAAAAGGGGCGCTCTGCCGCTGCGGCAGAGCGCCCCCTTCGTGTCAGACAGCGCCTATCAGAACGAGGCAGTGATCGAGAACACCACGGTCGCATCCGAGATCGAATCGCCCGCCAGCGTGGCGAAGTTCGGGCGGATGCGGTTGGCTTCGGCTTCCGAGATGTCGGTGTCGACATAGGCGACCGAGAGGGTCAGGCCCGAAATCGGCACGATGTCCGCGCCCAGCGACCAGTCGAGATAGGTGCCGGTCGGCGCAATGCTGGTGCCGTTGGGGCCAAGGCCGGGGTTGCCGTCCGAATAGCCGATGTGGGCCTTCAGCGTGATCGGCGAATCGGCGATGGCATAGACCGCGTCACCGGCGAGGTAGAGGTTGTCTTCCTTGTCGCCCGGATTGGGCGGACGGCCGACCGGGAAGGCATTGCCCAGCGCTTCCTGCGAGGGCGCATAGGCGACCGTCGCGGTCAGGCCGATCGGGCCGGCCGTGCCCGAAAGCTTGGCGTAAAGCTCGACGAAGTCGGTGGTGTCGGCGCCGCTCGGATACATGAACCAGGTGCCGCCCAGATCGAGCGTGCCTTCGCCCACCGGCAGCTTGTAGCCGGCGTAGATGTCGAGCTCCATGTTGGCGCCGCCGAAGGTGCCCCAGCCGGCGAGGTTCGAACCCCAGGTGCCGACATAGAAGCCGCTCGAATGCGACAGCGTGAAGCCGCCCTGCACCGCCATGCCTTCATCCGACTGCGACACGCCGCGGAAGCGGTAGTCCGAGGTCAGCGTGGCCGAGCCCGAAACGGTGATCGCCGGGGTCTCTTCTTCTTCCTGACCATTGGCGGTGGCAAGATCGATCGGCGCGATCGCGCGCGTCCCGGCGGCGGGTTCTTCGGTGGTGACGGTGATTTCGGTTTCATCAGCCGCGCTGGTGGTGACTGCGTCAGCCTCTGCCGCGAAGGCGGGCGTTGCAACACAAGCGGCAAAAGCGACAGCCGAGGCAGCCGATGCGAAACGAATGAACATAAGGAACGCTCCATAGAGAGGTTTGGATCGTTCCACCTGCGTGCCGCGCAGGATTTTTTATCCGAAGAATCGGGTTCCCGTCGCGTCACCGTCATAATCGGGCAACGTGCTGCGGCGCACAAAGGTTATGTTTGTGTAGCGCTCCATATAACTTTCTTGCGTGTCATTCCTGCAACAGTTTGCAGTGTCATATATTTGGCGATGCAGACCTGCGTCGATACGTCATGCGGGCATTGCGGCGCGCGCGGATGGGCAGGCGCGCGCGGGCACGAAAAAGGGGCTGCGACCCGTGCCGGTCGCAGCCCCCTGATTGGCGTCGGATGGCGTCGGATCAGAACGACATCCCGACCGCCAGCTTGTAGAAATCGCCGTCGCCGCCTTCCTCGATGTCGGCCCCGGCGGTGAAGCGGGCGAAGAAGCCCTTCTTCAGCGAGAACTGCACATAGGGGCCAAGCCACTGGTACACGACCGCGGTGCCGCCACCGGGGAAGGTGTTGCGGGTGTTGCTCAGCAATTCGTAATGCGCCCCTGCCGAGAAGTTGCTTGAAAACTTGTACCCGGCATTGACCCAGGTGTGCAGGAAGTCGAGCGCGGCGTTCTCGTTGCGGTTGCGCAGCGCGGCGTAATAGCCGCCGTAATATTCGGCCTCGAAGCTGTCGTCGGCATAGTTGATCGTCAGGCTCGGCACGATGCCGTCGGCAAAGTTGCCGCCGGTGCCGGTCGGATTGCCGGCATTGTTGACCACCCCGCCCGACAACAGCGCACCGTTGGTGAGGCCGACCTGCGGCTTGATCTGGAGCTTGCCGTCATTGAGGATGAAGTTGGCGCCGATGCCGAACTCGGTCCACAGGTCGCTGCCAAGGCCGGTGCCGAAGGCGTCGGTGGTCCACATGATGCCGTAGAAGCTGAGATCGACATTCTCGCTGACCGGGATCAACCCGTTGAAGGTCGGGTAGAAGCCGAAGAAGGCGTCCTGGTTCAGCACCACGCTGAAGCGCTCGTCACGCGGGGCGGGGGTGTCTTGTGCGGCGGTGGTCGCAGCGGCGGCGCTGATCGCGACGCTGGAGACAACGCCTTCGCCCGCGCCAATGCTGATCGGCGCCGCGGGTGCGGCTGCGCGGGCCAGATCGAAGTCGGCACTGCCTGGCGTGCCGGCCTGATCGGCGCCGGTGACGATGATCGCGCTCGCGGCGGATTCGACCGCAGCAGCTTCCGGCCCTTGCGCAACCGCCGGGGCCGACATGGCACAGGTCAGGCCCAGCGCCGAGACGGCGCAAGCAAAACGAACTGTCATAAGGAACGCTCCTGATTGAGAGGTGGGATCGTTCCGCCTGCGTGCTGCGCCGTGGCCTTCTTTTCTGACGAACGGGCCGCGTTCTCAGCAAGAAGGTGAAATAGCGAGCAGCACGTTCTGCACAATTACTATTGATGTTGTCACATCAAGATCAAATTGTCATGTTGCAGAAGGGTGACAAATTAAGCTTTTACAATATTTTACTTATCATGCCTTCGAATATTCAAATAACATAATCTAGCGTGTATTCGATCAGCTCTCACGCAGGCTCGCCATGTCGATCACGAAGCGATATTTGATGTCGCTCGCTTCCATGCGGTCATAGGCAGCCGCGATATCCTGCATCGCGATCATCTCGATGTCGGGCAGGATCCCGTGCTCGGCGCAGAAATCGAGCATTTCCTGCGTCTCCGCGAGCCCGCCGATCCCGCTGCCGGTCAGCACCTTGCGGCCCAGCAGCACGCCGCTGTGCATCTCGGGCATCATGTCGATCATGCCGACCAGCACCTGCACCCCGTCGATCCTGAGCAGGTGCAGATAGGGCGTGACATCGTGGCGCACCGGAATGGTGTTGAGCACCATGTCGAAGTTGCCGCGCGCCGCGCGCATCGCGTCCTTGTCGGAGGTGTTGAGGAAGGCGTGGGCGCCGAGCTTTTCGGCGTCGGCCCGCTTGCTTTCACTGCGCGAGAGCACGGTCACGTCCGCGCCCATGGCGGCGGCCAGCTTGACCCCCATGTGCCCGAGGCCGCCGAGCCCTGCGACCGCGACCTTGCTGCCCGGGCCGACCTTCCAGGTGCGAAGCGGCGAGTAGGTGGTGATGCCTGCGCACAGCAGCGGCGCGGCCTCGGCCAGCGGCAGGCTGTCAGGCACCTTGAGCACGAATTCCTCGCGCGCGACGATCCTTTCGGAATAGCCGCCATAGGTGGGCGTGCCGTCGCGCCGATCCTTGCCGTTATAGGTGCCGGTCATCCCGCCTGACAGGCAATATTGTTCGAGATCGGCCTCGCAGTGGCGGCATTCCATGCACGAATCGACCATGCAGCCGATCGCCACCCGGTCGCCGACCTTGTGGCGAGTGACACCCTCGCCGACCGCGCTGACGATGCCGACGATCTCGTGGCCCGGCACGATCGGATAGACCGTCCCGCCCCAGTCGTTGCGGGCGCTGTGCAGATCGGAATGGCAGATGCCGCAGTGGGTGATCTCGATCAGCACGTCATCATGGCGCAAGCCCCGACGGGTGATCTGCATTGGCCCGACCCCGCTGTCGGGCGCGGTCGCGCCATAGGCCCGGGTGGGGTATTCGTTGGTCTGCGTAGCCATTCAACCTCTCCTCGTCATCGCGAGCGGAGCGACGCGATCCATGGACTGACGTTTCCGCAGGCGGCGATGTTCAGCCATGGATTGCCGCGTCGCCTGCGGCTCCTCGCAATGACGACGCGCAAAAAAGCGCTTTACTTCGGCGGCATCCGGATCGCGCCGTCGAGGCGGAACTGGTGGCCGTTGATGTAGCTGTTGCGCGCGATCTCCAGCACCAGCGAAGCGAATTCCTCCGGCTCGCCGAGGCGCTTGGGGAAGGGGACGGAGGCGTTCAATTGCGCCCACATCGGGGGGTTGCGGTCCTTCATCCCGAGCATCAGCGGGGTCGCGAAGATGCCCGGCATGACCGAATTCACGCGAATCCCTAAGTCCATCAGATCGCGCGCCATCGGCAGGACGAGGCCGTTCACCCCGGCCTTGCAGCTGCCATAGATCACCTGCCCGATCTGCCCGTCCTGCGCGGCAACGCTGGCGGTGAGGATGATCGCGCCGCGCTCGCCATCGTCATTGAGCGGGTCGGCATTGGCCATCCCCAGCGCCGAAATGCTGGCGACGCGGTAGCTGGCGACGAGGATGCCTTCTGCGCCGAAGGCATAGTCCTCGGTGGAAAGACGCTTGTACTGGCCACTCTCCTTGTCCCAGCCCAGCGTCTTGCCGCGGCGGCTCGCCATCGCGCAGTGAAGCGTCACGCGCTCCTGCCCGTGGGCGGCGCGGGCGGCGGCAAAGCCAGCCTCGACGCTGGCCTCGTCCATGATGTCGACATGGTGGAAGGTGCCGCCGATCGCTGCGGCATGAGCCTCGCCCGCCTCGTCATTGATGTCGAAGATGGCGACCTTCATGCCCGCTGCGGCAAAGGCCGCCGCGCTCGCCTTGCCCAAGCCGCTCGCGCCGCCGGTTACCACCGCGGCCATGCCCGCCTCGATCTTCATTGCTGTCCTCTCCTGACGTGTTTTGCGCAAGGCTAGGCGTTTCCCGGCCCCCGCGCCACCTCTTCAATTCGCGACATTTGCGCCACAGGTCGGGCGAATGTTGCGCGGGGTGCACGTTTCACCGAACCGTCACCGTTCGGTCGCGCAGCCGTCACGGCGCGCAATTAGGGGCGCGGTCAACACGGCCCCGATTCCCGGAGAGGCCGACAGGGGAAAGTCTCATGCTCCGCACCCAGCTGTTCATCGGCAGCGCGCTTGCCGCACTCGCCACCGCACCTGCCTTCGCCACCGAAACCGCCGATCCGCAGGCTGCCGCCGCCACCACGGCCGCCGTCCAGTCGGGCGGTGCCATTGCCGAGACGGACGAGAGCGAGGACGACAAGGTCCAGTCCGCCAAGGAAATCGTGGTGCAAGGGAGCATCGGCTTCCGCAACCGCTCCGATACTGCCGAACCCGTGCTGGTCTATGATGAGGAATACTTCCAGCGTTTCGAACCGCTAACCGCGGGCGACGCCCTGAAGCGCGTTCCCGGCGTCACCTTCCTCTCCGACGTGATCGAAAGCGACGGCGCACGCCTGCGCGGTCTCGATCCGGGCTACACCCAGGTGCTCATTAACGGCGAGCGCGTCCCCGGCGGGCAGGCCGACCGTTCGTTTTTCCTCGACCGCATCCCGGCCGAACTGATCGAGCAGGTCGAGATCGTCCGCTCCTCCTCCGCCCGCCGCACCGGCGATGCGGTGGCCGGATCGCTCAACATCAAGCTGCGTGACGGCTTCGCGCTCGACGGCGGCTACCTGCGCGCAGGCGGGCTGTTCTTCGACGATGGCGAAGTGAAGCCCTCGGGCGGCTTCTATTATGGCGGCGCGCTGGCAGGCGGCCGCGTGCTGGTGGGGGCCAACATTCAGGGCCGTTACAACCCCAAGGAAAAGTCGAGCCTGCGTTACGGCGACAGCCCCGAGAACAACCCCAACTTCGCCACCGACGGTTTCGACAACCGCGAAGACCAGACCGACGTGCGCGACGGCACCGACTATGCCTTCAACGCGAGCTGGGGGATCGAGACCGACAGCACCGAGTTCGAAATCCTCGGCAATTTCGTGCGCACCGAGCGCACCGAGAGCGAGCGCTCGTTCGAATACAACGATCCCGCCGCGATCAACGGCCCCGTGCGCGCCACGCCTGCGGGCAACCTGTTGACCGACAACGTGAACGTCAATGACATCACCACCGAAAGCTGGGCGCTGGTCGGCAAGCTCGATCAGGATTGGGGCTTTACCGACACCAAGCTGCGCGTCGGCTTCTCGCGCTTTACCGACCTTCAGGACGAGTTCGAATACGAGGTCGATTTCGACCGCACCCTGCCGCGCTTCACCGGCGACCTGATCCTGCAGGACACCACCGACGAGGAATTCTTCGTCAATCTCGAACAGGAATTCGACCTCGGCGAAGACCTCGAATTCGCGATCGGCGGCTTCCTTCAGAACAAGGATCGCGACTTCCTGCTGCAGGAAGTGCGCAGCCGCTTCAACCTGACCGCCGCCAACCGGCAGGGCTACGACCAGTTCAGCCGCACCCCGGCCGAATTCGTCCCCAACCCCTTCCCCGCGCTCGGCATCTCGTCGAACAACACCATCGAAGAAGACCGCCGCGATCTTTACGCCCTGATCGAGGGCGAGAGCGGCAACCTCACCTTCGAGGCCGGGATCCGCTGGGAGAGCACCGACGTCACCATTACCGATCTTCAGGTCGGCGGGGCGGGTGTCATCACCAATGATTACGACGAATTCCTGCCCTCGGCGTCGGTCAAGATCGAGGTCGGCGACGGGCGGATCACCGCCTCGGCCGCGCGCACGCTGCGCCGTCCGCGCTTCGACTTCATCACGCCGGGCCTGCTCGAAGCGGAATTCGGCGACAACGACTTCCTTGGCAACCCGCTGCTCCAGCCCGAAACCGCGTGGGGCGGCGACCTTGGCTATGAGCACAAGATCGGCAAGACCGGGATCGTCGGCGTCAACGTGTTCTACCGCGATGTCAGCAACCTCACCGAACTTGCCACCCTGCTCGATGCCACCGGCGCGCCGGTCGAAGGTTCGGAAGGGGCGGGCACCTTCATCTACACGCCGCGCAACACCGGCAATGGCGAGGTCTACGGGATCGAATTCGACGCCTCGTTCAGCCTCGCCTTCCTCGGCCTGCCGGACACCGGCGTGTTCGGGAACCTCGCGATCCTCGACAGCAACATCACCGACGAATTCGGCGAGCGGCGGTTCAACGACCAGTCGAAATATGTCTACAACTTCGGCGCGATCCAGAACATTCCGGAATATGGCGCGGCTTTCGGGGCGACCTATCGCAAGCAGGGCGCGGCCTTCGGGCGCGTGGTGGGCGAGGAAATCACCACGCGTTATGGCGCCGATCTTGAAGTCTTCATCGAAAAGCGCTTCGGCGACAGCTTCACCATCCGCGCGGTGGGCTCGAACCTGCTGGACGGCACCAAGGATGAGGTGTTCAACAAGTTCGCCACCACCGGCGATCAGGTGAGCCGCGATTTCGACGAATACGAACTCGAAAGCGAGCGCGCCGGGCCGGTGTTCCAGGTGGTAGCGAGGTATGCGTTCTGATGCTGCGTCCTGTTCATGGCCTTGTGCTGGTGGCCCTTGCCGTTTCGGCCTGCGCCACCACCCCGCCGATCACCGGCGGCCCGGCAGCCAATGTCACCGCGCGGGCAGAAACCCCGCCGGTCGGCACCGCGCGCGAGGATGCGGCCGATGACCCGGCGATCTGGCGCAACCCGGCCAACCCGGCGGCGAGCCTTGTGGTGGGCACCGACAAGAAGGGCGGCCTCTACGTCTATGACCTGAAAGGCGCGCAGAAGCACTTTCTGCCTGCCCCGGGGCTCAACAATGTCGATCTGATCGACCTGCCCGACGGCCGCGTGCTGGTCGCCGCGAGCGACCGCAGCGATCTGGCGCAGGTGCAGCTGTTCCTTGCGCTGCTCGATACAAGCACCGGCAAGCTTGCCCCGGCGGGCAAGATCGCGGTGGGGCCGGGTGAGGGCTATGGCATCTGCATGGTCAAGCCCGCGCGCGGGGGCGAGGTGATCGCCTTTTCCGCGCCCAAGGGCGGGACGATCTACCGCACCGTCATCACGCCTGCTGCGGGCGGGGCCTTCACCGGCACCACTTCCACGCTGGCGCAGGTGCCGACCCAGACCGAAGGCTGTATCGCCGATCCGCGCAGCAATACGCTCTACATCGGCGAGGAAGACGCCGGGATCTGGGCGATCGACATGAACACCGGGGCCAAGCGCATGGTCGCCGCCATCGACAACACCATGCTGGTCGCCGATGTCGAAGGCCTCGCCATCGCGCCCGAGGGGCCGAACGGCGGTTACCTCATCGCCTCCTCGCAGGGCGACAATGCCTATGCCATTTTCCGCCTGCCGGACATGACCCCGCTGGGCCGGGTGCGGATCGCGCAAGGCACCTTTGGCAGTGTCGAGGAAACCGACGGGATCGAGGTCGACAACCGCGATTTCGGCCCGGATTTCCCGCGTGGCATCCTGATCGCGCAGGATGGTCAGAACGCCCCCAAGGCGCAGAACTTCAAGTTCGTGCGCTGGGACGAAGTGCTTGCCGCGCTGGGGGCGGGCCAGTAAACCGCCGGGCGTGACTCAGACCCCCGAAACCGCCGCGCCCCTCGCGGCCGATCGCCGCCGCTTCCTCGGCGCCACCGCCACCGCTTTCGCCGCGCTCGCCGCGAGCGGATGCATGAGCCGCACGGCCAGCGCCGCCCCCGCCGCCACCCCGGCGCGGGCGAGCGGCTTTGACGGATACGGGCCGTTGCAGCCCGATCCGCAAGGCCTGCTCGATCTGCCCGAAGGCTTCTCCTACCGCGTCATCTCGCGCCTTGGCGATGCGATGGACGATGGCGGCACCGTGCCTGACCGCGCCGACGGGATGGGGTGCTTCGACCTCGGTAACGGCGAAATCGCCCTCGTCCGCAATCACGAGCTGCAACCGCGCCACGATGCGGGCGGGCCGATCGCCAAGGGCTTTGGCAAGCGCAATGGTGAATTCGTGCCCGGCGGGACGACCACCATCGTGCTCGACGCCAAGAGCTTGCAGGTGAAGCGCCAGTTCCGCAGCCTTGGCGGCACGATCCGCAACTGTTCGGGCGGGGTGACGCCGTGGGGCAGCTGGCTGACCTGCGAGGAAGCGCCGACCGGCCCCGGCCAGCCCTATGGCGACGGGCTGGAGCGCAGCCACGGCTGGGTGTTCGAAGTCCCCGCCTCGGCGCGCGGGCTGGTCGATCCGGTGCCGCTCACCGCGATGGGCCGCTTCAACCACGAGGCCGCAGCGGTCGATCCGGCGACCGGCATCGTCTACATGACCGAAGACCGCGACGAGGGCGTGCTTTACCGCTTCCTGCCCAAGACCCCCGGCAAGCTCGCCGAGGGCGGGCGGTTGCAGGCGATGGTGGTCGAGGGGCTGACCGATACCCGCAACTGGAATACGCCCGCCATGCCGGTGGGCAAGCCGTTCAAGGTGTCGTGGGTCGATCTGGATGAGGTCGAGGCCCCCAAGGATGACCTGCGCCTGCGCGCCGCAGCCAAGGGCGCGGCGCTGGTCGCACGCGGCGAGGGGCTGCACATGGGGGTGAGGCGCGGGGTCAGCGAGGTTTTCGCCTGCTGCACCAGCGGCGGGGCCAAGCAACTCGGCCAGATCCTCAAGCTGACGGTTGGCCAGGCGGGGCAGGCGGACATGGTCGAGCTGTTCTTCGAAAGCGAGAGCACCGATCAGTTCAACTTCGGCGACAATCTCACCGTGGCGGCCAGCGGGCATCTGATCGTGTGCGAGGATCAGTATACCCCCGTCGTCGACAACCACATTCGCGGGATCACCCCCGATGGCCGCGCCTATGACATCGCCCGTCTGACCGCCCAGACCGAGCTGGCCGGCGCGTGTTTCTCGCCCGATGGCAAGGTGCTGTTCGTCAACGCCTACGATCCCACCGCGACGCTGGCGATCACCGGCCCCTGGGCGGCCTGATCGCGATTGGACGGCTTTCTCCTCGCCAGCCTGCTGGTCTTTGCGCTCGCGCTGGGTGGGCGCGATCAGGTGATGGTGGGCGCGTGGGCTGACCGGCTGGGACAGAGCAGCGCGCTGCTGGCCACGGCGATCCTCACCTCGGTGCTGGCAGCGGCCGTGATGGCGTGGGCAGGGGCGGGCTTTGCCGCCATGCTGCCGGGCGCAGCGGCGCAGATGCTCGTCGCCTTCGCCTTTGGCTTTGCCGCGCTGGAACTGGCCCTGCCGGTCAGGCACAGGCCCGCGGCTGAGCCGACCCGATCCCTCGGGGCGGTGGGGATCGTGCTGCTCGCCCGGCAGATCGGAGACGGCGCGCGATTTGCCGTCTTCGCGCTGGCCGCATGGGCGAGCCTGCCCCTTGCCGCAGGGCTGGGCGGCGCGCTCGGCGGCGCGGCGGCGGTGGGGATGGGGTGGAGCCTTGGGGCCGAAACCCTGGCCCGCTGGCCGCTGCGCCCAGTTCGGCTGACGCTCGCCGCCGCGTGCGCAATTGCGGCTCTTTTCATCGGTCTCGACGCGCGTTTCGCCGCATTCTGATCGCCGCAAGCGATCACAGCGGCCACGGTTTTGCGGCAACCCAATGCCTGTTCGGGCGTTGGATGATCACTACATCGGCCCTGTCCGAGGGCCGACCCCGTCCGGGAACCGCCCAAACCAACGGAGGACACCATGGCTGACACCAAGACCAATTCGACCGCCGCGCTGGTCGCAGAGCTCAACGGGCTTCTGGCCGATCACTTCGCGCTGTTCATCAAGACCAAGAACTTCCATTGGCACGTCAAGGGGCCGCGCTTCCGCGACCTGCACCTGCTGTTCGACGAGCAGGCGCTGGAAGTGCGTGACCAGATCGATCTGATCGCCGAGCGTGTGCGCAAGCTCGATGCCGAGACGCTGACCTCGCTCGGCACCGTCGGCAAGGCGACCAAGATTAAGGATCAGGACAGCGCGACGCTGGCCGCCGAGGACATGATCGCCGAGCTGCTGGCCGACAACGAAACCGTGATCGCGCGGCTCAAGGGCATGAAGGATCTCGCCGAACAGGCGGGCGACAATGCGACCGACGGTCTGCTCGACGACTGGACCGACATGGCCGAACAGCGCGCGTGGTTCCTGCGCTCGCTGCTGGCCTGACACGCGCCGGCGCTTGTGCCTTCTGGCGCATAGCTATCCATCGCGGGCCGTCCCCATTGCCGGGGGCGGCCCTTTTGGTAAGGTGGCGGGCATGGGCAACATCACGATGATCGAAGGCGCCGATGCCGGTGCGATTGCCGCATGGCTGGCGGCACGGCTGGGTGAGGCTGGGGCGATCACCATTCCCGGCGGATCAACGCCTTTCCCCATCCTTGCCGCGCTGATTGAACAGGGCGCGGTTGACTGGGCAGGCTGGCAGGTGTGGCCCAATGACGACCGCATCGTGCCCGAAGATCACGAGGCGTCGAACACCGGCAAGATACGCGCGCTGCTGGAACCGGCCGGTGCCGCCATCACGCCGTTGTCCGAAGACTGCACCCCGCCGCATTTCGCGCTCACCTGGCTCGGCATGGGGCCGGACGGTCACATCGCCTCGCTGTTTCCCAACACCGATCCCAAGGCGGATGATCCGCTGATGGTGCGCCGCCTGACCCCCGACCCGCTTCCCGCTCACGCGCCCTTCGACCGCATCACGCTGACCATTCCGGCGCTGCTGGCCACCGACGCACTGGTCTTCACACTTGGGGGGGCAGCGGACAAGCGGGCGGTGTTCGAGGCGGCGGTGCGCGGCGAACACGATCTGCCGGTCGCCCGGTTGCTTGGCGCGGCGCAGGCGCGCGGTATCCCGGTCACGGTGTTTGCCTAGGCCCATGATAAACTGGCTTCCCGCCCCGCTCCACCGCGCGCTGCTGCCGTTGGCGCATCTCGTCCGGCATCGCTGGCGGCGCTGGCGCAAGACACCGATCGCGGGGGTCAGCGTGATTGTCACCAACCTCGGCGGCGATGTGCTGCTGCTCAAGCACTCCTATGGCCCGGCGGTGTGGAGCCTGCCTGGCGGCGGGCTCGGCAAGGGCGAAGACCCGGCAGACGCGGCGCGGCGCGAAGTGCGCGAGGAACTGGGCGTCGAGCTTGTTCGGATCGAGCCGGTCGGCATTCTGGAAGAGGTGCTGTCAGGCTCCCCCCATACCGCGCATATCTACACCGCCGTCTGCGACCGGCGACCCGAGCCTGACCTGCGCGAGGTGACAGAGGCGCGCTTCTTCCCTTCGCACTCGCTGCCCGAACCGCTGGGCGAGACCACCCGCACGCGTATTGCCGCGTGGCGGGCGCGGGGGACTACTGCCCCATAGCCGAATCGCCGAAGGTCTGGCGTTCGGACTCGATGCAAGCGATCGCGTCGGTGGTGACCTTGTCGGTGAAGGCGACTTCATCGAAGCCTTCCGCCCCCAATTGGGCCATCAGCGCATCGGATTCCGCCGAATAGCGCGCCATCACCTCGCTGTCCCCGCCGGGCGCCAGAGAGCTTGCATATTCGAGCCAGCGGACAGTGGAGTTCTGGAGGTTTGACTCAAGCTCCGGATCGGCGTCCTCGGCCTGCACCACGATGGCGGCCACGAAAGTCTGCACCGCGGCGCAACGGATTGCCTCGTCAATCTCCTCGGCCATCTCCCCGACGGCCTTGTCGGACTGGGCAGAAAGCGGCGCCGCGATCAGCGCAAGCGCGGCCGCGCCGCAGGTAAAGGCCTTCATGTCGATTGTCCCCCCGTGTGATGAGACCATCATAGAAGCTGCAATTGCGCCGTGTCACGCGGTTGTTGCGCTTCGCCTGCCGCGCCCTCCAGCGCGGAGAGCGTCAGCCCCATCAAGCGGATCGGCCCGCGCAGGGGCAGCTCAGCCTCCAGCAGCGCACGGGCGGTCTCGGCGAATTCGGCCTTGCCGCTGACCGGATCGGGCCGCGAAGCCGCGCGGGTCATGATCTGGAAATCGGTGAACTTGAGCTTGAGCGTCACCGTGCGGCCCTTGGCGCCCGCCGCCTCGATCCGCTCCCACACGATGTCGATGATCGTCTCCAGCGTGTCGCGCAGCGCTGCGCCGCTGCCGATGTCTTCGGAGAAAGTGCGCTCGCCCCCGATCGATTTCCTGATCCGGTGCGCCGCCACGGGGCGCAGATCAATGCCGCGCGCCGCCCGGAACAGATAATCCCCCATGCTGCCGAACGCCGCGCGCAGGAAGGCGATGTCCTTCGCCGCAAGATCGGCGCCGGTCAGGATGCCGAGTTTCTGCATCTTCGCTTCCGCCTTGGGGCCGACCCCGTGGAAGCGCCGGATCGGCAAGCCCGCCACGAACTGCGCGCCCTCGCCGGGGCGGATCACGCACAGGCCATCGGGCTTGTTCTGATCGCTCGCCAGCTTGGCGAGGAACTTGTTGTAGGAAACGCCGGCGCTCGCCGTCAGCTTGGTCTTGGCGCGGATCTCCTGCCGGATCAGCTCGGCAATGCGGGTGGCGCTGCCGATGCCGAGGCGGTCATCGGTGACATCGAGATAAGCTTCATCAAGGCTCAATGGCTCGATCACGGGGGTGTAATGCTCGAACACCCGGCGGATCTGGCGGCTGGCTTCCTTGTAGGCATCAAAGCGCGGGCGCACGAAGACGAGGTCGGGGCACAGCCGCAGCGCGGTGACCGAAGGCATGGCGCTCCTGACCCCGAACTTGCGGGCTTCATAGGAGGCCGCTGCCACCACCCCGCGCCCACCGGCAAAGCCGACAGCGACCGGCCTGCCCTTGAGCGCCGGGTCGTCGCGCTGTTCGACGCTGGCGAAGAAGGCGTCCATGTCGACATGGATGATCTTGCGCAGGCCCAGCTCATGGCCCTGCGCATCGGCGCTGTCATCGGGGTGGGGCCGCGCGCTCATGGCCTGCTAAATAGTTGCTTGGCCCGCAGGAAGGAACTGTTGCTGGAACAATTCACCCAAGCGGCCATTTTGTGCAGATGCGAAATGAACAGTGGTCTTCTGGCGAACCCGTGGGCAAAGGCCCGGCGATGGCCACCTCGCTCGCCTCCTCTGCGCCCACCTCCACGCCCGCCGCCAAGAGCCTGGGCGAGCGCGAGCTGATGTGGATGATGGCGATGCTGATGGCCTTGAACGCCTTCGGGATCGACGCGATCCTGCCGGCCCTTGATGCGCTGGCAAGCGATCTGGCCGTGCCGGGGAACGACCGGCAATTCGTGATCGGGGTCTATCTACTGACCGGCGGGCTCGGCTCGCTGGTGCCCGGCGCGCTGGCCGATCGGTTCGGGCGGCGCCCGATCCTGCTGGGTTCGGTCGCCATCTACATCGTCCTGTCGGCACTGTGCGCGCTGGCGCCGTCCTATGACGCGCTGATCGCGATCCGTGCTGTGCAGGGCTTCTTTGCAGCCGGGATCGTCGCCCTGCCGCCCGCGATCATTCGTGACCGGGTTGGCGGCGACAAGATGGCGCGGATGATGAGCCTGATCTTCGTGATCTTCCTGATGGTGCCCGCGGTCGCGCCGACCATCGGCGAGGGCATCCTGCAATTCGGCAACTGGCGCGCGATCTTTGGCGCAATGGTGGTGCTGGGCGTGGTGATGGCGACGTGGGTCTTCATCCGTCTGCCCGAGAGCCTGACCGAAGCGAATCGTCAGCCGATCGAGGTGCGCAGCATCGCCAGAAACATGGGCCGCGCGCTCACCCTGCCGAGCACCTTCGGCTATGTGATCGGTTCGGCGCTGGTGTTCGGCGCCTTGTTCGGCTTCATCAATTCCTCGCAGCAGCTGATCAGCCAGACCTTCGGCGCGGGTGACATCTTCCCGATGATCTTCGCGATCTGTGCCGGGTCGATGGCGCTCGCCAGCTGGTCGAACTCGCGGATCGTCGAACGCTTCGGCGCGCGCCGGGTGAGCCACACGGCGCTGTTTGCCTTCATCGTGGTAAGTGCGGCGCAGGTGATGTTCGCCTTCCAGCCGGACGAAAGCCTGTGGCAGTTCGTGCCGCTGATGGCGATCAACATGGCGCTCCTGGGCTTTATCGGCAGCAATTTCGGCGCGATTGCGATGAACCCGTTCTTCGACACGGCTGGCGCGGCAAGCTCTGCCCACGGCTTCGTGCGCATGACGATGGCCTCGCTGCTGGGCGGGGCAATCGGCTATGCCTTCGACGGCACCGCCCGCCCGCTGGCGCTGGCGCTGCTGGCGAGCGGCCTTGCCTGTCTGGTGCTGGTGCTGCTGAGCGAGAAGGGCAAGCTGTTCGGGCCGAGTGACGCGGAGATGGGGGGCTGAGCAGGCCCACCCCGCTGCGATTAACCTCGCCTGCGGCTCGCTAAGTCTCGCTCCCCTCCCGCTTGCGGGAGGGGTTGGGGCTGGGCCTAGCGCTCGCTTTCGAGCCTTCTCCACGCCAGCCCCGCAAACTCGCACAGCAGGGGCCGCGTGTCGCGCGGGTCGATGATGTCTTCGACATTGAAGCGCTCGGCGGAGCGGAAGGGCGAGGTGACTTTCGCCAGCCGCGCGCGGATCTCTTCCAGCAGCGCCTCCGGGTCATCCGCAGCTTCCAGCTCGGATTTGTAGGCGACCTCCAGCCCGCCCGCGATGGGGAGGCTCCCCCAGTCGCCCGACGGCCAGCAATAGCGGTATTGATACCGCTCGGCATTGCTCATCGCGCTCCCCGCAATCCCGTAGGCGCGCCTGAGAACCACCGAAGCCAGCGGCACCGTCGCCCGGTAGATCGCGTTCATCGCATTGACGCCGTAACGGATCGTCCCCGCCATCTCCGCCTCGCGCCCGATCATGAAACCGGGGTTGTCGACGAGGTGGACGATGGGGAGTCGGAACTGGTCGGCAAGGCGCACAAAGCGCTCGACCTTCTCGCTGGTCTTGGCCTCCCACGATCCGCCGAGATAACTGGGATCGGAGGCGATGACGCATACCGGCCAGCCATCGAGCCGCGCCAATGCCGTGATCGCCGCGCGGCCCCAGTGCCGGCCGATCTCGAACACGGTGCCAGCATCGAAGACATGATCGAGGCAGCGGCGCATCGAATAGACCTGCTTATCCTCGCGCGGGACCAGGGAGAGCAGAGCCTCCTCGCGCCGGTCGGCGGGGTCGCCCGTCTCCACCCGGCGCGCGGGCTGGCCGACATATTCGGGCATGAAGGACAGGAAATGCCGCGCGCGGGCGAAGGCCTCGGCCTCGCTGGCCACCTCGTCATCCACCACCCCGTTGCGGGTGTGGATCGCGCTGCCGCCGAGCGCTTCCTTGGCCTCCTCGTGATTGGCCGCGCCGCCCTTGTAGGCGTCGCCCAAGCCGTCAACCACGGCAGGGCCAGCGGCAAAGATTTGGCTCAGACCCTTCACCATGATCGAATAGTGGCTCGCCACCGTCCGCGCCGCGCCAAGGCCCGCGGTCGGCCCCAGCGCGAGCGCCACCACCGGCACGGTATCGAGATTGGTCACCACATCGCCCCAGCCGGGCACCGCGGGGATATAGGTCGCGCCAATCTGTTCGAGCGTCTTGACGCTGCCGCCGCCGCCCGTGCCGTCGATCATGCGGATGATGGGCATCTTGAGCTGGTGCGCCATCATCTCGGCCTGCACCATCTTGCGCGCGATCCCCGCATCCGCAGCGCCGCCGCGAATGGTGAAGTCGTCGGCGGTGGCCACGACCGGGCGGCCATTGATCAGCGCCTTGCCGAACAGGAAGGGCGCGGGGGTGACCGAAGCGAGGTCGCCATTGGCGTCATACTTCGCCGAGCCCGCGATCTTGCCGATCTCGCGGAAGGAACCTTCGTCCACCAGCGCCGCGAGCCGCGCGCGGGCATCCATCTTCCCGCGCCCGTGCTGCCGCGCGACCTTGTCCGCGCCGCCCATCTGCTCGGCCAGCGCCTCGCGTTGGCGCAGTTCTTCGAGTTCCTTGGCCCAGGTCATTCCCTCTCCCCAACCCTCGTCATTGCGAGGAGGCCCGGACTTGATCCGGGCCGACGCGGCAATCCATGGACCGGCCTTGCGCCGGTTTCGACGTCAGGTGATGGATTGCTTCGCTTGCGCTCGCAATGACGAAAAGTGGGTGACGAGGGAGGCCCACCCCTAACCCCTCCCGCAAGCGGGAGGGGGATTGGTCGCGCCCGCTTCTCCCCTCCCGCTTGCGGGAGGGGCCGGGGGTGGGCAAGTCTATTCTTTGCTAGCCGGCACCACCCGGCAGAGCACCGCCTCGACCTGCACCTGCCCGCCCGCGCTGACGCTGAGCCCCTCGACCACCCCGTCGAAGGGCGCGGCGAGGGCGTGTTCCATCTTCATCGCTTCCAGCACCATGAGCCGCTGCCCGGCGGTGACGGTCTGGCCTTCGCTCACATCGACCGCGATGACCTTGCCCGGCATCGGCGCGATGATCGCGCCGTCTGCGGCGGAGGCTTGGCCGGTGCCGTCGTGGCGCGGAAGAGTCACCGCGTATGTTTGTCCAAACTCGTTGACGAGGGCGAGTTGGCGCAATGGCTCATCCGTGCGTCTGCCTGACGGGACATCATATTCCAAAGGCGCAGTTGTGAGCTGGCCATCGACCATCACATGCGCGCTTTGTCGCTTATCGGCGTTTGGCCTAAATCCGTGCAATCCACCGTTCCACGGTTCGTCTTCCCAATTGTTGCTGTTCCATTGGAGCACATGGAGCGCTTCAGCCAATGCCTCTTGTGAAGGTATGGCAGGTGGGATCAGGTCTGTGCCCTTGCGCTCAATGAAGCTCGTTTCGATGCTACCCGACCGGAAGTCACCATCGTTCGCAGCACGATACAGAAAACCTGCGTTCGAACGGATGGGCCACACATTGATGTCGGCGAGTGTTTCAAGAAGTGAGTCGATGGCAGCGCTGCGATCTGCTTCGTGCACAACGAGTTTCGCGATCATCGGATCATAAAACGGAGATACTGTGTCTCCTTCCGCAACGCCTGTATCTACCCGAGCGCTAGCAGCGCGACGGGTAAAGCACTCCAATCGCCCCGTGCTAGGCAAGAACCCCTTCGCTGGATCCTCTGCATAAAGCCGCGCCTCGATGGCATGGCCGTTGATCGAGAGTTCCTCCTGCCGCTTGGGCAGCGGCTCCCCGCTCGCCACGCGCAGCTGCCATTCGACCAGATCGACCCCGGTAATCTCCTCGGTCACCGGATGTTCGACTTGTAGCCGGGTGTTCATCTCCATGAAGAAGATGCGGTTCGCACGGAGCCCCTCGCTGGCGTCGGCGATGAATTCGATCGTGCCGGCGCCCTCGTAATCGACCGCCTTGGCGGCGCGCACGGCGGCGGCGCAGATGGCTTCGCGGGTGGCCGCGTCCATGCCGGGGGCGGGGGCTTCCTCGATCACCTTCTGGTGGCGGCGCTGAAGCGAGCAGTCGCGCTCGAATAGGTGGACGACGTTGCCGTGGCTGTCGCCGAACACCTGCACCTCGATATGGCGGGGCGAGGTGATCCACTTTTCGAGCAGAACCTCGTCATTGCCGAAGCTCGCCTTGGCCTCGCGGCGGCAGCTTTCCAGCGCGGCGGCGAAGTCGGCGGGGGCATCGACCTTGCGCATCCCCTTGCCGCCGCCGCCTGCGACCGCCTTGATGAGGACGGGGTAGCCGATGGCCTCGGCCTCCTTGGTCAGCCGCTCGACCGACTGGTCGGACCCGTCATAGCCCGGCGTCACCGGCACGCCAGCCGAGCGCATCAGCTGCTTGGCCGCGTCCTTGAGGCCCATCGCGCGGATGCTGGCAGGCTTGGGGCCGACCCAGATCAGCCCCGCATCCAGCACCGCCTGCGCGAAGTCGGCATTCTCCGAGAGGAAGCCGTAGCCGGGATGGATCGCATCCGCCCCGGTCTGCTTGGCTGCCGCGATGATCTTCGCGCCCACCAGATAGCTCTCGGCCGCGGGCGAGGGGCCGATATGCACCGCCTCGTCGGCGCTCCGCACATGGAGCGCCTTGGCATCGGCATCCGAATAGACCGCAACCGTCGCCACACCCATCGCCTTCGCGGTGCGCATGATCCGGCAGGCGATCTCGCCGCGGTTGGCGATCAGGAGCTTGGTGATCATGGCTCGACCTCGAAATGGCTGTTCACATCGGCGACCTTGGCCGCGCAGGCTTCGGGCGCTTCCATGGTGAAGCTGGTGTTGGCGACCAGCCAGCGGCCCTCGCGCTTCACCATGCTCAGCGAATTGACCCCGCAATGGCTGAGTTCGCCCGCGACGGTGAAATAGTACGGCCCCCAGGCCTGCGCCATGTCACCATCGACCAGCACCGCTTCGATATGCATGATCTCGGCGACATCGGCGGGGGACTTGAGCCAGTTTTCGAGGTGCCTCGCGACCGGCACCATAGCGAGGCGCGGGGCATCGGGGGTGCGGCGGTCGTGGACGAAGATCATGCCCTCGGGCACCATCTGGCGGGCAAGCGCGGTCTTGTCGTCGTCGGAGAGCGCATCGAAGAAATCGCTGACGCCGTCCATGACCGCGATCTGCTCGCTGGTTGGAGAATTCGCGGCGAGCGGCGCGGCGGCGAGCAGCGCGGTGGCGAGGAGTAGGGCTTTCATGCCAGCGGGATTAGCGCGGCTTGGTTGCAAAGGAAACTGTCTCCCACCCTCGTCTTCCCGGCCTCCGAGCCGGGATCCCGCTTCCTTGTCACCCGGCGCAAGAAAAGCGGGGCCCCGGATCAAGTCCGGGGAGACGGTTGGGCCTGTTTGGGCCGGTAATCCGCGATCCCCCAGTCGATCCCGCCCGCCGGCATCTTCTCGCGGTTGAGCACCGCTGAAAGGAACGCGCGCACGCCGTAGAGCGCCTTTTCGCCGCGCGGGACATAGGTGCGGGAGTTCCACGCCTCGGCGCCCCGTGCGCGCACCTTGCGGCCGATTGCGCCATAGATCCGCGCCGCCGAAAGCACCGCCCACCGGCTGCGGAAGGGGAGCTTGGCCGCGCCCACGCGGGCTGCCGCCTCGTGCTTTTCCACCAGGGCCACCAGCCTCGCGGCCATTTCGGCGAGTTCCTTGCGGTGGTGCGGCTTGGTGTGCTGGCCGGGCTCGATGTCCTGTTCGACCAGCCATTCGATCGGCAGATAACACCGCCCCGCGGCATCATCCTCGACGATGTCGCGGGCGATGTTGGAAAGCTGGAAGGCGAGGCCCAGATCATTCGCCCGGTCGAGCGTTTCCTGATCGTCCGGCGATACCCCCATCACCACCGCCATCATCACACCCACCGCGCCCGCGACATGATAGCAATAGCGCATCATGTCGGCCTCGGTGCGCGGGCGCCAGTCCTCGGCGTCCAATTGGAAGCCTGCGATCACGTCCTCGGCCATCTGCTCGGTGAGGCCGACTTCAGCGGCAACCACGCCCAGCGCGTCGAAGGCCGGATCGCCGGTCGGCTTGCCCTCGAACGCCAGCGCGGTCAGGCGGCGGATATGGGCGAGGCGGTCTGCCAAATCGCTCTGGTCGCCCAGCACGCCGCCCATGTCCTGATTGTCGGCAATGTCGTCCGCCCGGCGGCACCAGGCGTAGAGCAGCCAGGCGCGCTCGCGGGTCTGGTTGTCGAACAGCTGCGAGGCGGCGGAAAAGCTCTGCGAGCCCTTCTTGATCGACAGCCGGGCGTGTTCGACCAGCGCCGCGCGGGTGGTGGCATCGACGGCCATCGCGCGAGCCTACAGTTCCTCGGCCTTCATCCGGAAGATCGGGGTGTGGGGCTGATAGGCCTCCATCTTGGCGAGCAGTTCGGCAATCGTGTCGGCGGCGATCAGGATGTTCTGATGCGCGGGCCGGACGAAGCCGACTTCGGCCATCCTGGCGTTGAAGGCGAGCAGGTGGTCGTAGAAGCCGAAAGCATTGAGCAGGCCGACGGGCTTGGAATGATAGCCGAGCTGCGACCAGCTCATCGCCTCCCACAGCTCGTCCATCGTGCCGACCCCGCCGGGGATGGTGACGAAGCCATCCGACAGGTCGGTGAAGCGCTGCTTCCTCTCATGCATCCCGCCGACGGTGACAAGTTCGTCGCAATCGTGGTTGGCGACTTCGGCCTTCACCAGATGCTCCGGGATGATCCCGATGACCTCGCCGCCCGCGTCCTTCGCGCCCTTGGCGACCGCGCCCATCAGGCCGAGCTTGCCCCCGCCATAGACGAGGCCGATCCCGCGACGGGCGAGTTCGGCACCGACATCATGGGCGAGTTGGAGGTAACGCGGATCCTCGGGCGAGGCCGAACCGCAATAGACAGCCAGACGTTTCATCAATGCCTCAGCGATCCGCCTTGCACGCAAAATCGATCATTTCGCGGTCGTCCTCGCTCGGAGGGGAGTCGGCGAAATCCATCGTCAGCCCCTCCATGGGCAGGCGCATATTCTCGGCGAATTCCGAGGTGTGGATCCAGCCTTCCTTCACCCCCAGCAGGTTGCGCTCGCAATCGACCGCCATGATCATGTCGACCACCATCGCATCCTCGCCGCGAATGTCGGCGCGCAGCAAGACCAGCTTGAGCCGGCGGCCATCGACCACCGTCTCCGAACGCCACGCCTCATCGACCCAGCCGATGCCTTCTTCGTTGTTTTCGAATTCGGTCCAGTTGTGGGCATGGCCGGGGGCCGCCAGCGGCGAGGTGCCGAGGTCGAGCGCCGAGGCGGCGAGCAGAAGCAGCGATGCAATCATCAGGCGTTCACCCTGGCCAAGTCTTCGAGCATGAGCCCAGCGGTCGCCTTGGCACTGCCGACCACGCCGGGGATCCCCGCGCCCGGGTGCGTGCCCGCGCCGACGAGGTAGTAATTGTCGATCACATCATCGCGGTTGTGGCCGCGCAGCCAGGCGCTCTGCCACAACACCGGTTCAAGGCTGAAGGCACTGCCCATGTGAGCGTTGAGATCGGCCTTGAAGTCCTTGGGGGCATAGCTGAACTTGGTGACGATCCGCGAATGGATGTCAGGGATCAACCGGCGGCCCAATTCATCAAGGATCATCTTTTCCAGCCGCGGCCCGACCGCATCCCAATCCAATGGCATCTTGCCCATGTGGCTGACGGGGACGAGCGCATAGAAAGTGCTCTTGCCCGCCGGGGCCATTGATGGGTCGCTGACGGTCGGGTGGTGGAGGTAGATCGCGAAATCCTCCGGCACCACGCCGTTCTTGTAGATATCGTCGAGCAGGCCTTTGTAGCGCTTGGCGAACAGGATCATGTGGTGCGGGATGCCGGGCCAGGTGCCCTCCAGCCCGAAATGCACCACGAACAGCGAGGGGCTGTAGCTCTTGCGGCCCAAGGACTTGGCCATCTTGCGCCCGCGTTCGCTGCCCGAGAGCAGATCCTTGTAGGAATGCATGATGTCGGCATTGCTGGCGACCGCATCGAAGCGCTGGCGGAAGCCGGACTTGCTTTCCACCTCGGTGGCCTTGGTGCCCAGCGTATGCACCTGCACCACCGGATCGCCGACCCGCATCGTGCCGCCCAGCCGCTCGAAATGGCGCACCATCCCCGCAATCAGCCGGTTGGTGCCGCCGCGCGCCCACCACACGCCGCCGTCCTTTTCCAGCTTGTGGATCAGGGCGTAGATCGACGAAGTGTTCATCGGATTGCCGCCGACCAGCAGCGTGTGGAACGACAGCGCCTCGCGCAGCTTCTCGTTCTGGACGTAGCTCGACACCATCCCGTAGACCGAGCGCCACGCCTGTTCCTTGATGAGCGCCGGGGCGGCCTTCAGCATCGACTTGAAGTCGAGGAACGGCACGGTACCAAGCTTCAGGTAGCCTTCCTTGTACACGCGCTCGGAATATTCGAGGAAGCGCGCATAGCCTGCGACATCGGCCGGGTTCAGCTTGGCGATCTCGGCGTTGAGGTGGGCCTCGTCGTTCGAATAGTCGAAATTGGTGCCGTCGGGCCAGTTGAGGCGGTAGAAGGGCATGACCTTCATCAGCTCGACATCATCGGCGAGGTCGTGGCCCGTGAGACCCCACAGCTCCTTGAGGCAATCGGGATCGGTGATGACAGTCGGCCCGGCATCGAAGGTGAAGCCGTCCTTCTCCCAGAAATAGGCGCGCCCGCCCGGCTTGTCGCGGCTTTCGATCACGGTGGTGGCGATACCTGCCGATTGCAGCCGGATTGCGAGTGCCAGGCCGCCAAAGCCCGATCCGATCACGCAGGCCGTGCGGCCTTCATAGCGCTGGGCGAGCGCGGGGTTCACGCCCTTGGCACCAGACAGGTTGAGCTTCGCATCGGCGTTCATGCCGGGTTCTCCATGGTGTGAGGCTTGGTGTCTAACGGCGTTCCGGACGAAAACAGCGCCCGGATCGCGCGCGGAATAGCTACGGGCGGCTTGCCCGTCAGGATGCGCAGCCGATCAGGCCAGGTCGAACGGCCCGCGTAGAACCGCTCCACCAGATTGCCCTTGAGCGCGTAGAAATGCTCGAACACCACCACCCGCTTGCCGGGATCGGCGGCCTCGAACAGCATCCGGCTGAGCATCCGGTAATAGGCGGTCGCGCGCCAGTGACGCTTGGCCCGGCGGCGGCAGAAGGCGGCGAGCTCTGCGCCCGACAGGTCGGGGCGGCGCGCGATGAGCTGCGCAATGGCGAGCGCGTTGCTGGCTGCGAAGGGGATCGTGTAGCTGGTCAAGGGGTGCGAGAACCCGCCCCTTGCACCTGCCAGCGCGACGCCGGGGATCGTGACTTCGGCGGTGGCGGCTGCGAAACTCCCGCCCGAGACCACCGGCAGGATGCCCGCTTCCTGATCGATCACCTCGCCCTTCCAGCCGTGGCGATGGGCATATTCGGCGACCCGGCCCTTGAGCACCTCGGCGTCCATCTTCGGCTGGTCGGCATAATAGGTGTCCTCGATGAACACCTCGTCGGGCGACAGGGGGAGGACATAGACGAAGCGGTAGGCCTCGCCATTGCCGTGGGGTGCGACCTGATCGACGCTCGCATCCATGATGACGGGGCGGGTGAGGCCGTGGGGACGATCGCACTTGAAGTGCTGGCCGAGGAACACCTGCCATCCGCCGCTGAGCGCCGGTGAGGATTTGAACGGGCGGCAATCGATCACGCGCTTGGCCGTCAGCCGGGTGCCATCGGCCAGCGTCACGCCGCCTGCATCAAGGCTGGCGGCTTTGGTCTGCAACATCATGCGCTCGGCAGGCAGTTCCGCCATCAGCGCGCGGTGGAATTCGGCACTGGCGAGCGAGCGATAGGCGGTGGGCAGGGTGCGGCCATAGGCGGGGAAGGTGATGTCATAGCCCTCGTCCCAGCCATTGAGCTGGAAGCCCGCCATCAGCGCGCGCTCGCGTTCGGGGATGTCGGTTTCGAACCAGCTCCAGCGATGGTGCCCGCCGAAGGTGCGCCCGGCCTCGACCACGACAAAACGGCATCCCGGCGCATGGCGATGGAGCGCGAGCGCGATCAGCCCGCCTGCCAGCCCGCCGCCAACGATCACCACATCGTAAGGGTGCGCGGCAACGCGGGGGGGCACCGTTGCAGGCACCGGGTTCTGTGCGGATTCGACCATCGAGCCACTGCCCTAGGCCAGCCTCGCGCGATGGGCAATCGCGCTCGCAAAAACACGATGTTGCAACATCACCTGCGGGAACCTAAGCGCCCCGCGCCGTTTGTGGCAGCGCGGCCTCGCGCGCAGCGCCGGGCCGGCCAAGGATAACCGCCAAAGGATCGCACCATGTCTCTCCGCCTGTCTCTCGCCCGCAGACCTCTTGCCCGCCTGACTGGCGCTGCCGTGCTTGGCGCGCTGGCGGCCAGTCCGGCCCATGCTGCCGAGAGCGAAGGCACCGCCGAGACGAGCGAAAGTGCCGCCGAGGCCGGGCCCCAAGCCGCCCCGCCGCCTGCGGCCACCACACCCGCACCCGCTCCCGCCCCGGCTGATGCGCAGACCCCGGCTGCGCCGCCCGCCTTTGCCTTTGCCAAGCCGGTGTTCGACGAGACCTGGGCGACTATCGGTCTCGGCCTCGGCATGGTGCCAAGCTATGCTGGCTCGGATGATTACATCGCCTTCCCCTTGCCGCTGATCGTGGGCCGGGTGGGCGGGGTGGGGATCAGCCCCAACGGGCCGGGTTTCGTGCTCGATTTCAACCCGCCCAAGCCCGGCCTTGCCCCGCGCAAGGGCGCGCGCATCGCCTTTGGCCCGGCGTTCCGGTTCCGCAATGATCGCAACAACCGCATTTCCGACGCGGTCGTGGCGCGCGCGGGAAAGCTCGATGCGGCGCTCGAAGTGGGCGGCAATGTCGCGGTCAGCTTCCCCGGCGTATTCAAGCCGTTCGACCAGCTCAATGTCGGCGTGCAGGCGCGCTGGGATGTGCTGGGCGCGCATGAGGGGATGATCGTCGAGCCGCAGATCACCTACCGCGCGCCGATGGGCCGCGCCTTTGTGTTGCAGGTGCAGGCCAGCGCCGAGTTCATCGACGACAATTTCGCGGATTACTATTTCACGGTGTCGCCCACGCAGGCAGCCGCGACGGGTCTGGCGCCGTTCCGCGCCGATGGCGGGCTGAACCGGATCGGCACGATTGCGCTGCTGAGCTACGACCTTGATCGCAATCCGCTGAACGGCGGGTGGAGCCTCACCGGGATCGGCGGCTATTCGCGCCTGATCGGTGACAGTGCCGATACGCCCTACACCGCTGTGCGGGGCGATGCGAACCAGTTCATCACCGGGCTCGGGGTGGCCTACACCTTCTGATGCTGATGGGCGCGGGCGGCGCTGGCCCGGCTATTCCGGGAAGCGCCGCTTGAACACCGCTTCGAACGCGGCGGCCATGGTGGCTTCCTCTTCTGCGGTCAGCGGCTCGTTCTCCATCTGCGCGCGCACTTGCTGGATCGCCGGGTTGGCTCTCTGCATCTTGAGCAGCGCCGGATTGGAAAGCGCCTGGCGTCCGGCCTCGATGAGGTCTTTCTCGTCCATCGCCGCCATGCCTGCCGCCACCGCATTGTCGATGTCGGACTTCACTTCCGCCGCGCTCACATCCTTTTCGGCGGCGACCGTGGCGAGCGTTTTGTCGAAGCTGTAATTGGCGACCACGCTGCCCATCATCCGGCGCCCGACATCGGAGCGGTAGAACCCGGCGACCTGGGTCGCTTCTTCGGGGGTGAGATAATCGGCCATGACCGCCAGCATCTTCGGCCGATAGAGCGCGGTCACCCGCAGCGACTGGCTTTCCAGCACCGGACGCATCCCGGCCATCATCTCGTCGAGCAGTCCGGGGCTGGCTGCCTCGGCGGCAGCGATAGAGGCATCCTGCGCCATCATCTTCTTGATCGCAGCCAGACCGTTGTCGATCAGCACCTTGTTGTCGACCGTGCTTTCGATCGCGCGCATCAGATCGTCATAGGCCGGGTGATCGGGCTGGGGGTTGGCGATGGTCGGTGCCCGCACCGTGGCGACCGGCGACGGCGGCGGCGCCATCGGGGGCGGCTGGGTCTGCGCTTGCGCGGCGGCGAAAGGCGCGGCGAGCATCAGCAGGCTCAGCATCGCAGCGCGGCGCCCCGATTGGCGCAGAGCGGGAAAACGGATCATCAGGCGGCCCCCATAACGGTCTTGGATTCTCCGCAAGATAATCGCACCTTTGCGGGGCCCCAAGCGAATTGTCTGTTTGCATGACGGTTTTTGCGCAAGGCTTGCCATCATCCTCGGCCCGCGCCATCACCCGTGCCACATGGCTGAGGGGAGACACATGATGCACACCATCCGCACACTCGCGCTGGCGGCCAGCGCGCTGGCAAGCACCGCGCTGGCAGGCCCGCTCGCGGCAGAAACCATCGCGATCCGCGCCGGCAGCGTCATCACCGACGCGGCGAGCGACCCCACCGGCCCGGCGACGATCATGGTCGAGGACGGCAGGATCGTCAGCATCACCCCCGGCCACGGTGCCGTGACCGCCGACCGCGAGATCGACCTTGCAGCCAAGACCGTGCTGCCCGGACTGATCGACTTGCACACCCACCTCACCGGCGATCCCGGCGGCGATTTCTGGAAGGAAGCGACCGAGCCTGACGAATGGGGCGTGGTCGTGGGGGCCAAGAACGCCCGCCTCACCGCGCTCGCGGGCTTCACCACCGTGCGCGAGGCAGGCAGCGGCAAGGACACCGCCTTCTCGCTCCGGCGCGGCACCGCCGAAGGGCTGGTGCCGGGGCCGCGCATTGTCGCCGCCGGCCCGGCGCTGTCGATCATCGGCGGGCATGGCGACGTCAACGGCTTCCGCTCGGAGGTCAACGAGCTGCTCGATTCCGGCTTCACCTGCACCGGCCCGGTCGAATGTGCCGCCAAAGTGCGGCTCGCCAGCCAGAACGGCGCGGACGTGATCAAGATCACCGCCACCGGCGGCGTGCTCAGCCAGCAGGGCCGGGGGCTGGAGGCGCATTTCACGCCCGAGGAAATGAAGGCGATTGCCGACACCGCCCATTCGCTCGGCCTCAAGGTCATGGCCCACGCCCACGGCGCGCGCGGCATCCAGCAGGCCGCCGAGGCGGGGATCGATTCGATCGAGCACGGCACCTATCTCGATGAAGCCGCGGCCAAGGCGATGAAGGCCAATGGCACCGTGCTGGTGCCGACCCTGATGGCGCTGGAGGGCGTCTCCGAGGGGCTCGGCAAGGGCGTCTATACCCCCACGGTCGAAACCAAGATCCGCGCCGTCCAGCCGCTGATGGCGAGCCTCGTCAGCCGCGCGCGGCAATATGGCGTGACGGTCGCCTTCGGCACCGATGCGGGCGTGTACCAGCATGGCCGCAATGCCGAGGAGCTGGGGCTGATGAAGAAGCAGGGCATGACCGACCGCGAAGTGCTCGCCAGCGCCACCACCGTGGCGGCGAAGGTGCTGGGGATGGAGAGCCAGATCGGCAAGCTCGCCCCCGGCTATTCGGCTGACATCATCGCGGTCGACGGCAACCCGCTCGCCGATGTCACCGTGCTGGAAGAGGTCGACTTCGTGATGGTGCGCGGGCGTGTGATTGAATGAGCGCAGGCGCTCTGATCCCCGACCGCCGAACGATCCTCGTTGCGCTCGGTATCACGCTTGTCACCATCGCGATCCTGCTCGCCATGGGCCGCACGCCGATTTGCGAATGCGGCTATGTCAGCCTGTGGCACGGGCAGATCAATGACGCGGGCAACAGCCAGCACATCACCGACTGGTACACCCCCAGCCACATCATCCACGGGATGATCTTCTACGCGCTGGGCTGGTGGCTGTTCGTCAAGCGCGGTTGGGGCGGGGCGCAAGGCTACCGCTGGGGCTTCCCGCTCGCGGTGCTGCTGGAGGCCGCGTGGGAGGTGCTGGAAAACACCCCGATGGTGATCAATCGCTTCCGCGCGGTGACCGCCAATTTCGGCTATTCGGGCGATTCCGTGCTCAATTCGGGCGCGGACATCATGTGGATGAGCTTCGGCTTCTGGCTCGCCCTGCGCCTGCCGGTGCGCGTGACGGTGGCGCTGGCGGTGATCGGCGAGCTGGTGGCAGGCTATGTCGTGCGCGACAATCTGACGCTGAATGTCATCATGCTGCTGATGCCGGTGGACGCGATTGCCGAGTGGCAGGCATCGGGCGGGGTGGCCTGATACGCCCGCGCTGGCATAGCGGGCGCTTCTGACCTATGCTCCCCCGCCAAGAGCCCGGCGCAGCG
The DNA here is from genome assembly GCF_028621955.1 of Erythrobacter sp. BLCC-B19. Lineage (NCBI taxonomy): Bacteria > Pseudomonadati > Pseudomonadota > Alphaproteobacteria > Sphingomonadales > Erythrobacteraceae > Erythrobacter > Erythrobacter sp. BLCC-B19. The sequence goes on from NZ_CP117516.1 coordinate 1,916,027, forward strand.
CCGACCGGGCCGGGGGGAGAGGGGCTTATGCTGACCGAGCGCAGGCGGGGCCTGCTGGTCTTCAACGGGATCGGGCTGATTGCCAGCGCCGTGCTGTCGGGCTGGCTCTATTTCTTCTTCACGCTGGGGGCGATCGACCTGTGGCCCTTCGTCACCGATGTGCCCGCGCATATCCCCGGCGACCGGCGCGCGTGGAACATGGCGCATTTGGAAGGCATCACCAACGGCACGATGCTGATCGCCATCGGCGCAGCGGGCGGCTACCTGAGGCTGGGCGAGCGCGCTCAAGGGGTGCTGTTCTGGGCGGCGCTCGCGTTCGGCTGGCTGTTCACCCTGCCCGCCATCGCCAACGCCCTGTTCGGCACGCGCGGGCTGGAGTTCGGCGGCGGGCCGTTTCCGGGCGATGTCACCATCAACAACATCATCTTCCTTGCCGGATGGCCCGCGATGATCGGGGTGCATCTCGCGGTCGCCCTGCTGCTGTGGGGCGCATGGCAGCATCACCGCCACGGAGCCGGGCAATGAACGCCCCCATCATCGTGCGCCGCATCCCCTTCGCCTTCGACGAGGCGATCGACCCCGTCTGGCACCCGACGCGCCCCGAATGGAGCCACATGGTCAACGGCGCCTCGCTCGCCATGCCCTATCTCGAACCCTTCCTGATCAAGACCGTGACCGAGGCGCTGAAGCAGGTCAGCGACCCGGCGCTAAAGGCCGATGTCCACGGCTTCATCGGGCAGGAGGGCATCCACTTCCAGAGCCACCGCCGCTACAACGAGATATTGAAGCGCCACTATCCCGAACTGGCCGAGGTCGAGGCCGGGATGGAGGCCGATTACCGTCGATTCCAGAAGCGCAGTCTCAAGTGGCGGCTGGCCTACACCGCCGGGTTCGAGACGATGACCATGGGCATCACCGAGTGGCTGATCCGCAGCCGCGCCCCGTTGTTCGCCGGCGCCGACAGCGCGATTGCCTCGCTGATCCTGTGGCACATGGTCGAGGAGACCGAGCACAAGAACGTCGCCTGGGATCTCTACAACCACCTCTATGGCGACTGGCGCGGGCGGGCATGGGGCTTGCTGTGCGGAACGGTTCATGTCGCGCTGGCGAGCCGCAAGGGCTATGTCGCGATGCTCAAGCGTGACGGGCGGTGGCGCAGCCTGTCCAGCCGCTTGCAGCTATGGGCAATGGTGTCGCGCTTCCTCGTCCATTCCTCGCCCGCGATGCTGCGATCCTTGCTGCCCGGCTATCACCCCTTCAAGGTGCGCGATCCCGCATGGGTGGCGCATTGGGCAAGCGCGTATGCGGGCCTGCCTGAGGGCAGCATCCCGCTGCTTGATACGGATGATCCGGAGATCCCGGCGCGGTTTGCGTAACGACAGGTGCGCGCGTTCAGCACTTCGCCAGCGCGGCCGATTGGGTGGCCGCGGCCCGTGCCAGACCCTTGGCGTGGAGCGCCTTGAACCCGTCGGTCGGCACCCGGCCAAAGAAGCGCGCGGTCTCGTAAAAGCTCGGCGGCAGGCCAAAGCGGAAATTGAGATAATCGGGCGGGGCCGCACTGGTCAGATCGCTGAAGTCCGTACTCAGCGGGCGGCCGATCCCGTCGCTCACCGGGCGGTTCAGGAACATCCCCGCCCACCGCCCGCTCGCCTCGCGCCGGTCGGCCAGCCATTCGGTACTCGGAATGGCGCGCTCGGGGCCAAACGCCAGTGCAGCGCCATTGTCGACGATATAGCCCTTGAAGCTGTAGGTGCCGTCGCGGGTGTCCTTGAGTGGCTGGCCGGGCGCGTAGAAGGTCTGGCTCAGCACCAGCTGGAGATTGCCCTTGAGCGTCAGCTGCTTGCCCGGCGGCTGCGCCGGTGCGGCCGGATCGGGCTCGAAACTGGCGGCCATCAGCACGCGGTCTTTCGCGAACTGGCACGACCAGATGGGCTTTGCGGCCGCAGCCGGGGCAGCCGTGGCGGCCAGTGCGGCCATGAAGGCGATCGCGCCAATCCTTCTCGTCATCGTCCTGAGCCCCTCTTCGGCGGCACCTTTACAGTGCCCCACCGGGCCTGATCCAGTTGTACAGCAGATCCGGCACCTGTCCCTGCGCGTCGTCATCAACCTTGTGCACCGCGCGGTAGAGCAGCATCTTGCCGGTTGCGGTATCGCTGCCCGGCCGGTTGCTGAGGCCGTAGATATTCGCGATCTCATCGCGCAGCGGCTTGTAGCCGTTGCCCATGTTGCTCGCCTCCCACTTCTTCGCCATCTCGCCTGCGACGAAGCCGAGCACCGCCGCCTCGCGGGCCGGGCTGCTCTTGTAATCCGCAACGAGCGTGTTCCAGCCATGGTCGGGCTTGGCCCATTCGACGGGAAGATCGGGGGCGGGGTTGAGGACATTGAGCAGCACCTTCTTGGCGTTGCCGACGGTGGGGAAGGTCTGCACGAACTGATCCGAGGTCGGAGCCGAGCCGACCGCGAAGACCCGGATGTTGCGGAACTGGCTCTGGGTCATTTCGGTGAGCAGATCGGCCTCTGCGGCATCGACCTTGCCATCGGACAGGATGGCAGCGGCCAGTTCCTTGGCGTCCTTTTCGGTGAGCGAGCTGGGATTGCGCTGCTTGATCGCCTGAAACGCCGCGTAGGTCGCAGCGTTGAGATCGGCGACGCGGCCGTCTATCACGGCCGCTGGCGGCGGGGCGGCGGCCCCCAGAGCGAGGCCGCAGGCCACCCAAGCGGAAAATCGTGCTCCCATGTCACTCCCCCTGTCGCGTCCCCGCTGGACTCATAACCTTGCGCGGCCTATCCAGCAATCATCCCCGGGGAGCCTGCTTGATGGCTGAGAGGGGCAGGTAAGCTCTGCCCGACCCGTCGAACCTGAACCTGTTAACACAGGCGGAGGGAGTGGGCTGGTCGCTTGAACCATGATCCCGCGCTCCATCCGCCTTCGAGGAGAGAGCGCATCATGGCCGACATCAACTCACCCGTCGAAATCGGCGTCACCACCGGGCCCATTCGCGGCAGCCGCAAGGTTTATGTCGGCGCGCGCACCGGCTCGGGCATCCGCGTTGCCATGCGCGAGATCGACCTTGAGGGCGGCGAGCCGAGCGTGCGGGTCTATGATACCTCGGGCCCCTACACCGACCCCGAGGCGCGCATCGACATCAGCGCCGGGCTTGCCCCGCTGCGCCGCGACTGGATCATGGCGCGCGGCGATGTCGAGGATTACGAGGGCCGCGAGGTCAAGCCCGAGGACAATGGCCGCCTTGGCCCCGACCGCTCGGGCGGCGTTCCGCAATTCCCCAACACGGTAAAGCGCCCCCTGCGCGCCAAGCCGGGCATGAACGTCAGCCAGATGCACTATGCCCGGCGCGGCATCATCACCCCCGAGATGGAATATGTCGCCGAGCGCGAGAACCTCGGGCGCGAGATCGCTGCCGACCTCATCCGCGACGGCGAAAGCTGGGGCGCGGAGATCCCCGATGTGATCACCCCCGAATTCGTCCGCAGCGAAGTCGCGCGCGGCCGCGCCATCATCCCCTCCAACATCAACCACCCTGAATCCGAGCCGATGGCGATCGGGCGCAACTTCCTCGTCAAGATCAACGCCAATATCGGCAACTCCGCCGTCGCCTCGGACGTGGCGAGCGAGGTCGACAAGATGGTCTGGGCGACCCGCTGGGGCGCGGACACGATCATGGACCTCAGCACCGGTCGCAACATTCACGACACCCGCGAATGGATCATCCGCAACTCGCCCGTCCCCATCGGCACCGTGCCCATCTATCAGGCCTTGGAGAAGGTCGGCGGCATCGCGGAAGAACTCACCTGGGACATCTTCCGCGACACGCTGATCGAACAGGCCGAACAGGGCGTCGACTACTTCACCATCCACGCAGGGGTCCGCCTGCCCTACATCCCGCTCACCGCCAAGCGCGTCACCGGGATCGTCAGCCGCGGCGGCTCGATCATGGCCAAGTGGTGCCTCGCCCACCACAAGGAGAGCTTCCTCTACGAGCACTTCGACGAGATCACCGAGATCATGAAGGCCTATGACATCGCCTATTCGCTGGGCGATGGCCTGCGCCCCGGATCGATCCGCGACGCCAACGATGAAGCGCAGTTCGCCGAGCTCTACACCCTCGGCGAACTCACCAAGCGCGCCTGGGAGCAGGACGTGCAGGTGATGATCGAAGGCCCCGGCCACGTGCCGATGCACAAGATCAAGCAGAACATGGAAAAGCAGCTCGAGGCCTGCGGCGAGGCGCCGTTCTACACCTTGGGCCCGCTCGTCACCGACATCGCGCCGGGCTACGACCACATCACCAGCGGCATCGGCGCGGCGCAGATCGGCTGGTATGGCACCGCGATGCTCTGCTACGTCACCCCCAAGGAGCACCTCGGCCTCCCCGACCGCGACGATGTGAAGGTCGGCGTCGTCACCTACAAACTCGCCGCTCACGCCGCCGACCTCGCCAAGGGCCATCCGGCCGCCCAGGTGCGCGATGATGCGCTGAGCAAAGCCCGCTTCGAGTTCCGCTGGCGCGACCAGTTCAACCTGTCGCTGGACCCCGAAACCGCCGAGCAATACCACGACCAGACCCTCCCCGCCGAGGGCGCGAAGTCGGCGCATTTCTGCTCGATGTGCGGGCCGAAATTCTGCTCGATGAAGATCACGCAGGAAGTGCGCGACTTCGCCGCCAAGCAGAACGCGGGGATCGAAACCTTCGTCGCATCCGAGGAGGAAGCCGAGAAGGGCATGGCCGAAATGAGCGAGAAGTTCCGCGAAGTCGGCAACCAGCTCTACGTCGGCGCGGGCGACCGCGAGCACGACTGAGGCGGGGCCACGGGGGCGAGGATGCGCTACATCGTCGCAGCCACGCTGCTGCTGACCGGCTGCGTTGCCGCGCCCCCCGCCGCTGCGCCCATCCCGCCGCAGGCCGAGGCGCCGCGCTTCGACCCCTTCACCTTCTTCCTCGGCACGAGCGAGGGCCAGGGCACGCTCGCCAAGGTGATGGCCGATCCGGTGCCGGTGAGGGTCGAGAGCCGCGGGCGGATCGAGACGGTCGTCACCCGCCAGTCCGCATGGGCCGCCCCGGCCCGGCGCGTTCTGGTGCTCGACCAGACCGTGCACGAAGGCGACAAGCCCCCGCGCGAACGCCAGTGGCGGCTGACCGAGATCGCCCCGGGCCGCTACGAGGGCACGCTGTCCGACGCGACCAGCCCCGTCACCGCGCAAAGCGAGGGCAACCGGCTGACCATCATCTTCACCATCAAGGACGGCTTCAAGGTCCACCAGACGCTGACCCTGTCGCCCGACGGATCGCGCGCCGACAATGTGATGCGGGTCAGCCAGCTCGGCATGACCGTGGCGGTGTTGCGCGAAGAGATCCGCCACACCGCCCCTTGAGGCCGCGGCGCTTGTTGCCCTTCTGGCGGGGAGGGGCGGTGCACGGTGCCCCCGCTTGACCGCCCCTGCCGGGCGAGCGCATCATGGCCCCCTCACAGGGGGAGGACACCATGCACCGCACACACCTGACCCGCGCCGCCGCCGCCGCGCTGGCGCTGTCGCTCGCCGCCACCGCCGCCCACGCAGAGGCGCCGCCCAAACAGACCATCATGCCCGAAGACCCCGAGGCCCGCGCCTTTCAGGAGGCGGTGGGCTTCTCCGACGCGGTGGTGCACGGCGACACCATCTACCTCTCGGGCGTGGTCGCAGCGCCGCTGCCGGGCGAGACAGGCCTCATCCCCGCCTACGAACGCGCCTTCGCCCGGATGGACGCGACGCTGAAGCGGCTGGGCGCAAGCTGGGACGACGTGCTGGTGTTCGACACCTTCCACGCCGGAAAAATGAGCGCGCAGCTCGACGATCTGGTGGCGGTGAGGAGCCGCTACATCAAGGCCCCGTTCCCGGCCTGGACCGCAGTGGGCGTGACCGAACTCTACGAGCCGACCGCGGTGACGGAGATCAGGCTGACGCTGCGCAAGCCGGGGTGAGGGGGGCGCGCTCTCCCCTGCAAGGGGAGGGGCCATCCGCAGGGTGGTGGAGGGGCAGGCGCGGCTGATCCGAAGGGGCGATGGCCTCAAGCCCGAAGGGGCTTCACGCAGGGACCGCAGGGGAGAGGGAGACAAGGAAGTGGAGCTCAAGGATGCTCCAAATCGGCTTGGGAAAGACAGTTGGAGATGCTTGACAGTTCATGGTGCATCCGGCACGGTCTCCTTATGTTCCAAGATGGCGAAACCCCTGGAGAGAGTCTTCTCGCTACGGCGGGCGATCGGAAATTCGCGACCATCCTAGCCGATCCACCTTGGCAATTTCAGAACCGTACAGGCAAGGTTGCACCGGAGCATAAGCGGCTCTCGCGCTATGGCACCATGACGCTTGAGGATATTTGCAACCTTCCGGTGGAACGTATCGCAGATGATCCGGCCCATTTGTATATGTGGGTTCCCAACGCTTTGTTGCCGGAAGGCCTGCAAGTGATGGACGCATGGGGCTTTCGGTACATTTCCAACATCGTCTGGCACAAGGTTCGGAAGGACGGCGGCTCTGACGGGCGCGGCGTTGGCTTTTATTTTCGCAACGTGACTGAGATTCTTCTTTTCGGTGTTCGAGGTAAGAATGCCCGTACCCTCAAGCCGGGCAGGACACAGGTGAATATGATCCAGTCGCGCAAGCGCGAACATAGCCGTAAGCCCGATGAACAATACAAGATCATAGAGGAATGTAGCTGGGGCCCGCGTATTGAACTCTTCAGTCGCGGCACTCGGCCCAAGTGGACGGTTTGGGGTAATCAGGCCGATGATGAATATCGTCCTGATTGGCAAACATATTCCTACAATAGCTCCTTGAGTATCGCGGCTGAATGAGCGGATCGGAAGACGAGGACTCGAGCCTCCCTGAGAGGTTTGACGACGTTTCTAACGGTCGTGGGGCCGATAACCGCGCTATAGTCGAGCCGCATTTTCCGAACGAGCTGCTGAGCAAGTTTGAAGTATTTAGTTATCGTAATGCGGCGTCGATTCTTGCGACTAGTTTTCCCGCTCAGTTTGACCAAATTCTAAGCGCCTTGAGTCGGTTCAGTATCTCGCAGACGATGATCCGCACGCCGGGTGGGAGCAAGGGGCTGATCGCCAAGTATGTCGATACACTCTTTGCCGAAGCTGATGGTTGGCGAGAGACACGGATCTCTGCTGACCTCCACGTGAAGCTACTTGACGCCCAAAAAACCCATCAAGTCGTCGGCCAGTATGTGCGTGAAGGCTTTCTTGACGGCCATCGCATCGACTTTTTGAATGGTCGCGTGGCACTTGACCTCGAGTGGAACAGCAAAGATCAGACCTACGACCGTGATCTTTACGCCTTCTCGGCATTCTACGATGCTGGAGCGATTGACGTGGGTGTGTTGATCACTAGAGGCTCATCGATGAATAATGAATTCTTTAAAAGTCTTGGTAAGGTTCTAACGAAGGATGGGAGCGAAGGAACACAGGACGTCTTCAAGAAATATGGCGCCTCTACCACTTGGATGGGAAAATTGCTGTATCGTTTGGATGCCGGGCGCAATGGTGGCTGTCCTGTTCTCGCGATAGGCATCACTCCCAAATGCGTGACTGAAGACTAACCCCCTTTCCTACACCCCCACGCCTAAGTCATCCTCCCGCGATGACCCGCGCCCCAACCCCCCGCTCGCCCCGTTCCGCAACCCGCGCGAAACTCCGCGCTGTCCCCGACGCCCCCGCCGACACCGCCCCGCGCGAACGCCGCCCGCGCGCCGATGGGTGGTCGCTCGATATGCAGGTCGCCTTTCTGCGCGCGCTCTCGGCGACGCATTCGGTGGCCGAGGCCGCGCAGTCGGTGGGGCGGTCGCGGCAGGCGGCCTATCGGTTGCGCTCGCGGTTGAAGGGCCAGCCGTTTGACCTCGCGTGGGAGGTGGCGTTTCACCACTCCTTCGATGTGCTCGCCCATGCCGCGCTCGAACGCGCCTTGAACGGGGTCGAGCGGCCGGTGTTCTACAGGGGCGAGCAGGTCGGCTCCTACCGCCGCTATGACGAGAGCCTGACGCGGATGCTGCTGCGCTCGCAGACGATGGGCGGCAATCCGATGTTCGGGCGCATGGCCGGCATGGCCGAGCGTCATGCGCGCGATTTCGAGAGCCTGCTGGCGCGGCTGGGGGAGGGCGAGGCGGTCGAAACAGGCGCGCTGAGCCCCGAGGATCCGGCCGAGTTCGACCACTTCATGCCCGACGCCGCTCGCGCGAATTCTGGTCCGTCCGGCCTCTCGGAAGAGGAGATTATCAAGGCATTACAGGAGAATGGGTGGAAGTAGGAAAGGTGACACGGTGTCACCTTTGTAACGCTTATTTGTGTTTCGCTCGCCCCTCCGGGCGAGCGTCCTCGGTGCGTTTCGATCCCTGCGGGATCGAGCACCTGCGGCTCGCGCGCGTGCGCTCGCGGCCCTTTGGGCCGATACCAGCGCGCTACGCGAGGTATGGCGGTGCCTCGGTCCGCCAACGGACGGACCGCAAGCGCGACCGCGCGCCCGCAGCGATGCGGCCTTCAGGCCGCGTGAGCGAGGATTTCGCGCGCCGGACGGCGTGCGGAAAACAAAAGACTCCCCGCGGAGGCGGGCACGCAATCAAGCAGCCTTTTCTACCCGGTTGCGGCCTGCCTGTTTGGCGGCGAACAGGGCCATGTCGGCGCGGGTGATGAGGCGGTCCGGGGCTTCGGGGCCGCGGCGCTCGGCGAGGCCGAAGCTCGCGGTGAGCTGCCAGGGGCCGGCGGGAGTGATCAGCGGGGTCTCGGCAACGGCAACGCGCACCGCCTCGATCCGGGCGGCGAAGGTCGGGAAGTCGGCGGCACGCGCGGCGATCAGGAACTCCTCGCCGCCGATCCGGGCGACGAGCCAGTCAGCCGGCAGCATCCGCCTCAGCATCGCGGCAAAGTGGACGAGGCTCGCATCCCCGCCGTCATGGCCGAGCCGGTCGTTGACGCGCTTGAAGTAGTCGATGTCGGCGATCGCGAGGCACAAGGGGGTGAGGCCCGGTGCGGTGGGGGAGGGCGGGGCAGGGTCAGGGGCGGCAGCGGCCCACTCGGCCAGCCGCGCCATCGCTTCGCGGCGATTGGCAAGCCCCGTCAGCGCGTCCTGGTGGGCGAGGCGTTCCAGCTCGCGGCGCGAGGCGTCGAGCCTCAGGGTGAGCGAGGCGATCCAGCTGAAGGCGAGGCTCGCGACGATCATCGGGATGAGGGTCGCAAACACCATGGTGTGGGCATATTGCACCTGCCCGAACATCGTGAAGGAGGTGTGGGCAAAGCAGACCGAGGCGAACACCGATCCGCCCACCACCCACAGGCCGGTGTGCCACAACTGGCGGCGCAGCGCGGGCGAGGCGGACAAGGCAGAGTGCGGGGCCATCGCGCACAGTGATATCGCACCACCCGTCGCGAATATCTTAACGCGGCGTCCGGGCGCGCGATTAGGTGATTGGGGCGAGACGTGCTATGGCCCACGGGCTGACGTCGAAATTTGCGACGGACTTCGAAATTTGCGCTCCGCCGCCTGCCAAGGGATCAGACCCACCGGCCCCGGCGTTAACCAGACGACGACTTCCTTTCATCGGACGATACGACGCATACCTGCAAGGCATGATGCCTCGCGGGCAACCTATTGTTCTTGAAAGGAACACTCCATGAGCAAGACCGGAACCGTCAAGTTCTTCAACACCGACAAGGGCTATGGCTTCATCCAGCCCGACGATGGCTCGTCGGACAGCTTCGTCCACATCACCGCGGTGCAGGCCGCCGGGATGCAGACGCTCGATAAGGACCAGCGCCTCAATTACGACCTCGAAACGGGTCGCAATGGCAAGGCGAGCGCCGTGAACCTCTCGGCCGCGTAAGGCCGATACCGGCGGCAGGGCGCGGCTATGGTCGCGCCCTGTCGGCCAAACTGACCAATCCCGCCTTCCCCCTCTCCCGGCAGGACACCCCCCGATGGCTCAGACTTACGAATTCTACTGCGAACGCGCCGACGAAGCCGCGGCTCTCGCAGTCAAGGCGACGCTCGACAATGTGCGCGAGCGGGAACTCCGGTCGGAGAAGACCTGGCGAGGGCTGGCCGAACAGGCGCGCAAGACCGCCGAGGAGCGCGTGAAGGCCGCTTCCATTCGTGCCGAAAAGCGCGAAGCCGATAGCCTGACGCAGGGCACCGCCTGACCCAAACGGCTGGAAAGCGGGGTCGGTGCTCCCCATATTCTCTTTGGGCAACAGGACACTGAAGCCACAAGGAGACGATGCCATGAGCACCCTGCAGTTCCAGTTCAACACCGACAGTTCGGTGATGGGCACGCGCGATGTCGCCCAGCGGATCGAGGCGCAGGTGCGCACACGGCTGGCGCGATTTGCCGAGCGGTTGACGCGGATCGAGGTGCACGTGACCGACGTCAATGGTCGCAAGCACGGCGCGGATGACAAGCATTGCACGATCGAGGTTCGCCCGCGCGGGAGCCGTCCGATCGGGGTCACCGGCAAGGCTGCCGATGTCGATGCGGCGGCGCGGATTGCCGCGAGCACCATGGCCGAACGACTGGAGCGCGTGCTGGGCCGGGCGGCGCGCCATCGCCGCGACCCCTCGCCTGCCAAGCAGATCTGACGCCTAGAGCCCCTTGCGCCCGAATACCCGACCACGCAGGCCGCTGCCGCTGATCCCCGGCGGCTCCGGCTGGCGCGGCGCGGGGGGCTTCGGCTCCGGTGGCGGCGGCGGTGCGGCGGGCGCATCGGGATGGCGCACTTCGAAGCGCCCACCGATCCCCTCGGCCAGCTTGCGCTTCTGGAACCACTCATTGGCGAGCGCCATCTTGGCATCCTGATCGGCTGGCATGATGTCGAGCGGGAAGGCCCGGTCGTCGATCACCCGGTCATCGGGCACGTGTTCGGGCGCAATGAACCCGTGCGCCAGATGCTTGAGCGGCACCAGTTCATAGAATGGAATGTCGGCAGGCTCGGACGAGGCATAGCCGATATTGGCGCCGACATCGTGGTGCAGCACCCGGTAGGACAGGCTGCGATCCTCCGGGCCGAAAGTGTCGCCATCGGGGATGATATAGCCATTCGCCATCGTCGCTATCCTGAGGAAGGCGAGCAGCGTCTCGTAATTGGTGGCCCAGGGCAGGACGTTGGGCTGGATGATGATCTCGCGCCCCAGCCAGTGACGCGCGCCGAAAGTGCGGATCCCGGCGAGCGGCGCCTCACCGGTTACAGGGCGCGGGCCGAACAGGAAGGGATGGATGTGGAGCGGCCCGGGCGCTGCGCTGTCGGCGGCGAAGCGGTCGAACAATTCGCCCGACATCAGCAGGTCGGACTGCGTCCAGTGCACCGCGACCGGCATTGCCGCCTCGCTGGCGATCCGCGCCATCAGCGCGAGCACCGACAGGCGCCGCTCGAACTGCTTCTGGCTGGCGCCTGCGCGGTTGTGCCCGATCGCTTCGAACATCGAGGCAAAGCGCGGGTCTTCTTCCACACCGGCCATCACCCCATGCGATACTTCGAGCAGGATATGGCAATATCCGCGCGCGATCCGGTCGCGGATATCGGGGGTGAGGAGCCCGGTATAGGTCGAGGACAGCGCCGGACGGAACACCTCGGCCGCGCAAGGGTGATCCAGATATTCGAACGTCACCATCAGCTCTTCGGCGGCGTTGAACAGGCGGTAGAAGCGCCCCGGATTGACCTCGGGCAGATTGAATTCTGCGCCGCTGCGCATCCCCTCGATCCGGGTGAAGCTGCGCATGATCGCCTCAAGATCGGCCACCGGCTGATCGAACAGGAGCGCGGCCTGCAAGCGATTGGGATAGAGCATGGCGCGAATCTTCTCGGCTGGGGCTGAGGCCAAAACCTAGCGCGGACAGGGTTAATACCGGGTTGCCCGGATCACCCTGCGCAGGTCACATCACCCCGCGATCCCGCACTGCGCCAGCAATGTCTCGATCTGCTTGGCAATCCCGAAGAACCCGGCCTTGGCATGGGGCCAGGTCGCCCGGTCGAGATCGCCGAGCAGGCGGGTCACCCGGCCCTCGGCGTCGAGCGCCATGAGGCCGGGGGCGAGCGCATCGCGCGTCCATCCGGCGGGCAGATAGGGCACCGCCACCCGCTGCGCGCCTGCCTCGGTGAGCAGAGGGGCAAGCGGCTGGCCATCGCGCCACTCCACCAGCGGACAGCCATATGCGGCGGCGGCCTCTGCCGCACCGCTGGCAAGCGCGCCTCCGGCAAAGTGCAGAGCGTGGCTCCCCATCGCGCCGGGCGAGCGTGCCGCGGGGCGGCCCGCAGCGATGATCAGCGCAGGCGCGGCGGGCAGCGAAAGCGGAGCATGGTGCGCGGCTTCATCATGCAGCAGCAGAGCGAAAGGCTCGGCCAGATCGGCGGCGGTGACGGGCGCGGGAAGGTCGAGCTTTTGCCGCGCGTAGTCCTGCGCTTCGGTCAACGGCTGCGCCTCATCGCCCGCGAGCCGCGCCGCGGCGAGTGCCCCCTCGGGCCGGCCGGCGGTGTAACGCGCGATATTGTCGGCCCGCGCAAGGTAATGCTTGCCCTTGGTATGCAGCCCCGCAACCCAGCGCCACGACAGGGTGTTCGAGGCCGCGTCAGCATCCATCAGATGCCGCAGGAAGAAATCCGCGCCCAGCCGCCAATCGAGCTTGAGGGTGAAGATCCAGATGCTCGCAAACCACATCCGCGCGTGGTTATGGAGGTAGCCGGTGGCGACCAGTTCGTGCGCCCATGTGTCGAAGGCGTCGATCCCGGTGCGGCCATCCACCGCCTCGGCGTAGCCCTTTCGCAGCCCCGCATTGGCTTCGAGCGCCGCCAGCGCACCGTCGCGGCCCTTGACGTAATCGGCCCAGATCGCCGGGCGCTGTTCGAGGTAGCCCTTGAAGTAGATCCGCCAGAACACCTCGGCGATGAACTTCTCGGCGGCGCGGGGGCTGTGCTGGCGCAGCACCGCTTCAAGCACCTCGGGCTCGCCGATCAGTCCGGCATGGAGCCAGGGGGAGAGCTGGCTGACATTGCCGCGCCCGTCTGCGCGCGGGCCATCATCGGCGTTGCGGGTTTCGGCATAGCGGCGGCCGGCGGCGGGGAGAAACTGGTCGAGGCGCGCAAGGCCGCGCGCGCGGGTGGGGGTAAAGTCCATGGGCGGGCAATGCCTTGGCGCGGTCAAGGTTCCGGCCTATTCTGGCGCCTGAGGAGAAACCCATGATCCGCCCCCTGCCGCTCTTCGCCGCCCTGCTGTGCGCGGCCGCCTGCACCCCCGCCCAGACCGACGGGATCGATCCCAAGGGGAAGACCTTCGATGCCGTCGCGCCGGGTGAGGTCGTCACATTGACCGGCACCGAACCCTTCTGGACGCTCAGGATCGCGGGCACAGAAGGGCTGTGGACGACCCCCGACAACCAGCCCGGCACAGCTTTCGCCGCCACGCGCTTTGCCGGGAACAATGGCCTCGGCTTTTCCGGGACGCTTGACGGCAAGCCGCTCACCGCCACGCTCACCCCCGGCGAATGCAGCGACGGGATGAGCGACCGCGTGTTCCCATACGTCGCCACTATCGCTTTGGGCGGGGAGACTTTCGAGGGCTGCGGCTATACCGATAGCCAACCGTTTACCGGCCCCGCTGCGCCCTAAGGCAGGCCGGGCCAAGAGGGGGGGAGAGAGCATGACCATCACCGGAGGCTGCCTGTGCGGGGCAGTGCGCTACGCCTGCGAAAGTGATCCGCTGCTGTGTGTCACCTGCCACTGCAAGAACTGCCAGCGTCAGGCGGGCAGCGCGCTGTCGGTGATTATCGGCGTGCCCGAGGGTGCTGTCACCTTCGAAGGCACGCTCAAGACCTATAACGACACCGGCGACAGCGGCGCGACCGTTCGGCGGCAGTTCTGTCCCGAATGTGGCTCGCCGGTCTTCACCCGTGTCGACAGCCCGCCGGGGATGATGTTCATCAAGGCAGGCACGCTCGATGATACCAGCATCCTCAAGCCCGCCTTCCACTGCTATGCCAAGAGCAAGCAGGACTGGGTCGACCTCGGCGACACGCCATCCTTCGAGACGGTGCCCGCAGGGCTCTAGAACAAGCGTATCTAGAAAAGTCCGGGCAACTCGTGCTGCGCAGGGTTGGGCCGGCGCGGCTGGAGCGGCTGACGTTCGGGCAGGGAGAGACCCTGACGCGCGGCCTGTCCTTGCTCCAGCCCGCCCGCGATGCCGTCCGCGCCGCCCGCGGTGATCGGGGTGCAGGCCCGCCCGCCGAGGAAATCGAGCGCCGCCGCGATCGAAGCCTCGCGCGGGTCGCCGAGCGGGCGGGTGATGTCATCGCCTGCCCGGCAGGTGTTGGGCATGACCCCGGCAAGGCCGGTGTAATATTCGCCCTGATTATTGGCATTGACCGTCTGGAACACCACCGCCCGCACGCGCAGATCGCAGGAAGCAAGGTCGAACCCGAACTGGCCGACGGGCTTGCCGAAGGAATTGGCGCCCACCAGCGCGAGATTACTGCCGAGGTAGGGGATCAGCGAATTGGTGACGAGCTCGCTCGCCGAGGCGCTGGCGCCGGTCGTGATTACCGCGACCTTGGTGGGCGCGATGGCGTTGGGTTCGGCCTGGAACAGGCGCGTCTCGTTCTCCGCCGACTTGGAGGCGCGCAGCACGGTGCGGCTCCACACCTGCCCGGTGCGCCCGCGACCCAAGAGATCGCCAAACACGTCCGACACATCGATCAGCCCGCCACCATTGTAGCGGAAGTCGATGATCAGCTCGGTCACGCCTTGCGCGGCGAACTGGGCGAAGGCGCTGCGCAGCTGATTGGCAGCATCGGCGATGATGAAGGTTCTGAGGTTGATGTAACCGACCCGCTTGCCCCCGTCGTTGAGGATCAGTCCGCCATAGCGATCCGACACGGGATCGAGCGCGAAGTCGGTCTTGGTGACGCTGCGCTCCTGCGATGTGCCGCCTGCCGGGGTGAACCGCAGCACGCGGGTGGTGCCTGCCGTGGACGGCCCGAGCGCATCGGCCACCGCCTGCGCACCGCCGCTGGCGAACAGCGCGGAGACGCTTTGCAGGTTGGCCGCTGATGTGCCGATCGCGGTGATCTCGGTGCCGCGGTCAAGCCCGGCGGCAAGGCCGGCTGCGCCTTCATAGGCCTCGACCACGAACAGGCGGCGGTTCGCCGTGTCATAGGACAGGCGGATACCGAAGCCCGCCGAGGAGCCGGAATTGATCAGCGCGTTCTCTTCCGCGATCGAGGTGGCGAAGGTGAAGAACCGGTCACGATTGGCCGCGCGCGCCGGGGCGACGCGGGCATCGAGATAGTCGTCGAGATTGCCGACCGTCGCGCGGTTCACCGTCGCCAGCAGATCGGGGAAAAGATACCACTCGTTGAGCACCTGATCGGCAAAATCCTGCCGCGCGCTCAGCGAACAGGCGCTGCTGGTCGGGGTCGGGGTCGGCGCGCCGCCGCCGCCGGTGGGCGGGGCCGAGGATGATCCGCCCCCGCCGCAGGCCACCAGGCTGACCGACAGAAGAAGGCTCAAGGCAGTGCGGGCGGGCTTCATCAAGGCGGGCAACTCCGACAGGGTGGGGCCGGCGCGGGGGGGCGTCTGGCGCGCCAGAAATGCAATGGCGCGGGGGCGCAGGCAAGATTGCTGCGGAAAATCCCCTAAGAATCCCGCGAAAACCGTGACCTTTTTGCCTGCATTTGCAGGGTTTTCCTCAGAAACCGCGAAAAACCGCCTTGCCAAGTCTCGTATCAGGCCTGCGAAGGGACTAGCACGAGGGCCGAGGACTGACAGAATCATGACGGAATTTCCCGCCTGGCTCGCACCCCACGTGCCCGCCCCCGCCCGCCACCCCGGCCTTGCGATTGCAAAGCTGGGCTCGGCGGCAGCAATGGCGCGCGGTGGTTTTGCGCTGACCAGCCCGGCCTTCGGGCAGGGTGAGGAGCTCGATGCGAGCTTCACCGCTGACGAGGAAGACGCCGTCGCTCCCCCGCTGGAATGGAGCGCGCCGCCGCCGGGTTCGGCCGAACTGGTGCTGGTGGTGGAGGATGCCTCCTCGAAGGGCGCCGATCCTGCCTGCCACTGGCTGGTGTGGGGTCTGGCCGGACAGCGCGGCAAGCTGCTCGAAGGCGAAACGCCGCCGCGCGCCGGCAAGAACGCGCTCGGCAATTCCGAATGGCTGCTGCCCGCCCCGCCCGAGGGTGAGACGCGCCATTACTTGTTTCAACTGTTCGCCACCGAACTGCCGCTGGTGCTGATGCCCGGCGCGGGGAGGGCGGAACTGCTCGCATCATTGCAAGGGTCGGTCACGGCCTGCGCTGTGCTCCACGCCACCTATACCGGCGGCGGAGAGGATGATGATGCGGACTGGGAAGATGACGATCTTTGATCAACCTGCCACTTACATAAGGGAGTAGATGATGGCTGGCACGACCAATGCACTTCAGAAGCCGGTGACGCTTTCGGGCGATCTCGAAGCCGTGATCGGCAAGGGCCCGATGACCCGCGCCGAAGTGACCTCGAAGGTGTGGGAATACATCAAGGCCAATGGCCTGCAGGACACCAAGGACAAGCGTCAGATCAATCCCGATGCCAAGCTTGGCGCGGTGATCGGCAAGGACCAGATCTCGATGTTCAAGATGACCGCTGCGGTCAGCAAGCACCTGAGCTGAGCCTTTTTGGCATAGGGGCTTTGGCCCCGCATCAGCGGCGCGCGATCCGGTAGGGTCCGCGCCGCTTTTGTTTTGTCTCGCCCTTCCACGAGAGGGTGATGACGCCGTCTTCCAGCAATTCGTCGGTGGCTGCGTGAACCGCCTCCATCTCCGCGCGCCAGTCGCCCTGCGGCCCTGCCAGAAGGCGCGCGGCCTCGCTCGGGCAGATGGTGGCGCGCTCGGCCCGTTGGCCAAGCAGGGAGAGGATCGCCTCCCCGGGGGTCACGCCGCGCGGCGGCGCAGCGGCAGGCACTCGCCCACCCACAGCGCGAGCCAGATGATGACAGGCTGCGCGAACATCCGGGGGATGTGATAGCCCATCCCCAGCCCGCCATCGCCGCGCGCCATATCGATAAGCATATGGTTGATGTTGGCAGGCCAGACGCACAGCGCATACGCCGCCAGTCCCCACCCGGCCGCCTGGCGCAGCGGCTTGGAGAACGGCTGCACCAGGCCGATTGCGCCAAGGATTTCGGCCACACCCGTCCACAGCACGACGGCTTCGGGGAAGGGCACGCCCGGCGGCATGATGGTGAGGAAAGGCTGCGGCAGCAGGATGTGGATCACCCCGGCGGCGAAGTAGAACACCGCCAAGACCCAGCGCAGGGCGGTGCGGATCATGCGCCCGGCTCCCAACCCGGCTCGGCCAGACGGAAGCCCGCGAAGTCGAACCCCGGCACCACCACGCAGGAGACGAGGGAGTATCCATGCACGGCCTCGCCATAGGGGCGCGCGGCCTGCCATTCACCCGGAGCGACCAGCCCCTGCAATTGCTGTCCCGCCGCCACATCCGCGCCGAGGATCACCGAGCGCGCCGGGCCTTCATCGCTGGCTGACAGCCGCAGCTCGACCGGATCGCCCGCCTGCCACAGCCACAGTTCGGCGGCATCGACCGTGTGCCAGTGCGAGGCCTCGCCTGCGCGCAGCAGGAAGATGATTGCGGTGCCCTGCGCGCGGCCCTCCGGCCCTGCCTCGCCGCGCCAAGTCTCGCGATACCACCCGCCCTCGGGGTGGGCGGCGAGGCCCAATTGTTCGATCAGGGTTTGCGCGCTATCCATGCTTGTCTCCGGCCACCGCGCCGCCTTAACGGGAGTTTCCACAAGCATGCAAGCCAACGCCCTGCGCGCCGCGCTCGCCCTGTCCGCCGCGCTGTTGGCGCTTGCGCCCGCCCACGCCCAGAAGGTGACCGAGGAACAGGCCGCCGCCACCGCCGCCGCCGCGCTTGAGGTCGCGCCGGTGTTCGACGGGCACAATGACGCGCCCGGCCAGCTGCGCTCGCGCGAGAACAACCAGATCAACGCCTTCGATTTCACCGACACCATGGACGAACACGACCATGTCGGCGGAGACGATGGCGCGATGCACACCGATCTGATCCGGCTGAAGAAGGGCAAGGTCGGCGCGCAGTTCTGGTCGGTCTATGTCCCCCACAACGCCAATGAGGCGGCGGCGGTGCAGCAGACCATCGAGCAGATCGACGTCACCAAGCGGCTGATCGCCAAGAACCCTGAAACCATGCGCTACGCCCTGACCGCCGATCAGGTCGAGACCGCGATGCGCGAGGGCAAAATCGCGTCCTTGCTGGGGATGGAGGGCGGCTATTCGATCGGATCGAGCCTTGCCGTGCTGCGCCAGTTCCACGCGATGGGCGCGCGCTACATGACGCTGACGCACAACTTCAACATCCGTTGGGCGGACGCTGCGACCGATAACCCCAAGCATGGCGGGCTGACCGATTTCGGCAAGGATGTGGTGCGCGAGATGAACCGGCTGGGGATGCTGGTCGACCTCTCGCACGTCAGCGAGGACACGATGATGGACGCGCTGGATGTCGCGAAGGCGCCGGTGATCTTCAGCCATTCCGGCGCGCGCGCCGTGACCCCGCATCCGCGCAACGTGCCCGATTCTGTGCTCGCCCGCCTGCCGCAGAACGGCGGCGTGGTGATGGTGGTCGCCCTGCCGCGCTTCATCAACGAAGACATCCGCCAGTGGGATGCGGCCCGCGCGGGCGAGCTGGCGCGCTTGAAGGTCGTCCACCTCGGCAACCCCGATGCCGCGACCAAGGCGATGGGCGCATGGCTCGCCGCCAATCCTGAACCCAAGAGCACGATCAAGGACATGGCCGACCATATCGACCACATCCGCAAGATCGCGGGCGTCGAGCATATCGGGATCGGCGGCGATTATGACGGGATGCCGATTGGCCCGGTCGGGATGGAGGATGTGAGCGGCTATCCCGCGCTGTTCACCGAGCTTGCCCGGCGCGGCTATTCGCAGGCCGAGCTGGAAATGATCGCCAGCCGCAACATCCTGCGCGTGATGCGCGCGGCGGAAGCCTATGCCGCAAGCGTCGCGGGCGAACCGGCGATCGAAACCCTGATCACTCCGCCCGTGAAGTAGTGTCCGGGGGCGGAGTGATCCGCCTTCATCAATGCGCGTGGGCGAGGGCCGGGATGATCCAGACAAGGCTCATCGCGATCACCGCAAGGCCGAGGCTGAAGCCCAGCACATAGCGCAGGCCGGTGTTGCTCACCGCACCGCGGGCGGCCTCGTCATTGATGCGGATGATGTCATTATTGTCGGCCATGTCGCCTTCTCCCATGCCTCGTTGACGTTACGGAACAAGTTTCCGTAACGTCAACCAACAGTCAAGGGGCGAGTTGGTTCCGGCGCTGTGCCGCGCGTCAGTCGCGCAGCAGCTCGTTGATCCCGGTCTTGGAGCGGGTCTGGGCGTCGACGGTCTTGACGATCACCGCGCAGTAGAGGCTGGGGCCGGGCGAGCCGTCGGGCAGGGGCTTGCCGGGCATGGAACCGGGGACGACCACGGCATAGGGCGGCACGGCGCCCATGTGAACCTCGCCGGTCGCGCGGTCGACGATCTTGGTCGAGGCGCCGAGATAGACGCCCATGGAAAGCACCGCGCCTTCGCCCACGCGCACGCCTTCGGCGACTTCCGCGCGCGCGCCAATGAAGGCGCCGTCGCCGATGATGACCGGCTCGGCCTGGAGCGGTTCGAGCACGCCGCCGATCCCCGCGCCGCCCGAAATGTGGACATTCGCCCCGATCTGCGCGCAGGAGCCGACGGTGGCCCAGGTGTCGATCATGGTGTTCTCGCCCACATAGGCACCGATATTGACGAAGGACGGCATGAGCACTGCGCCCTTCGAGATATGCGCGCCGCGACGGACGACTGCACCCGGCACCACGCGGAAGCCTGCGTCCTTGAAGCGGTTCTCGCCCCAACCGGCGAACTTCAGCGGCACCTTGTCATAGGCGGGCGCACCGGCAGCACCGCCATCCATCACGCGGTTGTCGTTGAGGCGGAAGCTGAGCAGCACGGCCTTCTTGAGCCACTGGTTGACCTGCCACCCGCCATTCCCGTCCGGCTCGGCGACGCGCGCCTCGCCGCTGTCGAGCAGCGCGAGCGCGTCGGCGACCTGATGGCGAACGTCGTGGCCGGGGCCGACTTCGCTGCGGTTCTCCCAGGCGGCTTCGATGGCGGCGATCAGGTCAGCACTCATGCAAGGGTCTCCGGCGCGCACAATAGCGTCCTCGCGCGCCTAGCCGCGCCGCGCGCTTGCGGCAAGCGGTGGCTGCAAGCTGCGGGCGGCATACGTAAGCCGCCCCGGCGCTTGCGGCCTATTCCGCCATCCCCGCGGCGATCGCGAACTGATAGGCCCGCTCTGCCAGCGGGCGCACCCTTTCGCTCATCGCCTGCGCGTGGGCGGAGGAGGCGGTGCCGTCGATCACGCGCTTCTTGATGCCCTGCATGATGCCTGCGAGGCGGAACAGGTTATAGGCGAAATACCAGTCCATCGGCGGCACGGGATAGCCGGTCTTGGCGACATAGCGCTCGACCGCTTCCTCGACGCTCGGGATGCCGAGCGCTGCAAGATCCAGCCCCAGCAGCCCCGCGCGTCCATCGGCGGGCTGGAACCAGTTGAGCATCAGATAGCTGAAATCGGCAATCGGATCGCCCAGCGTCGACAGCTCCCAATCGAGCACCGCGATCACGCGCGGTTCGGTCTTGTGGAAGATGACATTGTCGAGCCGGTAATCGCCGTGGACGACGCTGGAGCCGTGCTGCGGCGGGATCGTCTCGGGCAGCCATGCGATCAGCCGCTCCATCTCCGGCATGTGCTCGGTTTCGGAGAGCTTGTACTGCTTGGTCCAGCGGGTGATCTGGCGCGCGCAGTAATCATTGGGCTTGCCGAATTCGCCCATGCCGATCCCAACCGGATCGTTGAGGTGCAGGGCGGCCATGGTGTCGATCAGCGCGTTGTAATGCGCGCGGCGTTCCTCCGGGGTGAGGCCGGGCAGGGCGCCGTTCCACAGGCTGCGGCCATCGGCCATGCTCATCACGAAGAACTTGGAGCCGATCACCTCCACGTCTTCGCACAGGCCATAGGTGCGGGGCACGGGGAAGCCGGTGGGGTAGAGGCCGGTCATCGCCGCATATTCGCGGTCGACCGCGTGGGCGCTGGGCAGCAGCTTGCCGAAGGGCTGGCGGCGCAGCACGTAGGAGGCGCCCGGCGTGTCGATCCGGTAGGTCGGGTTCGACTGGCCGCCCTTGAACTTGGTGTAGCTGATCGGGCCGGCGAAGCCTTCGACGTTCGCCTCGAACCAGGCGGTGAGGCTGGCAAGGTCGAGCGCGTCCTTCTCGGTCACTTCGACCGTGCCGACCATTTCCTTGTCGAAATCGATTTGCGGAGCGTCAGTCATCAGTCGAACACCACAACCGTGCGCGCGGACGTGCCCTTGCGCATCGTATCAAAGCCCTCGTTCACCTGATCGAGCGTGATCCGCTCGGCGATGATCGTGTCGAGATCGAGGAGGCCCCGCAGGTAGAAATCGACCAGACGCGGCAGATCGACCGGGAAGTGGTTCATCCCCATGATCGCGCCCATCAGCTTCTTGCCGCCGAGCAAGTCCATCGCGCCGAGGCCGACCTTGCAATCGAGCGGCATCATGCCGAGGATCACGGCGGTGCCCCCGCGCCTGAGCGATGCGACCGCGAGATCGGCCGAGGCCTGCCGACCCACCGCCTCGATCCCCCAATGCACCCCGCCGCCGGAAATGGCGATGATCTGCTTGGCGGCATCTTCGGCCAGCGCATCGACGGTGTGGGTCGCGCCCAGCACTTCGGCGAGCGCGCGCTTTTCGGGCAGCGGGTCGGCGGCGATGATCTTGCCTGCGCCCGCGATTTTGGCGGCGTTGATCGCGGCAAGGCCCACCCCGCCGCAGCCGACCACCAGCACGGTCTCGCCGGGCGTCACCTTGCAGGCGTTGAAGATCGTCCCCGCGCCGGTCGTTACCGCGCAGCCGAGCAGCGCCGCACGGTCAAACGGCATCGCCTTGTCGATCGCGACGCAGGCGTGTTCGTGGATCAGCATCTGCTCGGACAGGGCCGAGAGGTTGAGCATCTGGTTGACCGGCGCGCCATCATCAAAGGCAATGCGCGACGCATCGCCCTTCATGCGGCGGGTATCGGCCCCCATGCACAGCGCCATGCGGCCGGTGACGCAGAACTCGCAGTGCCCGCAGAACGCCGAGAGGCACGAGACGACATGGTCGCCGGGCTTCACGGTCT
Organism: Erythrobacter sp. BLCC-B19; assembly: GCF_028621955.1. NCBI lineage: Bacteria > Pseudomonadati > Pseudomonadota > Alphaproteobacteria > Sphingomonadales > Erythrobacteraceae > Erythrobacter > Erythrobacter sp. BLCC-B19. The sequence goes on from NZ_CP117516.1 coordinate 1,938,341, forward strand.
TCACCTCGGAGCCGACCGCACGCACGATCCCCGCGGCCTCGTGCCCCGGAATACAGGGGAGCGCGTGGGGGTAGTGCCCGTCGATGAAGTGCAGATCGGAGTGGCACAGCCCGCAGGCCTTGGTGTCGATCAGGACTTCGTGCGGGCCCGGCTCGGCATAGGTGACCTCCTTGATGGTGAGGCCTTGGCCGGGGGCTTCGAGAATGGCGGCTTTTGCCATGAGCAAACTCCGTTCGCCCTGAGCCTGTCGAAGGGCCGTTCTTCCTTCGCGGCTCAGGTTCAAAAAGAAAAACGGTGCTTCGACAAGCTCAGCACGAACGGCAGTTTTTACTCAGGTGCTTACCGCGCCACGCCCATGTCGCCCGAGCTGAAGCTCTGGCCGTCATTGGCGGCGCGCCCGTGGTTGCCGCGCAGGGCGTTCGCCGTCGGCCCCGGAACCGGCGCGTGCTTGGCGAACTCCATGTGCGCGATCGAGCGGGCGTGGACTTCGTCCGGCCCGTCGGCAAGGCGCAGGGTGCGCTGGTGGGCATAGGCCTCTGCAAGGCCGTAGTCCGCCGAAACGCCGCCGCCGCCATGGGCCTGGATCGCATCGTCGATGATCTTGAGCGCCATCGTCGGCGCCTGCACCTTGATCATCGCGATTTCCTGCTTGGCTGCCTTGTTGCCGACCTTGTCCATCATGTCGGCGGCCTTGAGGCAGAGCAGGCGGGTCATGTCGATGTCGATACGGGCGCGCGCGACGCGCTCTTCCCAGACCGAGTGCTTGTAGACCGGCTTGCCGAAAGCCTCACGCTCCTGCAGGCGGCGGCACATCTTGGCGAGCGCCTCTTCGGCGACGCCGATGGTGCGCATGCAGTGGTGGATGCGGCCCGGCCCGAGGCGGCCCTGCGCGATCTCGAAGCCGCGGCCTTCGCCCAGCAGCATGTTCGAGACGGGAACGCGGACGTCCTTCATCTCGACTTCCATGTGGCCGTGCGGGGCGTCGTCATAGCCGAAGACGGGGAGGTGGCGGATGATGTTCACGCCGGGGCTGTCGATCGGCATCAGCACCATCGATTGTTGCGCATGGCGCTGCGCCGCAAAATCGGTCTTGCCCATCACGATCGCGACCTTGCAGCGCGGATCGCCGAGGCCCGAGGACCACCACTTGCGCCCGTTGATCACATAGTGATCGCCGTCACGCTCGATCCGGGTCTCGATGTTGGTGGCGTCCGAGGAGGCGGTGTAGGGCTCGGTCATCAGGAAGGCCGAGCGGATCTCGCCGTTCATCAGCGGACGCAGCCACTCTTCCTTCTGCTCGCGCGTGCCATAGCGGTGGAACACCTCCATGTTGCCGGTATCGGGCGCGGAGCAGTTGAACACCTCGCTCGCCCAGCCGATGCGGCCCATTTCCTCGGCGCAGAGCGCATATTCGAGGTTGGTGAGGCCCGGACCTTCGAAATCGAAGGTGTCGTCGACATGGTGGTGGCTGTCATTGCGCGGGGGCATGAACAGGTTCCAGATGCCGGCCGCCTTGGCCTTGGCCTTGGTCTCCTCGACGATCGGGATCACCTTCCAGCGATCACCCTCGGCGTCCTGCGCCTTGTAGACATGATGATTGGGGCGCACGTGCGTCTCGATGAAATCGCGCACGCGGTCACGCCAATAGGCCTGCCTTTCGGTGGGTTCAAAATCCATGGGGGGTTCCTCTCGTCCTCAATTGCAATCGACTCTTGGGGTAACCGTGGCAGAGCCTCCCGCCACAGCCAAGCTCTCATTTCTGCGCGAACTCGCCTGCCGTTACGGCACGCTCGCGCGCGGTGCGAGCGGCGAGGCGGGCCTCGTGATCGGCGCGGCTGATCGGGAAGCGGGCGAGCCAGAAGGCCGCCCACAGTGTCAGCGCAGCTGCCACCACCATGTAGGCAATCGCCAGATGGCGCACCACATCGGGCGCGACATCGGCCTGCGCCGTGCCGGGGGCAAGGCCGACCACCTCGACGATCAGGCTGGTCAGCAGAATGCCGCCGCCGGTGGCCGATTTGGTCACCAGCCAGTTGCCCGCATAGAACGTCCCCTCGGCGCGCTTGCCGGTGCGTTCCTCGAAGGCCTCGACGATCTCGGCGACCATCGAGGTGGCGGAAATGATGGTGATGACCCCGGCGGTGTTGGCGACGACCATGAAACCCATGAACAGCGCGGTGGACAGCACCGATCCGGTTTGCGGCCACAGTCCGAGGAGGAACAGCGCGTAGGGCGTGCCGGCAATCGCCAGTGTCGCCAGCGATCCGCCCGCGCCGCTCAACGGCTTGCCGAACCGGCGGTGCAGCGGGCCGACGAGCACGAACATCAGCACCACCGAAAGCCCCAGCACCGCCGGATAGAGTTTGAACGCGGTCTCGCTGAACTGCCAGACATAGCGGGTGACATAGAGCGTGATCGACAGCGACAGCCCGGTGCTGACATGCGCCGCCAGCGCGCCGGCGGCAAAGATCACGAAGGCCCGTTCACGGAACGCCTCGAAGATCTCGCCGAACGCCTTGGCCAGCGAGAAGGGCGGCGGGGCCGTATCGGGCAGGCGTGCGACATAGGGGTGCTGCCCCGCGGCAGAGCCGATCACGGACACCAGCATCGCGACCGCGCCGACCATCCCGAACAGGGCATAGCCATCGGGTTGCAACTGCGATTCCGGGGTCGGCAGGAACACGGTGAAGGCCAGCACCGACATGGTCAGCCCGCCGATCCAGCCCGACAGATAGCGGTAGCGGAACAGCGTCGTGCGCTCGACATAGTCGCCCGTGAGTTCGGGCACCATGCTGATCGAGGGCACTTCGCAGGCCGACAGCAGCAGCCGCACGCCCACCGCCAGCGCGAGGATCTCCCAATAGCTTGGCACCCCCACGAAGGGCGGCGACCACAGCACCACCCACATCAGCGCCAGCGGCAGCGGGGCCAGGTAGAGCCACGGCAGGCGGCGGCCCCAGCGGGTATAGGTGCGATCCGAGAGGTGCCCGATCAGCGGATCGGCCAGCGCATCAATCACCAGCGCGGTTGCCAGTGCCGCGCCGACGATCCCGGCATCCACGCCCAGAACAAGATTGTAGAACGGCAGCAGGAAGAACGAAAAGCCGCCGTCCTTCACCCCGAAGGCGACCGCACCGAACCCGTGCATCAGCTTGAGCCGCCACGGCAGCGGCCCCGTCGTCATGCTCATCCGTGCCTGTCCTCGTGGTCAGGCAAACCGCCGAATCCGGCCAAATTCTCTCTCCCGCATTGGGTTTCGTTCCTAGACCGATTGCGCGGGCCGTCAATCGCGCTTGCCCTTACGCTACGGCATGGTGCCCGAAATGACAGGCATACGATGGACGCTTGCAGGCTCGCAAAAAATGCCGCTAACGTAAGCGTCAAGTGAGAGACGAGAGAGGAGAGTCGGTCATGGCCGATCTTGAACAATTCCGTGACGAAACCCGCAGCTGGCTCGAAGCCAACTGCCCGCCCGAAATGCGCGAGCCGGTGCGCGGCGAGGACGACATCTACTGGGGCGGCCGCCGCGCGACCTTCAAGAACGATGCCCAGAAGGCGTGGCTCGAAGCCTGTGTCGCCAAGGGCTACACCGTGCCGATGTGGCCCAAGGAATACGGCGGCGCTGGCCTTTCCGCACCGGAAGCCAAGGTGCTGCGCGAGGAAATGGGCAAGATCGGCGCCCGCCCGCCGCTCTCCAGCTTCGGCATCTGGATGCTCGGCCCGGCGCTGCTGCATTTCGGCACCGAGGGCCAGAAGCAGCGCTTCCTCAATGAAATCGCGCGCGGCGAAATCCGCTGGTGCCAGGGCTACTCCGAACCCGGCTCGGGCAGCGACCTCGTTTCGCTCCAGACCTTCGGCGAGGACAAGGGCGATCACTGGGTCGTCAACGGCCAGAAGATCTGGACCTCCTACGCCGATCACGCCGACTGGATCTTCTGCCTTGTCCGCACCGACAAGGAGAACAAGTATGGCGGCATTACCTTCATGCTGTTCGACATGGCGAGCGAAGGCGTCACCACCAAGCCGATCAAGCTGATCAGCGGCTCCTCGCCCTTCTGCGAGACCTTCTTCGACAATGTCGCCGTGCCCAAGTCCTATGGCGATGACGTGCCGGCCTATGTGGGCACCATCAACCGCGGCTGGGACGTTGCCAAGTATCTCCTCGGCCACGAGCGCGAGATGATCTCGGGTGCGGACGGCGGCGAGCGTCAGGCGGCAATTGGCGCGGCGATGAAGCGCCATGCTTCCAAGACCGGCGACGAAATCGACCCCGTCCTGCGCGCCGAACTGGCGCAGTTCGATGTCGACGCGCTGGCCTATGCCGCGATGGGCGAGAAGTTCCTCGACGAGATCAAGGTCGGCAAGGCGCACCCCGCGCAGCCGAACATGATGAAATATGCCGGGACGGAGCTCAACAAGCGTCGCCACGAGCTGGTGATGGCGGTCGGCGGCTCGCGCTCGCTTGAGTGGGAAAGCGAGGCCACCGAAAGCGGCAAGCCCGCCAAGAACTGGCTGCGCACCAAGGCCAACTCGATCGAGGGCGGCACCAGCGAAGTGATGCTCAACGTCATCGCCAAGCGCATCCTCGACCTGCCGGGGGCTTGAACATCAACTCCCCTCCCGCTTGCGGGAGGGGTCGGGGGTGGGCAAGTGCGACCGCTCGCAGGCCCACCCCGCTGCGACTAGCCAGCAAGCTGGCAAGTCTCGCTACCCCTCCCGCAGGCGGGAGGGGGGATTTGAATTTCCGGGAGAGGGAAAACCAATGCCCCTGTATCATAACGAAGATCAGGCGATGCTCGCCGACACCGCCGCCGGTTTCATGGCCGAGGAAGGCAATATCGCCAAGCAGCTGCGCCACTGGCGCGACCGCAATTGCAAGGACGGCTTCGGTCATGCCCTGTGGAAGCAGATGGCCGAAATGGGCTTTACCGGGATGCTGGTTGAAGAAGCCGACGGCGGGCTCGGCATGGGCCATGTCGAGGCCGGGATCGTGCTCGAAGAGATCGGCCGCAACCTCACGCCCTCGCCGTTCCTCACCTCGTCCGTGCTGGCCGCGACGGCGCTGAAGCACGGCTCGGCGGATTTGAAGGGCCGCTACCTGCCGGGGCTGATCGCGGGTGACAGCGTGTTCGCCGTCGCCATCGACGAGACCGCCAAGCACCGCCCCAGCCGCATCACCACCCGCGCCGAGAAGTCGGGCAACGGGTTCAAGCTCAGCGGCGCCAAGAGCTTCGTCATTCACGGCTCCAGCGCCGACATGCTGGTGGTCGCCGCGCGCACATCCGGCGCGGACGATGATGCCGACGGGATCACGCTCTTCGCTGTCCCCAAGGACGCTGCGGGCATGAGCCATGATGCGGTGCGGTTGGTCGACAGCTCGATGGCCACCCACACCAGGTTCGACGGCGTGGAGCTGGACGGCGATGCCGTGATTGGCGAGATCGACGGCGGGCGAGCCGTGCTCGATGCGATGCTGCTGGCTGGCCGGGTGGGCGCTGCGGCGGAAGGGGTCGGCGTCGCCCGGGGCGCGATGGACATGACGGTCGATTACCTCAAGCAGCGCAAGCAGTTCGGGCGTCTGATCGGCGAGTTTCAGGCGCTCCAGCACCGCGCCAGCCACCTCTATTCCGAAGTCGAGATCGCCCGCGCCGCGACCATCAAGGCGCAGCAACTGCTCGACGGCGGCAGCGCGCACGCCGAACTGATGGCGAGCGTCGCCAAGGCCAAGGTCGCCAAGACCGCGCGGCTGGCGGTGCAGGAAGGCGTGCAGATGCACGGCGGCATCGGCATGACCGACGAATATGACATCGGCCTCTACATGAAGCGCGAACGCGCGCTGGCCGAGTTCCTCGGCGACGCCAACTTCCACGCCAACCGCGTGGCGGAATTGAGCGGGTATTGAGCCAACATCGTCTCCCCGGACTTGATCCGGGGCCCCGCTTCCTTCTCGCGGCGGGGAATAAGTGAGCGGGATCCCGGGTCAAGCCCGGGAAGACGGAGAGATTTATAATGGACATTCAATCACTTTTCAGCCTCGAAGGGCGCATCGCGCTCGTCACCGGCGGGTCGCGGGGCATCGGCAAGATGTTCGTCGAGGGGCTCCTCGCCGCGGGCTGCGCGCGCGTTTACATCTCGGCGCGCAAGGCCGATCAGATGCAGGCGACCATTGATGAATTCGGCGCGGATCGCGTCATCGGCATCCCCGCCGACCTCAGCCAGATGGACGGCATGATCGCCCTCGCCAATGAACTGAAGGCGCGCGAGAGCCGGCTCGATATCCTCATCAACAACGCGGGCGCCGCCTGGGGCCAGCCCTATCTCGAATTCTCCGAGGCCGGCTGGCACCGGACGATGGACCTCAACGTCAAGACCCCGTTCTTCCTCACTCAGAAGCTCCACGACCTGCTGGTCGAAGGCGGCAAGCAGGGGCATCCGGCCAAGGTGATCCATGTCTCCTCGATCGATGGCCAGCGGATCAACCCGTGGGAGACCTACGCCTATCAGGCATCGAAGGCGGGCGTGATCCAGCTGACCCGACGCATGGCCGCGCGGCTCATTCAGGACAATATCGTCGTCACCTCGATCGCGCCCGGCGCCTTCCCGTCCGAGATGAACCGCGCCGCCAAGGACGCGCCTGACGCATCGGCCAGCGGTATCCCCGCCAAGCGCATCGGCACAGCGGAAGACATGGCGGCAGCCGCAATCTACCTGTGCAGCCGCGCGGGCGATTATGTCGTGGGCGAGACGCTGACGGTCGATGGCGGCGTGGTCAACGCCCACCTGCCGAGCCATTTCGCCGATCCCTCGGGCGGGCACTGATCGCGCGGCTTTGGCCTGCGCCCAAAAAAATGGCCCACATCCCCTTTGGAAGATGTGGGCCAAGAGGGTGGAGGGTAGCATTCCCTCCACCGGGTCGCGAATCCCCTATCGCGCAAAGCCCCGGCACCGTCTGTGATGGCCATCACGGATTTCGATGCGGGCGCGGCTTAGTCTGCGATCTGTCAGCCGATGCGGCGGGCCATGGCGGCCCCGGCGTGCGGCGCTATCATGGGGGCCATGATGAACACGCTCGACGACCTCATCGCCAGACTTGCGCCCGATACGCTGCTGCGCGCACTCGCTCCCGATCAGCTCGAACGGCTGCTGCGCGAGGCGACCCGGCGCGAATTGCGTCCGGGTGAGACGATCATCTCGCAAGGGGACGAGGTCGGCGATTTTGCGGTCGTGGTGCTGACCGGGGGGCTCAAGATCACCATGGTCAGCGCCAGCGGACACGAGATCATCCTGAACTATTGCGGCCCCGGCGAGCTGGTCGGCGAAATCGCGATGCTCGATTCCGGCCCGCGCACCGCCTCCGTGACCGCCGCCGTGCCTTCAAGCGTGCTGCTGCTGCCCTCGCACACCTTCCTTGCCGCCGCGACCGCCAATCCCGAATCCGCTGCCGGCGTGATGCGCGAGCTGGCGCGGCGGGTGCGCCAGCTCAATCTGGTGATCGAAAGCGACCGCACCTTCTCGATGGCCCCGCGGCTCGCACGCGCCTTGCTGCGGCTGGTCGATCCGGCGCGCGACGACGGCCGGTTGCGCTACGATCCCAACCAGAGCGATCTGGGCGCCTTTGCCGGCCTTGCGCGCGAGAATGTCAGCCGCCTGATCTCGGAATGGGAAGCGCAAGGCATCGTCGCGCGTGAAGGCCGCGCGCTCAAGGTGGTCAACCTTGCGTTCCTGCAAACCCTCGCCGAGTTCGGCGACGACGCGTAATCAATCGGCCTGCCTCAGTAGTTCCACGTCAGTAGTTCCATTGGGCCTGCACGCGCAGGATCTGCCCTTCGGCCTGACCCAGACGCCGCTCGTCGGCTTCCTTGCGCTTGGCAAAGCCATAGGTGGTGGTGATCTCCAGCGCCGGATCGAGCTGGAATTCGAAGCCCAGTTCCAGCTCTTCGGTCTCCAGCCTGGGCGCATTGATCGCGCCCTTGAACCCGCCGCGGTAATATTGCCAGCGGGCGAAGGGATAGAACGGGCCGATCGGCGATTCGTCGATCTTGCCCATCAGCTGGACATAGCCGCCGTTGTTGGGCCGTTCCTCGATCCGGCCGCTGGCGGGGACGAATTCGGGGCCGGTGCCCCAGTTCCATTCCGCCTGCACGCCGAAGGGCTGGGGGTAGAGAATCGCGTGGATGTTCACGCGGTCGTCCTTGAAGCTGGTCGCGCTGAGGCCGCCGGTGCGCACTTCGGGGCGGATGCGGTTGCGCATGAATGACCCGCCCACTTCGAACACTTGGCCCTCGAGCCCGATGCCATCGAGTTCGAACGGCCAGGTCGCAAGGCCGGTCAGCATGACATCGTCATTGGCCTCGGTGCGATTGAGCCCCTGCCCGTTGAACGCGCCAAAGCCGAAGGCGCCGTAATTGCCGAAAAGCTTCTGCCCATCCTTGGCGAGCCGGTCCCAGATCGCCTGCACATGGGCCGGGGTGTAATAGGCGACGATGCCGATATCACGCTCGCCCGGCGCGGCGGAGTTGATCGCGTCGGTACGGTCAAGCGCGAGGCGGTTGGAGGAGGACTGCATATTCTCCCAGCCATAGGGCACCTTCGACTGGCCGAGCCGGATGCGGAAGGACTTGTCATCGAACGGGAAGACGTCGGCATACATATCGCGCAAGGATACCGTGCCCTCGCGCCGCTCGCCCGCCGACTGGTTGGAAACGGCAGCGGCAAAATCGGGCTGGAAGTAGAGCGAGACGTGATCGTTGAGGTCGCCTTGCAGCACGAGGCGCATCCGGCGGAAGCTGAAATTGTTGTCGGGCCGCACCTCGCCATCGCCGATGGTGCGCAGGCGCGAGACCCCGGCGGGCGCGTTGGCATCGCCCGAGACGATCTGGTTGAAGCGCATCTGGGTGTAGCCGCGCAGGCGCAGGCGTTCGTACCATGCCTTGGACTTGGGCGGCGGCGGGGTGGCGGCAGCAAGCCGCGGATCGCCCGCGGGCGCGGTGGCGGGGGCGGGCTGGGCGATGCTCGTCACGGCAAGCGGCGCGGCAGGGGCGGGCGCTGCCGCCATAGTGGCGGGGGCGGGAGCTGGGCCGCGCGCCGGATCGCTCTGGGCTGCCTGAAGCGCCGTCACCATCGCCTTCAATTCGTCGATCTGGCGCTGGAGATCGGCGATGGTCTGCGCCTGATCGGCGGCGGCAGGGGCAGCGCCCGCGCCGCTCTGGGCGAAGGCGGCGTGGCTTGGCACCAGCAGGCTGCTCGCCATCAGCAGGGCGGAAAGGGTCGGGGTGCAAAGGCGTGACATGGGCCGGAAATCTCGCATTATGCCCATGTAGCATGGACCAGATGCGCGCGGCGTTATGACGCTTGCGTTTCACTCATGTGACAAATGCGACCTATATTTGACCGAAACATGATCGGGGGCTGACGCCGTCCCGCCGGGTCGCGGCGGATGCGCAGGTCTTGCGCAGTTTTTGTGCCGTGAACGCGCGGCTTGTCGCGGCCTATGCGGGGGCAGGCGCCATGTTTCACGTGAAACATGGCCGGAACAGCGCCGTCAGGCCATCAGCCCGCGCACGAAGGGAATGAGCCCGGTCTGACGCGCGCGCTTCATGCGTTCGGCATCGAGGATCGCGCGAACCTTGTCGAAACACACGTCGACATCGTCGTTGACGATGACGTAGTCATAGCCGTCCCAGTGGCTGATCTCGGCCCGGGCGCGTTCCATGCGGGCGGCGATCACCTCGGCGCTGTCGGTGCCGCGGCCCTTGAGGCGGCGATGCAGTTCCTCGATCGAGGGGGGCAGGATGAACACCCGCACCACATCCTGCTGATCTTTCTGGTAAAGTTGCTGCGTTCCCTGCCAGTCGATGTCGAACAGGAAGTCCTGGCCTTCCTTCAGCCCGGCGCGAATCATGCCCTTGGGCGTGCCGTAGCGGTGGCCGAATACCTCGGCCCATTCGTAGAAATCATCCTCGTCGATCATCGCCTGGAAGCGTTCGGGCGTGACGAAGTGGTAATGCACCCCATCGACCTCGCCGGGCCGGGGCGGGCGGGTGGTGGCCGAAACCGACAGCTTGATCTCGGCATCCTGCTTGAGCAGCATCCGCGACAGCGTCGTCTTGCCCGCGCCCGAGGGGGAGGACAGGATGAACATCAAGCCCCGGCGGTGGAGCCGGTCGTCGGAATGGTGTGAGGAATCGCCCATGGGCCCCGTTGCACCATTGCGGCGCGGGAAATCAAGGGGCGGTCAGGATTCGCTGTTGCTGGCGGGCGGGGCAGAGGCCGCTTTGGCACGGCGCTTCTTGTCCAGCCGCCGTCCGCGATCATAGAACACCTTGGCGGCGAGCCCGCCCGCCACCACGGCGAGGCCGAGCGGAGAACGGCGCGCGAGGCTGCTCGCGCCCCACAGCGCGATGCTGGTGGCAAGCCCGCGCTTGTCGACCAGCTTTTCCGCCTTGGTCTTGTCGTAGCTCTTGACCAGCAGACCCTTTTCCATCCGATCGCGCAGCAGGCCGCCAGCCGCGCGCAGCACGATGTCGGCAATCACGAGATTGGTGCCCGCAACGGGACTTGGGAGTGGCAGCCCGGCTGGCCCGGTGGGTTTGCTGCCGCCGGATGTCTCGGCTGTCGGCGTGACCGCCGCGCCGTCAGCCTTGCCCTTGGGGTTTGCCCGCTTGCGCCGCGCCATGGCGGTTACTTCTTGCGCCCGAAATCGATGCTGACGACGTTCGAGCCATCCGGGTCGGTGTCGGGCCCGTCATTCTCGGCATCGTCGTGCGCTTCGGGCTCCATCTCGTCGACCGCGGCCTGGAACTGGAGGCCGAAATCGACCGCCGGATCGACGAAGGCGGTGATCGCAGCGAAGGGGATGGTGAGCTTGGCGGGCACCTGATTGAAGGTCAGGCTGACCGAGAAGGAGTGCGCCAGCACCTCCAGATCCCAGAACTTGTTCTGGAGCACGATGGTCATTTCATCGGGGAACCGTTCGCGCAGGTGCGGCGGGATGGTGACACCCGGCGCGCCGGTCTTGAAGGTGATGTAGAAATGATGCGCGCCCGGCAGGCTGCCGCCGCCGTCGACGATCGAGCCCAGCACCCGGCCGACAACCGCCCGCAGGGCTTCCTGCACGATCTCGTCATAGGGGATCAGGCTGTCGGGCGTATCGCTGTTCATGGTGTGACGGTTGGTGCCGCCGCGCGCGGGGTTGGTCAAGTCCTTTGGCGCGCAATGTCACGGGTTTGGATCAGCGTCCGCCAACGCTGTGCCGCCGACTGCGCAGCGCGCTTGTCATGCGTGGGAAGCCGACTATAGCGCTTTGCCATGGCCAGCACCCCCGCCCGCACCGGCTCGGTTGTCCGCAACACCACCGAGACCAAGATCGATATCGCCGTCAACCTTGACGGCACCGGCACCTATGATGTCAGCACGGGCATCGGCTTTCTCGACCACATGGTCGAACAGTTCAGCCGCCACTCGCTGATCGACGTGACGATGAAGGGCGAAGGCGATCTCCATGTCGACCAGCACCACACCACCGAGGATTCGGCGATCGCGCTGGGTCAGGCGATTAGCCAGGCGCTCGGCGACAAGGCCGGGATCGGGCGATATGGCGCGGCCTATTCGCCGATGGACGAGACGTTGTCGCGGGTGGCGCTCGACATTTCCGGTCGGCCCTTCCTCGTTTGGAAGGCGAAGTTTACCCAGGAACGCCTCGGCGAATGGGACACCGAGCTGATCGAGCACTGGTTCCACTCCGTCAGCCAGAGCGCCGGGATCACGCTCCACATGGAGCTGCTCTACGGCACCAACAACCACCACATCTGCGAGAGCCTCTACAAGGGCTTCGCCCGCGCGATGCGGCAGGCGGTGGAGCGCGACCCGAGGAAGGGCGGGGCGATCCCCAGCACCAAGGGGCAGCTCGGTGGGTGAGGTTGTCGCGCTCGTTGATTACGGCGCGGGCAATCTCCACTCCGTCCACAATGCGCTGAAGGCGGCAGGGGCGAGCGTCACCGTCACCGCCGATCCCTATGTCGTGCGCGCGGCCGACCGGATCGTGCTGCCCGGTGTTGGCAGCTTCAAGGCCTGTGCAGAGGGCCTGCGCGCCATTTCCGGCATGGTCGAAGCGATGCAGGAGCGCGTCCATGTGGGCGGCGCGCCGTTCCTCGGCATTTGCGTGGGAATGCAACTGCTCGCCGACCGCGGGCTGGAGCATGGCGAGACCCCCGGCCTCGGTTGGATCCCGGGCGAGGTGCGGCTGATCCAGCCCTCCGACGCGAGCATCAAGGTGCCGCACATGGGCTGGAACGACGTTGCCATGCTCCCCCACGCGCGGGATCACGCGGTAGTCGAGGAGGGGGAGGCCTATTTCCTCCACTCCTATCACTTCGCCGCCGAAGACCCGCACCATATCGCCGCGATGACCGACCACGGCGAGGGGCTGGTGGCAGCGGTCGCCCGCGACAACATCATCGGCGTGCAGTTTCACCCGGAGAAGAGCCAGGCCTATGGCCTTGCCACGCTCCGGCGCTTTCTGGAGTGGTTCCCTTGATCATCTTCCCCGCCATCGACCTCAAAGGCGGTCAGGTCGTCCGCCTCGCCGAGGGCGACATGGACCGCGCCACAATCTACGGCGACGACCCCGCCGCGCAGGCGCTGATCTTCGCGGAAGCCGGGGCGGAGCACCTCCACGTCGTCGATCTCGACGGCAGCTTCGCAGGCGAAAGCCGCAACCGCGCGGCGGTCGAAGCGATTGTCGAAGCCTTCCCCGGCTATGTGCAACTGGGCGGCGGCATCCGCGATGCGGCGGCGGTCGAAGGCTGGTTCAACCTCGGCGTGGCGCGGGTCGTAATGGGCTCGGCTGCGCTAAAGAACCCCGACTTCGTGCGCGAGATGGCCCGCGAATGGGAGAACGGCATCGTCGTCGCGGTCGACGCGAAGGACGGCATGGTCGCGACCGAGGGCTGGGCCGAAGTCTCCGACGTCCCCGTCACCGATCTTGCGAGGCGCTTCGAGGATGCGGGCGTCGCTAGCCTGCTGTTCACCGACATCGGACGGGACGGCCTGCTCAAGGGCGTCAACATAGAAGCGACCGTCGACCTCGCCCGCCGCGTCGACATCCCTGTGATCGCCAGCGGCGGGGTGAAGGGGTTGGACGACATCCACATCCTATCGCTCCACGCGCATGAGGGGATCGAGGGGGTGATCACGGGCCGCGCGCTCTATGAAGGGCGGCTCGATCTGGCAGCGGCCATCGCGATGGGTGCGCGGGTGTAAAGATGCGTCTGATGGGCTTTCTCTTCTTCTGCCTCACCTTCCTTGCGGGGGTGACGGTGGGCACGGTCGAGATCGCGCTCATCAACATCATCGTCTTCATGGCGCTCGCGCTCGCCGCCGAGCATTTCCTCAGCCCTCGCTATGGCCGCAACGGGGTGGTCTTTGGCATGGCGGGGGCATTCTTCCTGAGCTGTATGTGGCCCGCCGCGATCCATGCTGGGCGTGATGCGCCCGTGCCGATCAAGGAGCATCAAGTGACCGTCACCATCAGCAAAGTGCCGCAATGACCGTTCGCATCCGCGTGATCCCCTGCCTCGACGTGGCCGATGGCCGCGTGGTCAAGGGCGTCAATTTCGTCGATCTGAAGGACGCGGGCGATCCCGTGGAGCAGGCGCGCGCCTATGATGCGGCCGGCGCCGACGAGCTGTGCTTTCTCGACATCTCCGCCAGCTACGAAGGGCGGGGCACGCTGCTCGACATGGTGCGGCGCACGGCGGAGGTATGCTTCATGCCGCTGACCGTCGGGGGCGGGGTGCGCTCTGCCGAGGACGCCCGCGCGCTGCTGCTGGCGGGGGCGGACAAGGTCGCGGTCAACTCCGCCGCAGTCGCCCGGCCTGAACTGGTGGGCGAGATCGCGGAGCGCTTTGGCAGCCAATGCGTCGTCGCCAGTGTCGATGCGCGCCGCACGCCGCGGGGGAACTGGGAGATTTTCACCCACGGCGGTCGCAAGCCCACGGGCATCGATGCCGTCGAATATGCGATGAAGGTCGCCGACCTCGGCGCGGGCGAATTGCTGGTGACGAGCATGGACGGGGACGGGACGCAGCGCGGCTATGACCTCGCGCTCACCCGCGAGATCGCCGACGCGGTCAGCGTGCCGGTGATCGCCAGTGGCGGGGTCGGGAGCCTTGAACATCTCGTCGACGGTGTCACCAAAGGCCACGCCAGCGCGGTGCTGGCCGCCAGCATCTTCCACTTCGGCCACCACACCATCGCCGAGGCCCACGCGGCGCTCCGCGCGGCGGGCTTGCCTGCGCGCGGGGTTTGACGGACAAGCGCATCCATGGACACCCTCACCCGCCTCGAAGCCACGATTGCCCAGCGTCTCACCGCCTCGCCCGAGACGAGCTATGTGGCCAAGCTCCACAGCAAAGGCCTTGCCAAGATCGCGCAAAAGCTGGGCGAGGAGGCGACCGAAACCGTGATCGCCGCGCTCGCTGGCGACGAGAAGGAACTGGTGGGCGAGGCCGCCGATCTCCTCTTCCACCTGATGGTGCTGCTTGCCGAAAAGGGCGTGCCGCTTGAGGCGGTGCTCGCCGAACTCGACCGCCGCGAGGGCACCTCAGGAATCGCCGAAAAAGCCGCTCGCACGGAGTAGACAATGCCGATCGACCCGACCCAGCCCTACGACGACGCCAATATCTTCGCGCGGATCCTGCGCGGGGAGATCCCCTCAAAGGCAGTCTACGAGGACGACTGGGCCTTCGCCTTCGAGGACATCAACCCGCAGGCCGAAGTCCACACGCTGGTGATCCCCAAGGGGCGCTATGTCAGCTGGGACGATTTTTCCGCCAAGGCCTCCGATGCCGAGATCGCGGGTTTCGTGCGCGCGGTGGGTGAGGTTGCGCGGATGAAGGGGCTGGTCGAACCCGGCTACCGCCTGCTCGCCAATATCGGCCAGCACGGCGGGCAGGAAGTGCCGCACCTGCACGTCCATATCTTCGGCGGTCAGCCGCTCGGCCCGATGATCTGGCGGCGATAAGGCATCTCAACGCCATTCTGGTTTGGTTAATCGGCAAATCGCGAACACCGGCCTTTGCAGCGATTCCGCGCTAGGCTAGGTGGCAGCCATGATTTCTCCCAACCCTCCGGGCGGCGTCCTTGATGGCGCACGGCACCTCTATGCGGTGCGGGTCTATTATGAGGACACCGACCTGTCGGGGATAACCTACCACGCCAATTACCTGCGCTGGTTCGAGCGCGCGCGGTCTGACCTGCTGCGTCTCTTGGGGATCGACCAGCGCGCCGCGATCGAGGAGGGCGAGGGAGCCTACGCCCTGTCCGAGGTCAACCTGCGCTACCTGCGTCCTGCAAAGCTCGATGATGATGTGGTGATCGAAACCCGCTGCACCGAACTTGGCGCGGCCTCGTGCCGGATGCACCAGATCGCGCGCCGGGGAACCGAGGAATTGTGCGAAGCCCACCTCCGGGTCGGCTTCATCACGCTCGACGGTCGCCCGCGCCGTCAGCCTGCCGCATGGCGCGGCGCCTTTGCCGACTTTATGAACAAGGACGATTGACCCCGTGACGCTTGCGCTGCTTGCCGCCGCTGTTCCCGCTGCCGCCCCGACCCGGCTCGATCCCGTCGAGCTGTTCCTGACCGCCGACCTGATCGTGCAGGCGGTGATGGTGGGCCTGATCCTCGCCAGCGTGTGGGTGTGGACGATTATCGTCTCCTTCTCCCTCAGGATCGGCGCGCTGGGCAAGAAGTCGCAGCAATACGAAGCCGAGTTCTGGGAACAGCGCGACCGCGAGGGGCTGCTCACCAAGCAGGTGAGGAAGGAAGTCCCGGCCGCGCGCGTCGCTGCCGCAGGGCTTGAGGAATGGCGCAAGTCCACCGCCAAGCAGCCGGTCGACCGTGCCGCCACGCGCGAGCGGATCGCCGCGGTCATGGAAAGCCAGATCGCCGAGGAGGCCGACGCGCTCGCCGGACGCCTCAATTTCCTTGCCACGGTCGGATCGGTCGCGCCGTTTGTGGGCCTGTTCGGGACGGTGTGGGGGATCATGAACTCCTTCTTCCAGATCGGCGCGCAGCAGAGCGCGAGCCTCACCGTGGTGGCTCCCGGCATTGCCGAAGCGCTGTTCGCGACCGCCATCGGGCTGTTTGCGGCGATCCCCGCCGTGATCGCCTACAACCGTTTCGGCGGGGCGGTGGACCGGTATGAGGCCAGCTTGCAAAGGTTCGCCGACAAGCTCCACACCGGGCTGAGCCGGGAATTGGACCGGGCATGATGGTGTTCATTCCGTCATTGCGAGCGAAGCGAAGCAATCCATCGACCGCCCGTTGCTGTTCGGCGGACGGGCCATGGCTTGCTTCGTCGCCTGCGGCTCCTCGCAATGACGAGGGAGGTGTCTGATGAGCATGGGTTTGTCAGGACGTGGCCGCAAGGGCGGCAAACGCTCCCGCCGCGCCGCCATGGCAGAGATCAACGTTACGCCGCTGGTCGATGTGATGCTGGTGCTGCTGATCATCTTCATGGTCACCGTGACCCTGCCTGCGACCGGCGTGCCGATCGACCTGCCGGACAGCCGCGCGGCGCCGGTCGAGGAAAAGCCCGATCAGATCACGGTCTCGATCGATGCGGGCGGGCGCATCTTCATTGAGGACAGCCCGGTGCCCGCAGGCGGGCTTCCGGCGGCGCTGGAAGGTTTGCGCGGCGGGGACGAGCCGCCGCTGATCGTGCTGCGCGCCGACCGCAGCCTCGATTACGGCAGGGTGATGCAGGTGATGGGTGAGTTGGGCCGCACAGGCTTTACGTCGATCTCGCTGGTCACCGACGGTTCAGTTTCGGCCCCATAGTCCGGGTGAGGTGATGGGAGAAACCGCGCTCAATACCGAGGAGAAGGTCGGCCTTGCCGCCGCCGTGGTGCTGCACGCGGGCCTTGCGGGCGTGCTGGCAATGCAGGCGCTGCGCACCGAGGTGACGGTCTTCCCCGAAAGGATCAATGTCAGCCTTGCGACCGAAGTCGGGCTGGAGGCCGCCGCGCCGGTTCCGGTGAGCGAGAGCCGCGCCTCGATTGCGCCGACGCTCTCGGACAACCCCGAACCCTCGCCCGACGCATCGCAGGCCAAGCCCGAGCCTGCCGCGCGTGCCGTGCCGACCACGCCGCCCAAACCCAAGCCCGCCGCACAGGCGCCTGCCCAAAGCCGCGACCGTTCCCGCCCCGACCGCACCCCGCCCAAACAGGCCGCCGCGACCCCGCCCAAGCCTGCTGCCAAAAGCGGGGGCAGCCGCTTGGGCGACGACTTTCTGAAGGGGCTGGGATCGTCCTCGACCACTGATGAAACCAAGGCAGCAGCGCCGGTCTTCGGCGCGAAAGAGCGTGCCGACCTTAGCTCTGCCATCTCGCGCCAGATCAAGAAGAACTGGTCTGCCCCGAACGGCGTCGAGGCTGACTTGCTGGTGTCGGTCGTGAGCTGGAAGCTCAATCCGGACGGTACACTCAAGGGCCGACCGACCTGCCGCACCAAGCCCGAAAGCATCACCGCCAGCAACCGCCCGCAGGCCGGCCTGCATTGCGAACGCGCGATCCGGGCGGTTCAGCTTGCGGATTTTTCCATTTTGCCCAAGCCATTTTACAGTCGTTGGGACGACCTGGAATGGCAATTCGACCGAAGGCTCTGACATGACCACGAAGTTTCTCTTCCTCCTCACCGCTGCGCTGGTCACCGTGCCGGCCGCCGCGCAGGCGCAAGGCGCGCCGGTGGGCGATGATCAGCCGGTCGAAACCATCGCGATCGAGGGTGATGACGATGAACCGCTGCGCGGCACCGTCACCGACGAGAGCGAGTGGTCCGACATCGGCATCGCCATCCCCGCCTTCGCCACCGAGCGCGAGCGGCCCACCCCTG
This sequence comes from Erythrobacter sp. BLCC-B19, assembly GCF_028621955.1. Classification (NCBI taxonomy): domain Bacteria; kingdom Pseudomonadati; phylum Pseudomonadota; class Alphaproteobacteria; order Sphingomonadales; family Erythrobacteraceae; genus Erythrobacter; species Erythrobacter sp. BLCC-B19. The sequence goes on from NZ_CP117516.1 coordinate 1,956,234, forward strand.
CCAATGCCGATGGCACCGGCGCGCTGGGGCGCGAGATTGCGCGGGTGATCACCGCCAACCTGCGCAACAATGGCCTGTTCAAGCCGGTTGGCCCAGACAGCCTGCCCCAGCCCGCCTTCGCGCAGGTGCGCGCGCCCACCTATGGCACATGGAGCGGGAAGGGCGCGGAAATGCTGGTGCAGGGCTATGTCACCGCGCGCGATGACGGGCGGCTGGCGGTCGGCTGCTATCTCTATGACGTCCAGCTCCAGCAGCAGCTGGTCAAGGAAGGCTGGGTGGTCGCACCTGCCGATTGGCGGCGCGCGGCGCACAAGTGTTCCGACCTCATCTTCAGCCGCCTGACCGGGGAAAGCCCGTTCTTCGACAGCCGCATCGCCTATATCGCCGAAACCGGGCCCAAGGGCGCGCGGGTCAAGCGGTTGGCGATCATGGATTCGGATGGGGCCAACCACCGCTTCCTCACCCCCGGCAGCGCGACCGCGCTGACCCCGCGCTATTCGCCCGACTATTCGAAGATCCTCTATCTCTCCTATGTCGACGGCAATCCGCGCATCTATGTCTATGACATCGGCACCGGGCGGCAGACGCTGGTGACCGAGAACCGGAACCCCACGCTCGCCCCGCGCTGGTCGCCCGATGGGAAGTACATCCTCTATTCGATGGCGATCGGCGGCAATACCGACATCTACCGCGTGCCTGCGACGGGCGGCCAGAGCATCAAGCTGACCGACACGCCGGGGATCGACGTGGGCGGAAGCTATTCGCCCGATGGCACCAAGATCGTGTTCGAAAGCGACCGGTCGGGCAGCCAGCAGTGCTATGTGATGGACGCGGACGGATCGAACCAGAAGCGCATCAGCTTTTCCGGTGGCCGCTGCGCCACGCCCGAATGGAGCCCGCGCGGCGACCAGATCGCCTTCACGCGCATTGCCGGCGACTTCAACGTCGCGGTGATGAACACCAGCGGTGGGGGCGTCAGGGTGCTGACCAGAGGCTGGCAGGACGAGGCACCGACCTGGGCGCCCAACGGCCGCATCATCCAGTTCTTCCGCACTGAAAAGAACACGGGCCGCTCAAGCATCTGGCAGGTCGATCTGACCGGACAGAACGAACGCCGCCTGCCGACTCCGGTCGACGCTTCCGACCCCGCCTGGGGACCGATCCGCCCCTGACCCGTCCTGACCCCGAAAGGAACCACACGATGAACACCAAGCTTGCGACGATCCTGCTCCTCGCCTCGGCGAGCGGTCTGGCGGCCTGCGCCAAGAAAGCCCCGGCCGATACCCCGCCGCCGCCGGTCGATGACACCCGCCCGGTGACGACGCCGACCCCGGCGGTGACGACCAGCGGCCCGGCCATCGGCACGCAGGCGCACTTCGCGCAGGCCGTCGGTTCCTCGACCACGATCTATTTCGACACCGACAAGTACAATATCGACACGCAGGATGCCGCCGCCCTGCAGGCGCAGGCGCAGTATTTCGCGCGCTTCCCGCAGATCACCTTCACCATCGAAGGCCACGCCGACGAACGCGGCACGCGCGAATACAACATTGCGCTGGGTGAACGCCGCGCGGCAGCGGCCAAGGCCTATCTCGTCAGTCTCGGGGTGGACGGCAACCGCATTGCCGTGGTCAGCCACGGCAAGGAAAGGCCGGTCGCGCTCGGATCGAACGAGGCCGCCTGGGCGCAGAACCGCCGCGCCGCCAGCGTCATCATCAACCGGTAATCAGCCGACGAGCGGGCCGGATGCAAGTTCGGCCCGCTCGGCCAGCGCCGGGGCGTCGTAGCCTGCCAGATCGCGCGCGCCGGTGACCACGCACAGCCCTGCGAGCGCGAGCACGCAGAACAGGCTGGAGAGGGTCAGTTGCTGGCTCATCGACGGTCTTTCAAAGGCGGCGCGGATTCGACCTCCGCGAGTCATTCTGCATTGCAACATTTCACATTGCAACTGGTTCCCGTATTCTCACGCCTTCCCATTCAAGACCACCTCGCCTAGATTGAGCGCCTGATGCCATCGACCAACGACATTGTGCCCGCACATTGCGGAGCCCGGCTGTGAGCCGCGCGCGTCGGTCGATGGACTGGGGCTTCCCGCGCTGGCGGCCCTATGGTTCCTCGCAAGAGGCGGCCAATGTGCGGATCTGTGACCGCCACGGCTGCGATGAGCCGGGCGATTGTCCTGCGCCGAAGGCGCCCAACAGCCGCGACCGGTGGTATTTCTGCCAGAAGCACGCCGCCGAATATAATTCCAAATGGGACTACTTCGAAGGGCTCGAAGCGGCCGAGAAGGAAGAACGCGCCCGTGCCGAGCGCGCCGAGAGCGCGGGCTATGCCGAAAGCGCCCACTACGGCTGGGCGGGATCGGGTGACGGTTCGCGCAGCGCGGACGAGATGCGCGCGCTGGAAGCTCTGGGGCTTGAGGCGGATGCGGATTTCAATGCGATCAAGAAGGCCTACCGCGCCCGCGCCAAGGAAGTGCACCCCGACGTGAAACCGGGGGATGCCGAGGCGGCCAAGCAGTTCCAGCTGATCCAGACCGCCTATGAAGTCCTGCGCGCCGCCGAAGAACGGCGCGAGTGGCGGGGCTGATCGTCTAGACCTTCGGCCCGGCAAAGCCCTTGCCGACCGAATTGATCTGCGGGTCGGGATTGTCGTTCCACCACGGCACATCGGTCCACGGGCGCACGTCGACCTCGTGGCTCCAGCAATTGCGCGGCTGGTGGGCGAGGTGCCAATAGGTTTCGGCGAGCGCTGCCGGGTCGATCACGCCGTCTGCGCCCTTGTTCTGCTTGAAGGCGTCGAACTTGTCGCCCAGCAGCTTGCCGAGCGTGTCGGGCGCATCGACCGGCCCGTCGACGATCACATGGGCGACATGGACGCCCTTGGGCGCGAATTCGGCATTCAAGGTCTGGCACAGCATCCGCCGCCCACCCATGGCCGCGGCATGGCTATGCTGCCCGGCATTGCCGCGCACCGCTGCGGTGGCCGACGTCACAAGCAGCGTCCCGTGCGGCCCGCCATCGCGCGCGCGCTCCACCATCGCCGGAAACAGCGCATGGGCGAGGCGGAAGACGCCGTAAGTGCCGAGCCGCCAGCCCAGCTCGAAAATGCGGTGCGGGGTCTGATCGAGCGCGCGGTTCCCGATCTGCGCGCCCAGATTGTAGAGCGCAGCGTGGATCGGGCCGATCTCGGCCTCGGTGCGGGCGACCAGTTCCTCGATGCTGCCATCCTCGGCGGCGTTGAGCAGGGTGCCGGTGGCAGAGCCGCCTGCCGCCTCGATCTCCCCGACCATGCGGGCCAGCCCCGCCTCGTCCGAGCGCCGCGCCATCACCGCGTGATAGCCCCCGGCAGCGAACCGCAGGGCAGCATTGCCCCCGATCCCTGCGCCAGCCCCGATCACCAGAAAGACGGGCTTGCGGCTGTCAGTCATTGTCACTCTCCCTTGCGCGCATTGCATCACACCAGCGCGGCCATGCCCCATACCACGCCCACGATCAGCACAACCCCTGCCAGATCAAGCAGCGCGCCTGCCCGCACCATCGCCCCGATCCGGATGCGGCCTGTGGCCCAGGCGATGGCGTTGGGGCCAGTGCCCGCCGGGAGCATGAAGCCCCAGCTCGATGCCAGCGCGGCGGGCAGGGCGAGCAGCACCGGATCGGCCCCGAGCGACACCACCAGCGCCGCAACCACCGGCATGATCCCGGTCGCGGTTGCGACATTGCTGGCGAATTCGGTGACGATGATCACCAGCCCCGTCACCACCAACGCGACCAGCAGCAGCGGCCAGCTGGCGAGCGGCAGCAACGCCTCGCCGATCCATGCCGCCAGCCCCGAGCCTTGCATCCCGCCCGCCAGCGCCAACCCTCCGCCGAACATGAAGATCACGCTCCACGGCGCACGCTCGGCCTCGGGCCAGACCAGCAGCGTGCGGCCGGTGCCGTCGGGGACGAGGAACAGGGCCAGCGCCGCGATCACCGCGATGGTGCCGTCAGTCCATGATCCGGGCGGCAGCAGCGGGGCGATGAGCGGCTGGGTGACCCAGGCGAGAAAGGTCAGCAGCACCAGCGGCACCAAACGGCGTTCGGGCGCGCTCCATGCCGCGTGGCTATCAATCGCGGCGCGCGCGGCAGCGACGTCGAAAGGGTGCGCGCCCACCGCCTGCACCCGCGCGATGATCCACGCAGCGAGCGGCACGCTGAGCGCCACCAGCGGCACACCATAGAGCGCCCATTCGGCAAACCCGATCCGCACCCCCGAAATCTCGTCGAGCAGGCCAATGGCGATGGCATTGGTGGGCGAGCCGACGATCGTGCCAAGTCCGCCAATGCTTGCGGCAAAGGCGATACCCATCGGCAAGGCGCCATGGATGCCGTCCTGCATTGCGCCTTCGCTCTCGGCCCCTGCGCCCCCTTGCAGCACCGCCAGCGCCATCGGCATCATGATCAGCGCGGTCGAGGTGTTGGAGATGAACATCGACAAGAGCGCGGTCGATACCATGAAGGCCAGCAGCAGCCGCCCCGCACCGCCCCCGCTTCCGACCACCCGCAGGATCGCAAGGCTGAGGCGGCGGTGCAGCCCGGTGCGCTCGATGGCGAGGGCGAGGAAGGCTCCGCCCAGCAGCAGGAACAGGATCGGCGAGTAATAGGTGCCCGCCACCTTCTCGGCGCTCGCCACGCCCGCCAGTGGCAAGACGATGAAAGGCAGCAGCGCCGTGACGCTGAGCGGCACCGCCTCGGTCATCCACCAGGCCGCCATCCACACGACGAGGCCCGCAACCAGCCATGCGCCCACCGGCATCCCGCCGGGCGGGGCGATCAGGGCCGTCAGCGCAAATGCCAGCGGGCCGAAGGCAAGACCGATCCGGCGTGCCGTCATGCGCTGTGTCTCCCCCGGCTCATGCCCGAGGGGGTATCAGCACCGGCCAGCCCGCGGCAAGCCCGGCGGGCGCAGCAGCGGATTACTCCACCGCGTTCTTGTTGGGCGGGTCGCCGGGCAGGTCGATGTTGGAGAAGAACACCCGCGTTGTCGGCTGGTCGCGGCGGATCATGCGCTGCAGCTTCATCGCCCGGTCCAGCAACAGATCGCACGCTGCCTGCCCTACCTTTTCGGTACAGCCGACCAGTGGATCGTCCATCGCCCCGGGGGCCGAACTGACGAAGAGATAGGACGCCGGGCGCGCGCCGCCATTGAGGTCGGCAATGTCGGGGTCGCGGATGGTGGGACTGGTGCGGCTGGTCTGCGCCAGCAGCTTGGCGACGGGCGCCTCGGCATACTTCGCCAGATGCGTCCGCACATCGCTGTCAAAATCGGGGAAGTAGAACGGCGCGACCTCGGCATAGAGCTGCGAGACGGCCAGTTCCGATCCGTTTTTCTGGGTGCCGCGCAGCGAGTTGATGAAATCCGCCGCCGCCAGATCAAGCAGCGAGCTGACATTGCCGCCGGTGAAGGCATGGGGCTGAAGCTGCGGCATACCAATCTCGCCGCGCCAGAACCCGTAGATCACCTTGGGGTCTTTCCAATGGCGGAACACGATATTCTCGCGGATGTCGCGCAGCGAGACCGGGATGCCGCGCAGGGTAATGAAGCGCGCCTCATCAAGCGGCTGACCGCCCAGTTCGATCGCGTGCGGTTCGCGGATCGGCCAGGCCTTCGCGACCTGCTCCATCATCGCGACATTGTGCAGGTTCAGCCAGAACGCCAGCTGCTCGTTGCGGGGGAGGGCGGCAATATCCAGCGTGGCGGCGACCCGTTCCAGATCCTGCCGGTATTCTTTAAAGCTGGCGATCACGTCCTGGTCGAAGAAGTTGAACAAGACCAGCGAGCCTTCCAGCCGATAGCGCGACTGCGGACCTTGCTTGATCCGCGAGCCCGTGATCGGATCGGGCCGCGGTGCGCCTTGCCGGGTGGACGGCCCCATCGAAACGATCATGTTCTTGAGCGCAAAGTCCCAGATCTCGTAGTCGATCGTGTGGCGGATGGGATCGGCACTGGGGGCGAAGATCGCCAGTCGCTCGGGCGACAGGGAAGCATCCGGTCTGGCCTGATCAAGGCCGGGGACGAAGTGTAGCTTCTCCCCTTCGGCCGGGGGATGGGCGTCGGGTGTGGCGGCATGGGCCGCCATTGGGGCGGCGAGGCATGAGCCCACCAGCAGTACCATCACAGATTTCGGCAGCATCGCTTCTCTCCCACACGAGAACCCGTCCGAAAACACAATCTATCTCAATATGATAAATCCGCGATGAATGCAGATTCATGAAGATTTGTCATTCGACCTCGCCCTTGTCCGGAGGATCGCCGGGCAGGTCGATATTGCTGAAGGTCACGATGCCGGCGCGGGGCTGCGTGCGGCGGATATAGTCCAGCTTGCGCTGCCGCTCGGCGAGCATGATCGACGCGCCGACATCGAGCCTGCCGGTGCTGAAAAAGGCGTTGGAGCGCCGGCCGCCGGACAGATCGGCAATGTCGTATTCGTAGATCGTAGGCCGGATGAAGGTCGACTTTGCCAGCATCTCGGTCACCGGGCCTTCGACATAGCGGGCCATGTGCCCGCGCATATCCGGCTCGAAATCGGGGAAGTAGAAGGGGGCAGCCTCATTGTAGAAGCGCGAGATGTGGAGCGTATCGCCGCGCTTTTCGGTGCCGCGCCGGGAATTGATGAATTCGCGCGCCGCACGGTCAAGCTGGTCGGCGAGGCCTTCGCCGGTAAAGGCTTGCCGCTGGATCGCCGGCCCGCCGATTTCGCCCCGCCAGAACCCGTAGATCACCACCGGATTGCGCCAATGGGCATAGACGATCCCTTCGCGGATATCGCGCGGCGACAGAGCAACGCCGCGCACCGTGATGAAGCGCGCGTCTTCAAACGGGACACCGTCCACTTCGATGTCGCGCGGCTGGCGGATCGGCCAGGCCTCGCCAATCTTCTCCATCATCGCGACATTGTGGAGGTTGAGCCAGAAAGCCAGCTGCTCGTTGCGCGGCAGCGACGGGATGTCGAGCGAATCGCCCACGGCCTGCAACTCGCGCCGGTAGCGCCCGATATTGGCGATCACGTCGCGATGAATGATGGAAAAGCCGACCATCGCGCCGTCGGTCCGGTACATCGAACCCGGGCCATGCCTGATCCGGCTGCCGGGCGGGCCAGCGACGGTGGCCGGCATCTTCCTGAGCGGTGGGCCCATCGACACGACATAGGCCTGCAATGCCTCGGTCCACACGCCGTAATCGAGCCGGTGGTCGCGTCCGTCAGGGCGGGGGGCGAAGGCGGCGGTCAGCTCGCGGCTGGGCGCTGCGGTCTGCGCTGGTGCAACAGGCACGAGCCCATCCGTCTCGTCCTTCGCTGCCGCCACTTGAGGCAGCATGGCCGTAAAGCTCAGCAAAGCAGCAAGGAGGGCCTTGCAAACCATCGCCACTCTCCCACGCGATCGAGATAGCCTGTCCGAAAGACAAGCTATCTCAATCGGCTAGGTGGGGGAAGCAGGAAGTGAGGCGGTTACTCGACCTCGGCGGCCTCGCCCGTATCGCCGGGCAGGGCGATGTTGCTGAAGGTCACCGTGCCGGTGCGGCCCTGGCGGATGATCTCCTGGAACTTGGTCTCGCGCTCGCGCAGCAGGGCGGTGACGCTCTGCGGGATGCGGAAGCTGATCGCCTGACCGTTCGAGGTGATGTTCTGATAGGTCGGCTCGCGCACGCCGCCTTCGATGTCGGCGATGTCGTGCTCGTTGATCACCGGATCGACCCCACTGGTCTTGGCAAGCAGGGCTGAGGTGGTCTCATCGGCATAGCGGGCAAGATGCGCGCGCACGTCGGCTTCGAAATTGGGGAAGAAGAACGGCGCAGCCTCGCGGTAGAATTCGGACACCTGCAAGGTGCCGCTCTGTTCCTGCGTGCCGCGCAGCGAATTGACGAAATCGGCCGCGCTGCGGGTCAGCAGGCGCGCGACGTTATCGGCATTGAAGGCCTCACGCTGGAGCGACGGTCCACCAATCTCGCCGCGCCAGAAGCCGTACATCACCGCCGGGTCCTTCCAGTGGCGATAGACGATCTTCTCGCGAATATCGCGCGGGCTGAGGCTCACCCCTTCGACGGTGATGAAGCGCGCCTCATCAAGCGGGACGCCGTCCACCTTGATCTCGCGCGGCTGGCGGATCGGCCAGGCATTGGCGATCTGCTCGACCATCGCGACATTGTGGAGGTTGATCCAGTAGGCCAGCTGCTCGTTGCGCGAGAGCGACTGGATGTCGACGATGTTGGCGGTGTTCTCGAGATCCTTGCGGTACTCGGTGAAACTGGCGATCACATCGGCATCGAGGAAGCTGAACATCACCCGCGTGCCTTCCAGGCGGTAACGCGAGACATGGCCGTACTGGCGGCGGGTGCCGAAGCTGGGATCGGGGCGGCCCGCGCCTTCGCGCAAGGACGGGCCCATCGAAATGACGATGTTCTTCATCGCCTCGTCCCAGATCGAATAGTCGATCTTGTCGTTGTTGGGCGACTGCGAAGGGGTGAAGGTCGCAAGCTGGGCATCCGCCGCGCCGGTTTCGGCCAGTGCGGGGGCGGCGATCACCAGCGCGGTGGCCAGCAGGGCGGGGCGGATCAGGGGGCGGAACGACATGGCTGATGTGTCCTGTGAAACAATCCCGGCAAGCGGGCGGGGTGTGGTCTGTAGCGCGTCGAAGGGGTCTGTGCCGGAGGCCAGTATCCGGCCTGCGCCAGCCTGCCCCCCGTCCGATTTCAATAGCATGAACCGGGCAAACGCGGTTGCCCGCAATCGGTTTCCGTCAGCATTTTGTCGAGCGGCCATGCTGTCCGTCGACCGCCAGCGACAGGTGCCTTGCGGCCAAGACGAAAGGGCGGGCCTTGGCAGACCCGCCCTTTCCTGAGCCCTTGCCCGGTCAGCCGTGCTTACTTGGGCGCGAGCACCATCAGCATCTGGCGTCCTTCAAGACGCGGGAAGGCTTCGACCTTGGCATATTCGGCGACATCGTCCTGCACCTGCTTGAGCAGATCCATGCCAAGGTGCTGGTGCGCCATTTCACGCCCGCGAAAGCGCAGGGTGATCTTCACCTTGTCACCATGTTCGATGAACTTGTGCACGTTGCGCATCTTCACGTCATAATCATGCGTGTCGATGTTCGGACGCATCTTCACTTCCTTGATGTCCTGGGTCTTCTGCGTCTTGCGCGCCAGGTTGGCCTTTTTCTGGGCCTCGTAGCGATACTTGCCGACATCGAGGAACTTGCACACCGGCGGGTCCGCATTGGGGGACACCTCGACGAGATTCAGACCCTTTTCATTGGCCTGCTCGATCGCCTCACGGGTGTACATCACGCCAAGGTTTTCGCCTTCGTCATCGATGACGCGGACCTTGGGGACGTTGATCATGTTATCAAAACGCGGGCCGCTTTTTACGGGCGGGGCCAACGAGCGCCGGGGTGGACGTGATATGGGGTGTTCTCCTGAGGTTGCTTATCGGCGGCTATGTAGTGCGAAATCGGCGCCAGCGCCAGATGGAGTCTTTATGCTGGCATTTGCCACAAGGGAAAGCGCGCGATGCGGCCTGCGGCGGGCATCAACGCCTCGATCTGGCGGGCGGGCTGGAGGGCGGACAGGATCTCGGGCGCGCCCGCGTCCATCCCGCCGGTGAGCGTGCCGAAGGCGGGCAGGATCATGCGTTCGGCGCCGTTGCTGCTGCGGCTCATGACGGCGCAAGGCCGGGCGATGTGGCGATTCCTGACGTTCACCCTGAGCTTGGGGTGAAAGTGGCCCGACAGTTCGGGCGCGGTCTCTCCGGCGCGGGCTTCGTGGCGCAGGATTACACCGCCCAGCACGAGCTCGGGGACGATCGTCCCACCGAAGCCCTTGGGCAATGCCTCGTCGTGGTTGCCGGTGATCCACACCCAGTCGAGCGCCCGCGTGAGCGCTTCGAGCATCCCGGTGCAATGCGCATCGAGCCGCAATGCGCCTGCATCATCGTGGAAATTGTCGCCAAGGGTAATCACCCGCCGCGCGCCGGTGATCCGCACCGCATCGGCCAGCCGTTCGAGCGTGTCGCGGCTGTCGTAGGGCGGTAGCATGGAGCCTCTGGCGGCAAACCAGCTCGCCTTTTCCAGATGCAGGTCAGCCACCAGCAGCGCACGCTCCGCCGGCCAGTAAAGCGCGCGCCCTTGCCCCAGGGCAAGTTCGTGTCCGGCGAAAGGAAAGGGGGCGAACATAGCGCGAACCATGGCCCAGCCTCTGCCTGCAAACATTCGCCTTGGCAACCACCCCGCAGGGCTTGTGCGAGGCGCTGGCTCGCCTATGGTGCGCGCAGATGACGGATGGGGATGTATGACGGACTGGACACCTTACACCGAGCGCGCGCGCGTGTGGTTCGAAGACCTGCGCGATGATATCTGCGCCGAGTTCGAGGCGATCGAGCGTGAAGCGGGTTCGGACGCCGCGTTCCAATACACCCCCTGGCAGCGCGAGGAGGAGGGCAATCCCGATCCCGGCGGCGGCACGCAGGGGTTGATGAAGGGCAAGGTGTTCGAAAAGGTCGGCGTGAACGTGTCGACCGTGCGCGGCAGCTTTGCCAAGGAATTTGCCGGCTCGATCAACGGGGCGAGCGCCGAGGCACCCGGCTTCGTCGCCACCGGCATCAGCCTGGTCGCACACATGAGCAACCCGCACGTGCCCGCCGTGCACATGAACACCCGCTTCCTCACCACCACCAAGGCGTGGTTCGGCGGCGGGGCGGACTTGAACCCGCCGCTCCCCTATGCCGAAGATACCGAGGCGTTTCACGCCGCGATGCGCGCGGCCTGCGATCCGCATAACGAGAGCTATTACGAACGCTATTCGAAGTGGGCGGAGGAGTATTTCTACATCCCCCACCGCAAGGTGCATCGCGGCGTGGGCGGATTGTTCTGCGACCACCTCGAATGTGCCGACGATGCCGCCTGGGAGCGCAACTTCGCCTTCATTCAGGATATCGGGAAGCAGTTCCTCGAAGCCTTCCCGGCTATCGTCAGGAAGCGCATGAACACGCCCTTCACCCCCGAGGACGAAGCGCAGATGTTCGAATACCGGGGCCGCTATGCCGAGTTCAACCTCGTCTACGACCGCGGCACGATCTTCGGCCTCAAGACCGGCGGCAATATTGACGCGATCCTGATGAGCCTGCCGCCCAGGGCCACCTGGTCATAACGCGCTGACGCGTTGCAGGCGCCGCTGGCCCGCTCAACCGGAGTATCCTGTCATGCTGTTTCGCCCTTTGCTTGCGGTGGCTCCGGCTCTCGCTCTGATCCTCGCTCCGGTCGGCTTGGCAGCGCAGGAAGCGGCCACGCGCCCGCCGGCCGAGGCGCCGTACCAGACCAAGCTGGAATGCGGGGTCATCAATGCTTTCCTGGCCGGTTTCTACGGTGAAGACACCGAAGAGGGCATGATCGCTGCCGAGAATTCGGAAGTTTGGATCAATCTCGCGGTGGCCGAAAAGCCGGATGACGAGATGAAGGTCGTCGCCGATTTCGAAGCTGCGGCCACCCGGATGCAGGCCGAGATCGAAGGCACCATTTCAGCGACCAACAACGAGGCCTTCTTTGCCCTGGTCGAACGCTATGTGGCCGCCTGTGACCGGTTCGGCGGATGAGGCATCTGCCTGCGGGGGCCGCAAAAACCGCGTCCCAGCGCAAATGCCCACTTGCCGATAAGGCGATGCGACTGCACATCATCAGGTAATGCTGCGCCAGTACGAACTCGTCGAGAAGGTCCTCGATTACGACCCCGACGCCGATGAGGCGATGCTCAACCGCGCCTATGTCTATACCGTGCAGAAGCACGGCAGCCAGAAGCGCGCCTCCGGCGACCCCTATTTCAGCCACCCCGTCGAAGTCGCGGGGCTGATGACCGACCTGAAGCTCGATCAGGCGACCATCATCACCGCGCTGCTCCACGACACGGTCGAGGATACCCTCGCCACGATCGAGGATATCGAGGCCCATTTCGGCCCCGAAGTCGCGCGGCTGGTGGACGGGGTCACCAAGCTCTCCAAGATCGAGGCCATGCCCGAGAACGAGCGCGCAGCGGAAAACCTGCGCAAGTTCCTGCTCGCCATGTCCGAAGACATCCGCGTGCTGCTGGTCAAGCTTGCCGACCGCTTGCACAATATGCGCACGCTCCACTTCATCAAGAAGCCGGAAAAGCGCCTGCGCATCGCGCGCGAGACGATGGATATCTACGCCCCCCTCGCCGAGCGGGTGGGGATGTATGAATATATGCACGAAATGCAGGCGCTGGCCTTCCGCGAGCTTGAGCCCGAGGCCTATGCCACGATCACCGGCCGGCTGGAGCAGTTGCGCTCGCAAGACGGCGGGCAGGTCGATGCGATTGCCCTGAAGATCAAGCAACGCCTCGCCGAAGCGGGGCTCAAGGTCGAGGTCTACGGGCGCGAGAAGCACCCCTATTCGATCTGGCACAAGATGGCCGAACGCCATGTCAGCTTCGAACAGGTGACCGACATCATGGCCTTCCGCGTCCTCACCGACACGGAGGAGGACTGCTACCGCGCACTGGGCATCCTCCACACCACCTGGCAATTCCTGCCGGGCAAGTTCAAGGACTATATCTCGACGCCGAAGTCGAACGGGTACCGTTCCCTGCACACCTCGCTGATGTACGAGAATTCGATGCGCGTCGAAGTGCAGGTTCGCACCCGTGCGATGCATCGCACCAATGAATTCGGCCTCGCGGCGCACTGGGCCTACAAACAGGGCGACAAGCCCGACGGCGCGGTGGGCTGGCTGCGCGACCTGATCGAGATCGTCGATGCCAGCCACGATGCCGAAGAGCTGCTCGAACACACCCGCATGGCGATCTATCAGGATCGCATCTTCGCCTTCACCCCCAAGGGCGCGCTGTTCCAGCTGCCCAAGGGCGCGACGGCGGTCGACTTTGCCTTTGCGGTGCACACCAATCTCGGGCTGCAGACGGCAGGTGTGAAGATCAACGGCCGCCATATGCCGCTGCGCACGCCGCTGGCGAATGGTGACGTTGTCGAGATCATCAAGAACCCCCACGCCAGCCCGCAGCTGTCATGGCTGGCCTTTGTCGTCACCGGCAAGGCGCGCGCCGCCGTGCGCCGCGCGGTGCGGATGAAGGAGCGCGCCGAGGTCGCGACCATCGGTTCCAAACTGTTCGACGAAATTGCCGCCCGCGTCCCGGCGCGCATCGGCAAGAAGGCGATCCGCGCGGCGGTCGAACGACTCGGCATGGAGGAGCCGGACGACCTGATGTACGCCATCGGCGCGGCCAAGATCACCGACCGCGAGGTGATGGAAGCGCTCGTCCCCGGCTGCACCGCCGATATTCAGGAAGACGAACACTGGGAACGGCGTGAACGCGCGATCTCGATCACCGGCCTGACGCCGGGTGTCGCCTTTGAACTCGCGCCTTGCTGCCACCCCGTCCCCGGCGACCGCATCGTCGGCATCCGCCGCAAGGGCGAGCCGGTGCTCGTCCACGCGATCGACTGCATGGAACTGGCGAGCGGGGTGGACAGCGACTGGATCGACCTAGCCTGGGGCAACCAGTCAAGCGGGGCGACCGGGCAATTGTCGGTGACGATCTACGACCGGCTCGGCACGCTGGCCGAAATGGCGGGCATCTTCGCGCAGAACAAGGCCAACATCATCACGCTGATGCAGGCGCATATCGACCACCCCTTCGTCACCTATGATGTCGAGGTGGAGGTCGAGGATTCGGCGCATCTCAATCGCATCATCTCGGCCCTGCGCGCCAGCGACGCGGTGGCCCAGGCGGAGCGGCAGTAGTCCTCCCCAACCGCGCTGGACCTGAGGGCTCAATTCGGCGAGCGGGGCGGAGCAGCCCATGCCTGCTCAACCACCCGCCGCACCGGCACGCGGATGTTGCAGATATCCGCGCCGCCGGCGGGGACGATGAAGAACGGATCGCGGCGGTTGGCGACGGCTTGGGCGTAGGCCGCGAAGGTCTCGCTTTCGGTCGACAGGTATTCGAACGCGGGTTGTTCACTCGCAGGCAGGTCGGCCACGACCCGTACCGATGTGATCGCCGTGCGCTTGCCCGCTTCCTCGGCGGTGTAGAACCCCAGCGCGCCCGATCCGCGCGGCAGGCTGGAGAGGTGCTCCATCCCCTCGATCACCCGGCCGACCAGCGCGATATTGCGATCGAGGTGACGGGGCGCATGGCCGATCACGGTATAAAGCTCCGCGCCAGAGCCAGTGTCGGGCGAATAGTTCCGGCCCACGCCGACCATGCCGTAGCAGTGGACGGGCCAGAACGGATTGCCTTCATCCCCCATGGTTCCGCCAAGCGGCCAGCCCAGGGCCAGCGTCACAAAATCGGCATAGGCATCCCCCATGCGCGGCGGCTCTTCGCTGGCCGGAGGCGTCCCGGTCTGCAAGGCTTGCCGGAACGCCTCGGGGACTACCACACCGCCGTTGGTCGCGATCATGGCATTGCGAATCATCGTCGCACCCAAGCTATAGTTCATCCGAGGCCGCCCGCGCGGGTCCGGGACGGCAAGCAGATCGGGCGCGAGATACTCCGCCTCGGTCATCGCCTTCAGCCCTTCCGGCAGCGGCTTGGGCTTCCCCGTCGCCTCGGGGTTGTCGTAATTGGGATCGCCCCACTGGGTGACGTAATTGTCCTGCACCCGGTTGACCGAAATCCCGTCATACCAGCCCGAGCGCGCGAACAGGCGGATGTTGTGGACCCAGCCCTGACTGAACGGCGCAGGCATGAGCTGGATCACCACCTGCCGCGGCTTGCCGTCCGTGTCTGGGGCGAGGGTCATCACCAGAAGATCCTCCGCCGGGATCAGAACCCAGTCCTTGCGCGGCGCGGCGGCGACGATTTCGGAAGGGGCGGGTGCGGCTGGCTTGGTAGCCTCCTCGGCAGCAAGCGGCAGGGCAAGGGCAAGGGCGGCCGAAGCGGCGAGCAGGATGGTTCTCATGGGGGCAGGTTGTGGCACATTCGCCCCCCAAGCAAAAACCCCTTTCCGCACGCCAGGCAGGCAGAAAGGGGCTTTCGAGGCCGCGTTCGCAGGGAATGCCGTATCCGCGCAGCGCGTTGCCTGTGCGACTCCTTTACCACGATTCCCGCCCGCCCCCAAACCGCCACGCCTTGCGAAGCGATCCGTTCGCCGCTAGGGGCCGGGCTTGCCGCAAATCGCGCTCAAGCAGCGCAGCGGTAGCGCGACAAAAACGCGCGACGGAGCAGTGGCCGAGTGGTCGAAGGCGCACGCCTGGAAAGTGTGTATACGGCAAAACCGTATCGAGGGTTCGAATCCCTCCTGCTCCGCCACCGGCCTTTGAAAATCTTGAATCTTTCCTCTCAAGAGTGGCCGGCTCCCGTAAACGCCCCCCGATACGAGGTTTGTTTGGGTCGAGCGGCATGGCGGCGCATTTCTCTCTGCCGAAATCTGCCAATCAGATCCGAGTGAAGCGCACTGAGCCCTTTGAAACGACGAGGCATTTTGCGCGTGGCCGGCAAATCAGTTTTGATTGACCAGGTGGCTGCAAACCGGAGGTCGGCAACTGTTAGGCTGCATGGATCGCCTTCAGTCAGTCACCCCGCCCGAGCTTCGCAACATCAAATCGCCGCAGGTCCGGCACCCGTAGCCATGTCGGCCCCTGCCCGCATTAACCTCGCGCCTTATGCTTGATGACAGATCATTCCGGCGAACGACGATAGGCCTGCCCTCAATGGCCGAGTTTGGGGCTTAGCGGTCATTAGGAAATCGTATGTCGAATGACTGGTTTTGCCAGAAGCTGACATCGAGCCCGAACGGCAGTCATCGCTTACCGGCAGGAGTGGTCTCTTTGCCGGACATCCGCACACGACTGGTAACGCTTCGCAGGCTCGTTCACGCTCGGACGAACCATTCTTGCTGGATGCTTTGGCCCGCAAACTCTTGTCTCGCGAGCGCTGCACACAAGCAATCCAGGTCATGACGCAAGCGCCTGAGTCCGCGGAGCAGACGCTCCGACGGAGACGGTCATCTGACAAAATGCGTAGATGTTACATCGGCAGGCGCGCCCGCCGCGAGGTTATCCGCGTGCGCCGCTATCAAAGCAATTCGGTTGCCCTGAAAAGCTGTCCGACCGCTCGCTGAGCGCCTGTGCGAGGAAATCCATCACGGCGCGGATGCGGGCGACTTTGCGCAGATCACTGTGCACCAGCAGCCACAGCGCGCTGGATACTTCGGGCAAGACGGGGCTGCATCGCACAAGATCGCTTGCGGGATCGGCCATGTAGCAAGGCAGCAGCGCCAGGCCATTGCCTTGCCTTGCCTTGCCTTGCTGCCAGAAGCACGCCGCTGAGCGATGACATCACCAGCCGGGTGCGCGAAGGCGGAACATGGCTTTCGAGCCATCTGTAGGCAGCGGTGTGCGCAAGGGTTTCATCAAGCCCGACCCACGCATGATCGCCGTCAAGCTCGGCACTGCCTGCCTGTTCAATGTATGCTCTTGCAGCATAGACGGCAAAACCGATCGGCGCGAGCTTGCGGCCCACCAGATGCGGTTCGGGAGCGGCGGTCGCTCGCAAGGCAAGATCGGCATCGCGCCGCGTGAGGTTTGCCATCTGTGTCGCTGTGACCAGTTCAAGCCGGATATCAGGATAAAGCGCCGTCAACTGCGGGACGAGTGCCACAAGCAGCGGGAGCAGGGTATCGGTGGTGGCCAGGCGGACTGTTCCAGCGGGGCGCAGATCCTCGCCGGCAAGCCGCCGTTCGAGCGCGATAATGCCGCGATCCATCTCCTGCGCAAAGGCGATCATCGCTTCACCGGCCGGTGTCGCGGAATAGCCTTCGCGCTGGCGATCAAACAGGCGACATGGGCACGCATATTGATGCGCTCAATCACTTCGGGCTCAATGGCCGGATCGCAGTCTCGATGCCGATGCGGTGGTGACCTTCATTACCGACGAGCGGGGAGAAATCAGCGCGATGAGAATTGCCGCGGCGTCCGAGCAAACGGGCTTTTCCTACGATTATCATCATCTTGCACCCAAGCGCGTCAAGGACTGACAAGCATGTACCATTCTGTCACCGGCCAAACGCTTGTGGAAGTACGAATTGAGCGTTCGCTCCCCACCCAATTTCTGTCAAATCCTGTGCTCTCGCCGGTCTATACAGGCTCCCACAACTGCGACAGATCATCCATGGCCGTCTTCGGGGATCGCGCGCGAATGGTCGAATGACCGAGATCAAGGCGCAAAGCTGACTGGACATCCATGGCGGCTGCCGCGGACGACCGGGTCTGGATCGGCAGCCGACACTCCCCAACTCGGGCCGCGAATGGCGGGTATTGCAAGTTCGGGCCGCAAGAGCCGCCATTTCAGACGAGACGCCACAGCTGGCCTCTGGTGGCTGACCCCGTGCGCAAATTGGTAAGCCCTGCAAGAAGCAGCAAATTGCTGAAGGCGGGTAAACGTCAATGGTAGCGGCAAGTCTTACCTGCAAACGGAAAACGGGATCGCCAACCCTGCGACAGAAAACTGGCCATCCCGGGCCAAGCGGGGGGGTGATTGTACACCATTGCGCCTGATTGCAGGCGGTTCGTAAGAATCTTGCGTCCTACGAGTATCCGTGACATGATCATGTGATGGGTGGCTTGTTTTTCTGTCCCTTCGGCGGTCAAGTGACCGTGCGCCGGTCGGTCGAGTATCACCTCACCGACTGGTTCAACGAGTGATTCCTTGCCGCGCGGGATAGGCGCGGACTGATCACAGCGCTTGGCGGCTTTCACTGCCGCGCTGCTCTACATCACAGATCCGGGCTTCATTCCGCTGATTCGCCTCGCGGCCGCGTGCCGCGCCTGAGGGTTTCAGGGGGTTCACCTTATGTCGTTTCAAACACCGCTTTACCGCGGCGCACTGTGCGTCGCCTCCATTCTGCTCGCCGGCGTTGCCACGCCTGCTCTGGCCCAGGCCACGGCGCAGCCCGCCGACGCCGTGGCTGATGTTACCACAACCGAGGAACAGGCCGCTCAAGAGGGCCAGGCCATCACCGTCACCGGCAGCCGCATTGCCGGCCTGCCCAAGGACGGCCCGGTGCAGACGCTGTCCGTGACGCGCGACGATATCGTCCAGTCGGGCGCAGGCACCATTATTGAAGTGCTGCAAGACCTGCCCGTCACCAGCGGCGGCGGCCAGACCTTCTCGACCGCGACCGCCGGTGCGCTGTCCTCCGACACGCCGGTCGGCGCTTCGGCGGTGTCGCTGCGCGGGCTTGGTGCCTCCTCCACCCTGACGCTCATCAACGGGCGGCGGGCGCAAATCAGCGCGTTTGCGCGCGGGCAGGAGAGCTTCATTGATGCAAGCTCCATTCCTCTGGCCGCGATCGAGCGGGTCGAGGTGCTGCCGTCCGGCGCATCGGCGATTTACGGGGCGGACGCCGTGGCGGGGGTCGTCAACTTTGTGCTGCGCGAGGATTTCGAAGGGCTGGAGCTGTCAGGCTCCTACGGCAATTCGACCGCCGGGACAGACGAAGGCCGCTTCAACATCTCGGGCGTGTTCGGCGCCCAGCTGGGCGAGCGCAATTCGGTGATGCTGGTGGTCGATTATTTCCGCCGCAATCCCTTCTTCCTGCGCGACCGGGCGATCAGCCGCAACAGCTTCAGCCCGAGCCAGCAGGGCTTCTTCCCGAGCTTCAACGATCTGTTCCTCCAGACCAACGACCAGACCGAAGGCCCGGGCAACGGCGGCTGCGCGCCCGAGAATTTCGGGGTCGGCAACCTCGGCGAGTTCTGCGAGGTCAACAACAACGCCTTTGTTTCCGCCAATGACCGGCTGGAAACGCTGGGCGGGTTGTTCACCCACCAGTTCCGCATCACCGATGGTCTGACATGGTACAACGACGTCATCTACCAGCGCGTCCGGTCACGCGGGGTCAGCAGCCCGGCGAATTTCAGCCGCGCGCCGGTCGATCCCGAAAACCCGTTCTGGCCCGCCGCGCTCCAGCAGGACATCATCGATGAAGCCGGGGTGGACGACTTCAGCGAGTTCTTCGGCTTCCCGATCTTCGCCTGGGGCAAGGTGCCCGAACCGCGCGGGGTTGAGGTCGAATCCGACAGCTACCGGATCACCTCCGGTCTCAAGGGCGATCTGACCGGCGATTGGGACTTCGATGTCGCCTTCCTGTTCGGCGGCAATGACCGGGTGCAGCGCGGGACATCGGGCCTGTACCGTTCGGGTGCGTTCTTCGATCTCAACCTCGGCAATATCTGCACCGACGGCAGCCGGGTGAATCGCTGGACGGTGAACGCCGCCCGGCCAAGTGCACGCTTCGTGGGTGACACTTGCGAGGACGCGGGCAAATCGACCCTGTGGTACAACCCGTTCGGCGGCCAGACCGAACAGGCCGACGGCGTGCTCGACCTGCTGGAAACGGAGGCCGAACGGCGCGGTAAGTCGCGGCTCTATGCGCTGGATGGCTTCGTCAGCGGCACGGTGCTCGATCTGCCCGCCGGCCCGGTCAAGGCCGCGTTCGGCGGCGAATTCCGCCGCGAAACGCTGAGCGATGTGCCCTCGGGCCTCGCGGTCGCAACCCCGACCAACCCTGATCCGATCCTTGGCTTCTCGTCCACCAGCGCCAATGCCACGCGCAACAACTGGTCCGTGTTCGGGGAGTTCTACGTCCCGGTGACCGAGACCTTCAACCTGCAACTGGCCGGACGTTACGACGACTTCCAGGGCTTCGGCGGCGACTTCAATCCCAAGATCGCCGCACGCTGGCAGCCGGTGGAATGGCTCGCGGTGCGCGGCAATTACTCGACCAGCTTCCGCGCGCCTTCGCTGGCGCAAAGCGGGGCGGGCGTGCTGCTGTCGTCCTACCGGGTCGATTGCCGGGCCACGCCGCAGGCCTGCAACAACAACGCCAACGCCACCGGGCAGGCGCTGTTGTCCGAGGACGTCGGCAACACCAACCTCGAAGCCGAAAACGCCCGCAGCTTCGGCGGCGGGGTGGTGTTCCAGCCGAACAATGCGATCGAACTGCTGGTCGATTACTGGAACATCCGGCACGAGAATCTGGTCGGCATCGACGAGGATGATTTCATCCGCCGCGCGCTGGCGGGCGAATTCCCGGTGGTCGGTTCCGGCCTGTTGCCGACCGGTTCGCCGGGGCTGGAAGTGACCAACGGCTTTGTGTCGGACGCGCATTTCCAGATCACCAATCTCGGCTTCCAGAAGACCGACGGGATCGATGTGGCCTACACCCACCGCTTCCCCGAAGGGCCGCTCGGGTTGTTCACGCTGACCGCGGACGTCACCCACATCCTCAACTTCGACCGGCAGGCGTCGCCCTCCAGCCCGGTTGAACGGCTGGCGGGGGATTACCTCTTCCCCGACTGGATCGGCGCGGCCCGCCTGCGCTGGCGCAAGGATGAATGGCGCGCGAGCGTCGCCGGGTTCTACACCAGCGGCTACCGCGACGATCCGGCCAACCGGACGCTCGACGCCCTCGGCCTTCCGCGCGGGCAGGACTATTTCGTCGATGATTACATCACCGTCGATTTCACCGTCAGCTACGATTTCGCCGAAGACAGCTTCGTCCAGCTGGCGGTGCGCAACGTGCTTGACGAGGATCCCCCGCTGGTGCTCGGTTCGTCGTCCAATGTCGACCTGTTCAATCACGACCTTATCGGTCGGTTTGCCACGGTCAGCATCGTGACGCGGTTCTGAGCCACGGTGAGGGTCGCACCACCCGGGCCTTGCGCGTCAAGGGCGCGCAGGGCCCGGGGCGGCGCGACGAGGAGAATGCATGACTGACGATCCCGCACTGCCCCCGGCGAAACGCTGGCAGATGCCCGATACGCTGCTGATCCTGTTCACGCTCGCCGCGCTGGGGTGGGCGGCGACCTGGCTGTTCACACCGGGCCAGTTCGCGCTGGCGGGTGATCCGGCGCGGATCGTGCCGGGCAGCTTCACCGCCGCCGCCGGGCCAAGCCCCGCGCCGATCATGGGCGGGGAGGAGCGCACCGGCTTCATCGATTTCCTGTTTGCAGGGTTGGTGACGGGAGACCGCAATTCGGCTGCCATTGGCCTCATGGCCTTCATCATCGTGCTGGGCGGCGTGTTCGGGATGGTGATGAAGACCGGCGCGATCGACGCCGCGCTGCAATCCGCCCTGCCCGGCGGCAAGGCGCGCAACGAGACGCTGATCATCGCGCTGTGCATCGCCTTTTCGCTGGCGGGCGCGGTGTTCGGGATGTCGGAGGAATCGATTGCGCTGACCCTGCTGCTTGCGCCTGCGCTCACCCGTGCGGGCTATGACGCAGTGACGGCGGTGCTGGTGTGTTACGGCGCGAGCCAGATCGGCTTTGCAACGAGCTGGATGAACCCCTTCAGCGTGATCGTTGCGCAGAGCATTGCCGGCCTTGCGCCCATGTCGGGGCTGGAGGTGCGCGCGGTGCTGTGGCTGGGCTTCACCCTCGCCGCCGCGCTGTTTGTGGCGCGTCATGCCCGCGCGGTGCGGCTTGGGCGGCGGGAGCGGATCGGGACGCTGGGCGAAGCGGCGGCAGAGGCTCCGGCGATGGCGTTCACTTTCGCTCACAAGCTGGTGCTGCTGACTGTGATCGCCGGGGTGGGCTGGGTCGCGTGGGGTGTTTCGACCCGCGGCTACTACCTGCCCGAAATCGCCGCGCAGTTCTTTGCTGTCGGCATCGTCACCGCGCTGATCGCCCACTTCGGCGGGATCGCTGGTGCGCGCGTGCACGCGATGGTCGACGCCTTCCGCGAGGGCGCTGCACAATTGCTTCCCGCTGCGCTGGTCGTGGGCGCGGCCAAGGGTATCCTGCTGATCCTGGGCGGAGATGACCCTGCGCAGGTCTCCCTGCTCAACAGCCTGCTGGCCGCGCTCGGCAATCTGACCGCCGCCATGCCCGAATGGCTGACCGCCTGGGCCATGTATATGGTGCAAAGCCTCATCAATCTGTTCATCGCCTCGGGATCGGGGCAGGCGAGCGTCACCATGCCGATCATGGCCCCGCTGGCCGACCTGTCGGGCGTCACCCGCCAAACGGCGGTTCTGGCGTTCCAGCTGGGGGACGGGTTCACCGATCTGGTCAATCCGACCTCGGCCGTGCTGATGGCCTGCCTTGCGGCAGCGCGGATCGGGTTTGGCGAGTGGCTGGCCTTCATCTGGCGGCCGGTGCTGGGGCTGATTGCCCTGTCGAGCGCGGTGATGATCGCCGCTCATCTTGGAGGATATTGATGCTGGCGCGGTTCATTCTGGCGGGTCTGGCTCTGGTAGCGGGCACTGACGCGGCGCAGGCCGACGGGGGCACGCTGGTGATTGTCGGCGGCGGGCTCGATCCGGCCAACGCGGAGATTTACGGCGCGTTGCTCGCGGCCCGGCCCGAAGGTGCGCCCGCCATTGCAATTATCCCCGCCGCCTCGGGCGAAGCCGGCGCCTCCTCGCGCGCGGCGACGCGGGCGCTTGAACGGCATGGCGCGATGCCAGAGGACATCGTGACCGTGCGCCTCGCAATGGTCGATGACCCCGGCACGCCCGATGTCGACGAGAGCACATGGGCCGGCAATGCGCATGATCCGGCCGAAATCGCTGCGGTCGAGCGGGCGGGCGCGATCTGGTTTCTGGGCGGCGATCAGGCGCGCATCATCGCCACATTGCTGGAGGCGGACGGCCGCGACACCCCGATGCTCGCCGCGATCCGGCGACGGCTGGCGGCGGGCGCCGTGGTCGGCGGCACCTCGGCCGGGGCAGCGATCATGAGCGAAGGGATGATCGGCCAGGGCGACAGCCTGGGCGCGCTGCTGGCCAATGCGGGCGGCGAACCGCTTGAACTGACGCGCGGGCTCGGGTTCCTGAAAGGCGCGCTGGTCGATCAGCATTTCGGTGAGCGCGCGCGGCTCGGGCGGCTGGCGGTGGCGATCACCGACCCCGATCAGCCGCAGCGCATCGGCCTCGGGATTGATGAGGACACCGCGCTGATCGTCAGCCTCGGCGATGGCCGCGCGCAGGTGAAGGGCAGGGGTTATGTCACTCTGCTCGACGCCCGAACGGCGCAGCGAACCCCCGGTCAGCGGATCGGGATCGCAGGGCTGAGGCTCGGGCTGGCGGGCGCGGGCGACCGCATCGATCTTGCCGAGCCGGGGGTCACCCCCGCCGCTGTCCGCAAGCCCACGGCGGGGCGCGAATACGTCGAACGCCCGCTGCTCGCAGGCGGCGGCATGGCCTATGGCGACCAATCGCTTGCTGGTGTCGTGGGGGAGGGATTGCTGGACAACGCCGCTGCCAGCGTGACCGAACGCCACTCCTTTGCTGGCCTTGAGGGCGTCACCTACCGTTTCGCCAAGACCGGCGCGGCGCGCGGGTGGTGGGGCCGCGATGCGCAAGGCCGCGCCCGCTACACGATCGAAGGCGTCGCCTTCGACATCACCCCGATCACCCTTGCCATCAGAAAGGCCACCGATTGATGCCGCACCCCCACGTGATCGCATTGCACGGCGGAGCAGGCGTCCACCCCAACCGCGACTATCGCGAGGTCGAGGTGCATCTTGGCGCGCTGGTGCGGGACTGTGAGGCGCGGCTGGCAGGCGGAGCAAGCGCAATCGACGTGGTCGAACACGCGGTCGCGGCGATGGAGGCGAGCGGGCTTTATGTCGCCGGGCGCGGGTCCGCCCCCAATGACCGGGGTGAGGTCGAATGCGACGCCGCGATCATGGACGGCGCACGGATACGCGCCGGCGGCGTGTGCGCGGCGGTGGGCCTTGTCCACCCTATCAGCGCGGCGCGTGCGGTGCTCGAACACACGCCCCATGTGCTGATCGCAGGCGCAGGCGCGCGGCGCCTGGCGGAGGAGCAGGGTTTGGCGCTGGTCACCGACAGCGCCGCCCATTACCGATTGCCCGTGGGGGTCGAAGCGGAGGAACTCCTCCAGCTCGACAGCGGCCTTGCCCACGGCACAGTCGGCGCGGTGGCGATGGACCGGAAGGGTCGGCTGGCCGCCGCGACCTCGACCGGCGGCCTGTTCGGCAAGCGCGCCGGGCGCGTCGGCGATACCGCGCTCACCGGGATCGGCAACTGGGCGGACGGCGACATCGCGGTCAGTTGCACCGGCATTGGCGAGGCCTTCATCTACGCTGGCGGCGCGCGGGACATCGCTGCGCGCATCGCCTATGGCGGGGCGAGCCTCGACGAGGCCTGCGATGCGATGCTGGCAGAGGTCGCGCGCCAGCGCGGCGATGGCGGGGTGATCGCGATTGACCGCTGCGGCGCAGTGACGCTGGCGTTCAATTCGCCTGGCATGAAAAGAGCGGTGGCAGGCGCGACTCTCAAGCCGTTTGTTGCCATTCTTTAGAAGTTGCACGCGTGGCGAGGGTACGCGCTCCGCCATCAACACCGCCCTCGACATACCGCCCAGTCAGGCGACCCCCTCGCGCTGCGCGCTTCGGGGCTATCATGGATGTGATATTGTAGGCGGTGCCGTTGCGAGTCCCGCCACTTTCTTACACTGTCTTGTCCGTCACCCGACACGAGAGCGGGGCATCAGTGGGAGAGCATGATGCAACGGACAAAGGTGAAATCGGCGTCGCGGACACTGGAAGTCCTCGAGCTGTTCATGGAAGAGCGCCGCCCGCTGCGGCTCAACGAAATCTACAAGGCCTTGGGCTATCCGCAGTCGAGCGCGACCAATCTGCTCAAGTCGATGGTCGTGATGGGATACCTCAACTACAACCGCGCCAACATGACCTACCTGCCGACCATGCGGGTTTCGGCGCTGGGCAGCTGGTTGCCGCAGGCCATGTACCGCGAGGGCGGGTTGATCTCTCTGGTGGACGAGGTTCAGCGCCGCACCGACGAAACCGTCGGGCTGGTAGCGCAGAACGATCTGTATATTCAGTATATTGTCCTCAAAACGCCGGATCATGAATTCAAGATGGCGCCGAACGAGGGGACGATGCGGCTGATGGCGGACTCCTCATCGGGGATCGCCCTGATGAGCCGGATGCGCCAGCGCGAAGTCGACAAGATCTATCGCTACACCCGCCACTATGGGCTGGGGGGCGCGGATCTGCCGAGTTTCGAGACGCTGATGCGCGAGGTGCGCTGGACCCGCGAGGTCGGGCACGCCTATGTGCCCAAACGCCCGACCCCCGAGGTCTCCTCGATCGCGATGCCGCTTGATGCCTGCCTCTATGGCACGCCGCTGGCGATCGGGGTCGGCGGGATGGCCGACCGCATCGCGCGGGCCAAGCAGGACATTCTCGAGATCATGGAAGAGGCCATCGCCGCTTTCAAGGCCCGTCAGCAGGCCGCTGCGTTGCACGAATTCGAAGGCCTGCGCGACGCCGCCTGACCGCGGGACTGTGCGGGGCTGCCTCAGGCGGCCCCGACCAGCTCCCGGCCAAACCGCAAGCTTGCATAGCCGCTCTGCACAGCCGCATTGCAGGCCTCGTTGTAGCGCATGAACCCGCCGGTATACATGATCAGGCCGCGCGGCTTTCCGTCGACATTGGTGCCGGTGTACCAGGTGTTCGCCTTGGAGACGAGCGTGAGTTCGGCAAGCGCGAAGACCTGCTCCATCCAGTCATCCTGGGCCTCCTGCGTCGGTTCGGCGGTGCGGATGCCGCTCGCGCGCATATGGTCGATGAGGGCGCAGATCCAGTTCACGTTTTGCTCGTCAAGGGTAACGATGTTGGCAAGCGCCGCCGGGCCGTTGGGGCCGCACACCATGAACAGGTTGGGGAAGCCCGCCATCATCAGCCCGAGATAGGAGCGCGCGCCCCCGGCCCACTTGTCGCGCACCGACGCGCCATCACGCCCGCGCACATCGAAGGCCATCAGCGCGCCCGACAGCCCGTCATAGCCCGTGGCGAGGATCAGCGTGTCCAGCTCCACCTCGCCCGCGCTGGTCAGGATACCCTTCTCCGTCACCCGCTCGATCGGGTGTTCGAGGCAGTCCTGAAGGTGGACGTGCGGCAGGTTGAAGCTCTCGTAGTAATTGGTGTCGAGGCACGGCCGCCGCGCGAAGATCGGGTAGCCGCGCGGCTTCAGCTTTTCGGCCACCACTGGATCCTTCACCGTCTCGCCGATCTTGCCGCGCACGAACTCCGCCACATGCTCGTTGGCTTCGGGATTGGTGAGCAGGTCGGAGAACAACCCGAGGAAATCGAGCCCCCCGCGCGCCCAGCCGTCCTCCATCACCTGCTTGCGCTGGGCCGGGGTGATCGAGAAGAAGGGGCGCGAAGTCACCGGGCGCACGCCGCCCAGATGGCTGGCGCGGGCGACAGCGCGGATCGCCTGATAGTTGCGCTTCAGTTCCACGACATATTCGGGCTCGAGCGCGGTGTTGCGCATCGGCATGGTGAAGCTGGGGGTGCGCTGGAAGACGTGGAGCTCGGCGGCCTCCTCGGCCACCACCGGCACGATCTGGATGCCCGATGATCCGGTGCCGACCAGCCCGACGCGCTTGCCAGCAAAGCTGACCGGGGTGTGCGGCCATTTCGCCGCGCGCAGCAATTCGCCCTTGAAGTCGGCAAGGCCGGGGAACTCGGGGTCTTTCGGCACCGACAGCGGCCCGGTCGCCATGATGCAATAGGTCGCGGTGATGTGGTCGCCGCGGTTGGTGGTCGCCTGCCATTTGCCCGCGCCCTCGTCCCACACTGCACTTTCGACGCGGGTCTCGAACAGATAGTCGCGCCGCAGATCGAGCTTGTCGGCGACGAAATTGGCATAGGCGAGGATTTCGGGCTGGGCGGCGAACTGCTCGCTCCAGGTCCATTCCTGCTGGATCTCGTCCGAAAAGCCGTAGCTGTAATCGACGCACATCAGGTCGCAGCGTGCGCCCGGATAGCGGTTCCAGTACCATACCCCGCCGACATTATCGCCGGTCTCCACCCCGACCACCGACAGGCCCATCTCGCGCAGGCGGTGGAGGGCGTACATCCCGCCGAACCCCGCGCCGACCACCAGCGCATCGACAGTCAGGGTAACGGGGGTGCGCTGGGTCTGGGCGGTGCTGGTCATGGGATTGGGTTTCCGAAAGGTTCGCAAGGGGTTCACGGCAAGCGGAGGCGCGGGCCGCCGCGAGAGAGCGGCGGCGGCCCGCTGGCAGCAGGCACCTAGTAGCGGAAGGTCACTTCCGCTCCGAGCACCCGGCCCTTGTTGATCGACGAGAAGGTCGATCCGGCAAAGAACGGCAGCGGCGAGACGTTGCCCTCGGTCTGGTCATTGAGCAGGTTCTGCCCATAGATCGACAACTTCCACTGCCTGCTCGGGGCTTCGATGGCGAGGTTGGCATCGACCATGTCGCCTGCGCTGAGCAGCCCGGTGTTGTTGTCGTTCGACCAGGCGGCATCGCGGTGGGCATAGCCCAATCGCGCGGTCACCTCCGCACCGCCGCTGGTGTCATGCGCGAAGTTGAGGCTGGCGCCATAGGTCCAGGGTGCCAGCCGGGGCGGCTTGAGCGCAAAGTCACGGGCGTTGATTACCCGGTCGCCGGTCAGGTCGAAGAAGATCTTCTTGTACTTGGCATCGGTGTAGCCAAGCTGGCCGTTGATGGTGAGGTGCTCGCCGATCCGCAGCACGGCTTCGGCCTCGATCCCCTGCAAGCGAAGGTCGGCCGAGTTGCGGATCACCTGCGTCGTGCCAAGCGGCAGAACCGGCAGGATGATCTCGCGCTGCAGCCCGAAGATGGTGTTGTGGAAGGCCGCGACATTGAGGCGCAGCAGATCGCCGAAGTCATGCTTGACGCCGATTTCCCACGAGTTCTGCTTTTCGGCATCGAACGGGCCGGGATCTTCCGCCGGATTGCCATTGCGGAAGTTATAGCCGCCGCTGCGGAAACCGCGCGCGAAGAAGCCGTAGAACAGGGTGTCGGCCGTCGGCTCCCACTGCGCGCCGACGCGGAAGGTCGGATCCTGCCAGCTTTCCTCGTCATTGAAGCCATAGCTGGAACAGGTGCGCGTCCCCACCGGATCGCACAGATTGCCCTGCAGGTTCTGCACCTGCACCGCCTTGTCCTCCCACGAATAACGCAGACCCCCGCTGAGGGTGAGGCTGTCGGTCAGGTGCCAGTCGGCCGATGCAAACACGCCGAGCGTCTTCTGGTCCTGCTTGCCCCCGCCCGAAATGCGCAGTGCACCGCCTGCCAGCTTGCGCAGTTCGATATAGTCGATGTTCTGCGTGAAGTAGTAGACGCCGGTCGTCACATCGAAGGCGCCGAAGCTGCCGGCATAGCGCAGTTCGTTGCTCCACTGGTCCTGCCGGGTCAGGGTGTCGGCGTGGAAGGTGAAGTTTGGCGAGGAATCGATGTCGCTCGAAACGAAGCCGCTGAAATCGCGGTAGGCCAGGATGTTGGTGATCTTGCCGTTGCCAAAGCCTGTGTCGATGTTGACCTCAAGCGTCGCCTGGTTCCAGTCGTTGCGGGTGACGCCTTCGTCATTGACGCTGATGCCGAAGCTTTCGCGCCGGAACAGCCCGAAATTGCTCACCACAGCGCCATCGCCGCGCACGCGCCCGCGTTCATAACGGCCGATGATCTGCACCGTATCGGTGGGCGTGAAGTTCAGCGCGCCGCGCAGGATCAGGGTCTCGGCCGCGCCAAAGTCCTTGTTGCCGTTGAACTGGTTGGTGAACCAGCCATCATCGTCGTTGTAATAGACGGCGATCTTGGCGGCGAGCTTGTCCTCGATCAGCGGGGCCGAAACGACACCGCTGACGATCTTGTTGAGGCCGGTTTCCAGCGCCACCCGGCCTTCGACCTTCAGTTCGCCCGAGGTGTCGGGCGTGGAGGTGCGCACCACGACCGCGCCGCCGGTGACATTGCGTCCGAACAGCAAGCCTTGCGGGCCGCGCAGCACTTCGACGCCTTCAAGGTCGAAGGTGTCGAACAGGATGCCCGCGCTGATGCCCATATACACCCCGTCGACGAACACGCCCACGGTCGGGTCAATCGAGGGGATCGAGGAGTTGATGCCCAGCCCACGGATCGAGAAGTTGGCAAAGCCGGGCGCGGTGCCGACGTCATCAAGCTGCACGTTGGGCACGCTGAAGCCGAGATTGTCGAGCGTGCGCACGTGCTGGTCAGCCAGCTGTTCGGCCCCGAAGGCGGTCACCGCCAGCGGCACGGACTGCACGTCCTGCGCATTGGCCTTCTTGGTGGCGGTCACCACGATAGTACCGAAGGCGGATTCGTCCTCGGTTGCTTCCGCCTGATCCTGTGCAACAGCCGCGCTGCTGGCGGCGAGTGCCACCAGACTTGCGCCAATACCTGCGGCCACTCGCAGCCCTGTGTTCCTTTTCATCCCCGTTCCCCTTTTCTTTCTCTTCGAGCGTGCCGGACGCAGGGCGCACGATGGCGCACGGGCAATCGCGCCCGTTTCGACTGCATTCCGGCAATCCTGTGATGGTCCAACCGACGCTGTGTCATCGCGCCGGGCGGCGGCTTTGGGCAACGTGCGGAGCCTATGCCCGCCCAAAAATCATAAGGGCGATTTAGGGGCTAGCGTTGCAGCGTGTGGCCGATCCCCCCATCGACTGCGAGCGATTGCCCGGTCACGAAGCCCGAGCGCGCGCCTGCCAGCCACAGGGCGGTCTGGGCGATGTCGTCCGCCGTGCCGAGCCGCGCCATCGGGGTCTGGCTGATGCGCCGCTCCAGCTGTTCCGGGCTGAGGATCGCCATCACCCCCTCGGTCGCCACGGTCGAGGGTGCGATGGCGTTGACCCTGATCCCGCGCGCACCCAGCTCGACCGAGGCCGAGCGGGTCAGCCCGTCGACCCCGGCCTTGACCGCGGCATAAAGCAGCGCGCCCGCGCTCCCCAGCCGCCCGGCCATCGAGCCGATATTGATGATCGACCCGCCGCTCTGCATATGCGGCAGAGCGGCCTGGATCCCCCACACGATCCCGCCCAGACCCACGCCCGTCATGCGATTGAAGATCTCGGGCGTGATGTCGGGGATCAGGTCATAGCTGTTCCACATCGCATTGTTGACCAGCACATCGATCCGCCCGCACTCGCGCGCGGCGGCATCAAGCGCGGCGGTGATCGCCGCCCGGTCGGAGACGTCCGCGCCCAACCCGATCGCGTCATGCCCGATATCGGCAGCGGCGGCTTGCGCCCAGTGCGGTTTCAGGTCGATCAGCACCACCCGCGCGCCCTCGGCCGCGAACAGCGTCGCAATCGCCTTGCCCAGCCCGCGTGAGGCTCCGGTCACCACTGCGACCTTGCCTGCCAGTTCTGCTGCCGATCCTGTGCCCATGCGCGTTCCTCCTGTCTGCGGGGCAAGGTCTATCCCTCTGCACGGCAATGGCAGCGGGCGAGCGCTGAGGCGGTGCCATTATTCCGTGCATGATAGTCGCGCGAGCGAGGCTGCACGTTTTTGACGCGCGCGAGGGGCTGGCCAAGGTATCGGCAAAGGCCAGAGGGAGAGGGGCATGGCAAAGCTGCAACGTCAGGTGCTTGTGACCGGAGCCGCGCGCGGGATCGGATTGGCCTGCGCTTTGCGCTTTGCCGCAGCGGGTGACCGCGTGATGCTCGCCGATATCGACGCTGCCGCCTGCACTGCAGCTGCGGCGCGGCTGGGGGGCGATCATGTCGCCATCGCCCTCGACATATCGGACGAGCTTGCGGTCGATACGGCGCTGTCCGATCTGCGCGCGCAGTTTGGCGCCTTCGATGTGGTGGTCAACAATGCGGGCGTGGTCGATCGCTTTGCCCGCCCGCTGCTGGAGGTGCCGGGCGCGGATATTGACCGGCTGGTGGGGATCAACCTTGACGGCCCCTACCTCGTCGCCCGCGCCGCGCTGCGCACGATTCTGGCCGGACAGCGCGGGGCGCGGATCGTCAATATCGCCTCGGGCGCTGGCCTGCGGGCGCTGCCGGGGCGCGCGGCCTATTCCATGACCAAGGCCGCCGTGATCGGCATGACCCGCGCCATGGCGGTGGAACTGGCGGGCGCGGACATCGCCGTCAACGCGGTGCTGCCGGGCTATATCGACACTGAAATCCTGCTGGCGCTCGAACGCGAAGGCCGGTTCGATCGCGCCGCTGTGGCAGCCGCGGTGCCGATGGGGCGGCTGGGCCGGGCCGACGAGATCGCCGAGGCGGTGCATTACCTTGCGCAGCCGGGCGGCTATCATTGCGGCACGTTGCTGTCGGTCGATGGCGGGGTCGATGCCTTCGGCGGCTCGGGCCGGGCTTCGGCCAGCGTGATGCCCCACCGTCCGGTGCGCCCCGGCGATGTCGCCTGCGTCACTGGCGGCGCGCGCGGGATCGGCGCGGCGGTGGCCGAGCGGCTCGCGGCTGAGGGCTGGCAGGTGGCGATCATCGACCGCCAGCCGGGCGACGACCCACGCTTCCCCGCATGGCAGGCCGACCTCGCCGACGAGGCCGCCATCGAACACGCGATGAGCGATATCGCCCGCCAGCTCGGCCCGGTGACGGTGCTGGTCAACAATGCCGGGATGGTCGAGCCGATGGCACCGACGCAGGATCAGGACATGGCCCACTTCCGCCGCACCATTGCGGTCAATCTCAAGGGCACGCTCCACGCCGCCCGCGCCGCCGCGCGGCAGATGATCGGCGCAGGGGGAGGCGCGATCGTCAACCTCGCCTCGATCACCGCCAGCCTCGGCTTGCCGGGCCGCAATGCCTATTGCGCGTCCAAGGCCGGGGTGGTGATGCTCACCCGGAGCATGGCCTGCGAATGGGCCGAGCACGGCATCCGGGTCAACGCCGTCGCCCCCGGCTATATCCTCACGCCCGCCATGGAGGCGCTGATCGCCGCGGGCACGCGCGACATGAGCGCGATCCTCGCTCGCATCCCGATGGGCCGCATGGGAGCGCCTGCCGAGATTGCCGGGGCCATCGCCTTCCTCGCCTCGGACGCGGCATCCTACATCACCGGCACCACGCTTCAGGCCGATGGCGGCTATCTCGCCAGCGGTCACCCTCCGCAAGCGCCGCTGCCCTAGAGCGCGATCAGGGTGGGTCAGGTTGGTCGGAACCCGCTCTAAATCGCATATGCAATATTCGCGCGGGCACTGCCCCCGTCCGTGCCAAGCGTCGCCGCGCTCCATAGTCTCCCGCCCAACACATTTGCGGGAGAAGCAGCATGAGTCAGGTCAGGTTGGACGTCAGCGATTACGTGGCGGTGGTCACGATGGACAACCCGCCGGTCAATGCCCAGAACATGGACCTGATCGACGAGCTGATCGCCACCTTCGACACCTTCAATGATCGCGATGATGTGCGCGTGGTGGTGCTGACCGGCGCGGGCAAGTGCTTTTGCGCGGGCGCTGACCTGCGCAACCGGCCCGATCTTTCCGCCCCCGGTGCGCGCTGGGCGCGCAACCGCAAGGTGCGCGAGGTGAGTTACTGCATGATCGACAATCACAAGCCGATCATCGCCGCCGTCAACGGCGCGGCGCTGGGTGCGGGGCTGGGGCTGGCGGCCAGCTGCGACATCATCGTCGCCTCGCAGAACGCGGTCTTCGGCCTGCCCGAGGTGGATGTCGGCCTGATGGGCGGCGGCAAGCACGCCGAGCGCATCCTGCCGCACTCGCTGGTGCGCCGCATGATGCTGACCGGCTACCGCGCGCCGGCCGACGAACTCTACCGCCGCGGCGTGATCGAGGCGAGCCTGCCGCCCGAAGAGCTGATGCCCTTCGTCATGGACATGGCCCGCAATATCGCGGCGAAGAGCCCGCTGGCGACCCGGCTGGCCAAGGACTCGATGCGCACCATCGAGAACATGACCCTGCGCGATGGCTATATCTACGAACAGGGCAACACCGCCAAACTCGCCACGTCCTACGATGCCTCCGAGGCGGTCGCCGCTTTCGTCGAGAAGCGCGCACCGGTGTTCAAGGGCTGCTGAGGCGATGGCGGGGCAGTGGAATTTCGGCGATCTGCTGGATGTGGCCGCAAGCAACGTCCCGGCAGACCGCCCGGCGCTGATCCGGGGTGAGCGGACGATCAGCTGGGGCGAGTTCGACGCGCGCACCAATCGCCTCGCCCGCGCGATGCTGGCAGGCGGATTGGTGGCGGGCGACCGGGTCGCGATCCTTGCCCGCAACATCCCCGAATTCATCGAGATCGCCTGCGCCGCCTTCAAGGCGCGGCTGACCCATGTGAACCTCAATTACCGCTACACCACCGCCGAGATCGAATATGTCCTCGCCGATTGCGGCGCGGTGGCGTTGTTCCATCAGGCCGAATTCGCGGGCGTGGTCGCGCCCCTGCCCGCGGCGCTCGATCATCTGCGCATGGTGGTCGAAATCGGCGGGGAGGGTGAATACGACCGGATCGTAAGCGAGGGCGATGGCAGCCCGCTCGGGATCGCACGCTCGCCCGATGATGGCTATCTGCTCTATACCGGCGGCACCACCGGGCGGCCCAAGGGCGTGATGTGGGCGGCGGCCGATGCGCGCGCGGTGCAGCTGGAATCCCCCACCGTGCGCAACACCATCCTGACGCTGGAGGATCACGCGCGGCAGGTCGCGGCCAACACCGCGCCGGGCCGGGTCATGCCCGCTTGCCCGCTGATGCACGGGGCGGGCCTCAATTCCTCGATGGCCGAACTGCTGATGGGCGGGACGGCTGTGCTGCTGTCGGATGACAGCTTCCGCGCCGAGGCCCTGTGGGACGAGACCCAGCGCCACGGCGTGACCCGCATCCTGATCGTCGGCGATGTCTTTGCACGGCCGATGTTGCAGGCGCTCGAAGCCCATCCGGGGCGCTGGAATCTCGCCAGCCTCAAGGTGATCTCGTCTGCCGGGCTGATGTGGAGCGAGGAAGTGAAGCGCGGGCTGGTGCAGCAATTGCCGCAGCTGACGCTGGTGGACATTCTCGGCGCATCGGAAGCCTCGGGCTTCGGCTATGCCATCACCAATGCCACGCGCGAGACGCCGACCGGCTATTTCGAGCCGGGGCGTCAGACCGTGATCATCGATGTCGAGACCGACCGGGTGCTTGCCGATGATGAGCCGGGCACCGGCTGGCTCGCCCGCAGGCCGCCCTTCGCACGCGGCTATTTCGGCGATCCCGAGAAGACCGCACAGACCTATCGCACCATCGGCGGGGAGGTTTACGCCATCCCCGGCGATATGGCCGAACGCACGCCCGAAGGCCTGATCCGCCTGATCGGGCGCGGCAATCTGTGCATCAATTCGGGCGGCGAGAAGATCTTTGTCGAAGAGGTCGAAGAGGCGCTGAAACGCGCGCCGGGCATCGAGGATGCGATTGTCGTCGGCGTGCCTGACCCAACCTGGGGCAAGGCGGTGGTGGCGCTGATCCGCACCGCGCCGGGGTTTGACGAAGCGGCGGCGCGGGCGGCGCTGGAGGTTGATCTGGCGCGCTACAAGCTGCCGCGGCGGATGATCGCGCTGGATGACTTGCCGCGCCATGCCAGCGGCAAGTCCGACTATCGCACCGCGACCGCGCTGGCGCTCGAAGCGCTCGGCCTGACGGCGGTGGCCTGAGCCGGTGCAACCTCATGCGCTGGTGACCGGCGGTGCGCAGGGCATCGGGCGCAGCGTGGCCGAACGGCTTGCCGCGCAAGGCTGGAGCGTGACCGCTGCCGACCGTGATGAAGCCGCACTGGCGGCGGTGGAGGGGCAGGGCATTGCCCCCGCCGTGCTCGACGTGTCCGACAGCGCTGCTGTTGCCGCGCTGGTCGATCGCCTGCCACCTCTCGACGTGGTGGTGAACTGCGCTGGGATCGCGGCGGAACTGCTCCCCTTGAAGGACATCCCCCGCGAAGCCTTCGAGCGGATGCTGCGGGTCAATCTCGGCGGCACCTTCATCCTCGCGCGGGAAGCGGCGCGGCGGATGGAGCGCGGCGCGATCATCAACATCGCCTCACGCGGCTATCTCGGCGGAGCAGGGGCAGCGCATTATGTCGCGTCCAAAGCCGCCGTCGTCGGTCTGACCCGGGCGCTGGCGGTGGAGCTGCGCTGGCGCGGGATCAGCGTCAATGCGGTTGCGCCCGGCATGGTCGAGACGCGCATGATCGACGACTTCACGCCTGAAATGCGCGCGCGCCTGTCGCGGCTCGAACCGGCAGGCGGGCCGATGCCGCCTGCCACCATTGCCGAAGCGGTCGCCTACCTCGCCTCGGCGGCGGGGCGGATGGTCAACGGGCAGGTGCTGCTGGTCGACGGCGGCAAGTCGCTGGGGGTGGCTCCGTGCTGAGCGTCATTGCGCCCCCCGGCAGCCTCACAGCGGCCATCGCCGCCCGGATCGCGGGCACCACGCCGCTTTCCGCGCCCGCCGCCATCGTCGCTGCCATGCCGCCTGTGCGCATGGCGCCGCTGGGCGATCTGGAGGATGCGGATTTCGCGGCAGGTTGCATCACGCCGCTTGCCGATCTCGCCGCGACGCTTGCCGCGCTGCTGCCCGATCATCGCCGCATCGTGCTGATCGGATTGAGCGCAGGTCTGGGCGATTGGGACGCGGTTCTTGCAGGTGCCTATGCCGCAGGCGCGGTCGGGTTGATGCGCTCGGCTGCGCTCGAATATGCACAGGCCGGGGTGGCGATCAATTTCCTCGCCCTGCCATCCGACGATCCGGCGCTGGCGGAAAGTGCGGCGCCGATGGCTGGTGCGCTGCTGGAATGGGGCGCGGCGAGCGGGCAGGTCATTTTCTGCGATGGCGGTGCGAACCTCAGGATGCGTGCCGCTCGTCCGCGCCAAGCCGCTTTACCCACAGCCCCGCCACCGGCATGATCGCGGCCCATGTCGCAACCTCCGGTCAAGTCCGCGCTGCGCACCTTCGAAGTGCTCGAACTCTTCGCCGAGCGCCGCGAGCCCTTGCGCTTGCAGGAGGTTCACACCGCGCTCGGCTACCCGCAATCGAGCACCACGGCGCTGCTCAAGAGCATGGTGCTGCGGGGCTATCTCAACTACGATCGCGACCACCGCACCTATCTGCCGACCACGCGGGTGAGTATGCTGGGCAACTGGCTGCCGGGCTTTATCCAGGCCGCCGGGGGCTACCGCGAGCTGGTTGAGGAATTGCAGCGCCGCACCGATGAAACCGTCGCGCTGATCACCCGCAATGACCTGTTCGTGCAGTACATCATCCTGCTGACTCCCGATCACGAATTCCAGATGGCCCCGCAGGTCGGCGCCATGCGCAAGCTGGTCGACAGTTCGGCCGGCCTGTCGCTGATGGCGCGGATGGACGACCGCGCGATCGACAAGCTGGTGCGCTATTCCAACGCCTACAACACCGGCGACGATGTCCGCGTGAGCCTTGCCGAGATCATGCAGAAGGTCGAGGCCGTGCGGCATCTTGGCTATGCCTATGTCCCCGGTCGGCCGACGCCTGCCGTGTCCTCGATCACGATGGCGCTCGATGCAGACCTCTATGGCGTGCCGCTGGCGCTGGGGGTGGGGGGGCTGGCCGAGCGCATTGCCGACGCCAAGGATCGCATCGTGGAGACCTTGCGCGAAATGGTCGCAGGCTTCCACCCTTCGCCGGGTCAAATATCGCAGACATGATTGTCCGGCCCCGGCGAGCCGTTTGGATGCGCTCAGGCTGCG
This sequence comes from Erythrobacter sp. BLCC-B19, assembly GCF_028621955.1. Classification (NCBI taxonomy): domain Bacteria; kingdom Pseudomonadati; phylum Pseudomonadota; class Alphaproteobacteria; order Sphingomonadales; family Erythrobacteraceae; genus Erythrobacter; species Erythrobacter sp. BLCC-B19. Next base: position 1,992,765 of record NZ_CP117516.1, read on the forward strand.
AGGCGGGATAGTCTTTCCCCCGAACGCGGGCCCGTGCGCGGCCCGGTTGGGGAGAGTGCAGCTTGACTGTCCGGACAGGATTTCTCGGGGAGCACCGCTGCCTGCTGGGCGAAAGTCCGGTGTGGGACGCGGCGGCGCAAAGGCTGTGGTGGGTCGATTCCGCCGGGCGAAGCATCCACGCTGCCGCGCCGGACGGTGCGCCGCTGGCGAAGTGGCAGTTTGACAGCATGATCGGGAGTGTCGGCTTTGCCGAGGGCGGCTTGCTGGCCGGTTTCGCCGATCACTTCGCGCTGGTGGACGGCGCCTCGGGCAAGGCAACGCCCTTTGCCAGCGTGCCCGGCCACGACGGGACGATGCGGCTCAATGATGGCAAGGTCGACCGCGCAGGCAGCCATTACATCTGCGGCCAGACCCGCATGGCCGAGGGCGCAAGCGGCACGCTGTTTCAGCTTTCCGCCGCCGGTGCGCTGGCGCCGCTGGCGGGCGGGATGCGGATTTCCAATGCGATCTGTTTTTCGCCCGACGGCACCACGCTCTATTTCGCCGACAGTCTCGACGGGGTGATCCGCTGCCATGCCTATGATCCGGTGACCGGCGCTGTGGGCGCGCAGCGCGCTTCGATCAGCCTCGCCGGGATCGGTCAGGCGCCCGACGGCGCGACTGTGGATGCTGACGGCAACCTGTGGATCGCGCTGGTGCTCGATCAGGCGATCGCCTGTGTCAGCCCGGCAGGAGAGCTGCTCCGCCGCATCGCCATGCCGATGCCGTTCCCCTCGTGCCCGGCCTTCGGGGGGGAGGGGATGGCAACGCTCTACGTCACCTCGATCGCCAATTCGGGGCACAATCTCGTCACCGATCATCCCGATGGCGGGCGCATTGCCGTCGTCACCGGACTGGGTGTGCGCGGGATCGCCGAGAGCCGTTTCCAAGCAGGGGCTGCCTGATGCACTTCACCCTCGATCCCGCCGACATCGCCTTCCGCGAGGAGGTGCGCGCATTCTTCGCCACCGGCATCCCGCCCGAATGGCGCACCCGCGTGCGGGCCGGGCTGCGCCTCAACCCGGACGAGCTCACCGCCTATCAGAAGCGCCTCGCCGCCAAAGGCTGGGGCGCGCCGACCTGGCCTGCGGAATATGGCGGCCCCGGCTGGAGCCCCATTCAGCAATACATCTTCTGGAGCGAGGCCGCCGCCGCCGATGCGCCGGCGCAGTTCCATCAGGGATTGGAGCTGATCGGCCCAATCATCTTCACCTATGGCAGCCCCGAACAGAAGGCCCATTACCTGCCGCGCATCATCAATGCCGATGACTGGTGGTGCCAGGGCTATTCCGAGCCCAATGCCGGGTCGGACCTTGCCTCGCTGCGCACGCGGGCGGTGCGCGAAGGGGATCATTATGTCTTGAACGGCCAGAAGGCGTGGACCAGCTACGGCCATGTCGCGAGCCATTGCTTCGTCCTCGCCCGCACCTCGGACGAGGCCAAGCGCCAGCAGGGGATTTCGCTGCTGTTGGTCGACATGAAAACCCCCGGCATCACCATCCGCCCCGTCGCGACGATGGACGAGAAGCACCACACCAACGAGATGTTCCTCGATGATGTGCGCGTGCCCGTGACTGCGCTGGTGGGCGAGGAAGGGCGCGGCTGGGAATATGGCAAGGTGCTGCTTGACCGCGAGCGGATGGTCACCGCCTCGGTCGCGGTGTTCCTGACCCAGACGATCCGCGCGATCCGCGAGGCTGCCACGCGGCGCACCATCGGCGGCGTGCCGCTGATCGACAAGCCCGGCTTCCGCGCCAAGCTGGCGCAATACGAGATCGAAGTGATCGCGCTCCAGACGATGGTCTTGCGGGTGATGGCCGATGCCAGCGCCGGGGTCGATTCCGGGCCATTGGGCTCGATGATCAAGCTGCGCTGGTCGCAATTGTCGCAGGCCGGCACCGCCCTGTGGGTCGGCGCGTTGGGGCCGGAGGCGGCGCATTTCGCGCCCGTGGATCAGGGCGCAGGGCTGCCTGAGGATATGCCCTACGCGATGCAGGGCGCGCTCTATGCCCGCGTCACCTCGATCTATGGCGGGTCGAGCGAGATCCAGCACAACATCATCGCCCAGCGCGCGCTGGGTCTGAAGGGTTAGGCGCGATGCAGTTCAGCTATTCCGACGAGCAGGCGATGCTGCTCGAAAGCGTGGCGCGCTTCGGCGCGCAGCACTTCCCGCCGGGTGAGCGTCACCGGTTGATCCGCGAGGGCCGCAGCGGAGAGGAGGCGGCGTGGGCCGCGATGGCCGAGCTCGGCTGGCTGCTGCTCCCCATCCCCGAGGATGCGGGCGGCTTGGGCGGCGGGATTGCCGATCTGATGGCGCTGGGCGAAGGCTTCGGACGGCATCTGGTGCCCGGGCCTTCCGTTGCCAGCTGCGTGCTCGCCCCAGCGCTGCTCGCCCATGGCGGGGAGGCGCTGCATCCGCTGATCGGCGAGCTTGGGGCAGGCACCAGCATCGCGGCAGCCGCCTTGTTGGAGCCGGATGCGGGTTATGATCTGCACCACATCGCCACCACCGCCACCTTCGCAGGCGACAGCTGGAGGCTGACCGGCACCAAGTGCCATGTCGAGGATGGCGGGGACGCGGACTGGTTCATCATCCCCGCCCGCACCGGCGGCACGGGGGCGCGTGACCCCGAGGGCATATCGCTCTTCCTCGTCGCTGCCGACACCCCCGGCCTTGCGGTCGAACGCTTCCGCGCCATCGACGGCCACCGTCACGCCCGCCTGACTCTGAACGGCGCGGCAGCCCGGCCCTTCGGCCCGCAAGGCGGCGCGCTTGCGCTGATCGAGGCCGCCGTCGCGCGCGCGCTGTGCGTGCAGCTCGCCGAGGCGGTCGGGTCGATGGAGGCGGTGAGCGACATCACGCTCGAATATCTGCGCACCCGCGAACAATTCGGACGGCCGATAGGCAGCTTCCAGGTGCTCCAGCACCGCATGGTCGATATGCGCATCGCCTGCGAGGAAGCGCGCGCCATGCTGTGCCACATCGCCATCGCCAGCGCGGAAGGCGAGGCCGCCTTCCAGCGTGCCATCGCCGCCGCCAAGGTGCGGATCGGCGAATGTGGGGTCTATGTCGGCCAGCAAGCGGTGCAGCTTCACGGCGGGGTCGGCTTTTCGGACGAACTGATCGTCAGCCACCACCTCAAGCGCCAGATGATGCTCGCCATCGCTCACGGCTCGATCGACCACCACAGAGCAAGGTTCGCCGCATGACCGCCATCACCCCCGGAACCCTCGAGGAACTGATCGCCCGCGAGCGCATCCGCGATTGCCTGTTCCGTTACTGCCGCGGGATCGACCGCAGCGACGAGGCGATGCTGCGTTCGGCCTATTGGCCCGATGGCACTGACAGCCACGGCCCCTATCAGGGCAGCGCCGAGGGCTTCATCCAATGGGCGATGAAGACCCTGCCGCATATCGAGCGCGGCATTCATCAGATCCACAATGTGCTCATCGAGTTCCGCGAAGGCGGGGCGGCGGTGGAGACCTATTTCTCGGCCTTCCAGCGCCAGCCGGGGGCGGATGGCAAGCTCACCCAATGGGACATGAAGGGCCGCTATCTCGACTGGTTCACCGCGCGCGAGGGCGAATGGCGGGTGCAGGACCGGCTGGTGGTGTTCGACTGGGTCGAGGAAATGCCGCTACCGCCCGGAACCGAGGAAGAACGTTTCGCCTCACGCAAACCGGTGGGCGGGCGCTGGCCGGAGGATCCGGTCTATACTGTCTTCGCATGACCGCTGCCTTTCCCGCGCTGGAGCGCCGTGGCGAGGCGCGTTTTGCGATTCCGATTACCCCTGATCTGGCGGTCGGCCCGCCGGGCCATGCCTACCTGTTCGGCGGCGCGACACTGGCGCTGGCGCTGGAGGTGGCAGCGGTCGCGACCGGCAGGCCAGTGGTGCAAGGCGCGCTGCAATTCGTCAGCTTCACGCCCTTGGGTGCGGTGCTGGCGCTGGATGTCGAGACCTTGCAGGCCGGGCGGACGCTGGCGCAGGTGCGGGTGACGGGGAGCCTTGAGGGTCGCATCCTGTTTCACGCAGGCGTCGTGCTCGGCGAGCGCGAGGGCTTTGCCCCGCAGCAATGGGTCGCTGCGCTCGTCGTCCCGCCACCCGAAGCCTGCCCGCCCTGCACCGACCTGCCGCCGCAGGACGCCAACGCGCACTTCCTCGCCGGGATCGAAGTGCGCGAAGCGGGCGCCGCGGCGGCAGTGCCGGGGCGCACGCTGCTCTGGCTGCACCGCCGCGATGACGCGCCGATCGGTGTCGCCAGCCTTGCGATGTTCGCGGACTTCATCCCTGTGGCGCTGGGCCGGGCGAGCGGTCAGGCGGGCGGCGGCAACAGTCTCGACAATGCCATGCGCATGGTCCGCACTGCGCCCGCCGGCTGGTGCCTCGCCGACATGACCGTAAGCGCCGCACATGGCGGCTTTGCCCAAGGCGCGGTGAGCCTGTGGGACGAGCGCGGCAACCTGCTCGCCACCGGATCGCAATCGCTGCTGATGAAAGGCTAATCGAGCTGCGCGAGATCGGCGCGGGTGAAAGGGCGGATCGCCTCCAGCCGGCCATCGCGCAGCTTGTTCCCCCACTGCGCATCGCCGATCAGCGCGCGGCCCACTGCCACCAGATCGACTTCGCCCGCCGCCAGCATCGCCTCCAGCCGGTCCAGCCGCGCGGCATCGGCGAGCGGATCATCGCCGACCCGCGTGGTGAGGAAATCCGCGTCCAGCCCGACCGACCCGACCGTGATCACCGGCTTGCCCGAAAGCTTCCTCGTCCAGCCAGCGAGGTTCATCGCGCTGCCGGGAAATTCCGGCTCCCAGAAGCGGCGGGTGGAGCAGTGGAAGATGTCTGCGCCTGCATCCACCATCGGTGCGAGGAAAGCCGACAGTTCGCCCGGCGTTTCAAACAGCCGCGCGGCGTAGTCCTGCTGTTTCCACTGCGAGAACCGCAGGCAAATGGTAAAGTCGGGGCCGACAGCGCGGCGACATTCCGCCACCACCTCGCGCGCCAGCAGCCAGCGCGTCTCGCCCCAGCGGTCGGTGCGGCGGTTGGTCGGCGCCCACAGGAACTGGTCGACCAGATAGCCATGGGCAAAGTGCAGCTCGATCCCGTCGCACCCGATCGCCCGCGCAGCGGCGGCGGCAGCGCCATAGGCGGCGATGATCGCGGCGATGCGCGCCTCGCTCAGCGCCTCGCCATTGGGCTCGTCGGGGGAGAAGAGGCCGGAGGGGGAGACGGCGGGCACATCGGGCGTGGCGGTCTGTGCCGGGCGGCGTGCGCTGCCGACGTGCCAGAGCTGCGGGAAGATGCGCGCACCTGCGGCATGGACGTCGGCCACGACCCGCGCCCAGCCCTCCAGCCCCGCGCCGTGAAATTCGGGCACGTTCGCCTCGGCCAATGCGGCGGGATCGGCAATGCCGGTGCCCTCGGTGATGATGAGGCCCACGCCCCCTTCGGCGCGGCGGCGGTAATAGGCCGCCACATCCGCCCCCGGAACGCCGCCCGGGCTCATCCGCCGCGTCATCGGGGCCATGACAAGCCGATTGGACAGGGGCAACCCGGCGACCGAGGCAGGTGCGAACAACGAGGGCAGCGGCATCATGCAAGGCTCCGGTACACGGGCCAGCGGTTGTGCCAGCAACGCGCGGCTTTGCAGCCGGTGCGAGGGCGGATGGGTCGATTATCGCAAGAGTGATCGCTGACGGTGTCCCGTCAACCCGATCGCATCAGGGCGCGATCGGGGGCAATCCAGCGCCCCAATCCTGCGCCCGCGCCCAATCCAGATGGCGCGTCGGCTCCATGCCCAGCAGGTCGCGCGCCGCTTGCGGATCAACCACCAGCGGCGAGCGGGGCTGGGCGTTGTAGAAGGCGTAGAACTTCGCCATCCCGTCATAGATGCTGAGCGGTGTCACCTCGCGCGAGCCGGTCACCATTTCGCTCATGCGGGCAGCGAACTCCGCAGGTGCGAGGCTTTCAAAACGGACATCGCGTCCGATCGCTTCCGACAGATTGGCCGCCACCTGATCGCCGACCAGCGCCTCCGGCCCGCCGAGCGGGACGTGGAGGCCATCGGCAGCCGAGGTCTGGAGCGCCCGGCGCATCGCCTGGGCGACATCTTCGAGGCACACCCAGTTGATCAGCAGATCGGGCTTGGCAGGATAGGCGAAGATCCCGTCACGCATGATCAAGGGTCGGTTCCAGAGCCGGTACTGGTTGTCCATGAACACGGTCGGTTCGATGAACACGCAGGGTATGCCCGTTTCCTCCAAGGCCCGTTCGATATCCCTGCGGCCGTCATGGGCTGACAGGTCAAGGTCGTGGTCGGCAACAAAACAGGCGGTGTTGAAGATGATCTTCTTCAGCCCCGCACGGCGCGCGCCCTCGGCGATCTGGCGGCCGAAATGGGCGGCCCTGTCGCGGTCGAATTCGAACGGCAGGTGAAAGGCGGCCGCATCCTGTCCGGCAAATGCCTGTGCCATGGCATCCGCATCGGTGATGTCGGCATAGGTGGTCGGCAGATCAGGAAAGGGGGTATTCGCCATGGCGTCTGCGCGCCGCACGCCGGCTGTGACGGCGAAACCATGGGCCAGCAGTTCGGCGACCAGCGGTAGCCCCTGATCGGCGGGCGCCCCGAGGACGCAGACTTTGTGAATGGCCATGATCTTGCGCTCCAACGGGTGTGCCTGGCTTCACCCTATGCGCAGCCGAATAGCGCCCGCAGCGCCCGCTGGCTGTGGTCAATAGCGATAGGGGCGGGCTGATCAGCGCGCTTGCGGCGGTGCCACGGCTTCCCCGCCCAGCGCGCGGTAGAGAGCGACACGGTTGCTCGCTTCGATCAACTGCGTCGTCAGCAATGTGCGCTGCGCCGCATAGGCGGCGCGCTGCGCATCGAGGCTGGCGAGGAAGGAATCGACGCCCCCGCGATACCGCAGGTCGGCCAGCGCATAGGTGTCCTGCGCTGCATCGAGGAAGGCGCGATTGGCCCGCAATTGCTCGGTGATCGTGCCGCGCCGCGCGAGCGCATCGGCAACGTCACGGAAGGCTGCCTGAATGGCGCGCTCATACCCCGCCACCGCTGCGTCGCGCTGGGCCTCGGACTGGGACACGCCCGCCTGCGCCGCGCCGCCCTGAAACAGCGAATAGCGCACATTGGCGCCGGCAGAAAAATTGAAGGCCGCGCCGGTGAAGAGGTTGGACAGGGCGTTGCTGGCAAGACCAGCCAGGCCCGTGAGCGTGATCCGCGGGAACAGCGCCGCGCGCGCGGCACCGATCTCGGCATTGGCGGCGCGCAATTCGTATTCGGCCTGCATCACATCGGGGCGGCGCAGCAGGATCGCCGAATCGAGACCCGCCGGAAGGGTGCGCACCGCCTCCTGCGTCTCGGCCAGCGAGCCCGGCAGCAGCGTCGCATCGACCGGCGCGCCGACCAGCAATTGGAGCGCGTTCACATCCTGCGCCAGCGCCGTTGTCTGCGCCGCGATATCGGCCTCGGCGGTGGCGAGGACTTGCTCGGCCTGGCGCAGATCGGAACGCGGGGCGATGCCCCCGTCGAGCCGCAGGCGGGTGAGCTTGACCTGCTCGCGCGCATTGGCGGCGGTATCCTCGGCCAGCTTGAGCAGCGAGGCATCGGCGGCATAGGTCAGCCATGCATCGGCAATATCGCCGATCAGCGTCAGCCGCGTCGCGCGCGCCGCCGCCTCGGTGCCGAAATAGCGATTGAGCGCGGCATCGGAGAGCGAGTCCAGTCGTCCGAACAGGTCGATCTCGAAGGCGGTGGTGCTGACATCGGCGGTGTAGCGCGTGCCCGCGGTCGAGCGGCTCGCGGCAGGATCATTGCCGATGTCGACGTCCTGGTTGCGGTTCTGGTTGGCGGTGCCGTTGTCGAACCGCGTGCCGCCAGCGCCAATGCCGATCTGCGGGAGCTGGGCCGCGCGCTGGATTCCGTATTGCGCCCGCGCGGCGCGGATATTGGCCGCCGCGATCCGCAGGTCGCGGTTATTGGCGAGCGCCTGCTCGATCACCGTCACCAGCCGCGGATCGGTGAAGACCTCGCGGTAGCTCATCACCGGCAGCGCCGCCTCGCTCTGAGCGAGATAGGCATCGCCCACCGGCCACGAGGCAGGGACGGGCATCGCGGGCTGGACGTATTTGGGCGCCATGGAGCAGCCCGCGACCAGCGCCAGCACGGCCAGAGCAGCAGGCCGCCTCATGCCGCGCTCTCGCCAGGCTTGGTGCCGAAGTGCAGTTTCTTCAGCGTGTCGCGGGTGGTGCGCCGGACGATCACGAAGAACAGCGGGATGAAGAAGATCGCAAGCACCGTCGCGGTCAGCATCCCGCCGATCACCGAGGTGCCGATCGCGATGCGGCTATTGGCCCCCGCGCCGCTCGACAGCGCCAGCGGCAGCACGCCGAAGATGAAGGCAAGGCTGGTCATCAGGATCGGCCGCAGGCGCAGGCGCGCGGCCTCAAGTGCGGCGTCAATCACGCGGGCGCCTCGCTTTTCGGCCTGCTCGGCAAATTCGATCACGAGGATCGCGTTCTTGGCCGCCAGCCCCATAGTCGTGAGGAGGCCGATCTGAAGATAGACGTCGTTCTCCAGCCCCCGCAAGGTCACGGCGAACACCGCACCCACCAGCCCCAATGGGATCACCAGCATCACCGCCACCGGGATCGTCCAGCTTTCGTAGAGCGCCGCCAGACACAGGAACACCACCAGCAGCGACATCCCGTAGAGCAGAGGCGCCTGACCCGAGGACAGCCGTTCCTGGAACGACAGGCCCGACCACGCCACGCTGACACCGGGGATCTCCCGCGCCAGCGCCTCGATCCGCGCCATCGCCTCGCCCGAACTCTGTCCCGGCGCGGCCTGACCGTCGAACTGGAAGCTGGGATAGCCCTGAAAGCGCGACAGGGTTGTCGGCGTGGTCGACCAGCGGCTGGCCGAAAAGGCGCTGAAGGGCGCCATCTGCCCGTCACTCCCGCGCACGAACCACTGGCCGATATTGTCGGGGGTGGCGCGATAGGGCGCATCGGCCTGCACGAACACGCGCTTCACCCGGCCGCGATCGATGAAGTCGTTGACATATTGCCCGCCCCAGGCGGCTGACAGCGTGGTGTTGACGTCTGACTGATTGAGCCCGAGCGCGGCGAGGCGCGGCTGGTCGATGTCGAGCTGAAGGGTCTGCGTGTCGGGCAGCTCGCCCAGCCGCACGCCGGTCAGCAGCGGATCGCTCGATGCCGCTTCGAGCAGCTTGTCGCGCGCGGCGATGAATTCCGCGCGGCTCATTCCGCTGGTGTTCTGAAGTTGCAGCGTAAAGCCGTTGGTCTGGCCCAGCCCGCGGATTGCGGCAGGGACAAGGACATTGACCTGTGCATCGCGGAAGCCGCTGAAAGCCCGGGTCGCGCGCTGGGTGATCGCATCGGCAGTATCCGCCTCCCCTTCGCGCTGCGACCAGTCGACGAAGTTGACGAAGCCTTGCCCGGTGTTCTGCCCTGCTGCGCCCTGACCGCCGCCGATCACGCTGAACATCACGGCAATGTTGCGGGCTTCTTCGGTGAGCAGATACTTCTCCACCGCCAGCTGCACCTCGCGGGTGCGGCCTTGCGTGGCGCCTGCGGGCAAGCGGATCTGGAGCTGGGCCGCGCCTTGATCCTCGGTTGGCAGGAAGCCGGTCGGCAGCCGCACGAACAGCGCCACAAGCAGCGCCACGACAAGGGCGTAGATCGCGAGGAACAGCCACTTGCGGTCGACCACCCGCGATACGGCCGTCACATATCTTTCGGTTCCGCGCGCGAAGCCCGTGTTGAACCTGTCCTGCGCGCGGGTCAGGGCCGCAGCAAGCTTCGGCCAGCGGCGCCGCAGGCCGCTCTCGGCAGGGGCCGCGCTGTCCTTGGCGTGCTTCTGCTTCAGCAGCGAGGCGGTCAGCGCGGGGCTGAGGATCAGCGCGACCAGAGCCGAGAGCACCATTGCCGAGACGATCGTGATCGAGAACTGGCGGTAGATCACCCCGGTCGATCCGCCGAAGAAGGCCATCGGCAGGAACACCGCCGAAAGCACCACCGCAATCGCCACCAGCGCGACCTGAATCTCGCCCATCGACTGAATGGTCGCTTCCTTGGGGGTCATATCGGGGTTTTCTTCGAGCAGGCGCTCGACATTCTCGACCACGACAATGGCATCATCGACCAGCAGGCCGATGGCGAGCACCAGCCCGAACAGGGTCAGCGTGTTGATGGTGAAGCCTGCGACATAGAAGACCGCAAAAGTGCCGAGCAAGACCACGGGCACTGCGATCGTCGGGATCAGGGTCGCGCGCCAGCTTTGCAGGAAGACGAACATCACCACGATCACGAGCAGGATCGCCTCGATCAGGGTCTGCACCACCTCCTCGATCGACAGGCGGATAAAGGCGGTGGTGTCGTTGGCATAGGCGACATTGTAGCCTGGCGGGAAGCTGGCCTTGGCCTTCTCGACCGCGGCCTTGACCAGATCGGCGGTCGCCAGCGCATCGGCCCCCGGGGCGAGCGAGATCGCGAGACCTGCGCCCGGGTGCCCGTTGATGCGGCTCGATGCGGCATAGTTTTCCGCGCCCAGCTCGACCCGCGCCACATCCCCTAGCCGCACCAGCGCGCCGCTCTGATCGGCCTTGAGGATGATCGCCTTGAATTCATCCGCCGTGCGCAGCCGCGACTGGGCGGTGACGACCGCATTGAGGCGGTTGGTTTCCGGCTGCGGCAAGCCGCCCAATTCGCCCGCGGCGACTTCGGTGTTCTGATTGCGGATTGCGGTGATGATGTCGCCCGGCATCAGGCCCACGGCAGCCAGCTTGTTGGGATCGAGCCACACCCGCATGGCATATTGCGACCCGAACACATTGGTCTCGCCAACGCCCTCGATGCGCGACAATTCGTCCTGCAGGTTCGAGACGAGAAAGTCGGATACGTCGATGTTGGTGCTGCGGTCGGTTTCGTCATAGACGCCGACGATCATCAGGAAATCGGGGTTCGATTTGGTGACGCGCAGCCCCTGCTGCTGCACCTGCTGGGGCAGCCGGACGAGCGCCTGCTGCACCTGATTTTGCACCTGCACCTGCGCAATATCGGGATCGGTGCCCTTGGCGAAGGTCGCGCTGATGTTGACCTGCCCGCGCGCTGTCGAGCTGGCGCTGAAATAGAGCAGGCCGTCGATCCCGGTCAGCTGCTGTTCGATGATCTGGGTGACCGAATTCTCCAGCGTTTCGGCCGAAGCGCCGGGGAAGCTTGCGCGGATGTTGACCTGCGGCGGGGCGACATCGGGATATTGCGCGACCGGAAGGAGATAGATCGAACCGAGCCCTGCGAGCATGGTGATGATGGCCAGCACCCACGCAAAGATCGGCCGTTCGATGAAGATCCGCGACATGGCCCGCGCCTCAGGGCTTGCCGGCGGGCGTTGCGCCGGCCTTGGGGGGCGCGATCACCTGCGGCTGGCTGGCGGGCACGGGCTTGATCGGTGCGCCGGGTTTGAGCTTGGCAAGCCCCTGCACGATCACCTTGTCACCGGGCTTCAGCCCCGCGGTCACCACCCAGTCGCTGCCAACCGTGCCGGTGACGGTCACCTTGCGCTCGGCCGCTGTGTTGTCGGCCCCCACCACGAAGACGCTCGCCTCGCCCCGCGCATTGCGGGCGAGGGCGGCTTGCGGCACGCGGATCGCGTTGCGGTTGATCGCCTGATCGAAGCGCGCCCGCACGAACATTCCGGGCAGCAGCAGGCCATCGGGGTTGGGGAAGCGCGCGCGCAGCGTCACAGTGCCGGTCGATGCGTTGACCATCACCTCGGAGAACTGCACCTGCCCGCGCGGGCCATATTCGCTGCCGTCTTCCAGCACGAGGCTGACACTCGCGCTTGCCGGCACCGCGCCGCCCTGCGCCAGCGCGCGGCGCAGGCTGAGCAGGTCGGCGCTCGATTGCTGGATGTCGACAAACACCGGATCGACGCCCTGGATCACCGCCAGGGGCTCGGCCTGATTGCCGGTGACAAGCGCGCCGACGGTGAACAGCGAGCGGCCGATGCGCCCGCTGATGGGCGCGGGCACGCGGGTGAACTGGAGGTTGACCTGCGCCGTCTGCAACTGCGCGCGCGCCTGCCTGACAGCGGCTGCCGCCTGCCGCGCGGCCGCTTCGGCATCGGTGTACTCCTGCTGCGAAACCGCCTGCGCCTCGGCCAGCGGCTTCAACCGCTCGGCCCTGATCCGTGTCGCATCGGCATTGGCGCGCGCGCTGGCCAGATTGGCCTCAGCCTCGCCGGCCGCAGCCCGGTAGAGCCGCGTGTCGATTTCATACAGCGTCTCGCCCGCCCGCACGAGAGCGCCCTCAGTGAAGAACCGGCGGCGGATCAGGCCAGTGACCTGCGGGCGGACTTCGGACATTTCGAAAGCGGCAATCCGCCCGGCCAGTTCGACCGCAACCGGCACGTCGCTCGTCTGCATGACGACATAGCCGACTTCCGGCGGGCCTTTCTGCCGCGGATCCTGGGCAGCCTCGCCCGAGCAACTGGCCAGCGCAAGGGCTGCCAGACCTGACAGCGCGAAACGGGTCATGTTTGTCATTTTCACCGGGAGAGGAAACAGAATCGCGGGTTCTCGCTGATATTTATCGGGTATGCACAGGTAAGCAGATACGCAGACAACGCAGGGCGGGCCTAGGCGGTTTCCCTCGGATCGCCCCATAATTGGCTCGCACTATCGAGCGCTCCGCCCCGCCAGCGGCGCTCGGCGAACCACAACGCGGCGGTGAGGGCGAGCCAGCCGAGCAGCCACGGCCAGCCCGGCCCGCGCCGCTCGGGTGCGGGCTGCGCGGCGGGGCTGGCTTGCGCAGCTGCCCAGCGCGCCGTCGCCTCGCCGGTTTCGCGCGCGCGGATCGCCGCGAAGGCATTGTGCGGCATGACAAGGAAGGCGAACCGCTGCGCGCCATCCTCGCCGGGCTGGACGAGCGTGTACTCTCCCTCCGCCTCGGGCCATGCCGCAGCGCAGCCGCGCGGCCCGGCGGCAGGGTCGATGGCAAGCGCGACCTCGGCCCCGCCGGGGTTAATAAGGCGCGGCGATCCGGCCAGCCCGCAAATGGCGATCCTTTCCCCCGCCGCGATCAGTGGCACCAGCGAGGGGCGGAACGTCCCCTCGGGCCGGGCAACCGCGCTCAGTGCGGCGCTCCACCATTGTTCGTAGCGGTCAGCCTGCCCTGCCAGCACCAGGGTAAAACTGTCCGCCACCGTCCAGAGCAGCACACGCCCCTGCCCGCGCTGCTGCCATCCCGCCAGCACCGCGCCTTCGGCATCGGCGACAACCGGCACAAAGGTGGCCCCGGTGCGCACCAAGAAGCGGGTAAGCTCGGGCGCCGGGTCTTCGAAGGTGTTGAGGCCTTCGGGAACATCCGCGCTGCCGGGGCCGCGGCGGAAGGCCAGCGCCTCAGCCTCGGCGGCGAGCGGGGGGAGGGCGACGGTCGCAACCTCGCTGCCGCCTTCGGCCACCAACCCGAGCGCGCGCCAGTTCTGGCGGGTTGCGGCTGAGGCAGGAGCGCTCATGCGCACCACCACGCCCAGCCCGCCATTCACCGCCTGCGCCAGCGCCGCCCTTCCGCCGCCGCCGATGGCTGCGAGCGCGGCATCGTCGATCATCACCACATCTGCCTCGCGCAGGGCGGCAGGGTCGATCCGCGCGCCGCCGCCGCCCAGATCGACCCCCGCGCCTGCATCGAGGCGGCTGGCAAGGTCGAACCCGGCATCTTCGGCCCAGCGGCGCAGATACTTGGCCTCGGGCGAGGGTGCGCCGATCAGCAGCACCCGCAAGGGTTGGGGCGCGGCAAGGGTGCGCAGCGGGACAGGGGTGTCGGAGACGATCGCCTTGTCGTTCCCGCGCAAGCGAAGCGTAAAGGTCGCAAGGCCCGGCGCGCGCGCCGTGCTGCCGAGCGTGAACGCGCCGTCCGGCCCGATGTCCCGCTGATCGACCAGACGCCCTGCCGGGTCGAGCAGTTCGGCCGTCCCGCCCGCCAGCCCCTCGGCCTCGCCGCCCAGCGCGAAGACTGCGCCGGCCGGGGTATCGGCGGGCGGATCGAGCCGGATCAGCCCGCGCGGGCTTGGCAAGGGGGTGAAGGCGACAGGCAGGCTCGCGCCGGCTTCCAGGTCGCGCGCGGGCAACCCGCGCCCGAGGATCCGCAGGCGCTGCACCTGCCCGTGACGACGCAGCGCGGTGGCGAGATCGGGCACGCGCTCGGCCCCTGCCAGCACCGGGGCTTCGGGCAGGGCGACCAGCCGCTCGCCCGGCGCGGCGCGGGTGCCCGGCGGGGTCTCGGCGGTTGCGACCACCAGCGTCTCGCCGCCGACCGGCAGCAGCGGGGGGAACAGCGTCAGAAAGAGCAGCGCGCCGCTCGCCAGCGACAGCAGCGCCAGCACGCCACCCCGCCAGTCTCGCCGCGCCAGCAGCAGCCGCCCCGCCGCCGCCAGCGCGCCCGCGCCGATGAGCAGCGCGGCGAGTGTCTCCGGCCCCGGCATCAGCGCAAGCCCTGCGTGTAGCGGCGGCCCAGCGCCCCGCCATCGTCGCGGCGGCGCACGGCGGTGGGGGGGCGGGTGAGCACCGTCCACAACTGGCCGCGCAAGCCATCGCGCCGCGCCTGCGAATCCGGCGCAGCGCGCAGCGCGTCAATCGCGGCCAGCACGGCGAGGGGATCGCCGATCCGCGCGGTGTTGGCGCGCACCCAGCGCTCCAGCCCGGCAAGGTCGATCCGGCCCGGCTGCGCCAGCGCGCGCCACGCGGTCGCGGGCACGGCATCGTCGATGGCAAAGGGGGTGAGCTGTGCGCCCTTGCCGACGATCCCCACCCGCTTGCCGGTCAGCCGCCGCGCCATGTCGATCGGTGGCTGCTGCGTTCCAATGCGCGGCAGATAGATGCGGGTCGCCTGCTGGATCTGCTTGATATACTGGAGCGCCTTGTTCTCGAACGGCAGCGCCGCCTCGGGCTTGCCGGTGCGCAGGTTCACCTCCGCCTCCCACATCGCATCGAGCGCGGCCTTCAAGAGCTTGCGGGTGTCGGGATCGAGCAGGGTTGCCGCTTCGCTCTCGTCATGGACGTGGCCATATTCGGCTGTGACATCGCCGATGGCCCCGAACACCGGGGGCTTGCGGTCATTGCTGTGATCGTGCCCGTCGCCGTCGTAATGTTCCGGCTCGGCAGGTTCGTCCTTTTCGGCGATGGGGAGCGGGGGCTTGGGGACTTCCTCCGCCTCCATCCCGACAAACTGGCCATAGCGCAGCCGCAGCAACCGCTGATCGACCCCGATCGCGTCGGAACGCTGCATGAAATCGTCCGCTGACAGGTTTTTGCGCTGTTTTATCAGCGCTTCGGTGTCGATGATCACCTGCCGCTGGCTGCGGAAATAGGCGGGCATCTGCTGCTTGGCCATGAGGTCGAGCCCTTCCGCTTCCATCGCGCGGGGCGAGGGGTAGCGCAGGATCACGCCGGGGCCGCGCACGATCTGCGGCTCGGGGGAACGGGTGTCGGCGATGGTCAGCTGGGCGACCAGATCGCTCCCCGGCACGAGGCCATAGGCGCCAAGCGGCAGATCGATCACGAACCGCCGCCGCCGGGGATCGCCGGTGCCGCGAACGGTGATGCTGCGTTCGGCAAAGCGGACATTCTCCCCCTCGCCGATAGCGGTGGTGAGGGTCAGTCGGGCGATGGCATCGACGGCGTAATCATCGCTCGCCTCGAAGATGATCCGCCAGCTGCGTTGGCCCGGCGTCATCATCACAAGGCCCGAGGCCGGTTCGATCACGCGCACCTGCGGTGGTTCGTCGGCGATGGGTTCGAGCCGGTGTGCGGGCTGTTCGCCGGGCATGGCGGCGGCGGTGATGCGGTAGAGCGCAGGGCTGTCGAGGCGGAGCGCGCCTTGCCAGCCTTCGCTTGTGCGCGCGAGCGGGATCGCCTGACCGCCGATCAGCTGCACCGCCGCAGCGGTGGGGGCGGGGTCAAAGCCCAGCGTCCATTCGATCTGCGATCCGGCAGGCGCGCGGATATCGAGGCTGTCGGCGTAGGAGGGGGCAAGTCCGGTATAGGCGGGCGGCACGATCCTCACCCGCTGGCCGGTCAGGCGCGGCGCTCCTGCCGGGGCGGCGGTGCCCGAGGGGGCAGGGGCGAGCGGGGGCGTGTCGGATTGCTGCGCCTGCCACAGGGCGATCCCTGCGAGCGCCGCCAAGCCAAGCCCCCACGCCAGCGCGATCCGGCGGCGCGGCAAGCGGTCGGCAAGGCTCGCGGGATCGAGCGCGGCGATGCGCGCGGCGATGCGATCGGCCTGCAATTGCTGAAAGGGGGTGAGCGGCCCCTCGCTGAAGGCGAGCGCCGCGCTGTCCTCAAGGCTGCCCTCGCGGGCATTGAGGCGGCGCACCAGCCAGCTCTCGTCGAAGCGCGCGGTGCGTTGCAGGGTCAGCCAGCCAAGCGCCGCGCCACCCGCAATCAGCAGCCCTGCCGCGAGCGCAGCCCCGCCCAGCACCCAGCCGAGCGCCGCCAGCACCAGCACCGCCGGGCTGCCGATCAAGACCGCCTCGGCGGCAGCCGCGCGGCGCGCAGGGGCGAGCCAGATGTCGGGGCGCTGGGCGATGCTCATGCGGCGAACCTGCGCGCGCGGCTCGCCAGCCAGCGTTCGGCGGCGAAGGCGAGCGCGATCAGCACAGCGAGCCAGTCGCCAAGCTCGCGCGGGGGGAGGGGATAGGGCTTGGTTCCCGCCACCGGCGCAAAGGCGGCGGCGCTGACGCGGGCGGGCGGGGGTGCGGGCGGCGATACCAGATCGCGCAGCGACGAGGCAAAGCCGGGCGCGAGCAGATCGGGCATGGCGGCAGGTTCAAGCGCGCGGGTGAAGCGCATCAGCCGCCCTGCACCCAAGGGGCCGCCTTCGACCAGCGGCGCGCCCGCCTCGTCCGTCCACACGGGCGCAGTGGCGGCGGGCATGGCTACCTCAGCGGCAGGTCCGAGCAGCGCCGTGCCGCCCTCGCTGACCCAGTCGGTCACGCTGCCGGGCACGGGGCCGGGGGTCAGCCACACCAGCACCTGATCGGCAGGCGGCAAGTCGGTGCCGGTCGCAGCCTCGAAGCGCGGCGCATCGCTCCACGCCTCGGCGGCAGCGCGGAAGTAGCGCAAGGATGCGGTCTGGCCCGGCGCATAGCGCACGGCGAGCGCCGGAGCGGGGGGCGGCGCGGGGGTGGCGGCGGGGGCGGGGCTATCGACGATCCGCCACCGGGCCTTGCGGGTCAGCCGCAAGGGCGCGGCATCGACCCCGGCGAGCACCGGGGGGACGAGGATCGTCAGCGAGGCCTCGGGCGGCAATTCGGCGTCGAACTGGCGGATCAGGCTGGAGGCTGCGCCCGGCGCAGGCGCGGCGGTGCCCTCCACGGCGGGGAAGCCCGGCGCGATCCAGCGCAGATTGGCCTCAGCCCCGGCAGCAGCACGCGCGGCGGCGGGGTCGACCCCCGGCGCAACCAGCACCCGCGCGCCCGTGTCTTCCCACCCCAGCACCGCAGGCCGCGCCAGCAGCAGGGCGAGCAGTGCCACCAGCAGCAGCCGCAGCGCCAGCAGCACCCACTCGTCAAACCGCAAGCGGCGGCGCGGGCGCGGCAGCGGGTCGAGCCAGCGCAGCGCGGCGAAATCGAGCGGCACTTCCTCCGTCCGGCGCCGCAGGTGCACCAGCAGCGGCACCGCCAATGCGGCGAGCGCGGCAAGACCCAGCGGGAACAGCAGCAGCGGGCTCACGCAGGCGGCGCTCCGCGTCCGAAGAACACGTGCAGCGGACGGTCAATGCTCTCGTCCAGCACCAACGCGGTGTGGCGGATGCCGGCTGTGTCGAGCCTTTCGGCCAGCGCCGCCCGCGCCGCAGCGAACCGGGCGAGGAAGCTGTCGCGCAAGGCCGTGCCATCGCCGATCAGGTGCTCGCCGGTTTCGGGATCGAGGAAGCGGTAGCCGCCGTCGAAGGGGAAATCGCGCTCCTCTACGGTCAGCACCTGAACGCAGAGCACCTCGCGCCCGGCCTTGGCGAGCCGTTCGATCAGGGCAATCCCCCCCTCGTCGAAGCAATCGGAGAGGAAGAACACCAGATCATTCGCCCCGATCCGTTCCCACAGGGGCGCAAGCGTGGCGGCATCGGGGAAGGTGCCAGCGGGTTCCAATCGCGCCAGATCAAGCTGCAAGCGATCGCGCTGGGCGCGGCCTGCTGCCGGTTCTGCCACTCCCAGCCCACCTTGCGCCAGCGTGATCCAGCCGAAACGGTCGCCCTGCATCTGCGCCAGTTCGGCAATGCACAGCGCCAGCAGCCCCGCCGCATCGCTGCGCGTCCAATCGGGCCGGGCGCGGTCGGCCTGACGCATCGAGGCGCTCGCGTCGATCAGCATCCAGACCGCAATCGGGCTTTCCTCCTCCGCCTCGCGCACGAAGAACTTGTCGGAGCGGGCGAACAGCTTCCAGTCGATCCGGCGCGGCTCGTCACCCGGCTCGTAGGCGCGGTATTGCGCAAACTCTAACCCTGCGCCCTTGTTGCGGCTGGCATGCATCCCGAAGCCCCGGTCGCCCATGTCGCGCCGGGTGGTGAGCCGCAGCCGCTTCAACCGGCTGCGGATCGCGGGCGGGATGACGAGCGGCGTGCGCGCCATGGCCTAGGCCGTTGGCGGCGGCAGGTGGGCGAGCAGGCTTGCGACGATATCGTCGGTGCTCTTGCCCTCGGCCTCGGCAGCGAAGGAGAGCAGCAGGCGGTGGCGCAGCACGGGGGCGGCGAGCGCGGCAATATCCTCGCGCGTGGCGGCGAGCCTGCCGTGGAGCAGCGCGCGCGCCTTGGCGCACAGCACCAGCGCCTGGCCTGCGCGCGGGCCTGCACCCCAGCGCACATAGGTGGCGACATCGGCGGGCGCCTGTGCATCGCCGGGCCGGCTCGCGCGCACCAAGGTGGTGATCCATTCGAGCAGGTCGCCCGACAGGTAAACCTCGCGCACCATCGCCTGCAACGCCAGCACATCCTCTGCCGCCATCACGCAAGGCACCTCATCGCCCGCGCTGCCGGTGGTGCGGGCGAGAATGTCGCGCTCTTCCGCCGCGGTCGGATAGCCGACCCGCACCAGCAGCAGGAAGCGGTCAAGCTGGGCTTCGGGCAGGGGATAGGTGCCCGCCTGTTCGAGCGGGTTCTGGGTCGCCAGCACGAAGAAGGGGCGGGGCAGCTGATAGGTCTGCCCGCCATAGCTGACGGTCTTTTCCTGCATCGCCTCCAGCAGCGCGGCCTGCGTCTTGGGGGGCGTGCGGTTGAGTTCGTCGGCCAGCAGCAGGTTGGTGAAAACCGGGCCCTTCTGGAACCGGAAGCTGCGGTGGCCGGTGCCGTGGTCTTCCTCCAGCAGTTCCGTGCCGAGAATGTCGCTCGGCATCAGGTCGGGGGTGAACTGGACGCGGCGGAAATCGAGCCGCAGCGCTTCGCCCAGCGTGCGCACCAGCAGCGTCTTGCCGAGGCCGGGCACGCCTTCGAGCAGACAATGCCCGCCCGCCAGCAGGCCGATCAGCAATTGTTCGACCACATCCTCCTGCCCGACAATCGCGGTGGCGATCGCGCGCTTCAGATCGCCGATGCGGGCCGTGCGCTGTTCGATTGCGGCGCTCTGTGCCGCTGTATCCTCACTCACCTGCTTTCAACCCTTCAATTGCTGAGCGCATACATGATGATGTTCACCCCGAAGCGGGTGTTGTCTTCCGCCAGGAAGCGCTTGTTGCGCCAGTCGTAATCCCATTCGCAGCCGTAATCCTTGTTGCTGTAGAGCAGCCCCAGACGGCCGTTGATGGTAATGCCCTTGAGGTAATCGTGAATGAGGTCATCGCCCCAGCCGTTCAGTTCAAAGGAGGTCGCGGGCGGGCCGTCGAACTTGAAGAAGCTCGAATAGAGCGGGTGGGTGTTGGGCAGTTTCTTCAGGGCGTCCGCGCCGAAGATGCTCGCCACCTGCGCCTCGAAGGACTTGGCGAACAGCCCGTCGATGTCGTGGTTGCAGTCATCGACGAACACGAACCCGCCGTTCCTCACGTAGCGTTCGAAATTGCGGCGTTCGGCGGCGGAGAATTCGACCGCCTTGTGCCCGGCGAGATAGCAGAACGGCGCGGCGAGCATCCGGGGATCGGCAAGGTCGATCACGTGTTCCTTGGGATCGACCTTGAGAGTGGTGTAGTCGATCAGCGAGGTAATGAGGTTGGCCGGCATCCGCTGATCGACGTCCCAGTCGCCCGAGTTGTACTTGAGCCGGGTGAACCAGAAATCATAGCCCGCCGCCCCGGGGCTGCCGGGGCGCGATTGTGCGGCGGCGCGGGTGCCCGGCAAGGCCGCAGCCGCGAGCGCGCCGGTCAGCAGCCTTAGAAAACCGGCGCGGGTTGTGCCTTGGTGGCTCATCTGGCCCGCGCCTGCCCGTTCTTTGGTGTCAGACAGCGTCCGACAGCGAGGTGAAGGTGAAGTCCCTGAGCTTCATCGCCGGAACCATCATGCTGCCATCCTCAACCCGCACCGACCGGCCGAGTTCCTCGATGTTGTTGAGCATGATCACCGGGCTTTCGTTGAAGCGGAAGTTCTTGATCGGATACTTCAGCTGGCCGTTCTCGATGTAGAAGGTGCCGTCGCGGGTGAGGCCGGTGAGCAGCACGGTCTGCGGATCGACCATGCGGATATACCAGGTGCGGGTCACCAGAATGCCGCGTTCGGTGCCTGCAATCAGTTCCGAGGTCGATTTGGTGCCGCCTTCCATGATGGTGTTGCCCCATCCGGCGGTTTCGGGCTTGCCCTGCTTGTTCGCCCAGTAGCGGCTGTATTGCAGGTTGGCGACCTTGCCGCCGTCGATGATCATAGTCTTCTGGCGCGGCAGCCCGTCGCCGTCCCACGGCATGGCAGGCACGGTGGGGTTGGCGGGATCGGTGTAGATCATCACCCGCGGGTCCATGATCTGCTCGCCGATCTTGTTGCCGCCGCCCTGCTTGGAGAGGAAGCTGCGCCCTTCATCGGCCGAGCGCGCATCGAAGAAGTTCATCATGAAGCTGATAAGCCCAGATGCCGCCGCCGGTTCGAGGATGACGGTGTACTTGCCCGGCTCCAGCGCCTGCGCATCGACCGAGGCGGCCGCCTTGCGCATCGCGATCTGCACATCGTCGCCCGCATCAAGGCTGGCGATGTCCTTGACGTTGCTCGCGACCCAGCCCGACCCGCGCCCGTCCTCGGTACGCACGGTGCAGGTGTAATCGGCGATGGTCGATTTCTGATAGCCGAAATTGCCGTTCGAATTGGCATGGGCAAAGAAGGTGTGCCCGTCTTCGAGGAAGCCTGCGGCGATCAGCCCCTGTTCCCTGCACGGCAGGATCGAGGCTTCGGCGATCTTCGCGCGGGCTTCGGCGGTCAGCGCGGCGGTGGCTTCGCTGTAGGTGTCGGTCGCGGTGTAGGTCTGTTTGGCCACGGGGGGCATATATTCGGGGTTTTCCGGGGCCAGCTTGGCCAGATCCTCGGCCCGGCGCACCACCCGTTCAAGGCTGGCATCGTCGAACTGGTTGATCGAGGCGGTGCCCACGCGCTTGCCATAGGCGACCTCGACCGCCAGCTGCACGTCATCGACGATACCCGACGTCGAGATGTCGTTGCGCGCAAAGCGGACGTTGCCGCCGATCCCGCCGCTCAGCACCGCGCTGGTGTTGTCGGCGGTCGACAGGGCGATCACCTTGTCGAGAATGGCCTTGGCCTGCGCTTCAGTCAGAATGCTCATGTCAGTCTCTCCTCGCGCGAAGCTCAACCCAGCGACCGGGCGGTGTTGATGACGTTGATGCCGTCGAAACGGGTGGTCGAGGAGCCGTGGCTCACCGCCGAAATCTGGCTCGGTTGGCCCTTGCCGTCGAAGAACGAGCCGAACATCCGGTAATCGCTCTCGTCACAGATCGCCGAGCACGATCCCCAGAATTCAGGCGTGCGCATCTGGTAGGCGACATCCTCGATCATGGGGCCAAGCTTGCCGTTCTTGATCTCGTAGAACACCGTGCCGCCGAACTGCGCGTTGTAGCGCTGCTGGTCGATCGAGAAGGAACCGCGCCCGGCGATGTAGATGCCGTTTTCGACCCCTGCGATCATGTCGGCGGGGGTCATCGGGGTCTTGCCGGGGGCAAGGCTGACGTTCGCCATGCGCTGGAACTGCACGCTCGACCAGCTGTCGGCGTAGCAGCAGCCGTCGCTTTCGGTCTTGCCGACGATATGCGCCTGATCGCGGATGGTCTGGTAGTCGACCAGGATGCCGTCCTTGACCAGATCCCAGCGCTTGCACTTCACGCCTTCGTCGTCATAGCCGACCGCGCCGAGGCTGCCGACCTGGGTCTTGTCGGCGAACAGGTTGACGATCTCGCTGCCGTATTTGAACGCGGCATCGCGCTTGTCGATCGTGGCAAAGCTGGTGCCGGCGTAGTTCGCTTCGTAGCCCAGCACGCGGTCGAGCTCGAGCGGGTGACCGACGCTTTCGTGGATGGTGAGGCCGAGGTGGTTGGGGTCGAGCACCAGATCATACTTGCCCGGCTTGACCGAAGGCGCCTTGAGCTTGGCCTGCGCGTCCCGGGCCGCGGCGATCGCGTCTTCCTTCATGTCGTAGGACATGCCGTAAGTGGTCAGCCCGTTGGGCAGCACGAACTTGTCTTCGGCGCGCCCGTCCAGGTATTCATAGCCGAGCCCCATCGGCGCCGAGAGCCCCTCGCGCGAGCGGAACTTGCCGGTGGTGGTGTCGACCGCGGTGACGGTGGTCGGCGCCCAGATGCGGTGCACGTCCTGATCGATGTAGGAACCATCGGTCGAGGCGAAATATTTCTGCTCGTTGACGAGGAACAGCAGCGAATTGACGAAGCTGGCGCCGGCATTGAGCGCCGAATCGTTCACATCCATCAGCAGCGCGACCTTGTCGGCGATGGGAACTTCCATCGCGTTCTTCTTGATCGGCGTGCGCCAGCTGACCTCGCCCACGCCGGGGGTGGGGGCGAGCTGGACGGCGGTGGTCTGAATCCGGGCGTTGGCCTTGGCGATGGCGGTCGCCTGCCGGGCAGCAGCGGCAACCGCGTCCTCGGTCATCACGTTGGTCGCGGCAAAGCCCCATGCCCCGTCAGCGATCACGCGCACCCCGGTGCCGGTCGACTCGGTGTTGACGATGTTCTCGACATTGCGTTCGCGGGTGATGACGAACTGGCGCAGATAGCGGCCGACGCGCACGTCACAGTAAGACGCCCCCGCGTCGGTCGCCGCCGCCAGCGCCGCATCGGCGAGGCGCTTCTTCACGGCGATGTCGATGCCGTCCTGCAATTGTTCGGCAGCAATCGCCTTGCCGAAGATCGAGGGCGATAGCGCAGCGCCTGTAAAGAAGGTGCTGAGCGCCAAAAAGTCCCGTCTGTCCACGCGAATTCTCCCCGACCGGGCCGGCGCAGCGCTCCGGGTGATCCGAAGCCTTGCCGGCAATTGCCTTGTAGCGGGGCAAACTGGTCGACAGCCTGCCGACAGGTCAAACCCTTTGGTCTGACTGCCGACACAATCCATGCCGCCTGTGACATCGCGCCCCGCGTCGCGCCATGTCCTAGACCCGCGATGGCGAGGGATGGGCGATGCCACCGACGAAGCGCGTGACTTTATCGACGAACAGGCCACGGCCCCCGGCCAAGTGGCACGCGTGATTGACCGGCCCCCGGCGGCTCTGTCACAGGGTTGAGGCGCAATCAGTCGGGGGCGGCGGTGCAGCAATTTCGGCTTGCGGTGAAACCCCGGGGGCGATGCCAGCGAATGATGCCCGGCGCAGCAAGGTCGCTGGCAAGAAGGGGAATTCGATGAACATGACTGTCCTGCGGGCCGCCCTCTGGTCGAGCGCGCTGGGTGCGGGGCTGGTGCTCGGCGCGCAGCCCGCAATGGCGCAGCAGGCGGGCCTGACGATCGCGGTGGTGGACGAGACCGGCGCGCCGGTTGCCGATGCGACCGTGGTTATCGCCAACCCCGCGATCGGCCTGACCCGCGAAGTGCGCACCGATGCGCGCGGGCGGGCGCAGGTCGAAGGCCTGACCACGGCGGGCGAGTATCAGGTCTCGATCCCCGCCGGCGCAGGCCATGCCGCGCTGGCCGCGCAGCCCGTCGAACTGCGCGCCAACTTTGCCCGCAGCGTGACGCTGCAACTCGCCCCTGCCGCTGCCAGCGAGATTACCGTCACCGCCGCGCGCGCGATTACCGCGCTCAACACCGCCAATGCCGAAATTTCCGCATCGCTGGGGCGTGAACAGCTGGTGGCGCTGCCGATCGAAGGGCGCGATGTGCTCAGCGCGCTGATCCGCCTGCCCAATGTCGTCCCTTCGACCGGGTTCTTCCCCGAAGCGCCGTCCATTTCGATCAACGGCTCCAACGGCCTCGACACCAATTACCTGATCGACGGGCTCGACAATAACGAGAACTTTTTGGGCGGGATCAAATTCCCCGTGCCGCTGGGTTTCACCCGCGAAGTGACCGTGCTGGCGAACTCCTATTCCGCCGCCTATGGGCGCACTGCGAACGGGATCGTGAATTATACCACCCCATCGGGCAGCAATAGCTTTACCGGAGAGGCCTATGCCTTGGTTCGACCCGGCAGGCCGCTCGACTCCCAGTCGCCTTTCCCCCGCCGCGACCTGTCGGGCAACCCTGTGGGCGAGAGCTTCGAACGCTATCAGGCGGGCTTTGCGATTGGCGGGCCGATCGCGCGGGATCGCACCTTCTTCTATGCCAATTACGAATACACCCGTGATCGCAACACGCAGGTGGTCGATGCGCCCTTGTTGGGGATTGTCGATGACGTCACCGGCAACAACCAGTTCCAGCTCGCCTCGCTGCGGCTCGATCACCGGCTGACGGCGGATTGGACGCTGGGCCTGCGCGCCAATATCGGGCGCGTCACCATCGACCGGCCCGGCGGCGCGCTGGGCGGGGGCAATGCGACCTTCCCGTCAGCCGGATCGCAGCAGGATCGCAATTCGACGTTGGTCGCTGCCACCGCCAGCTATGCCGGCGATGCGTGGAGCTATGACGGGGCGCTGCAATACAGCCGCTTCCGCTGGGACTATGGCGAGGCGATCGGCGGGCCGGGGCCGCAGGTGACGATCCGCGCGCCATCGGGGCTGGTGGCAGGCTTGGTCGGGCATCCGGGCTATGTGTTCGACAGTCTGGAAGAGACCTGGCAGACCACCCACCGCCTCCAGCGCGATCTTGGCGCACACCGGCTGCGGGTGGGCGGCGATGTGATCGCGTCGGACTTCGCCTTGCTGGGCGGGGGCAACCCTGATGGCAACTTCACCGTCGATCTGACGAGCGCGCAACTCGCCAGCCTGTCACCGCGCGGGTTGGGACTGACGGCCGAGGACGTGCTGGCGCTCAATCCGGCGGTTGCCAATTATGCGGTCGAACTGCGCCCGCAGAGCTTCGGGACAAGGCAGACCTTGATTGCGCTCTACCTCGAAGACGAATGGAGCCTTGCACCCAATGTCACCGCCACGCTGGGCCTGCGCTGGGATTACGATACCCTGACCGAGCGCGGTGGCGGTGATGGCGATAGCGACAACATCGCGCCCCGCTTTGCCTTGAACTGGCAGCCCGATGCGCGATCGTCCGTGCGGTTCGGGGCGGGGATCTTCACCGGCAAGCTGAGCTATGCGGTCGTCTCGGACGCATTGCAGCGCAACACCACCTCGGCCGGGTTCCTGAGCCAGCTGGCGCAGTTGCAGGCGCGCGGGGCCATTCCGGCGGGAGTCGATCTGGCCGACATCACCTTCGCCGGTAACCTCACCGCATCGCCCCCCTGTGCCACGGTCAGCGCCTGCCCAAGCCCGGCGCAGGTGCAGGCCTTGCGCGATACGGCGACCTTGGGCGAGGGGCGCATCCTCAGCACCACCGGCTATGACAACCCATGGAGCGTGCAGGTGAGCGGCGGCTATCAATATGCCGCAACAGGCAACCTGACCCTGTCGGTCGATGCGCTCTACAGCCGCTCGCACAATCTGGTGCGGCTGCGCGACCTGAACGCGCCTGCGCCCTTCACGCCCAATCTTGCAAATCTCACCGACGCGAACATCGCCGCCTTGCGTGCCTTGCCTGATAACGCCGCGCGGCTGGTGCTGGCGCAGAGCCTCGGGCTGGTGCGATCACAGGCCGCCGCCGATGCCACGCGCCCGATTGCGCTGGTGCCGGGCGGCGCGCGGCAGATCACCGTGTCCGAAACCGCAGGCGAGGCGGAATATCTCGCGCTGATCCTGCAAGCGATCAAGGCGCGGGGGCAGGATGATTACGCCTTCCGCGTCAGCTACACGCTCTCGCGGCTCAGGAACGATACCGACGACATCAATTTCCGCAGCGCCAACAGCAACGACTTTGCCAGCGAATGGGGGCCGTCGGCTAATGACCGGCGGCACGTTATCTCGGCGGTGGGGTATCTCTACCCGGCAGATGGTCTGACGCTGACCTTGGCCGGGCTGTTCCAGTCGGGCCAGCCGGTCAATCTGGTGCCCGATGCGCGCATTTTCGGCACGCAGGATCTGAACGGCGACGGGGCGAGCTTTGGCGAGAATTACCTCGGAAATTCGGATCGCTACCCCGGCGAGACGCGCAATTCGGCGCGTCTGCCGTGGTCGGCGACGGTGGACTTTGGCGCGCGCTATGCCCTGCCGGTGCTGGGCGGGCGGATCACGCTGAGCGCGGATGTGTTCAACATCTTCAACGCCAACAACCAGAGCGGCTTTGCCAATGCGGCAACGACCTCGAACCAGATCCAGTTCGGCGGGGGTGCGGGTTTCGTGCAGCGCAATGCCGCCCCGCCGCGGCAGTTCCAGTTCGGGTTGGCGATGGGCTTCTAGCCCGCGCGCCCGAGCGTGCGGGCGAGCAGGGTGAGGGTGTCCTGCGCCGAGCCGGGGGGCATGGTGCCGGCCAGCTCCAGCCCGACCGCGCCGTGCAGCGCCGACCAGATCAGCCCCTCGGTCGCGCGCGCCTCGGCTTCGGGGATGCCGCGTGCAATCAACCGGTCGCCGATCACCGATAGCGTCGCGCGCGCCCGCGCCACGGCGCGTCCCAGCGGGCCGTCGGCCGCGTCGTCCTGCTGGGTGAGGCCGAACATCAGGCGATAGGTGTGCGCGTTGGCGAGCGCGAAGCCGATATAGGCGCGGCCCATCGCGACGGCCTTGGCCGTGCCATCGCCCGGCGTGTCGGCATGGGCGGCCTCGAGCCGGGCGGCGAAGGTCTCGAACCCGCGGATGCGCACTGCGGTGAGGATTTCCTCGCGGCTGGCGAAGTAGCGATAGGGGGTCATCGGGCTGACCTCCAGCGCGGCGGCAATCTGGCGCATCGAGACGTTCTCGGCCCCGCGCTCGGCAAACAGGGCGGCGGCGACATCGCACACCCGCTCCTTGAAGCGCGCAAGATCAGCGTCGGAGAGGGGGCGGGACACGGAGGGCCTTTCGCAAGCTGGGTTGACGGTTTCATCTTACAGTGTAAATTTACATTGTAAACCGTCGCGCTCCGCCGAATCGCAAGCCGCGTTAAAGGCGGCGGCCCGGATGGACTTCATCACCTTGGGGAATGTCATGACCACCATCGCAACCGACTATCTGATCATCGGCGCGGGCGCAGTGGGGATGGCCTTTGCCGACACGATGATCGCCGAAAGCGATGCCCATGTGACGATCATCGACCGCCAGTCGCGCCCCGGGGGGCACTGGAACGACGCTTACGGCTTTGTCGCGCTGCACCAGCCCTCGGCCTTCTACGGGGTGAACTCGCTGCCGCTGGGCGAGAACCGCAAGGACACGCACGGGGTCAATGCCGGGCTTTACGAGCTGGCATCAGGCCCCGAGGTGAGCGGCTATTACGACAGGGTGATGCGGCAGAAGCTGCTGCCGTCGGGGCAGGTGACCTATCTGCCGATGCACGAATGGCATGATGATGGCCGCGCGGTATCGCTGATGTCGGGCGAAGCGACGGCGATCACGGTGCGGCGCAAGGTGGTATACAGCGCGCACAATGCCCCGGTGATCCCGGCCAACCACACCCCGCGCTTCGCTGTGGCTGAAGGCGTGCGCATGGTTCCCCCCGGCGCGCTGCCCCGCCTGTGGCTGGCGCCCGAGCGCCCCGATCGCTTCGTGGTGCTGGGTGCGGGCAAGACCGCGATGGATGCGATCGGCTGGCTGCTCGCCATGGGCACCCCGGCGGATGCGATCCAGTGGATCAAGCCGCGCGACAGCTGGCTGATTGACCGCACCGGCACCCAGCCGGGTGAGGAGTTCTTCGACGATGTGTTCGGCCGCCAGCTCGCCCAGATGCAGGCCTTCGCGCAAGGCACCTCGCCCGAGGACATCTTCGCGCGGCTGGAAGCGGCAGGCGTGATGCTGCGGATCGACCCGGACGTGACGCCCACCATGTTCCACTACGCCACGATCTCGCGGGGCGAGGTGGCCGAACTGCGGCGCGTGACCAATGTCGTGCGCAAGGGCCGGGTGACAGCGATCACCCCCGATGCGATCCTGCTGGAAGAGGGTAGCGAACCGGCGCTGGCGGGTGCGCTCTATGTCGATTGCACCGCCTCTGCGGTCGAGCCGCGGCCTGCCGTGCCGATCTTTCAGGGCGAGCGGATCATCCCGCAGCTGGTGCGCGTCCCGCAGCCGTGCTTCTCGGCGGCGTTGATCGCTTTCGTTGAGGCGCATTACCCCGATGACGATGCGGCCAAGAACGCGCTGTGCCGGACCGTGCCTTTCCCGCAAGACCTCAAGAGCTACCTCACCACCAACATCGTCAACATCATGAACCAGGGGACGTGGTTCACCGACGAAAAGCTGGGGGCGTGGATCAGGCAGAGCCGTCTCGACGGGTTCGGCAAGATCGCCGCCGGGATCGACCGCAGCGATGCGGCGCGGGTGGCCATCTTGCAGGAACTGCGCGCCACCGGGCCTGCGGCGGTCGCCAACCTGATGCGGCTGGCGGCGGCGGCTTAGCCTGCGATAACCGTCAGCAGCCGGCGCGCGACCCAGCCTGACCGGCACGGGCCGTCATAGGCGTGGGCCTTGCCGGCAATCGGCATCGAGACCCGGCATTCGGATACGTCTGGGCCGCCCAGGGGCTCGGGGTAGATGATGCCCACCCACTGCCCGTCGGCGCTGGTCGCGCACAGCAGCACTTCCTGTCCCGGCAGCAGCTTGTAGAGCCTGCGCGCCTTGAGGCTGGGCGCGGCGCGCACCGCGACAAAGCCGTCGCCGCCTTCGCGCAAGGGGACGATCACGGCCACGCTGGGGCAGGCGTCGATGTCCTGCTGCCCGCCGACCATCACGGGGCGGTCTGCGGGCGGCTTGGCGGCCACCGGGAGAGCCAGCGCCAGCGCGGCCAGCACGGCGGCTGCGCTGCGGCTCGTCCGCTGGCGCATCACCCCTTGCATTCGCCGATGCGTTCGCTGGTCAGGCTCATTTCCATATTGGCCTTGCCGCCCGGCAGCTTGTCGTCGGTGACTTCACCCGACATCACCATTGTGACCTTGTCGGGGGTATAGGTGCCCGTCATCGCCATTTTCGGCGCGCCGATGCCGGTCATGCCCTTGCACACCATCGTCCCCGACATGGTGCCGCCGCCCTGCTTGAAATCCTCCATCGTGCAGTCGCCCTGCTGCATCCCGCTCGACATGGTGCGCACCCCGGCCTTGGCTTCCTCGGGGCTCATGCAGGCTTCGGTGGTCTGGCTCTGGCCAAGCATCGCCTTGGCGCGCTCGGCGACTTCGGGCGGCGCGCCCGGAATCTCGAACTTGGTCATCGCCATGGTGTTCTTCCAGTTGCCCGGATTGAGCTCGCCATCGGCCTGCCCGCAGGCGGCGAGAATGGCGATCAGGGGCAGGGTGGCAATTGCGTGTTTCATGCTGGTTTCCTTGTGAAGATGCGGTGTCAGCCGAGGCAGCCGCAGGGGATATAGCGTTGGCTGGCCGGGTTGATCGAAATGCTGGCGGTCGAAGTGCCGAAGGTGCCGCCGCCCATGTAGTCCTCGTAGAAATAATGGACATTGGCGGTGCAGTATTTCGCGCCGCGCGCCAGAATGGCGACGGTGGTTTCGCGCTCGGTCGGGATGCCGGTGATCTCGTTGCGCTCGACATCCCAGTTCTCGCCAATGCCGACCGCGCGCAGGATCGTCATGTCCGGATTGCTCGAAATACGCCGAGCCTCGGACAAGGCCCGCGACTCCAGCGCTGCGCTCGCCGTGGCCCCGCGCTTGGTGTTGCAGATGGCGGTGTTGCCGGGGGTGAAGGCGTTCGCCGGAACGGTGAGGTTGAAACGCCCCGAGGCGACCACCCCTGCGGCGATGAACTGGTCATTCCCGATCGCGGTTTCAGGGATCACCTCCATCGTGATGGTGTGCGTGCCGGGTTTCAGCAGCCCGATCGCGGTGGCCTTCGACAGCATTTCCATGAACACGTCCGTACCCGGGGTCAGCTGCGCGCCAATCGTGTTGATGAACTGTCCGCGCCAGGTGGTCCAGGTCTTGTGATCGCCCGGGTTGCCCCACGGGAACATCGTGGTTTCGAAGACCTGTCCGGCAACCGTGAAGCGTGCCTTGTAACGCACCCCGTCGGCATAGACCGCGCTCGCTGCCATCCCGTTGGCCGCAGCAATGGCATTGACCGCAGATGTCTGGGTGAAGACGCGGAAGAACATCGGCTGGCCGAGCGTGAAATCGCTGACGATATCGGCCTCGGTGATTGCGCCGATGCCCAGATCCTTGCGCAGGAAGACGATCTGGCTCTGATGCGCAGCGTGGACGGCGTTGTGAACGCCCTGATCTTGTATCGCACCGGCGCCGGTGCTCGCGGTCGTGGACGGCTTGTCCGCCGCCGGAACGGGCAGCGGACGGCGGGTCGGCCGGGCGCTCTGGTCGCCGCTGGCACCGGGCAGCTTGCTGCGCGCCTCCTCGAACCGCTTGAACGGATCCTGCGCCGAAAGCTGCGCTCCGGCGAGCATGGTGCCGCCCAGCGCGGCAAGCAGACAAATGTGGCGTCGCATCAAGACCCTCCCGTGATTGACGGATGGGTTGTCTGCGCCAGCACCCCCGCGCTCACCATCCCCCCATCTGGCGGGGGTGCCGCGCCCGGCCGGCTGTGGTCTGTTCATCGGGAGATCAGAAAGGACAGGCAGATGGGTTTCTGGAGCACCTTGTTCGGCGGCGGCTCGGCCGAAGAGCGAGCGGCCAAGGCGCAGGCCAAGGCCGACCGGCGCGCCGCGCGCGAGGCAGCCGAGGCGGCGGAGAAGACGCAGCTCTATCTCCAGCTGTTCGACCGGGCGCTGGGCAATGATCCTGAGAACGCCGCGCTCGGCCAGCGCACCAAGGCGGCGATCAAGCTGGTGCTGGCGAATGAACTGACCATGGGGCGCGAGGCGTGGCTTGCCATCGCGCGCGACCACCCGTCCGAACTCGCCACGGCGCTCGAACAGGTGGGCGTGTGCTACCATCTCGAAAAGGACTACGCGGCGGCGCTCAGGCATTACGACGATGCCATCCGGGTCGGTGCGGACGCCGATCAGCTGGCCGACAATATCGCAGAGGCGAGGAAGGGCCTTGCCGGACTTGGCTGAGTATTGGCGCCGGTTGAAGCGCCTTGCCGATAAGATCATAACATGGGTTGCAAGCAAGATGGACATGATGATGGCGCACGGCGAGCAGGATGATGTTGCCACTGACCCCGGACCGGGCAGGGCGGCCCGCGTCATCATTGTCGAGGATGACGAACGCCTGCGCACCTACGCCATCGACGCGCTGGCCGCTGCGCCCGAGATTGCCGTGGTCGGCGATGCCGGCTGCCTTGCCGACGGCCTGCCGCTGGTCGATCTGCTGCCCGATCTGGCGCTGCTCGATCTCGGCCTGCCCGATGGCAGCGGGATCCGGGTGATCGAGGCGATCCGCGCGCGTGTGCCTGCCTGCAAGGTGCTGGTCTTCACTGTGTTCGAAGACCGCGCGAGCGTGCTGGGCACGCTCAAGGCCGGGGCGGATGGCTATATCCTCAAGGACACCAGCGCCGACATGGTGCTCGCCCATGTGCGCGCGACGCTGGCGGGCGAGACCCCGATCAGCGCGCGCGCGGCGAGCCATCTGCTGAGCCTCGTTCGCGATGAGCCGGTGGCCGAAACCTCCGAGCCCGACGCCCCCCACCTCTCCCCGCGCGAGCGCGAGCTGCTCGAATATCTCGCGCGCGGCCTCTCCCGCAAGGAAGCCGCACGGGTGATGAACCTTTCGCCCTACACGGTCGCCGAATATGTGCAGGGCATCTACCGCAAGCTGCACGTCAAATCGCGCGGCGAGGCGGTGTTCGAGGCGATCCAGGCGAAGCTGATCCGCATCGACCGGGAGTAGCCGGAAGGGGGAAACTTCCCCCCACCCCCCTCCTCTGTGGGGATATGCCAAACCGCCCGCGGGGCCGAAAGCGACATGGAAATCAGCACCCTGGAGGGGAGTTTCCATGCCTGTTACCCGTCGCCGTATCGCCCACGCCGCCTTGCTGGCGTCCGCCTCGTTCCTGTCGATGACCCTCGCGAGCGAGGCGCAGGCGCAGTGTGTGCCGACCCCGACGCAGCCATTGAACAACATCACTACTGACAGCACGATCGTCTCGTGCACGGGCAGCGTGAACGGGCCGGTCATCACGGTGAACGCCGATGGCGTCAACGTGGATACCAATGGTCCGGGGACCAACGTGTCGGGCGCCAACATCACCGTCACGGGCAACAGCAATGCCGTTCAGGTTCGCAACGGCGCGATCCTGAACGGGTCGCAAATCGCCCTGAACGGCACCGGAAACACGATGCTCTACGGGAGCGGCGCCGTTTCGAATGGTTCGATCGTCAATATCAGCGGCGCGAATTCGCAGCTGCTTTTCCTGTCCGGATCGCAAGTCACCCAGAATCCCGGCCAGACGACCATCTCGGCGCTCGCGGGTCAGCAGAACAGCATCGTGATCTTTGCGGGCGGCGGCCTTTTCACGACCGGCGGCAACGGACAATATCTGATCACCGGAGGCACCGGGAACCAGAACGTGGTGATCGACGGCTTCTTCGTCGCGCCGAGCGATGGGCTCGCCATCGCGCTGGGTGACGGGGATGACAGCATCGCCATCGGCGGGGCCGCGAACATCTCCACTCAAGCTTCCGGTATCGCCCTGTTCAATGGCGGCGCGGGCACCGACACCTTCAGTATCAATGATGACGGGATGTGGATCCACGACACGGTCGGGTTCGAGGTCATCAACATCAACCCCAACACCGCCATCACCCTGACCGGCAGCAATGCCGACGCGGTCCAGTTCAATGTGCAGGGCGGCAGTGTCACGGTGACCAGCGGCGCTGCGCTGGGGGTTGCAAACAGCACGGTTGATATCGGCCAGTTCGGCGAGCTCACGCTTGCCTACACCGCATCGGCCAGCTTCAA
Source organism: Erythrobacter sp. BLCC-B19 (assembly GCF_028621955.1). Lineage (NCBI taxonomy): Bacteria > Pseudomonadati > Pseudomonadota > Alphaproteobacteria > Sphingomonadales > Erythrobacteraceae > Erythrobacter > Erythrobacter sp. BLCC-B19. Next base: position 2,026,280 of record NZ_CP117516.1, read on the forward strand.
TAACACGCTGACCGGCAGCGGCCGGCTCAATGTCGATTCCTCGGGCAACACGATCACCTTCGGCGGTGACGGCACCGGGTACTCGGGTGCGGTCGTGATCAGCGGCGGCACGACTGCGGCTCTGGGGCAAGCGGGTGCAGTCGGCACCGGCGGCATCATCAACAACGGGACGATCTCCTGGAGCGATTTCGATCTTGCCAACAACATCGCGGGCATCGGAAATCTGATCTATACCGGGGTTGGCACCGGCGACCTCAGCGGAGCGAACAGCTTCAGCGGCGGCATCGACATCCGCAGCGGCAGCCTGCGCGTGACGACTGCCGGCGCGCTGGGTACCGGCGCGGTCACCAGCACCACGGGTGGGGTCATCCTGCAATTCGACAATGGCGCCTATCAGGCGCTGGCCAACGACCTTACTGGCGGGCTGGTGCTCGCCAAGACCAGCGGCGGCGTGCTCGAACTGACCGGCACCAACACCTACACCGGCGGCACGCTGATCGATACCGGCGCGATCCGCGTCGACAGCTTCGCGCGGCTCGGCACCGGGCAGGTCATCGCCAATGCGGGCGGCAGCCTGATCCTCAACTACAATGGCTCGGGCCAGCTGCTGCAGACCACCACCTTCCTCACCGGTGCGGGCTCCTTCATCAAGGAGGGCAACGGCGATGTGGTAATGGACCTCGTCAGCACCTACACCGGCGGCACCATCATCCGCGAAGGCCGCCTCGGCCTCAACGACGGCTTGGCGCTGGGCACCGGTGCGATCCAGATTGATGCGGGCGCGGAGCTGGGCGTCGGCGGGATCATTCTGAACAATGACCTCACCGGCGGCGGCCTCGTCCGCAAGACTGCGAGCAACACCGTCGAACTGAACGGCAACAATATCGGCTTTGTCGGAACCATTCTCGTCGAAGACGGCGATATGCTCGTCACCAACGGCAATGCGCTGGGCAGCGGTACCTTGCAGATCAATAGCGGCACGGCCGTCTACATCAATGCGACCGCGGATTCGGTGATGGCCGCGAGCCTGACCGGTGCGGGCAATTTCGAGAAGGCGGGTGCGGGCCGGATCACGCTGACGGGCAATGGCTCGCAGTTCGGCGGGAACATCGCGATCCAGAATGGCACTCTGCAGATTGCGGGCGACCAGAACATCGGCACCAGCCCCGGGGGCGTGTTCATCAACACGCTCGGCACGCTGCAACTCGACACCGCGGGGAGCACCAACCTTGCCACCGTGGTCTATGGCAGCGGCAAGGTGGTGAAGACCGGAACCGGCACGGTTTTCATGACGGGTGCCAACACCTATTCGGGCGGCACCGATATCCAGCAGGGCGCGATCCGGGTGACCGATGTGGGCGTGCTCGGCACCGGGGCGATCACGGTGCAGGCGGGCGCGGCGCTCGACCTGTCGATTGCCGGCGCACAGACCCTCAGCCAGAATGTCACGGGGGCAGGGATCCTGCGCAAGTCCGATAGCGGCGATCTGACGCTGCTGTCCAATGGCCTGACCGGCGGGGTCGACATTGTCGGCGGGCGGGTGATCGTGAACAGCGCGGCCGCGATCGGCGGCGGGCCGGTGACGACCGCGGCGGGCACCCGGCTGGTGTTCGACAATGCCGCGACCGAAGTCAGCAACACCCCGATCAGCGGCGCGGGCGGGCTGACCAAGACCGGCACTGGCCTGCTCGTGATGAACAACGCCAACAGCTTTACCGGCGGCACGCTGATCAGCGCCGGGCGGCTCGGGCTGAATGACGGCATGGGCCTCGGCACCGGCACCATCACGATCCAGCAGGGCGCGATCCTCGGGATCGGCGGGGTCAATGTCGCCAATGCCATCGTCGGCGCGGGGCAAGTCATCAAGACCGCCAACAACACCGCGACCCTCACCGGCAACAACGCCTATTCGGGCGGGACCGATATCCAGCAGGGCGCGGTGCGCGTCACCAACCCGGCATCGCTCGGCACCGGCGGGGTGCAGATGGCGAGCGGCACGCAACTGATCGTCGACTACAGCGGGGCGAACAATGTCGCGCTGAACAATGTCCTCAGTGGCGCGGGCGCGCTAGTGAAGGATGGTAGCGGCACGGTGGTGATGAACGCGCAAGGGAACACCTACAGCGGCGGCACCACGATCAACGCCGGTCGCCTCGGCCTCAACTTCGGCGATGCGCTGGGCACTGGCGCGGTGACCATCGCCAGCGGAGCGGAGCTCGCGATCGGCGACATCCAGCTGGCCAACAACGTGTCGGGCGCAGGGCGGATCATCAAGACCAGCGCTGGCACGTCGAGCCTCACCGGCACCAACACCCATAGCGGCGGGATCGCGATCCAGGCCGGGGTCCTGGCGGTAAGCGGCAACGGGGCGCTCGGCACCGGGACGGTGAGCATCGGCAGCGGGGCGAGCCTCGACTACACCAATGCCGCCGCCGCGACCTTCAGCAATGGCCTGTCAGGGGCGGGGACGTTCACCAAGCTGGGCGCAGGACAACTGACCTTCGCCAGCAACTTCACCATCGGCGCGCTCGCCTTGCAGGCCGGGCGCACCCGGATCAACACCGTGGCGACCACCAACGCAACCGTCGCTGCCGGGGCCACGCTCGACGGCACGGGGCGGATCATTGGCAACCTCGTCAACAACGGCACGGTCGCGCCGGGCAACAGCATCGGCACGCTGACGGTGCAGGGCAACTATACCCACAATGCAACCGGCGTGCTGGAGGTGGAGTTCGACGCCAACGGCAATATCGACCTGCTCGACGTCACCGGCAATGCGGTGCTCAACGGCGGGACGATCCGCTTTGTCGGGATTGGCGGGGCCGAGGGGCAGGGGGGCACCTTCCTGCGCACTGGCGGCAGCGTGACCGGCACCTTCAGCACCATCGAGACTGTCGGCGCGCAGCTGCCGCTGGCGGTTTTCTATACCGCCAACACCGGACAGATGGCGCCTTCGGTGGTGACGGCGCGGCCTTCGACCTTCAATGCGCAGGCGCTGGCGGCGGCGGACACGGCCTTCGCCTTCATCGACACGCTGGGCGTTGTCGACGCGCGCCATGGCCGGGGCAACCGCGTGTGGCTGAGCGGCTTCGGCGCCTGGGGCAGCCGCAGCGCATCGGGCACGACGCTGGCCTATGATCACGAAACCCGCGGGATCAGCGGCGGGATCAACCTCGATATGGGGGGCAACTTCACCCTCGGCGGGGCGCTGGGCTGGGCCAAGGGCGACATCGAGCTGGGCAGCAATGGCGGCGGCGGCGATCAGACCCACACGCTGGGCAGCCTCAACCTGCGCTATGGCACCGACGACATCACGCTGGGCGTTGGCATGGTGCTCGGCAATGTCGATCAGGCGACCTTGCGCAATGTCAGCTTCAACGGCTTTTCGGGCAGCGTCAGCGGCGAGACCGAGAGCGATATCGTCGCCTTCTTCGCCGAAGCCGGCGTGCCGCTTGGCGAGACGGGCGGGTGGAACTTCGCCGTCAACGCCCGCGGCAGCGTGGTGCGGCAGGAGCAGGACGGCTACACCGAAAGCGGCACCAGCCCGCTGCGCCTGCGGCTTGGGAATATTGCCACCGAATCGGTCGAAGGCGTGGGCCGCCTCACCGCGACCACGCGGCTGTGGGATGGCAATGTCGGGGCCGAGGAGAACGCGTCGGGGCTCGATCTCAGGGTCGATCTGGGCGGGCGCTATCTCGCGCTGCAGGGTGATCGGCCGATCCCGGTGACCTTCGCGGTGAGCAATGCCGGCATCGTCCTGCAAGGCGATACCCGCGACACCGCCCAGGCGATCGGCGGTCTGGCGCTGGATTACACCACCAGCAGCGGCGCGATCTTCAGCCTCGGCTATCGCGGCGAGATCGGCAAGACCGATCGCCATGCTGTGCAGGCGGGCATCAGCATTGCATTCTGACGCAAGCCCCCCTTGCGCAGAGTCCGGGGCCAATCCTTGACCCAAACCGGCACCGGACGGGCGAGACCAGTGGCACAAGTGACCTCGCCACCGGTCTCGCCCATTTTCCTGCTGGCGCTGCTGCTGACGCTGCTGGCCGCTGCTGCCCCGCTGCGGGCCGAAACCCCCGCCCCGCCCGAAATGCCGCGCTATCTGCGCCAGCTCGACACGCCGGTGAACGCCGGGGACTGGACGCTGCAATGCGATGGGGCGGCCTTCTGCCAGATCATCGGTGTGGTGACACCGCCGCGCAACCACATCGGGGTGCGCACCGTGGTGATGATCAGCCGCGGCATCGCGCGGGACGCGCCCTTCAAGCTGCGGCTGGCGTTTCTCGATTCAACCGGCGCGCTCGCCGTGCCCCCGCCCGAGGACTACTGGCGGTTGATCCCGCGCGGACGGCTGCGGGGGCGGCGCGCGCTGCCGCTGGGGCTGGGGCCGATGGAGCCTGACGGGGCCTACCGCGCCTCGCCCGAGGCTGCCGCCGCCATCATCGCCGCGCTTCAGGCATGGCCGGGCGCAGCGGTGCATAATGGCGAGCGGGTGATCGCCCGGATGCCGCGCGGCAATCTTGTCCGGCTGCTGCGCCGGATGGAGCGGTTGCAACACCCCGCCACCGATCCCCTGACCCCGGCCGAACGCAGCGCGTGGCTTCAGGAATACCACTATACCGTCCATCGCGGCGCTCCGGACGAGGACAGCGAGACCTATCCCGCGCCCGAGCCGGTCGAGGCGGCCTGCGGGGCGAGCGCGCTCGCCAACCGGCCCTTCGTCTATCGCATCGGCCCTGCGCACCGGCTGTGGGTCGCCGAATGTCCCGATGGCCACCACATCTTCCTCCACCCCGATGGCGGCGAGGCGCGGCACTTCGAGATCCGCGAAACCGACGGGGCGGTGCGGCGGCATGACTATGCCGGGGTCGGCGAAGACGGGCTGCTGGTGCTGCAACTGCCCGGCAGGGGCGGGCGGATCGATTGCGGGCATTGGGTCAGGTTCGGCTGGGCGGGGACAGGCTTCGCGATGATCCTCAACCGCCGTTATGACCGCTGCCGCGTCGTGCCCTATGATTTCTGGCCGCGCGTCTGGTCGCCCACCAGCTGGCGATATGCCGGGCAAACCCCCTCAGATGGAGGGGATGCGCCCCCCTCGCCCGAGGGGGTAGGGCAGCCCCGATCGTAGATACAAGGGGGGAATGCCGTGAACGCCCGTGCCCGGCCATGGATTGGCCTGTGTTTCAAGCTGATGGCGGCGCTCGCGCTGATCATCGCCTTCGTGTTCTTCATGCGGATGCAGGAGGAACAGTCCGCCAACGACAAGCTGCGCAATCAGGGCGTGGTCTCGCGGGCGCTGGTGGTCGACAAGGCCAAGGACAGCCTCACCACCCAACATTCGGGCCTGCGGCGCCGCAGTTCAGGCTATACGACCGAGACCGACCTGTGGGTGCTGACCGTGCGCCATGTGCCCAAATCGACCGTCGCCTATGCCGATTACCCGGCGAAGGTGAAGGAGAGCGATCTGCCCACCGCCCCGGCGCTGACCGGTGATCCGATGACAGATTCGGCCCATCAGGGGATCATGTGGGTCTCGCAAGAGGTGTATGATGCGGCCAAGGTCGGCGATATGCTGACCGTGGTGAACACCCCGTGGGATAGCGAAAGCCCGGTGCTGGTGACCGAGGTGGAGGCGTTCGATCCCTCGCCCTTCTATCCCGGCATCGCCGTGTCGCTGATCCTGTCGGCGGTGTTTGCCGCGATCGGCTGGCGCAGGCGCTGGTGGCATGGCTAGAGCCAGCCTTGCGGCCCTGGCTCTGGTGCTGGCGGCCAGCACTGCACGCGCGGAGGATTCCGCCCCCGGAGACTGGACCGCGCCCGAGGTCACCGAGTTTTCCGACTGGTCGGTCGCCTGCGACAATGCGCGCGAATGCACGGCGGTCAGCATCTCGCGCGCGTTTGTCGCCCGCGTCGAGGCCAATGATCCGGGCGATTACGCCCAGCCGCGCCTGTGGGTGAAGCGCCGCGCCGGGCCGGACGAGCCGGTGCGCGTCTTCCTCGACACCACCACCTGGGGAGAGGCGGGCGCTGGGCCGGGGCCGGTGCTGCTCCACGTGCTCAGGGACTGCGACGGCGAATGCGTTGGCCCCGCCTATCCTCTGATCGCGCTGGAGCCGGGCCGCTATGAACTTGCGCCGCCTTATGTCGCGACCTTCCTTGCCGAAAGCACCACCACCAGCCACGCCGCGACCCGCTTTGCCGATGGCGAGATGCACGGGATCATCACCACCGCCGGGATGACCGCCGCCCTGCGCTTCATCGACGAGGTGCAGGAACGCCGCGAGACGGTGACGGCGATCTTCGCCAAGGGGCCGCGCCCGGCCTCCACCGTCCCGCCCGCGCCGCGCCTGCCAGAGGTGAAGGTGACGCGCGGCGAGGAGGCCGCCGACAACGCCGTGCCTGCCGTCAACGCCGCGCTGTTCGTCGAACAGGCGAGGCTTTGCCCGGATGTCGATCTTGACGGCCCCGATCCCTTCCGCGCGCGCTGGCGGCTGGCAAGCGGGCAATTTCTCTGGTCATTGGGCTGTTCGGGCAATCCGGATGCACCGCGCCGTCTGTGGCTGATCGAGACACCGGGCAAGGGCGTGGCGACCTTCACTTTCCCCCGCCCCGAACAGGGCCGCGCTGCCTTGCCGCCGGTGCTGCCCGATAGCGCCTTCGATCCGGCGAGCGGGATGATTACCGCCTATGCCGGGCGGCTGTGCGGCTGGCGGCGGCGCTGGACGTGGACCGGCACGGCGTTCGAAATGGTCGATGCGGTGGAAATGCCGTCCTGTTTCGGCATACCTCTGCATCAATGGCTCCAGACCTACCGGGCGGTGCCGGATTGACATGGGGCGCGACCCCGGACAGCCTCGGGTCGATTGGCTGTCATGGGGCTATTCGGGAGGGGGCTGAATGAACCTGTCGCCAAGGATGCGCAGCTGGCTGTTGGCCGCGCTGTTCCTGCTGTTCTCGCAAATGCTGTTCTGGCCGCTGGTCGACTTTGCCGAGCGGATCACCCGCCCGGACGAAATCGATCCGCGCGGCGAGATCACCTTCACCGCGCTCGATGAAAACCGCAAGGTGATCGCGGGCGGGGAGGTCTTCACCGCCAAGCGCCAGAAACAGCAGGGCTATTATGCGCCGCTGGTGCCGGGGGCGGCCTATGCGCGCTTTGCCATTCCCTTCGATGTCGCCGATCCGCAAGCGCCCACCGGCTTTTATATGTCGCTGCGCGATGATGTGGCGGAGGTGCGGCTCAATGGGATGATCGCCCAGCCCGAAGTGACCGTCTCGCGCCAGCAGGGCAGCGTCAATGTCGGCCCGCATTTCGTGCCCTTGCCGCCCGCTGCGCTGCGCAAGGGGGCTAACCTGCTGGAGCTCGACGTGCGCGTCACCGGCACCGTCAACGACTTCCCCACCTTCGCCATCGGCGATGCCGACGCGCTCGCCCGCGCGCACCGCTGGCGCACCTTCATGCTGCTCGATCTGCCGCTGGCCGGGATCGCGCTCCAGCTGTTCACCGTGCTGCTTTGCGCGGTAGTGGTGTGGCCGCGCGAAGATCGGCCACGGATCAACGCGATCATGCTGCTGCTGGGCCTCAGCGCCGCATCGACTGCCGTTCTATCCTACATTCCGCCGACCTGGCCCTTTGCCATCACGATCGGGCTTTATGTCCTGAGCAGCGCAGGGATCGGTCTGGCGGCCATCCACTATGCCCAGAGTGATGGGGCCGTGACGCTTGTGCCAGAACGGGCGCTGCGTTGGGCTTGGCTGGCGCTGCCGGTGCTGGTGGCGGTGCCCATGGCATGGGGTCATCTGGAGCCTGCCAGCGCGCCGGCGCTGATTGCCGCGACCGTCAAGGCCTCGTTCTGGTTCGTCAGCGCCCTGTGCGCGCTGGCCGCCCTTCTGCTGGCGCTGGCAGCCGCGCGCGGCGGCATGGCCGCGTGGTTCGAGCGGATGGTGCTCACCGTCAGCTTCTGTTTCTTCATCCTCGACCGGCTGGGGAGCATCTTTGAACTCCACTCGCTGTTCGATGCATCGCTGCCGCTGACCCTGCCGTGGTCGCCCATCGTCGGCGTTCCGCTGGGCCTGTCGATGATCCTGTCGCTTGCCCGGCAGGCGAGCGAGGCACGGCGCACCGTGGTGCGATCGAACGAAATCCTCGCCGCCCAGCTGACCGAGCAGAACGCCAAGCTCGAAGCCAGCTACGAAGCACAAAAGCAGCTGCTTCAGCGCGAGGTGATGCTGGTGGAACGCCAGCGGATCGTGCGCGATATGCATGACGGGATCGGCGGGCAGCTGCTCGGGCTGATGATGCAGGTGAGGGGCGGGGGCGCGTCGCCGGTCGAGGTCGAACAGGGGCTTCAGGCCAGCATCGCCGACTTGCGGCTGATCGTCGATTCGATGGATTCGGCGGAAGAAGGCCTTGCCGAAACCATGCGTTCCTTCGAACACCGCGTCCGCCCGCAGGTCGAGGCGGCCGGGATCGCGCTCGATTTCGTGGCCGAGGTGGACGAGAGCCTCGACCTTGGCCCGCGCCCGACCTTGCAACTGCTGCGTATCCTGCAGGAAGCCGTGACCAATGCGATGCGCCATTCGCGCGCGCGGCGGATTGCGGTGGCAGGAAGCGCGGGCGCGCAGGGGCCGATCCGCATCACGATCAGCGACAATGGCACAGGCCTGCCCGAAGGCTACCGGCGCGGGCGGGGGCTCACCAGCATGGAAACGCGCGCGCGCAATCTCGGCGGGGCGCTGACCATCGTCACCGGCAGCGAAGGCACCTGCCTGACGCTGGAAGTGCCGGTGACAGCCCCCGATCCCTCTGCCTGAGGGGATTGGCCAAGCGGCAGCCCCCGCGCACCCTTCCGCTGCACAAGAGGGAGGGAGACGATGATGCACCGAGGGACACTGACGCTTGCCCTGACACTGGCGGCGGTGCTGGCCGCTGCGCCCGCCGCAGCCCAGCGCGCGCCGCGTGAAGGGCGCGCAGGCGCAGGCCCGGCTAGCGCGCAGGCCGACAGCCCCAACCCGGTCAAGCGCACCTGGGACTTCACCAAGCGCTTCGGCATCCCGCGCTTCGATCCACAGGATTGCACCAGCGATCCGGCGCGCCTTGCGGCCATGCTGGAAGATTACAACGCCCGCGTTGATGCCTTCCTCGCCGGGCCGACCGACCCCAAGAAGCTGGGGCTGGAGCGGAAGAACTACGTCAAGCAGGTGCTCGGCACGGCGCGCGATATCGCCGCCTGGCGCGAGACTTTCGAGGCGACCGGCCAGCGCTCGCCCGACAGCGATGTGCCTCCGCTCGCGGCCGATATCTGCCGCGCGCAGATGCAGCGTCACCAGCTGCTGGCGCTGCGCGACGGGCTGAGAGCGATGGCGCGGGTCTATCCCGACATGGCCGAAATCGCCCCGCAGCTGGCCGAGGCCGATGCCGCGCTGGCGCAGATGGGCGATGACGCCGCGATCCGCCGCAAGGTTGAGGCCAACCGCGCCGCCGCGCTGGCGCAGGTGCGGATGAAGCCGCCTGTGGCCAGAAACCCGGCGCTGGAAAAGGGCCTGCATGACGGCTTTGCCCGTCTGGTGCCGGACGAGACGATCCTGCGCCTCCACCTCTACAGTTCAGATTGGTATGTTCACCGCAACGCGATCACCAGCGTGCCCGAATATCGCCAGATCGGCGCATGGGTGGCGACGCGGCGCAGCGACGGGACGTGCTGGATCAGCGGGATCGACCTGTGGCAGAACTACACCGGCGGCGGCTTTGATGCGGGGGAATACAAGCTCGGCCGCGCCCCGCAGCAGATCCTGTGCGAGAACCTGCCGGGCTGATCGGCAGCGGGCCTGTTCGCAGGCCGGATTTGCGCCTATGAGGGGGCGCGTTCGGCCCGTGTTCAGTGAAAGGGTCGTCAAGCACTGACCCCGAAACACTGTGTCCCGGCCACCCATTTCCCCTTCCGCCTCGCTCGAAGAGGCCTTTCTGGCGCAGAGCGAACGGCTGCTGCGCTTCGTGCGTGCGCGCGGGGCAGGTGAAGCGGCGGAGGACATTGTGCAGGAACTGTGGCTGCGGCTCGCGGCTGCGCCCGATCCGGTGGCAGCGGCGCAGATCGGTTACATGATGCGCGCGGCTGACCGGCTGATGATCGACCGCTATCGCTCGCAGCGGCAGGCGCGCGCGCGGGAACAGGCCTGGGCCGAGCTGCAGCCGGGCCTTGCCGACAACATCGCCCCGGCGCCCGCGCCCGACCGCGCCATCGCCGCGCGCCAACAGGTCGCCGCGGTTCAGACGGCGCTGGATGCGATCGGTCCGCGTGTCGCCGCAATCCTGCGCCGCCACCGGATCGATGGTGTCAGCCAGCGCGACATCGCCGCCGAATTCGGCATCAGCCTGAGCACGGTAGAGAGCGACTTGCGACGCGCCTACGCCGCCATCCTCGAAGTCAGGAGGACGCTCGATGAGGCTTGAGCGCAATGGCTCCGTCTTGCAGACAGGAGACTGTTTGCGATGAAACCTGACCTGCCAATCCACGATGCCGCCCTCCACTGGGCGCTGCAGACGGGCGAGCCCGATTTTGCCGATTGGGATGCCTTTACGGCATGGCTGGAGGCCGATCCGGCGCATGGGCGGGCCTATGACGCCGCACAGGTCGCGCTGGATGAGGCGGCAGCGCTGGTTCCTGCGAGCGAAACCGAACCTGTCGCCGCCAATGACAACGCCCCCGGCTGGCTTTCAGGCGGGCGGGCGTGGCTCGGCGGGGCGGTGGCAGCTGCACTGGTGCTGGCCACGACCTTTCTGATCGGGTTCTGGCCGCAGGGCGAGGCGCTGTATGTCACCGCGCCGGGCGAGACCCGGCTGATTGCGCTGGACGATGGCAGCAGCGTGACGCTCGGCGGGGGTAGCCGCCTGACCATCGAAGGCGCGCGCGCGGCGCGGCTGGAGAGCGGGCAGGCGCTCTTCACCATCCGCCATGACGCGGCCGATCCTTTCGTGCTGCAAGCTGGCGCGACCCGGCTGGTCGATGCGGGGACAGTGTTCGATGTGCGGATGGTCGGCACCAGTCTCGATGTCGCCGTGGCCGAGGGCGCGGTGATCATCGACCCGCAGGCGCAAGGCGTGAGGGTGGACGCGGGCCAGCGCGCGGTCGGCACTGACGGCGTGTTTCGCGTCGACCGGTTCGATGCTGCCTCGGTGGGCGAATGGAGCCGCGGGCGGATCACCTTCCAGAACGCGACCCTCGCCGACATCGCTGCCGATCTGACCCGCGCGACCGGCACGACCTTCACCAGCACCGACAGCGCCACGCGCCTGTCAGGCAGTATCGCGCTCGATGCGGTAAAGGCCGATCCGCGCGCGCTGGAAGGGCTGCTGGGTGTCCGGGTGCGTCCGCGCACGGATGGCGAGGGGGAGGGCTGGGTGATCGCTGCCCGCTGATGCCATGAGACCGCTCATCCCGCTTGCCGCCATCGCCATGCTGGCCGCGCCGGCCGCGCTCGAAGCGCGGTCGGTTGAGCTGGCCGTGCCCGCTGGCACCGTGGCCGAGGCGGCGATCGCGATTGCGCGCGCGACCAATGCCAGCATCGTGATCGCCGATCCCGCACAGGGGGCGCGGCGGATTGCCCCCATCGTCGGCCGGATGGATGCCGGTGAGGCCGTCCACAAGCTTGCCCGGGCAAGCGGGATGCAGGCGGTGAAGGTCGGCCCCAATGCCTGGCGGCTGGTCGCCGCGCCGCCCCGAAGGTCGCTGCTGAAGCGCGCCCGCCCGGCAACCTCGCCGTCGGCACCGGCGCGCGCGGCGCAGTCCGAAGGCTCGGAGGAGACCGAAGGCGCGCCCATCATCGTCACAGCGACCAAGCGCGATCTGGCCTTTGGCGAAGTGGCCGCGCAGGTCACGTTGCTTGATGGCGACGTGCTCCAGCGCGGCGGGGTGGGCGGCACCGAGAAGATCATGCAGCGCGCCGCCAGCGTCAGCTCGACCTATCTCGGCAGCGGACGCAACAAGCTGTTCATCCGCGGCATTGCGGATTCGAGCTTCACCGGGCCGACGCAGGCAACCGTCGGCCAGTATTTCGGCGACCTGCGCCTGTCCTACAACGCCCCCGACCCCGACCTGCGCCTGTCCGACATGGAGCGGGTCGAGATCCTCGAAGGGCCGCAGGGCACGCTCTACGGCGCTGGTTCGCTCGGCGGGATCATCCGGCTGGTGCCGCGCGCGCCGGAACCGGGCGAGACCAGCCTCGTCGTTTCGGGCGGGGCGAGCGCGATCGTCAATGGCGAGCCGGGCGGCGATGCCCATGCGACCATGAACCTGCCGCTGGCAGGCGAGACAGCGACGCTGCGCCTCAATCTCGATGCGGCAACGCTTGGCGGCTATATCGACAAGCCGCTGATCGGGCAGCGCAATGTCAACCGCACCGATATCCTGTCGGGCCGCGCGGCGCTCAGGGTCGACATCGCGCCCGATTGGCAGGCCGATGTGATCCTGCTGGGGCAGGATACGCAGGCCGCCGACAGCCAGTATGCCGACCGCGTCAGCGCGCGCGCGCTTGAAAGCTCGGCGCAGGTGACGGAGGGCAGCCGGGCGCAATACGGGCAGGCGCAGCTGGTGCTAAGCGGACGGATCGGCGGGGTGCGGATCAAATCGTCGACCGGGATCGGCGCGCAGGATCTGACCGAGCGATACGATGCCACCGCCCCCGGCAGCGCGCCGCGCCTGTTCAGCCAGCGCGGGCAGACGCACATGATCGCCAACGAAACCCGCATCTGGCAGCCGGTGGGCAAGGGGAGCGGACTGGGCTGGGTGCTGGGCACCAGCGTGATCGACAGCCGCAACACCCTGACCCGCGCGCTGGGCCTTGCAGGGCAGCCGCCTGCCGCCACCACCGGGGTCGAGAACACCGTGTTCGAGATCACCGGCTATGGCGAGGCGAGTTATCGCCTGCTTCCGATCCTGACCCTGGCGGCGGGCCTGCGCGCCACCACGGTCGAGCTGGGGGGCGAAGGCGAGAATGTTCCGCTCCAGATCGCGCTGGCGGGCCGTGCGGTCACTGCCACCCGGCGCGAGACCGCCTATCTCCCCTCTGCCTCGGCCCTGCTCGACGTCGGCGAGGATGGCCGCGCCTACCTGCGCTATCAGGAGGGCTTCCGGCCCGGCGGGCTGGCGGTGTCGGGCGAGTTCGTGCGGCAGTTCCGATCCGATCATGCCCGCACCATCGAACTGGGCGGCGGCTGGGGCGTGCCGGGGCGCGGGGATTTCGACCTTTCGGCCAGCCTGTCCTATACCCATTGGCGCGACATTCAGGCCGATTTCATCGACGAGCGGGGCTTGCCCACCACCGCCAATATCGGCACCGGCAGGATCTGGTCGGCCAGCTTGTCCGGCAGCGTGCGGCTTGCGCCGGGCCTGAGGCTTGAGGCCGGAGCGACGATCAACGACAGCGAAGTCGATGTCCCGGTGTTCTTCTCGCTTACCCCGCTGACGCTCACCGGGTTCAACATCCAGCCGCCGCGCGGGGCGGAAAGCGCCGCGCGCATCCTTGCCGCCCCGCGCCTCAGCCGCATCCCCAACATCGCGCGTTTTTCCGGCCGGACGGGGCTGACATGGCGGCGCGAATTCGGGAATGGCACCGCGCTCGAGGCTGACGGCTGGATCAGCTATATCGGCAAGTCGCGGCTCGGGATCGGGCCGGAACTGGGTGAATTGCAGGGCGATTATCTCGACAGCGGGATGATCCTGCGCTTCGGGCGCGACAATGCCGGGCTGACGCTGACGCTCAGCAACCTGTTCGACAGCGAAGGCAACCGCTTTGCGCTCGGCACGCCGTTCAGCACGGGGCGCGCGCAGACGACACCGCTCCAGCCGCGCACCATCCGCATCGGGTTCGACATCCGGTTCTAGAAAAAATCGCGGGCGGCCAAGGTTGGTGCGCGATGCCTCCGTCTCCTGAAGCAAAGGATCAGGAGGAAACCCCTAAATGCACCCCCGTACGCTTCTCGCCGGCACGGCCCTTGCCGCGCTGGCTCAGCCCCTTGCCGCCCAGACCGTCATCAGCACCGCGCGCACGACGCCGGTGGTGACCTCGACCGTCAATGGCGGGCAGCCCAATGACGTACGGATCGAGACGGCGGGGTCGGTCACCGTCACCAGCGGGACGGCGGTGACGGTCGACAGCAACAATTCGGTGACCAACGCGGGCAACATCACCATCAGCAATGCCGACAATGCCACCGGCATTCTGGTGACAGGCGCGCGCACGGCCAACATCACCAATTCCGGCACGATCACGATCGACGAGACCTACACCGCCACCGACAGCGATAATGACGGCGACCTTGATGGGCCTTTCGCGGTGGGCACCGGCCGCACCGCGATCCGCATCGATGGCCCGCTGACCGGCAATCTCAGCCACACCGGCACCATCGTGGTCGAAGGCAACGCCTCGGCCGGAATCCGCGCCAATGCCGCGATCACCGGCACCTTCACCCATGAAGGCAAGACCACTGTCACCGGCAACAATTCGGTCGGCGTGGCGATGGGCGACATTTCGGGCAATGTGCGCCTCGCGGGAGAGATCACCGCGCGCGGCGGCAATTCGCAGGGCGCGGTGCTCGGCGGCAATCTCGGCGGTGCGCTGCGGGTGCAGAGCACCATCACGGTCAGCGGCTATCGCACCGTGCCGGCCCCGACCGACGTTTCCAAGCTCGATGCCGACGATCTGCTGCAAGGCGGCAGTGCGCTGGTGATCGAGGGCAATGTCGCCAAGGGCATCATCTTCGAAATCGCCCCGACCGATTCGGTCGCGAGCGACAATGACGAGGACAAGGACGGGATCGAGGATGCCAAGGAAGGCACCACCCGGATCATCGCCTATGGCGCAGCCCCCGCGGTGCAGATCGGCGGCACCACCAATGACATCACCATCGGCGCGACCGAGGGCACGGCGAATAATTTCGGCATCATCATGTCGGGCATCATTCTGGGCGATGGTGTCTATGCCGGGGTCAATGGCACCGGGATGCGGATTGGCGGTCGCGGGGCGGATGTGACCATCACCAACGGGATGCAGATCAATGGCAGCATCGGCGGCGCGGCGCGCGATGGCAATGCGACCGGGCTTGAACTGGGCACGGGCACCACTCTGCCGGTGCTGAACAATGCCGGCACGCTGGTAGCCAACGTCAGCGGCACCGCGACCGGCACCGGGCGCGCGACCGCGCTGCTGATCGCCGAGGGTGCCTCGCTGCCGATCCTGCGCAACTCCAAGTCGATCAGTGCCGCCACCACCACGGCGGGCAGCGCCTTTGCGATCCGCGACCTTTCGGGCACGCTCGGACTGATCGAAAACAGCGGTGCGATTGCCGCGAGCGGGGCGGACGCGGCCTCGACCCGCAATGTCGCGATCGACCTGTCGGCACGCACCGGCGACAGCATCATCCGTCAGACCGTGGTGAGCAGCGGCAATGCCGCGCCCTCGATCACCGGAGACATCCGGTTCGGCAGCGGCTCGGATCTCCTCGAATTGCTCGACGGCGTGGCAAGCGGCACGGTTAGCTTCGGCGGCGGCACCAACCGCTTTGTCCTGAGCGGCGATGCAGCCTTCAGCGGCACGTCGGACTTTGGCGGCGGAGCGGGCACGCTTTCGCTGGCTGACACCGCGGTCTTTTCGGGCCGGTTGCTCAATGCGCAGAACGTCGGCGTGCAGCTTTCCGCCGGTACGCTGGTGCTGACGGGGACGAACAACATTGCCAGCCTCAATGTCGGTGCGACCGGGGTGATCGGCGTGACCGTGGGCGGCGCGGCCGACGTCAACACCGCGATCAATGTCAGCGGCAACGCCACCTTCGCGAGCGGATCGAAGCTGCGTATTCGCCTTGCCGATCTCACCATCACCGGCGGCACCTATTCGGTGCTGACCGCGGGCAGCCTCACAGGCGCGAGCAACCTTGCCGCCGACAGCGCGCTGGTGCCGTTCCTCTACAAGGCCACGCTGGGGGTGAGCGGGAACACCATCAACGTGGCGATCAACCGCAAGGCGACCAGCGAGCTTGGCCTCAATGTCACTGAAAGCGCGGCCTTCGATCCGCTGTTCGCTGCGCTGTCGAAGGACGCCAAGGTCGCCGACCTGTTCCTCAACATCGGCACCGCCGAGGTGTTTCAGGCCTATGTTGCGGCAACCATGCCCGATCACGCGGGCGGCAGCTTTGAAGGCCTCAGCCAGGGTCTGCGCGCCTTTGACCGGCACTTCATGGACCCCAACTCGCCCTTCGATGAAGAAGGCAAGTTCCGCATCATCGCCGATTTCGCCAACTGGAACGCCGACAAGGAGCGCGGCCAATCGGCTGACTTCGACCTTACCGGCCTCGGGTTCCGGCTGGGCGGCGAATATCTGACCAAGGCGGGCGCCTTCGGGGTGACCGGCAGCTGGCTGTGGAACAAGCACAAGTCGGGCTTCTTCGACAATTCGGTGCTGAGCGACAGCTATGAAGCCGGCGCGCATTGGCGCGGCAAGTTCGGCCCCGTCATCAGCTTTGCCCGCGTGGGTCTGGGCAAGGCCGATTTCTCGGGCAGCCGCGTGGTCGCAGGCGGCACCGGCACCAATGCCTTCAGCTACACCATCAACCGCGCCTGGAAAGGCGACTTCGTCACGGCGACTGGCGGCGTCTCGATCGAGGGCGGCGGGCAGTTCTTCTTCTTCCGCCCGTCACTGGTGGTCGATTACCTGCGGCTGAAGGAAGACGGCTATACCGAAACCGGCGGCGGCAATGCGCTGAACCTGACGGTCGAGGGCCGTTCGAGCAAGGAAGTCGGCATCAACGGCGCGGTTGCCGTCGGGGCCGATCTGTGGGGGATGCAGGCGCGCGATACCGGCTGGTTCCGGCTTGAGGCCGAGGGCGGCTGGCGCGAATTGCTGACCAACGAGCTGGGCGCGACCCGTGCGCGCTACAACACCGGCAACCAGTTCACCCTGACGCCGGAAAGCCGCGACAGCGGCTGGTTCGCCCGCGCCCGCGCGCTGGGCGGGGACGGCAGCTACAAGATCGCCGGCGAGTTGGGCCTTGAGGAACAGTTCGGCCAGATCGGCTATAGTTTGCGCGCGTCGATCCGCTTCGGCTGGTGATGCGCGCCGGGTGCCGGCCTCTGATTGCCCCCCCGCACGGCCGGCCGGCACCCACCCGTTCCGGGGCGCAGGATCAGCGCTCCACCACGTCGCCCGACATCGGCGCGAGTTTTGCCAGCAGGCGGTTCTGCGCGGCAAACGGCACCTTGGCCTCGCGCATCGCGATCTGGAGATTTTCGACCAGCGCGTTCATGTCGGCCTTGGTCACGCCCATGTCGGTGTGCGCGGTCTTCATGTCGCGCCCGGTGTAATCGCAGCCTGCGCCCAGCAGATAGCAGAACTGTTCGGAGAGCGTCCGCTTGAGGCGCACCATGTCGTGCGCGGCGAAGATGTCGGCGATGCGCGGGTCGGCCTCGGACAGCTCGACCGTGCGCGCCGCGATCCGGGCAATCCCCTCGCGCCCGCCGAAGGCTGCGACCAGCCCGGCGCTGTCATAGGGCGTGGCCCCGGCGTTGGCGTTGGACTGATCGTAGGGCTCGACCGGAATTTCACCGGTGACAGGATCGCGCTCCTTGGTCTCGACCCCGAATTCGGCGTCCCAGTCAGTGCCCTCGGCGGGCGCCTGCTGCATGAGCATCAGGAAGGCAGAGGCGGCGGTGGTCAGCAGCATGGCGGGCCTTTCGAAATCAGAATGCGACCTGCGCCGACACAAAGCCGCCGCGCTGATCGGGGATGGTGGCGATCGAGCCGAGGTCGACATAGGCCGCCGCGAGGGTCAGATTGTCGGTGAGGGCGTAGGCGGCGAAAATGTCCATCCAGTCATCGTCGCCAAGCCCGAGATTGTCGGGCTTGCTGCGATACTCTGCCCCCACCACCGCACGGCGCGACAGCTGGTAGCCCAGCGATCCTTCGAATTGCAGCTTGTAGCCTGCGCCCGCCGCCGATCCGAAGCCGAGCAGGCCGAGTTCGTTCGCCTCGGTATAGCGCAGCGTCGCGTTGACCAGCAGGCTGCGCGCGAGCAGCAGCTTGGTGGCGCTGATGGTGTAATCCGTGCCGTCATCATCCGCCGCGCCGAGCGCGCGCACCAGCGCGCCGTCACGGCTGCGCTTGTGCTCCACGCCCACCGCGATCTGCGGCAGCCAGCTCTCGCCATAGACAAGGTCGCCCGCCACGCGCAGCTTGGCGCCGAAGGTGTCGAGGTTGAAGGTGTAGCCCTGCCCGATCCCCAGAAGCGCGCCGATGTCGCGCGTGTCGAAATCGGCGCGGGCGTAGGACAGCTCCAGCCGGTCGCCAAAGCCCAGCGCCACGCCGTAGGAGCGCCAGCCGAAATCAGCCAGTTCGATCGCGCTTGCATGGCCCGAAATCCCGATCCCGCCGGGCATCTGCCGTCCGCCGATGGTGGCCCAGCGTGCGATGCCGCCGCCCGATGATCCTTCCACGGTGCTGATCGCATTGGTCAGCAGCAGCTTGCCGCCCTTCAGCACATCGACCTTGCCGATCCGCACCCCGCCGCTCGCGTCGCTGGCAAAAGCGTTAGCTTCCCCGATCGGCTGCAGCGCGCGCAGTTCGGCAGGGCGAGTCGGGCCGTGATCCAGCGCCACAGCCTGTGCCGCGATTTGCGGCAGCGCGCGTTCGGCTGACGGCGCGGGGCTTTCCAGCACCGGCACGAAGGCGATGTGGGGCGCTGCATCGGGCAAGGTGAGGGCTGCTGGGGCCAGCGTCAGCACGTTGAGAAGTGTTAGGCTCATTCGTGCCGCGTTAGGCATGGTAGCGTAAACATCACCTAAACCACGAAGCGAGGGAATTTTAAGGGTTCGATCTTAGTTGACCGCATCAACTATGCGACCACGTAATCTTCCTAGGTTTGCAGGCCTGTCGATGCTGCTGGCGTTGGCCGCAGCACCCGTGCTGTTGCCTGATGCCCTTGCCGCCGGCCCTGCCTCCTTGCGCGTGCAGGTGGTCGACGAACGCGGCGTGCCGGTGCGCGATGCGGTGGTCGAACTGCGCAGCAACAAGGGCCACACCGGGCCGATTCGCTTCCCCTGGAAGATGGGCATGGCGCAGAAGAACCGCGAATTCACCCCCGGCACGCTGATCGTTGCCAAGGGCAGCACCGTGGCCTTTCCCAATCTCGATAATGTGCGCCATTCGATCTACAGCTTTTCCAAGCCCGCGCGGTTCGAGATCGAGCTGTATGGCCGCGACCAGACCCGCACGCAGGGCTTCGCCGTGGCGGGCAGCGTCAAGCTGGGCTGCAACATCCATGACGAGATGCGCGGCTATATCCGCGTCACCGATACGCCCTATGCCGCCAAGACCGACACCAACGGCTATGTCACGCTCACCGGGATGCCCGGTGGCGGGGCGAGCCTGACGGTGTGGCACCCCGCACTGCGGGCGCCCGGCAATGAGAGCAAGTCACCCATAACCATCAACGGCGGATCGCAGACGCACAAGCTTAGAGTTGCAATGCGATGATCCTTGCCAAATCGCCGGCGCACGTTGCGCTGGCCCGCCTTGCGGCGCTGCGATTTGGTTCGCTGCGCAGCCGCATTGCGTTGCTCTATGCCGGGCTGTTCGCCGCGGTGCTTGGACTTGTCGTCAGCCTTGCCGCCGGCGGGCTTGCCCGCTTTGCCGAGAGCGGCGCGGCCAAAGACCTCGGCGCGAATGCCCGCGTGTTCGACGAAATCCTCGCCGCCCGCGCGCGCCAGATGGGCGATCAGGCAGGCGTGCTGGCGCATGACTTCGGCTTTCGCGAGGCGGTGGCCACGGGCGACGCGCCGACCATCGCCAGCGCGCTCACCAGCCTGGAAGGCCGGGTGCGCAGCGACATGGCCTTCGTCCTGACGCTTGATGGCGAGGTGCTGGCTGCCGATGCCACCGGCGTGCCCGCGCCCGAAACGCTGTGGACGCGGCTCGACGCGGGCGGCACGCGCGGGATCATCGCTTCGGACAAGGGTCTCGCGCTCGCGGCTGCCGCGCCGATCGAAGCGCCCGATCTGATCGGCTGGCTGGTGATCGCCCAGCCGCTCGACCGGGCCGAGCTTGACCGGCTGGTCGAACTCGCCCCGATTGCGCTGGAGGCGCAAGTGGTTGAAGCTACGGGCCAACCCGTCTGGCTGCGGCAAGCCAAGGCCAATGACGTGTTCGAACGCGATGCGGGGGGCGAGCGCTTTCTCAACCACGTCTCCGACCTGCCGGTGTTGCAGGACGGCATCGCCCCGCGGCTGGTGCTGCGCCACCCGCTGGCCGAATCGCTGGCCGCCTATGACACCTTCAAGGGTTGGCTCATCGCGCTCGCCGTCGGGGGCATCGCGCTGGTTCTGGGATTGAGCTGGAAGGTCGCGCGCTCGGTCACCGAACCGCTCCAGCAGCTCGACGCGGCCACCCGCCTGATTGGCGAGGGCCGCGAAGTCACGCTCGCGGTCGAGACCGATGACGAGATCGGGCGGCTGGCCGACAGCTTCAACACCATGGTCCGCGCGATCGAGGAGCGCGAGCGCGAGATCATCCATGTCGGCCTGCACGACGGGCTGACCGGCCTGCCCAACCGCAAGCTCTTCACCGAACAGCTCGCCACCATGCTCGGCCGCCGCCGCGCGGGCGAGAAGGTGATGGTGGCCTATGTCGATCTCGACGACTTCAAGATGGTCAACGACACGCTTGGCCATCCGGCGGGCGATGCCCTGCTGCGGACCGTCGCCGATCACCTGCGCGAAGACCTGCCCGATGCGCTGATCGCGCGGCTGGGGGGCGATGAATTCGCGATTCTCATCGACGGGATCGAGGAGAAGGCGAGCCTCGGCATCATCGCCGACAAACTCCAGCGCAGCTTCGACCGGCCGATCACCATCGATGGTCAGGCCGCGTCCTGCGGGGCGAGCATTGGCATCGCCATGGCCCCCGTCGATGGCGAGGACGGCATCACGCTGATGCGCAACGCCGATCTTGCGCTTTACCGGGCCAAGCATGAAGGCAAGGCGACCTACCACTTCTTCGAGCCTGCGCTTGATGAAGCCGCGCGCCAGCGCCGCCAGCTGGAACTTGATCTGCGCGCCGCGATCAAGGACGGCGGGTTCGAACTGAACTTCCAGCCGCTTTATTCGCTAGCCGAAAAGCGCCTGACGGGGTTCGAGGCGCTGATCCGCTGGAACCATCCGACCCGCGGGCGCATCAGCCCGGTCGAGTTTATCGGCCTTGCCGAGGAAACCGGCCTGATCATCCCGATCGGCGAATGGGTGCTGCGCGAGGCGTGCCATCAGGCGAGCACCTGGCCCGCCGATGTCTCGGTCGCGGTCAATGTCAGCCCCAAGCAGTTTACCGCCACCGGCCTTGCCAGCACGGTGCTGTCGGCCCTGTCGGCGAGCGGCCTTGCCCCGCATCGGCTGGAGCTGGAAATCACCGAGAGCATCTTCATCGCCGATGTCGATGCGACCATGGCGACGCTGCATTCGCTGCGCGCGCTGGGGATCAGGATTGCGCTCGACGATTTCGGGACGGGCTATTCCTCATTGAGCTATCTGCGCTCCTTCCCGTTCGACAAGGTCAAGATCGACAAGAGCTTCGTCGAGGATCTGGGCACCAGCAGCAACGGCCATGCGGTGATCCGCGCGATCACCACGCTCGCCAATGCGCTGGGAATGGAAACGCTGGCCGAAGGGGTGGAGGACATTGCCCAGTTCGAAGTGCTCGAACGCGAAGGCTGCCAGAACATCCAGGGCTATCTGTTCTCCAAGCCGGTTGCCGCCGACGCGGTGGCAGGCCTGCTGCGCGACGGGGCGGGATACCAGCGCCAGCTGCGCGCCTGAGCTATTGCCTCGCTTCGCCCTGGGCCTGAACGTGAACCATGTAATCGGCAATCGCGGGGATCGCGGCAGGATCGACCGGAGCCTTGTAGACCTTGATCATCTTGCCCGCGATCTCCTCCCACTTCTCGCGGCTAACCTTGGGCTGCTGGAGCAGGGTCGAGGGCGAATGGCAGGCGGTGCAATTGGCGAGCACGGCATCGCGCCCCGGGCCGTCGGGCAGGTCGATCGGATCGTCGGGCAAGGTGATGCTGGCATCGGCAAAGCTCGCCTTGGGCGCCGCATCGCAGGCCGTCAGCAGCGCGAGCAGGGGGAGGATCAGCGCGGCTCTCATTGTGCCCTCAGGGTGATGCGTTCGATCACGTTGCGGGCATAGCCCGATGGGTTCCACGCCAGTGTCTCGGGTTGCATCGCGCCTTTGACGTTGGTGGCCCGCACGCCGATGTCGGCGAGGTCACCCGACACGCTCGGCAGTTCGACCTGCCAGCGGCGGAAGGCGTAAGGGCCGTGTTCGTCCGGGCCGAGAGAGCAGGGGATCGACCATCCCGCCCCCACCAGATCGACCCGCTCCAGCGCCGCATCGCCGCCGAAGGCCATCCCCTCCAGCACCAGCGGCTTGCCCTTCGCAACCGCCGCGCCATCGGCATGGCTGGTGATGAAGGCGCGCGGGGGCATGGCGGTAATGGGCACAGTATCGAAGTCCTTGTCCGCCGGCGTGATCGGCTGGGCGGGCATCCGGTAGGACTTGGCGACGTAATAGCTCTCATCCTCGCCGGTCAGCACTTCGATGGTCGAGAGCATCTTGACCCAATAGGTCGAAAACCACCCCGGAACCACGATCCGCAGGGGGAAACCGTGGAGGATCGGCAGCGGTTCATCATTCATCGCCCAGGCCACCAGCACATCGTCGCGCATCGCGATGTCCATCGGCAGCGACTTGATGAACTGCGGCGCGCCGTCGGTCAGCGGCACATCGAGGCCCGCATAGCGCACGCGCTTCGCCCCCTCGGCCACCCCGGCTTTCGCCAGCACATCCCTGAGCCGCACCCCGGTCCACTTGGCGCAGGCCATCGCGCCATTGCCCCACTGGGTGCCGGTGACGCGCGGGGTCGAGAGACCCCGGCCGTTGCCCGCGCACTGGTTGACCGCGACGACCGAGATATGCTCGCCCGCCGCCGCCACCTCGTCGAGCGTCAGCGATACCGCCTTTGTCACCGCCCCGCCAATCGCCACACGGTGCTCGGCGGCTGTGATGCTGGTGGGCATATCCCAGTTCCAGCGCACGAAATGGCGGTCATTGGGGGTAATCACCCCTTCGCGGAACACCTCCATCGGGGCTTCGAGCAGCGGGGGGCGGATGCGCTGGACGATCATCTCGCCCTTGCCGGGGAAGGCAGGGGTGGTGGGCCTCAGGCTCGGCCCGCCGGGGAGGGCAAGGTCGATCATCCGCCCGGCCTGCTGCGCCAGCAAGGGCGCGGCGAGCGCCGCGGTGCCGGCGCCCGCGATCAGCGCGCGGCGGGTGAGACGCGCCTCGTTCATGCCTTGGCCCCCTCCAGCCTGTCGATCAAGGCGCCGATATCGGCGACTTCAAGCCCGTGGGCGGCGATCAGATCGCCGATATCGTCGATCCGCGCCATCTCGCCATCGTCGCGCATGATCGAGCAGATCACCGCCGCATCGCCCGCGCCTGCCATCCGCGCGAGGTCAATCGACGCCTCGCAGGCCGAGGCCCGCACCAGCACGCCGCCGGCCTGCGCGATCAGCGGGAAGACGTGGCCGGGGGAATGGATGTGCGCCGAACTCGCCCCGTCAGCCATCGCCACCCGCACCGTATGCGCGCGGTCGGCTGCCGAAATGCCGGTCGACACGCCTTCCGCCGCCTCGATCGAGCGGGCGAAGGGCCGTCCGGTCTGACGCGCCGTGCCGGGGTTCACGAGGCTGAGGCCCAGCTGCGCCGCCCGCTCGGGCGTCACCGCCAGACAGATCAGCCCGCGCCCGTGGGTGGCCATGAAATTGATCGCTTCGGGCGTCACATAGCGCGCGGCGACCATCAGGTCGATGTCCCCGCCGCGCAGCCGGTCGCCTGCGATCACGACCATGCGCCCCGCTGCCACTGCCGCGAGCGCCGCGTCCAGCCCGGCAGGCATCAGGCCAGATCCCGCCCGGCGGCAAAGCTCTTGGCGCCGAGCACCACCTGCTTGCCGACGAGTTCGAGCTGCCCGCGCGCGCGTTCATCCAGACATTCGCCATCGGGGGAAAACAGCCCGCGATAGGTGCGGATCGTCGCGCCCATCGGGGTCGGCCAGCCGCGCAGGGCATGGGTGATCGCACGCATCGTCAGCAGCGTCGACATCGAGGCCTGATCGCCGAAAGCGGTCGCAATCAGTCCGACCGCGCGGCCATCAAGATAGGGACGTTCATCGCGGGCGAGGTCTTCAAGGTAATCGAGCGCGTTCTTGATCACGCCTGAAATCGTGCCGTGATAGCCGGGCGCGGCGACCAGCAGGCCATCGGCCTGCCGCACCGCCTCGACCAGCTCCGCGCCCATCGCCGCGGTGTGGCCGGGGCCGAGATAATGCGGCAGGCCCGCGCAATATTCCCCGCCGAACACCGTCACCTCGGCCCCTTCGGCCGCGGCAATCCCGGCGGCCAGGCGCAGCGCCTGTTCGGTCGAGGAGCCGGGGTTCACCGTGCCGCCAAGGGCTACAATACGGGTCATGCGGGAGTTGTCCTTTCGGTGATGTATGCCGCGAGACGGGCGGTCTGTTCGGGGGTGAAGTGCAGCCCCAGCTTGGTGCGCCGCCACAGCACGTCTTCGGCACTGCGCGCCCATTCGCGGGCGATCAGGTGATCGACTTCGGCTGCGGTCAGCCCATGGCCGAAATCCTCGCCCAGATCGGCGGCAGACTTGGCCGCGCCGAGAAACTCCGCCGCGACCGTGCCGTAAAGCCGCACCAGCCGCGCGGCGCGGGTCTCGGTGAGGAAGGGATAGCGCTCCGCCAGATCGCGGGCGAGGGCAGGGGCATCGAACCGCCCGAAATCCCCGCCGGGCAGAAACGCCCCGCCCGTCCAGTCCGCGCCCGCCAGCACCGGCAGGAAGGGCACCAACTTGCTGATCGCCTCGGCGCTGAGTTCGCGGTAGGTGGTGATCTTGCCGCCGAACACCGACAGCAGCGGCGCTTCGCCCGGCCCGCCGTCAATCTCGAAACGGTAACCGCGCGTCGCCGCCTCGGGCCGGCCCGATCCGTCGTCGACCAAGGGGCGCACCCCGGAATAGGTCCACACAACATCGGCAGGCGTCACGGGTGTGCGGAAATACTCGGAGGCTCCGGCGCACAGATAGGCGATTTCTTCCGGGGACGCGCGCACTTCATCAAGGCTGCCGTGGTGATCGACATCGGTGGTGCCGATCAGAGTGAAGTCCTGCTCGTAGGGGATGGCAAAGAAGATCCGCCCGTCGGGCAGCTGGAAG
The DNA here is from genome assembly GCF_028621955.1 of Erythrobacter sp. BLCC-B19. Lineage (NCBI taxonomy): Bacteria > Pseudomonadati > Pseudomonadota > Alphaproteobacteria > Sphingomonadales > Erythrobacteraceae > Erythrobacter > Erythrobacter sp. BLCC-B19. The sequence continues at coordinate 2,051,600 of NZ_CP117516.1, forward strand.
AAATAGGCGAAGTCGTGGTCGAACAGCTTCTTCACCACGATGTGCGAGCCGCGCACCAGCCGCATCCTTTGCGCCGAAGGCTCACCGGCGCGGCCCAAGAGGTCGAGCACGCGCGGCCCGGCGGCATTGACCACGGCGCGCGCGGTGAAGACCTCGCCCCCCGCCTCGATCCGCCAGTGATCGCCCGCGCGCGAAAGCGCCGTCACCTCGCAGCGGGTGCGCACTTCGGCCCCGCGGTCGGCGGCATCGCGGGCGTTCAAGACCACCAGCCGCGCATCATCGACCCAGCCATCCGAATAGGCGAAGGCGCGGGTGTAATCGCCCTTCAGCACCGCGCCTGCCGGGTGGCGAGTCAGATCGACGCTCTCAGCCGAGGGCAGGTATTTGCGCCCTCCGATATGGTCGTAAAGGAACAGCCCCAGCCGCAGCAGCCAGCGCGGGCGCAGGCCGGGGCGGTGGGGGAGGATGAAGCGCAGCGGCCAGATGATGTGCGGCGCAATGCCCCACAGCACCTCGCGCTCGGTCAAGGCCTCGCGCACGAGGGCAAACTCGTAGTGCTCCAGATAGCGCAGCCCACCATGGATCAGCTTGGTGGAGTTGGACGAAGTGCCCTCCGCCAGATCGCCCCGCTCCAGCAGCAGCACCTTCGCCCCGCGCCCGGCGGCATCGCGCGCGATCCCTGCGCCGTTCACGCCGCCGCCGATCACCGCGAGATCAAATAGGGTGCTCATGCGATCACCCACTGGGCGAAAGCGAGCGCGACCACAAGCGAAGCGATGGTCGCCGCCAGCACCGGCATCACCGCGCGCCAGCCAAGGCCCAGCAGCAGATCGGTGCGGGTGCGCATCGCGGTCGCGGTGACGGCGAGCAGCAGCAGGGTCTTGGACGCGGTTAGCGCATGGGCGGCCAGCATCGGGGGCAGGGGGATGAGCGAATTGATCGCCACCAGCCCCAGAAAGGCGAGGATGAAGCCCGGCAGCATCGGCACCCGCGCGCGGCCCACGCCTGCGGGCAGAGGCTCGGCCTTGGCGATCCACAGCGCGGCGAGCGTCACCAGCGGGGCGAGCATGGCCACACGAGTAAGCTTCACCACGGTCGCCTGCGCGCCCGCTGCGTCGGACACGGCAAAGCCTGCGCCGATCGCCTGCGCCACATCATGGATCGACGCGCCGACAAGGAACCCCGCCTGCGCATCGGAAAAGCCCAGCATCTGCGTCAGCGGCGGATAGGTGACGAGCGCGATGGCCGACGCGGCTGCGAGGATCACAAGGGTCAGGGTGAATTGCGCCTGATCGATCCGTTCCCGCCCGATCACGCCATAGAGCGCGAGCGCGGCCGAAGCGCCGCAGATCGCGGTCGCCCCGCCGCCAAGGAGCCCGGCCGATGCGCTCTGCCCGGTCGCGCGCGCGGCGGCGAGCGCGGCGAGAAGCGCGGCGGCCATGACCAGCGCGAGGCCTGCGAAAGGCACCAGGCCCATCGCCGCCACCTGTGCAGCGGTGACCTGACAACCGAGCAGCACGATCCCGGCGCGAAGCCCGTGGCGCGAGGCCGCGTCGAGCCCGTCATGGGTGCGCGGGTCGGCGGAGGCGAAATTGACCGCAAGTCCGATCAACAGGCCCGCAAGGATCACCGGCACGCCGTAATTCTGCGCCAGCCATGCGGCCGCGGCCCCGGCAATCGCGGCAATCGCAAGGCCGGGGACGAAGCGCGACAGCGGCTTCTTCTGCACCGAGACTGCCGCTGCCGAATCGGCGAGCATGATCTCGCCGAACAGGTCGCCGGCAAAAGCCTCGAAATCGGGGCGCGCGTCGCGCTTCATGCCGGTTGATCCGTCTTCTGTCTCACGGTGTCACATCCCTACCCCGCGCCGCCCGCTTTGGCAAGGCAGCGCGCCTATTCGAACAGGTCGACCTCGTCCTCGGGGCGGCGGATTTCGGGCAGGAGCATGTGGAACCACGCCAGCGCGATCAGATAGGACGCGGCGGCGAAGACGAACAGCGGGACGAAGCCGAACCCGGCATCGAGCACCCGCCCGGTGATCAGGCTGATCGCCACCCCGCCCATATTGCCCATGAAGGCGCCAAACGCCGTCACCCGCCCGACCTTGGCCTGCGGGACGACATCGGTGATGGTGGAGAACAGCGAGAGCGAGAAGCCCTGATGGCCCGCCATCACCACCCCGATCATTACCGCCACCGGCCAGAACGAATGGAGGCTGAGCACCAGCGGCAGCGGCGCGACGATCAGGGCGGATGCCAGCATCACGCTCTTGCGCACGCGGTTGGGGCTCCAGCCGGCCTCCAGCAGCCGGGTCGAGGCCCAGCCCGCCAGCAGCGCGCCCAATCCCGATCCGGCAAAGGCAATCGCCAGCGGCACCGCCAGTTCGAGCGTCGATAGGCCGAAGACCTTGCGGTAGTAATCGGCGAGCCAGAAATTGATGAACCACCAGGTCATGTCCGACAGCGCCTTGGCGACGACGATGGCCCAGGTGGAGCGGCTCGCCAGGATCGCGCCATAGCGGTCGGCGTCGGCCTGTGCCGCGTTTTGCGCAGGTGTTGCCGGGTCATTGCGCAGTTGATGCACGCCCCGTGCGAGCCACATCCACGCGATGAGCGAGGCAAACCCGCCGATCCCGCCCGCCACCAAGGCTCCGCGCCAGCCCACCGAAAGCGCCAGCGCCGGGATCACGAAGGGCATCGCAATCGTCCCCGCACCCGCCAGCAAGGTCGCAAAACCGAAGGCGAAAGAGCGCTTGTCGGGCGGGAACAGCGCGGCGACGGTCTTGATCGTCAGCGGGGTCTGCACCGCCTCGGTCACCCCCAGCCCGACGCGGGCGGCCACCACCTGCCAGGTCGTCAGCGCCCAGCCATGCGCCACCGCCGCAAGGCTCCACGCAGAAGCGCCGACCTGCATCGAACGGTTCACCCCCAGCCGGTCAACCAGCCAGCCGGTGAACAGGAAAGCGAAGGCGGCAGAGAACTGCGTAACCGCGGCCAGATCGCCGAAGTCACTGTCACTCCAGCCGAAATCGGCCATCATGTCGGGCTTGAGGATGGCGATGATCGGGCGATCCATCGCGTTGAACACCCCCGCGATGCACAGCACCGTGAACAGCGACCAGCGCAGGCGGGTGCCAAGGGGCGAGTTGAACTGGGCCATCACGGCCTCCTATCGGGCACAGGGCAGGGCAGGGCAAGGCACGCGCGAGACAAAAGAGGCCGCCGGATCGCTCCGACGGCCCCCTGTTTCGTTCACACCGTCACGCGGGATCAGAACGTGCGCACGCGCAAGCTGACGCCGAAATAGCGGTCCGCATCGCGCGGGATCTGCAAGCGGCGGCCGCCTTCGATGTTGAGCAGCACGTAGCTTTCGTCGGTGATGTTGCGGGCGTGGAAGGTCACGCGGTACTTGTCGTCCGGGTCCGAGAAGCCGACCGAGGCGTTCCAGATGCCGTAGGGGTCGATCCGGGTCGAGGCCGCCTGCCCAAGGTCGGAATACTGCGTGCTGGTGTGGCGGTAATCGGTGTTGAGGTACAGCGTCACCCCGCCCAGCTCCTTGGTGTAGTCCCCGCCAACGGTGTAGGTGAACTTCGGCGCGAGCGGCAGCACGGTGCCGTTGCGTGCGTCGGGTGCGCCCGTGGTCGGGTTGGGGTTGAACTCGGTCACCCGCGCATCGGCATAGGCCGCGCTGGCACGCAGGTTGAGGCCGTCAGCCGGGTTGACCACGAGGTCGGCCTCGAAGCCCTCGCTCTTCACCTTGCCCGCATTGGTCAGGTTCGAGATCGTCGCGCCGTTCACCACGATGAAGTTGTTCGCCTGGAACCCGTCATAGGTGACGGTGAAGGCGGCCACGTTCAGCTGCACGCGGTTGTCAAGGAATTGCGACTTCACCCCGATTTCGAAGCTGTCGGACAGCTCCTCGTCGATCGGCACCGCGTTGTTGGGGGCGGTGTGGTTGAAGAACACGTTGAAGGCCGGGCCCTTGTAACCGCGGGTGTACGAGCCGTAGAGCATGACGTCGTCGCTCGGCTTGAACTGGATCGCGGCGCGGCCCGAAAGGTTGCCATTGTCGGTCGATCCGCGGCTGGTGTTGGTGCCGTTGCCGCCATTGGCGATGAGGCCGCCGGCAGGGTTGAGGTTGGTGCCCGGGCCAGCCGCCGGGAGCCCGGTGGCAAGGTTCACCGCCGGCGCGCGGGTGTGGCTGAAGCGCAGCTTGTCCCAGGTGTAGCGCAGGCCGCCGGTCAGCGAGAGCTGCTCGGTGATCTCGTAGGTCGCCTGACCGAACAGCGCGTAGTTCTGCGAACGCACATCGCTGCGCGAGGTGGCGCTGGGGAACAGCGTGTTGACGCGGTCATTGACGTTGCAGGGGATCGCTCCGCCCGGCAGCGCAGCCAGCGTGGAGGTGGTGCAGGTGATCCCGCTGCGGGTGAAATCCTGCGTGTTGTCCGACTGCCACGCGAACGCGCCGACCTGATAGTAGAAGGGATTGGTCTGGTCCGAGGCGAGGCGGATTTCGGCCGAAACCTGCTCGGTCTTGACCGTGCCGTTGTCATGCAGCTGGCCCGCGCCGACAATCGCGCGCGGCAGGAAGTCGCCTTCGCGGATTTCGGTGTTTTCCCAGTTGCGATAGCCGAGCACGACGCTGAGCGTGTGGGTGTCGGTGATGTCGAAATCGCCGGTCCCGGTCAGGCTCCACTGCTGGTCTTCGGTGCGGGTGACAAGGTCGTTGTTGACGAAGCGCTGGTTCTCGCCCTGCGCCACGCCGCCGGGCAGCGCCAGCAGCGCATCCTGCACCGCGCCGCGGCTCGCGCCGGTCACGTCGACGCAGCAATCATCATCGGCCTTGTAGTAATCGGCGATCAGGCGGACGGTGTTGCCGCCGTCGTCGTAATCCATGATGCCGCGCACGCCATAGCGCTTGTAGCCGTTGATGTCCTCGTTGCGGCCACCGAAGATGTTGGTGATGTTGCCATCGAAGCTGCCATAGAACCCGGTCACGCGGGCGCTGAGGTTTTCACCGAGCGGGCCGGAAATGGCCGCGCGCATCCGGTATTCCTCACCTTCGAACCAGTCGGCGTTGACTTCGGCTTCGAAGGTGTCGGTGCCGCCCTTGGAGACGATGTTGACAAGGCCCGCCGAGGCGTTGCGGCCGAACAGCGTGCCCTGCGGGCCGCGCAGGACTTCGAGCCGCTGGAGGTCGACGAGGTCCATGAAGGCCTGGCCCGAACGCGACAGCACCACGCCGTCGACAACGGTGGACACAGAAGGCTCTGCCGCGACCGAGAAACTGATCGTGCCCACGCCGCGCATCACGATCGCGCTGTTGGCGCTGGTGGTGCCCTTGCGGAAGGTCACCGAGGGGACGACCGAGCTGATGTTCTCAAGGCTGGTGACGCCCGCCTGGATCAGCCGGTCACCCGAAACCGCGGCAATCGCGATCGGCACGTCCTGGACGTTTTCCTCGACCTTCTGGGCGGTTACGATGATTTCTTCGACCTGCGCCATCGCCGGGGCGGTGGCGAGAAGGGCGAAGGTGCTGGCGCTGAGGCCGAGAGCCTTGAGCGCAAAACGGGTGGTGGCGGACATGAAGTTTCTCTCCCCTGCAACGTGATCGGGTCATTCGGGCGCGGAACCAGATCATCGCCCGTGCGGTCGATCTTTCGCCGTTCGGGTTGCGCTTTCTGTCACGATCTGTCAAGCGGTGTCAGACCGGACAGAGGGACAGTCCGGGGCAAGGATACGGGACGGGAATGGTGCAACTGACGCCATGCGAGGGGGGATTTGACCTGCATCTGGCAGGCCGCGCCCTCCTGCGCCACAGGCCTGATTGTCCCTCTATTTCCGTAGCTTGTGGCGATCCGCAGGTGGTGATGGTGCGCGGCAATTTCCGCCTCTCCGACCGCCCTGTGGCAGCAAGGCCACTGTCAGCCTGCGAAGTGCGCGAAGACGGCGCGGTGCGGCTTTCGAGCGACGATGGCACGGCTTCGGCGACGGTGCAGTTGCATGGCGCGCGGCTCACCGTCGCAGCAGCGGGCGCGCAGAACCGCGTCACGCTCGATTTCGCGCTGGGCGAGGGCGATGTGCTGTGGGGCGGGGGCGAGCAGATGAGCTACCTTGCCCTCAATGGCCGCAACTTCCCGATCTGGACCAGCGAGCCGGGAGTCGGCCGCGAACCCGGCACGCACCTCACCGATCAGGCGAGTGCCGATGGCAGCTTTGCGGGCGGGGATTACTGGACGACCAACTATCCCGAACCCACCGTGCTGTGTTCGGCAGGCTGGGCGCTGAGCCTCGCCAATGCCGAATATGCCGAACTCGACGCGCGTGAGGCGGGGCGGTTGCGAATCCACGTGTGGTCGGGCGAGGTCGTCATCGACCTGTTCGAAGGCACCCCCGCCGAACTCACCTGCCAGCTCGGGGCACGGTTCGGCCAGCGCCAGCCCTTGCCCGAATGGGCGCTGGGCGGTGCGATTGTCGGACTGAAACAGGGCGAAGCCAGCTTCGACCGGCTCGAAGCGCTGATCGAAGCTGGCGCGGCTGTCTCGGGTCTGTGGTGCGAGGACTGGGTCGGCATCCGCGAGACCAGCTTCGGCCGCCGCCTGTTCTGGGACTGGCAGTGGAACGCCGAGCGCTACCCCGATCTGCCCGCGCGCATCGCCGCCCTCAAGGCCCGCGGCATCCGCTTTCTGGGCTATGTGAACCCGTACCTCGCGGTCGACGGCCCGCTTTACCCCGAAGCTGCGGCCAAGGGCTACTTCGCGCGGCAGATCGACAGCGACGCGCCCTATGCGGTCGACTTTGGCGAGTTTTACGCAGGCGTCGTCGACTTCACCAACCCCGAAGCCGCCGAATGGTTCGCCGAGGAAGTGATCGGCAAGCGGATGCTCGATTTCGGCCTCGATGGCTGGATGGCGGACTTTGGCGAATACCTGCCCACCGACCTCAGGCTCCACGATGGCGACCCGATGCAGGAGCACAACCGCTGGCCGGTGCGCTGGGCCGAGGTCAACGCCCGCGCTGTCGCTTCAAGGGGGCGGACGGGGGATGTGCTGTGGTTCATGCGCGCCGGGCACACCGGGGTGCAGGCCCATTGCCCCCTGCTGTGGGCGGGCGACCAGTCGGTCGACTTCTCGCGCCATGACGGGATCGGCACGGTGATCACCGCTGCGCTGTCATCGGGGCTGGTGGGCAATGCCTTCAGCCATTCCGACATCGGCGGCTACACCAGCCTGTTCGGCAATGTCCGCACACCCGAACTGATGCTGCGCTGGTACGAACTCGGCGCGTTCGGCCCGGTATTCCGCACTCACGAAGGCAACCGCCCGGACGACAACCTCCAGATCGATTCGACCGCAGAGCTGATCGAGGGCTTTGTCCGCTGGAGCCGCGTTCACGCAGCGCTCGCGCCCTATGCGCGGCATCTGGTCGCTGCGGCGCAGGCCACCGGCCTTCCGGCACAGCGCGCGCTGTTCCTGCACTTCCCTGACGACGCCGAAACCTTCACCATTCAGGATCAGTACCTTTATGGGGACGACATGATGGTGGCACCGGTGATCGAAGCAGGGGCGGCAGAGCGCCGCGTCTATCTGCCCGAGGGGCAATGGCGGCACCTGTGGAGCGGGCAGGACTACGCGCCCGGCTGGCATGATGTGCCAGCGCCCATCGGCGCGCCGCCGGTGTTCTATCGCCCTGACAGCGCCTTTGCCTCGCTGTTCGGGAGCCTCGCCCAATGAGCCGCGCCAATATCCGTGATGTCGCCGCCCGCGCGGGCGTTGCGGTCAAGACCGTCAGCCGCGTGCTCAACGGCCACCCCTATGTCAGCGCCGAGCTCAAGGCGCGGGTCGAGCAGGCGATGGCCGATCTCGACTACCGTCCCTCGGTTGCGGCGCGCATCCTGTCGGGCGCGAAGTCGGGGCAAGTGGCGCTGATCTACGACAATCACAGCCCCTATTACATGTTCCAGATCCAGAAGGGCTGCTGGGACGTGTGCCATGAAAGCGGCATCCGCCTGCTGGCCCAGCCGGTCGACGTCGCCGATCCGCGCGTCGGCGAGCAGGTGCGCGGGCTGGTGAGCGAGACGCATGTGGACGGCATCATCCTGTCCTCCCCCGTTACCGATTGCGATCCGGTGCTGCGCGCGCTGGAGACGATGGATGTGCCCTTCGTGCGCATCTCGCCGGGCACCAACCATGCGCTCACATCATCCGTGTTCATGGACGACGCGCAGGCCGCCGACGACATGACCACGCATCTCATCAATGCAGGCCACCGCCGCATCGGGTTCATCAAGGGCCACACCAACCACATGGCCTCGGACGATCGCCTGTTCGGATACCGCCGCGCGCTTGACCGGGTCGGCATCCCGTTCGAGCCCAATCTCGTGGTCGACGGCGAGTTCGATTTCGACAGCGGGGTGCGGGGCGCCAAGGCGCTGCTGGATCAGTCCGCGCGCCCGACCGCGATCTTCGCCTCGAACGACGACATGGCCGCAGGCGTGCTGGCCGTGGCGCATGACCGGGGGATCAATGTCCCCGCCGATCTTTCGGTGGCCGGCTTCGACGATACCACGCTGGCGCGCACGGTCTGGCCGCCGCTCACCACCATTCGCCAGCCGATGGCGGAACTTGCCCGCACCGCCACCCAAATCCTGATCGCAGGCGGGGACATCACCCACAAACGCCTGCCCCACGACCTTGTCGAGCGCGCCTCGGTCGCTCCACCCAAGAGGAACTGACAATGAGTGAACTGCCCCTGCCGCCTGCAACGCGCCGTCTTGGTACGAGCGCTATCGAGGTCTCTCCCATCGCCTGGGGGATGTGGCGGCTGGCCGAAGATGGCCGCACCGCCGCCGATGCGGCCAAGCTGGTGCACGCGGCGCTGGATGCGGGGATCACCTTCCTCGACACCGCCGACATCTATGGCTTCGACGGCACCGGGGGCTTCGGCGATGCCGAGGTGCTGCTGGGCGAGGTGCTGGCGGCTGACCCTTCGCTGCGGGGCCGCATGGTGCTGGCGACCAAGGGCGGCATCCTGCCCCCGCTGCCTTACGACCAGAGCGCTGACTATCTGCGCAAGGCTATCGACGCTTCGCTCAGCCGCCTTCAGGTGGACAGTGTTGACCTGTGGCAGATCCACCGCCCCGATATCCTCGCCCACCCGCAGGAGGTGGCCCGCGTGCTCGACGATGCGGTGGCAAGCGGCAAGGTGAAGGCGCTGGGGGTGTCGAATTTCACGCAGCCCCAGATCGCCGCGCTCCAGCACTTCCTCGGCAACAAGCTGGTGGCGACCCAGCCCGAGATCAGCCCCTTGCGGATCGACTGCTTCGAGAATGGCGAATTGGATCAGGCGATGATGATGGGCCTCACCCCGCTGGCATGGTCGCCGCTCGGCGGCGGGCGTCTCGCCGCGCCGGAAACCGCGCGGGATAAAGCCGTGGCCGCCGCGCTCGATGCGGTGGCCGAGGCGCAGGGCGTGTCGCGCACGGTCGCGGCCTATAGCTGGCTGATGGCGCATCCGGCGGGGATCGTGCCGATCATCGGCTCGCAGAACGCGGCCCGCATCGCCGAAGGGGCGCAGGCGCTCACCGTGCGCTGGACGCGCACCGAATGGTACGCCGTGCTGGTCGCCGCGCGGGGCGTGCCGCTGCCATAACCGCCAACCCCCGTTCGGGCTGAGCTTGTCGAAGCCCTGTCCTTCTTGGGATTATGCGGGGGCCACAAGACAAGACGGCCCTTCGACAAGCTCAGGGCGAACGTAAACTGGGATGGGAACGAAGCCATGACTGACCAGCAACAATGCGAAATCGCGTGGTTTTCCGCGCTGTGCGACGACGATTACGAGTTCCTCGGCGTGCCCGACAAATACCTCCAGTCAAGCTGGGAGCATTGCCGCAACCTCGTGCTGCGCGCGGAAGAGGGCGGGTTCGACAATATCCTGCTGCCCTCGGGCTATCAGCTGGGGGTGGACACCACGATCTTCGCGGCTGCCGTCGCCACGCAGGTCAAGCGCATCAAGCTGCTCTGGGCGACCCGCATGGGCGAGGACTGGCCGCCGCAGCTCGCGCGCCGGATCGCCACGCTTGACCGCATTCTCGGGCCGAACGCGGCAGGCACCGGGGGCAGGCTCAACGTCAACATCATCTCGTCCGATATGCCGGGCGAGAAGATCGAGAGCGGCCCGCGCTACCGCCGCGGCACCGAGATCATGAAGATCGTCAAGACGCTGCTGAACGGCGAGCACCTCGATTTTCAAGGCGAGTTCTACAACCTCAAGCTCGATCCGCCGCGCATCACGACCCTGTCGGGCAAGTGCCCGCCGTTCTACTTCGGCGGCCTCAGCCACGAAGCGCGCGAATGTGCGGCCGAGGCGGCGGATGTCTACCTGATGTGGCCCGACACGATGGACAAGGTGCGCGAGAACATCGCCGACCTCAAGGATCGCGCGGCGAAATATGGCCGCACCCTCAAGTTCGGCTACCGCGTCCACGTGATCGTGCGCGAGACCGAGGACGAGGCGCGCCACTATGCCGACCGCCTGCTCTCCAAGCTCGACGACGAGGCAGGCCGGGCGATCCGCGAAAAGAGCCTCGATGCCAAGAATTACGGCGTCCAGCGCCAGCAGGAACTGCGCGGCGCAGCGGATGGCGACGGCTTCGTCGAGGAGAACCTGTGGACCGGCATCGGCCGGGCGCGGTCAGGCTGCGGGGCGGCGATCGTCGGCACCCCCGACCAGGTGCTCGCCAAGCTGCGCGCCTATCAGGCCGAAGGGATCGAGGCGTTCATCCTCTCGGGCTATCCGCACATGCAGGAAGCCGATCTCTTCGCGCGCCATGTGCTGCCCCACATCCAGCACGGCCCGTTGGAGATGTAGAACGGCGCGTCAGGGGCGCGGAGTCGCAGGCGCGATTCCTCGCCCCTTGCGCCTCTGCTGTCGCGCTTTGACGCGTTTTCGGCGGGTCTTGCCGTGTTTCACGTGAAACATGACGCTAGGGCGCGGCGGGCTTGCGGCACGCCTCGTCAAAACCCTCTTTTCCGCATCCCCGCGCCGTGACAAAGCGTATCGCAAAGGCAGAAACGGCAGTCTGGAGAGAGACCCAATGAACCTCGAATTCACCCCCGAAGAACAGGCCTTCCGCGAGGAAGTGCGCGCCTTCATCGCCGAAAATCACCCCAAGGAGCTGGGCGATTTCGGGATGCGCGAAGACATGACCCGCGAAGAAATGGTCGCCTGGCACAAGATCCTCGGCCGCAAGGGCTGGTCGGTTCCGGCATGGCCCGTCGAGTATGGCGGCACCGGCTGGACGGCGACCCAGCGCTACATCTGGTCGGAAGAAAACGCCCGCGCCAACACCTTCATGCCGCTGCCTTTCGGCGTGTCGATGGTCGGCCCGGTGATCTACACCTTCGGCAGCGAAGAGCAGAAGGCCAAGCACCTCCCCGGCATCCGCAGCGGTGAAGTGTGGTGGTGCCAAGGCTATTCGGAGCCCGGCGCGGGCTCTGACCTTGCGAGCCTCAAGACCACCGCGGTGCGTGATGGCGACCACTATGTGATCAACGGCCAGAAGACCTGGACGACGCTTGCCCAGCACGCCGACTGGGGCTTTTTCCTGTGCCGCACTGACCCGACGGCCAAGCAGCAGGAAGGCATCAGCTTCATCCTCGTCGACATGAAGACGCCGGGTGTGGAAGTGAAGCCGATCAAGCTGCTCGACGGCGGCTACGAGGTCAACGAGACCTGGCTCACCGACGTGCGCGTGCCGGTCGAGAATCTGGTGGGCGTGGAGAACAAGGGCTGGACCTACGCCAAGTTCCTGCTCGCCCACGAACGCAGCGGCATTGCCGGCGTGGCGCGCAGCAAGCGTGGCATTGAAAAGCTTCGTGAAATTGCCGCGCACGAGACGCTCGACGGCGCGCCGCTGATCAAGGATTTCGACTTCGCCAAGAAGGTGAGCCAGCTCGAAATCGACCTCGCCGCGCTCGAAATCACCGAACTGCGCACGCTCGCGGGCGAGCAGGCGGGCAAGGGGCCGGGGCCGGAAAGCTCGATCCTCAAGATCAAGGGCACCGAGATCCAGCAGCGCCTCACGGAACTGACCCTCGAGGCGGTCGGCACCTACTCCGCGCCTTACATGGGCGGGGTGTCGAACGACAATTCGAACGAACACCCGGTCGGCCCCGACTATGCCCAGCACGCTGCGGCGACCTATTTCAACATGCGCAAGACCAGCATCTATGGCGGATCGAACGAGATCCAGCGCAACATCATCACCAAGATGATCCTCGGTCTGTAAGACACGAGACGGGAGAGACAGACGTGGATTTCAACTTCACCGAAGAACAGGGCATGGTGCGCGACGGCCTCTCGCGGCTGGTGCGTGAGCAATACGGCTTCGAGGAGCGCCGCAAGGCGATTGCCAGCGGGGCTGGTTGGCGGCCCGAGGTGTGGGCGCAGCTGGCAGAGCTGGGCATTCTCGGGATGCCCTTCTCCGAGGCCGATGGCGGCTTTGGCGGCGGCGCGGTCGATGCGATGGTCATTATGGAGGAATTCGGCAAGGGTCTGGTGATCGAGCCCTTCCTTCCCACCGTGGTCTGCGCCGGCGGCTTCCTCAAGCACGGGGGCACCGCGGCGCAGAAGGAAGAGCATATCGGCGCGATCGTCTCGGGGGCGGCGGTGTTCGCCTTCGCCTATGCCGAGCCCAAGGGCCGCTATGACTATGCCGACCTCGAAACCACCGCCAAGAAGGACGGCGCGGGCTACGTGCTGAACGGCCACAAGGCGGTCGTGATCGGCGCGCCCTGGGCGAGCCACCTCGTCGTCACCGCGCGCACCGGCGGCGAGCGGCGTGATCGGAGCGGCGTTTCGGTCTTCGTGCTCGCCAAGGACACCCCCGGCGTCACCACGCGCGATTATGTGACGGTCGATGGCCGCCGCGCCTCGGAAGTCTATTTCGAGAACGTGGCCGTCGGCGCCGACGCGCTGATCGGCGCGGAGGGCGAGGGGCTGGCGCTTATCGAACTCGTCACCGACGAAGCCATCGCCGCGCTGTGCGCCGAGGCCTGCGGGGCGATGAAGGTCGCCCACGCGATGACCGTGGAATACAGCCGCCAGCGCAAGCAGTTCGGCGTGCCCATCGGATCATTCCAGGTGCTCCAGCACCGCATGGTCGATATGTACACGGCCTATGAAACCGCCGTTTCGCTGACCTACCTTGCGACCCTGCGCCTCGGCAGCGACGAGCGCACCCGCAAGCTGGCGGTCAGCGCGGCCAAGGTCGGCGTCGGCCAGTCGGCGCGGCTGATCGGGCAGGAAGCGATCCAGATCCACGGCGGCAACGGCGTGACCGATGAATATGCCATCGGCCACTATTTCAAGCGGTTGACGATCTTCGACAGCGAATTCGGCAATGTCGACCACCACCTGAAGCGCCACGTCGCCCTCAGCTGAGGCGCACCGCGCATGACACGCACAACCCCGCGCTTGGCCAGCCCGAGCGCGGGGTTTTCTGTGTGCGCTGTAACCCCCCGGCGCACCGGGGCGAACCGGGCCGCATGAGAGCGGACGAGCCTACCCTTGCGCGGTTGATGGCGCTATCGCAGCAGGGCGACCGGCAGGCCTATGGGGCGCTGCTGGAGGCCTGCCAGCGCTGGCTGCGCGCCTATTACAGCCGCCGCATCGCGCCCGCGCAGCTTGACGATCTGGTGCAGGAAACGCTGATCGCGCTGCACTCCAAACGCGCCTCGTGGGATGCCTCGCGGCCGTTCCTGCCGTGGCTCGCGGCGATTGCGCGCTATCGCTGGGTCGATCACCTGCGCCGCCTCTACCGCGCCGATGTGCAGGAACTCCACGAGGAACTGATCGGCACCGACGATGAGCCCGCCGTTGCCGCGCGCATCAGCATTGACCGGCTGTTGGGGCTGCTTCCCCCGGCGCAGGAACGCGCCATTGCCCTCGTCAAGATCGAGGGTCTGAGCATCGCCGAGGCCGCTGCTGCCACCGGGCAGAGCGAAAGCCTCGTCAAAGTGAACATCCACCGCGGCCTCAAGAAACTCGCCGCCATGATCGAGAAAGAATGACAATGGAGCGCAATTCCGATGCCCTGATCGCGCAGCTGGTCGAAGGGCTGGAGCCGGTGCAGCCCCTGCGCTTCGGCACCGGCATGGCGCTGGCGCTGGCGGCCGCCACCGTTTCGGCCGTCATGGTGATCGCTATGTTCGGCCTGCGCGCTGACCTTGCTGCGGGCCAGTTCGATCCGATGCATATTGTCTCGACCGGACTGTTCCTCGGCCTTGGCCTTGCCGCGAGCGTGACGGTGATCGTGATGAGCCGTCCGCTGGTGGGCAGCGATCACTCAGGCTGGCGCTGGGCGGCGGGGATGGCGGCGCTGCTGCCGCTCGCGGCGCTGATCGTGGGCCTCAGCCGGGGCGAGGGCGCGGAGCTGATAACGCCCGCCGATCACGGGATGCAGTGCTTTATCGTCGGTGGGGCAGCCTCGCTGCTCGTCTTTGCCGCGCTGGTGGCATGGCTGCGCCGCGGCGCGCCGACGGCACCGGATCGCGCAGGCCTCGTGGCCGGGATCGCAGCCGGAGCTTTCGGCACCTTCGCCTTTGCCCTGCATTGCCCGGACAATGACATCGTCCATATTGGACTGTGGCACAGCGCCCCGGTGTTCGCGATGGCGGGGCTGGGCCGCGCGGTGGTGCCGTCCCTGATCCGCTGGTAGGCTAGCCTCAGCCGCGTCCCTTGGGCTTGCCATTCGGCTTGCCCTGCGGCTTCCCAAACGGTTTGCCCTGCGGCTTTCCCGGCCCCTTGGTGAAGTGCCGCGGCTTGGCATACCCCGCACCAGCGTTGGCTGCGGGGGCGGCATCGCTCTTCCCCTTGAAGTGCCGTTGCGGCGCGGGGCCGGCATTGGCCTTGCCGCGCCGGGCATTCTCGCGCGCAGCCATGCGCGGCGGTTCGGCCGAATGTTCGATGGCGATATAGCCGCCGTTCTCCTCGCTCCCTGCGGTGGCGGCAACCGCTTCGGCGAACTTGCCGGCAATCGCGCGGGGAATCTGGAAATAGGTCTCGGCATGGGCGATGCGGATCGCGCCGATCTCGTTGCGGGTGATGTGCCCGCGGCGGCAGATCAGCGGCATCACCCAGCGCGGATCGGCGTTCTGGCGGCGGCCGATATCCATGCGGAACCACACCGTATCCTCGAACCCCTCGCGGTGGCGCGCCTTGTTTGCCTCACGCTGGGCCTCGTGGCTTTGGGCGAGCAGTTCTTCCGGCTCGGGCATGGAGGCGCGGTGGGCCTGCACCAGCATCGCCGCGATCTCCTGCGGGCTGCGGCTTTCGAGCAGGGTGTCGGCCAGCTCACGGTCGGCATCGGTGACCTCGACCGGCTGCATCAGCTTGTCGAGCAGGCGCACGCGGTCTGCCGCGACAATATCCTCGCGGCTGGGCGCGGCGATCCATTCGGCATTGATCCGCGCATGGCGCAGCATGGCTTCCACCCGCTTGCGGCGTGGGAAGGGGACGATCAGGGCGGCGATGCCCTTCTTGCCCGCGCGGCCCGTTCGGCCCGAGCGGTGCTGGAGCGTTTCGGCATCACGCGGGATTTCGACGTGGATGACGAGGCTCAATGAAGGCAGGTCGATCCCGCGCGCGGCGACGTCGGTGGCGACGCAGACGCGGGCGCGGCGATCACGCAGGGCTTGCAAGGCCTGATTGCGCTCCTGCTGCGAATGCTCGCCCGACAGCGCGACGACGCCGAAACCGCGCTCCTGCAAGGTTGCGTGCAGGTGTCGCACATTGTCGCGCGTGGCGCAGAACAGGATCGCGGTCTCCGCCTCGTGGAAGCGCAGCAGGTTGACCACGGCGTTCTCGATTTCCGACGGGGAGACGGTGATCGCCTGATAGGCAATATCGCCATGCCCGCGTTCTTCGGAGCGGGTCTCGATCCGCAGCGCATCGCGCTGGTAACGGCGGGCGAGGGCTTCGATCGGGCGCGGCATGGTGGCCGAGAACATCAGCACGCGGCGATCCTCGGGCGTGGCGTCGAGGATTTCTTCGAGCTCCTCGCGGAAACCCATGTCGAGCATTTCGTCGGCTTCATCCAGCACCACGGCCGACAGCGCCGACAGGTCAAGCGCGCCGCGCTCCAGATGATCGCGCAACCGGCCCGGGGTGCCGACCACGATGGTTGCGCCGGCCTGCAAGGCGCGGCGTTCGACCTGCGGGTTCATGCCCCCGACACAGGTGGCAATGCGCGCGCCTGCCGATTTGTAGAGCCAGTCAAGCTCGCGCGCGACCTGCAAGGCCAGCTCGCGCGTGGGCGCGATTACCAGAGCGAGCGGCGCCTGGGCGCGGCGGACATGGCCGTCCTCGCCCAGCACCTGATCGGCAAAGGCAAGGCCGAAGGCGACCGTCTTGCCCGACCCGGTCTGCGCCGAGACCACCAGATCGCGCCCCGCCGCCTCCGGCTCCAGCACGGCGGCCTGCACCGGGGTGAGCGTTTCATAGCCGCGAGTGGTCAGGGCCGCGGCAAGGCCGGCGGGAAGGGCGGGAAAAGACATGGGGAGGAACTTTCAGGAAGGAATGTGCAAGCCGCAGCGGGCGAGCAAAAGGGCGACGCAGCGCGTCAATCGCGCGGCCCATACACACAATTGCCCGGTTTGGCTTGCGCTTTCGTCGCGCGCGGCAGACCTATTCAGGCTGATCCGTGGCCGCGGCCAGCATATCCATCAGATTGCGCGCCGCCTCGCGGCTTTCCTCGTCGGGGAAAGCGACATCGAGATCGGGCGCTTCGCCCAGCACCAGGAGCAGGCTCCACAGGGCAAAACGCTGGCCCGGATCGGCGGTCATGCCGAAATCGACCCGCATCCGCTCGACCCCCGCGGGCAGCGCGGCAGGCGCAACCGCAGCGAGATCGCGGGTACCGAAATAGCGCTGGAGGAGATCGGCCATGTTCATCGGCGGGCGGCCTCTCAGGCGGTTTCGCGGATCACGAGTTCGGGCGGGAGGACGAGGCTCTCGGTCGTCTCGCCAGCAAGCCGTCGCAGCAGCAATTCGACCAGCCCGCGCGCGCCGGCGGCAATGTC
This sequence comes from Erythrobacter sp. BLCC-B19, assembly GCF_028621955.1. Lineage (NCBI taxonomy): Bacteria > Pseudomonadati > Pseudomonadota > Alphaproteobacteria > Sphingomonadales > Erythrobacteraceae > Erythrobacter > Erythrobacter sp. BLCC-B19. Next base: position 2,068,680 of record NZ_CP117516.1, read on the forward strand.
CTGCCGCACGGTGGTGAGCGGCGGCACGGTCTGCCGGGCAATCGGGAGGTCGTCGAACCCGACCAGCTTGATCGTGCCGGGCGCAGCGATGCCCTGACGGCGCAGCTCAGTGAGGCACAGCGCTGCAAGGGTATCGGTGGCAGCGAAGATCCCGTCGATCTGCCCGGCGTGCTGGGCGATATGGCCGGCGATTTCCGCACTCGCGCGGTCGGGAGAAAGGTGCGTCGGCAGCGCGATGATCGGCGGCAGACCCAGCCTTGCGGCAACATCCTGCGCCCCGGCGAAACGCGCGGCGAATTCGATCGCGCCGGTGTCGCCCAGGAACACCAGCCGCCGCGCGCCCGCTGCCGCCAGCCGTTCGGCCGCCAGCCGTCCGCCCAGCCGATTGTCCGTGCCAACCACGCAGTGCCGCTGCCCTTCGGTGTGGTTGCCCCACACCACCATCGGCAGATAGCCCTCAGCGACGTCTTCGATCCGGTCGTACTGGTCGGACTGGCCGATCACGATGACGCCGTCGATCATGCCCGAACCGATGAACCGGTCGAGCCAGTCCGCGTCAGTTTCGGGCACCACGCGGCGCAGCATCAGGTCATAGCCCTCGCGCGTGAGTTCATCGGCGAGATGGCCGAGCAGGGTCATGAAGAAGCCGTCGGACACCTGCTGGCGGCTGTCATGGCCCAGCGGGATGACCACGCCGATCACCCCGGTTTTCTGTCGCCTGAGGCCGCTCGCCATCTGGTTGGGGCGGAAGCCGTGTTCGCGCGCGAGCGCCTCGATCCGTTCGCGGGTCTTGGCGTTGACGAGGCTCTTGCCCGCCAGCGCGCGGCTGACAGTGCCGGTCGACACCCCGGCCAGCCGCGCCAGATCGGAAATGTTGCGCACCACGGGGCGCGGCTGCCTGTCCTCGGTCATCGCCTATCCGTTGCCAGACCTTGTTCGCGCGGGGTGCCGTCCAGCGGCGTTGGGCGATCAGCCTAGCGGGCTGGCTGGCGCGGATCAAGCCGCGCACAAGGGCTTGAGCCGCTGCCCCGCGGCGCGCTAGAAACCGGTTCGAGATGAGAGGTGGAGCCGTATGTTTCGATGGGTTGCCGCGCTGCTGGTGCTGGTGGGACTTGCCATGCCGCTAAGCGCCGAGGATCATGGCCGGACGATCGAATATGAGCGGATCGCGGCTGCCGGCCTGCCCGATCAGCGCCTGACGATCTGGCTGCCACCGGGCTATGATGCGGCAACCGAGCGCTATCCGGTGCTCTATATGCACGACGGGCACAATCTGTTCGATCCGGCCAAATCCAACTTCAACAAGGTCTGGGCGGCCGACAAGGCGATGCTCGCAGCCATGGCGAGCGGTGCGGTGGAGCCGCATATCATCATCGGCATCTGGGCGCCCGGGCCGGACCGCTATCGCCAGTATCTCCCCCGCAGCGCCTATGACACGGCCCCTGTGGCAGTGCGCGCGCAGATGGATGCGGCGGCGGGCGGCGCGGTGGTGTCCGACCGCTACCTGGCGTGGATCACTGGGCCGCTCAAATCATGGGTCGACGCCAGCTTCCGCACCCGCACCGGGCGCGATGATACCGCGATTGTGGGGTCGAGCATGGGCGGGCTGATGAGCTGCTATGCCTTCCTCGAAGCCCCTGAGGTGTTCGGCAAGGCCGGCTGCGTGTCGTCGCACTGGCCCGCAGTCGATCCGCGCGCGGTGGAGGGCGAGGACAGCGGCGTCAGACAGCTGTGGGACGCATGGTTCGCCGCAAGGCTTGGCGCGCCAGATGGGCGGCGGGTATGGCTCGATCACGGCACCGCAACGCTCGACCAATATTACGCGCCTTACCAGAAGGTCGTCGACGCGCGCTTTGCGGCGGCCGGCTGGCAGAAGGGCCGCGACTGGGAGAGCCGCGTCTACGAAGGCGCCGAGCACGAGGAAAACGCCTGGGCCGCAAGGCTGCCGGAGATTTTCGGCTGGCTGCTGAGAAAGTAAAACAAACCTCGTTCGTGCTTCGACAGGCTCAGGGCGAACGGTATATGGTATCAGCGCAGCGCGAAGGCCTCGCGCGCCAGCCGTTCCACCACCGCCTTGTCGGGCGCGCCCTTGGGGGAGACCCAGCTTCCGCCGACGCACAGCACGGGGTCGAAGGCGAGCCACTCGGGCGCGTTCTCCAGACTGATCCCGCCCGTGGGGCAGAAGCGGCACTGGCCGAAAGGCGCGGCAAGCGCCTTCAGCGCAGGCAGGCCGCCCGCAGCCATCGCCGGGAAGAACTTGAACCGCTCAAGCCCCAGATCCAGCCCGCGCATGATGTCGCCCGCATTGGCGATCCCGGGCAGGAACGGCACGCCTGCCGCGATCGCCGCACGCCCAAGATTGTCGGTCAGGCCGGGCGAGACGATGAACTCGCTCCCGGCTTCGAGCGCTGCGTCGAGCTCGCGAGGGTTGGTGACGGTGCCCGCACCGACAATCGCGCCTTCAACCTGCTTCATCGCCCGGATCGCACCGAGCGCGGCGGGGGTGCGCAGGGTGACCTCGAGCACGCGCAGGCCGCCTGCGACCAGCGCTTCGGCGAGCGGCACGGCGTGAGCCTCGTCCTCGATCACGATTACCGGGATCACCGGGGCTACGCGCATGATGGCGTCGATGTTCATTGTCACATTCCTCCGGTGGCGAGCATCGCGCTGGCGCCCTGTTCGGCCCCGTCGGCGAAGCGGCGCATCATGCCGAACAGCTCGCGGCCGGTGCCCCATTCCTCGCGCGGATCGGGGGCGGGATCGCGGGCTGAAAGATCGGCGGTGGTGTTGAGTTCGCAGGTCACCGCGCAGACCTTGACGATGTCGCCATCGCGCAGCCGGGCGAGCGGGCCGCCGCCCAAGGCTTCGGGCGTGCAGTGGATCGCGGCGGGCACCTTGCCGCTCGCGCCCGACATCCGCCCATCGGTGACCAGCGCGACCTTGAAGCCGCGATCCTGCAACACGCCGAGCGGCGGGGTGAGCTTGTGGAGTTCGGGCATCCCGTTGGCGCGCGGGCCCTGGAAGCGCACGACCACGACGACATCGCGGTCAAGCTCGCCCGCCTTGAAGGCGGCGCTGACAGCGGCCTGATCCTCGAACACGCGGCACGGCGCCTCGATCGTCCAGCGCTCGCGGTCAACCGCCGAGGTCTTGAAGCAGGCGCGCCCGAGATTGCCGGTGAGCAGGCGCATCCCGCCATCGGGCTTGAACGGATTGGCGACCGGGCGGAGCATGGTGTCGTCCATGCTCGGCCCGACCTCGCGCCACACAAGATTGTCGCCATCGAGGCCAGGTTCGCGGGCATAGTCGGAGAAATCTCCGCGCCCGACGGTCAGGATGTCGGGATGGGCTAGGCCTTCGCTCAGCAGTTCGCCGATCACGAAACCCATCCCGCCCGCATTGTGGAAGTTGTTCACATCGCCCGAGCCATTGGGATAGACCTGCGCGATCAGTGGGACGGCGCCCGACAGCTCCGAAAGATCGTCCCAGTCGAAGATCACGCCCGCCGCGCGCGCCATCGCGGGCAGGTGGATCGCATGGTTGGTCGAGCCGCCGGTCGCGAGCAGGCCGACCGCGGCGTTGATCACCGCCTTTTCGTCGACGACGAGGCCAAGCGGGCGATAATCCTCGCCCTTGCGCCCGATCTGCGCGACCCGGTGCACCGCCTCGCGATCAAGCGCCTGACGCAATTGCGTGCCGGGCTGGATGAAAGCGCTGCCCGGAATGTGCAGCCCCATCATCTCCATCATCATCTGGTTGGAATTGGCCGTGCCGAAGAAGGTGCAGGTGCCGGGCGAGTGGTAGCTTGCCATCTCGCTCGCCAGCAGCTCGGCGCGGGTCGCCTTGCCTTCGGCGTAGAGTTGGCGGACGCGCTGCTTTTCCTTGTTGGGGATGCCGGTCGGCATCGGCCCGCTGGGCACGAAGATCATCGGCAGGTGGCCGAAGCGCAGCGCCCCCATCAACAGGCCCGGCACGATCTTGTCGCAGATGCCGAGCATCAGCGCGCCGTCATACATCGCGTGGCTGAGGGCAACCGCCGCCGACAGCGCGATCACGTCGCGGCTGAACAGCGAGAGTTCCATGCCGACCTCGCCCTGCGTCACCCCGTCGCACATCGCCGGGGTGCCGCCTGCAACCTGCGCGGTCGCGCCGATCTCGCGCGCATAGATCTTGAGGCGATCGGGGTAGCGGCCATAGGGCTGATGCGCCGAGAGCATATCATTGTAGCTGGTGACAATGCCGATATTCGCGCCCCGGCCCGCCATCAGCGCGGCCTGATCCTCCAGCGCGCCGGCATAGGCATGGGCGAGGTTCGAGCAGGACACGGCATTGCGCTCGCCCATGTTGACGCCCTCACGCTTGATGAGGTCGAGATAGGCGCTGCGGGTCGGCCGCGAGCGTTCGATCACCCGCTGCGTCACCTTGTGCAGGGTGTCGTGAAGGGGCTTACTCATGCCACGTTACTCCGTCGCGTTCCGCCAGCGCGATGGCCGCCGTCGGGCCCCAGCTGCCTGCGGTATAGGTCTTGGGGGTCAGGCCTTCCGTCTCCCAGCCTGCGCGGATGGCATCGACCCATTCCCACTGCGCCTCGACCTCGTCACGGCGCACGAACAGCGTCTGATCGCCCTCGACCAGATCGAGCAGCAGGCGTTCATAGGCGATCCGCCGCACCGCGCCGGTGAAGGCATCGGGCATGGCGATATTGAGCGGCACGGAGCGCAGGCGGATGCCTTCGCGGTCCAATCCCGGCACCTTGGCCATCAGCGAAAGCGTGATGTTCTCTTCGGGCTGGATGCCGATCACCAGCCGGTTGGGCTGCATCGTCGCGCCCTTTCCGGCGAAGATCGAGTGCGGCACGCAGCGGAACTGGATCACGATTTCGGTCACGCGCTTGGGCAGACGCTTGCCGGTGCGCAGGTAGAAGGGCACGCCCTTCCAGCGCCAGTTATCGACATGGGCCTTGATCGCAACGAAGGTCTCGGTGTCCGATTCCTTGCCGAGCTCCTCGTCATAACCCGGCACCGCCGCGCCAAGAATCGCGCCTGCACGGTATTGGCCGGTGACGGTCTCACCCGCCTCCACGCCCCTCAGCGCGCGCAGCACCTTGACCTTCTCGTCGCGCACCGCGGTCGCATCGAAATGCGCAGGCGGCTCCATCGCCACCAGGGCGAGCAGCTGGAGCATATGGTTCTGCACCATGTCGCGGATCGCCCCGGCATCGTCATAGAAGGCGACGCGGCCCTCAAGCCCGACGGTTTCGGCGACGGTGATCTGCACATGGTCGATATGCGCGGCGTTCCACAGCGGCTCGAACATGATGTTGGCAAAGCGGAGCGCGAGCAGGTTCTGCACCGTCTCCTTGCCGAGATAGTGGTCGATCCGGAAGATGCGGCTTTCCGGGAAGGCGGCGGAGACCGCGTCATTGATCTCGCGGCTGGTGGCAAGGTTGGTGCCGAGCGGCTTTTCGAGGCACATCCGCACCGTCTCGCCCGTCAGCCCGGCCGATTGCAGCCCCTTGATGGTCGGCTCGAACAGGCTCGGCGCAGTCGAGAGGAAAATCGCAAGGCCGCGTTCGGGCGTGCCGACCTTCTTGGCGAGATCGGCATAGCCTTCCAGCGTGGTCGCATCGAGGGTCTGGTAGGCGAGGCGGTTGAGGAACCCCGCCATGCTGCCCCGGCGCTCGGCGGGGAGATATTTCTCCAGCGCGGCGCGGGCGAAATTGCGGTATTCGCTGTCCGACATGGCGCTGCGGGCGGTGCCGATGATCTTGAGATCGGGCGCAAGCAGCCCGTCGGCATCAAGCGCGAACAGGCTCGGCAGCAGCATCCGCTGGGCAAGGTCGCCGGTGGCTCCGAACAGCAGCAGGCGGTCAGCGGTGAAGCTCATGCAAATGGCCCTTATCCTCGTGCGCCATACCTAGGCGCACGAGGATTTATCCGCCAGTGGGCGCATACTTATTCAACTGCGATCGCGCTGGCGCGCGATGCAGACCTCCCGCCCCGCCTCCCCACCCGGCCACCAAGAATCCATTACGGTATGGTGGCCGGGTGGGGAGGCGGGGCGGGAGGTCTGCGCCACCGAAGGTGGCACGCAAATCAGGCAGGCTTGCGCGCAAACACCCCGAACCCGGCGATGATCGCATAGCAGGCCGCGGGCAGCACCAGCGCGAAGGCGAGGCTGGTCGCATCGGCCAGCGCGCCATACATCGGCGGGATGATCGCCCCGCCGCAGATTGCGACGTTGATGATCCCCGATCCGTCGGCCGCCTTGGGCCCCAGCTTCTCGCAGGCGAGGCTGAAGATCGTCGGGAACATGATCGCGTTCATCAGACCCACGGCGATCAGCGAATAGCCCGCGAGGACTCCGGTGGTGTTGGCCGAAATCAGGATCAGCGTGATCGCACCCGCCGCGACGGCGGCCAGCGTCAGCCCGGGGCTGACAAAACGCAGCACGGCAGAGCCGATGAACCGTCCGACCAGCGCGCCGAACCAGTAGATCGACACCATCCAGCCGATCACGCTTTCGGGCTGGCCGAGGATTTCCTTTTGCGCCAGATAGTTGATGATGAAGCTGCCGATTGCGACTTCCGCGCCGACATAAAGGAAGATCGAGGCTGCGCCGTAGCCAAAGCGCGGGCGCTTCAGCAGCGCAAGGCCATCCGCAAGGCTGGTCTGCTCGTGCTTCTCGCCCTTCAGGCGGTTGCGGAACATCCACACCGCCCCCGCCACCAGCGCCAGCGCGGCGGCAAGGCCGAGATAGGTGCTGGTGATGATCGCGCTTTCGGTCTGGCGATAGGCCTGCAACGCCTCACCCGACAGCTGGTCGGCGCTGACATTGGCGATACTGCCGAGAATGATGCCCGCACCCACGATCGGAAACAGCGTCGTCCCTGCTGAATTGAACGCCTGCGCGAAGGTCAGGCGGCTGTGGGTCGTGCGCTCCGGCCCCAGCAGGCTGATCAGTGGGTTGGCGACAATTTGCACCAGCACCACGCCGGTCGCGAGGATGAAATAAGCGAACAGGAACATCGGGAACAGCGCGGTTTGGCTGGCCGGGATGAACAGCAGGCAGCCCGCCATCATAGTGACGAGACCCGCCACCGCGCCGCGCATATAGCCCAGCTTCTTGACCAGCCGCGCACCCGGAATGCCGACCACGGCATAGGCGATAAAGAAGCAGAACTGCACCAGGCTCGCTTCGAAGAAGTTGAGCGTGAACAGCTCTTTGAGCTTGGGAATGATGACATCGTTCAGCGAGGTGATCCCGCCGAAGATGAAGAACAGCGCGAAAACGAAATAGTTGAGGCCCGGCGCGTCCACCTGCGGTGCATCGCTCAGCCTATCCCCGGCGGCGGTTGCCGCACCCGGTGCCATTGCCATTGTCGCTCTCTCCCATAGCGCGCTGGTTTATTGCTAACGTTCACAATCCGCGCGCTGCTTAAGAAATGCAAGACCCCACCGCACAAATCCAGTGCGAATAGCAATGCAGCGCAAATGCACGGCCAGCCTTGCGCCGCCACGCCTTCCCGCCCTAGAAGCAAGCCCCATGAACGGGGGACCAAAACGGCGGCCGACATCCTTCGATGTGGCAGAACGGGCGGGCGTCAGCCAGCCGACGGTAAGCCGTGCGCTGTCCGGCTCCCCCGCCATCGCCGAGGCGACCCGCCGCAAGGTGATCGAGGCGGCCGAGGCGCTGGGCTATTTCGTCGACGAACGCGCCGCCCGGCTGCGCCGCGGCTCCACCGGCACGCTCGCGGTGGTGGTGATCTGCCGCGAGGGCGACAGCGCGTCGAGCATCAACCCTTTCGCCTATGCGCTGCTCGGCTCGGTCTGCGTTGCCGCCTCCGAAAGGGGCTTCGAGACGTTGGTGAGCTTTCAGGCCCGGCCCGCCGACTTTTTCGGGCACTATCAGGAACAGGGCCGCGCCGATGGGCTGGTGGTGATCGGCACCACCACCAATGCCGCCGCCTGGGAGCATTTTCGCAGCCTTGAAAGCGAAGGCCGCCGGGTCGCCTATTGGGGCTCGCCGTTCGACGATCTCGACTGGGTGCGGTCCGACAACCGCGCAGCGGGCAGGCTGGCGACCGAGCATCTGCTGGCGGCCGGCTATCGCCGCCCCTGCTTTCTCGGCGCGCTCAATACGCCGCAGGTGCAGTTCACCGAACGCTATGAAGGCTATGCCGAGGCGATGCGGGCTGCCGGGCTGGAGCCCTGTCTGGCTGCCACCGTCAACGCCTCCACCCGCGAGGAAGAGGGCCGCCGCGCAGCCCGCCGCCTGATCGAGCGGGGCGAGGATGTGGACGCGGTTTTCGCTGCCTGCGACGCGATGGCGCTGGGGGCGATCGAGGCCTTCTCCGCCGCCGATATCGCCGTGCCGGGCGATGTCGGTGTGATGGGTTTCGATGACCTTGTCGCAGGGCGGTTCAGCCGGCCGCCGCTCACCACCATCGCGCCTGACCCTGCCGAAGCAGGTGCGGCGCTGGTGGAAGCGGTGCTGGACGAAGGCGAAGCCGCGCGCCGCCGGGTGCCGGTCAAGCTGATCGTGCGGGGCAGCACGTTGAAGTAAGGCGAGGTGTCGCTCTTCAACTCCCCTCCCTTGAGGGGTGGGAGCCGAAGGTGCTGTCTGCGCCGTTACCCGTGCGCGCCGAATTCGTTGGCAATCGCCGTGCTGATCCGGAGCGACAATTCCTGCGCGCGGGCGATCGGCGTGATGAAGTCGCGCTCGATCGCGCCGTAACCTTCCTCGCCGCCATCGGGGTAGTCGCTTGGCTCGTCCAAGGGGAAATCGCGCGGGCCGGGCACCCGGACGGGGAAGGCGCGGCGCAGCTGGGCGAGGGCTTCGTCGACCCGCAAGGTCATCACCATTTCGATCACGTCGCGGCGGCTGATGTCATTGGCGCGGCTGAAGGCGGGGACGGCGACGGCCTTGAGGAACATATGTTGCAGCAGGGCGAGCCGGAGCGCCTGCAGCACGCCGATGCGGCGGCGCACGTGCTCGCGGGTGTCGTCGGGCGCCTCATCGGGCAGCAGGTCGGTCAAGCGGTGGAGCTTGATCGCGTCGATCCTCAGGCGCGAGGCGAGGCGCCGGAACACGCCGGTGCGGTCATCGCCCACCAGATATTCAGCCAGCGCCGCGCACGGTTCGGCGAGGTGCTCTTCAGTGCCGCGATAGGTGCGGCTCGCCCAATAGGCCGAGTTGAACAGCTCGCCATAGGCCGCAACGGTCTTGATGCTGGCGAGCGCATTGGCGCGGCGCACCAGCCGCATGACCTGTCGGCCGCGGGCGCTGTCGGCGAGCAGCGCGGCGATTTCCTCGCGGTTGCCATCTGCGGCGCTGCCGATCCCGGCGATGACGTTCACCGGGTAGCCCAATTGCTGGAGGATCGCATTGTGCGGGATCGCGCGGATCTGGCGCAGGCTCATCTCGCGGTCGGCGTTGATGTCGCTCTGGCGGCGCGAGACGCGGCTACCGGTGGGGTTCAATAGCCCAAGCCCGAAAGCGGTGACCGCGCGCGAATAGGTGCGGCTGGCAAGGTGATCGCCCTGATGCTCCTTCACCGCGCGGTAGAAATCGAGGCTGATGTCGGTGCGGTGGTAGAACGGGTCGGCGGGCGCGGCGAGATCGGTCTCGGCCGGCCGCAGTTCGGCGATGCGGGTGAGGGTCGCGAGCGCGAGCTCAGGGGTGGCGAAGAACAGGTAGCCATCGCCGCCCTGAAAGCTGACCTCGGGCTCGAGCTGGATGCCGGCCCGCGCAAACCGGCGCCGGGCCCAGGGGGAGAGCGGCCATTCGAGCCGGTCGGCAAGGCTCGCCGGGTGCGCGCCGCGGCCCATGCTCTCGCCATGGGTGTTGAACACCAGCGCGGCAATATCGCCGAGGCCGTTGGCTGCCATGGCTTCGGCGAGGCGGCCTTGCAGGCGCTCGATGGCAAGAGCAGCGGGCACCTGCCCGACAAAGCGCCCCGCGTCCGAAAAGCCGGTCTGCACCGAAACCCGCCCGCGGGTGCGGGCATAGGCGCGGTAGGCAGGCTCGGCGAGCAGCGCATCGAGGAAGCGTCCACCGTGTTCCAGCGCGGTCTCGGTCTCGAACAGGGGCGAGACATCGACCTTGTCTTCCACCCCGAACAGCTTGGCGAAATAGAGCGCGGCGAGCACCGTGGCGGGCTGTTCGCACTCGGCCACCAGCATCCGGATCGGGGCATCGGCGTCGATGTGCTTGAGGATCTGCGCCATCGCGAGGAATTGGCGGATCGCGGTCGAACTTTCGGTGGCGAGTGCGGCGAAGTTGGTGCGTAAGGGCTGCGCCTCGTCGACCATCCGGCGCAGGGTGGCAATCGCGCCCTTGCTGGCAAGGTCGATCACCTCGTCATCGGCAAGGCGGCGGCGCACGGCATTGTGGAGCTGCTTGGCGTTCACCCGGAAGTGGATCCAGCCCATGCCAAGCCCATCGGCCCGCATCGCCGCCGCCAGCGTAAGCAGCGCGACCGCGCGAGCCGCCGGGGCGCCAGCTGCTTCGTCTTCGAGCGCGGCGATCACCGGGGCGAGCGAGAGCAGGTTGTCCGCGCTGTGGGTGGTCAGCTTGTTGGCGGCAGCGGCGAGTGCCTCGGCCCCCGTCAGATCGCCCGCAAAATCCTCGGCGCGCGCCTTGGCGAAGGCGGTGGCGGGCCTGAGCGCGGCGAGCAGCGGGTGGGCAGCGTCCAGCGCCTCAAGACTGGCGGTGTAGCGCGCCAGCCGCTCGGCCTTTTCCTGAAGCCGGAAGGCGATCGAGGTGTGCCAGCCGATGTCGGTGCGCCCGTCCATGTCGTAGCCGACCCAGCTGGCAAAGCGGAACGGCAGCGGGCGCAGGGTGCGCCATGTCTCGGGCCACCGGCTGCGTGCGTCCTCGAGCAACCGGGTGACGATCACGTCGCGGGCGTCCTGCGCGCGGGCCATTGCGTCCATCGCCGCGCGGTGTTCGTGTTCCAGCGTCACGGCGGTGCGGGTGGCAGGCACGGCGCAGACCGCGTCATCGACATCACCCGGCGCCGAGGCGGCTTCGGCAACGGCAGCGGCCTGGGCGGGTGCGAGGAGGAAGGTGGGGTGGGCGGTGAAAACGGCGTGCAGCTGCGGGCGCTGCCAGCGCGCGGCAAAGGATTCGAAGGTCTCGCCCTCATCGATCAGGGGCTGCGTTGACGGCGGCGCGGCGAGCAGGCTGCGCAGCTTCTTCGCACGCGCCTTCAACCCGTCACATTCCAGCTGCGCCACCAGCGCGGTCAGATCATCGAGGCTGACTTCGCCCCCTTCCAGCGCCCGCGACAGATCGAGCGAGAGTTGGAACACCGGGTTGAACAGCGGCGTTTCGCGGGTGCGCTGGTGCAGCTCGCCCAGCCGGGCTTCAAGGGCAGCGACGGTCTTCATGGATGTTCCGAGGCGAAGGCGGCCGCCGCGCCGAACAGGCCGGGCTGCGGGTGGACGATCAGCTTGACCGGGATGCCCGCCATCAGGCTTTCGAACCGCCCCTTGGCCTTGAAGCGCGCCGCAAACCCCGAGGCCAGCAGCGTGTCGCGGATGCGGTAGCCGAGGCCGCCTGCAATCACCACGCCCGCAAAGCCGCCCTGCGCCAGCGCCAGATCGCCCGCGACCGATCCGAGTGACAGGCAGAACCGGTCGACTGCGGCGGCGGCCAGGCTGTCTTCTCCGCTGGTGCCGAGGTTCCAGATTTCGATGGCTTCGCGCTCAGGCTCGGTGCGGCCTTCGAGCGCGGCGAGCGCCTGATAGATGTCGACGATGCCGGGGCCGGCCACCACCCGCTCGACCGACACGCGCAGATGCCGCTGGCGCAGACGGGCGAGGATCGCGTCCTCGATGCTGTCGAGCGGGGCAAAGTCGATATGCCCGCCTTCTGTCGCCTGCACGCGGTAACCGCCGCCCTCGGAGCGGTAGAGATGCGCCACGCCAAGGCCCGTGCCCGGCCCGATCACGCTGATCGTGCCCTCGCGGCCCAATGGCTGGTCGGGGCCGGCAAGGTGCAGGAACTGGCTGTCGTCGGCGCGCGCCACGGCATGGGCGACGGCGGCGAAATCATTGACGAGGGTGAAGCGCTCCACCCCCAGCTTTTCCGGGATCAGCGCCGGGCGGATGATCCACGGGTTGTTGGTGAAGCGGATGACGGGATTGAGGTTGCCGGGTGTTCCCACCGGCCCGGCAATCGCCATGCTGACGGCGGCGGGCAGAGTGCCGCCCTTGCGGTCGCGGTAGGCTTCCCACGCGGTCTGGAAGCTGGCGTGATCGGCGGTGTGGAGCGTTTCGGGCTCGTCGAGACTGATCGCGCCGCCCGCGCCGATGCTGGCAATCGCAAAGCGGGCGTGCGTCCCGCCGATATCGACCACCACCACGTCCTGCATCGCTCTCTCCCCGTCCGGAACCCTGACCGGGGCAGCAATAGCAGGCGGCGCGCGGGATTCCCACGCGCCGCATACTTATTCAGATTGGCAGGCGCAGCCTCACTTGGCGGTGACGCCCATTTCCTTGAGCAGACGATCCGCGCCGTCGACCTTTTCCATGGTCCACAGCATGAAGCGGCTGTCGACGTGGATGGTGCGGTTGATCTTGGGATCATACATCCAGTCGCTGACCACGCCCTCGATCGTGCCGTCGAAGGCAAGGCCGACGAACTCGCCCTTGGCGTTGAGCGTCGAGGAGCCCGAATTGCCGTTGGTGATGTCGACGGTCGAGAGGTAGTCGACCGGCAGCGTGCCCAGTTCCGGCGCGGCCCAGCGGCCATAATCCTTGGCCTTGATCAGCTCGACCATCTTGTCGGGCGCATCGAATTCACCGCGGCCCGTGTGCTTGGCAACGATGCCTTCGGCGGTGGTGAAGGGCGTCCAGATCTGCCCGTCGACCGCCTTGCCGGTGACCTTGCCATAGGTGAAGCGCAGCGAGCCGTTGGCATCGGGATACATCGCCTTGCCCTGCGACGCTGCATAGGCGAGGCGCGCCTGCATCACCGCCGAACGGGCCTTCTGCACTTCGCCCGAGCGGGCCTTTTCAGCCGCCTCGTTGGCCATCGCTTCGTCATAGGTGGCGACCGCCAGCTGGATGAAGGGATCGCTCGACGCCTTGAAGTCGGCCGGGGTCTTGCCCATCCACTCCATCCGCTTGGCGGTGTTGCCGAGTTCGGTCGCGGCGTAGAAGCTGGCGATGTCCTTGCCTTCCATGAAGGCATCGAAGCTTGTGTTGCGCTTGTCGGCGGGCAGGCTGCGGTATTCGGCGATGCCGTCGGTCCACAACGCCTGATCGATCGCGGGCACATAGCGCCGCTCGATCCGCTGCATCGCCTGCGTCATGAACGCCTTGTCGCGCTCCTGAAAGCCGGGTTCGCGGTCCTTGTCGGGCTTGGCCTGCTCGTTCGCCCAGCGATAGAGCTGGCGGGCCGCACCATAAAGCTGGCCGCGCCCGAGCATCCCGCGCTTGGCATCGGCGAGCGCCTCGGCATTGCCGGCGGCGATCAGTTCATCAAGCTTGGCGAGCGAGGGGCCATATTGCGCCTCGCGCGCCGGATCGGCCTTGATCCAGGCCCGGAACGCGGCTTCCTCGGCCTGCTTCTTGGCGACCAGCGAGATCGCGTCGGCGCCTGCCATCTGGCCAGCGATCTTCTTCTCGTAGTTCTCGGTGCCCTGCAAGGTGGCGGCATAGGCGATGGTCGCGGCCTGATCGCCCGCGGTCAGCTCGTCGATGCGGTCGCCATATTCGGCCAGCATCCGCTGCTGGTAGGGGTAGAGCTCTTCATAGGAGAAGCGCGCTTCTTCGGCCATGCGCAGACGCTCGGTGGTGCCGGGGAAGCCGGCGACCATCACGAAGTCGCCTTCCTTCACGCCCTCCTTGGCGATCGGCAGCCAGGCCTTGGGCTTGAAGGGCACATTGTCCTTGCTGAACGGCGCCGAGGAGCCATCGGGGGCGACGTAAGCGCGGTAGAACGAGAAGTCGCCGGTGTGGCGCGGCCACATCCAGTTGTCCTTCTCGCCGCCGAAATTGCCCACGCCCGCGGCGGGCGCATAGACGAGGCGCACGTCCTTGATCTCGAGCTGCTGCTGGAGCCAGTACTGCGCGCCGCCGAAATAGGCGCGCACGTCGCAGCGGCGGTTGGCCTGCTTTTCGCACGCCTCGATCAAGGCCTGACGGTTGGCCTGCAAGCGGTCGTAACGCGCGCGGCCATCGAGCTTGTCGCCACCCTTGAGCACGTCCTTGGTCACGTCGCGCAGGTCTTCGATCACATAGACGCGGCTGCCCGGCGCGGCGGGGAGTTCATCGCCCAGTTCCTTGGCGAGGAAGCCGTTGGTGAGGTAGTCGTTTTCGGGCGAGGAATTGTACTGGAGCGATCCGGCAACGCAGTGGTGGTTGGTCGCGACCAGGCCTTCGGGCGAAAGGAACGCGGCCGAACAGCCACCCAGCGAGGCAATCGCGGTCAGCGGCGGGCGTTGCAGGTCGCCCAGCGTCTTGGCGTCGAGTTCGAGGCCGGCGGCCTTCATCTGATCGGCGATCGCAGCCGTCTGGCTCGGCAGCCACATCCCTTCATCGGCCTGGACAGCGGCAGGTGCGGCCATGATCAGGGCCGAAGCCCCGGCCAGCAGGAACTTCTTCATCGAGCACATCCCTTGTTGCGAGCGATGCCCTGTCCCCGCCCAAAGCGGCAGGCATCGCATGGTTGATCCGCGCCCGCGCGGGCGCATGGCGCGCCTGTTAAGGCAGTTGCTCCTGCGGCGGAAGGGGACAATCTGCCCCATCGACGAACGACCGACTGGCGGGGTTGAGCACCAACAGCAGCCGCGCCCCGCCCTCGGTCTCGCTGATCGGGGGAGAGCGGTGGATGGCGGGATTCTCGCTCGCCAGCTTGCCCTTGAACAGCCCCACATCAAAGGGGGCGAGGCGATGGATGCGCTGCGGCGCGCCGCCCTCAGCCACCCGCGCCGCATCGGCCTCGTCGAGCCAGTCGGTGCCTTCGCCGACATACGTGGTGATAAGGCGGGCGGTGACATAGTCGGCGTGGAACTTGCGGCAACTGTCGGTGCGCACGACCTCGAGCCGCAACTCGCAGGTGGCCAGCTCCATCGCGGTGCAGAAGTGGTGGGCGAGCATCGCGACATCTTCGACCAGCGCAGCGTGGCAGGCCGCATCGCCGCCGAAGCCGCCGGTCACCAGCCCCTGAGCGAGCAGCGCGGGCAGGCTCTGGCTCGAGCAGCTGAACCGCAGGTCTTGCGGGTCGCCTTCGGTCAGGGCCGCAAAGTCGGCGAAGGGCGTGCGCTGCCAGATGGCGAGGCTGCATTCGGGCTCCCGGATCGCGGCCAGCCCCGCGGGCTTGTCGACATATCGGGTCATGCGAGTGAGCGGTGCGTGCATAGTGGGGGAAAGCCTCTGGGCGCTACAGGATGATACGTTATCTCATAATCTAATGCTGCCCGGCACAGCTGGCAAGCCCGCGACTGTGCGAATGTCTCTTGCGAGCCATTATCATCTGGGCCATGAGGCGCACCGGATTACCCCCGCGATCAAGGACGCATCCCCCATGAACAGCACGCTCAAACTCTGGACTCAGCTCGGCCTCGGGACAGCGCTGGCAGGGGGCCTTCTGGCCGCCTGTGGCGGGGAAGCGGGGGGCGAGGCCGGGGGCGAGGCGGGTGCCACCCCCGAAGCTGCCGCCACCGCCGGTGAAGGCGAAGGCGGCGCGGGCGAGGGCGAGGCGGCGGTCGGCGCAGGCGGCGAAGGCGAAGGCGGTGTTGCCGTCGCCGATGCGGCCAGCGATCCCGTCGCCTATGGCATTGCCCTTGCGGTGGCCGAGGCCCACGTCGTGGCCGCGCGCGATGCCTATGGCGCGGGCAAGAAGGAAGCCGCCGCCGAAATGTTCGCGCATCCTGTCAGCGAGGTGCTGGTGGACATGGAGCCGACCTTCACCAAGCTGGGCGTTGCCGACGTGAAGCCGCTGTTCACCGCCGCTTCGGATGCGGCCCTTGCGGGCAAGAGCACGGCCGAGGTCGGCAAGGCCTATGACGCGATCATCGCCGCGCTGCGGCAGGCGGCGACCAAGGCGCCCAAGACCGACGCCAGCAGCGCCAAGGTCGCAACCGGGGTCATCGCCGACATGATTGAACGCGCCAGCACCATGTACCGCCAATTGCCCGGCAATGACGCCTACGAGCCCTATCTCGACGGCTATGGCTTTGCCCGCGTCGCGGCTTCGGCCTTTGCCGCCAACAGCACCGCGATCAAGGCCGAGAACCCGGCTGTCCACGCGCGCATCACCGAGGCGCTGGCGCTGCTCGCCAAGGCCTATCCGGGCGCGGCGCGTCCGGCCAAGCTGCCCGCCGAGCCGGGGGCGCTGTCCGGCGCTTCGGCCAAGGTGATGCTCGCCGCGCAGAACTGATCGGCTGGACTGACCGGCCGCGCCCGACAGCGCTGCCGGTCGCCTGTGCCTGCGCTGTGCCTGTGCTGTGCCACGGCCACCCCCTCGGCTTGGCAGCGCTCACATTTGTGCAAATGCGACAAAGTGACACCCAAAGCCGGGTGTGAGGCCTTGCGCGCTTGTTTTTGAGGCCTGTGGGAGTAGTCTTCGCGCCAAGGGGTCGCCGATCTGCCATGCGATGGCTGCGCTGTTGCGCGGGCACCGGGCAGGCCGGATGAAAAACGCAGTCCACTGTCTTGGCCGGGTCAGGGTCGCGCAGGGACGCTGTGTCTTTTGGGGGGGAATTTGCCGAAACACGTCACCAGCTCGCGCCCTGTGCAGCATCGGCCTCTGCGCGCCCTGCGGCGGGCAGGATCGGCGCTGGCGCTCGGCATGGCGCTCGTTGCGGGCGCGCAGCCTGCTCTTGCCCAGCAACAGCCGCCGCTGGCGCAGATCACCCCGCCCAACCGCAGCGACCTCATCCCGCCCGAGCTGCGGCGCGAGGAAAAGAGCGTCACGCTGACCGTCGACGGCGATTTCGAGCGTCCGCCCTGCGCGCTCGATCGCCCCGAATTTGCCGACATCCGCTTCACCGTCAAAGGCGCGGCCTTTGTCGGGCTTGACCGCGTGCCGGGCCTGTCGCTCGATCAGGCCTATGCCGATTACGTTGGGCGCGAATTGCCGGTGTCGGTGCTGTGCGACATCCGCGCGGAAGCCAACGCGCTGCTGCGCAGCAAGGGCTATCTCGCCACGGTCGAGATCCCCGAACAGAGCCTTGCCGATGGCATCCCCGATTTCAGGGTGGTGTTCGGACGGCTGACGGCAGTGCGCGTGCGCGGCGAGGCGGGGCCGTCGGAACGGCTGGTGGCAAGCTACCTCGAAAAGCTGACCCAGCAGGACGTGTTCAACACCAACACCGCCGAACGCTATCTGCTGCTGGCCGATGATCTGCCGGGCCTCGATGTGCGCCTGTCGCTGCGACCGGCGGCGGGCGGCGCGCCGGGCGATCTGGTCGGCGAGATCGCGGTGCTGCGCCAGAAGGCGATGGCCGACGTCAATATCCAGAACCTCGGCTCGCGCGCGATCGGGCGGCTGGGCGGGGTGCTGCGGGGCGAGATCTACGACGTCACCGGGCTGGGCGACCGCACCTCGGTGGCGCTGTTCTCGACGCTTGATTTCGACGAGCAGCAAACCCTCCAGCTCGGCCATGATTTCCGGGTGGGGAGCGAAGGGCTCAGGTTCGGCGGGCAGCTGACGCTGAGCCAGACCAAGCCCGCCACCGGGATCGCCGGCTTCAATGTCGAGGCCGAAACGCTGTTTGCCAGCCTCTATGCCAGTTATCCGCTGGTGCGCAGCCGCAAGCACAGCATCTATGTCGATGGCGGCTTCGATGTGGTCGATCAGAATGTCGACGTGAACAATGTCGCCCTGACCCGCGACAAGGTGCGCGTGGCCTTTGCGCGGGTGGCGGGCGAGGTGCTCGATCAGCGTTCGGTGCTGCGCGCGGACGGCTATTCCCCGTTCGAGCCGCGCTTCCGGCTGCGCTACGGGATCGAGGCGCGCCACGGGCTCGATGTGCTGGATGCCAGCCCCGATTGCCGCGCCAATCTGCTCGGTTGCCTGCTCGGCGGGGCCGCGCCCCCCAGCCGGATCGAGGCCGATCCCACGCCCTTCCTGGTGCGGCTCAATGCCGGGATCGAATGGCGCCCGCTGCCACAGCTCGCCTTCGTGCTCGACAATCAGGGGCAGATCACCAACGATCCGCTGCCCGCCTTCGAGGAAATCGCCGCAGGCAGTTTCTCGATCGGGCGCGGTTATGATCCGGGCGCGGTGCTGGGCGACAGCGGCGTGCTCAATTCGCTCGAAGTGCGCTTCGGCACGCTGATGCCCACCCGCGCGGAGACCGTCGCCTGGCAGACCTATCTGTTCAGCGATGTCGCGCACGTCTGGAACGAGGATCCCAGCCGCCGCGCGGCCAACCCCGACCGGCTGTGGTCGGCAGGGGCCGGGGTGCGCTTTGCCTGGGGGCAGGGATTGCAGGGCGATTTCCTCGTCGCTGCGCCGCTCGTCCGGCCCGATCTTGCGCTCGAGAAGGGCGACATCCGTTTCCTGTTTACGCTGACAGCCCGCCTGCTGCCGTGGAGATTCTGACATGACCCATCCCTTGCGCAATCGTTCGCGCCTGCTGGTCGGCTGCGGCAGCGCCGCGCTCGCGCTGGCGCTGGTGCTGTCGCCGCACCGGGCGGCGGCGCAGGGTATTCAGGCGGGCGGACAGGTGGTTTCGGGCTCGGCCGAGATCAACACGGTCGACACCACCACGACCCGTGTCGATGTGTTCTCGCCCACCGCTGTGATCGACTGGACGCCGCAGACCGACAACAACGGCAATGCGCTCGATTTCCTGCGCACCGGCGCGACCGCGATTTTCCGCGCTGCGCAGGGCGATAATTTTGCGGTGCTCAACCGCATCCTGCCGACCGCGAACAACAATATCGCGGTCATCAACGGCGCGGTGCTGGGGCAGGTGCGCGATGCTACGGGCGGGTTCGTGCCGGGCGGCTTCATCGCCTTCTATTCGCCCACCGGGATTCTGGTCGGCAGCAATGCGACTTTCGATGTCGGCAGCCTGCTGCTGACCACGCTCGATCCGGTGTCGGGCACCTTCGATGATTTCGTGCAGGGCGGCAACCTGACGCTGCAGGGCCAGCAGGGCACCACGGCGCTGATCGACATTCGCCAGGGGGCGCAGATCAACGCCCTCAACGAGAACGCCTTCTTTGCGGCCGTCGGGGCCGAAGTCGCGATGCGCGGCACGGCGCGGGTCAATGGCAGCCACGCCTATGTAGCAGGCGAGCTGGTCAACCTCAGGTTTTCGAACGGCCTGTTCGACATATCGATTCCGGTCGGAACCTCGGCCGCTGGCGAGGTGCTGCGGCTTGACGGCAATATCGGTGGCCCGTCGAGCACCGGCGATAATGATGCGCACATGATCTACGGGGTGATGCGCGCCGCGCGCGACCCGATCTCGATGCTGCTGCGCGGCAATGTCGGCTTCGATACCGCCCAGAGCGCCGGGATCGTCAACGGCGAGATCATTCTTGCGGCCAATTACAACGTCTTCGGGCGCAACGTCGACACCGGCTCGATCCGCGACGGCAAGGACGCGGTGTTCCGCGGCGAGCGGGCGACGAGCGAGATCGACGTGACGGTGAACCTGCGCGATGTCAGTTCGACCTCCAGCATCCTTGCCATCAGCAATGGCCGCACCATCGCCTCGACCCTTGATGGCGCGCTGTCGGTCGCGGGCAACCTCCTGCTCGTGGGGCGCACCCGCGCCGAGCTGTCGGCCGCCGGGCCGGGGCCGGTTACGATCAAGGGCGACCTGCTGATCGACGCACGCGATTTCGGCGTGGTGAGTTCGAGCCTGCAATCGCTCGATGCGATCAACGCGACCGGCGGGATTGCCCGGCTTTCGGTCGGTAATGGCTCGGCGGTGGTCAATATTGATGGTGACGTGACGATCACCTCCGACGCCTTTGCCGGAGCGGACGACATCAACCGCATCACCGGCACATCGCGCGGCGGGACAGCCGAAATCGCGATGACCGGCGGGCGGCTCGCGATTGGCGGGCTTGTCAGTCTCAACGCCTCGGCCTTCGGCAGCTCGATCGGCGATGTGCGCACCGGCGCCGCAGCGCGGGGCGGCACGGCGCGGATCGTGCTGAGCGGCAACAGCGCGGCGACGATCGACAGCAACCTGTTCCTTGCAGCGGACGGCGATGGGGCCGACGGGGACACCAATTCGGCCTCGACCGCGTCCAACGCCTTTGGCGGGGCGACGCTGATCTCGCTCGCGGATTCGGCGACTCTCGGCGTGCGCGGTGATGTCGGCCTGTTTGCCGCTGCCTTTGCGCGCGGCTCCAACGGGTCGGGCGACGGGGCGCTCGCCGATGGCGGGACGGCGGAGATTGCGGTCGATGGCACCGGGGCGCTGACGATCGACGGCCAGCTCGAACTCGATGCCTCGGCCTTCGGCGGCGACAATGGCGGCGGCAAGGGCGGGCGGGCGCTGGGCGGCGCGGCACGGGCGATCACGCGCGGTGCCGGGCGGATCACGGTCGGCGGCGAGTTCCTGGCCTTCGGCAATGCGACGGGCGGCAACGGCATTTCGGGCGGCGATGCCGAGGCGGGGCTTGCGGGCGCCAATGCCGTGACCGGCACCATCGCATTGCAGCAGGCGGCCCGCGCCAGTGCGATCGGGGTCGGCGGCAATGCCAATTTCGGGCATGGCGGCAATGGCGGCATCGGCCGCGGCGGCAATGCCTTCTTCCAGGCCAATGGCACCGCCAGCCAGCGCGCCGTGGTCACCATTGGCGGTCAGGCCGACGTGCGCGCCGATGGTCGCGGGGGCGAGGGTGGGTCTGACGATGGCCAGCAGATCGCGCCGGGCAATGGCGGCGATGGCTATGGCGGATCGTCCGACACGCCCAACCAGGCCGACCCGACCTTCAACAGCGGCGCCTATCTGCTCGCAGGCGGCGATTATGGCGAGATCAGCGTCGCTGGCGAAGCCTTTGTCGCGGCGCAGGGATCGGGCGGGCGCGGCGGGCCGTCGAGCGACCAGTTCACGCCGGGGCGCGGCGGCAACGGGTTTGGCGGTCTGGCGCAGGCCGGTCTGGCGCTGCTCGGCGGGCCGGGCAATGTCGGCGGCGGGTTTGCCAGCTTCTCCAATCTCACGCTCGATACCACCGGCTTTGGCGGCACCGGCGGGGTCGACAACAGCAATGACGACCCGCGCGGCCTTGCGGGCAATGGCACGGGCGGCTTTTCCGCCCTGACGGTACGGGCCGGACGCGTGTCGGTGCAGCAGGTGCAGGCCAATGCGGTCGGCTTTGGCGGCACGGGCGGCACGGGCGGCAATGGCTTCGGCGGCGCTGCGGCAGTGCTGGGCGGCCTTGGCGGGCGGCTTGAGGCGACCGGGATCCTCCTGCTCGCGGGCGGTTCGGGCGGCTTTGCCATTGGCGGGCGCGGCGGCAATGGCACCGGCGGGGAAGCGGCGGTCGAGATCGACGGGATCACCATCGATGTCGATGGCGAGCTGATCGTCGATGCCAGCGGCAGCGGCGGCGCGGCCGAGACCGGTGCGGGCGGCAACGGCGTGGGCGGCACGGCCTATATCACCAATGTCGGCGACACAGGCGGCGGCACCCTGACCGTGACCGGCATCGCGCAGGTCTTCGCCAATGGCGAAGGCGGCGAGACGCGCGCCGCCTTTGCAGCGGGCAACGGCACGGGCGGGCTCGCCTTCATCCAGTCGCGCGGCGGCAGCACGATCACGCTGGGCTCGGCCCAGGCGGTGGCGACCGGGCGCGGCGGGCAGGCGTTGGTCCACGAAGGCGGCAACGGCATTGGCGGCACCGCCGAAATGCGCAGCCTCGGAACAGGCAGCCGCCTGATTATCCAGCGGAACATCATCACCGACCTGCAATCCGCGCCCGGTGCGGGCGGGATCCTGAGCGCCGACGGCAGCGGCGGCAATACCAATGGCGGCAGCGGGCTGGGCGGTCTGGGCCGGGGCGGCAACGTCGCCCTGCTCGCGCGGGGCGGCGGCAGCATCGCCCTGCCCACCAACATCGACCCCACCCAGGGCGTCATGCCCGAAATCGGCATCTGGGCGCGCGGCTTTGGCGGCGGATCGTCTGTGGATGCGGGCGAGGGCTTTGCCGGTGGCCCGGCGGGCATCGGCCAGGGCGGCACGGCAGTGATCGAGGTCGATGGCGCAGGATCGAGCCTTGTCATGGGCCGCACCCATTTCACCGTCTTCTCGCAGGGCGGATCGAGCACGGTTTCGACCAGCAATGTCCACGGCGGCCAGGGCATTGGCGGCACGCGCATCATCCGGGTGCTGAACGGCGGGACGGCGACGCTGGAGCTGGCCGGAGGCGCATCGGGCGCGCGCGGCGGCGATGGCTCGGGTTCGGGCGATGGCGGCGGGGCGATCAGCGGTTTCAACCAGATCGAGCTCAACGGCGGCACGCTCAACATCACGGGCCTGCTTGACCTCAGCGATATGTCGCGCGGGGGCGATGGTGTGCGCGGCGGCGCAGTGACCCTGAGCAATGGCGAAGGCGGGGTCGCGGGCGAGCTGCGCTTCTCCGCTACCGATTCGACCATCAATTTCACCCCCAACGGCACCGGCGAGGCCGGAATTGCGATCAACGGCGGGATCGTCGGCGGCACCGGCACGCGCACCGGCGGCAATGCCGCGGGCGTGCCGGTCAACTTCTCGCTGATCAACACCGATATAACCGGCGCCATCCTCAGGATCGCGGCCACGGTGACCGGCGGCAACGCCACTTCGGCGACCGGCAATGGCGGCAGCGCCACCTCTGCACCGGTGAACGTGCTGATCCGGAACTCGACGGTCGGCCTCAGGGGAGCCTCCTTCATCAACGCCGATGCCTTTGGCGGTGACGGTGGTGAGGGCGAAGGCACCGGCGGCAACGCCACCTCGGGTGCGGTCACGCTGACGGTTGAGGGTTCGGCGCTGACGGTCAGCTCGGATCAGGCGGGCGCAGGCACGTTCCGGGTGAGTTCGCGCGCCGAGGCCGGCGTGGCGCTGGTGCATGGCTCGGCCACCAGTCTCGATGCGATCTTCACCCTCGCCAGCTCGGCGCTGACACTCGATGAACTGGTCGTCGAATCGCGCTCGATTTCGGCGGGCGGCACCGACAACACTGAAGGCCGGGCGGCCTCCAGCGGCCTTGCCCGCCTGCGTCTGACCGGGGCGAGCACGATCGATGCCGGATTCATGGAAATCTACGCCAGCGCACAGGCGAAGGCGGGCGGCACGGCGTCGGGCGGCACCGCCTCGCTCGAAATCGAGGCCGACAGCCGGGCGCGAATTTCGGTCGGCAATCTGCGGCTCGCGGCCGACGGCTTCGGCGCGACGCCGGGGGGCAACCGCAACACCGCCGGGGTGTTCGCGATCAAGCTTGCCGATGGAACCGTCAACGCCGGGTCGCTGTTCGCCTCGGCCTTGGGAGACGGGCTGAACGGCGCGCTGCCGCCCTCGACCTTCCTCGCAGATCGTGGCTCCCTGCTGGTTTCGGGCGTGCTGAATGCCAATGCGCTGGGCGACGTGCTGATCCAGACCTTCAACGGCGGGGTCATCGGCGGCCCGGCGGGCACCTCGACCGCGCTGATCACGGTCAATTCGGGCCAGACCATCACCATCGAAGGCGATGACGACACCCGCGCCGGGATGGCGGGGGACAGAATCGGGCTGTCCTCGCGCGATATCGAAATCACGGCAGGGGCGCGGATCGCCGCGCCGGTGCTGGGCCTGTCCTCGATCAACACCGATGCGCCCGCAGTGATCGGCGGCACCGTGGATGGCGATGGCTGGACGCTGCTGGCTGAGGAAGCCGACCGGATCGACGGGCGCAACCTCACCTTCTTCATGCCGGTTCTGGTTGATCCGGGCGGCAACAACCAACTCAACCAGCCGATGGCGATCGATGCCAACACCCCGGCACTGATCATCCGCAACCTGACGCTGGCCGGGTCGGATGGTGACGGCTTCTCGCTGGTTCGCTTCCGCGTGGGATCGGCGACCGAGGGAATCATCCGGATCGAGGGCAACCTTGCCTTCGATGACACCATCGACAGCGATGTCCTCTCGCTGATTGCAGGCGGACGGATCGAGCTCGTCACGCCCGGCAGCATCCGCGTGACCAACAATGATGGTGGTCTGGGCGGTCAGATCGAACTGACGTCGGGCTATATCTGGGCGGCCGATGCTGCCACCATCGCCCAGCTGCAAACCAATCCCAACTTCGCCGGACGCGATGCGCTGCTTGCGGTCGCTGCGGCGGGGAGCGACGACCCGCTCGGCTATATCCGCGCCCGCGATGTCGACATTTTCATCAGCCGCGGGCTGCTGGTGCGCAACACCGGGACGGCCTCCGCGCAAGGCGGGATCCTGGTCGGCGATGCCGGACTGTCGATTGCCGGGTTCGACCCTGCCGTCAATCAGGGGGGCGGTGCAAACCAGCCCAAGGCCAACCCCGCCCCGCTCGATGTCTTCGCCTATGGCCGCAGGCTGACCGCTTCCGGTGACTTCATCGTCGGCGAAGCGTTCTTCCGCGAGGTCAATTTCAACCGCACGGGCAACGACCCGACGACCTACAGCTCCTCCAGCAAATTCAACGATTGCGACATCAACACGGGCGAATGTCCGCTGACCCCGCCGCCTCCGCCTCCGCCGCCTCCGCCGCCGCCGCCGCCGCCTCCGCCGCCGCCGCCACCGCCGCCGCCGCCACCGCCGCCGGAGCGGGAGCCGCCGGTTGCGATCAACAATCCGGAGGTGTTCGAAAAGCCGGTTGCCATTGGCGATTCGCGTCAGGGCGTGTCGGACGAGGACGAAGAGCGCTACGGCGTCGACTTCCCCGACCGTCCGGAAACGCCGCTGATCAGCGAAGACCCGCTGCTGGACGATCCGGTCACCAGCGGCAGCGATACCGCTGTCTATGGCACGGCTACGCCGCCTGCCCAGCCGGGCGCGCCGCAGGGAGGGAAGTGACATGAAGCATCCGCGTCTCTTTCCCGTCCGGCTCGCGGCCGGGGCTGCGGCGGCGCTGGCCGTGTTCGGCCTTGCCGCGCCCGGCCTTGCCGACAGTGCCGAAAACAGCGTCAGCCTGTCGTTGCGGGATACCTTCCCGATCGGTTCCAATGGCTTGTGCGAAGCGCAGATCCTGTCGCCCGAACCCGGCGCAGGGCTGTTCGACCGCCGCTATGCGGTGATCTGCCGCGATTCCGCCGCGCCGGTCGGCACCTTGTGGGTGGTCAAGCCCAAGGCGGGCGACAGCCCCGGCCCGGCGCGCTTTCTGGGGGAAGGCCACGGCTGCGGGAGCGATGCGGCGGCAAGGCAGGCCGCGCTTCCCGGCCTTGCTGCGGTCGAGCGCCTTACCTGCAAGCGTGACGGATCGATCCTTGCCACCGACCTGCTGATCGCAGGTCGCGCGGGCCGCACCTTTGCCGCATCCGGGCTCACCGCCTATTCCAAGGCGCTCGAACTCGGCCTCGCCTCGCTCGCCAGTGACGAGGTCGTGCCGGGCACGGTCGAGATCCCGCTGACCAGCACCACCGACGCCATCGCCTTCGCGCGCCAGCAGGCCGAAGCGATTGCGGGCGATCAGGCACTGTCGGAGGCCTATCGCCGTTCGAACGCGGGCAATTTTGCCGAGGCCTCGGAGTTCTTCGCAGCCTCGGCGGCGGCGCTCGCCGGGCCGGGCGCTGCCGAAGCGCAATTGAACGAGGCGTTGCAGCAGTCCAACCTCGGCAACTTCGCCGAAGGCCGCCGCCTGTTCGCCCTGACGCGCCCCGCAGCGGCGAGCAGCCCGTTGCTCGCGCGGCTCCAGCGCAATTACGAGGGCATGGACGCGCTCAACCAGCGCCAGCCCGCCCGTGCGCTGGCCATCCTCGACACCCCGCCCGCGGTCGAATTTGCCGACAACGACCTCGCCCGGTCGCTGACGATCGGCCCTGCACTGGCCGGGCAGCTGGCAAGCGAGAGCGGGCGCATCACCAGCGAATATTCACTCAGCCTCACCCCGCTGGAACGCGCGCGGCTGCTCGATGGACAGCACGCCTATCTCAAGGCAACCGCGCTGCGCCAGCTTGGGCGCACTGACGAGGCGACCGGCTTCCTGCGCGCAGCGAACGCGGCTTTCGGCGAAGTGCGCGGCGGTCGGGTTGTCTCGGTCGCGTGGCTGCGCGCGCAGGTGCTTGGCGAACTGGCCGAAGTGGCTGAGCGCGAAGGCCGGCCCGCCGAGGCCGAGGGGCTGCATCGGTCCGCGATCACATTGCTTCAGGCGACCTATCCCGGCACGCCGGTTCTTGGCAGCGCCAAAGCGCAGCTTGCAGGGTTTTACGCACGCGCTGGACGGCGCGATGACGCGCTTGGGCTCTATCGCGGGATCATCGGCGATGCCGAAGGCCGGGCGCTGCCTTCGCTGCGCGGGGTGATGACGCCCTATTTCGCTCTGCTGACCGAGGGCGGTGCAGCCGGAAGCGATGCCGCCGCCGATCTGTTCGCCGCCAGCCAGCTGCTCCAGCGTCCCGGCCTTGCCCAGACCCAGGCAGCGCTCGCCCGCGAGCTGTCCGAAGGCACCGACGAGGCCGCCCAGCTGTTCCGCACCGCGACCAATCTCGGCCGCGGGATCGAGCAGTTGCGGATCGCGCTGCTCGAGCTGGAGAGCCTCCCCGAGGCCGAGACCCGGCAGGCCACCCAGATCGCCGAGCGCCGCACCCGGCTTGAGCAGTTGCAGGCCCAGCAATCCGAGGTGCTGACGCGCCTTGCCGCCTATCCGCGCTATCGTGCGGTGAGCGGGGCGGGGATCGCGCTGTCCGATCTTCAGGCCATTCTCACCGAGGGCGAAGCCTATGTGAAACTGGTGACGCTCGAGCGGGAGGCCTATGTCGTCTATGCCACCCGCGACAGCGCGCGGGTGTGGCGCACCGATGCCAGCCCCAAGCAGATCGAAAGCATGGTCAACCAGATCCGCGACAGCATCGCGGTGGTCGAAGGCGGGCAGGTGCTGACCTATCCCTTCGACATTGCCGCCGCGCGCCAGCTTTATGTCAAGCTGTTCGCGCCGGTGGCCGATGATCTGCCCAAGGCGCGGCACGTGGTGTTCGAGCCCGATGGCGCGATGCTCAAGCTGCCGATCAACCTGCTCGTCACCGACGATGCCAGCGTCGCGGCCTATGAGGCGCGGATGAAGGTCAAGGACGCGGACGAGTACGATTTCCGCGGCACCAAATGGCTCGGGCGGCAGACGCAGGTGAGCACCGCAGTGGCGGCCGCCGCCTTCCGCGATGTTCGCGCCAGCCGTCCGTCCGATGGCAAGCGCGCCTATCTCGGCCTCGGCGAAAACGCACCGATCGGCAATGCGACGCCCGGCGCCGCGCGCACCCGTGCGGCGCTGGAGGCGGGCGAGAAGTGTCTGTGGTCGCCCAATATCTGGGCGCGGCCGGTCAAGGCGACCGAACTGCGCGAGGCAGCGGCGCGCTTTTCCTCAGGGACACAGGTGCTGACGGGCGCGGCTTTCACCGACACGGCCATTCAGGCGCTGCCCGACCTGTCCGAGTTCCGCATCCTGCACTTTGCCACCCACGGCCTTGTGACCGCGCCCCAGCCCGAATGTCCGCCGCGCCCTGCGCTGCTGACCAGCTTCGATGCCAGCGCGGGCTCTGACGGCCTTTTGAGCTTCGGTGAAATCTTCGACCTCAGGATCGATGCCGATCTCGTGATCCTCTCGGCCTGCGACACGGCGGGCACCGCCACCGTGGGCGCGACCCGCGAGGCGGGGGTGACGAGCGGGGGCGAGTTTGCGCTCGACGGGCTGGTGCGCGCCTTTGTCGGCGCAGGCGGGCGCACCGTGCTGGCGAGCCATTGGCCCGTGCCGGATGATTTCGACGCGACCGGGCGGCTGGTTTCGGGCCTGTTTGCAGAGGACGGGCGCAGCACCGCCGAGGCGCTGCGGGCTTCGCAGGAAGCGCTGATGGACAGCGCGGAAACATCGCACCCGTTCTACTGGTCGGCCTTCGCCGTGGTGGGCGATGGCGCTGCCAAACTGGCGCGCTGAGGCGGCGTTGCCCTTGCGATGAACGACACGTCCGCCAGCTTTGCCGCGCGCTTTGGCTGGCTGACGCGCGGCTGGCACAATGTGCGCGAGGCGGGCACCGTCCAGCTGGCGCTGACGGTCATGCTGCTTGGCGTGGCGCTGCTGATCGCGCGTTACAGCTGGGTGCTGCCCGATGGCACAGAGCCCACCCCGCTCACCAGCGAGGCCGAGCGGGCGCTCTATGACCTGCGCGCCTATTACGCGGCCGACCTGGTCGAGGAAGACAAGCGCGTGGTGCTGGTGGTCTATACCGACCAGACGCTGATTGCGGCGCGCAAGCGCTCGCCCCTCGATCGCGGCCTGCTGGCCAAGACCCTGCGCACGCTCGACACCTTCGAGCCCAAGGCGATCGGGATCGACATCCTGTTCGATCAGCCGCAGGACGAGGATGAGGAGCTGATCGCGGCGCTGCGCAGCATGAAGACTCCGGTCGCGGTCGCCTATGCCGCCAAGGCGACCAACCCGGACGATATCGAATACGAACAGCAGCAGTTTCTCGAAGCCTTCATGGCGCGGCTCGAGGGCAGCAATGCCCAGCCTGCCAGCATCCGGCTCGACAACACCTTCGGCGCGACCCGGCTGTGGCCCGATATCCGCCCCGGCCTGCCGCCCCTGCTCGGGCGGGTGATGCTGGCCGAAGCCGGTGAACCCGCCAAGGCCTTTGCCGGTTACGAAGGCGCGATCGATTACCGCCGCGCCAAGTATCAAGATTCGGTGCTGTTTCCCCCGGCCCAGATCGACCTCTTCGTCGATCCCGATCCCGAGATTCTCCCGTTCCTCAAGGAGCAATATGCCGGCAAGTATATCCTGATCGGCGGCGATATTGTCGATTATGACCGGGTCGAGACGACCTTCACTTCGATCAATGGCGAAGTTCCGGCGGGAATCGCGGTCCATGCCGAAATCATCGCCCAGATGCTGGACAACCGCCTCTTGAGGCCGATCGAGACATGGGTGCTGTGGGCGATGGCGGCGCTGGTGGTTGTGATCGCGGTTCTGACCGCACTGCTCGAATGGCCCGCACGGCGGCTGGCGCTGTTTGGCGTTGCGCAGCTGGTGCTGTTTCAGGGCACGCCGTTTCTGTTGCAGTTCCAGAATGTCGACACCTATGGCCTGCCGGTGGTCGGCTGGCTGATCGGGTGGATCATCGTCTTCACCGCCGTCACCACCACGGCGCGCGCATCGGGCGCGGTGCAGCGCAATTTCGCCACTGGGGCGCTGGGCAAGTATATCCCGCGCGACATTGCCCAGGCGATCATCGAAAAGCCCGAGCTGCTGAGCCTTGGCGGCGAGAAGCGCACGATCTTCGTGTTGTTCAGCGACCTGGAAGGCTTCACCAAGATGAGCCACGCGATCGCGCCGGAAATGGTGGCAAAGCTGCTCAACCGCTATCTTGATGTGCTTAGCCAGGTGGTGCTCGATCATGGCGGGGTGATCGACAAGTTCGTGGGCGATGCCGTGGTCGCCTTCTGGGGTGCGCCGATCAGTCGCCCCGACGACGGGATGCGCGCGGCGCGGGCGGGTTACGCCATGTGGCAGGCGGGCGAGGCCTTCCGCGCCGAGGTCGCCGCGATGGACCCGGATCTGCCGCCGATCGGCAAGACCCGCGTGGGCCTGCATTATGGCGAGGCGGTGATCGGCAATTTCGGGGGTGCCAATCGCATCCAGTACACCGCGCTGGGGGATTCGATGAACACCGCCGCGCGGCTTGAAGCGGCCAACAAGGCACTCGATTCGGCGGTGATGGCGAGCCGCGAATTCGCCGAGGCCTCGGGGCTTGATTGGTGGCGGCCAATGGGGCGGGTGGTGCTGCGCGGGCGCGCGCGGCCGGTTGAACTGTTCGAGCCCGCACCCGAATTTCCCGCGCAAGATCGCGCCGCTCTGGTAGAGGCGAGTGTGCTGTCCGTCACCGACCGCGCCGCCGCAGTGCGGCTAGTGGAGGGGGTGGCTGCGCGCCATCCCGAGGATTCAGCGTTGCGCAATCTCGCGCGGCGCATTGCAGATGGCGACGAGGGAGGAACCTATGTTCTCGGATAGACTGAAGCGCAATTTCGCCGCACTCGCGCTTGCCGGGGCCGCCTTGGCTTTGCCGGTGGCGGCGATGGCCGGGGTGGTGGTCAAGTCCACCGGCCCCTCTTCGACCAAGTATCCGGTCGGCACCAAGATCGACGACAACGCCTCGATCACCCTGAAGGCGGGCGATGTGGTCACCGTGCTGACCGCGCAAGGGACGCGCGTTATCAAGGGCGCAGGCACCTTCCGCGTGGGCGATCGCCCGCAGGTTGCCGCTGACCGTTTCGCCTCGCTCACCCGCAAGCGCGCCGCCACCCGCGTGCGCACCGGGGCGGTGCGCGACGTGACCGACGGCATCCCGACCAACCCCAACCTCTGGTATGTCGATGTCACCCGTTCGGGCACGATCTGCCTCTATGATCTGGCCACCGTCCGCTTGTGGCGTCCGGCGACCGGGATCAGCACCTACCGGATGTTCAACCGCGAAAACGGCGCTTCGGTGGATGTCACCTTCGACGATACCGTAACCGTCGCCGCGCTCGATCCGGCGCGCCTGCCGATCGTCGAGGGTGTGCCCTATAACATTACCGGGCCGGACAATGCCTCCAGCGCGCAAGTCAATTTCGTGCTGCTGGCCGATGACTACGAAACGCCCGATGCCCTGGCCGAAGCGCTGATCGCCAAGGGCTGTTCGGTGCAGCTCGAATCGCTTGCCGCCAGCCTCGAGGAATCCGCTCCTGCCGAAGAGGTTGCGCCCTGAACAAGCGTGCATGATGTCGATTGCCTGTTGCATCGCGCCCCCAAGCTTGGGACAAGGGCGTGGGTCAGCCAGACGGGGGAATCGGCAGACGGGGAACGAAACCTGACGCAGGGTTACAAGCATCGCGCGGGGGCGCGGTGCTAGCCTGTCAGGGATTGCAGCGGTACCGGAGCCGCTCTCACGTCAGGCGATCATCTCGGGGGGGATGGGATGAGGCGAATTTGGTCAGGCAGGATCACACGGGTCGCACAGCGGCCCGGCGCACTGCGTGTGCTGGCGGTGATTGCTCTGGCGCTGGTCTATCCCGCATCGATCGCGATCGGTAACGGCACCTTCGAAGGGGTGGCGACCTGCGCCGGTTCGACCTGCCACGGCCGCGCGGAAGGCAATGGTGCGGTTGTTCGTCAGGACGAGATCGCCACCTGGCAGGAACCCTCTTCGCCCAGCGGCGCGCACAGCCGCGCCTATGCCGTGCTCGGCGGGCGGCGCGGCCAGCAGATCGCGGCGAGCCTCGGGCTTGGCAACGCGCAATCCGCGCCCGCCTGCCTCGGCTGCCATGCCACCAACGCGCCCGCCGGCGCCCGCGGCCCCAAGTTTACCCTCACCGACGGCGTCGGCTGCGAAAGCTGCCACGGTGCGTCGGGCGGGACATGGCTGGCGGAGCACTATGCGCTGCCCGCCACGCACGCCTCCAACGTGGCAGCGGGGCTCACCCCGCTCGACAATCCCAAGGTGCGCGCCGGGGTGTGCCTTGATTGCCATTATGGCTCGGCCAAGCCCGGCCAGTTCGTCACCCATGCGATGATGGCCGCCGGGCACCCGCGCGTGTCGTTCGAGCTCGACCTGTTCTCCTCGCTCCAGCAGCACCACCAGATCGACGGCGATTACACCGCAAGGAAGAGCGTGCCCGATGGCGTGCGGCTGTGGGCGGTCGGGCAGGCCGAAGCGGTGCGGCGGTCGACCAGCCTGTTTGCCCAGCCCAAACTGGCCTATGAAGGCGCGTTCCCGCAGTTCTACTTCCTCGATTGCCATTCGTGCCACCGCACCATCACCGATGGCCCGCAGCGCAAGCTGACCTTCGAGACCAATCCGGCGCGGCCCATCCCCTTCGGCAACCCGCCCTTCAATGACGAAAACATGATCATGCTCCAGGCGGTCGCAGGGGCACTGGTGCCGGGCGAGGCGGCCGCTTTCCAGACCGCCGCGCGCGACTTCCACAAGGCGTTTGGCGCTGGCCCGGCCGAGGCCCGCGGCGCCGCCCAGACGCTTTCCTCGCGCGCGGGCGCCTTGTCCGATGCGCTGTCGGCGCGCGGCTTTGGCAGCGGCGATGCCTTCAAGGTGATCGCGATCATCGCGGGCGAGGCCACGAGCCAGCGCTTCACCGACTATGCCGGATCGGTGCAGGCGGTGATGGCGATCGACACCTTGCTCAACGCTCTCGTCAAGGAGGGCCGGGTGACGCAGGGCGCGGCAGCCGGGATCAGGGGCGACATCGCCCGCGCTTACAAGGCGGTTGAAGAGCCCAACGCCTACCGCCCGGCCGACTTCCGCGCCGCGCTCAAATCCGCCGCGGGCGCGATCGGCAGGCTGCAATAGAGATGCGCGTCGGGGGGATCAGAACCGGCTGGATTGCAGCAAGCGCGCTGGTGCTCGCCTCGTGCGGGGGCGGGGGGAGCAGTTCGGGCGGCGGCGGCACTGGCGGCGGCGGGCCAACGCCCACGCCCACGCCGCCCCCGTCAGGGCAGGTCTTCAGCGTGCCGGCTGCCGAGAGCCTCTCCTCCGCGCAGGTCGGCACGATCATCGCGCAAGCCGCCGCCGAAGCGCGTGCACGGGGCGCCGCTGCCACCATTGCCGTGACCGACCGAGTGGGCAACGTGCTGGCGGTCTTTGCCATGCCCGGCGCTGCGGGCACCGCGCGGATTTCCGACGCGCCCAATGGCCAGAACATCGATGTGCAGGGGCTCGTCATCCCCAGCGCCGGGGCGGCGATCGCCAAGGCGATTACCGGTGCCTATCTGTCGAGCGGCGGCAACGCCTTCTCCAGCCGCACGGCGAGCTTCATCGTGCAGGAGCACTTCCCGCCTGCACCGACAACTGCCGGGCTGGAGAGCGGCCCGCTGTTCGGGGTGCAGTTCAGCCAGCTGCCGTGCTCCGACCTTGCCGCGCGCGCGAGCGACGGGTTGATCGGCCCCAAGCGCTCGCCGCTCGGGCTGGCGGCTGATCCGGGCGGCTTCCCGCTCTACCGCAACGGCGTGGTCGTCGGCGGGATCGGGGTGATCGCCGACGGCGCCTATGGCTTCGACGCCAATGTTCTCGACCGCGACAATGACCTTGATGAAGCGATTGCGCTCGCGGGCACGGTCGGGTTCGAGGCACCGGAATCGATCCGCGCCAACCGCATCACGGCAGACGGCACTTCGCTGCGCTATACCGATGTCGAATACAGCCAGATCGGCAATGTCGCGGGCGCGACCTTTGCCGGCACGGCAGGCGCGCTGGTGCCGGTGACGGGCTATTACAGCGGGGCCGGCCTGCTGGCGGGCGTTGCCTACGGCACCGAGGCGTCGGGCGTGCGCGCCTCGACCTCGGCGGAATTCAGCAACCGCGATGCCTTCGTCCTTTCGAACGGCGCGGGCGTGAACCGCTTCCCCGTGCGCGGTGCGACCGATGCGGGCGCGGTGGCGAGCCCGCTGACTGCTGCCGAAGCGCGCACGATCCTCGAAGAAGCCTTCACCGTGATGAGCCGCGCGCGGGCGCAGATCCGCCAGCCGCTTGATAGCCGCGCGCAGGTGACGATCAGCCTCGTCGATACGCGCGGGGCCGTGCTGGGAATGGTGCGTTCGCCCGATGCGCCGATCTTCGGGATCGACGTCAGCTTGCAGAAGGCGCGCACCGCCAATTTCTTCTCCGCCCCCTTCGCCGCTGCCGAGCTTTCGGCAGCGGGCGGCGAGGTGCCGCAGTTCGTGACGCGGCTGCGCAATTTCCTCGGCGATCCTGCTGCGCTGACCGGGGCGACCGCTTTCTCTGACCGTGCCAATGGCAACCTGTCGCGGCCCTATTTCCCCGATGGCGAGCTGGGCACGGCCAACGGGCCGCTCTCGCGCCCGATTGCGCAGTTCAATCCTTTCTCGACCGGGCTGCAAAGTGCGCTGGTGCTCGGCAATCTCGCCCAGCATCTGGCCTTTGTCACCGGCCAGAGCGGGGCCGATACCCCGCGGGCCTGCACCAGCCTGCCGGGGGTGGCGGGCGGCAATCCGCGGCTGGCGAACGGGATCCAGATCTTCCCCGGATCGGTGCCGGTCTATCGCGGCAATACCTTGGTCGGCGCAATTGGCGTGTCGGGTGACGGGATCGACCAGGACGACATGATCAGCTTCCTCGGCGTGCATAACGGCGCGGTGCGGGCCGGGGGCGGCCTCGGCAATGCGCCTGCGGCGATGCGGGCTGATCGGATCGTGGTGCAGGTCGGCAGCCGTCAGGTGCGCCTGCGCTACGTCAACTGCCCCTTCGCGCCTTTCGTCGACACGGCGACCCAGAACGTGTGCGAGGGGCTGTAGATGGCCCTGCTGCCTTCCGCGCTGTTGCCTGCGCTGCTGCTGCTTCAGGCCGCGCCGCCGCCCGAGGTTGCGCAGCCGGCCACGCCGCCGCCGGGTGAAGCCCCTGCGACTGCGCCCGCGCCGCAGGACTGGGAGGTGGACACGCCCCCGGTCGATCCCGGTATCATCGAGGGCCGCGAACGCCCCGGCTACACCGCCCCGCTGCCCGAGCGGATCGAACAGAACAACCAAGGCGCGGTGCGCGCCCCGCCGCCGAGCGCCTTTCCGACCGATCAATTGCCGATCCCCGATCGCTGGCGGTTGATCGAGAGCCTTGGGCTGGTGAAGGAAAACCTGTTCGATCCCTATCACCAGAACACCTACAAGGGCGACCGCCCGATCGATCGCAAGAAGGTGCCCTGGCTGCCGATCAAGGGCGATGACTGGTTCTTCGTCGCCAACCTGATTTCGGATTCGGTCTACGAACCGCGCACCTTCCCGATCCCTGTCGGCGTGCAGACCACCGAAGACCCGGACCGCAACGACGTGTTCGGCAATGATTTCAGCCAGGTCTTCAGCCAGACCTTCATCGCCGGTTTCGCGCTGCTGAAGGGGATGACCACCTTCAAGCCGCCGACCATCGAATACCGCCTGACGCTGGCCTACAACGTCAACTATGTCGATGTGCCCGAACGGCGCGTGCTGTTTGTCGAGCCGTCGCGCCCCTCGCACCGGCTCGATCACTTCCTCGGGGTGCAGGAAGCCTTTGTGGATTACCACTTCGGCCAGTTCGACACCGACCGCTTCGACTTCATTTCGATCCGCGCCGGCATCCAGCCGTTCCAGTCGGATTTCCGCGGCTTCCTGTTCAACGACCAGCAACTGGGCGTGCGCCTGTTCGGATCGCGCGACAACAACCGCTTCCAGTTCAACCTCGGCGCCTTCTGGCGGCTGGAGAAGGACACCAATTCGGGCCTCAACTCCATCGTCAAGAGCCCGCGCGATGACTTCGTCTTCGTCGCCAATGCCTATCGGCAGGACTTCCTGATCCCGGCGCTGACCAGTCAGGTCACGGTCGTCTACAACCGCAACCGCGAGGCGAACGACATCGAGATCGACGACAACGGCTTCCCGGTGCGCCCGGCCTTGCTCGGCACGCTGAGGGGCCGAGATTACGACGCGGTCTACCTCGGCTACAACGCCGATGGCCGGATCGGGCGGGTCAACCTCACCGGCAGTTTCTATTGGGCGCTGGGCGAGGATCGCAACAGCTTCTTCACCGACCGCCCGGCCGATATCAACGCGCAGTTCGCCGCCATCGAAGCCAGCTATGATCGCGACTGGATGCGCTTCCGCCTGTCGGCCGCCTATGCCAGCGGGGACGAAGACCCCTATGACAACACCGAGGGCGGGTTCGATGCGATCTTCGAAAACCCGGTGTTTGCGGGCGCGGATACATCCTACTGGATCCGCCAGACGATCCCCTTTGCCGGCGGCGGGCGCGCGGTCAGCGTCAATGGCCGCAACGGCCTGCTCAATTCGCTGCGCTCCTCGAAGGAGCAGGGGCAGAGCAATTTCAACAATCCGGGGCTGATCCTTGCAGGGGTCGGCGCGGATTTCGATCTGACGCCGCAATTCCGCCTCTCGGCCAATGCCAATCACCTGTGGTTCGAGAACACGGCGACGCTGCAGGCGCTGCGCAACGAAGGCTCGATCCCCAAGGAGATCGGCTTTGACCTGTCCGCCTCGGCGATCTGGCGGCCCAAGGCCAACCAGAACCTCGTCTTCCGCCTCTCCGCCGCGACGCTGGTGGCAGGGGACGGGTTCAAGGATCTGTTCACTGCACGGGGCGGCGGCGGACAGGAATTCGTCTCGATCCTCGCCAACGTGGTGTTGACCTACTGATGCGCGCGCTGACCCAATCCTTCACCCGCCACATCGCGCTGCTGGCCGCGGCGCTGGTGCTGGCCATCGGCCTGTTCGCCGGATCGCCGCAGGCCTCGGACAAGGAAAAGCCGGTCAAGCGCGATTACACCGCGGTGTTTGCCCCCCCTGCGCCTGCCCGGCAATCGGTGGCGGAGATGGAAGCGAAGTCCGCCGGCTGCAACACCTGCCACGTCAAGACCGACGCGCCGACCATGCACGTCACCCCCGCCGTGCGGCTGGGTTGCACCGATTGCCACGGTGGCAATGCCTCCATCGAGGGCAATTCCGAGCTGGCGCACGATCACCCCGATTACGTCGCCGCGCGCGACAAGGCGCACGTGCTGCCCAAGTATCCGAACAGCTGGCACTTCCCGTCATCGGCCAACCCGAAGCGGTCCTACGCGCTGCTCAACAAGGAAAGCCCTGAGTTCATCAAGTTCGTGAACCCGTCCGATTACCGCGTCGCGCGCGATGCCTGCGGGGCGTGCCACATCCAGGCGATCGAAGCGGCGGAACGCTCGATCATGGCGACCGGCGCGATGCTTTGGGGCGGGGCGAGCTACAACAACGGCATCCTGCCCTACAAGAACTACCTGCTGGGCGAGGCCTATACCCGCGACGGTCTGCCCGCCAAGCTGACCACGCCGGGCGCCGGGTCGGACGGCAAGCTTTCGCCCGAGCAGGTCGCGCGCGGGGTGCTCGCGGAGATGTATCCGCTGCCGACCTGGCACGTGATCCCGCCGGGCGATGTGTTCCGTGTGTTTGAACGCGGCGGGCGCACGATCAACTCGCAGTTCCCCGAAATCGGCCTGCCCAACCCGACGGGTTCGATTCAGCGCCTCGAGGAGCCGGGGCGGCCCGACCTCAAGCAATCGAACCGCGGCCCCGGCACCGGCCTGCGCGTGGCGATCCCGGCGCTCAACATCCACAAGACCCGCCTCAACGATCCCTTCACCTGGTTCATGGGCACCAACGACCAGCCGGGCGACTATCGCCACTCGGGCTGCGCCTCGTGCCACGTGGTCTACGCCAACGACCGCGAGCCGCGCCACTCGCTGGTCTATGCCCAGTTCGGCCGCGACGGACAGTCGATGACGGTCGACCCGACGATTGCGGGCAAGGTCGAACACGCCGAGGATGGGCACGGCGAGAAGACCAGCGGCCACGGGGCGGTCAAGCAGCCGGGCGATCACGACGCGCACGACGACCACGGCGACAAGCCAAAGGGCGCCGACGATGCCCTGCTGACCGCCAGCGGCGAGGTGAAGGAGAAGGGCCACCCGCTTGGCCACGTCTTCACCCGCGCGATCCCGACCAGCCAGTGCATGAACTGTCACATGCACCAGCCCAATATCTTCCTGAACTCGTTCCTCGGCTACACCATGTGGGATTACGAGAGCGATGCGCCGTTCATGTGGCCGAAGGAGCAGAAGTACCCCACCGCCGAGGAAGTCCGTGCGATCAACGACCGCAACCCCGAAGGCGCCGCTGCGCGCGGGCTGTGGGGCGATGTCGACTTCCTGCGCAACGTCTATGACCTGAACCCCAAGCTCAAGGACACCCAGTTCGCCGACTATCACGGCCACGGCTGGAACTTCCGCGCGATCTTCAAGCGCGACCGCGAGGGCAATCTGCTCGATGCGGACGGCAAGATCGTTGACCCTGACGATCCGGAGAAGTGGCGCAAGCAGGGCGAGGGCAAGTTCGTCCCCGCCGGCACCAACCCCGGCAAGGCAGTCCACATGATGGACATCCACGCCGAGATCGGGATGCAGTGCGCCGATTGCCACTTCGAACAGGACAGCCACGGCAATGGCCTGATCTATGGCGAGGTTGCCAACGCGATCGAGATCGGCTGCAAGGACTGCCACGGCACGCCCGATGCCTACCCGACCTTGCGCACCAGCGGCCCCGCCGCGCCGCCCGAAGGCCATGACCTCAGCCTGCTGCGCAACCCCGATGGCAAGCGCCGCTTCGAATGGCTTGAAGGGGCCGATGGCAGGCGCAAGCTGGTGCAGCGTTCGATCGTCGATCCCAGTCTCGAATGGGAGATGAGCCTCGTCAAGGATGTGGTCGATCCGGCCACCCCGGTGTTCAACGCCAAGGCCGCGCGCGCCAAGCTTGTCAGCCGTTACGGCGCGGAGACCGGCAATTTCGAATTCGGCCTCGGCATCAGCGGCGATGATCGCGCGCACCGCGACCCCGAAATGGCGTGCTTCACCTGCCACCTTTCGTGGACGACCTCTTGCGGCGGGTGCCACTTGCCGATCGAGGCGAACTGGAAGACCAAGATGCACCGCTATGAGGGTGAGGAGACGCGCAACTTTGCGACCTACAACCCGCAGGTCGCGCGTGACGAGATGTTCCAGCTCGGCAAGTCGATGACCACCAAGGGCAACCAGATCGCCCCGGTACGCTCGTCCTCGGCGCTGGTGCTGTCGTCGACCAACATCAACCGCGAACGCATCTATGTGCAGCAGCCGCCGATTTCGGCCATCGGCTTCTCCAGCCAGGCCTTCGCGCCGCACTTCCCGCACACCGTGCGCAAGACCGAAACCAAGACCTGCACCGATTGCCACCTGTCGGCAAAGGAAGACAACAACGCCATCATGGCGCAGCTCTTCCTGCTGGGCACGAACTACGTCAACTTCGTCGGGCTGAATGCGTGGAGCGGCCTCGAAGGCGGCTTCCAGGCGACCCGCGTGACCGAATATGATGAACCTCAGGCGGTGATCGGCTCCTACCTTCACCGCTATGCCTACCCCGACTGGTGGGGCCTGCATGTCGACCAGAACGGGCGCGAGCTGAAGAACTGGGTGCGCGGCAAGACCTTCGACGAGAAGCTCTCGGGCGAGACTCACAATTTCGAGGAATTCGTCAACGTCCACGAAGGCACCAAGGATCGCGTGGGCTGCCTCCAGCTGCGCGGCGAATACATGTTCGTCGCCGAAGGCAGCGGCGGGTTCACCGCCTATGACGTGGCCAGCATCGCCAACAAGGGCACCTCGGAACGCATCCTCAAGGGGCCATTCAGCGCGCTGGGGCATGATACCAACGTCAAGACCACCAACGCGACCTGCATGGCGCTGGCGACCAACCAGCCGATCGCGCCCACCCGCTCGACGCCCGAAATGCGCGCGATGAATCAGGAGCAGGCGTTCCTGCCGATCTACAACTTTGCCGCGATCACCGATGCGGTGGAGGGCCTGATCCTCGTCAACGTCAACACGCTGGCGGACGGCGAATTCCGCAACAACAAGCTCAAGCGCCTGACCTATGCCGACGGGCGCACCGCGTGGAACCCCGACGGGGTGCTCACCGGTGCGCGGCACATCACGCTGGCGGGCGAGATTGCCTATATCACCGCCGACAAGGGGCTGGTGGTGGTCGACCTCGCCAATCCCGAGGCGCCCAAACTCGCCGCCGTGCAGCCCCTGCGCGATGCGCGGGCGAGCGCGGTGCAGTTCCGCTATCTGTGGGTCACCGACGCTGACGGGGTGAAGCTGTTCGACGTCACCAACCTGCGCGCGCCCGTCGCCGTGCCCGAAGGCACCGTGCCGCTGGCTGATGCGCGCCGGATGTATATCGCCCGCACCTATGCCTATGTCGCCGCCAAGGGGGACGGGCTGGTCATCCTCAACGTCACCAACCCGCGCGCGCCCAAGGTCTATCAGAAGGTCACGCTGGGCGGGCAGTTGAACGATGCCGAGGATGTGATCGTCGGCACCACCAACGCCTCGCTGTTCGCCTATGTGGCGGACGGGAAGAACGGGATGAAGGTGCTGCAACTCACCAGCCCAGACAGCCAGCGCAATTTCTACGGCTTCAGCCCCGCGCCCAAGCCGGAGTTGATCGCCTGGGCCAAGACGCCTTCGCCCGCGATTGCGATGTCCAAGGGGCTCGACCGTGACCGTGCGGTTGACGAGACCGGCGGGCAGATGGCGGTGTTCGGGCGATTGGGCTCGCGGCCCTTCACCCGCTCGGAGATGGAGCAGCTGTTCCTGACCCGCAGCGGCGTGCCGTGGAAGGTCAGCGACGATGTCGACATGAAGCGCTGGGTGGGCCTGCCCCCGCCCGCCGGACGGCAGGCAGCGCGGAAGTAGTTATACTCTCGTCGTTGCGAGCGAAGCGACGCAATCCATAAACCGACGTCGCCGCTTCCGACAGGGCTGTTGATGGATTGCCGCGTCGCCTTCGGCTCCTCGCAATGACGAGGAAAGCAGAACACCGATCACCGCTCGGCGAACATTCCCCGGATCATCGGTTGCAGGCCTGCGTGGAAGCGCGCCAGCACCTGCCAGTCGCCCACCCGTTCGTAATGCGACACGAGGTTCGTGCCGTCCCAGCGGTGCAGCGCATAGGTCGGCGGCTCGGTGGTGATCAGCTCGCGATCATCGGGGATGTCCTGATCGATCGGGGTCAGATCCATCGCCACCAGCGGTGCGCAGGAGGGGGTGACGCTGAGCGGGATGCCGGCGAACTGCGTTGAAATCGGGCGGTGCAGGTGACCGCAATGGATCGCCAGCACCTGATCCTGCCCGGTCAGCACATCGCGCAGGCGCACCATCCACGGCTCGTCGGGCGCGGGGTCCATCCAGTCGATCCCGGCGACAACCGGCGGGTGATGCATGAAGATCAAGGTCGGCGTATCCGGCGCCTCGGCCAGCCGCGCCGCCAGCCATGCGGCGCGTCGCTCGCAAAAGGCGCCGCCGTGGCGGCCATCCTCCAGCGTATCGAGGCAGATGATCCTGAGGCCCAGCCCGGCATCGACCACATAGTGCAGGAAGCCGCCCTCTGCCGGCACCACCTGCGGGAAAGCGCCCAACAACCCGGCGCGGCTGTCGTGGTTGCCCACCATCGGCAGCACCGGGAAGGGGCAGCCATCGAGCATGGCCACGGTCTTGGCAAAGCTCTCTGCATCGCCGTGATCGGTGATGTCGCCCGTCAGCACCAGCATATCCGGCCGGTTCGGCCCATCGATCAGCCGCTTGAGCGCGGCGCGGAAGCGGGTGAGGTTGAGCTCTTCGGGCTTTTCATCGGGGGCAAAACCGACATGAATATCGGTCAATTGTGCGATCAGCACGGCGCGCGAGGATGCGGTGTCGGCCCCCATTCCTATTTCCTAGCGGCCCTTGCAACGGCTGCAACCGTTGTTTTGGCAGGGCCGGGCGGCAGCGGCGGCGGCTTGTAATGCGGCGCGGGGGCCGCGGGCGCCTTGAGGCCGGTCCATTGCCCGGCAGGGACATGGTAGGCGTGGCACATCGCGCAGTCCGAGGGCACGATCTTCGCGGTCTTCACCGCGGCCGCGCCAAGGTGACATTCGCGGCAGCTCTTGAGATCGGGGATCAGCAGGTCGGTTGCCACCTTCGAGGTATCGGCGGCGTGGCAATCGGTGCATTTTTCTTTCTTGTGCGCCTCGTGATTGAAGAAACTCGAGGTCAGGAATCGGTCGGGCAGATTGACCGGGATGAGGTCGGCCTGCCCCGTCGGCCCTCGGGAAGGCAGGTGACATTCGGTGCAAACGCCGCCGACCGACAGCGCATTCGACAACCCGATATAGGCGCGCACGGGGCGGCCGAAATCCGCGCGGTAGGGTGAGGCGCTGCCGATCTGGCCGGGGCGCTGACGCGCCGGGCCAGCGGCCACGCGCGGACGCGGCCCCGTGCTGATCCGGGCGAGATCCTCGGCCAGATCCTTCACATCCCCGTGGCGCAGCTTGCTGAAGCCGCCCACCGCGGTCCGTCCCGAAACCAGAGAATGGCACGCCTCGCAATCCTCTTCCATCTGCACCGGCTTGAAGCTCATGCGGTCAGGGGTGAGGCTGTGGCAATCCTTGCATTCGAGGGGCTTGCCATATTGGCCGAGGCTGACCGCCATGCGTGCAGCCCCGCCGCGCGGGTTCATGTGGACATCATGCGGGAAGACGAGGCCCGAGCGTTCGACCGGCTTTGATCCCGGCGCAGCGCGCACGGGCTTGGCCGCGCCGAAGCTGGCGAAATAGACCGGGCGCAGCTGCGGGTGGCTCTTGCCGAAATCATGCGCATTGGCGAGCGCGGTGTCGGTGAGGCGCGTGTCAAGCTTCTCGTGGCAATCGCCGCAGAATGCCTCGCTCCCGGCCTGGGTGCGCACCGGGCCTTCATGTTCGGAATGGCAGGCGACGCAGCCCAGCGGGCCTTCCTTGCCGAAGCCTTCCGCAATCTTCCATTGCAGCGCATCGCCGGGCGACAGCGCCGGCATCCCCTTGGCGAGGCGTCCCATCGGGGCGTGATCGCCGGTCTCCTTGTGGCAGCTTATGCAGGTTTCATCCTGCACGCTTTCGAAGGCGGCGACGTGGCAGCTTTCGCAATTGTCTTCGAGGCTGTGGTGTTTCAGCGAGAGCTCGCCGCTGGTCCATGCGCTGTCCATCAGCACCGCGCCCGGGGTCTTGCCGGTCGGGTCGGGCTTGGCGGGCGAGCGCAGCAGGTGGCTCGCCACCGGCACCATCAGCAACAGCAGGATGATCGCGCCTGCAAACACCCAGCTCATCGCCCGCTTGGACGGCAGCACGCTGGCGAGCGCAAAGCCGCGCAGGGCGTCACCCTTGCCCTCGTCGGGAACGACCTGGCGGATGGTGACGAGGATCGTGCCGTCGCCCTCGCGCGCAATCGCGAGCCGCGCTGCACCCAGCGCAATCTCGCCCCCGGTGCGCGGGTCGATCACCCCGTCATTGACCACCCGGCCATCGAGCCCGAAGCCCAGTGTGCCCAGCGCTGCGACCGTCAGCGTGCCATCGGCGGCGGT
This sequence comes from Erythrobacter sp. BLCC-B19, assembly GCF_028621955.1. Lineage (NCBI taxonomy): Bacteria > Pseudomonadati > Pseudomonadota > Alphaproteobacteria > Sphingomonadales > Erythrobacteraceae > Erythrobacter > Erythrobacter sp. BLCC-B19. The sequence continues at coordinate 2,111,795 of NZ_CP117516.1, forward strand.
GTCGATCCGCACATGGTGCTGTTCGACCGCGAGATCGGGCAGGTGGATGTCGTTTTCGGCAGCGCGGCCCACGGTCAGGCTCGGCTGGTCAACCGTCCGGTCGCGGATGATCTCGCGGCCTGCGGCGGTGAAATCGATGGTGCGGATCAGGAATGCCATGGCCGCCTCCTCACCAGTAGTAGAACACGCTGATGACGTGCGCGGTGAGCGCGGCGATCAGGGCGATGGTGAGCGGGATGTGGATGAACAGCCAGATCTCCAGCATCGCCCGGATGCGCAATTGCCCGCGAATCTGCGCGAGCTGGTCGCGGCGCTTCTCCAGCAGCCCGGCGACCCGCGCCTCGGCCTCGGACGTGCCCATCGCCTTGAGCGCGCGCGCGGTGGCGCAGCCGGGGTAGCTGGCGGTGAGCCGCGCGATCGGCCCGCCATAGAACGGGTCCTGCCCCAGCGCCGCGATCACCAGATCGGCCTCGGCCCGCGACAGCGGCTGCGCGGCGCTTTCAAGCTGGCGGTCGAGCGCGGTCAGCGCATCCAGCATCTGCGCGCGGGTCATTTCCTTGCGGTTGGCGCTGAGGCTCTGCGGCAGGGTCGCGTAAACCACCACGCCATAGATGCCCGTCAGGATCACCAGCAGCATCAGCACATAGGCGAGCGTGTGGACATTCCAGCCAATCTGGAACCCGGTGTGCAGCGTGCCGATCACGATCAACGACAGGCCAAGATAGACGTGCGCCGATGTCCACGCCTTGAGGCTCCACACGCCGGGATTGATCCGCCGCTTCCTCACCCCCAGCAGCGAAAGCCACAGGATCAGCAACACGCCGATGGTGCCGAGCGTATAGCCATACCAGGTGCCGCCATTGGGGCGCGGCTGCTGGTCGATCAGCAGGTATCCGGCAATGCTCGCCGCACTCAGCGCGAGCGCGATCCACAGCCAGCGGAACTTGCGATGCTTCAGGAAGCTGACGTGATCTGAATCGCGGCGCTTCTCGTCCTGCGAGAACCTGCCGGTGCCGCCTTTTGCCGGTGCTGCCTTGGTCGCCATTATTCGACGTCCTCGGTCAGCTTGGTGAAGGTCAGGAACTTGTCCGGGCTGACGCGGATGGCAGCGCCGGTCGGGCAGGCGCGCACGCAGGCCGGGCCTCCGTCGATGCCGGAGCACATATCGCACTTGATCGCCTGTTTGGGCTTGGCCGCGCCTTCCTTTTCGGCGGCCTTCTTGCGCCAGCTATAGGACGCCTCGCCCGGCCCCGGCCCCTTGCCGAACAGCATCCATTGCAGCAGGCTCGGCTTCTTGGGCGGCTTGGCGTCCATGCGGATCACGCCATAGGGGCAGTTGCGCTGGCAATTGCCGCAGCCGATGCAGGTCTCGTCGATGAACACCTCACCGTCCGGCCCGCGCTTGATCGCGTTGGGCGGGCAATCGGCCATGCAATGCGGGTGTTCGCAGTGGCGGCAGGAGGTGGGGACGTGCAAGTGGGCGTAGGTCTTGCCCGCCTCACGATCGAGCCTTGAAAGCCCATCATGGCTGTCGGCGCAGGCCTTTTCGCAATTGTCGCAGCCGATGCACAGCTTCTCGTCGATCAGCAGCACGTCGGTCGCCTCGCCGATGCCGTTGTCGACCAGGAACTGCGCGGTCTTGGAATAGAGGTCGACCGCGCCCGAGAAACTGTCCTTCTGCCCTTCGATGAAGGCATTGGTGGCGCGCCGGCCGGCCATGTCGGCGAGCGCGCGTTCGCGCAGGCGCGGGTTTGTGTCCATCAGCGCGAGGAAGCCTTCGCCGGGCAGGCGGATCACTTCCGACTTGATCGCCGCCTTGACCGTCGCGGTGCGTGCGCTCCCGTCGATTACCGCCATTTCGCCGAAGTAGCTGCCCGCAGGCAGGTAGGAGAGGAACACCGGGCGATCCCCGATCTGCTTTTCGACGATCATCGATCCGCGCCGGATGATGTAGATGTCCTTGTCGTCCGCGCCTTCGGTGACGACCACATCGCCTGCGCGCTTTTCCTGCACCTGCGCCGCCTCCACCAGCGGCGCGACGTCTTCGCGCGTGAGGCCGGAGCCGAACATCTGGAGCAACTGCCGCTCGATCGAGATGCGTTCGATCGCCTTCTTGGCCGATGGCACCTGCGATTGCAGCTTCAGGGCGGCAAGGCGCGAGATTTCCACCACCACCGTATCTTCCGCCGCCCGGATCGTCGCGCCGCGGCGGCGGCCGGAAATCAGGCCGACTTCCCCGAAGATCGAGCCTTGTTCGATGGGAATGGTGATCGACGGGTCAGCCGGATTTACCTCGACCGCCACCGATCCACTGGCGATCCCGAACAGCGAGGACCCCGGCGCGTTGCGTTCGAAGATCACCTCACCCGCACGGAAGAACTTCGCCTCCGAATCGAGCATGAATTCGCGCATCTGGAGCGGGTTCATGCCATTGAGGATCGACACATTGGCGCGCAGGAATTCGAGCCAGTCCTCGGTCGAGCGGTTGCCGGGGAGCCCCGCAAACTTGGCGGCAATGATCGGCTCGTCCGCCGGTTTCAGCGCGGTGTTGCCGTTGATGAACTCGATGACGTCGTAGCCCTGGTTCATGCAGTGCTTGATCAGCGGATAGCCCGCCAGGGCGCCGATCACGAAGATGCCGGGTGCGGTCGATTCGAACACCGGGCTGAGGCGCGGGAAAGCGCCGCGATCCTCGCTGGTGAACTCGATCCCGCATTCCTCGACAAAGGCGCGCGGCGGGGCCGAGCCGATGCGGGCGATGATCCGGTCGCAGGGGATGCGAATCTCCCCGTCGCGGGTGGTCAGTGTGATCCAGCCGGGCTCGATCGACTTGGTCTCGCTCTCGTTCCTGACGGTGAGCTTGCCCGCCTCGTGATCGGCCATCAGCGCGCTGACGTTGGCGGCCTTGGCGGTCGGGAATTCGGTGCCGCGGTTGAGGATCGAGACGGTGTTCCTCTGCGCCGGGTCTTCGGCCAGGCCGCGCGCATTCTCGATCCCGGCGTCCCCGGTGCCGACGATGACGATATGCTCGTCGACATATTCGGCCGGATCGTCGAGCTGGTACTGCACATGGGGTAGATCAGCGCCCGGGCAGCGCATCCGGTTGGGGTTGCCCTGCGTGCCTATGGCGAGGATGACGTTCTCGGCCATCACCACCTCGCCATTCGTCAATTCAATGGCATAGGGCGGGGCGTGGCGCTGGATTTCCTTGACGTTCTTGGTGCCGTCGCGCGCGCGGGTGACGATTTGCTGCACCGAACCCGCAATCGCATCGCCCGTGCCGCGGATCGCCTTGGCCTCGGCCATGTATTTCACGTTGACCTTGTGGCCTTCGATCTGTTCGTCCCAGATCCCGAGGATCGTCTCGCGCTTGCCCGCGTCGAAGTCGATGTCGGACCTCAATACCAGATTGCTGGGCGTCGCCATGACGTGCTTGCCCTTCTGGTACTTGTAGATCGTGTCCGACAGGTGATCGGTCTTTTCGAGGAGCACATGGCTCAGCCCCAGCGCCGCCGCACGCGCCGCTGCGCTCAGGCCGGCAGGCCCGGAACCGATAATGGCCACCTTGAACGTATCGCCCACCTATCCTCCCCCCTATCGGATAGATCGCACCCCTGCCGACACCATACCCAAAACGCCTTGCGATGCCAGAGAGAATTGCCCCTTTTGCTGCGTGCTGCTAGCCCTTGATGCATGGGACAAGGGGAACAGCCGCCGACGGGCGGAACATCGCGCGCCGGGTGGATCATGCTGGGGGCGGCGCTGCTGCTGGCGGCAGGCTCGATCGGGTTCAATGTCTATGAAGGATCGCGCGGGGCCGAGGCACCCGCGGCTGCCGGTGACGGTTCGCCGTCGATCGAACAGCTGCGCGCTGCGGCCGAGGCTTCCAAGAACGATGCCGGGCCGTGGAGCGACCTTGCTTTCGCCCTGTTCGGCGAGGGCAAGTTCCCCGATGCCGCCGCTGCCTATCGCCGCGCGCTGGAGATCGCGCCGGACGAGGCGGTGCTGTGGTCGGCGCTGGGCGAGACGCTGGTGCTGGCGAGCGAGCGCGATCCGTTGCCGCCCGAGGCGCTGGCGGCGTTTGAAAAGGCCGTGTCGCTCGACCCGCAGGATCCACGCGCGCGCTATTTCCTCGCGGCCAAGAAGGATCTCGACAAGGATCACGCCGGCGCGATTGCCGCATGGCTCGATCTGCTGGCCGATTCGCCGCAGGGCGCGCCGTGGGAGGCCGATCTGGTGCGCACCATCGAACAGGTGGGCAAGGTCAATTCCATTGATGTCGCCGACCGGATCGCCAAGGCGCAAAGCCAGCGCAAGGGCGCGCTGATCGCGCCGGGATCGGGCAGCGTTGCAGGCGATGCCGCCAGCCCCAATGTGCGCGGGCCAAGCGCGGCGGAGGTCGCGGCGGCGGGCAGCATGAAGCCGTCCGAACAGCGGGCCATGGCCGAAGGCATGGTCGCGCAGCTTGAATCGCGGCTTCAGAAGGAGCCGAAGAACCTCGACGGCTGGGTGATGCTGATGCGCAGCCGCATGACGCTGGGCGAACCTGCCAAGGCGAAAGCGGCGCTCGAGGCGGCGGTGAAGGCGAACCCTGCGCAGGCCGCGCAGCTCAGGCAGCAGGCGGCATCGCTGGGGATCGAATAGGCGCGCCAAGGCCCGCCGGATCGTGGGCTTCGATGGCGCGGAACACCGCCGTGGTAATGGCAATCGCCAAGCCCGTCAGCGCCAGTCCTGCGACCACATCGATCCAGTAATGCCAGCGCGTCGCGACGGCCTCGAAGATGATGAAGGCAAACAGCGGCAGATAGGCCACGCCCAACCAGCGCGCGTGGTTCCATGCGTAATGGACGAAAACCGCCGATGAGGCGACGTGCAGTGACGGCATGGCGGCGACGGCGGCGAACATGAACTGGCTTCCGTTGTCCGCGATCCATGGCCGCCCGCCCGCGATCAGCGCCCGGTAACCGCCAAACATATGCGCCTGCCGCGCGCCCTCCAGCGCATTGACGCCCTGCTCGTAGAGGAACGGGCCAACAGCCGGCATGATCAGATAGGAAAGCGCGCCCAGCACGTGCACCAGCATCGCGGCGAAGATGACTTTGCGGAACACGATGAAGGCCTGCATCGAATGGACGATGATGCTGCCGGCAAACATCGCCAGGAAGGCGAAGAGATAAAGATGCTCGCCCGCAGGCATGATCCGGTCGACCAGATGGTGGACGGCAAATGCCAGATCCACCAGCGGCCGCACCATCTGATCGGTCTGCCAGTAGAACCCGTCCCACAGGCGCGGATTGACGAGGCTCATCCACATCTTGATGTTGAAATGGGTGATCAGAATGATGCCGTAGGCAAGCGCGGCGCTGGCGTAGTAGACCAGCCGCATCATCTGCTTGGTCACCACCAGATAGGCGCCGAGCAGGCCGATCAGCGTCAACGGCACGCCGTAACTCATCCCGGTAAAGGCCAGCGACTGGCTGGCGGGAAGCGAGAAATCGAGATCGAAACGCGCTGCGATCAACGACCCCAGCGCCAGGAATGACAGGGCCAGCGCCAGTTCCGGAAAGGGAACGAAGAAGATCAGATTTGAGCGGCGGCGCGACGCGGTCTGTGTCGCTTCGTCGAGCGGGATTGATGACGCAAAGTTCATGGGGGCGGTCAATTCCGGGTGATCGAGGAGGCCAGCGTCCTCGCAGCACCATCGGCACCCGCACCCCCCAGCAGCGGGTGCATGGCGGAAAATCGGCTGACTGCCAAAGGAAATCAGCCTGCCCCGCAGCGGCGGGAGCCCGAAAGGTCAGGCTCCCGCTCTGCAATGCTCCCGATCAGCAGCGTGCGTCAGACCACCCCGAAGGCCAGCATCGCGTCGGCGACCTTCTTGAAGCCCGCGATATTCGCGCCCTTCACATAGTCGATATAGCCGCCGCCCTGATCGCCGTACTTGATGCAGGAATTGTGGATGCCGGACATGATGTCCTTGAGCATCTGCTGCAATTCCTCCTCCTTCCACGAGCGGCGTTCGGAGTTCTGGCTCATTTCGAGGCCCGAGACCGCAACCCCGCCCGCGTTCGAGGCCTTGCCCGGCGCGTAGAGGATCTTGTGGTGCTTGAAGGTGTGCACGCCGTCGAGGTCGGTCGGCATGTTCGCGCCTTCGCTGACCGCGCGGCAGCCGTTGGCGACCAGCATCTTGGCATCCTCGCCCAGCAGCTCGTTCTGCGTCGCGCAGGGCAGGGCCACATCGCACGGCACGCCCCAGGGGGTCTTGCCGGCATGGAAGGTCGCACCCGGGAAAGCCTCGACATATTCCTCGATCCGCCCGCGGCGGTGGGTCTTGTGGGTCTTCACCCAGTCGATCTTTTCTTGATTGATGCCGTCGGGATCATGGATGAAGCCGCCGCTGTCCGACAGCGTGAGCACCTTGCCGCCGAGTTGGACGATCTTCTCCGCCGCATGGGTCGCGACATTGCCGGAGCCGGAGATCACGGCGGTCTTGCCGGTCAGATCCTCGCCCTTGGTCGCCAGCATATTGGCGAGGAAATAGACCGCGCCGTATCCGGTCGCCTCGGTGCGGATCAGCGAGCCGCCCCATTCCAGCCCCTTGCCGGTCAGCACGCCGGTGAAGTTGTTGGTGATGCGCTTGTACTGGCCGAACATGAAGCCGATCTCGCGCCCGCCCACGCCGATGTCGCCCGCCGGCACGTCAATGTCGGCGCCGATATGGCGGTAGAGTTCGGTCATGAAGGACTGGCAGAAGCGCATGATCTCGCGCACGCTCTTGCCCTTGGGGTTGAAATTCGACCCGCCCTTGCCGCCGCCCATGGGAAGGCCGGTGAGCGCATTCTTGAAGGTCTGTTCGAAGGCGAGGAACTTCAGCACCGACTCGGTCACCGAAGGGTGGAAGCGGATGCCGCCCTTGTAGGGGCCGATCGCGTTGTTGTTCTGGACGCGCCAGCCGCGCTGGACGCGGATGTTGCCGTTATCGTCTTCCCAGCACACGCGGAAGGAGACCACGCGGTCAGGCTCGGCAATGCGGCGCAGGATCTGCTGGGAGTGATACTCCTCCTTGTCCTGCATGAAATCAAAGATGTCCTCGGCCACTTCCTGGACGGCCTGGACGAATTCCGGCTGGTACGGATTGCGCTTCTTGACGCCCTCCATGAAGCCATTGAGATCGACGTGATCGGTAACTGCCATGATTTACTCCCCCCTTGATACAGTGACTATATGCGCCGTGGATGCACCTCGCTTGTCGTTTTGCGGCAGATGCATCGCCGCAAATAATGGCACTTCCATGGCAGGGGCCGCGCCGTAAGGGAGGGGAAAGGTCAGATCGCCGAGCTGAAGGTGCGCGGGGCGGCTTCGCGGTAGGCGTCGAACAGGCTGGCGATGACGCGGGCATAGGGCAGGCCGCCGGGCAGGATCGTGAGGCGATTGGCATTGAGGCTGGCCAGGCCTGCGTCGGTGAAGGGGGCAAGGCGCGGCCGCACATCGGCGAGGAGGCAGGGGGGCAGCTCGGCCTCGGAATGGCACAGCAGCGCCTCGATCACCGCGCCGCGCTGCTGATCGGCGGGGCTGCGGACGATGCCGTGGTTGGCCGAAAGCCGCCCTTCGCCCGAAAGCTGGCGGTAGCGCCCGGTGTGCTTGTCGTTCTGCGCCAGCAATCCGGGAAAGCCATGAATCGCACTCGCGCCCATGCCGATCAGCACCTCGGCGGGATCATCGGTGAAGCCCTGAAAATTGCGCCGCAGCCGACCGCTGCGCACCGCCTGCGCCATCGGATCGTGAGGCAGGGCAAAATGATCGAAGCCGACAGCATCATACCCCTGCGCGGTCAGCAGGGCATAGGCCTCTGCCGCCATGGCAAAGCGCGCCTCGGCCCCCGGCAGCGCGCCATCGGGGATCATTGTCTGGCGCGGCACCAGATGCGGCACATGAGCATAGCCGAACACCGCCACCCGGTCTGCGCCGAGCTTCACCGTCATGGCGATGGAATCGGCAAGGTCGGTCGCGGTCTGGTGCGGCAGGCCATACATCAGATCGAAATTGAGCGAGGTCACGCCCGCCGAACGCAGCCAATCGGTGCTGCGGCAGATCATCGCGGTCGGCTGTTCGCGCCCGATCGCCTTCTGGCAGTGGGCAGCAAAGGTCTGCACCCCCATGCTCGCCCGGGTGATCCCGACACTGCCGATCACGCGGCTCCATTCGGCATTGAGGCTGCGCGGGTCGAGCTCGATCGACCATGCGGGCGCGTGAAGCGGGAAGTGGGCGTGAAGCGCGTCCACCAGTGCCAGGAATTCGCCCGGCAGGATCGCGTTGGGGCTGCCCCCGCCAAAGGCGATGCGCCGCACCCGCGCGGTGGCGGGCAGCAGACTGGCGACGGTCGCCAGTTCGGCGTGGAGCGCGGCGAGATAGGCCTCCACGCGCGCGCGCTTGCCCGATTTGCCGGTGTTGCAGCCGCAGTAAAAGCAGATCTGCTCGCAGAAGGGGATGTGGAGGTAGAGCGAGACATCGCCATCGGCCCCGGCAATCGCTCCCTCGATCGCGCCGTCGGGCAGCGTGCCGAAATCGGCGGCGGTGGGATAGCTGGTGTAACGCGGCACGGCGCGGGCGAGCAGGTCGGGGTGATAGGTCCACATGGCTTCGGGCGCTCCTTCGTCGCGGCAGGCCGCCCGTCCCGCGGTGCGCGCCAAGACACCCTCAATAGGCGCGTGGCCCTAGCCGTCTTTGCGCGAGATCAATTTCCCCTCGCGGCCCTTTTCGCGGCAGGTTCCCGCGTGGCAGCCCTTGGGATGGCAGGCGCCATCATCGGCGGGTTTTTCGCCATCGCCGATCGGGATGGTGAGGGTGCCGCCGTTGCACAGCTGCGCGGTGATCGTCCTGCCCGCGGCGGACGCCGAGGCGGGCAGGGGGCCGATCATCACCGGCACCAGAGCGGCAAGCGCAAACGGCAGAAGCGACCGGCTCACCGCGGCTCGTCCTCATCGTCGATCAGGATGCGGCTGGCCGCGCCGTCCATGTCGTCATACTGCCCTTCGCGCATCGACCAGAGGAAGGCGAACAGCCCCATCAGCCCCATGCCGAGCGCGATCGGGATAAGGAAGGCGAGGCCGGTCACTGCGCGGCGCTCCGGGCCAGCCGCAGCGAATTGGCGACCACCACCAGCGAGCTGGCCGACATGGCAATGGCCGCGACCAGCGGCGTGACTTGCCCGGTCAGCGCAAGCGGGATGGCGAGCGCGTTATAGGCAATCGCAAAGCCGAAATTCTCGCGCACGATCCGCATCGTCCGCCGCGCCACGCGCACCGCGAGCGCGACCGGCATCAGCCCTTCGCCGATGAACACCGCATCGGCGGCTTGCTGGCTGGCGTCAGACGCGGTGCCGGGCGCGATCGAGGCGTGGGCGGCGGCGAGCGCGGGGCCGTCATTGAGGCCATCGCCGACCATCAGCGGGCGATGCCCTGCTGCTTTCAGGCTTTCGAGGGCCGCAAGCTTGGCCTGCGGCGAGGCTTCGGCCTGCGCATCAAGACCAAGCGCCTGCGCCACCGCCGCGACCGGCGCGGCGCGATCACCTGACAGGATGCTCGCCGCAAGCCCTTCCGCCCGCAAGGCGGCGAGCGCCTGCGCGGCGTCGGGACGCAGCGGATCGCTGAAGGCAATGGTCTGGCAGGTCTCGCCGATCCGCAGCGTGGTGGCGAGGGCTTCGGCCGCATCGGCGGGCCGTTCCAGCGCCACCGGCAGCCCGTGCCAGCGCCCGATCAGTCCCATGCCGCTGGTCTCGCGCACATCCTCGACAGCGGCGGGCACGACGCCATCGCGCATGGCGGCTGCGGCAAGGCCGCGGCTGAGGGGGTGGCGGCTGGTCTGCGCGAGGCCGAGCGCGATGCTGCGCGCCTCGGCATCCAGCCCGCCGATGTCGGCGCGCGGTGTCCCCAGGGTGAGCGTGCCGGTCTTGTCGAGCAGGGCGACATCACATTCGGCGAGGCGTTCCAGCGCGCTGCCGTCCTTCACCAGCAGGCCGCGCTTGAGCAGCGCGCCGCTCGCCACCACCTGCGCGGCGGGGACGGCGAGCCCCATGGCGCAAGGGCAGGTGATGATCAGCACCGCAATCGCAATGGTCAGCGATGCGTGCCAGCCGGCACCTGCGATCATCCAGCCGACAAAGGCGGCGAGCGCCAGCGTGTGCACCACCGGCGCATAAAGGCGGCTCGCGCGGTCGGCGATGCGGACATAGTGGCTGCGCGATTGCCCGGCTTCGTCCATCAGCCGCGCGATCTCGGCAATCGCGGTGTCCTCGGCGACATGGGTGAGGCGGATGCGCAAGGGCGCGCCCAGGTTGATCGCGCCCGCGTGGACGACAGTTCCCGGCCCGACCGGTTCGGGCGCGCTCTCGCCAGTGAGCATCGCATTGTCGAGCGCGCCGCGCCCCTCGACCACCTCGCCATCGGCGGCAAGCGCTTCGCCTGCCGCGACCAGCACCATCATGCCGGGGACAAGATCCCCCGCCGCCACGCGCCGGGTGCTGCCGTCCGCCGCGATCACGCTGGCCGAGCGCCCCATCCGCCCGAGCAAGGCGCCGATCCCGGCGCGGGTGCGGGTGCGCATCTCGGCGTCGAGCGCGCGGCCTGCGAGGAGGAAGAACAGCAGCATCACCGCTGAATCAAAGAAAGCGTGCGCCCCGCCGGTGATCGTCTCGTAGAGTGACATGAGGGTGGCAAGGATCACCCCGATACTGATCGGCACATCCATGTTGGTGCGGCGATGCGAGAGCGCCATCCACGCGCTGTCAAAGAAGGGGCGTCCGGCATAGGCGATCACCGGCAAGGCGATCAGCGCGCTGAGCCAGTGGAACAGCGCCCGCGTTGCCCCATCCGCGCCCGACCAGACGCTGACCGAGAGCAGCATGATGTTCATCATCCCGAACCCGGCGACCCCAAGCGCGCGGTTCAGGCGCTTCTGTTCGGCGGCTTCGGTGCCAAGCGGATTGTCGGCGACCGGCTGCGCCTCGAACCCCAGCGCCAGCAGGGCCGCGACAAGCGCGCCTTCGTCGAGCGAGGGATCATGCCGGATCGCCACGCGCTTGGCCGACAGGTTGGCGCGGGCGGCCGTGATGCCGGGCTGCCTGGCGAGCTCGCGCTCGATCTTGCCGATGCATCCGGCGCATTTCATGCCGGGCACGGTCAGCCGGGTGGTGGCAAGGGTGGCGTCAGCCGGGATGAGGGCAGGAGCGTTCATGGCAAGTGGACAATCCCGCTCCACACCTGCGGATCGCTGCTGCCGGTGGCGGCGGTGATCCTGACCACCACCTGCCAGCGCCCCTGATCGACCGCTTCGCGCGATACCCAGCGGTTGGCTCCGTCAGGGGAGAAGGTCAGAACCGTCGTCTCGCGTTCGCCAAGCGGGCGTTCGGCGACGGCATGGAATGTCGCATCATCGGGCACTCCGGCAGCGGTCAGCACGATGCGACCATCGGCGCGCTGCGCCCCATCGACCTGCCAACCCAGCCGCCCTTCCTTCTCGGCCTCGGCGATCCAGCCATTATATTTCTGGCTGGCGACATAGGAATTATCGACCACAGTCCCGTGAAATCCGCCCACGGCCCGAAGCGCCATGAACAGATTGACGGCTATGACGATGCCGAAGCCGGCGATGAAGATCATCGCCATGTGCTTGCCGGTGATGGTGCTGCTGCGCTTGGTCATCACTCGTTCTCCGGCACGCTTGAGGCAGGTTGGGCAAAGGTGGTTTCGGCGAGATCTGTTTCCCGCTGTTCGTCAAGCGAGGTCAGGCGGAAGGTGAAGCTGCTCGCCGTGGCGCCGGGCGGCAGCATGACATAGGCGCGCACCACCTTGGTTGCGTTGGCCGGCACTTCGATCACCTGCACGCTTGCGGCGTCTTCGAGGCTGACAGCATCGGTCCACATCACCGCGCCTGTCGGCAGGCCGGTGAGCGCGACTTCCATGTCACGCGGGCGTGCCTCCATGTTGCGCAGGCGCAGCGTGTAGGCGTTTCTGACCGAGCCATCCTTCAGCAACATGAAAGGCGGGTTGCGATCAGGTGCGACCGTGAGGTCGGTGTGGGTGCGGGTGCCGAGCGCGAACAGCAGGCCCGCCCCAATCGCGCTCCACACGCCCAGGTAGATGAAGGTGCGCGGGCGCAGCAGTGCCTTCCACGCCGGGGTGGCAGGTGCGCCTGCGGCTTCCGCCTTGCACTGGTCAAGCGTCGCATAATCGATCAGCCCGCGCGGCCGGCCGACCTCGTTCATCACCCGGTCGCAGGCGTCGATGCACAGGCCGCAGGTGATGCAGCCGATCTGCTGGCCTTCGCGGATGTCGACGCCCGTGGGGCACACCGCGACGCACATATTGCAATCGATGCAGTCGCCATAGGCGTCTGGGTTCTTGGCCGCCTTCTTGAGGCTGCCGCGCTGTTCGCCGCGCCAGTCCTTGTAGGTGACGATCAGCGATTTCTCGTCGAGCATCGCGGTCTGGATGCGCGGCCAGGGGCACATATAGATGCACACCTGCTCGCGCATGAAACCGCCGAGCCAGAAGGTGGTGCCGGTCAGCACGGCGACCGTGGCATAGGCCACCGGCGCGGCGTTGCCCGTCCAGAAGTCGACCGTGAGCGTCGGCGCGTCGGCGAAATACATGATCCACGCGCCGCCGGTCCAGAAGGCGATGGCAAGATAGACCGCCCATTTGGCCGTGCGCCGGGCGATCTTGGAGGCCGTCCAGGGTGCCTTGTCGAGCCGCATCCGCGCATTGCGGTCGCCGTCGAAGAAGCGGTCGACGTGCTGGAAGACATCAGTCCACACCGTCTGGGGGCAGGCATAGCCGCACCATGCCCGGCCCACGGCGGAGGTTACGAGAAACAGGCCGATCCCCGCCATGATGAGAAGGCCAGCGACGAAATAGAACTCGTGCGGCCAGATCTCGATGTCGAACATATAGAAGCGGCGGTTGGCGAGATCGACCAGCACCGCCTGATCGGGGGCGTAAGGCCCGCGGTCCCAGCGGATCCACGGCGTGACGTAGTAGATCGTCAGCGTGACCAGCATCACCAGCCACTTGAAGCGCCGGAACGGCCCGTCGATCCGCTTGTTATGGACGGTCTTGCCCTTTTCGTAGAGCGCGCTGCCCATGAACCCCACGTCCTGTTCGGGCGCGGTGTCGGGGGCGGGGGAGCCGAGCGCCTTGCCCCAGTCCCGCGCGCCCGGGGCAGCCGGGCGCGGCGGAGCGGGGGGCGGGGTGGGGCGCTCAAGCTCGTCCATGTCAGCCATCGGATCAGCCTTAGTTGGTGCTTGCGACCTGCGGTGCAGGGGCGGGGGCCGCAGGTGCCGCGGGAGCGGGCTGCTGTCCGCCGCCACGCGAGTGGACATAGGCGGCGAGCATCTTGATCGTGACCGGATCAAGCCGTCCCTGCCAGGCTGGCATCACGCCGTGCCGGGGGGCGAGAATCTGCTTCGTTACGTCGGCCTCGGTGCCGCCATAAAGCCAGATCGCGTCATTGAGCGCAGGCGCGCCCATCGCCGCTATGCCCTCGCCGCTGCTCCCGTGGCAGGCGGCGCAATTGTCGGCGAACAATTGCGCGCCTTGCGGGCTGGCCTTGGCCTTGCCGCTGAGCGAGAGGACATGACCGGCCAGCGCCTTGGCTTCGGCCGGCTGCACCACGCCGGCAAAGGCGGGCATGAAGTTGGCGCGGGTCTGCTCGGCCGCTTCCCAGCGGATGCCGTGGGTGAGGGTGTATTCGATGTCGGTCAGCGTGCCGCCCCAGATCCAGTCGTCATCATTGAGGTTGGGATAGCCCGGCGATCCCGCTGCGCCCGCGCCGTGGCACTGGACGCAGTTGACCTTGAACGCCGCAGCCCCGCCAGCAACGGCGGCCTGCATCAGTTCGGGGTTGTCCGGCAGCGCTTCGATCGGGGTGGCGGCGATCTTTGCCACGGTCCCGGCGCGCGCGGCTTCAGCGGCGCGGATGTCGGCGGCGAGATCACCCCGGCTCGACCAGCCCAGCGTGCCTGCGGTCGCGCTCTCAATCATCGGCCAGGCGGGGTAGAGCACCACATAGGCCGCCGCGAAAGCGATGGTCGCGTAGAAGGTATAGAGCCACCAGCGCGGCAAGGGCGTGTTGAGCTCCTCGATCCCGTCCCATTCATGGCCGACGAATTCGGTGCCGGTGGGCTCGTCGATGCGCTTATTGCTGCTCATGGTCGTCATCCCTGAAAATCGAGTGCTTGGCGGCGGCCACATGGGGCTTGGCGCCGGGGCGGAAGTGCCACAGGCACAGGGTCAGATAGAGCGCACAGATCACCGCCAGACCGTAACTGTCGGCAAAATGGCGCAAGGCGGTGTAAAGGCTCATCGGCCTGCTCCTGCCTTGGTGAGTTCCTCCTGCGCGGCGGCGCTGTTCACATCGACCAGCGTGCCGAGCATCTGGAGATAGGCGACCAGCGCATCCATTTCTGTCACGCGGGCAGGGTCGCCGTCGAAGTCGCGGATCTGCGCCTTGGGGTAGCGCGCGGCGAGATCGCCCGCATCCGCTTCGGGATCGGCCTGCGCCATCAGATCGGTCTCGGCTGCGGCGATGTCCTTGTCGGAATAGGGCACGCCCACGGCGCGCAGGGCCGAAAGGTTGGCCGCCGGATCGGGCACCTCGAGCGCGGTTTCCGCAAGGAAGCTGTAGGAGGGCATAATGCTTTCGGGCACCACCGAACGCGGCGCCTTCAGGTGCTGGACGTGCCAGGCATCCGAATAGCGCCCGCCGACCCGCGCCAGATCAGGCCCGGTGCGCTTCGAGCCCCACTGGAAGGGGTGATCGTACATCGATTCGGCGGCGAGGCTGTAGTGGCCGTAGCGTTCGACCTCGTCACGGAAGGGCCGGATCATCTGGCTGTGGCAGACATAGCAGCCTTCGCGCACATAGATATTGCGGCCCGCCTGTTCGAGCGGGGTGTACGGGCGCATCCCCTCGACCTTCTCGATCGTGTTGTCGATCCAGAAGAGCGGTGCGATTTCCACGATCCCGCCGATCGCCACGACACCAAGGGTCGCGGCGGCCAGCAGGGTGACGTTCTTTTCGAGCTTCTTGTGGCTCTCGAAGACGTCGGAGTGCGAAGCATTCTTGCTCATGGCTTTGGTTCCCTGATGAGCGCTTATTCGGCAGGCTGGGCAACGATCGGACGATCGGCGGCATAGTCATGCGCGGTGTCGTCCATCGGGGCTTCGGTGCGGAGCTTTCCGGCGATGGTCATGGCGATGTTGTAAGCCATGATGATCGCGCCGCTGAGGTACATGAGCCCGCCGACCATGCGCAGGATGTACATCGGATGGAGCGCCGCGACGGTATCGACGAAGCTGTTCACCAGGTATCCGTCGGCCCCGTATTCGCGCCACATCAGCCCTTGCGTGATCCCGGCGACCCACATCGACGCGGTGTAGAAAACGATCCCCAGCGTCGCGAGCCAGAAGTGCCAGTTGATCATGCGCAGGGAGTAGAGCCGCTCACGGTTCCACAGGCGCGGGGTGAGGTAGTAGACGCAGGCGAAGGTGATCATCCCGTTCCACCCGAGCGCGCCGGAGTGGACGTGGCCGATGGTCCAGTCGGTGTAGTGCGAAAGGCTGTTCACCGCCTTGATCGACAGCATCGGGCCTTCGAAGGTGCTCATCCCGTAGAAGGCGAGCGCCAGCACCATCATGCGGATGATCGGATCGGTGCGCACCTTGTCCCAAGCGCCGTTCAGCGTCATCAGCCCGTTGATCATGCCGCCCCAGGACGGCATCCACAGCATCACCGAGAACACCATGCCGAGCGTCTGCGCCCAGTCGGGCAGCGCCGTGTAGTGCAGGTGGTGCGGGCCGGCCCAGATGTAGAGGAAGATCAGCGACCAGAAGTGGATGATCGACAGGCGGTAGGAATAGACCGGCCGCCCGGCCTGCTTGGGCACGAAGTAGTACATCATCGCGAGGAAGCCCGCGGTGAGGAAGAAGCCCACCGCATTGTGCCCATACCACCACTGGGTCAGCGCATCCTGCACGCCGGCAAAGGCGCTGTAGCTCTTGGCCCCCAGCAGGCTGACCGGCAGCGCGAGGTTGTTGACCACGTGCAGCATCGCGATGGTGACGATGAAAGCGAGGTAGAACCAGTTGGCGACATAGATGTGCGGTTCGTGCCGATTGAGGATCGTGCCGACGAACACCGCCAGATAGGCAAGCCACACCACGGTCAGCCACAGATCGACATACCATTCGGGCTCGGCATATTCCTTGCCCTGGCTGATGCCGAGCAGGTAGCCGGTCGCGGCCAGCACGATGAACAGCTGGTAGCCCCAGAACACGAAACGCGCGACGCCCGGCAGCGCCAGCGTGGTGCGGCAGGTGCGCTGCACGACGTAGAAGCTGGTGGCGAGCAAGGCATTGCCACCAAAGGCAAAGATCACCGCGCTGGTGTGCAGCGGGCGCAGGCGGCCGAAATTGAGGTAGGGCTCAAGGTTCAGGTCGGGAAAGGCGAGCTGTGCGGCGATGAACACCCCGGCGAGCAGCCCCGCAATCCCCCAGAACATCGTCGCGATCACGCCCCAGCGCACCACGTCATCGTCATAGCGGCTCGGCCCCGGAGGCATCTTGAAGATGCTCTGGGCCTTGGCCAGCGGATCATAGCTGGTGGCTGTGGCGACAATCAGGATCACTGCCACAAGAGCAACAATGCCCATGTGGATCGCAAAACCCGCATCGGGCGTGAGCGCGATGGCCGCGATGCTGGCGAGCAGGACGAGCGCCCAGACCCCCAGCCGCTTAACGACTGTTTCCATGTTGATTTATCCCTTCCGTCGGCAGGCTGTCTAACCCGCCACCGTCATTCCTGTGTTTGAGCGAAATCAAATTCGGTCAGATTTCTGTGGTTGTGTCCGGCTTCTCGCTGGTGTTCTGGCCGCGCCCCGCGATGCGGGCGAGAGCGCCCACATCCTTGAGCGCGATGTTCGACCGGCCTTCGGTTGCGACCAGTCCTGCCTCGCGCAGTTCGGTCAGCTGGCGGCTGACGGTCTCGATCGTCAGGCCGAGCGAATCGCCGATGTCTCGGCGGCTCATGGGCAGGGCGAAGGTGCAGGGGCCGGAGGTGCAATCGGCCAGCCGCTCCGCCATGGCGACGAGGAAATCGGCGATCCGCGCGGCGGCGGATTTGTGCCCCATCTGCATCATCCGGGTGCGGCTGCGGTGCAGCGCCTGAAGGCTGCGGGCCAGCACTGATCGCAGCACAGCCGGGTCAGCCTGAGCGACATCGAGAAAGCGGTCGGCGGGGAAGATCGCCAGTGTGGTATCGCTCAGCGCCACCAGCCGCAGATCGCCCGAGGCGCTCCCGGCGCTCTGGCGCAACACCGAGACGAGATCGCCTGCGAAGTGGAACGCCAGCACCTGTCCGCCAGGCACACTATCCGCCGTGCCTTGCGGTGGCGGGGCGACCAGCTTGACTGCGCCGGTGGCAATCCACACCAGCCGGTCGTCCTCGGCATCGGGCGCGAGCTGCGCGCCCTTGGCCAGCCGCGCCAGAACGCCCAGCGCCCACAATTGGTCGGCAATGGGGGCATTGCTCATGCCCTCTGGCAGCGCGGCACGAAATGCAGCGCTTGCCGGATCGCGGGCATCGGTAGGCCCGAGACCGGGCGGAGGTGGGCTGAGTGTCGCCATGATGGTGCGGCAATGGGGCAGCCTGCGCAAAAGGTCTTTGATCCGAATCAATGAGTGCAAGGTGCGAGCGCGGCTATCCGGCGCTCACAGGCAGCAACCATCCTGGGCCGCGGAGGGCGGCCACTGCTGCTGATGAGGACTAAGGAAATGAAGCGACTTCTGATGCTTGGCGGCGCAGCCATGGTGCTGGCCGGGGCGCCCGCGATGGCCGAAGATGCCAAGCCGGGTGCCGGCGATATCCAGATCAAGGTGCTCGGGACGGCGGTGCTGCCCGATGGCAAGATCACGGACATCAACGTCAATCTGCCCGGTCTGCCGGCCACCTTGCAGACCAAGGCAAACGACAATGTCACGCCGACGCTGGCGATCGAATACTTTGTGAGCGATGCTGTCTCGATCGAGACGATTGCCGGGATCACCCAGCACGATGTCGATACCACCGCAGGCCTGCCTGCCGGGGCCGAGCTGGTCAGCAATGCCAAGCTGATCCCGGCAACCGTGACGGTGAAGTATCACTTCGACCTTGGCGGGGTGAAACCCTATGTCGGGGCCGGGCCGTCGTACTTCCTGTGGGTCGGCGACAAGCCGGGCGCGGCGACCTTGCCGCTGGGCGTGACCGAGACCAACCTGTCGAACGAATTCGGCGTGGCCTTGCAAGCGGGCTTCGATGTGCCGCTGAACGACAAGGGGCTGGGTCTGAGCGTGGATGTGAAGCGCTATTTCATCGACACCACCGCGCGCTGGTATGTCGGCAACACGCTGGCGATCGAGACCGAGCACAAGCTTGATCCCTGGGTGATCAGCGCCGGGGTCGCCTACCGCTTCTGACCACGCTGGCCGCTTGGCCAAAATGCACGATCCCGCTGGCCGGATGCGGCTGGCGGGATCGCTTGTTTCTGGCGGGATCTTGTCGATCCAAAGCGGGGTTTGCGCGCGGCTTGACACCGGAACGGCCGTGCTTCTGCTGCGCAGCAGAGGCACGGCCGTTCTGGCATGAGGGGCGAGGTTTCAGAAATTGTACTGGGTCGAAAACTGCACTCGCTGCAGATTGCCGCTGCGCCCGTCTTCCAGCGTGCGGGTGGCATACATCACCTCGATCCCGACATTAAGCGGGCCGACCGGGTTCCAGATCAGATTGGCAAAGGCGTTCCAGCTTTCGTCGGTGACCTGATTGGTGGTGAGCCTGATGGGATTGTCGGCCTTGAAATATGAACCGGCGATGTTCGACCGCAGCCGGTCGCCCCAGACGTGGCGATAGGCGGCAAAGCCCGACCAAGTGAAGATCGGATCGAGCGTCCCGTCCAGCTTGATCGCCGCATCATTGACGATGTTGAGCCCGATATAGCGCCCGAGCCCGTCGCCCGCGGTGGCCATGAACCTCAGGTCGTCCGTCTCGCCGACCTTGAGCTTGCCCGACAGGCTTAGCCCGTACCCCCAGGCGGCATCATCCACGCCCATCAGATCGTCGGTCGAGACGTGCAATTGCCGCACGATCCCGGCGGCGGTGAAGCTGCCCCAGTCGCCGCTCCAGTTATACCGCCCGATGATGTCGGGCACCTGATCGTCGCCGGGAGTCACCATCCCACCAGTCTGGGTGGTGACCACGGTTTCGGGCTGCTCCAGCGCGATCTGCAAACCGCCCTTGGTATAGCGGATCAGCGGCTGGCGATCGAACACCGTGCCCGGCGTGACCCCGATGAAATCGAGGCTGTCGGGCAGCGCGCCGACGTTCTGGAAGGTCGACCAGCCCTGCCCGAAGGTCCAGTTGTCGTAATTGATCAGCGCGTGGCGGATGCGCGGGGAGAAGCTGTTCGTCACCCGCTCATTCCCGCCATCGGTGACGTTGAAATCGAGCTCGATCAGGCTGGAAAGCTTGTGATCGGTGCCGACATCGGTTTCGGTCTTGAACAGGAAGCGGGTCTGGCGCGCGGAGAAATCGGTGTCGAACCCGCTCGCCCGGCCGCCCACCGGGATCGAGGACGGGAACAGGAAATCGCGCAGGATCGAATTGCCCGCGATCTGGCCGCCGCTGGTGCGCTGGCTCGTCGCATCGAGTTTGACATAGCCGCCATAGGTGACGCGGGTCTTGCCCACCTTAAAGCCTTCGCCTTGCGGAATTGCGAAGTCGATCAGCTTGTCCGACATCTCCGCCTGCCTGGCTGTGAGAGTGCGGGTGGCCTCCTCGGTCGCTTCGACCTCGGCGCGCATCGCTTGTTGTTCGGCGCGGATCGCCCCGGTCTCTGCGCGCACTTCCTGCAACGCCTGCGCCTGCTGGGCCTGTGTTCCGGCCCCGGCGTCGATCCGGGCGATCAGCCCTTCGACCAGCGCTTCGAGCCGGTCGAGTCGCTCCTCGACGCTTGCCTCCCCTGCCAGCGCCGGCGTGGCCGACAGAGCGGTGGCGGCCAGCAAGGCCGCCCGCAGCCCTCGGCGTGCGGACACGTTAAACATCAGACCCTCCCATCCTTGTGTTTATGAAGGCGAGAATGGCCCGATCCATGATCCGCGCCCAGCTAGCCGATGGTCGTAAGACCTTTGTCTGAGGGCGCGCGGCTGGTAGCCTGTTGTATCAAGGGGTCAGAAAAGGGAGAGTCGAGATGATCCACGCTGTCGAGCGGCCCACCGCCCACACCCCCACCCATTGCACGCCCGAACAATATTCCGCGATGTACAAGGCATCGGTGGAGACGCCGGATGCGTTCTGGCTGGAGCAGGCGCAGCGGCTGGACTGGGCCAAGGCACCCACCATCGGCGGCGACTGGGCCTATGATCCGGTCGGGATCAAGTGGTTCGAGGATGGTCAGCTCAACCTGTGCCACAACGCGGTCGACCGCCATCTTCCCGCCCATGCCGACAAGACCGCGCTGATTTTCGAGCCGGACGATCCGGCGAGCGCAAGCCGCAGCCTGACCTACGGCGAACTCCACAAGGAGGTGGTGCGGATGGCCAACGCGCTCAAGGCACTGGGTGCCGGGCGCGGGGATCGGGTCACGATCTATATGCCGATGATCCTCGAAGGCGTGGTCGCGATGCTCGCCTGCGCGCGGATCGGCGCGGTGCATTCGGTGGTGTTCGGCGGTTTCTCGCCCGAGGCGCTCGCAGGCCGGATCGAGGATTGCGGCAGCCGCTTCGTCATCACCGCCGATGAAGGTCTGCGCGGCGGCAAGCATATTCCCCTGAAAGCCAATGTCGACGCCGCGCTCGCGCTGGCCGCGCACGCGACGCCGGTCGACGGCGTGCTGGTGATCTCGCACACCGGCGGCACAATCGACATGGTTGATGGCCGCGACCACTGGCTCGCCGATCTCGCCAGCGATGAGGATTGCCCCTGCGCGGTGATGAACGCCGAAGACCCGCTGTTCATCCTCTACACCTCCGGATCGACCGGCAAGCCCAAGGGCGTGCTCCACACCACCGGCGGCTACGGCGTGTGGACGGCGACGACCTTTCACTACATTTTCGACTACCAGCCCGGCGAGGTGTTCTGGTGCACCGCCGATATCGGCTGGGTCACGGGGCACAGCTATGTCGTATACGGCCCGCTGTTCAACGCGGCGACGGCGGTGGTGTTCGAGGGCGTGCCCAATTACCCCGATCACGGGCGCTTCTGGGACGTGGTCGACAAGCACCAGGTCAACATCATCTACACCGCCCCCACCGCGATCCGCGCGCTGATGCGCGAGGGCGATCATCATGTGACCAGCCGCAGCCGCGCCTCGCTGCGCCTGCTCGGCTCGGTCGGTGAACCCATCAACCCCGAAGCCTGGCGCTGGTATTTCGACGTCGTGGGCGAGGGCCGCTGCCCGGTGATCGACACCTGGTGGCAGACCGAAACCGGGGGCTGCATGATCACCACGCTGCCCGGCGCGCACGACATGAAGCCGGGCAGCGCGGGGCTCCCGTTCTTCGGCATCCGCCCGCAGCTGGTCGACAACGAGGGGGCCGTGCTCGACGGCGCGACCGAGGGCAACCTGTGCATCACCCACTCCTGGCCGGGGCAGGCACGCACCGTTTACGGCGACCATGATCGCTTCGTGCAGACCTATTTCAGCACCTATGCCGGCAAGTACTTCACCGGCGACGGGTGCAAGCGCGACGAGGACGGCTATTACTGGATCACCGGGCGGGTCGACGACGTCATCAACGTCTCGGGCCACCGCATGGGCACCGCGGAAGTCGAGAGCGCGCTGGTGCTCCATCCCAAGGTCGCCGAGGCCGCGGTGGTGGGCTATCCGCACGACATCAAGGGGCAGGGCATCTATTGCTATGTCACCCTCAATGCGGGCGAGGAGGGCACCGACGCGCTGCTGGCCGAGCTCAAGGCGCAGGTGCGCAAGGAGATCGGTCCTGTCGCCACGCCCGACATCATCCACTTCACCGACGGCCTGCCCAAGACCCGTTCGGGCAAGATCATGCGCCGCATCCTGCGCAAGATCGCCGAGAACGAGTTCGGCGCGCTCGGCGATACCTCGACACTGGCCGATCCCTCGCTGGTCGACCGGCTGATCGAAGGCCGCCAGAACCGCTGAGGCGCTGGTGTCGGGACGCATCGTCATTGCCGATGATCACCCGCTGTTCCGCAGCGCGCTCGCCCATGCGGTGGGGCGGGTGTGGCCGGATGCGGCGATCATCGAGGCAAGCTCTGCCGCCGAAGCCCGCGCGGCCTTACACGAGGGCGGTGCGGAGACCCTGCTGCTCGACCTGCACATGGCCGATTCCTCCGGTCTCAGCGTGCTGATGGATCTGCGTCAGGATTACCCGGCCCTGCCGATCGTGATTGTCTCTGCGAGCGAAGAACCGCGGGTGGCGGCTGCGGCGGCGCAGCTCGGGGCGGCGGGGTTCATCCCCAAGTCGGCCAGCCTCGATGCGATACGCGAAGGGCTGGCCGCGGTGCGCGATGGCGATGCCTGGTTTCCCGAAAGCGCAGCCGGCGCGGACGACGATCTCGCCCGCATCGCCAGCCTGACGCCCGCCCAGCGGCGCATCCTGGCGGGGATCCGGCAGGGGCTGCTCAACAAGCAGATCGCCTATGAACTCGCGATCTCCGAGGCGACGGTGAAGGCGCATATCACCGCGATCCTGCGCAAGCTGGGGGTCAATAGCCGCACGCAGGCGGTGTTGCTGGCAGCCAAGCTGGAGGTCGATCAGCCGGTCGCGGATTCGGCGAGAGCCTGAGCGCGGCCGTGCGCCAGCGCGGTCGTGATCAGGGCGCGAAGCGCGGCAGGCGGCGCAGGTTTCAGCAGCCGGTGTGCTCCCATCCGCCCGGCAGCAGCCTCGGTCTCGCCTGAATCCTCCGCCGTCAGCAGGATCGCCGGCGGGCGATCGCCCCACGCCTCGCACAGCATGGCATAGGCCGCATCGCCGCGCTCGGCCCCGTCGAGGCGGTAGTCCATGATGGCGATGTCGGGCGCGTCAGGCATAACGGCTGCGGCTTCAGCACGGCTGGCAGCGCAGACCACCTCCATGCCCCACTTGCCCAGCAAGGCGGCGGTGGCGGCAAGGACGGCCGGGTCATTGTCCACCACCAGCACCCGCGCCCCGCCGAAAGGCCCGGAGCGCCGCGCTGGCGGCACAGGCGCAGGCGGCGCGGCGGCGGCGCGGCGCAGCACCGGCAGCGCGAGGGCAAAGCGGCTGCCGCGACCGGGGATCGACGTCGTCTCGACCTCGATCCCGAGCAGGCGCGCCGAACGCCGCACAATCGCAAGCCCGAGCCCCAGTCCTTCGCGGTCGTTCGATGACCCGCGCTCGAACTCTCCGAACATCCGCTCGATATCCTCAGGCGCGATCCCGCGCCCGGTGTCGTGCACGCAGATCACCGCCTGTTCGCTGCGCCGCCGCACCCCGATCAGCACCCCGCCCCTTGTGCTATAGCGTACCGCATTGCTCACCAGATTGCGCATGATGGCGGTCAGCAAGGCACGATCCGCCTCGACCCACACGCTGGTGCGCGCGCGCTTCAGCGTGAGGCCTTTGGCCTGCGCCTGTAGCGTGAATTCGCGCGCGACATCCTCGAACAGGCGGTCGAGCGCGAGGGGTTCGGGCTTGGGTACCACGCCGCCGCTGTCGAGTTTGGAAATCTCCAGCAGCACCCGGATCAGACGGTCGGCCGCTTCGATCGACCCGTCGAGATCAGCCACCAGCCGCTCCAGCGCGGGGCGGCCCGCGACTTCCTCGCCGAGTGCCGAGGCGAACAACCGGGCAGCGTTCAGGGGCTGGATCAGATCGTGACTGGCCGCCGCAAGGAAGCGGGTCTTGGACCGTGTCGCCAGTGCCAGCGCGGCATTGGCTTCGGAGAGCTGGCGAGTGCGGGTGGCTACCTTGTCTTCAAGCGCCTGTTCGGCCCGGCGGTCGGCGGTGATGTCGGTATAGGAGGTGGTGTATCCGCCCCCCGGCGTGGGCGCGCCGACGATCCTGAGCACCCGGCCATCGTGCTGCACCCGCTCGATCCGGTGCTCTGTCCCGGCGCGCATATAGGCGAGGCGGCGCTCGACCTGATCGGCGATCTCGGCTTCGGAGGCCTGGCCGCGCGACAAGTTGAAGCGGATCAGATCGGCAATCGGCGTGCCGACGCTGACCAGCGTGTCGGGCAGGTCGAACAGCTGCTGATAGCGGCTGTTCCACGCCACCAGCCGCATCTCGCCGTCAACCAGCGCCACGCCCTGATCGATGCTTTCGATCGCGGTCTGGAGCAGGTCGGCGGAAAAGTTGAGGCGGCGGCCCGTCTCGCCGAACATCGCGACGACTTCGGGCAGGGGGATGGGATCGCCGCCCGCCCACGACCCCACCAGCATCCGCGCCGATGATGTGCCGATCACGCCCGAAATCACGCGTTCGGCAAGCTCGAGCACCGCTGCGCCCGCCGGATCGCCATCGCGCAAGGACAGCGGCGTGAGCGCGGCATCGGCCCGCTCGCGCCCGACGAACTGCACCAGCAGCGCACGCACATCGCCCACGCGCTTGGCGGTGGCGTGGCGCGGCAGCTCTCCCGGCATCGGCGTGCCGACAAAGGCGGCGGCCTGCGCGGAATCGAGCAGCGAGGGGCGCACCAGCGCCGAGACCAGCCAGTAGAGCGCGGCATTGATGCCGAGGCTGAGGACAACGCCGGAAACCAGCGGATCGGCATGGATGCTGACCGGCGGCGGGGTGCCGCTTGCGGCCGGAATGATCAGCAGCACCAGCCACAGGGCAAAGCCGGTGGCAAGGCCCGTCAGCATCCCTGCGCGGTTGCCGTGCTGGCTCACCATGCCCAGCACCAGCCCCGGCGCGAATTGCGCGGCCGCGGCAAAGGCGAGTGTGCCGAGGCCCGCGAGATCGGTGATCCCGGCAAAGCCGCGATAGAAGGCATAGGCGCAGGCGAGCAGGGCGGCGATGACGCAGCGCCGGATCAGCAGCAACCGCCTCGGCACCCGGCTGCGATCGCCGCGCCCGGCCAGCGCGCGGCGCAGCAGCAGCGGCGCGACGAGATCATTGGTGATCATGATCGACAGCGCCACGCTCGCCACCACGATCATGCCGGTCGCCGCCGAAAAGCCGCCGAGGAACACCACCACCGCGAGCCACGGTGCATCGCTCGCGAGGGGAAGGGCAAGCACGATCGTATCGGGATCGGTGCCCTGCGGCAGCACCGACTGCCCGGCCAGCACGATCGGCACGATCACGGCGGCGGTCAGGGCGAGATAGGCCGGGAACACCCAGCGCATCGCGCGCCCCGCGCGTTCGCCGGGTGCCTCGATAAAGCTCATGTGAAACTGGCGCGGCAGGCACAGGATCGCGGCGGCGGAAATGGCGGTGAGCACGATGAAGCGCGCATCGACCGGATCGGCGGCGAACAGGGCGGGCGGGGTGCTGGCCGGGGGCAGGCCGCCGCCCGTCGCCAGCACCCACACGGCCAGCGCCCCCACCGCCAGCAGCGCGGCAAGCTTGACCAACGCCTCCAGCGCAATCGTCAGCACCAGCCCGGCATTGTCGCCCGCGCGGTCGGCGCGGCGCGAGCCGAACAGGATCGCAAACAGCCCCATCAGCCCTGCGACGATCAGCACCAGCTCGTCCGTGGCGAGCTGGGTGCGCAGATCGGGGGCCATCAGCAGCAGCGTGGTGCCGACCGCGTCGAGCTGGAGCGCCATGTAGGGCAGCGTGCCGCAGGTGGCGATGACGGTGACCAGCGCGGCGAGCGTCGCGCTCTTGCCGTAGCGGGCCGAGAGGAAATCCGCGATCGAGGTCGAATGCTGCGCCTTGGCCTGCGCGAGGATCTTGCGCACCAGACCAAAGCCCAGCGTGAAGACGAGGATCGGCCCGAGATAGATCGGCAGGTAATCGAGGCCCGCAGTCGCCGCAGTCCCGACCCCGCCGAAGAACGTCCAGCTGGTGCAATAGACCGCAAGGCTGAGGCCATAGATCGTGCCGGCATGGCGTCCCAGCCAGCCATCGGGCGGCTGCCGGTCGCGCCATGCGGCCAGCCAGAACAATGCGCCCAGATAGAGTGTGGCGGCAGCCAGCGCCGCGCCCAGCATCATGACCCCGACCTCTCCCTCCTCGGGCAAGCTATCGCAACCTTGCGCCCATGCAAAGGGGCGGCACCCGCCATGGATACCGCCCCTCGTTTGCGACCCTTCCGGGCTGGGTATGGGCTGGATCAGTCGTCGATGTTGCGGCGGAAGGTTTCCGGCAGGAACATCAGGCCGACGATCACCGTCAGCACGCAGATACCGATCGGGTACCACAGCCCGTAGTAGATATCCCCGGTCGCTGCGACCATCGCGAAGGCGGTGGTGGGCAGGAAGCCGCCGAACCAGCCATTGCCGATGTGATAGGGCAGGCTCATCGCGGTATAGCGGATGCGGGTGGGGAACAGTTCCACCAGCAGCGCGGCGATGGGGCCATAGACCATCGTCACCAGCAGCACGAGATAGGTCAGCACCGCGATCACCATGGGGGTGTTGATCTGCGCCGGATCGGCCTTGGCGGGGTAACCGGCCGCGCCGAGTGCGGCCTTCAACTCGCCCTGAAAGGCGGTGATGGCCTCCTTGCGTGCAGCGCCCGTCACCTTGGCCGGATCGGGGGCGGTGATGGTCTGGCTGCCGATCGTGACCTGCGCGATCGCACCGGCCTCGGCATCGACCGCCGTGTAGCTGATCGCGCTCTTGGCAAGGAACGCCTTGGCGATGTCGCAGCTCTTGGTGTCGAAGGTGTTCTTGCCGATCGGGTCGAACTGCACCGAGCAATCGCCATCATTCACGATTACGCTGACCGGCGCTGCCGCCTGGGCCCGGGCAAGCGCCGGGTTGGCCGCTTCGGAGAGCAGGTGGAAGGCCGGGAAGTAGGTCACCGCCGCCAGCGCGCAGCCGGCAAGGATGATCTTCTTGCGCCCGATCCGGTCGGACAGCCAGCCGAAGAAAATGAAGAACGGCGTGCCGATGGCCAGTGCCACCGCGATCAGGATGTTGGTGGTGGCCCCATCGACCAGCAGCATCTTTTCAAGGAAGAACATCGCGTAGAACTGGCCGGTGTACCACACCACCGCCTGGCCCGCGACCGCGCCCAGCAGCGCGACCAGCGCCCACTTGCCGTTTTTCCAGTTGCCGAAGGCTTCCGAAATCGGCGCCTTCGAGTTGGTGCCTTCCTCCTTCATCTTCTGGAAGACCGGGCTTTCCTGCAATTGCAGCCGGATCCACAGCGACACGCCCAGCAGGATCGCCGACACCAGGAACGGCACGCGCCAGCCCCATTCCTTGAAGGCTTCCTCGCCGATCATCGTGCGGGTGCCGATCACCACCAGCAGCGCGGCAAACAGCCCGAGCGTGGCGGTGGTCTGGATGAAGCTGGTATAGAGCCCGCGCTTGTTGTTGGGCGCGTGTTCGGCGACGTAGGTCGCAGCCCCGCCATATTCGCCGCCCAGCGCAAGGCCTTGCACCAGTCGCAGCGCGACGAGCATGATCGGCGCCGCCACGCCGATGCTGGCGTAGGAGGGCAGCACGCCGACGGTGAAGGTCGCAAAGCCCATCAGGCCCATGGTGACAAGGAAGGTGTACTTGCGCCCAACAAGGTCGCCCAGCCGCCCGAACACCAGCGCGCCGAAGGGCCGCACCGCAAAGCCTGCCGCAAACGCCGCGAGCGCGAAGATGAAGCCGGTGGTCTCGTTTACGCCCGAGAAGAACTGCGCCGAAATGATCGTCGCCAGAAGGCCGTAGAGATAGAAATCATACCATTCGAACACCGTCCCCAGCGACGAGGCGAGGATGACGCGCTTTTCCGTCCCCGTGACCTCGTGATGCTTGGGCAGCGCGCCGTCATATGTCGTCGCCATTGTCGCTCTCCCGCTAGTGCGCTCGATCTCCCTGCCCGTCGCCCGCGCGCCGTTGGTGTCGAGGATCGCAAAGTCGCCCGGAACGGCCTGCGGCGAAAGCTAGACCTTGGTCGGATGGCGGGAGGCTGGCCTATTCGGCGGCAGCGAAGGTGTAGCGCAAGCCGGGGGTTTCGATCACCAGCTGCCGCCCATCGAGCGTGGTGGTGAAGCGTTCGGCATCGGACAGGCCGGCGAGGTCGTTGCCGAAGCTGGGGGCAGGGCAGGCCATGCGGGTGCCAGCGATGGGGCCGATGCTGATCTGGCCAGCGCCATTGGCAGGCTGGCCCGCGGTCCAGGTCGAACGCCCGCGGTTGCAATCGAGCTGGAGTTGAAGCTCGCCCCCGTCGGCAAAGGCGATGGTGTGGCGGCGTTGCAGGGCGGGGGTGAGCGTCGTGGTGCTGCCCGAGGTGTCGATCGCGGTCAGCTGCCATTCGGTGCCGGCCAGCGGGTGACTGTCGGGGATGGTCATGCAGCCTCCCAGGGCAAGCGTGGCAGTGGCGGCGGCGGCGAGCACGGAGACAGGCTTCATCGGATCATTCCCCAAAGGCGATTGCGGCCAGAATAGCGCGCTGACCTGAACAGGGGCAATCCAGCCACGAAAAAAGGGCCGCCGGAGCGGGTGCTCCGGCGGCCCTTCTGGTAACTGCGGGAGGGGCGATCAGCCCTCGCGGGTGCCCGACAGCGGCATCGCGCCGAAAGCGCCGGCATTGACCGAGCCGGTCAGGCTGTCGCCGTCGATGGTCGCTTCGCAATCGAGCGTCATCGGCATGGGGACGACCATGTTCATCTTCCACTTGATGGTGTTGCCTTCGATCGTGCCGCCGGCAATGTCCATCGAGCCGAGGCTGCCGACCAGCGAGCCGCTGAAGGTGTCGCCATCGGGCACGACGGTCAGGGTGCCGGTCTGGTCGCCCATCGGGCTCTTGACGGTGGTCTTGTAGGTACCTGCAACAGACATATTCCACTCCCTCGAGTTGGGTGCAGGCCTTGGGCGACCCGGCACTTCAGGATGCGCTATTTACACGAGTGTCAGCGCGCTTCAACCGGATTTGGGCCAAAGCGCGCCGACCTGTTTCTTACTCGCCTTCCATCTCGCGCTGCTCGATCGGCAGGCCGAGCGGTTCGAGCTGGCTGCGCACCTTGCTGGCATCGCCCACCACGACCCACACGAACTTGTCGGTGTCGATCGCCGAACGCGCCGCGGCATCAAGCGCTGCGGTGGTCTGCGCGCTGTAAATGCCCGCGAGCTTTTCCTGATAATCGTCCGGCCGCCCGAACAGGGCATTGCTCTGCATCGCGCCGAGCACGGCGGGGCTGGTTTCGAACCGGCCCGGCAGCGCGCCGATGTCATTCGCCTTGTAGCGTTCGAGCTCTTCGCTGGTGACGCCCTTGACGGTCAGGAACTCCTTGGTCTCGCGCAGCATTTCCGCCAGCGAATCCCCGGTGCGATCCGCCTGCACGCCGCCCGAGATCGCATAGATCACGGCATTCTCGCGCGCCTGCGTCCCGCCGCGCACGCCATAGCTCCAGCCCTTGGTCTCGCGCAGGTTCATGTTGAGCCGCGCGAGGAAGTTGCCGCCCAGCGCATTGTTGGCGCTGTTGAAGGCGATGAATTCCGGATCGCCGGCATCGAGCGGGGTGATCTGCGCGCCGAGGATGAAGCTCTGCGGCGAATTGGGGCGGTTCACCAGAATGATCCGGTTGCCCTTGGGCGCGGCAGTGGCGGCGAAGGCCTTGGTGCCCTTGGGTGCGGCCGGTGCTGTCCAGTCGCCGAAAGCGGCGTCGAGCGCGGTCACGATCTCGGCCAGCGGCTTGTCCGAAATGACGAAAACCTCGCCATTGTCGGGGCGGATCCAGCTGTCCTTGAAGGCGACCAGATCATCACGGCTGATGCTGCTGACGCTCGCGACCGAGGCGACGCCGCCATAGGGCGTGCCGGTGCCGAACAATTCGGGCGAAATGGTGCGCTGGGCGATGCCCTGCGGCGACTTCATCGACTGGCGGATGCCGGTGACGGTCTGCGTGCGCAGACGCTCGATGTCGTCGGGGTTGAACGCCGGCTCGCGCATGATCTGGCGCATCAGATCGAGGCTGGGCGCAAGGTTTGCGGTCAGCGCCGAGAGCGTGAAGGTCGAGCGGTCATCGCTCCCGCCAGCCGAAACGCTCGCCCCCAGCCGTTCGCCCGCCTCGGCGATCTGCTGCGCGGACAGTTTGGTCGTGCCTTCGTCGAACAGCGCCAGTGTCAGCCCCTGCAGCCCTTCCTTGCCTGCCGGGTCAGCCGCGCCGCCCGCGTTGAAGCTCATGGTGACATAGGTCGCAGGCACCGCGGTGCGGCGGGCGTAGCTGACCTTCATCCCGTTCTTGAGCGTCGCACGCTCGATGGTCGGGAAGTCCAGCTCGGCGATGGTGTTGATCGGCGGCGCGGGGCGCACTTCGGAGACGGTGATCGTTTCGGCAGCGCGGTCACGTTCGGAGGCGTTTGCGCCCTCTGCCTTGACCGAGGAGGCTTCCTCGTAGCTTGCATCGCGCGCGCCGGGTTCGAGCACCACGGTCATCGCCGGGCGGGTCATCCACTTGGCCAGCGCCGCCTTGACGTCAGCCGGGGTGAGCCGTGCGAGCGCCTCGAATTCCTTGGCGTAGAATGCCGGATCATCCGCCAGCACTTCGCCTTCGGCAAGGGTCTGCGCCTTGCCGCTGAACCCGCCGACCTGCTCCAGCCCGCGGATCGTGCGGGCAAGGTTGCTGGTGACCGCGCGGCGCACTTCGTCCTCGGTCGGGCCTTCGGCGATCAGCTTGGCGACCACCTCGTCCATGCGCTTTTCGAGCACGGCGAGATCGACCCCGTCCTTGGCGGTCGCTTCGACCTGCAAGATGCCGATGCG
This sequence comes from Erythrobacter sp. BLCC-B19, assembly GCF_028621955.1. Classification (NCBI taxonomy): domain Bacteria; kingdom Pseudomonadati; phylum Pseudomonadota; class Alphaproteobacteria; order Sphingomonadales; family Erythrobacteraceae; genus Erythrobacter; species Erythrobacter sp. BLCC-B19. The sequence continues at coordinate 2,142,697 of NZ_CP117516.1, forward strand.
GTGGAAGGCCGAATTGCCCGCCGAAACGCTGACCGCGAGCTGTTCGTCGCGCACCAGCACATTGTCGAGCCGGCTGGAAGCCAGCCCGCCGAGGATCGAGGCACCGACGTCGAGCGCGATGCGGTCCTTGCCGGTGATCCCTTCGGTCGCCCAATAGCGGGTGACGCTGGTGGCCGCGACCTGATCCTTGAAGGTCTTGCGCACCGGCTCCTTGAGGGTCGGAACATCGGCCTGCGCCGGATCGTTGACGGGGCCGCGCTTGATGCCGCCGAAATACTTTTCGACCAGCGGCTTGGCCTCAGCCGCCGAGATGTCGCCCGCGATCACCAGGGTGGCGTTGTTGGGGCCGTAATTGTCGATGAACCAGCTCTTCACGTCCTCCATCGAGGCCGAATCAAGGTCGGCCATCGAGCCGATCGCTTCGTGCTGGTAGGGGTGGCCATCGGGGAACAGGGTCTTGAGCACGTCGTAGAACACGAGCCCGCCGGGTTCGTTGTCGCCCTGACGCTTTTCGTTCTGCACCACGCCGCGCTGGTTATCGAGCTTGCCCTGCGTCACCGCGCCCAGCAGGTAACCCATGCGGTCGCTTTCCAGCCACAGCGCGCGTTCCAGCGCGGGCTTGGGCACGGTCTGGAAGTAGTTGGTGCGATCGAACCAGGTGGTGCCGTTGTAATCGGTCGCGCCCATTTCCGCGAGGTACTGGAAGTAGTCGTTGGGGGCGTTTTCCGATCCGTTGAACATCAGGTGTTCGAACAGGTGGGCAAAGCCGGTCTTGCCCTCGGGCTCGTCCTTCGATCCGACATTGTACCACACGGTGACATTGACCACGGGCGCCTTGCGATCCTCGTGCACCAGCACGGTGAGACCGTTGGCGAGCTCGAACTCTTCGTAGGGGATCTTCACCTGCGAAACGAGCGTCGGCAGGTCGGTCGTCGCCTGCGGAGCAGCCGCGGCAGGCGCGGTGTGATTATCGGCCAGCGCCGGGGCGACCGGGACGACAAGCGCAAGGGCGAGCGCCGAAAGGCTGGCGGCGGCAAAACGGTGGGTCATGGACGAAAGCTCCGATGGAGGGATCAGACAGGAGAGATACGCAGATCAGCGCGCTTTGGTGCCCGAATTGGTGACAGTCCGGCGGCTGCTGGCATTCGCCAGCAGATCATCGCGCCAGAAATGCACCGGCTTCAGCTTGTGATCGACGAACAGCTGCATCTGGTCGGTGTAATGCGGACTGGCAGGCCGCGTGCTCGCCGCGCCAAAGGGCTGCACCGAGCGCGAGGAGACGCGCGCGCCGGGCGCCCATTCGATCCACATAATGAAGCTGTCGCCATGCTTGAGGCTGAGCCGTCCATCTTCGGCCACGTCCCAGGTGGTCGAGGCGCGCAGGGTGTCCGACCCGCCGTCCAATGGCAGATCAAGCTCGCCTTGCCTGAGGCGCAGCAGATCACCCATCGGCGGATCGAGGCGGCCAAAGTGGGTGGTGAGGTGGTCGGCAGCGGCCCCAAGCTTTTCGGCGACGTCGGGGAAGGGCTTGTTGTTGTAATCGGCGGCCATGAAGTCGCGGATGATGAGCAGCGCGAGCGCATCGGCACGGCCCTTGCCGTCGGCGTTGAAGTCCCAGGCCAGCAGCAGATCACGCGCCTCGGCGAGCTTGCCTTGCGCCTTCAGCCCGGCCAGCGCATCGAACAGCCGCGCGACATAGCCCTGCCGCTCGTAGCCGGTGTCATACTTGATCGCCTCCAGCGCGCGCCTGTCGAGCAGGCTGGCTTCACTCAGCAGCTTGTAGGCGCGCCATGAGCGGTTGGTCTGCTTGAGTTCGATGCCCATGATCGGCGCAAACGCCTGCGGGTCGAGGTCGCTCCCGGCGCCGGCGGCGGTGAAGGGTGTGTTGTTCGAATTGTAGAGCCACCCGCTTGCCGGGTTCACGATCCGCGGCAGGGTCTCGTAGGCGACCGCGCCGTCCCAGATCAGATCGCTGCGGTTGCCCGGCAGCACGCTGCGCCAGTCGGCCTTCACGCTTGTCGGCCGGTTGGGGATCGCGGCGTTATAGACATAGGCGATGGTGCCGCCCGCGTCGGCATAGATGAAGTTGGTCGAAGGGATCGCGAGGCGCGACAGCTGGCCTTCCCACTCGGCAAAGGTCTTGGCCTTGTTCAGCCGGTAATAGGCATCGAGCTGCTGCAACTGCCCGATCCCGCCATAGCGGATGGCAAAGGCGCCCTTGGCATTCCGGATCACCGGGCCGTGGGCCGAACGCAGCACTTCCTTGCGCACCGGCAGCACCACCGGCCCCAGCTTGACCGGCAGCGTCACCCACTTGCTCTCCAGATCGCGCCATTGCCCGTCGAGCTTGTAGCGCGTGCCGGTCTCGTCCAGCTCCAGCTGGTAGACGTCGATCATGTCGGGGGTGTTGACCGTATTCGTCCAGCCGAGATGTTCATTGTGGCCGAGGAAGGGGAAGGGCGATCCGGGGAAATTCGCACCTGCAAAGTGCCAGCCTTCGCCGCTTTCGACGACAAGTTCGTACCACGCCACCCCGCCGCGCAGGGGCTGGTGCGAGTTGGAGATCAGGGTCGTGACCCCGCCGCCCTTCTTCGGCGCGACGGCGAAGGCGTTGGAGCCGAGGTGTTCGGCATCCTCGCCCAGCGGCAGAACGCGGGCGCGGGCCTGCTTGGGCGCGGCTTCGGCGGCAGGCTCACCGCCCGGCAGGGGCGGGCGCGGGAAGCCGGGAATGTCGGGGCCATGCTCGCGGCGCAGTTCCTCGCCCGCCACCAGCGGCCCGATCACCCCGTCCAGCCCGAAGAAGAACGGCTGGCGCAGCGCAAACCCCGCTGCGACATCCAGCCCGCTGACCGGGAAGAGATTGGCGAGCTTGACCTCGCCCGGATGGGCCTCGGCATATTGGTTGAGCCCTGCCGCATAGGCCTCGAACAGCGCGCGGGTATCGGCGGGGAGTTTGGGATATTCGCGCTCCGCCGTGCCGCGCGCGTCGATCAGGTGGTAGACATAGTCGACCTTGGCCCCGTCTTCCCCGGCCACCGCGCCATAGCGGCCGCGGGCCATCGCGACGACATCCTGAAGCGTGAAGAAATCGTCCTCGGCATGGGCGATGGCAACGCCGAAGGCGGTGTCGGCATCGGTCTTGCCGGTGATGTGGGGCACGCCCCATTCGTCGCGGATGATCTCGGCCGTGTAGGTGCGGGTCGGCGCGGCGGGCGCGGCGCTGGCGGCGAAGGGCTCCCAGGTTGCAAGCACCACGAAGGCCAGCACAAGCACACCCACCAGCGCAATCGCGCCGCGCTTCAACCAGACCATGACCGATTTCTCTCCCAAATCGTGAGCGCCTTCCTTCGCTTGGCGCACGGGCGAGGTCAAGGCTGGCGCCTGCCTCTTGCAGCGACCACTTGGCGAACCCACCTACTCGGGTAATACACCTGATGCGGAATATTCGCGCGCAGGGCTTGTGTTGCCATTGTGCAACACTATCTGCTGACGGGTATGTTTGGAGGGTTTGGACGACCATGAATCTCGAAAAGTTCACCGACCGCGCAAAGGGCTTTCTGCAAGCCGCGCAGACCGTCGCGATCCGGCTCAATCACCAGCGCATCACCCCGCTCCACATCGCCAAGGCGCTGCTGGAGGACAACGAGGGCATGGCCGCCGGCCTGATCCAGCGCGCAGGGGGGCAGGCGCCGCTCGCCGCGACCGCAGTGGATGCGGGCCTCTCGAAGATCCCGGCGGTCACCGGCAGCGGTGCGCAGGCCACGCCGGGGCTCGATAATGACGCGGTGCGCCTGCTTGATACGGCCGAGCAGCTGGCAGATAAGGCGGGCGATTCCTATGTCACGGTTGAGCGGATGTTGACGGCGCTTGCCCTGTCTTCGACGCCTGCTGGCGAGGCTTTGAAGGCTGCTGGCGTCACGCCGCAAGCGCTCAACTCCGCGATCGAGCAGCTGCGCGGCGGCAAGAAGGCCGACAGCGCGGGGGCCGAGAACACCTATGACGCGATGCAGAAATTCGCCCGCGACCTGACCAAGGCCGCGCGCGACGGGAAGCTCGATCCGGTGATCGGCCGCGACGAGGAAATCCGCCGCACGATCCAGATTCTCGCCCGCCGCACCAAGAACAACCCTGCGCTGATCGGCGAGCCCGGCACCGGCAAGACCGCTATCGCCGAAGGATTGGCCCTGCGCATCGCCAACGGCGACGTGCCCGACAGCCTCAAGGGTCGCACGCTCATGTCGCTCGACATGGGCGCGCTGATCGCGGGCGCGAAGTATCGCGGCGAGTTCGAGGAGCGGCTGAAGAGCGTGCTCGACGAGGTCAAGCACGCCGAGGGGCAGATCATCCTGTTCATCGACGAGATGCACACCCTGATCGGCGCGGGCGCGTCCGAAGGTTCGATGGATGCATCGAACCTGCTGAAGCCGGCCCTGTCGCGCGGCGAACTGCACTGCATCGGCGCAACCACGCTCGATGAATACCAGAAATATGTCGAGAAAGACCCCGCGCTCCAGCGGCGCTTCCAGCCGGTGTTCATTGCCGAGCCGACGGTGGAAGACACCATCTCGATCCTGCGCGGGATCAAGGACAAGTACGAGCTGCACCACGGCGTGCGCATCACCGACGGCGCGATTGTCGCCGCGGCGAAGCTGTCCGATCGCTACATCCAGAACCGCTTCCTGCCCGACAAGGCGATCGACCTGATGGACGAGGCGGCGAGCCGCATCCGCATGGAGGTGGAGAGCAAGCCCGAAGAGATCGAGGGGCTCGACCGGCGGATCATCCAGCTGAAGATCGAGGAACAGGCGCTCCAGAAGGAGACCGACCAGAACTCCAAGGATCGCCTCGTCGCCTTGCGCGAGGAGCTGGCGAACCTCGAACAGCAGTCGGCTGAACTCACCACCCGCTGGCAGAACGAGCGTGACAAGATCGCGGCGGAAGGCCGGATCAAGGAAGCGCTCGACGCGGCGCGGCTGGAGCTCGAACAGGCCCAGCGCGAAGGCGATCTGGCGAAGGCCGGGGAGCTGTCATACGGGCGCATCCCCGAACTGGAAAAGCAGCTTGCCGAAGCCCAGGGCCAGGCCGCCAACGCCATGCTGCGCGAGGAAGTGACTGAGGAGGACATCGCCAGCGTCGTCAGCCGCTGGACCGGCATTCCAGTCGACCGGATGATGGCGGGCGAGCGCGAGAAGCTGCTCCAGATGGAGAGCATCCTCGGCAAGCGGGTGATCGGCCAGTCACAGGCCATCGAGGCGGTCTCCAAGGCCGTCCGCCGCGCGCGGGCAGGGCTGCAGGATCCGGGCCGCCCGCTCGGCAGCTTCCTGTTCCTCGGCCCGACCGGCGTCGGCAAGACCGAATTGACCAAGGCGCTCGCCGGGTTCCTGTTCGACGACGACAGCGCGATGGTGCGCATCGACATGAGCGAATTCATGGAGAAGCACGCCGTCGCCCGCCTGATCGGCGCGCCTCCGGGCTACGTCGGCTATGAAGAGGGCGGGGTGCTGACCGAGGCCGTGCGCCGCCGTCCCTATCAGGTGGTGCTGTTCGACGAGGTCGAAAAGGCGCATCAGGACGTGTTCAACGTGCTGCTGCAAGTGCTCGATGACGGCCGCCTCACCGATGGGCAGGGCCGGGTGGTGGACTTTGCCAACACGCTGATCATCCTCACCAGCAACCTCGGCAGCCAGTATCTCGCCAACCTGCCCGACGGCGCGGAAGTCGCCAGCGTCGAGAAGGACGTGATGGATGTGGTGCGCGGGCATTTCCGGCCCGAATTCCTCAACCGCCTCGACGAGATCATCCTGTTCCACCGCCTGGCGCAGGAGCACATGGCGCCGATTGTCCAGATCCAGGTCGGGCGCGTCCAGAAGCTGCTCGCCGATCGCAAGATCACGCTCGACCTCACTGAGGCGGCGCTGCGCTGGCTCGGGCGGGTGGGCTATGATCCGGTCTATGGCGCCCGGCCGCTGAAGCGCGCGGTGCAGCGCTATCTGCAGGACCCGCTGGCAGAAATGCTGCTGGCAGGGCAATTGCGCGATGGCAGCACGCTGGTGATCGACGAGGGTGACGGCCAGCTGGAGATGACGATTCGCTGACTTGGCGCGGCAGAATGGCAAAAGCTGGCTGCGCAAGATTGTAAGCTTGCGTCGTTCGATCCGGGAAGTGGGGCGGTTTGTTGCGTGCAAGCCACCCTATCTTTTAACATTCGCAAAGCCACAAACTAACAATGTTGCGGGGTAAGCGGTGACCGCCCCCTGAATGTGGGATTAACGCAACACCCCCCGGAAAATTTCGGTCTTGCGACGGGGCGCTTTGACATCAAACTTTCGCCATTGCACAAAACGGTCACTGCGGGGACTGACGTAGGTAACCTTTGATGCGCGCGCCTTCCACATGGGGCAATTATGTGGTTGGCGGCGATGGTTGCTTGTCGTTCTCCGGTTTGGGCAACTGGAGTGACCATGAAGAAAATTCACAGCAATTCGATCAAGGCTCTGGCCTTCTCCGCGTCGGCGATTGCCTTCGCGATCGCCGGGCCGGCCTACGCGCAGGACGCTGACGAGCCGGCGCAGGACGAAGAGGAAGAAGAGGTCAGCGTCGGCACCGACGCCAAGGGCCGCACGGGTGAAGGCAACATCACGGTGACCGGTTCGCGCATCGTGCGCGACACCTACTCGTCGATCTCGCCGCTTCAGGTGCTCACCACCGAAAACCAGCAGGCCGTCGGCGCCTTCGACCCGGCGCAGATTCTGCAGCGTTCGGAAGCCGCTGCCGGTCAGCAGATCGACGCGACCTTCCAGGGCTTCGTGCTCGACAACGGCCCGGGCTCGCAGACGCTGAACCTGCGCGGCCTTGGTGCGGACCGCACCCTGCTGCTGATCAACGGCCGCCGCCTCTCGCCCGCGGGCGTGGAAGGTGCGCCGTCGAACCCGTCGCTGAACCTGCTGCCGTCCTCGCTGGTCGACCGCTACGACATCCTGACCGACGGTGCTTCGTCGGTTTACGGTTCGGACGCGGTTGCGGGCGTGGTCAACGTCATTCTGCGCAAGGACTTTGACGGTCTCGAAGTCCAGCTGAACGGCAACATCAACGAATATGGCGCCGGTGACGACTTCACCGTCAGCGCGGCGTGGGGCTTCAACACCGACCGTGCCGTGTTCGGCATCGGGGCGGAATGGCGCCGGGTCGACAAGATCCTGCTCGATGACCGTCCGTTCCTCGCGGGCTGCGACCGTCACATCGAAATCGATCAGAACGGCAACATCCTGACCTTCGACGTGCAGTCGAATGCCAACGTGCGCAACCGCAGCAACGGCACCATCGGTCTTCCGATTCAGGAATGTAAGCCGGGCAACGTCGGTGGCCGTATCCAGCTGTCGGGCGCTCCGGGCACCCGCTTTGGCGACGTGTACTTCGATCCGCGCAACTATGGTCTGACCCGCTCGGGTCAGGCGATCGCTGGCAACACCGGCGTTCCGGGCTTCTCGGACAACTTCAACGCCTTCAACGTGCCGCAGGATCGCAATGGCGACGGCGTGGCCGACATCTTCCTGGTCGATTACGGTCAGGTCGAGCCGGGCCGTACCTTCATCCCGCAGCAGGACACCTACAGCCTGTTCACCTATGGTGAATACGTCCTGCCGGGCGATGCCAACATCACCCCCTATTTCGAAGCGAGCTACAACCGCTTTGAATCCTTCACGGAAAACAGCGGCACCCCGCAGTTCTTCCCCTGGGTTCCGGCCAGCAACCCCTTCAACCCCTGTAACCAGGCGGCTGGCGGCGTTGACTGTCGTGCGCTCGACAACAACTTCCAGCAGATCCTGCCCGGTCAGCCCAACGCCGGCCGCGCAGCTCCGCTGGGTTCGGCGGCCACGCTGGCCGTGCGTCCGATCCCGTTCGTCCGCGGCGACCGTAACAACGTCGACGTCCAGACCGAACAGTATCGCGGCGTGATCGGTGTTCGCGGTGACCTGCCCTTCATCGGTTCGAGCTGGACCTTCGACCTGTCGGGCGTCTACTCGCGCTCGATCGGTAAGACCGTCCGTCGCGGTATTCGTGAAGACAAGCTGGCGCTCGCGCTCGGGATCGACCCGACGGCCGACTTCAACCCGACCGGCAACCCGCGCAACACCTTCGACAATGATGGCGACGGCATTGCCGATGACTACATCAGCCTCGAAGTCAGCCCGATGCTGCTTGCGACCACCGGTGTGGCCGCTGGTACGCCGTGTAACGCGGCTGGCCTGCGCAACCCGACCTTCGCTGCTCCCGATCTCATCGCGGGCTGCGTCCCGGTGAACCTGTTCTCCCCGACTCTTTACGGGACTCCGGGGACCGGCAGCCCGATCGGCGATTTCGCCACCCAGGCCGAGCGTGACTACCTGTTCGGTGAGCGGTCGTTCAACACCGTCTACGAACAGAAGATCATCTCGGGTTACATCACCGGTGACCTGTTCGAATTGCCGGCTGGCCCGGTGGGCGTGGTGCTCGGCGGCGAGTGGCGCGAAGACTCGATCGACTCGCAGCCGAACTTCGTGGCTTCGAACGGCCTGTTCTGGGGCTTCTTCGCTGACGGCGGCGCGGTCGGTTCCAAGTGGATCCGCGAAGTCTACGGCGAAATCGACCTTCCGCTCCAGGCCGGCAAGCCGCTGGTCGAGGAACTGACGGTCAACCTCTCGGGCCGTCTGACCGACGAAGAGTTCTACGGCACCAACGGCACCTTCTCGCTCAAGGGCGGCTGGCGTCCGGTGGCCCCGCTGCTGCTCAAGTTCAGCTACGGCACCTCGTTCCGTGCGCCGAACCTGCGCGAGAACTTCCTGCTGAGCCAGTCGGGCTTCGGCAACATCATCGACCCCTGCGCCGTGCCGGCCGCCGCTTTCTCGGTGAATGGCTACAGCGCAGCCGATGATACCCGTGACCCGGCGATCCTCGCCAACTGCCGCCGCGAAGGCCGCGACCCGACCCGCGTCGGTACCGACCCGCTGCTCGGCAACACGATCCAGGCGACCAGCACGCAGATCTTCAGCGGCGGCTCGCTCGACATCGATCCGGAAACCTCGCGTTCGATCACGACCGGTTTCGCGTTCGAGGAAGATTGGGCCAGCGGCTTCGAGTTCGCCTTCAACTTCAACTACTACGACATCAAGTTGAAGGACTCGATCGTTGAAGCGACCGGCACGTTCATCGTGAACGACTGCTTCACCCGCCTCGAAGGTGGCCGCAGCCCGTTCTGTGACCGTATCACCTTCAGCGACCAGGCCTCGGCGCGCTTCCTGATCACCCAGGTGCAGGCGGCCTTCATCAACCTCGATGAAGAAAGCGTCCGCGGGATCGATATCAACACCACCTTCAGCTACCCTGTGACTGTCGGCGGTGAAGAATTCGACCTCACCCTGAACCTGACCGCCAACCACCTGATCGAGCGTTCGACCACCACCCGGGATGCGAATGGCAACCGTCTGACCGACGACTTCGCCGGCCGCTTCTTCTTCCCGAGCTGGATTGGCCGTGCGACCTTCAACGTGCGCTATGACGACTTCCTGTTCACCTGGCAGACCCGTTACATCGGTGACGTGTCGCAGGATCCGGACTTCGTCGATCCGTTCTCGGATGCCTTCGGCTTCGGCCCGGATGGCGTTGCGACCGGCGTCGTTGCCAACACCTGCCTCGGCAGCGGTTCGCGCAACGTGGCGGCTCCGAACCTCAACGCGGTCAACGGGATCGTGCCGGGTGACGGCGTGTTCTGCCGCAACGTCGGCTTCGCCAACGAGTACTTCGAGCACACCGCTTCGATCCGTTGGGACAATGGCGATCTGCGTCTGATCTTCGGCGTCAACAACGTCTTCAACCGCACCCCGCCGCGGGTCGACAGCGCGGAAGTGCTGGCGATCGGCAACACCCCGCTGGGTGGTGGTTACGACCTCAACGGCCGCGAATTCTTCGGTCAGCTGCTTTACCGCTTCTGATCGATGAAGGTCTGATGGACTGAAAGGATGCGGCCTCCCGGCGAACGCCGAGAGGCCGCATTTTTCGTTTGAGGGCGGGGCAGCGGCTCCCTAGCCGGATCGGCTCCCGCCCATGTTATCTGCAATGACACCAGGGCACGCTCGGAACATGAAACTTCTCAAAACCTCGCTCGCCGCCGCGCTGATCGGCGTCTCGGCCATCGGCCTGCTGATCGCGGCCCCCGCTCCCACGCTGGCGCAGGGCACCGTGCCCGTGGACGTCTGGGCGCTGCGCGATGTCGTCGATCAGGTGCAGATCTCGCCTGACGGCCAGCACGTGCTGGTGCACAAGGTCGAAAGCCGTGAGGGCGAATACATCCTCGAAATCTATCGCACCGACGACCTGTCCAAGCCGCTGCGCCGCCTCAACGCCGATCCGATGGAGATCGTCTCGGGGCAGTGGATCGGCAATGACGTGATTTTCGGATCGGCCTGGCAGGTCAACCGCAAGACCGTGAAGGGTCCCGAGGAAGACGTCCGCGATTACAAGACCTATTCCTACAGCGTCTCGGCCAACAAGTTCACCGCGGTCGATGGCAATTTCGGGATCGTCAACCTGCTGCCCAACGACCCTGATCACATTCTGGTCAGCACCGGCACCACGGTGGGCGACGGCACCGGGGTTGATCCCTTCGCCGCTTTCCGTCCGCGTTCCTACTACAAGTACAACCTCAAGACCGGTGCGCGCGAGCTGGTGCTGCGCGGCGGAGGCAAGTTCCCGGTGGTTGACCGCTGGGACAATGAAGGCAACCCGCGCTTCACCCAGTCGCAGGATACGGCTGCGGGCACGGTCAGCTCCTATTATCGCCTTCCCGGCGACAGCGAGTGGAAGAAGTTCCAGGAATTCGACCTCAACGATCCCAAGAACCTCTACCGCATCCTCGGCGGGTTCCACGGCATCGTCGGCTTCGATCCGGAAAACCCGAATATCGGATACCTGATCGAAAACCCCGATGGCGAAGACAAGGCGGGGCTGTACGAATTCGACTTCACCACCGGCAAGATCGGCAAGAAGCTGTTCCAGGCGCAGGATGCCGACGTCATGGGCATTCAGCTCCATTCGATCCCCGGCAACGACAAGCTGGTGGCCGCCCGCTATCCGGGCGAGAAGATGGAGCGGTTTTGGTTCGACGAGGAGGAAAAGGCGCTTTACCAGGCGCTCGAACAGCAGATCCCCTATGCCTGGCAGGTCTCGATCGCGAGCCGTTCGCTCGACGGCAAGTCGATGATCGTCACCAACCGCGGCCCGCGCGATCCGGGGTCGTTCTGGTTGGTCAAGGACGGGAAGCTCGCCAAGCTTGGCAGCCGTAACCCGCTGGTCAATCCCGAGCAGCTCTCGGATGTGAAATACATCCGCTACAAGGCCCGTGACGGGCTCGAGATCCCGGCATGGGTGACGATCCCCAAGGGCAAGGGGCCGTTCCCGCTGATCGTGCAGCACAATGGCGGCCCGCACGTCAACGGCATGGTCGGCTATGACGAATGGGGGCAGATGCTCGCCAATGCCGGCTACATGGTGCTGCACCCCGACAACCGGATTTCGGTGGGCTGGGGCCAGAAGCACTTCGATGCCGGTTATGGCGAGCACGGCGGCCGGATGCAGGACGACAAGGACGATGGGGTCAAGTACCTGATCGAACAGGGCCTCGTCGATCCTGACCGCGTGGCGTTCTTTGGCTGGTCGTATGGTGGCTATGCCGCGCTCGTGTCGCTCAGCCGGGAAGAGCAGCTCTACCAATGCGCCATCGCCGGCGCGGCAGTGGCCGATCCGGAAAAGCAGCACATGGGCCGCCGGAACCCTGATCTCAAGGCGCTCGACGAATGGTCGAAGCGGCGCGGGATGATTGGTGTCAACCCGATGAAGGAAGTCGCCAAGGTCAACATTCCGCTGCTGATGATCCACGGCGATGTCGACCGGCGCGTGATGTATTACCACATGAAGGATTACCAGAAGGCCTTCGAGGCCGCTGGGAAGACCGGGGAATTCATCACGCTGGCGGGTGCCGATCACTTCTACAACACCCTGATGTACAAGCATCAGCAGCAGCTTTACACCAAGATGCTCGATTACCTCGCCAACGATTGCGGCCCGGGCGGGCTGTAAGGCGCAGGCGATCGCCGAAACACAAAGGGCGCGGCCAGCGATGGCCGCGCCCTTTTGCTTTGCGCCGCAGAGCGCGCCTGAGCCGCTATTGCACCCGGCGGCCCTTGACCCCCTTCTGGCCGTTGATCCGCAGGAAGTAGCTGCTGAGCGCGCCCTTCTTGATTTCCAGCGTCTGGCCGATTTTCGGCTTCATCAGCCGCGCGGGAAGCTCGTCGAGCTGCCATTGCGCGCCCTCGGCGGTGGTCAGGACATAGGTGCCACTCACCCCGCGCACCCCGGTGATGGTGGTGTTGAGCGTGGTGAACTCCTCTTCCTGCTCGGGGTCGTCCTTGTCGCTCTTGCCCCCGAAGATGCCGAGGTCGGGCAGGGTGAAGCCGAACAGCTTGCGCCGGGTTTCGCGCACGGCCTCGCGGTCAACCACCTGCACTTCGCCCTCGCTGGTGGCCGAAACCATCGCGGCCACCGCCGTGTCGTAGCAGGCGAGCCGTTCGGCGGGGTCGGTCTTGGCCTGACATTCGCGCAGGGCAGTGACATAGGCGCTCTCGTCCCCGCTGTCCTTGTCCTTGGCACCCAGCGGAGCAGCGGCGGCGGCGGCCAGCGCGGCGATGGTCATGCAGCCCACGGCGGCGTAACGGGTTCGGCTCATCATCGTCATCTCCCCTCGCTCAGGGCCGTGTGCGGCCCGCTCCTTCTGGCGTGTGATTACTCCGCCCAGCCAAGCATGGCAAACCGGCAGAACGCGGCTCAGGCGTCGTAGCCCATCCGTTCGGCCCAGGGCGCAAGGATCGACATGACGGGCGCGAGCTGATCGCCGTAGCGCTGCCAGCGACCGCGCGCGCGGGTGTAGAGCTGCTCGCCGATCTGGGCATAGCTTGCGGTGCGCACCCGTCCGCGGCTGCGTGCGGTTTCGGTGTGGTCGAGCAGGCGGTCGTCCCAGCCAAGCCCCAGCCATTCCACCAGCGGCTGCAATTCGCCGCGCGGATCTTCGACCAGCCGCTCGTAACGCACGGCGTGGGCGTTGATCGGGAACAGCTCGCCCGCGCGGTGCCAGGCGCGGAACACCGTGTCATAGGTGCGCGCGGCTTCCTCAAGCTCGGTGAAGCTGCGCATCGCGTGGTTGAGCGTGAAGTTCGCCATGAAGCAGCTCAGCACCACGTCCGCCGGGTGCCGCTCGGCGAGGATGAAGCGCGCCTGCGGGAAGATCCGGTGGATCGCGACCGCGCGCGCCATGTTAAGCGGGTGCTTGTCGACCAGCCAGCGGTTCCCGTCCCAGCCATTGCGGCGGGCGCTGTCGAAATAGGCGGCGCGCAGCTGGGCGCATTGGCTTGCGGTCAGCGCGGCCAGATCGGCATTGCCGGCCATGCGCAAGGTCTCGGCCAGCATCGGGCGTTCTTCGAGCACGCCCAGATCGGGCAGGCCCATCAGCATCGTATCGAGCAAGGTCGTGCCCGAGCGCGGGAAGCCGACGAGGAACACCGGATCGCGGTGCGCAGGGTCGGGGCTGATCGGCGGCGTCCAGCGCGCGGCCCAACCGGGCGTCCAGCGCGCCAGATCGGCTTCCACGCCCTCGCGGTAACTCGGCCCCCTGCGCGGCGGCGCCTCGGCGATGGCGGCGGCGTTCATCGCGGTGAAGGCCGCAAAAGCGCGCGCGCTATCGCCCAGCCGCTCGGCGATATTGCCGATCAGCGCCTCGCGCCGCATCGGGTGGATCGTCGGCGGGATTGCCTCGGCATGGCGCGCGGCATCTTCGAACCGCCCCTCGCGCTGGGCGAGCCAGGCGTGGAGGAAGGCGGCTTCGGGCGGGGTCGTGGCGGGATCGAGGCTCGCCAGCAGCGCGGCCAGCGCCTCGGTGCGGTTGGTCGCCTCGTAGAGTCGCCCGAGTTCGAGATGGGACTCGCCGAATTCCGGCCAACGCGCCACCGCCGCTTCCAACACCGCGATGGCTTCGTCGAGCAGCTCGTTATGTGCCAGCGCCATCGCCAGCTCGGTCTGCACGGCGCGGTTGTCGGGCGCGAGCTCGGCGACATCGCGCGCGACCTTGAGGCGCGGCCCGCCAAGGTCAGCGCGGCGCAGCACGTCGGCGAGGTTGAGATACATTCCCGGCTCGTCGGGCTGATAGGTGATCGCGTGCTCGAAGGCCGTGATCGCCTGATCGAAATGCCCGGCGCCGGCGTGGATATTGCCGAGGTTGTTCCAGCTTGCCGCATCGGTCGGCTCGCCCTGCAACACGCGGGCATAGGCGGCGACCGCGGGGCCGAATTCGCTGCGCTGCTGGCGGACCCACGCCTCGATCCGAGCAAGCGCAGGCAAGGCAGAGCCAGCCGAAAGCGCCAGCGCATCATCCTCGCGTCCCACCGCCAGCAGCGCCTTGGCATAGTCGCCGCGAATTTCCTCATCATCGGGTCGCATCCGGGCGAGCGGCTCAAGGTGCGAAAGCGCCCGCGCGCCATCGCCCAGTTCGAGCGCGGCAAGGCCGGCAATCGCAAGGAAAGGTGCGCCCGCCTCACTGGGGCTGGCATGGCGCTCGGCCAGTGCCAGCGCGCCTGCGGCATCGCCCGCCTGCCGCAGACGGATCGCTTCGGCAAGGGCAGGCGGCAGAGTGGCAGTCGGGGGGGCGGGTTGCATGAGAGTCAGTCCTGTCGGGGGCGGGCAATATCGAAGGCGACGGTCAATCTTTCGCCCTTTGGGAAGGGGCGCGTACCATGCCACATGGTCGATGGGAACAGCACGAGGCGGCCGGGTTTGGGCTCGACCAAGCGGTAGGGTGCAAGGCCGGGAACCAGATCGCGCGCTTCGCCCAGACCAAGCCAGCCCGCGTGATCCTCGCCCCCGTGACCCAGTGTTTCGGGCAAGGCGAGGTAAAGTGCGGAGCTGAACCAGCCCTGCGGGTGGACGTGATCGGTGTGGTGCCCGGCATCGGTCAGCCGCACTGACCATGCCCCCGCAACCCGCAGCGGGGTGCGGCCCGCCAGCAAGGTGGGGTGTCCGGGCTCGGGCGCGGGCAACTGCGCGACATGGCGCTCCACCACAGCGAGCAGGCGTGCCCTGAGATCGCGGATCGGCGCCTCGGCGCGCAGCAGCAGATTGCCGTCGGTCTGCGTGCCTCCACGCACCGACTGGTCGAGTGGATCAGCCGTGGCGCGGTGGAGGCTGCGCAGGTGATCGGCAAGCGCGGCAAGCTCGGCGGGGGAAAGGCCAATGTCATAGACACCGACAAGACGCGGATCGCCTTCCAGCCATGCGGCGCGCGGATCATCCATCATGCGCCACGCGAGCGAGAGGTAGGGCCACAGCGCCAGCGCGCCGGGATCGGCGAGGCGCGGTTCGAGCTCGGCGGCGGCAGCCTCAGGCCGGGCGCGGCGCAGGTGGTGGCGGGCGTGCATCCACGCCTCGCTGGCATTGTCGGGCGGGCCGGCGGCGGCGAAGTGGGTGTCGGCGGCATCGAGCGCGCCGCTTTCCGAAGCGATGTGGCCGGCCATCAGGCTGATCCAGCGCTGGGGGCCGAGTGCGGCCTCGGCAGCGGCGCAGGCGGCGGCGGCGCGCGGCAGGTCGCGGGCCTGCAGGGCGATCGCGATGCCGCAGTGGTGCAACTCGGGCGAGCGCGGGGTGCGGTCGAGCGCGGCGGCGGTGCTGGCGAGCGGATCGCCGCCCATCTGCCCGCTCAGCGCGGCAAAGCTGCGGTGCCCGTCAAGCCAGAGCGGATTGGCGGCGGTGAGGCGGATGAGCATGGCAATCCCGGCCTCGGGCTGTCCTTCGGCAAACAGGGCCGTGGCGTGGCCGATCAGGACCGTCCCGTCCTGCGGGGCGAGTGGGGCGGCGGCGGCGAACAGGGCGGCGGCAGGCAGGCCGGCCTCAAGCGCGGTGCGGGCGTGGGAGTGGGCAATCAGCGCGTCGCCCGGCGCGAGGGCGGCGGCGGCGCGGAAGGCTTCGTAAGCGATCACGCTCTCCCCGCAGGCGCGGGCAGCAAGGCCGAGCAATTGGTGGGCCTTCGCGCTTGTGGGGTGCCGCTGCGCAAGGTCGCGGGCGAGGGGAAGCAGGCGTTCGGGGAAATCGCCCTTCAACAAGGCCAGCCCCGCGCCGAGCGCGGCAGCAGGATCATGCAGCGGAAACTGCGCGATCCGGGCTTGGGCTTCGGCGGGTTGCAAGCTTTCGGGTTCCCCAAACGAAAATGGCGGGCCTTTCGGCCCGCCATTCGTTGTCTAGCGACGTGGACGCTTAGAAATCAAGCGTCACACCGGCAAACAGGTAACGACCCAGCGCGTCATAGACCTGCGCGTAGACGTTGCCGTTGCACGGGCCGGCCGGGCAAGCCTGCGAGCCGGTGGTCGGCGGCGACTTGTCGAGCACGTTGTTCGCACCGAGGACGAAGTTGAAGTTATCGCCTGCGTCGAAGGTGAAGGTCAGGTCGAAGTAGTTGACGGCATCGAAGCCGGCAGCACCCGGACGGGCAACGCCACCCGGCGACGGACCGGTACCACCGGTGTTGCTCAGGTTGGTGTTGGTCGACACCGAGTCGAGGCCAACCCCGTCAAAGTAGCGCCAGCGCACCGAAGCGCCGAAGCCATTGCGGAAGTTGAAGCCGACGCGGGCCTGGTGACGCCACTCGGGGTTCGGCGAACCGCAGACGTTGCCGTACAGACCGACGCAGTCGAAGGTCTGGTCGAGACCCGGGATGGTGACCCCCGTGTCGGTCACCAGCTCATCGAGGTAGGTGCCGAGGAAGTTGAAGGTCAGGGTGCCGACATCGCCGATTTCGGTGCTGTAGTTAACCTGGGCGTCGATACCCGAGGTCGAGAAGCCGCCGATGTTCTGCGTCACGTTGGTCGTGAAGCCCTGCGCCGAACGCCACAGCGAACCGGTCGGGTCACGGTTGATCAGGCCGCAGAAGAACGGATCCGCCGTCGCGGTACAGGCCGCGAGGATGGTGTCCGAACCGATGCCACCGATCGCCTGCGTGATGTCGATGTTGAAGTAATCGACGCTGGCGGTGAAGCCAGGCAGGAAGCCCGGGGTCAGCACCACACCCACGGTGTAGGTGTCGGCTTCTTCCGGGTTGAGGTTGGCGTTGCCGCCGACGAAGCCGTTGTACTGGTCAGCCGGGTTCGGAGCGACGAACTGGCCGACGCTCAGGCCCTGGGCCAGACAGCCGGTGTTCGCGGCAGTGATGACGAAGCCGGCGCAGGGGTCGGACGAACCGTCGAGAGCGACGAGGTTCGGCGCGAACAGATCCTGCACGGTCGGCGCACGGACGGCACGGTTGAAACCACCGCGGATGCGGAAGTCACGGATCGGGGCGAATTCGCCTTCGATCTTGAACGTGTCGGTCGTGGCACCGGTGCTGTAGTCCGAATAACGGTAACCGCCGGTGAGGGTGAAGTCATACACCCAGCTGTCCTGCGCGATCGGGATACGGATTTCGGTGAAGAATTCCGTCACGTCGAAGCTGCCCGAAACCGGCAGGGTCGCCGCGCCCTGACCAGCAAGGTCGCCGGTCGAGAAGGCGGTGTCCGAATTGAACTGCAGGCTTTCCTTGCGGTATTCGGTACCCAGAACGATGTCGACGCCCTGGTCGGCCCAGGGGGTCTTCAGACCGTACTCACCCAGCGAACCCGACAGGAACGCGTTGGCGACCTGCTGCTCCACGACGCCGCGCGAGAAGCCCGGGGTCGAGAGGTAGGCGACCGAAGCCGCGCTCGGGGCGACGGTGCCCGGCGAGAAGATGTCCCACGGCACGCAGTTCGGGTCCGAACCATCGAGGGTCGAACGGCAAACCGGGGTGCCACCGGGGCCGGTGACGACGTCGAGGGCACGGCCGAGGCGCGAGACCGAGAAGTCGTTCAGGTAGGTCTGGGCGTAGTTGTTACGGCCATACTGGTAGAACGCGTCATACGACCATGCCGGCGACAGGTCGCCCTTCACGCCGATGACGGCGCGGTAGGAAACGTGCTGCAGGTCGTCCTGACGGGCGCCGCCTTCCACGTTACGACGCAGGATCTGTGCGAAGGCGCGGTTGTAGGTGGTGCCGGTCAGCGGGTCGATGAAGTTGAACGGCGTGGTCGGCAGCAGCGGCTCGCCGAGACCGCGCGCAACGCGAGCGGCGTTTTCAGCGGCAACGTTGCCGGTCACGATGAAGGCGTTACCCGGCAGCGGGCTGACGAGCAGGTTGGCGCTGTTGCACAGCTCGGCGCGCTGGCCGGCCGAAAGCAGCGGGTTGTCGCAGTTGATCGACAGGGTGTTGCCGAAGTTACCCGACGGAGCGATCTGGGCGACCGTACGGTCGTCCATGAACATGAACTCCATGTAGGGCTTGATCGCGCTCGAGATTTCGTAGTCGGCGAAAAGGCCGGCGGTGTAACGCTCGTCCGGGCGCTGGAAGTAGTTCAGCGGGCCGAAGTTGAACGGCGTGGTGCCTGCGAGCAGCGTGCGGTTCGGGCCGAACTGCGCGAGGGTCGAGGTGAAGTCAGCGCCAAAGCCTTCGTTGTAGAACACGGTGCCGGTGGCCGAGGTGGCCGAACCGCCGCAGTTGTACAGACGACCGCCGCCGGCAACCGACGCTGCGGTGTTGGCCGAGAGCGAGCACGCCGAGTAGTCACGACGGGCCTGGAGCACCGGGTCGATCTTACGGTAGCCGACATAGGCGGTGACGCGGCCGCGGCCATCGTCGAAGCTGCTGCCGAAGGCGATGGTGCCGTCGAAGGTGCCGCCATCGGTGACCATGCCGGTCGGGTAGCCGAAGCCGCGCGCGTCGTTCGCACCGCGAATGTCGGCCGAGGCACGGTTGTTGTGGTTGTACACGCCGTAGTTGGCGTTGATCTTGAAGCCTTCGAAGTCGGTGTCGAGAACGAAGTTCACAACGCCCGCGACCGCGTCCGCACCGTACACCGACGAAGCACCGCCGGTCAGCACGTCGACGCGCTCGATCAGAGCGGCCGGGATCATGTTGATGTCAGCAGCCGAAGTGCTCGGCGTGCCGGGCGCGAGGCGACGGCCGTTGACGAGGACGAGCGTACGCTCGGCGCCCAGACCACGAAGGTCGAGGGTCGCGGTACCGGTCGAACCGTTCGAGACGCTACCACCCTGCGCTGCGAAAACCTGCGGCAGCGAGTTGATGAGGTCTTCCACGCGGGTGGTGCCGGTCAGGGCAAACTCTTCCGCGGTCACGACGGTGACGGGGCTGGCCGATTCAAGGTTCGGCGAGCGCAGACGAGTCCCGGTGACGACGATCGGCGCACCGGCATCTTCTTCTGCGGCGGTATCAGTGGTGACGTCGGCGTCCTGCGCGAAGGCAGGGGCGGCGACAGTAAGCGCGATAACGGCGGTTGCCGCACCGGCCTTGAGAAGCGCGTGCTTCTTCATGGTGGTCTTCCTCCTCTAGGTTTGACCAGGTGTATTGACACTTTATGCGTCAAGGGCTCGTGACAAATCACGTAAATAGCCCTCTCCACGGGGCGGAATGCTCCAAGCCATAGTGCAGTGCAAACCCAATTCGCGCCGTGCGTTGCGCTTGCGCAAAACGTGTTACGCTTCTGCAACAGTTGGCATAGACCCCACAGGCCGCCCGATTTGACCCCCTGCGATTTTTGTCTGCTTGATTTGCGCGTGGCGCTTCAATACGCGCGTTGCCACAAGCGAGTGGCGAAGCGAAACTGATTGTTGGCCGCGCGCCGGGCCCGTCCGGGCCAGTTGGAGGAGAGAGACATGACCACAGCCTATATTGTCGAAGCCGTCCGCACCGCCGGCGGTCGCCGCGGCGGGCGTCTGGCCGGGGTGCATCCGGTCGATCTGCTGGCAAAATCGCTCGATGCCATCGTCGAGCGCTCGGGCATTGATCCCAAGGCGATCGACGACGTCGTCACCGGCTGCGTCAGTCAGGCAGGCGAGCAGGCGCTGCAAGTGGGCCGCATGGGCGTGCTCGCCTCGAAGCTGCTCCCGCAGTCGACACCCGCGGTCACCATCGACCGCCAGTGCGGCTCCAGTCAGCAAGCGATCCAGTTCGCCGCCCAGGCCGTGATGAGCGGGACGCAGGATGTCGTCATTGCCAGCGGCGTGGAAAGCATGACCCGCGTGCCGATGGGCTCCAACGTCACGCTGCACATGAAGGAAGGCCTGCTCCAGAAGGCCGCGGGCCTCGAGGAGAAGTTCCCCGGCATCAACTTCAGCCAGTTCATGGGCGCGGAGATGATCGTCAAGAAGCATGGCTTCACCAAGGACGATCTCGACCGCTTTGCCCTGTCGAGCCACGAAAAGGCGATTGCGGCCACCAAGGCCGGCGCCTTCGAGCGCGAGATTGTCGCGGTCGAGATCGAAACGCCGGAAGGCACCCAGATGCACACCGTCGATGAAGGCATCCGCTTCGATGCGACGCTGGAAGGCATTTCGGGCGTCAAGCTGCTCTCGCCCGATGGCGCGATCACGGCGGCCTCTTCGAGCCAGATCTGCGATGGCTCGTCGGCGGTGCTGGTGGTGTCCGAGGCGGCGCTGAAGGCCCATGGCCTGACCCCGCTTGCCCGCATTCACAACCTCACCGTGACCGCGGGCGATCCGGTGATCATGCTGGAAGAGCCGCTGTTCGCCACCGACCGTGCGTTGCAGCGCGCCGGAATGACGATCGACGACATCGATCTGTTCGAGGTCAACGAAGCCTTTGCTTCGGTGCCGCTGGCATGGCTCAAGCACACCGGCGCTGACCCCTCCAGGCTCAACGTCCACGGCGGCGCGATTGCGCTGGGCCACCCGCTCGGCGCGTCGGGAACCAAGCTGATGGCGACGCTGGTTCACGCGCTCAAGCGCCACGGCAAGAAGTACGGCCTCCAGACGATGTGCGAAGGCGGCGGCGTCGCCAACGTGACCATCATCGAGGCGCTCTAATCATTCCCATCTGAGAGGACTAACCAATGGAAGTTTCAGCCAATACCCCCGCCGTCGTCACCGGCGGTGCCTCGGGCCTCGGCGCGGCGACCGCCCGCGCGCTGGCCGCCAAGGGCGCGAAGGTCGCGATCTTCGACATGAACGAGGAAAAGGGCGAAGCCCTCGCGGCAGAAATCGGCGGCGTGTTCTGCAAGGTCAACGTGACCAGCGACGAAGACGTCGATGCCGGTTTCGCCAAGGCCCGCGCGGCCCACGGGCAGGAGCGCATCCTTGTGAACTGCGCCGGGATCGGCAACGCGATCAAGACCGCCAGCCGCTCGAAGGAAGATGGCTCGATCAAGCACTTCCCGATCTCGGCCTTCGATTTCGTCATTCAGGTGAACCTGATCGGCACCTTCCGCTGCATCGCCAAGTCGGCGGCTGGCATGATGACGCTCGACCCGATCGACGAATTCGGCGAGCGCGGCGCGATCGTGAACACCGCTTCGGTTGCCGGTGAAGACGGCCAGATTGGCCAGGCGGCTTACTCCGCCTCGAAGGCGGGCGTGATCGGCATGACCCTGCCCATCGCGCGCGACCTGATGAACGAGGGCATCCGCGTCAACACCATCCTGCCGGGCATCTTCGACACCCCGCTGCTCGCCGCCGCGCCGCAGAACGTGCGCGATGCGCTGGCCGCGTCGGTGCCGTTCCCCAAGCGCCTCGGGATGCCGGTGGAATATGCCAAGCTCGCCATGACCATGATCGAGACCGGCTACTTCAACGGCGAGGACGTGCGCCTCGACGGCGCGATCCGCATGGCCCCGCGCTGATCACCTTTCGCCCCTTCCCGTCGCCCGGCGGCGGGGAGGGGCATCCTGGCCTCAGCCGAGGCCGTCGATTTTCGGATCGACAAACAGGTCGCACAGCGGCTCAAGCTCCGCGATCCCGAAATGCCCTGCCCACAGCGCCGGGTCGACCAGCGCCTCGCACCCTGCCGGGATATAGTGGAAAAACAGCAGGTGACAGAAGCCGCCCGCTTCCTTGGGGCGGCGGTAATGCCACTGCGAGCTGCCATTGAACAGCAGCGCCTGATTGGGGCGCAGCAGGTGTTCGGCAAAGTCATATTCCGGATTGGCGATGATCGCTTCCTGGTCAAAGCCCCGTGCGAATTCGGCCGTGGGCCATTCGACCACCCGGCTCAGATAGATCGGCCAGACCGCGTCCTGCTCGATGCAGTAGTCGAATGTGAACATCGCATCGGGATGATCCATGTGCAGATCGCACTTGCCGCTGGCCCCATAGCGGCTGAGGAAATTGTAGCTTGAAACCAGAGGGCGACCGACCAGCGCTTCGATGCGGGGACGCAGCTGTTCCTGCAATTCGAGGAAGAAGGGGTGATCCCACACCACGTCGCGGCCGAATTGCTGGTTTTCCGTCGCCTGCTCCTCGGCATCGTCCGGCTTGGCCGAGCGGCTGGCGGCGAGGATGGCGGCGCAGGTGGCCGGATCAAACACATCTTCCATCACCATCTCGCGGAAGTCCGCGGGCGGCTTGAGCGCCGCGAAGCTGTCGAGGAAGGCGGGCAGGGCATCGGGTCGCACGTCGGCCAGATAGTGCCGGGCAATCTCGAAACGACGCAGGAAGTGGGAATCGTACCATCCCATCGTGGCGACCGTCCGGATCGCGGCGGCGGCCTTGAGGTGGAGCGCGAAATAGGCCGGATCGCGCAGTCGCGCCCGCGGGCCGGCGTCGAGGGGTGCCGCTGCTTGGGTCATGCCCTGTGCCATAAGCCCGATGGATCAGCTCTGCAACTCGCGCGGAAAGCTCCCATTTGCGGGGGTTTTCTTTTGCGTCCGGCATGGCATCACACCGCCAACAGGAACGAGAGGACACGCATGACCCAATACACCCAGATCATCGTCGACAAGGCCGATGGCATCGCCACGATCACGCTCAATCGCCCCGAAAAGATGAACGCCTATACCCGCATCATGGGCGAGGAGATCATCGCGGCGATGGATGACATCGACGCTGACGACAGCGTGCGCGCGGTGATCTTTACCGGCAGCGGCGAGCGGGCGTTCTGTGCCGGGGCTGACCTCACGCCCGAGGGCGGCGGGCAGGTGTTCTCCGACCCCACCGAGGTCGCCGACCTGTCCGACCCCAAGGTGCGCGACGGCGGCGGTCTGCTGACGCTGCGGCTGTTCGAATCGAAGAAGCCCCTGATTTCCGCCTGCAACGGCGTGGCCGTGGGCGTGGGCGCGACGATGCAGCTCGCCATGGACATCCGCCTCGCCAGCGAGACCGCGCGCTACGGCTTCGTCTTTGCCCGCCGCGGGATCGTGCCGGAAGCCGCATCGAGCTGGTTCCTGCCGCGCATCGTCGGCATCCAGCAGGCTTTGGAATGGTGCTATACCGGCCGAGTGTTCGACGCAGCCGAAGCCAAGGCGGGCGGGCTGGTGCGCTCGGTCCACGCGCCTGCCGATCTGCTGCCTGCCGCGCACGCGCTGGCGCGGGAGATTGCCGACAACACCTCGGCGATCTCGGTCGCGATGACGCGGGCGATGATGTGGCGGCTGGCGAGCACCGATCATCCGATGGAGGCCCACAAGATCGACAGCCGCGCTATCTATCGCCTCAGCCGCGGCGCGGACGCGAAGGAAGGGATCGCGAGCTTCCTTGAAAAGCGTGCGCCCGCCTATCCCGGCAAGGTCAGCGCCGATATGCCTGATTTCTACCCCTGGTGGGACGCGCGGCCCTATGCGTGATCCGTCCGCAGCGGCCGGCGGTGGCCAGCTGGCGGGGTTCCTGCCCTACCAGCTCTCGGTCACCTCCAACGCCGTCAGCGCCCTCATCGCCGAGCGCTATCGCAAGCGGTTTGCGCTCAAGATCCCCGAATGGCGGGTGATGGCGGTGTTGGGCGACGGCGGTGAAGGGGGCGGCCGCATGACCCAGCGCGCGCTGACCGCAGCGACGGTGATGGACAAGGTTGCGGTCAATCGCGCGGTCAAGGTGCTGGAAGAACGCGGGCTGATCGCGCGGGTGCCGCATCCCGATGATGGCCGTTCCTACCTGCTGGCGCTGACCGGGGAGGGCGCGGCGATCCATGCCGAGGTCATGCCGCTCGCCCGCGCGACCGAACGCGAGCTGCTGAGCGGGCTTGCCCCCGATGAAGAGATCATGCTGCGCCGCCTGCTGGCCGGCCTGCGCGATCGGGCCATGACGCTTGCCGGCGCAACAGCCGAAGGGCCGGAGCAGGGGTAGATCCCCGCCCCGGCCCCCACAGCAGTCCGGCAGTCCGTTTGGCAGGAACTTCCGGCAATCGCCTTACTTGTTGACGAGGTTGTCCGAGATCGAACAGGCCGCCGGGCCAAGGATCACGACGAACAGCGTCGGCAGAATGAACACGATCAGCGGCACGGTCATGATCGCGGGCAGACGCGCGGCCTTTTCCTCGGCGCGCATCATGCGCTCGTTGCGGAATTCGGCCGACAGCACGCGCAGCGCGGAGGCGAGCGGCGTCCCGTAGCGTTCGGTCTGGATCATGGTCGTCACCACCCCCTTCACCGCTTCGAGATTGACGCGGTAGGCGAGGTTGTTGAACGCCATCTTGCGTTCGTTGAGGAACGACAGCTCGATCGCGGTGAGGGCGAATTCGTCGCCCAGTTCGGGATAGGCGCGGCCCAGTTCCTTGGCGACGCGGTTGAAGGCAGCGTCGACCGTCAGACCGGCCTCGGCGCAGATCACCAGCAGGTCGAGCGCATCGGGTAGACCCTTCTGGATTTCCTTGGTGCGCTTGTCGGCCTTGTTCTTGAGGAAGATTTCCGGGCCTTTGTAGGCGATGAACACGCTGATCGCGAAGGCGCCGAGGCGCTTCATCGGGGACAGGTCGGGCCAGATTTCCAGCCAGTAGATCAGCGTCGCCATGGTGATGCCGATCACGATCGGCAGGATCGCGCGGATCCCGATGATGATGACCGCCAGTTCCTTGTTGCGGTAACCCGCGTGCGCCAGCTTTTGCTGGATGTCCTTGATCTGGCTTTCCTGAAGCACGTTCAGGCGCCCCAGGCCTTCCTTGACCTTGTCGGTCGTGTCGGTGCGCCTCACGAGGCTGGTGCGTTTCTTCGAGCCGGAGGTGACGATCCCCGCCTTGAGCTGTTCGCGCCGGCCTTCCAGCGCCTTGACGCGCTTGGCCATCGGATCGCGGATCGTGACCGCAGCGTAGATCGCCAGCATCACCGCGAAGGCGGCAAGCCCTGCCAGCACGGTGCCGACGACGATGACGTCGAAGCCGAGCAGCGTGGGACCGGTGGGTTGATTGATCATTGGAATATGCCCCCCGCCGTCAGATTTCGAAGTTGACCATCTTGGCCATCATGGCGACCCCGATGCCCATCCACACGCCTGCGCCGAGCCCTGTGACGATCAGACGATCATCGGTGAAGAAGCCGCCCATGTATTCCGGGT
The DNA here is from genome assembly GCF_028621955.1 of Erythrobacter sp. BLCC-B19. Classification (NCBI taxonomy): domain Bacteria; kingdom Pseudomonadati; phylum Pseudomonadota; class Alphaproteobacteria; order Sphingomonadales; family Erythrobacteraceae; genus Erythrobacter; species Erythrobacter sp. BLCC-B19. The sequence continues at coordinate 2,168,125 of NZ_CP117516.1, forward strand.
TGATGTAGAGAATCATCCCGAACACGATGAAGGGCAGCGAGCCGACGATATAGGCCGAGGCCTTGGATTCGGCGCTCATCGCCTTGATCTTCAGCTTCATCTGGGCGCGCTGGCGCAGCACGTTGGCCAGGTTCGAGAGCGTTTCGGCAAGGTTGCCCCCCGTCTCGCGCTGGATCGCCAGGGTGATGGTGAAGAAGTTGAATTCCGGGATCCCGAGCTTGTCGGCGGTGTCCTGGAGCGCGTCCTCCATGGTCTTGCCGACCTTGATGCGGTCGATCACGGTCTTGAATTCATAGCCGACCGGGCCGGGCACTTCGGTCGAGACGATCTGCAGCGTCTCGGTCACCGGCAGACCGGAGCGCAGGCCGCGCACCAGCAGTTCGATCCCGTCGGGAAACTTGGAGACAAACGCGTTGGTGCGCTTGTTGATGAGGCGGCCGACCACCATGTGCGGCAGGCCCGCGCCGAGCAGCAGACCGACGCCGAGCGACAGCATCAGCGCCTGGGTGAAGACGAACATCACCACCGAAAACGCCAGCGCCAGCCCGACCGTGGCATAGATGTACTGCGTCACCGTCCACGTCTTGCCGGTACGGTTGAGGCGCATGGCGAGCGCTTCGGTGCGCGAGCCGGAGCCGGCGACCTTGTAGGTCTTGGGCTTGCGCGCCGCGACCGCCCGCTTGAACTGCGCATCGACCTTGGCATCGACGCTTTCCGAGTGGCGGTAGCGCAGCGCCTGCATCCGGCGCTTCTGCGCCTTGGCCACGCCTGACCCGGCGATCAGCGAATAGAGCAGAACCAGCGCGATGAAGATCACCAGCGTGATGAGCAGGGTTTGGATGACGTCCATGATCGATAAGTCCTGCCTGGTCCGCCACTAAGCGGTGGCGCAAATCCTTGGGGTGGCGGGCGCGGGGCAGGGGGGCTGTGGCCCTGCTGTCCCCGCGCGCCGTTGCATCAGTCGGCCTTGGTCAGATCGACCTTGGGCTTCTTGGCGAGCATGGCCTTGAAGTCGAAGTTGCCGAGCAGCGACTTCTTCTCCCCGCCCGACGGCGCCACGTCGTCCGAGCTTACGCCCATCACGCGCTCGGCAATCTGACGGATCGCTACGGTTGCCTTGCTCGACCGGTTGGCATCGACGAACACCTGACCCAGCTTGGCCGCGTTCGAGGCCGCCTTGATGTCGTAAGGCACGACGAAGTCGACCTTGCGTTCGATCGAAGCCTCGAAGTCGGCCTTGCTGATTTCGGCCAGCGCCGGCTGCACCTTGTTGGCCACGATCATCGGATGCGCGTGGGCCGCATTGGTCTTGAGCCACGACAGCAGCCGGATCGTGTCGCGGGCCGAGGCCAGCGTCAGCTCGCAGGTCAGCACCACCAGATTCACGTCAGCCAGCAGCTGCGGGAAGTTGATGAGCATATTGCGCGGCAGGTCGATCACCGTCATCTCGAACGCCTGACGGAACTCGTCTTCCAGCTGCACGAAGGCCGAACCATCGGTCATCAGCGGCTGGTTGATCGGGGCTTCCGCCGAGAGGATCGAGAGGTTGTCACCGGCGCGCACCATGGCGCGTTCGATGAACAGCGGGTCGATGCGGCTCGGGTTCTCGATCGCGTCGGTCAGACCCCGGCCCGGCTCCAGATCCAGCGCCAGCGCGCCAGTGCCGAAGTGGACATCGAGATCGAGCAGCGCGGTCGGCGACTTGTGCGCCTCGCTGAACAGCCAGGCGAGCGAGGTCGCGATGGTCGAAGCGCCAACGCCTCCACGGGTGCCCACCACAGCGGTCGAGATGTGCCGCTTGGCGCCATCCGCATCGCCCGCCTTGGGGCTCATGAACACCGCCAGCGCCTGATTGAGCGCATCGTGCACCGCCTGCGGCGACAAGGGCTTGAGCAGGTAGTCATGGATGCCGCTCGCGAGCAGATCGCGATAGAGGCGCACGTCGTTGACCTGGCCGATGGCGATCACCACCGTCCCCGGTTCACACACTTCGGCGAGCGCGTTGATGTCGTTGAGCGGATCGCCGCTTTCCGACAGGTCGACCACGAGGATCGCCGGCGAGGCGCTGACCGAGAGCGACTGCACCGCGTTGCGCAGGCCGCCCTTGTTGCACTTTTCCGGCTGCCAGCCGAGCTCGATCACGACCGGGCGCAGCACATCCAGCGCGTTGTCGTCGCAGATATAGGCCGAGAAGGGATCACGATTGCCGGGCAAGCCCGATTTCCAGGGTGCATTCATGGCTTAGTTACCTCCTCCGCCGCCGCCGCCACCGCCGCCGCCTGCGCTTGCATCCATCAGGCCGGACGCGCCGGTCGGTTCCATGTCACGATAGGTCGAGATCGCCTTGTTCGAGGTGGCGATCACGGTTTCGCTTGCGCCCTTCTTGCCTTCCAGCAGATCCTGCGGATCGGCGACCATCGCGGCCAGATTGCCGTTGATCGCGCAGCCGAAGCTGGGGCTGAGGCCGCTCGAATAGTTCATGTCGGACTTGGCCGACCAGTCGGGGCAGCCCGGCACGCTGGCGCTCGAACGGGTGATCACCACACGGGCCTGACCCGGCTGGAGATAGCCCGCCGTCACCGGCGCGGTGTCGCTGATCATCAGGCCATAGCGCGCCGCAAGGTCGCGGATCGCATTGGTCACCGCCGGGTTCTGGCCCGGGTTCTCGATCGCGATGCGATCCCCGTAGCGCAGGTCCATCGTCTCGAACCAGCCGTTGAGGCGCTGCTGTTCGGAAATCGGCAGCCCGGCCGTGGTGGTGGCGACATCAAGCGTCATGTTGGTGCGTTCCACCACCGGCTGCTTGACGCTGTAGAGCGACGTGTTCTGCGGCATCCCGCCGCAGCCAGCCAGGCCCAGGCCAAGCGTCAGCGCCAGCGCGAGCTTGGAGACCGTGATGTTTCGTGCATTCGGCATCGTAATCACCTTTCTCACGTTAGAGGCTGAAGCCCGGGGTGGCGCCCGCAGCGGCGGAACGATCGCCCTTGCGGCTCTTCTTTTCCGCGCGGCGCGGCTTTTCCGGGCTGGTCGGCGCGATCGCGTCGTCCGAACCGGCATCGCTCACCTTGGGGGCGGGCGCTTCCTGATCGGCAGCGGTCGGCCCGGGGCGCGCTTCGCCCGAGATACCGGCGTTGTTCTGGTAGCCGAGCAACTGCTGGAACTCGTTGGCCGAACGATAGCCATCGGTCGGCAGCTTGATGTCCTTGGCGTCCACCGGCTTGACCAGATAGGGGGTGACGATGATCACCAGCTCGGTCTCGCCCTTGCGGAACTGACGGCTGCGGAACAGGTTGCCGAGGATCGGCACATCGCCGAGGCCCGGTGCCTTTTCCAGCTGGTTCTGCGAGTTGGCGCTCATCAGCCCGGCGATCATGAAGCTCTGGCCCGAGCCCAGCTCGATCGTGGTTTCGGTGCGGCGGGTGGTGATCGCCGGCACCTGGAAGCCGTTCAGGGTGATGGCGCCCTGGGTCGAGAGCTCGGACACTTCCGGACGCACGCGCATCGAGATGCGGCCGTTCGAGAGCACCGTCGGGGTGTAGGCGAGGCTCACGCCGAACTGGCGGAACTGCACCGTCACCTGGCCGAGACCCTGAGCGATCGGGATCGGGAATTCGCCGCCGGCCAGGAAGGTCGCGGTTTCGCCCGACAGCGCGGTGAGGTTGGGTTCGGAAATGGTGGTGACCAGACCCAGACGCTCGCTGAGGTCGAGCGTGCCGGCGAGGTCAACCCCGAACAGGCGGCCAAGGCCTGCCAGCGTGGTGCCGCCGGTGGTCGAGATCACCGAGGTGCCGTCGCCGCCTTCGGTGACATTGGTGCCGACCGGCCCGCCGGGGTTGTACTGCACCACCGCACCGCGGCCCGTGCCGATCCCGATCTGGAACCCGTTGGTCGAATCTGCCGAGGTCAGGTTGGCGCCGATCTCGCGAACGAGGCTGCGGCTGACTTCGGCGAACTTGACCTGCAGGTTGACCTGCAAGGGGGTGGCCGTCTTGAGGCGGCTGATGACATTGGTGCCCGTGCCGAGGAAGGCGTTGACGAGGCGCTCGGCCTCGGCCGCGTCTTCCGGCGCGCTCACGGTGCCGGTCAGCAGCACGGTGTTGGTGCCCATCGTCGACACGCTCACCTTGGCATCGGGCATCGCCATCGCGAGCATCTGGTCGATGCTGCCGATGTTCGAGCCGACCCGGACATTGGCCGAGAAGATCACATCGCCGCGTTCGTTGCTGGCATAGACGGTGGTCTCGCCGCCGGCCTTGCCGAACAGGTAAAGCTGGCGCTGCGACTTCACCTGGACGTCGGCGACGGCTTCATTGGCGACAAACACGTCGGCCATGGTGCCCGGCACCGTCACCAGCTCGCCCTTGCCGATCGACAGGACGATTTCCTGCGACGGACGGACGACCTGCTGCGCGGTGGCGGTGGCCGCCGGCATGGCCGCCATCGGCGTCGCAGCGAGTGCGGCTACCAGCAGCTTGATCTTGAACTTGGGTGTCATGGGTTGCCCCCCTTCGGGATTGCCACGGGTCGCCTTGGATTGCGGCGCACGATGGATCATGGTGTTCGTCATGCTCAGGCCCGTCCTTAGTTGACCACGGTCATGCCAGCGGCCGGCACGGTCTGCCCGGCGCGGCGCACGCCGCCCGCGGTGCTGCCGACCACGCCCGTGCTCGAAGCCTTGGCGCTGACCGGCGTTTCAGTGGTGGCCTGCCCACGGGTGACGCGCACGCTCGGGCCGGTGTAGACCGGAGCCGCGCCGCCGCCGCCGCCGCCGCTTGCACGGGCCGGGGCCGGAGCCGGGGCCGACTGGGCCTGCGGCATGGTCTTGGGCGGCACGGTCGAACGCTGGAAGCGCGAGACATCACCGCCGGTGACAAAGGTGGTGCCCTTGTCGAGCGGACGGGCCATTGCCGCCTTGAGCATCTTTTCTTCCTGTTCCGGCGTCGCACCGGCCGGGATCTGGATGTCGCCCGCAGCCACGGCCTTTTCGAGCTCGGACTGGCTGTCCGCGATCGAGCGCAGCACCAGGCTGATCGTGCCGATGGTCTGGGCAACCGCGATCTTCTCGGCGATCTTGGGCGTCACTTCGAGGGTCACCGTGCTGAACTGCTCGACCACGGTCTTGCCGTTCTCGTCGGTGGTCTTTTCGGTGGTCTGGTCGGTCGCAAGGACGCGCAGGTTGCGCAGCACGGTTTCGGCCGTGCGCAGCGTGCAGTTGTCGCAATCGCCTTCGACCTGCTGGGTCAGCACCACGTCGACGCGGTCACCCGGGAAGACGAAGCCTGCCACACCCGACTGGGCCGACACCGGCACGGTCACGGCGCGCATCCCCGGGCCAAGCGCCGCAGCAAGGAAGCCGCGATCGCCCGGCGCGACCAGCGAGCCCTGCGTCACCGGCTCACCGGCGGTGATCGGGTAGCGCACGACGGTGCCGAGCAGCTTGTTCATGTCGGCTTCGCCGTCGATGAAGTAGGCGTCCTGCACCAGCTCCTTGGGCCAGGGCTGGAAGCCCAGCGCGTCGGCGGTGATGATCGTGCCCGCGGTCAGCGCCCGCTTGGCGACCAGAACCCGCGGCCCGGTGGGCACCGCGGCTTCGGCATCGGGGGCAGCGCCTCCGGCGAACATGCTGCGCGCGGCAATCGCCGTGCCGATCGCGATGATCAGTGCACCGAGCAGCAGAACCAGTTTCTTCCTATCCATGGCTCAAATAGCCCCCTCGTAAAAGCCCGTGGTTGGTTAGCGGGCAGGTATGGTTGCGATGCGTAAGTCCTGACTGGTTAAAATCGGGTTATGCGGCCTGAACCGCGCCCAGACCGGCAGGCAGGTAATTGATCGCCAGCACCCACAGCCCGCCAAATGCGATGGCAACGCCGTAGGGAATCTTCAGCTTGTCGCGCTCGCGGCGCATGACGTGCCAGGCCGCCATCACGATCGTCAGCGCGCCCCCGGCGAGCGACATGATCAGCAGCAGCTCCATGAAGTGATAGGGCGTGACCCACAGCGCCAGCGCGGTCAGCAGCTTGACGTCGCCGCCGCCCATGACCTTGAGGGCGAACAGCCCGGCAAACACCGCGAAGGCGCCGAGCGCCAGACCTAGCTGGATGGCCACATCCGGCCACAGCGCCATGCCGCTTGCCCACCAGAAGGCAGGGGCCGTCAGCGCAATGCCGAGGTTCAGCCAATTGTCGATCTGACGGCGGCGGATGTCGGTCATTGCGGCAAAGACCAGCGCAATTGCCAAGGCGATCAGCAGACCGTAGGAAATGGAACTCATCGACATCGTGCCCCGCGATTGAGGCCGGGCGAGATTGCGCCGGCCGTCCTCGATTGGGACACTTCTACAGACCATGACTTACCAAATAGTAACCACACTCCAAGCCCGGCCCTGCGGGCAAGTTCGCAGCCTCGCGGTGAGAAACGGGAAGGGCGTTGCGCCATGATCGACCGCCGCGCCATTCCGCCCCAGGCGCACGAGAGCACGTGGCACGCCGCCGATGGCCACGCCATTCGCCGGATCGACTGGCCCGGCGCCGATCCGTCCGCGCCGCGCGGCTCGATCCTGTTCCTCCCCGGTCGCGGGGACGCCTACGAGAAATATCTCGAAACCCTGCACGAATGGCACGAAGCCGGGTGGCGCGTGACCGGATCGGACTGGCGCGGGCAGGGCGGATCAGGGCGTTTGGGCCGCGACGCGGTGACCGGCCATATCGAGAATTTCTCGATCTGGATCGATGATCTTGCCCACCTGTGGCAATTGTGGGTCGCCGAGACACCCGGGCCGCACGTGCTGGCTGCCCATTCGATGGGCGGGCACCTCGTGCTGCGCGCGCTGGCGGAAAAGCGCGTCGCCCCCGATGCTGTCATTCTCAGCGCGCCGATGACCGGGGTGAACGGCCCGCCGCTGCCGCTTGCCGTGCTGCACAAGGTCGCACAGGCGATGTGCGCGATCGGCGATCCGCTGCGGCAGGCGTGGAAGTGGAGCGAGAAGCCGGGCGAACTGCCCGCCGCGCGCGCGAACCTGCTCACCCACGATCCCGAACGCTATGCCGACGAGGCATGGTGGCGCGGGGCGCGGCCCGAGCTGGTGATGGGCCCGGCGAGCTGGCGCTGGGTCGAACAGGCCTATGCCTCGTGGGCGCGGCTCGAAGCCCCCGGGGCGCTTGAAGCCGTGCAGGTGCCGGTGCTGATCGTCTCGACCGCTGCCGACAAGCTGGTGAGCCACCCCGCCAACCTGCGCGCCGCCGCGCGCCTGCCCAAGGGCGAGCTGATGGCGCTGGGCGACGAAGCCTTCCACGAAGTCCTGCGCGAGGTGGATGCGGTGCGCGGGCCGATCATGGCGCGCATTGCCGCCTTCCTCGATACCGCCGCCCCTCGGCCCGTGGTTCCGGCATGATCCACGATATTGCGATCATCGGCGCCGGGATGGCGGGCGCGAGCCTTGCGGCTGAACTCGCGCCCCACGCCCGCGTGCTGCTGCTGGAGGCGGAGGACGCGCCGGGGTATCACGCCACCGGGCGTTCGGCCGCCTTCTGGGAGGAATGTTACGGCGGCCCCGGCGTGGTGCCGCTGACCCGTGCCTCGGGCGCATACCTGGCCGAACACGGGTTCCTCACCCCGCGCGGCGCGCTCTATGTCGGGCGGGAGGAAGACCGCGCGGCGATGGATGCCTTCCGCGCCAGCTATGACGGCACCGGCGTGGCGCTGGACCGGCTCACGCCCGCAGCGCTCGCCGCCATCGTGCCGCATATCCGCCCCCAATGGAGCGAGGCGCTGCACCAGCCGGCCTGCGCCGATATCGATGTCGCCGGGCTGCACCAGCATTACCTCGGCCTTGCCCGGCGCGGCGGGGTGGACATCGCCTGCCGCGCGCGGGTGGCGGGGCTGCTGCGCGAGAGCGGGGCGTGGACCATCACCACCGAGCGCGGCGAGACGCACCGCGCCGCCACCATCGTCAACGCCGCCGGAGCCTGGGCCGACATGGTCGCCCGCGCTGCCCGCGTGCATCCGGTCGGCATCGCGCCCTTCCGCCGCACGGTCGCCGTGTTGCGGGTCGCCCCGCCGGCCCCGGCCGATCTGCCGCTGGTGATCGATGTCGGCGGCAGCTTCTATTTCAAGCCCGATGCTGGCCGCCTGTGGCTCTCCCCGCATGACGAAATCCCTTCCGACCCCTGCGACGCCGCGCCCGAGGAGCTTGACGTCGCCATCGCCATCGACCGGTTCCAGAACGTCACCGACTGGCGGATCGAGGCGGTCGAGCGGCGCTGGGCGGGCCTCAGAAGCTTCGCGCCCGACCGGATGCCGGTCTATGGCTTTGATCCGGAGGTGGCGGGGTTTTTCTGGTTTGCAGGGCAGGGCGGCTTCGGCATCCAGACCGCACCTGCCGCCGCACGGCTGGCGGCGCAGACCTTGCTGGGGCAGGGGGCGGACGCGATGACGGCGGGGATCGACGCCTCCGCCTATGCGCCTCACCGCCTGCTACAATCCGCCTAGGCAAGCGCGCGCCCATCTGGCATTTCCTTGCCGTGGATTAACCACATGAGGAGGGAGTAGCGATGGCGCACAAGTTCGAGATCTACAAGGATAACGCGGGCGAGTTCCGGGTGCGGTTCAAGTACAATTCGGAAGTGATGTTCTCGACCCAGGGCTATTCGAGCAAGGCGAGCGCGCAGAACGCCATCGATTCGATCAAGAAGAACGGCCCCGACGCCGAGGTTGAAGATAATAGCTGATCCCTAACCTCGTCATTGCGAGGAGCCGAAGGCGACGAAGCAATCCATCACGCGCACTATCCGCCTGTGATGCGGTTCCGCCATGGATTGCTTCGCTTCGCTCGCAATGACGAAATGGGCCTAGTGCCCGAAGGCCGATTTCGGATCGGCCTGCCGTACCGCTTCCTCGCTCGCCAGCGCGTCGGCGCGTTCGTTTTCCGGGTGGCCCGCGTGGCCCTTCACCCATTGCCATGACACCTTGTGCGGCCGCACCGCCGCGATCAGCTCGCGCCACAGGTCTTCGTTGGCGACGGGCTTTTTCGCCGCATTGACCCAGCCGCGCTTCTGCCAGCCGAAGATCCACTGGGTCATCCCGTCGATGACATAGCGGCTGTCGGTGTGGACGGTGACCGCGCAGGGTTCCTTCAGCGCGGTGAGGCCGCGCAGCACGGCGGTCATCTCCATGCGGTTGTTGGTCGTCTCGGGCTCTCCGCCGACCAGTTCCTTCTCGTGCCCGCCGCTGCGCAGGATCGCGGCCCAGCCGCCGGGGCCGGGATTGCCCTTGCACGCCCCGTCTGTGAAGATGTCGACCTGTTTCATCGCGGCGGCTTTGGCGGGCCGGGCCTCACCCTGCAAGCAGCCCTGCGCCGTTCTCGTCGTAAAAGCGCCAGCGCCGGACGAATTGCATCGGGTCCTTGCGCGTCACCAGCGCATCGTCGGGGGTGTCGAGCCAGTCTTCCGCGCGGCTGGCGACAAACCTGAGGCACGCGCCCTTGGCCACTGCGGGGAACAGCGCGCGCTCTTCGGGCAACAGGCGGCGCACGCTCTGATAGCCCTCGATCAGCGCCGCGCCGCAATCCGCGCGGTAGGCATTCTGCGCGTCGAAGCACCACGCGGCATGGGTCACCGCCAGATCGAGCACCATCGGCCCCGTGCAGGCGAAGTAGAAATCGATCAGCCCCGTCACCCGGTCGCCCAGCATCAGGACATTATCGGGGAACAGGTCGGTGTGGGTCTGCGATTGCGGCAGGGCCGCAAGGTCGAGCGCGGCGGCGGCCTCGGCATGGGCGAGCATCGCGGGCAGCTGCGGGTCGATCGTCCCCAGCGCCGCCGCACCGCATTGGGCGAGGATCGCGGCGCTCGCGGCGAAGTCCATCGCATTGGCGCGGGTGTGGGGGAAATCCTGCGCGGCAAGGTGAAGGTTCGCCAGCACCGCCCCGATAGAGCGGGCCTGCGCGGGCGTAGGGCGGGTGGGGGAGACACCGGGCAGGAACTCGATCAGCGCCGCCGCCTTGCCCTCGACCATGCGCCACGATGCGCCGGAGCGGTCATGCATGGTGCGCGGCACCGGGCAGCCCTTGCCCGCGAGATGATCGAGCAGGGCGAGGAAATAGGGCAGATCGGCATAGTCGATCCGCCGTTCATAGAGCGTCAGAATGAAGCGCGTGCCGCTATCGCCGCTGCCGGTCGTCTCGACCAGCCAGTTCGAATTGGACACGCCCTCGGCGATGCCCTTGGCCATCACCAGATCGCCGACGTCATATTCGCCGATCAGCCGGGCGAGGTCTTCCGCGCCCAGATGGGTATAGACCGCCATATCCCCCTCCGCGACGCGCCTATTCGGTCAGCTGGCGGGGCAGCTTGAACACCATCTTCTCGACGGTGGCGGTGATTTCCTTTTCGTGGATCGTGCGGTGCCGGCCAAGCGCTTCGACCACCTCGCGCACCAGAATCTCGGGTGCCGAAGCCCCGGCAGTCAGCCCCAGCGTTTCCACACCGTCGAGCCAGGCAAAGTCGATTTCCGAGGCGCGCTGGATCAGCTTGGCAGGCGTGCCGAGCCGTTCCGACACCTCGACCAGCCGCAGCGAGTTCGAGGAATTGGGCGCGCCGATCACCAGCACCAGATCGCAGTCATGCGCCAGTTCCTTGACCGCCGCCTGACGGTTGGAAGTCGCATAGCAGATGTCCTCCGCCTTCGGCCCGAGGATATTGGGATAACGCCATTCGAGCGCCTGAATCACCTCGCGCGTGTCGTCGACCGACAGCGTGGTCTGGGTGAGGTAGGCCAGCTCCTCGTCCGAATCGAACGGCAGCTTGTCGACATCCTCGATCGTCTCGACCAGCGTCATCTGCCCCGGCTCGACCTGCCCCATCGTGCCGATCACTTCCGGGTGGCCTTCATGGCCGATAAAGATGATGTGGCGGCCCTTTTCGATCTGGCGTTCGGCCTGACGGTGGATCTTGCTCACCAGCGGGCAGGTGGCATCGACATAGAGCAGCTGGCGGCGCTTGGCCTCGGCCGGCACGGTCTTGGGCACGCCGTGGGCGCTGAACACCACCGGCGCATCATCGGGCACCTCGTTCAGCTCCTTGACGAACACCGCGCCCTTGGCCTTCAGCCCTTCGACGACATATTTGTTGTGGACGATCTCGTGGCGCACATAGACCGGCGCGCCATAGCGTTCGAGCGCCTTCTCGACGATCTCGATCGCCCGGTCGACTCCGGCGCAGAACCCGCGCGGGGCAGCGATCAGCAGGTTGAGGGGCGGGAGATTGGCGGCAGGCGCTTCGGCAGCGGGAAAGGGCGCGTTCATGTTACCCCCCCTAGCGCTTTTGGCCCGTCCTCGCTAGGGCGCACGGGATCGTTTAATTCGAGGACGGCTTTGATGAAGCTTGGCGCACGCGCATTTCTGGCCCTTTCCGCTGTGTCGGCGCTTGCCGCCTGTTCGCAGAAGGGTGAGCTGGTGGTCGATCAGGGCATCGGCATCGCCAGCGTGCTGACCCTGTGTCCGGCGGTCGGTATCCCCGACTATACCGGCGACATCACCACCTTCCGCAACGCGGCCGACACCACCGTCGCCAGTCTCGATGTCAGCGCGGCGATGACTGACCTGCGCTCGACCTGCAACGACAGCGCCGACCAGATCTATTCCGAGGCGACCTTCACCGTGAACGCCCGCCGCAGCGACACCCGCGGCGCGCGGACGGTGGAACTGCCCTATTTCGTCACCGTCCTGCGTGGCGGTAGCGCGGTCGTCTCCAAGCGGATCGGCACGGTCAGCCTGACCTTCGCCGACGGGCAGGATCGCGCCACCGGCACCGCCAAGGCGGGCAGCTTCGTCAACCGCGCCGATGCGGCGCTGCCCGAAGACATCCGCCAGAAGATCACCAAGCGACGACGCGCCGGGGACACCGAGGCCGCGCTCGATCCGCTGGCTGACCCCGAAGTGAAGGCCGCGATCGCGCGCACCCGCTTCGAAATGCTGGTCGGCTTCCAGCTGACCGAGGCGCAATTGCGTTACAACGCGACGCGTTGACGTTTCCGCAGCCCCTCCGGGCTGCGAAATCCTCGCTCATGCGGCCTGAAGGCCGCGTCGCTGCGGGCGGCCGGTCGGCCTTGCGGTGGCTTTGCCACCGTTCTGGTGCCACACGCGCCCTTGCGGCTGTTGCGTCCCTCTTTCGTCTCCCCGGGCTTGACCCGGGGCCCCGCTTCCTTCTTTGCACGCGCGAACCATCGCGCACCGCCACGAGACCGCCATGACCCAGACTCTCTACGCCGCCCACGCGGCTCTGATCGAACAAGTGCTGACCGATCTGGTCGCCGAAGGGACGCTGCCTGCGGACACGTCCTTCGCCAATGTCACGCTGGAACCGCCGCGCGATGCGTCGCATGGCGATCTTGCCACCAACGCCGCGATGGTGCTGGCCAAGCCTGCGGGTCTCAACCCGCGCGCGCTCGCCGAGGCGATCACGGCCAAGCTCGCCGTGCACCCCGGCATCACCAGCGCCGAGATTGCCGGGCCGGGCTTCATCAACCTGCGCCTCGCGCCCGCCGCCTGGCTCGCCGAATTGCAGGCCATCGCCCAGCTTGCCGCCGATTACGGCCGCTCCGGAATGGGCGGGGGCAAGGTCGTGAATGTCGAATATGTCTCGGCCAACCCCACCGGCCCGATGCACATGGGCCATTGCCGCGGCGCGGTGGTGGGCGATGCGCTGGCCGGGCTGCTCGAATTCGCGGGCCACAAGGTCATCAAGGAATATTACGTCAATGATGCCGGCGCGCAGGTCGATGTCCTCGCCCGCTCGGTGCACCTGCGCTACCGCGAGGCGCTGGGGGCCGAGATCACGATTCCCGAAGGGCTCTATCCCGGCGAATATCTGAAGCCGGTGGGCGAGGCGCTCGCCGCCGAGTTCGGCGAAACCTACGCCGCCGCGCCCGAGGCCGAGTGGCTCATCCTGTTCCGCACCCGCGCGGTCGCGGCGATGATGGACATGATCCGCGCCGACCTCGCCACGCTTGGCATCGCGCACGACCTGTTCTCCTCCGAGGCCGAATTGCAGGCCTCGGGCAAGGTCGATGCCGCCGAACAATGGCTGCGCGACCATGACCTCGTCTATGACGGCGTGCTTGAAGCCCCCAAGGGCAAAGCCCCGCCCGAGGATTGGGAACCCGTCCAACTCCCGCTGTTCCGCTCGACCAAGTTCGGGGACGATCAGGATCGCCCGATCAAGAAGTCGAACGGCGCGTGGACCTATTTCGGCGCGGACCTTGCCTACCACTTCCAGAAGGCGCAGACCGCCGATGCCCTCGTCGATATCTGGGGCGCGGACCATGCGGGGACGGTGAAGCGGATCAAGGCCGCGGTCGCCGCGCTGACCAGTGCGGATGGCGCGGCCCCGAAGCCCTTCGAGGTCAAGCTCGTCCAGATGGTGCAGCTGATGAAGGGCGGCCAGCCGTTCAAGATGTCGAAGCGCGCGGGCAATTTCGTCACGCTTGCCGATGTCGTCGAGATGGTCGGCAAGGATGTGGTGCGCTTCACCATGCTGACCCGCAAGCCCGACGCGCAGATGGACTTCGATTTCGACAAGGTGGTCGAAGCCTCGAAGGATAATCCGGTGTTCTATGTGCAATATGCCCATGCCCGGATCCGCTCGACGTTGCGCAAGGCGGCTGACGCGGGGCTAACGCCGTCGGGCGCAGACCTTGACCGGCTGGGCGCGGAGGAATTGGCCCTCGTCGCGCGCGCCGCGCAGTTCCCGCGCGAGATCGAGGCCGCCGCGCGCGCGCGCGAGCCGCACCGGATCGCCTTCTATCTCTATGATCTGGCAGCCGATCTCCATTCCTACTGGAACCTCGGTAACGACCGTCCGGAAAAGCGCTTCATCGTGGAACAGGATGCGCAAGTGACGGCGGCAAGGCTTTTCCTCGCCGCCGCGATCGGGCAAGTGATCCGCAATGGTCTTGGCGTTCTGGGCGTCGAGGCGGTTGAATCCATGTAACGGCTCAGAGGAACGCGAAGGATCGCCATGATCGACGCCGAGTACGAAGAACTGGACGACGAAGGCCTTGGGGAAGGTGCAGGCGAGCTTGATCTGGCCGACACCGACAGCCTGCCGTGGCTCGAATCCGATGAGGAGGACGAGGATGCGGGCGGGCTGGATACGGGCCAGATCGTGCTTTTCGCGGTCGGTCTGGTGGCCTTGCTCGGCGCGGTGGTCGGCGGCGTGTGGTGGGTCTCGAACCGCGCCAGCAGCACCGATGTGGTGGCCGATGGCAGCGTGATCGAAGCGCCCGCCGGGCCGATCAAGCAGAAGCCCGAGGATCCGGGCGGCAAGACCTTCGCGGGCACCGGCAATGTCGCGCCGGTGGTGGGCGAGGGCGGCTCGCGCCCGGCCGTGGTGGCCGAAGCCTCCCCCGCGCCCGCAGTCCCGACACCCGCAGCCAGCCCGTCCGCCGCCGCGTCGACTGCCGCGCCGGTGCCGGGCATTGGTGTCCAGCTCGCCGCCTACGGCACCCGCGCCCGCGCCGAACAGGGCTGGGTCGATCTCGCAAGGCGCACCGACGCGCTCACCGGGGTCAAGCACCGGGTGGTCGAAGGCAAGGTCGATATCGGCACGGTCTATCGCTTGCAGGCGGTCGCGGGCAGCCGGGCCGAGGCTGATCGGCTGTGCGCGGCGCTGAAGGCTGACGGGGTCGATTGCCAGGTCAAGTAGGCTGCGCCGTGGCGGCGCGGCGTTGCCGGGCTTGCGCGGCTGTTGCAGCGTCTTGTCGTGGTTTTGCGGGTCTTTTCCCCGCTCTTGAGACCCGCCCGCCCTTGCAGGCCGCGCGCCGCAATGCGAACCTTGTCGCCTTATGATTCCGGCAATCTTCGGCCTTGGCGGCCCCGTCCTGACTGCGGACGAGCGCGCTTTTTTCCGCGAATGCGACCCGGCGGGCTATATCCTTTTCGGGCGCAATTGTGTCGATCCGGTGCAGTTGCGGGCGCTGACCGATGACCTCAGGAGCATCCACGGGCGGGATCGTCTGCTGGTCTCGATCGATCAGGAAGGTGGCCGCGTCGCGCGTCTGAGACCGCCGCATTGGGCGGCCTATCCGGCGGGCGAAGCGTTTGAAAAACTGTACGAAATCGCGCCTGCCAGCGCAATCGAGGCGGCCCGCGCCAATGCGACCGCGATGGCGCTGGAACTGTCGGCGATGGGGGTCACGGTCGACTACCACCCCCCGCTCGACTTGCGCGTGCCGGGTGCCCATGACGTGATCGGCGACCGCGCCTTCGGCAGCGATCCGATGGCGGTGGCGGCATTGGGCCGGGCGGTGCTCGAAGGGTTGGCCGCAGGCGGCGTGACGGGCTGCGTCAAGCATATGCCGGGCCACGGCCGCACCGATGTCGACACCCACAAGGCGCTCCCCACGGTCACCGCGAGCGCGACCGATCTGGAGGATGACCTTTCTCCATTTCGCACGTTGAATCAGGCGCTTATCGGCATGACCGGGCACCTGGTCTTCACCGCCTGGGATGCCGAAAACCCGGCAACCCTGTCCGAAACCGTGATCCGCGAGATCATCAGAGGGCAGATCGGTTTCGACGGGCTGCTGCTGACCGACGACATCGACATGGAAGCGCTCGGCGGCTCGATCCCCCAACGCGCCGCGCGCGCCCATGCGGCGGGGTGTGATATCATCCTGAATTGCTGGGCGAAAATGGACGATATGGTGGGCATCTGCGAGGTCTTGCCGACCATGTCCGATACCACAGCCGCGCGGCTTGACCGGGCGCTGGCGGGCACCCGGATCGCGCCCGCCATCGCGCCGCAAGCAGCTGAATTGCTGGCGAAACGTGATGCGCTGCTGGCGCTGACAGGTACCCCTGCATGAGCGAGGCCGACCAGCCCTTCATGTTCCCCCCCGACGCCGGGCGGCAGGATGGCGACGCGCTCTACCTCGCGCTGGGCGCGTGGGAAGGGCCGCTCGACCTGCTGCTCGATCTGGCGCGGCGGCAGAAGGTTGACCTCAGGCAAATCTCGATCCTCGCGCTGGTCGACCAGTACCTCACCTATATCGAGCGCGCGGGCGCGCTGAAGTTGGAGCTGGCGGCGGATTACCTCGTCATGGCAGCCTGGCTTGCCTACCTCAAATCGGCGATGCTGCTGCCCAAGGCCGAGCAGGAAGACCCTTCGCCGGAAGAGCTCGCGCTCAAGCTGCAACTGCGCCTGCAACGGCTGGGTGCGATGCGCGAGGCGGCGGCGCGGCTGATGGGGCGCGACCGGATCGGGCGCGACGTGTTTCTGCGAGGGAGCCCCGAAGGCCTGCGCACGGATCGCAAGACCGTGTGGCGCTCAGACCTGTTCACGCTCATTCAGGCCTACGGGCAGGTCAAGGCGCGCACAGCCCCGCGCATCTACCATGTTGCGAACCGCCCGGTGATGACGCTCGATTCCGCGCTGGAGCGGGTCGCGGCGATGCTGGGCGTGACGCTGGAATGGATGGAAATCAGGGACTTCCTGCCGCCCCACGCCTCGCCCGAGCTGAAGCGCTCGGCGCTCGCCTCCAGCTTTGTCGCGGCGCTTGAGCTGACCAAGCGCGGCAAGGCCGAGCTGGATCAGGACGGCGCCTTTGCCCCCTTGCGCATCCGCCGGCTGAAGGACGCGGCTGCATGACGGGCGAGGAGCCCGGCACGCTCGAACGCGCGGTCGAGGCGACGCTGTTTGCCGCCGAGACCCCCATGAGCGTCGAGGCCTTGGCAGGCCATCTGGGCGGTCTGGAACACCGTGAGGTGCGCGAGGCACTCGGCCTGCTCGAAGCGCGCTATGCCAATCGCGGGGTGCATCTCGTCGAGCGCGCGGGCCGCTGGCATTTCGAGACCGCGCCCGATCTTGCCCACCTGCTGCGGCGCGAGAAGGAGCAGGTGCGCCGCCTGAGCCGCGCGGCCACCGAGGTGCTGGCGATCATTGCCTATCACGAGCCGGTCAGCCGCGCCGAGATCGAGTCGATCCGCGGGGTGCAGACCAGCGCAGGCACATTGGATGTGCTGATGGAGGCGGGCTGGGTGCGCCCGGCGGGGCGCCGCGAAGTGCCGGGCCGCCCGGTGATCTATGCCACCACGCCCGAATTCCTCGATCACTTCGGCCTCGCCAGCCGCCGCGACCTGCCTGGGATCGACGAATTGCGCGCCGCGGGCCTGCTCGATCCCGTCGACGAGGCGATGGAGGCTGCGATGCGGTTCGAGCCGGACGAGGAACCGGACGAAGGCACCAGCGCAGACGACGAGAATCTGGCGGACTGACTCGCAATCTGCAACCGCTTGGCCTAGATGGGGGGTAGTAGAGCGGCGAGGCGCGCCCCGTCATGCGGCGCCCTTTTACCCCCGGCCGCACTTGTGGAGTTGAGACAATGGGTTTTTCGTCGATCTGGCACTGGGTGATCGTCCTGCTGATCGTGCTCATCCTGTTCGGCCGCGGTCGCATTGCCGAAATGATGGGCGATTTCGGCAAGGGCATTTCCAGCTTCAAGAAGGGTCTGAACGAGACCGAGGACACCGCCGCCAAGGCCGCCCGGATCGAACCGCCGGCCCCCGCGCCGACGCCTGCCGAAACCCCCGCGCCGACGACGCTCGACAAGTCCGATACCCCCGGCGCCTGATCGTCCTTCCCAAGGAGGCGGGCTGACCGCACCCCTATATGTTCGACATCGGCGCTGGAGAACTGCTGGTCATCCTGATCGTCGCGGTGGTGGTGATCGGGCCGAAAGACCTGCCGCTCGCCATGCGCACGGCCGGGCGCTGGATCGGCAAGATGCGGCGCATCTCGGCCCATTTCCGCAGCGGCATCGACGCGATGGTGCGCGAGGCTGAACTTGAGGAAATGGAAAAGAAGTGGAAGGCGCAGAACGAGGAAATCATGCGCCGTTCCGCCGCGCTGACCGAGGCTGAGGCGGGCGCGCCGGTGATGACCGGGCCGCCTCCTGTGGAAACGACTCCTGTGGATACGCCGCCGGTGGATACGTCGCCAGCGCCCGAGGCTCCTCCCGCTGCAACGCCCCCCGCGCAGCCGCCGCTGCCGCTCTCCAAGGGGTCGGGCGATGTTTAAGATCGACGACCTTGATGAAACCCGCGCCCCGCTGCTCGACCATCTGATCGAGCTGCGCACCCGCGTGATCCGTGCGCTGCTGGCGCTGGGGGTGGGCTTCGCGGTGTGTTTCTACTTCGCCGACGAGATCCTCGGGATTCTGGTGCAGCCCTTGAAGAACGCCTTTCCCGAAGGGCAGGGCCAGCTGATCTTCACCAAGCTTCCGGAAGTGTTCTTCGTCGAGCTGAAGGTCGCGCTGTTCGCAGGCTTCATGGTCAGCTTTCCGGTGATCGCCAATCAGATGTGGGCCTTCATCGCGCCGGGGCTTTATGCGCGGGAGAAGAAGGCGTTTCTGCCCTTCCTGCTGGCCACCCCGATCCTGTTCACGGCGGGCGCGTGCCTTGCCTATTTCGTGGTGATGCCGGTCGCCTTCACCTTCTTCCTCGGCTTTGGCGGGACGACCGGCGGCCTCAACGTGCAGGCCTTGCCGAGCGCGGGCGATTATCTCAGCCTGGTGATGCAGTTCATCCTCGCCTTTGGCCTCACCTTCCTGCTGCCGGTGCTGCTGCTGCTGCTCCACCGCGCCGGGATCGTCACCCGCGATCAGATGGTGGCGGCGCGGCGCTATGTGATCGTGGTGATCTTCGTGATTGCGGCGATCGTGACACCGCCCGATCCGGGTTCGCAGATCGTGCTGGCGGTGCCGCTGTGGCTGCTGTTCGAAGCCTCGCTGGTGCTGATGCGCTTTCAGGAGAAGGCGGTCGCGGCCGACAAGGCCGCGCGCGCGGCCGAGGAAGCGGCAGGGCAGGCGGCGGAGTAACTACTCCCCTCTTACCTTCACCCCGCCGATCCACACCCCGATCACCTTGGTTTCGCGCAAGCCCTCGGGCGAGGCGAACAGCGGGTCGCGGTCGATCAGCAGGAAGTCGGCGCGTTCGCCGGGGATCAGGCGGCCGAAGCGTCCTTCGGCAAACCCGGCAAAGGCGGCATCGGACGTGTATCCGGCAAGCGCGGCTTCGCGGCTCACCGTCTCCTGCGGCAGCCACCCGCCGAAAGGCTCGCCCTTGGCATCGGTGCGGCTGATCGCGGCGGCCATTCCGGCCCATGGGTCGGCAGGCTCGACCGGCGCGTCGGAGCCGAAGGCCAGTCGCCCGCCTGCCTTCTGCACGCTGCGCCAGGGATAGGCGCCCGCCAGCCGATCCGGCCCCAGCCGCGCCTCGGCCATCAGCCGGTCGGAGGTCTGGTGGAGCGGCTGCATCGAGGCGATCACCCCGTGCTGGCCGGTGCGCGCAATATCGACCGGGTCGATGATCTGCGCGTGCTCGATCCGCCAGCGCCGGTCACCCTTGTAGCTTTCGGAGAGTTCCTCGACCGCGCCCAGCACTTCGGCATTGGCTGCATCGCCAATCGCGTGAACGGCGGTCTGGAACCCCTTCATCGCCGCGCGGCTCATCAGATTGCGCAGCTGGGCGGGCGAGAGAAACGGCAGGCCTTTGGCCCCCGGATCATCGTGATAGGGCGCCTTGAGGCTCGCCCCGCGCGATCCCAGCGCGCCGTCGAGATAGAGCTTGATCCCGCCCATCCGCAGCTTGTCGTCGTACAGCCACACGGTCGGCTCTGCCCCGGCGGCGAGTTCGAGGGTCTCGAACGAATCGGCATAGGCCATGATCCGGATCTGCAGGCGGCCCTCGTCGCCCGCGCGTCGATAAGTCATCCAGTCGGGCAGCTTGGTGCCCATGTCGGCGACCGCGGTGACGCCGTAGTTCAGCAGCACCTCCTGCGCCTTGGCAAAGGCCAGGTCGCGGTCTTCGGGGCGGGGGGCGGGGACGATCTTGCCGACCAGTCCGATCGCATTGTCGACAAACACGCCCGCAGGCGCGCCCTTGGCATCGCGGATGATCTTGCCGCCTGCGGGGTCAGGGGTCTTGGCGGTCACGCCTGCACCGGTGATCGCCAGCGTGTTGCCCCAATTGGCGTGATTGTCCGCGCGTTCGAGCCACACCGGCCGGTCGGCCACCACGCTGTCGAGTTCGGCGGCGGTGGGGAAGCGGCCAAGGCCCCACTTCTCCTGATTCCACCCGCGCCCCAAAATCCACGGGCGGCCCGGATTGGCCTCGGCAAAGGCCTTGATCTTCGCCAGCGCCTCATCGAGCGATTTCGTGTCCGACAGGTCGAGCGTCAGCGCGGCAAAGCCCATGTCCATGACATGGACATGGGCGTCGATCATGCCGGGCACCATCACCTGCCCCTTGCCATCGATCAGGTAATCGGTGCGCGGGCGCGCGTCGTTGCGGGACAGCAGCTGCACAATCCTGCCGTCATCGTCGAACACAAGCCCGCTGAAGCGTTCGACCTTGCCTTGCGCATTGATCGTCACCCCATCGACATTGTCGACCAGCGTATCGGCCAGCGCAGGGGCGGCAAGGGCGAGGGCAGAGACGGCAGCGAGGGTGCGGGCCGCGCGGGCGGTGAGGTGAAGCATGGCGATCCTGATTGAAAATGCGTCAGCCGCGCTGCCTATCGCCTTGCGCTGCGCTTGCCAACTTTCACCCCCGCACAGAATTCCTTTGCCGAAATCGGCGCGAGGCTGATTGCCCTTGCGTCCCCGAGGCTCTAATCCGCGCCCACCATGTCGACACAACCAGCCATTTCGCATCCCAAGGGCGCCGCCGCCACGCCGGCCGACCTTACCCTCGACGACGTCCGCGCCGCTGCCGCGCGGATCAAGGGCGCGGTGGTCAACACCCCGATGATGCATTCGATCACGCTGTCGGAGATTACCGGCGCGGACATCTGGCTGAAGTTCGAAAACCTCCAGTTCACCGCCGCCTACAAGGAACGCGGGGCTTTGAATGCGCTGTTGCTGCTCAATGACGAACAGCGCAGCCGCGGGGTGATCGCGGCCTCGGCCGGCAACCACAGCCAAGGCCTTTCCTACCACGGCACCCGGCTGGGCGTGCCCGTCACCATCGTCATGCCGCGCACCACGCCCACGGTGAAGGTGATGCAGACCGAGAGCGTCGGCGGCACCGTGGTGCTGGAAGGGGAGACCTTTGACGAGGCCTATGCCCACGCCCGCAAGCTCGAAGGCGAGCTGGGACTGACCTTCGTTCACCCCTTCGACGATCCCCATGTCGCCGCCGGGGCGGGCACCGTCGCGCTGGAAATGCTGGAGGTGAAGCCCGATCTCGATTGCATCGTCACGCCGATCGGCGGGGGCGGGCTGATCTCGGGGATGGCGACGGTCGCCAAGGCGCTCAATCCGAAGATTGAAGTGGTGGGCGTGCAGGCGGGCCTGTTCCCGAGTATGTTCGACCGCATCAAGGGTGGCAGCCTGCCGTGCGGCGGCGACACGCTGGCTGAAGGCATCGCGGTCAAGGTGCCGGGCGACTTCACCTCGAAGGTCATCGCTGAGCGGGTGGACGATATTCTGCTTGTCGACGAACCGGCGCTCGAAAAGGCGGTCGCGCTGCTGCTCCAGATCGAGAAGACCGTGGTCGAGGGTGCGGGCGCGGCAGGGCTTGCGGCGGTGCTGGGCAGTCCCAAGCGATTTGCGGGCAAGAGCATCGGGCTGGCGCTGTGCGGCGGTAATATCGACACGCGCCTGCTCGCCAATGTGCTGCTGCGCGATCTTGCCCGGCAGGGCCGCCTCGCGCGCCTCAGGATCACGCTGCAGGATCGCCCCGGTGCGCTGTTCAAGGTGATGCGCCTGTTCGACGAGCACAACGTCAACATCATCGAGATCTATCACCAGCGGATCTTCACCACCCTGCCGGCCAAGGGGCTGATCACCGACATCGAATGTGAGGCGCGCGATGCCGAGCAGGTCGAGCGGCTGGTCGAAGGCCTGCGCGCCAAGGGTTATACAGTGCAGCTCGTCGAACTCGGCTGAGGCCGGGGACGCCCACCTCTACCAAAATGCGCGCAACCGTCCCGGTTTGCGCCATAGCGGACGCGCTTTTGCGACGAGCCGTGAGAGTGTCTGCGTATTTCGTGATATTTTCATGGTTAAGGGACTTTTACCGGAACTGTGGTGCGGGCATAAGATTTTCTTAACACTTTCACGACCCGCGATTCACTCGCAGCAAGGATAGGCTCCACCCGTGACGGCACCGATCCGCTTTCCCCGGTTCTTCGTGACCAGCCCTGCGCCGTGCCCCTATCTGCCGGGCCGGAGCGAGCGCAAGGTGTTCACCGAGCTGAAGGGGCCGCACGCTGACCAGCTCAACGAGGCGCTCGGCCGCATCGGCTTTCGCCGCAGTCAGACGGTGGCCTATCGCCCGTCCTGCCTTGATTGCCAGGCCTGCGTGTCGGTGCGGGTGCTGGCCGGGCAGTTCCAGCCTTCGGGCACGCAAAAGCGCGATCTGAAGCGCAACAGCGATCTCATCGTCACCGAATGTCGCCCCTGGGCGACCGACGAGCAATTCGCGCTGCTTGCACGCTATCTCGGCCAGCGCCACCCCGATGGCGGGATGTCGGCGATGGACGAGCTCGATTATGCCGACATGATCGAACACACCCCGGTCAGCACGGTGGTCACCGAATATCGCGAGCCCGGGCCGAACGGAAAGCCGGGGCGGCTGGTTGGTGCTTGCCTCACCGATCGTCAGGGTGACGGGCTGTCGATGATCTACTCCTTCTACGAGCCCGATCATCCGGGCCGCGTGGGCCTCGGCAATTTCATTATCCTCGACCATATCCGCCGCGCCGCAGCCGAAGGTCTGCCCTACGTCTATCTCGGCTATTGGGTCGAGGGCAGCCCGCGGATGCAGTACAAGGTGCGGTATCGCCCGCTCGAACGCCTCACCCGCGAAGGCTGGCAATTGATGGAGGAAAGCGAGCAGCACCGGCTGATCGCCGCCGCCACGGCGCCGCGCCGTCCTCAGGATGAGAACCTCGTCACCGCCGGTGCAGGCGTGCGGGGCAAGGATGGCCAGCCTGGTAAATTCACGGCCAGCTAAGTCCGCGCCGAAAGGCGTAAGCGGTACTGATATCGTCACCGGAATGGGCTCAGGGTCGCTGGGTCTGGGCCTTGCGCTCGCCCTGCTGATGAGCCCCGCGCCTGCCGCTGCCCGGCAGGATCAGCCCGCCGAAACGCCTGCGACCGACCAGCGCCCGGCCGAAGCCGAGGCCGAACCCGCCCCGGTTCCGCAATCGCTTGACGATCTGATCCCGGCCGAAGCGGTCAGCAACCCCGAAGCCTGGGCCACCCGCGGGGTGGACAATGCCGCCCCGATCGCGGATCCGGCAAGCCCGCTGGCCGACAGCGAAGCCTTTCTGAACGAGGAGGCCTTTGCCGATCTTCAGACCGGTCTGCCCGACCGCGCCGCCGATCCATCCTCAGGCCTCGCGCCCGCCCCCGCGCTCGCGCCCGGCATGGCGGCAAGCTTCAGCGATTTCGCGCTGGAAGACCCGCAGCCGCTCCCGCCTGATCCCGCGCTCGAAGCGCTCGCCAGCATTGCCGCACCGGTGCTTGCCGAGGCACCCGAACTGGCGGAAACGCGCATCAACAGCACGCTGGTTCTGGCGTTGCCGGTGGCCGATGATGCCTTCCCGGAGAAGGGCGAGTTTGTCGAGCGGTTCAAGGATCTGTCGACCTTGCGGGCGCTTGATGACGGGGCCGAATCCGTCCCGCAGATCGCTGCGCGGGCGCGGGCGGATGAAGAGTTGCTCGGCGATATCCTGCGCACCTATGGCTATTACAACGGCGAGGTGGTGCGCCAGCTGGCGGGCGGCAGGCGCGCGGGCAGCGTCAGCGACGAAGCTGCCGAGGCCGCCGCGCGCGAGCCGAGTGTGCGCTTCGATATCCTGCCGGGGCCGCGTTACCGCTTCGGTGTGATCGATCTGGGCCGTCTGCCCGCGCTGCCCGAGCCGGATGCCAGCCGCTTGATGGCCGCCTTCGGGATCAAACCGGGCGATCCCCTCTATGCCGACCGGATCGTCGAGCGTGAGCTGGAGCTGCGCGTGGCGCTGGGGGAAAGCGGCTATCCTTTCGCCGAGGTGGCCGAGCCAGAACTGCTGATCGACCACGCTCGCACCGAAGGCGATCTCACGCTGACTGTCGAACCCAAGGGCAAATATGTGTTCGGCGAGGTCGTCAGCAGCGATCCGCGGTTCCTGTCGGGCAAGCATCTCGGGCGGATTGCGCGCTTTGAACCGGGCGATGTGTTCCAGCAGAGCCTCGAGACCGATCTGCGCCGCGCGATCATCGCCACGGGTCTTGTCTCCAGCGTGACCGTGACCCCGCGCGAAACCCGCGCGCCAACCGCCGATCAGCCGGGCGAAGTGGCGCTTGACGTTGCACTCGAGAAGGCGCCCCTGCGCACGATTGCCGGCGCGATCGGTTACGGCACCGAGGACGGCTTCAAGGTCGAGGGCCGGTGGGAACACCGCAACCTTTTCCCGCCCGAAGGTGCGCTGCGGCTGCGCGGCATCCTCGGCACGCGCGAGGTGCTGGGCAGCGTGGGCGTGCGGCGCAACAACTTCCTCGGGCGCGATCAGGTGCTGACCGTGGATCTGTTCGCGAGCGACATCACCACGCAGGCGGTGGATTCGCGCGGGGGCGGGATGCGGGCGACCTTCGAGAAGGTGTCGAACATCCTGTTCCAGAAGCCGGTGAGCTGGCAGGTCGGCGGCGAACTGCTCTACACCGATGAACGCAACCGCCTGATCCGGGTCGCGCCGGGCGCGGTGCAGGCGCGGCAGGCCTATCTGATCGCGGGGCTCTTCGGCAGCATCACGCTGGATGCAAGCGACGATCTGCTCGATCCGAGCGAGGGCTACCGGGCAACGCTGTTCCTCGAACCGGAAGTGTCGCGTTCGGACGGGTCGGAGAGCTTTTATCTGCGCGCGCAGGGGGATGCGAGCTATTACCAGTCCTTCGGCCGCGCGGTGCTCGCCGGGCGGGTGCGCGCGGCAACGATCCAGGGCGCGGGGATCGACGACATTGCGCCCTCGCGCAGGCTGTATGGCGGGGGCGGGGCGTCGGTGCGCGGTTACGGGTTCCAGGGCGTCGGCCCGCGCGATGCGGCAGGCAACCCGACCGGCGGTGCCTCGCTGGTCGAATTCGCCCTGGAGGCGCGCATCGAAACGCCGCTGATGGACGGTGCGGTCGAGGTCGTGCCCTTCATCGATGCCGGATCGGTCGCGCGCGGATCGACCCCGGACTTTGACGAGATCCGCTGGGGCGCTGGCGTCGGCATCCGCTACAAGACCACCTTCGGCCCGATCCGCGTCGACGTTGCCGCTCCGCTCAACAAGACCGCCTTCGATAGCCCGGTGGTGGTCTATGTTAGCCTCGGCCAGGCGTTCTGATGGCGGAGAGCACGCCCGAAATGCCCGCAACCGCGCCGCCCCCGCCGCCGCCGTCACCGCGCGGGCGGCGCTGGGGCAAGCGCATCGGCTGGGCGCTGGCGATCCTGTTCGGCCCGCTGGCGCTGGTCGCGCTGTTCCTCGCCACACCCCTGGGCAAGCGGTTCATCGCCGATCAGATCGCAGCGGTGGCTCCCGCCTCGGGCCTGAGGTTCGAGGTGGGGCGGATCGAGGGCGACATCTACAGTCAGGCGGTGCTGCGGCAGGTGACTGTCAGCGATCCCAAGGGCGCGTTCCTCACCATCCCTGAAGTGCGGCTCGACTGGCGGCCGCTGAACTGGCTGTGGAGCGGGCTCGACATCCGTGAAGTGACCGCCCGGCGGGGCAGGCTGGCGCGGATCCCCGAACTGCTCCCCGGCGATCCCGATGCGCCGCTGCTGCCCGATTTCGACATCCGGGTGGACAAGCTCGCGATCGAGGATCTGGTGATCGCCAAAGGCGTCGCCACGGCACAGGACGAGCGGGCCAATCTCACCGCGCAGGTCGATATCCGCAAGGGCCGCGCCCTGATCGACGCCAAGGCGCGGCTGGGGCGGGCAGACCGGTTCACCTTGCTGCTCGATGCCGAGCCCGATGGCGACCGCTTCGACCTTGCCGGCGATGCCCTTGCCCCTGCGGGCGGGGTGATTGCGGGGCTGGCGGGGCTTGAGGGCGGCTATAGCGGGCGAATCCTCGGTGATGGCACCTGGGCGCGCTGGCGCGGCGTGGCGCTGGCGCGGCGTGTCGATGCGGGCGAGACCCCGCCGGTCGCGGCCTTTCAGGTGGTCAATGACGCAGGCCGCTACGGCGTGATCGGCCAGCTGCGCGCGGGGCTCGGGCCGGAGACGCTGGCAGGCCGGGCTGCGGGCGATGTGCTGTCGCTGGCTGCGAGCTTCACGCTGGCCGACAGCGTGGTCGAAGGCCGCCTCGCCGCGGTGTCCTCCGCGCTCGATTGGCGCGCGGCGGGCAGCGCCAACCTTGCCGACAAGCAGGTCGATGGGGCGCGGGTGAAGCTGGCGCTGCGCGATCCCGACCTGTTCGGAGAGGCGCTGCGGATCGAAGGGGGAGCGCTCACCGCGAGCCTTTCCGGCGCGTTTGACGATCTTGCGATCAAGCACGAAATCGCCGTCACGCGCCTCGCCGCCTCGGGCGTTGTCGCCAGCGGCCTTGCCCAGAGCGGCAGTGCGCGGTTCGAGGGCGGCGTGCTGCGCGTGCCGCTGGCGCTGACGGCCGAACGCGTGGTGACCGGCAACCCGCAGGCCGACCCGCGCCTCATTCGTGGCCGCATCACCGGCCTGTTGACCTATGACACGGCGCGCCAGTGGCTCGCCGCAAACCGCGCCGAGGTCAGCTTTCCCGGCCTTGCCGCCACGCTCAGCCTTGAGGGCAATATCCCAGCCGGTGCCTATGCGATCGCCGGCCCGGTCACGGCCGAGCGCCTGAAGGTCGACGGGTTGGGCGATCTCACCGCCAATGCCAAGATCCTCGCGAAGTTCGGCCCGGCTGTGCCGTGGAGCCTGCGCGCCAATCTGGCGGGCGTCGTCAGCCGGATCGGCAATGCCACCATCGTCAACCTTGCGGGCGACTCGGTTCGCTTCAAGGGCGAGCTGGGGATGGGGCAAGGCCAGCCGATCATCCTGCGCAACACCACCGTCACCGCCCCGCGTCTCACCGCCCGGCTCGACAGCAAGGTGGTGCCCGGCAGCGGCGGCACCCGCACCGCGATTGCGGGCAGCGGGCGACAGGCGCAATATGGCCCCTTCACCATTGATGCCGAACTGGCCGCTGACGGCCCGCGCGGCACGCTGGTGCTGGCCGATCCCTATCCCGCCGCTGGCCTCAAGGACGTGCGCATCGCGCTCGCGCCGCGCGCTGAAGGCTTCGGGCTGGAGGTTGAAGGGGACTCGCTGCTCGGCCGGTTCGACGGGATGCTGGGCCTGTTCCTGCCCGAAAATGCGCCCACCCGGATCGCGATTGACCGGCTTCAGGTCTATCGCACCAACGTGACGGGCGAGGTGCTGCTGGAGGATGCCGGCCCGCGCGGTGATTTGCGACTGGTGGGCGGCGGGGTCAATGGCACGCTTGCCTTCCGATCCCAGGAGGCCGGCGCCATCGGCTTTGCGGTCGATCTGGCAGCGCGCAACGCCACCTTTGGCGGCGCAACGCCAATCAGCATCACCCGCGCCGATCTCGTCGCCACCGGGCGCTATGCCGATGGCAGCACCAGTGTCGATGCCGATGTGACGGCGGCAGGGTTCGAATATGGCGGGCTTAGCCTGGCGAGCCTTACCGCCAAGGCATCGCTCACCAATGGCCGGGGCAAGGTCACCGGCAACGTCGCCGGCCGCAGGGCGGATCGCTTTGCGCTCAATTTCGATGCCGATGTCGCGCCCGGACGGATCGCGGCGGTTGCGCGCGGGCAATATGGCGGGGCCGAGATCACCATGCCCCGCCGCGCGGTGCTGACCTCGCGCGATGGCGAGCCGGGCTGGAACCTTGCACCCACGCAGCTGGGCTTTGGCGGCGGCTTTGCCATTGCCAGCGGCAATTTCGGCGGCGGCACGACGGCGCTTGAACTCAAGCTTTCGAAGATGCCGCTGCGCCTGCTCGATCTGGCGGGTGCCGACCTTGGTCTTGGCGGGCGGCTGACCGGGGTGATCGACTATCGCCAGACCGGCCGCGCGCCGCCCTCGGCCTCGGCGCGGGGCAAGATCGAACGCTTCAGCCGCGCCGGGCTTGTGCTGTCATCCAAGCCGATCAACGTGATTGGCGTTGTCGACCTCGCGCCCCAGCGCCTCACTGCCGCCCTGCGCCTGTTTGAAGGCGAGGCACGACGCGGCGATGTGGCGTTGCGGATTGGCGGTCTGCCCGAAGATGGCGCAATCACCGAGCGGCTCAATCGCGGGCGGCTCGATGCGCGGCTCGCCTTCGAAGGCGCGGCTGAGACCTTGTGGCGTCTGGCTGCGGTCGAGGCCTTTGACCTTGCTGGCCCGGTTCGGATCGCGGCGACGGCGACAGGCACGCTCGCCGACCCGCGCATCACCGGCACCGTTGCGAGCGATGATCTGACGGTCGAGAGCGCGCTCACCGGCACCCGCATCACCAAGGTCAATGCGCGCGGGCGGTTTGCCGGATCGCGGCTCGAGCTTGTACGCTTTGCCGGGACGACCGCTGGCAGCGGCACGATCAGCGGCAGCGGAACGGTCGATCTGGCCGGGATCGGGGCTGGGCGCGGGCCGGGGCTTGATCTGCGCGCCGCCGCCAAGGGTGCGCGCCTGCTCGACGGCAATGGGCTGGAAGCGACGATCACCGGCCCCCTGCGGATCGTTTCCAATGGGCTGGGCGGCACGATTGCCGGACGGGTCACGCTCGACCGGGCGCGGTGGGCACTGGGCAATGCCGACGAGGATCGCGCGCTGCCGCGGATCGCCACGCGCGAGATCAATGGAGAGGACGGTCGCGGGCGCACGCAGGTCTCCGCGCGCGATGCGGCGTGGCGCTATCTCGTCAATGCCAGCGCGCCGAGCCGGGTGATGGTCGAGGGTCTCGGGCTTGAGAGCGAATGGGGCATCGACATCGCCCTGCGCGGCACGGTTGACGATCCGCGCATCGGCGGCACCGCGCGACTGGTGCGGGGCGATTACACCTTCGCCGGCACGCGCTTCGATCTCACGCGCGGCCGGATCCTGTTCGACGTGAACGAGCCGATCAACCCGCGCCTCGATGTGCTGGCCGAAACCGCCAAGAACGGCACCAATGTCGATATTGCGATCACCGGCAACGCGCTTTCGCCCGCCATCACCTTCTCCTCCGACCCCGAGCTTCCCGAGGAGGAAATCCTCGCGCGGTTGCTGTTCGGAGGCTCGGTGACCTCGCTTTCGGCAACGGACGCGGTGCAGCTGGCCGCGGCTCTGGCGGCCTTGCAGGGCGGGGGCGGGGGGTTAGACCCGATCGGCAGCTTGCGCCGCTCGATCGGGCTCGATCAGTTGCGCATTGTCAGTGCCGACCCGCTGACCGGGCGGCAGACGGGCATCGCCATCGGCAAGAACATCACCCGGCAGATCTATGTCGAGCTGGTCACCGACGGGCGCGGCTATAGTGCGACGCAGGTCGAATATCGCATCACCAGCTGGCTTGCCCTGCTGGGCACGGTGTCGACCATCGGGCGCGATTCGGTGCTGGTGCAGGTCAGCCGGGATTACTGAGGTAAAGCTCCGCCTCGGCAGCGCGGCGGCGGATGAGGCCCTTCATCACGTGGCCACAGGCGCGGTTCCAGCGGCCGAATTCACGCGCGGCTCCGGCATGGTCGCCCGCGATATGCTTGCGGGTCAAGGTTGCGCGGGCGATGGCGCCGGTGTTGTAGTGGAAGCTGACCAGCGCATCGAACTGGCTCTGCGTGGTCGGCGCAGCGCCGATCACGGTGGCGACCTGTCCGGCACACCGGGCGACATCCTCGACCAGCCGGGCATCGCATTGCGCCATCGTCCAGCGGGTGTGCGGGCCGATGATGCCGGGCCCGAAGCTGTCGCGCCCGGTCGCGCCCCAGCCGATTGTCCAGGGCGCTCCGCCGCTGCCGGGATCGGGATAGGCCTCGATCATCCCGTCGGCGCGGCGGCGGGCGCAAGCCTCGAACCGCTTGATCAGCGCGATCCCCGCCGGGCTGACGGTGTGCGGCACCTTGGTCCGCGGACGGCGAATCGCGGCAAGCTTGCGCATGACGCTGAGCAGGGAAGGGGGGGACGGATCGGTCATGGCAGCGCCTCCGGATGCAGGAAAATGCAGTGAGACCAGCGTATTAGGCACAGGCTTGCGAGGTAGGAAAATGGAATCTGCGATAGGTGACAAGAGTTCTTGACTGACAAGAGTTCTTGTCTGTAAAGAGCTCTTGTCAGGCGGCGTCGGGATTCGGAGATCGAGCAAAGGCGGCGCCTGGATGCACTTCACCAACTTGCAGCCGGGATCGACGGTGGAAAATCACCTCAAGCACTATCGCGAAGCAAAAGGCTGGAGCCAGGGCGAGCTTGCCCGGCGGCTCGGCGTGTCGCGTCAGACGATCAACGCTGTCGAGACCGACAAGTATGATCCGTCCCTCCCCCTCGCCCTGCGCATGGCGCGCCTTTTCGAGGTCGCGGTGCCGGAACTGTTCATCGATCACTGGGAGCCTGAAGCATGATGTCCCAAGACAAGTCCTCCGCCCCCGCACCCGGCCTGCCGCGCTGGGTGCGCAAGCTCCTGATCCCGGCACTGATCGGCGGGGTCGCGGGCTTCGCCATGAGCGCAGGGGTGATGCATTTCATCGACAGTTCGGCGGTGGGCGGCCTCGAACCCTCAGCGATGATCGCGGCCGTTGTGGGCGCGCTTTACGTGCTGATCGGCGCGTTCGTCGGGCTGGGTGCGGCCAGTCCGAACGTCGGGGCCAGGTTCCTCAATGTCGAGGATGCCGACGAACTGCGCGAGCAGAAGCGGGTGCTGATCCTGTCGGGGTGGTCGATGGGGCTGTGGGGCGTGTCGCTGATGACGCTGGCCTTTGCCGCGCCCGATGGGCCGGTGCCGCAGGGCGCTGCGCTGGCGATCGGCACGGGGTGTCTGGTGATCGGGATCGGCCTGTCGGTGCTGGTCTATCGCGCCAGCGACGAGCTGATGGCGGCCGTTAATCTTGAGGCGGGCGCCCTGAGTTACGGGCTGGCGTCGCTGGTGATCGGTGTCTGGGCGATGGCCGCGCACCTTGGCTATGTCGGCGCGCCCCGGCCGCTCGATCTGCTGACGCTGCTCTATGTGCTGGTGCTGCTCGCAAGCTTCATCGCGGTCGGCCGCCGCGGGATGCTCACCATCCGCTGACCGGCAAACCCAAGGCAAACAAAAGGGGCGCCTGCCGCGTGGCAGACGCCCCTTTTTCGTGGCCCTGATCCGAGGGAATCAGAAGCGGTAGGTCGCGGTGCCGCGCACCACCTGCACATCGGCAGTGGTGCGGCCAATCGTGGTGTCCGCACCGACGCTCAGCTGGAGCGGGCCATCGCCGATCGACGCGCTGATACCGACTTCACCCCAGGTGTGATCGGCCTTGTCGAGCACGAAGTTGGCGTTCGGTCCGGTGCCTTGCGCGAAGTTTGCAGCCAGCAGTTGCGGGCCATCTTCGAACTCCCACACAAGCTGGGCGTTGGCGTTGATCGAGACGCCCTTGCCGAGCTTCTCGTAATCGAAGCCGAAGCGCGCCTGCTTGCTCTCGAAGTTCTCGCGCGACACAGCGAGCGCGGTGTTGCCGCCGGTCTCGCGGGCGACGCCCAGATCGACGCTCGCGATCCGCGCCTCGATCCCCGGCGAGAAGGTGCCGATGCCGCTGCTGATGTCATAGGACAGCCCCAGCGCGCCCGAGATCAGACGATCATCCGACGTCGAGGTGAGCGTCTGGGTCGCACCCAGGAACTGGACCGAGCGGGTTGTGTCGAGACCGAGGCTCCCCATGCTGAACTGCGCGTCGAGCACCGGCCCGTCGGTGAAGGCGTGCCGCATATAGAGCGAGGCGGCGTAGGTCTCGCTCTCCACGCGCTGGCCCAGCGGCACGTCGGCATCGATCGTGTTGTAGTAGCCCGACAGACCCACCATGGTGTTGTCGCCCGGATAGAACTCGATACCGCCGGCGATGAAGTAGCCGTCAAGCTCGGTGTCCTGCGTGAAGCCCGGCAGGCTGTCGGCGTCGCCGTTGACATAGCCGCCCGACAGGAAGATCCCGACGTTGTCCGGCAGGCTCGTCTCGGTCATTTCGGTTTCGCCGCCGTCCTGCATCGCCATCAGCGCGCCGCCGAGCGGAGCGCCTGCGGGCGAGAAGCTCATCTGCGCCAGATCGAGCGGACGCCCGGTGACAGCGACCTTGCCGCCAGCGCGCGACTTGTCGGCCTCACGCAGACGGGCATCGTTGAAGTTCTGCAGCAGGTTGACCGACAGCTGCGAGACCGAACGGGTGGCCTGTTCGTTCACCGGCGCAAGGCCCGTGAAGGTGCTGCGGATCGTGCCAGCGGTCTCGAAATCGAGGCCATAGAGGCCTGCCAGCGCAGCGTTCGAGCGGTTCTGGTCGAACAGCTGGGCATAGGCATCCTGCACCGGATCGTTCGGATCGATCACCGACGAATAGCTCGCTGCGGTGATTTCCATCTGCACCGCGTTGGCGCTGTAGATAAAGCGCTGACCAAGGATCGCCGAGATCGAGCGCGCGGTGAAGGTGCCGCTGACGCCTCCGGTGCCGGTGACGATGGTGTAGAGCTGGCCATTGCCGTTCACCCGCTGGGTGATGCCGGTGCCCACGTTCACGATACCGCCGACATTGGCGATCCCGGTCACGGCGAGCCGGTCGGACGTGGTGCCGGTGCCGAGGTCGACGTTGAACTGGGTGCCCGATGCCATCACCAGATTGCCGCCGATCGTCAGCGTGCCGGTGGTGCCCATCGTGGCGGGCGAGAAGATGCCCGTGACGCTGGTGAGGAACGGCGCATTCACGCGGCCGGTGCCTTCGAGCATCCCGGCAAACAGCGTGTAATCGCCCACCGAGGTGACCGCGCCATTGACGTTCACCCGGCCGCCGAACTGGTTGATGTCGATCAGCGAGGTGAGGTTGCCGGCGCCCGCGACCGTCAGTCCGGCATTGCCACGCACGGTCAGCCGGTCGATGGTGACCGTGCTGCTGAGCGTGGTGGTGCCGGTCTGGCCGAGGGTGACATCATAGTAGCGCGGATCGACGCGGGTTTCCGCGGTGGTCACGGCATTGATGTTGTTCGGCACGAAGCCGGTCGCACCGGGCAGGCCATTGGCGAGCGTCGGGGCAGGCAGGGTTGCAGCGCCGTTCTGCGCGGCGTTTTCGGCTGCCAGACCGGCGCGCGCGGTGGCACGCGGGGCGGTGAGCGAGGCTTCGAGCGTCGTCACATTGCCGGGAAGCGCCGCTTCCTCTGCCGAAATCGAACCGTCCAGCGACACGCGGGCGCGGTTGTTGGTGAGGCCAGCGGTGCCGCGCGAGTTTTGCTGACCGCCGCCTTCGCCGGGGAAGGTTTCGGTCGTCTCGCCGGTGGCAAGATCGGTGCAGAAATCGCCCGGTTCCTCGAACTCGATGCAGATCGCGCCGAAGTCACCGTCGGTGCCGTTAGGGCCAAGCTCCGGCGTGGTCGGCAGGCCGTTGACCACCTGACCCTGCGCATTGATGATGCGGTACATCGGGTCGAGATCGGTCTGCCAGCGGCTGGCGTCTTCCCAGTTGCCGTTCCCGGCCTTGACCGAGACATAGCGGTAGGGGTTGTTCTCGACGATGTACTGCCAATAGAGCGACAGCGGCTGGTAGAAGCTGGTGGTGCCGATCGAGCTGAACGGTTGGCCGCCGAAGAAGCGCGATCCACCCGACAGGACGCCGATCACCAGGTCCTCGTTGGTCAGCGCGTTGTTGGCCGCATCGAGGATCAGCGGGCCGCCCGAGTCCCCGCCCGCGGTGGTGCCTTCGTTGGGCAGGGCATCGTCGCGATAAACGTTGAAGTCGGTGAAGAACTGGCGGTTCTGCGAGTCGAAGTCGAGCTGGTAGAGGTTCTGCGGGAAGGTCGGCACGTCGGGGCCGAAGATCACGTTGTCGCGATCATCGAGCGAGAAGAACCCGCCGAGCATATTTTCCGCGGCGCGGCGGCGCCAGTCGATGCCGTTGACCGCGCCCTGCGCCGCATTGCCCGTGCCGCCGTAACCGACGATGTTGACGTGATAGCCCGTGCCGGTGACCGGATCGATGCTCTCGGGCGCGGGCAGGGTGCTGAACAGCAGCGCCCAGGTCGGGATGCCGGCCGCCGGGGTATCAAGGCTCGCAAGCGCGATGTCAGCCTCGATGAAGCCGAGTCCGAAGGCGTCCTGCACCGAACGCGCATCCCAGAAGATGCGGTTGACGTTGAACACGCCGAGGTTCGGGTTGCTGCGGAAGTTGTTGGCAAACCAGTTCTGGAAGCCCGGCAGCGCATTGACGTTGAACGACCAGGCGGCCGGGACGTCATCGACGTTATAGGCCTCTTCCGGCAGGTCATTGACGCAGTGCGCCGCGAACAGCACGGTGCGCGGGTTGATCAGCGTGCCCGAGCAGACGAACCCATCGGAACGGAAGAACATCCCGACGCCGTTGTAGACATTGTTGTTGTCGACGATGTCGGCGGGAGTCTTGGTTTCGTTGGGAACCACGGCCATGGCCGGGGTCGCAGCAGCGGCCATCGACAAAGCAAACAGGGCAGTACCCGCCAGCAGGTGGCGACGCGGCGCATTGGTGATCTTCATGGTGACCTCTCTCTGGAGAGCACGGCATAACCCCCGCCGTGCAGTGGCGGCATACTAGGCGGCCCGTTTGCTAGGACAAGCCTGCACACGCCAAGTCTTTGTGAATAAAGCGTTCAGCGTTGCAAGAATGTCTCAGCGCGTGGCCAGAAGCAGCGTGTATCCGGCATAGAGCACCACCAGCAGCGCCCCCTCGATCCGCGAGAGCTTCCACCCGCTGCGCAGTTGCACCAGCAGCAGCGCGGTGACGCCGAGCATCACCCAGATATCGAAACCGGCAATTTCGGCGGGGACTTCAATCGGCTGGATGATCGCGGTTGCCCCCAGAATTCCAAGCACATTGTAGATGTTGGAGCCCACGATATTGCCGAGCGCCACATCGGCGTGCTTGCGGATCACCGCGACGATGCAGGCAATCAGTTCGGGCAGGGATGTGCCGACCGCGACCACGGTCAGACCGATCACGCTCTCCGATACGCCCGCCGCGCTCGCCAGCACGGTGGCCCCGTCGACCAACCAGCCCGCGCCGAAAATCGCCGCCGCCAGCCCTGCAATTATCATCCCGCCAAGGATCACCGGGCCGGTATCGGGCGGCACGGGACGGTCTTCGGCCTCGGCCTCGTGGCGGTGGCATTCGTCATCATCCGCCGCGCGCTCGGAGGTGTAGGCCCACCAGACATAGCCGACCAGACAGCCCAGCAGCACGATCCCGGTGAGCGGCCCGAGCGACCCCAGCAGCACCGCGCCGGTGCACAGCAGCGCACTGCCACCCAGCGCAATGGAATCGCGCTGGAACGAGCGGGGGTTGACGGCCAGCGGCAGGATCAGCGCCGAAATCCCAAGGATCAGCAGGATGTTGGCGATGTTCGATCCCACCACGTTGCCGACCGCGATGCCCGGCGATCCGGCCATCGCGGCCTGCACGCTGGTCGCCAGTTCCGGGGTCGAGGTGCCGAAGCCGACAATCGTCAGCCCCGCCAGCAGCGGCGAAATCCCCAGCCTTGCCGCCATGCCGACCGCGCCGCGCACCAGCAGCTCGCCGCCCACCGCAAGCAGGACAAGGCCGCCGGCCACCAGCAGAAGGGACTGAGTCATGATGCGCTCCGGAAGGGATGTGATGCGCCCGCTTAGCCGCTTGGGTTGGCATGGTGAAGCGCACTTGCGCAGCGGCTGGGCATTCCGGTCGGGTTTTTCCAAGTTGTCGGCCCTCGCATGATGGTAGCCTGGGCCGGGGCCATAGGGGTTTGAGGAGGGGCGTAATGGATCACGCACAATGGGATCGGCGGACGGTTCTGGGCGGAGCGATCGGTGCGGCAGGCGCGGCCTTGATCGGCGGCGGAGCGGCCACCCCGGCTCTGGCAGCGCAGAAGATGATCGGCGTGGGCGCGCTTGCGGCGCAGAATTTCGACACGGCGATGGCCAAGGTCCTCGCCCGCAGTCAGCGCATCGTGATCCCGTCCTACCGTTTCGGCATG
The DNA here is from genome assembly GCF_028621955.1 of Erythrobacter sp. BLCC-B19. Classification (NCBI taxonomy): domain Bacteria; kingdom Pseudomonadati; phylum Pseudomonadota; class Alphaproteobacteria; order Sphingomonadales; family Erythrobacteraceae; genus Erythrobacter; species Erythrobacter sp. BLCC-B19. The sequence goes on from NZ_CP117516.1 coordinate 2,204,282, forward strand.
GTGCTGCGCAGCGGGATCAGTGCGACGGGCGATGCGGGCAATGTGCAGATGGAGGCCGCTGCCGATCTGGTGGGGGTCGATGCGGCGATGCTGCGCCGCATCGCCCACGCGATGTTCGCCGACTTCGTGGGCCAGATCCGGGCGACCGGGCGCACGGTCGTGTCGTCCGACGAGTTCATGACGGGCAAGGCGGTGCAGAAACTCACCGTCACGCAGGATCCCTTCGTCAAGAAGCCCTTTGCCGATGCCCGCACCATCGCGGTGGTGACGCCTGAATATCAGCCGCTCATCAACCTGCACCTTGATGCGCCGCTGTCCGACCAGTCGCCGTTTGCGCTGGGCAACTGGCGCGCGGTCAATGCGCTCAGCGTCGAGACCAAGGCGCTGGTGATGCTGCCGCGCATCGTGTTCGATTTTGCCGCGCTCACCGGCAGCGGGCACAAGGTCTATGGCGGCAATGCCTCGGTCGGGATTCAGCCGGGGATGTATCTGGTGCCGGTGCTCACCAGCTTCGGCTTCTATCACGCCAAGATCGCGCTGGCGGGCGAGGGCGGCCATTTGCGGCTGGAGGATCGGGTGGCGCTGGGGCAGGCGGGGGAGATGATCAAGTCCGGCAGCTTCAACAACCGCGACGAGGTCGATCGCTGGAATTCCTATGTCGCCAGCAATGCCTGGTGGACCGATCCGGGCGGGGCAGTGCCGGGGCGGCCGACCCGGGCCTATGACTTTTCGAACTACCAGTACCGTGTCGATCCGGCGCTGCTCGAACAGGTGTGCCTTGACGGGGCGATGGCGACCCACCGGATCTTTGCCGCTGCACTCACGGCCAATCCTGTCAAATAGCGCCGGGCAGGAGCCACGAAAAAGGCCCGGAAGGACGAACCTTTCCGGGCCTTTTGCTGTCTTGATGAAATCCGGGTCGGATTACATCGAGTAATACATGTCGAATTCGACCGGGCACGGGGTGGTTTCGGTGCGGATCACCTCTTCCCACTTCAGTTCCATGTAGGCTTCGATCTGGTCCTTGGTGAACACGTCGCCCTTGAGCAGGAAGTCGTGGTCAGCCGCGAGGCTGTCGAGCGCTTCACGCAGCGAACCGCACACGGTCGGCACTTCGGCGAGTTCGGCCGGCGGCAGATCGTAGAGGTTCTTGTCCATCGCCTCGCCCGGATGGATCTTGTTCTCGATCCCGTCGAGACCGGCCATCAGCAGCGCCGAATAGGCGAGGTAAGGGTTGGCCATCGCGTCGGGGAAGCGGAATTCCACGCGCTTGGCCTTTTCACCCGAACCATAGGGGATGCGGCACGAGGCCGAGCGGTTGCGCGCCGAATAGGCCAGCAGCACCGGCGCCTCGAAGCCCGGCACCAGACGCTTGTAGCTGTTGGTGGTCGGGTTGGTGAAGGCGTTCAGCGCCTTGGCGTGCTTGATGACACCGCCGATGTAGTAGAGGCACATTTCCGACAGGCCGGCATATTCATTGCCCGCAAACAGCGGCTTGCCGTCCTTCCAGATCGACATGTGGGTGTGCATCCCCGAGCCGTTATCCTGCTTGATCGGCTTGGGCATGAAGGTCGCGGTCTTGCCATAGGCATGGGCGACCTGGTGCACGACATACTTGTAGATCTGCATCCGGTCAGCGGTCTGCACCAGCGTGCCGAAGGTCAGGCCCAGTTCGTGCTGGGCAGCGGCGACTTCGTGGTGATGCTTGTCGCAGGGCAGGCCCATTTCGAGCATGGTCGAGACCATCTCGGCGCGGATGTCGACGGCCGAATCGACCGGCGCGACGGGGAAGTAGCCGCCCTTGGCGCGCGGACGGTGGGCCATGTTGCCGCCGTCATATTCCTTGCCGGTGTTGGTCGGCAGTTCGATATCGTCGATCGAGAAGCCCGAGCCCGAATAGCCGTCCTCGAAACGGACGTCGTCGAACATGAAGAATTCGGCTTCGGGGCCGACGTAGACGGTGTCGCCGAGGCCGGTCGACTTGAGGTAGGCTTCGGCGCGCTTGGCGGTGGTGCGCGGGTCGCGGCTGTACCAGTCGCCGGTCGAAGGCTCGACGATGTCGCAGTTGATGATCAGCATCGGCGTGGCGCTGAAGGGATCGGTCCAGACTTCCGACAGATCGGGCTTGAGGATCATGTCGGATTCGTTGATCGCCTTCCAGCCGGCGATCGACGAGCCGTCGAACATGAGGCCGTCCTCAAGCTCGTCTTCGCCCATGACGCCTGCGACCATGGTCAGGTGCTGCCACTTGCCCTTGGGATCGGTGAAACGCAGATCGACCCACTCGATTTCCTCGTCCTTGATCTTCTTCAGGACGTCTTTTGCTTTCGACATTTTGGTATTGCCTCCGGTTTATGCGTAGCCCGCCGCACATGGCGGGCAGGAGAGGGTGGAAAATCAGATCGCGTCGTCGTTGGTCTCGCCCGTACGGATGCGCAGCGCGCTTTCGATCGGGGTGACGAAGATCTTGCCGTCACCGATCCGGCCGGTCTGAGCGGCAGAGGCGATGGCCTCGACCACACGCTCGGCCTGATCGTCGGCGACCACGACTTCGAGCTTCACCTTGGGCAGGAAGTCGACGACATATTCGGCGCCGCGATAGAGTTCGGTATGGCCCTTCTGGCGGCCGAAACCCTTGGCTTCGGTGACGGTGATCCCGGACACGCCGATTTCGTGCAGCGCCTCCTTCACTTCGTCGAGCTTGAAGGGTTTGATGATCGCTTCGATCTTTTTCACGTCGTCCCCATCCGCGCCTGTTCGCTGGTTGCTGACAGATTCTTAACAAGAACCGTGCCAAGCTGTGCGCCAAGCCTAAAGGTGTGGCTGTGAACGATCCTTGCCGCTTGAAGACTCAAGGAAGAGGATGTCTTTCGCCGATGAGGGGCGGTTAGCAAGATTATGGTGCGCTGCGCAATGGTGCACAGCATAAGATCACGCCCTGCCTAAATTTTAAGCAAACCTTGATGCGGTTACAGGCGAAGACCCGTGGTCTCGGGCAGGCCGCACATGATGTTGAGGTTCTGGATCGCGGCCCCGGATGCGCCCTTGCCGAGATTGTCGAGCACGGCGATCAGGCGCGCCTGTGTGCCGTCGGCACTTTCGCAAACGTGCAGTGACAGCCCGTCCCATGGCGCTGCGGACTTAAGCAGAAGCAGTTCGCTCGGGATTGGTGTGAGCGGGGCGAGCGTGACGAAGGCGCTGTCCGCGTAATGGGCGGCGAGCGCCGCGTGGAGCGCCGCGCCGCGCGGCTGGCCGGGCAGCGCGCCCAGCGGCAGCGGCACGTCGACCACCATGCCGCGATGCGCCGGAATGACACTCGGTGAAAACACCGGCTGGTGGGCAAGGCCCGCATAGGCCTGCATCTCGGGCAGGTGCTTGTGCCCCATGGCTAGCCCATAGGCGCGGAAGGCGATGTCGGGTTCGGCCTCGAAGCGGTCGATCAGTGCATTGCCGCCGCCCGAATAGCCGCTCACGGCGTTGACGGTGAAGGGCCAGTCGGCGGGCAGCAGTCCTGCTTGCACCAGCGGCGCGACCAGCGCGAGAAAGCCTGTCGGGTAGCAGCCCGGATTGCTTACAAATTGGGCATTGGCGATGGCCTCGTGCCCGACCAGCTCGGGGAAGCCATAGGTCCATCCTTCGGCGACGCGGTGCGCGCTGGAGGCATCGATGATGCGCGTCCCCGAGCCCTCCGCCAGCTTCACCGCCTCTTTCGCGGCTTCGTCCGGCAGGCACAGGATCGCGATGTCGGCGGCGTGGAGCGCATCGCGGCGGGCGGCTTCGTCCTTGCGCTGGGCGTCGCCCAAGACGATCAGATCGAACTCGCTGCGCCCTTGCAAACGCTCGCGGATTTCAAGGCCGGTGGTGCCTGCCGCGCCGTCGATGAAGAGCCGGATCGCCACCGCGCGTCAGGCGTCCGCAGGGGCGAGTTCGCTCGCCCGGCACCAGCCTGCCGGCCCTTGCGGCCCCGGACAGCCCCACACCCATTCGCCCGCCACATCGAGCAGCTCGAACCGGCTCCCGGCGGCAAGCTGGGCGAACACATCGGCATCGGCGCGTGGGTTCAGGCGAAGCCCTGCGCCCTCGGCACCGACCGCATGGACATGAGGGATCACGTAATGCGCCGCCAGATGGCTCCCGGCGAGCGCCATGTGCGCCAGATCGCCGCGCAGGGGCAGCGTGCCGGGCGCGGGCTTTTCCACCGGGCCTTTCAGACCCAGCACGCCCTCAGGCACGGCATAATCGGTAGGGTTGGGCGTCGCGCCGCTCATCTGCGTTCCGTTGGCCTTCTCAGGTGACGCGGCGACCTCTCCCCAGAGCGCAGCGTGGCAGGCCCGTTAGCCGCAAGTCGCCTCTGGAGCAAGCTTAGCTGCCATAGCGGGCGCGGATCGCGTGCCATGCGGCTCTCAGGCCCAACCCCCGACCGCCGCGTGCGCGGCCCGGCTTGGGGGCGGGTGACCAGGCAAAGGTGTCGAAATGCACCCAGTCGATCCCCTCTCCCACGAACCGGTCGAGGAATAGCCCCGCGACGCTCGCCCCTGCAAAGGGATTGCTCGCCGAGTTCGCCATGTCGGCGACGTCCGAGGCGAGATATTCGCGATAGGCCTCGTGCAGCGGCAAGCGCCATGCGGCATCATCGTGGGCCTTGCCGGCTGCGAGGAAAGCCTCGGCGGTCTCGTCCCGGCGGGCAAAGAGGGCGGGCAGATCGGGGCCAAGCGCCACCCGCGCCGCGCCGGTCAGGGTCGCGAAATCGACGATCAGATCAGGGTTTTCCTCCGAAGCGCGGGTCAGCGCGTCACCGAGGATCAGGCGCCCTTCGGCATCGGTGTTGTCGATCTCGACCGTCAGCCCCTTGCGCGTCCTGAGCACATCGCCGGGACGGAAGGCATTGCCCGAAATGGCATTTTCCACCGCCGGGATCAGCAGATGCAGCCGCACCTTCAGCCGCGAAGCCATCACCAGCCCCGCCAGCGCCAGCGCATGGGCCGCGCCGCCCATGTCCTTCTTCATCAGCCGCATTCCGGCAGGTGGCTTGATGTCGAGCCCGCCGCTGTCGAAGCACACCCCCTTGCCGACCACGGCCAGCACCGGGTGGGCCGGATCGCCCCAGGTGAGGTGCATCAGCCGCGGCGCATGATGCCGCACCGCTGCCCGGCCGACGGCGTGCACCATCGGATAGTCCTGTTCCAGGGCATCGCCGCGCACCACGGTGAGGTCAGCCTTGTGCGCCTTGGCGAGCTTTTCGCACTCGGCCTCCAGCGCGGCTGGCCCCATGTCCTCAGGTGGCGCATTGACGAGGTCGCGCAGGGAACATTCGGCTTGTGCCTCAGCAACTTGCGCATCGATCAGCGCCACCTGCCCGGTGAGCAGCACGCGCGGCCCCTGGCTCTTGTCCTCGCTCTTGTAGCGGGTGAAGCGGTATTGCCCGGTCACCCATCCGAACATGGCCGGGCCGGGATCGACATTCGCCACCCGGTACACCCCCTCCGGCAGTTCCTCGGCGAGCTTGGCCAGACACCAGCTGGAGAGGCTGTCCGGGTTGGCGACCCCGCTGACAACAAACCACGAATCCCCGTCGGGCACGATGGCGTATTGATAGCCCCCACCCTCGAACTTCTGCGCGGCAAGACTGGCGCGCTGGCTCGCGGAAAGCCCCTTCGCAAAGGCTTCGAAGCCGTCCTTATTGATGAGGTGAATGGCAATCGCATCCTCGCCGCGGTCGGGCCGGATCAGTGCTTTGGGTTCGCTCATTCCCGTTCCATAATCACCCCTGCGCCGATGTCACCAGCAGATTCGGCCAGCACCGGGAGGGGATGATGACGGGGCGAATGTTTCACGTGAAACAGCATTGGCGCGACAAAGCTGCGACAATGATCGCACAAACCGTGCGCAAAGCCGTGCTGATCGGCCTGCTGCTCGCCGCCGCCGCGCCTGGCGCCGCTCAGGACACCGCGCAAGACGCCGAGCCCGCACCCGAAGTCCTGCCCCCCGGCACCGTCCTGTTCACCGACAGCGAAACCCGCGCCGTTTCCGGCAGCGAGGTCGCCCGCCTGTTCCGTTACACCTGGCCCGCCGAGGTAGCCGCCGTCCCCGCGCTCGTCCGCCGCTTCACCGCCGAGCGTGCCGACCTGCTCGCCGATCAGAAGGCCGACTTTGTCGAAGGCCTGTCCTTTGCCGACGCCGAGGGCTGTTTCGGCTGCAACCGCGATATGGCCCGCGAGTGGTCGGTGACCGCCGATACCCGGCGCTTCATGGTGCTGTCGGGCAGCCTCTACATCTATAGCGGCGGGGCGCATGGCAACACCGGGTTCGAGGCGCTGGTGTGGGATCGCAAGGCGAAGAAGGCGTTCGATTCCCGCCGCCTGTTCCGCTCCAAAGCCGCGCTGCAAGCCGCGCTGGGCGAAGGCTGGTGCGCCGGGCTCAAGGCCGAACGCCGCGCCCGCATGGGCGAGGAGGTGAGCGCCACCATCGAGGAGGACGGCATCTTCCCCTGCCCGCCGATTGCCGACTTGCAGATCTACCCCGCTTCTTCCGATGGCCAGCGCTTCGACCGGATCGACCTCCTGGCCGCGCCGTACGTGGCAGGCTCTTATGCCGAGGGGGTCTATGAGGTGACGCTGCCGGTCACGCCCGCAGTGCTGGCGGCGGTGAAGCCGCAATACCGGGCGGCTTTCGCACTCGCAAAGTAGCTTTTTGGCGCGGCCGTCGCTATGTAGCGGCCATGCACGATTATCAACTCGTTGACGGCGATACGACCGTCTACCGCGATGGCTCCATCAAGCTCCACACCGCCGAGGGCTTCGAAGGGATGCGCAAGGCCGGGCGGCTGGCGGCCGAAATCCTCGATGCGCTGGCCGATATGGTCAAGCCGGGGGTGACGACCGGCGCGCTTGACGATGCGATCCGGGGGATGATGCTGGATGCCGGCGCGATCCCCGCAACGCTCGGCTATCGCGGCTATGCGCACTCAAGCTGCATCTCGATCAACCATGTGATCTGCCACGGCATTCCGGGCGACAAGGTGCTGAAGGATGGCGATATCCTCAATATCGACGTCACGCCCTTGGTCGATGGCTGGCATGGCGATACGTCGCGGATGTTCTACGCGGGCGAGCCTTCCTTGAAGGCGCGCAAGCTGGTCGAGGTGACCTATGAATGCCTGATGCTGGGCATCGCGGCAGCCCAGCCCGGCGCGCGGCTGGGCGATATCGGCGCGGCGATTGAAGCCCACGCCAACCAGTTCCGCTACGGCGTGGTGCGCGAGTTCTGCGGCCACGGCCTCGGCAAGCTGTTCCACGACGCCCCCGAGGTGGTCCACGCCGCCCGTGCAGGGACAGGGCCGGAATTGAAGCCCGGGATGTTCTTCACCATCGAGCCGATGATCAACCTCGGCAAGCCCTGGGCCAAGGTGCTGGGCGACGGCTGGACGGCGGTGACGCGCGACAAGTCTCTGAGCGCGCAGTTCGAGCATTCGATTGCGATCACCGAAACGGGCAACGAGATCTTCACGAAGAGCCCGACGGGGCGCGATTGCCCGCCATATGTGTAACCGGACAGTTTGACCATTACGTCTCCCCGGGCTTGACCCGGGGCCCCGCCTCTTCTTTGCTCGGGGCATGGATCGTGAACAAAAGGGCGGCTGGGTCTACATCATGGCCGACCGCTATCGCGGCACAATCTATGCCGGATCGACCGCCGATTTGTCGGCCCGTATCATCCAGCATCGCGAAGGGCAGGGCTCGAAACTCTGCGTCCAATATGGCCTGACGCGGCTTGTCTGGGCGGAGCTTCTGCCGTCCATGCAGGAGGCAATGGATCAGGAGAAGCGCATCAAGCGCTGGCGGCGGGAGTGGAAGTTCGCGCTGATCGAGAAGAGTAATCCCGATTGGCGTGATCTGTTCGACGATATCCTGAAGTGAAGAAGCGGGGCCCCGGCTCAAGGCCGGGGAGACGAAAGAGTCATAGGAAAAGAGCAGCTAAAGCAGCGCTCATCACCACGACTAGCCCGACCGAAAACCCCAGCATCGCCAGCACCGGCCTTGTCACCCGCCCGTGCAGCACCCAGTCATATCCCGCCGAAACCGCGACCGTGATCGGCACCTGCACTGCAATCGCGACCGGATCGGGCAGGCCCAAGACCTGCACCACGCGGGCATAGGCCGGGGTCATCAGCGCGAGGGTCGCGATCAGCATTGCCTGCCGGTGGGCGGCGATGTCGCGGCGGCGGGCGTAGTGGATCGCCAGGAAATAGAGCGGCACAAAGGTCGCGAAGGCGGCGAGGTTCACCACCGTTACCTCGGGGCGGCCCAGCTCCTCCCCGATGCGCCACGAGATCACCCCGCCGCTCACCAGCATCGCCCCTACAAGTGCAATCGAGGCGCGCCCGCTCGCGCGGTGGGCCGCGAGGCGGTATTTCGCGGCGAGGAAGCTCTGGCTGGCGAGCATCATCAGCCAGGCGATCATGCTCCCGGCGTGGAACACCACGATGGGGGTGTAGCGCGCCTGCACCTGCGGATGCGCCACCGCCTTCAGCGCGAAGGCGAACAGCGTGAAGCCCAGCAGCCCCAGCGCGATCCTTCCCATCAGCAGATGCCCGCGGGTGTGGCTCTCTGGCGCTCTCACTAGAGCCTACCCTGCCGGGGCGAAAACCTTCGCATCGCGACAGGAAAGCCGCTGGATAGGAGCAGCGCGCAGCAGGGGCTGGTTGCCCCTGCAAGGGCCGCGACGGAGCTAGCGGCTTTCCTGACGCGACCCCTGCGGGGCGGGCCGCTTTTGGCCCATCGCCGCGTCCTTCGTCGCTCACTATGCTCAGGCATGGCTCACTCCTCACTCCTTGCGCTGGGCCAAAATCGGCTCCGTGCGAAGGCTTTCGCCCCGGCAGGGTAGGCTCAATTCTCCCGTGCGGCCCTTATGGCGGCCCCGGCGGCGAAGGGCGCGATCGCGACCAGCCCGAGGCTTATCGCTCCAACGAAGCCGAGGCTCACGGGATCCAGCCGCGCGAGCGCGCCTGCGCCGAAAATCAGGATGGGCAGGGCCAGCGGGATCAGCAGCAGGCCCGAAAGCGCCGCGCCCGCACGCAAGCTCGCGGTCAGCGCGGCGATCATCAACCCGATGGCGGCAAGGCCCGGCGTGCCCGCCAGCAGCCCCAGCAGCAGGATGGAGAAACTCTCGCCTTCGATCTTCAGCAGCGCGGCCGCCGGGAAGGTTGCCAGCAAGAGCGGCGGGCCGAAGCTCAGCCAGTGGGCCAGCAGCCGCACCGCCATCATCGCTTCCTCGGCGATCCCGCGCAGCCGCAGCTGATCGAAGAACCCCAGCGCAATGTCGCGCGCCACCAGCTTTTCCAAAGGCAGGATCGCCGCCAGCAGCGCCGCGATCCACACCACCCCGCCGCCGGTTTTCGCGAGCACATTGGCATCCGGCCCGACCGCGAAGGGAAACAGCATGGCGACCGCGACGAAGAACACCACCGGAAGCGCCGCCCCGCTTCCCGTGAACGGGAAGAACTGCGCGAGATCGCGGCGGAGCAGGGCGAGGATCATGCGTCCTCCTCTTCCGCAGCAGGCGCGAAGTCCTCGATCGCGAAGCTGGCCATACCCGGCACGTCCAAGGGCTGGTGCGAGGCGATCAGGGCAATCCCGCCGCCTTCGCAATGCTCGCGCACCAATGCGCTGACGAGGGCTTGGGAGGTCGCATCCAGACCGCTCAGCGGCTCGTCGAGCAGCCACACGCTTGCATTCTGCCCCAGCACCCGGGCGAGCGCGGCGCGTTTCTTCTGGCCGGTGGAAAGATAGCCCACCGGCACCTCGGCCAGCGTGTCCAGCCTGAGGCGGGCCATGATCGCGGCGGTCTCGCTCACCCCGTCGGCGGCGAACCAGAAGGCGAGCGCCCTGCCCAGCGGCAGGTCGGGGTCAAGGCCGGTGCGCTCGTCCAGCAGCGCCAGCGCGCCTTCGCGCGTCACGCTTCCGGCATAGGGCGTCGTCAGCCCCGCCAGCGCGCGGATCAGCGTCGTCTTTCCCGCCCCGTTCGCCCCGGTCACATGGCACGCCGCACCGCTCTCGAGCCGGAACGACAGCCGCCGGAACAGCAGCCGTTCGCCCCGGCGGCAAGCGAGGTTATCGGCAGCGAGGAGGGGGCCGGGGTTCGGGGGCGCTTGCATTGGCCCCAAGCGTTAGGGAAAAGGGCGCGCGCAAACAAGCGACGCTTTGTCGAGGAATTCCTGCCCATGACCGTGCCCGAACTGACGCCTGAGGAAATCGCCGAACTGCTCAAGGCCCACCCCGACTGGGCGAGCGCGCGCGAGGGCAAGGCGATCACGCGAACCTTTCAGTTCAAGGATTTCTCTGAGGCCTGGGGCTTCATGAGCCGGGTCGCGCTGCTGGCGGAAACGCAGGATCACCACCCCGAATGGTTCAACGTCTATGCCAAGGTCGAGGTCACGCTGACCACCCATGACGCCGGGCAAAGCGGCGGCCTTTCGCAGCGCGATGTCGTCATGGCGCAGGCGATCGACACGCTGCTGTGATGCGCTCTGCCAGAACCCTCGGGGCCGTCCTTGCCGCGCTGGCGGTGACTGGGGCGGCGCAGGAGGGTGTGACGCAGCAAGGCCGCATCTTCAAAGGCACGCTGGGCGATGCGCCGATTACGGCGTGCTTCGATCCCTCGGGCAGCTCTCCGGGCGTCTATTACCGCGATGCCGCGCTCGAACCGGTGCGGCTGGAGCTGCGCGATGCGGCCACGCCGCTGGTTCTGACCGAGGCGAGCGGAATCGAAGACGCGACCGGCGCGCAGTGGATGATGGCCTCTGCCACGGGCGAGACGATGACCGGCGTATGGCGCAAGGGCACCGCTGTCCTGCCGATCCGCCTCACCGCCGTTCCTGCCGACCTGCCCGACTATGGCTCGGCCTGCGAAGCCCGGCAATTCGTGGAGCCGCTGCTGGCAGGCGGCACCACCACACGCCGCGACGAGAGCCTTGAGGGCATGGTCTATACCCGGATCGCCTATGACGGCCCGGCGCGCGCGGGGCTGGAGGATTACCACATCGTCACCTTCGCGCTTCGCGCCGAACAGGCAGGCGATGCGGCGATCAACGCCCGGTTGGCCGCCGCGCTGCCCGATGGCTCCGCCAATCACGACATGGGCCTGTGCGCGACCCCCAGCCTCGCCAATGCGGGGATGCCGGGCTATATCGACGAGACGCGCCTGCCGATGCTGATCACCCCGCGCTGGCTCGCGGTGCGGCATGGCGGCAGCAGCTATTGCGGCGGCGCGCATCCCAACAATTTCGGCAACCTTGTCGTCTATGACCGGCATAGCGGGGCCGAGGTCGATGCCTCCGCATGGTTCAAGCCCGGCGCGCTCAAGTTCTACGATTGGGAGCCCGAACCCGGCAACCCGCGCCTGATCGAAGCCCTGTCCGATGCGTTGACGCAGGCAGTGATGACGCGCTGGCCCGAAGGCGCGCGCGATCCCGAATGCATGGAGGCCGCGCGCAGCGGCATGGGCTGGGACATCGGCCTGACCCGCGAAGGCCCGGTGTTCGAACCGGAGTTTCCCCACGTGCTGTTCGCCTGCACCGAGGAGGTGACCCTGCCATGGGAGGCCGCGCGCCCGTTCCTCTCCGCAAAGGGGCGCGCGGTGATGAAGGGTCTGCGCCAAGCTCCGCCAGCGTCAGCGCGCTGATATCGGCCCGCAGGGCCGCAAGCGCGACTGCGCGCCCGCAGCGGGCGCAGCTTGCTGCGCGTCTAGCGAGGACCGCACGCCGGAGGGCGTGCGGACAAACTACTGCCCCAGCGGTCTGAGGCTGTTGCGTAGTTGCTTGCGCACCCGTCCGGGCATCCAGCGCTTGGCAAAGGCCATGCGCTTGCTCGTCGCCCCGACGAAATAGTCGAGCTTGTCGCCATGCACCGCGTCCCACACCGCCTGTGCGACGTGTTCGACCGGGGTGATCTCGAGCCCCGCGGCGGTCACGCGTTGGCGGATCGTCTCGTTCGACTTGCGGTTGCCGGTGCCCGCGAGCAGCGGGGTTTCGATGAAGCTCGGGCACACCGAGGCGACCGTGATCCCGTCGGGCGCCCATTCGGCATCGAGGCTTTCGGTCACGGCGCGCACCCCGAACTTGGTGGCGCAATAGACGCTCATCCCGCCCGATCCCGCAATCCCCGCCGCGCTCGCCATGTTGACGAGAGCCGATCCGGGCGCTGCGGCCTTGAGGTAGGGATAGACCGCCTGCGCGCCGTAAAGCACGCCCTTCAGATTGATGTCGAGGCAGCGGTCGATCTCTTCCGGGTCAAGCTCGGACAGCGATCCGCCGGTGCCGATCCCGGCATTGTTGACCATCGCGTCGATCCGCCCTCCCGCGGCTGCGGCGAAGGCGGCAAGGCTTTCGTCCCACCCCTTGCGGTCGCGCACATCAAGCCGTCCTGCCCACTTGGCATCCCCGCTGATGAGCGCGAGGGTTTCGGCCATCCCGCCCTCGTTGATGTCGGCGACGCCCACGAACCACCCGCGCGCGGCGAAATGGATCGCGCTCGCCCGCCCGATGCCCGAGCCCCCGCCGGTGATGAAGATGCTGCGCTGTGCCATTCCGATCCCTCTTCCGATTGCTGTTTGCAACCTGTCTAGAGGCAACTGACACGCTTGTCAGCAGGGGATGCGCGGAGATCCTCGGGAAAGGCCGGGCCTCACCCGTCACCCCATCGCGTCGAGCACGTCTTCAAGCCGCGCCGGATCGCCCAGCGCGATCACCGTGCCGTCGCTGCCCGCATCGAGCGGGTTGCCCTGCCAGTCGGCCATCATCCCGCCCGCGCCTTCGACCACCGGCACCAGCGCGGCGTAATCATAGAGCTTCAATCCCGCCTCGATCACCACATCGACGTGCCCGCTCGCGACAAGGCCGTAATTGTAGCAGTCCCCGCCGAACACGATCTTCTTCTCGGCCACGGTCTTGGCGACCGACATGAAAGCATCGGCCTCCTCGTTGGTGAAGAGGTGCGGGCTGGTGGTGGCGAGCACCGCGTCGCCGAGTTCCTTCAAGGGCTTGGTGGCGGCGGGCTTGCCGTTGAACAGGGTCGGCTGGCCGATGCGGCCCACCCAGCGTTCGCCGGAGATCGGCTGATCGATGATGCCGAGCACCGGCCAGCCATCCTGCAAGAGCGCGATCAGCGTGCCGAAGATCGGACGCCCGGCGATGAAGCTGGTGGTGCCGTCGATCGGATCGAGCACCCACTGGCGGCCTGCGCCTTCGTTGCGGGTGCCATATTCCTCGCCGATGATCCCGTCGGCAGAGAATTCGGCCTCGATCAGCGCGCGCATGGCGGCCTCGGCGGCGCGGTCGGCTTCGGTGACGAAAGAGCGGTCGGCCTTGCGCTCCTGGCTCCACTGGCCCCGGAACAGCGGGCGGATGGCAGCGCCCGCCGCATCGGCAAGGCGCAGGGCAAGGGCGAGGTCTTTATCGGTCATGGGAAGCTTTCCAGATAGCGCGGCGGGATCGCGGGGTCAGATGCCATAACGCCCACGAACCCTGCCGCAAGAGCCATGCCAGCAGCGCTGATCGCGAGCGGTATGGCCCTGTTCTTCGCCCGCCATCCCAGCGCGCAGGCAAGGTGGACGAAGGCCGCTGTGACCCCGAGGAAATAGTAGGGCACGAAGAACCCGGCATAGCCCGCATGGAAACCGGCGGCGGCAAAGTGGTAATTGGTGTCGAGCCCCTGCAGCAGTCGCCCGGCCCACACCGCGCCGACATGGTTGAGGATGAACAGCGCCAAGATCACCCCCGAGATCGCCTGCCAGCGGGCGAGCCCTTGCCGTTGCTGCCTGCGAGTGCGCCAGATCATGGAGAGGCCGGTCCCCAGCTGAAAGGCGAGCGCCAGCATCAGCAGGGTCTCGGCGAGCGGATGGCGGTAGAACGGCCGCAGCGCCTCCATTGCGGCGATGTGTGCCGCTTGCCCGGCAAACATGGCCAGATGGTTGCCGATATGCGCAATCACGAAGAGCGCGATCGCCAGCCCGCTGGCAAGGTGCAGCGGGCGCAGGCGGCGGTTGCGGTCGTCAGGCGGGGTCATGCATCTGCCAATAGGCAAAGGCGTCCGCCTGTCGAGCCTCGGTATAGCGGCGCGCCTCCGGGCCTTCCCATTCGCGTGGCAGGTCGTGGTAGAGGCCGGTGCGGCTGACAAACCAGCCTTGCCCCGGCAGACCGTCCGACTGGCGCACCACCAGCACTGCAAGGCCGGGTTCCCCGCAAGCGCGCCCGTCCTCGTCGATCCGGTCGAGCACCTTGCACAATTGCCGCATCAGCGGACGCGTGAAGGTGTGGCCGAGGATGTTCAGCAGTGCGCCGTAGGTGAAGGTCTGGCGCTGGCGGGCTGCTTCGATGAGAAGCGCGCGGACTTCGAGCGGGTCGAATATGCTTCCAGATTTCGTCATTGCGAGCCGAAGGCGAAGCAATCCATGGTCGAACCTCGCATCAATCGAGACGGAAGTTCATGGATTGCCGCGTCGCTACGCTCCTCGCAATGACGAGGTTAGTCGAACAGAGAGCTGACGCTGCTCTCGTCCGCAATCCGGCGGATCGCCTCGCCCACCAGCGGGGCAATCGGCAGCACGCGGATTCGGTCGGACTGTTCGGTCGCTTCGGTGGGCCGGATCGAATCGGTGATCACCAGCTCCTTCAGCGCCGAGCCGTTGATCCGCGCCACTGCGCCGCCCGAGAGCACCCCGTGGGTGATGTAGGCCGCGACCGACTTGGCCCCGCCTTCCAGCAGCGCTTCGGCCGCGTTGCACAGCGTGCCGCCCGAATCGACGATGTCGTCGATCAGGATGCAGTGGCGGCCAGAAACGTCGCCGATGATGTTCATCACCTCCGATTCGCCCGGACGATCGCGGCGCTTGTCGACGATCGCGAGCGGGGCGTTGTCGAGGCGCTTCGCCAGCGCGCGGGCGCGCACCACGCCGCCCACGTCGGGCGAGACCACCATCAGCTGCTGGTCGCCGTAGCGGGCCTGAATGTCCGCAGCCATCACCGGCGCGGCATAGAGGTTGTCGGTCGGGATATCGAAGAAGCCCTGGATCTGCCCGGCGTGGAGATCGACCGCCAGCACGCGGTCAGCGCCCGCTTCGGTAATCAGGTTCGCCACCAGCTTGGCGCTGATCGGCGTGCGCGGCCCCGGCTTGCGATCCTGCCGGGCGTAGCCGAAATAGGGCACCACCGCCGTGATCCGCTTGGCCGAAGCGCGGCGCAGCGCGTCGATGCAGATCAGCAGTTCCATCAGGTTGTCGTTCGCCGGGAAATTGGTCGGCTGGACAACGAACACGTCCTCCCCGCGCACGTTCTCGTGAATTTCGACGAAGACTTCCTCGTCCGAGAAGCGCCGCACGCTCGCATCGGTCAGGGGGATTTCGAGATAGGCCGCAATGGCCCGGGCAAGCGGCAGGTTTGAATTGCCGGACATGATCTTCATGGCGCGCGAATCCCCGAAGGCAGGTGATGCGCCCCGCCTAGCGATGCGTCATGGAATTGCAACGCGCGAGGGAGCGGTTGTCGTCAGCTTGCGGGCGGCTCAGACCGGCTCGCTGCCAACCGCGTAGTAGTGCCAGGTGAAGATTGCCATCGCCCCGCGCTGGGGCGACCACGGTTCAGCCAGTGCGCGGGTGGCCTTTTCGGCCGGACGCTCGGCGAGCCCGAGCAGGCGCTTGACCGCCTCCTGCACGGCGAGATCCCCTGCGGGCCAGATGTCGGGGCGACCCTCGGCGAACAGCAGATAGATCTCCGCCGACCAGCGCCCGATCCCCTTGATCCGTGTGAGCAGCGCGATGGCTTCCTCGTCGTCCGCAGGCAGGCTGCCGAAATCGAGCTCGCCCGCCGCGACCAGCTCGCACAGCGAACGGGCATAGGACTGCTTCTGGCGCGACAATCCGCAGGCGCGCAAGGTGTCGAAGTCGCGTTCGAGGAGGCAGGCGGGCGTGAAGCCTTCGCCCAGTTCCGCCTCCAGCTTGCGCCACATCGAGGCCGCCGCCGCGACCGAAACCTGTTGGCCGACAATCGTGCGCAGCATCGTCACGAAGCCGCGGTCGCGCAGGCGCGGTTCGGGATAGCCGATGCGGGCCAGCTCGATCGCCAACCGCGGCTCGCGCACGGCCAGCGCATCAAGGTCTGTGCGCAACTTTTCCGCTGTCAGCCCCACTGCCACTTTCCTCATCTTGCCTTGAGGCCGAGACTACCTTAGCAGCCGCTTTCGCACTCTCACAGCGCATAGTCTTGCGCCCAATAGCCGAAAAGGAATTCCGATCCATGCCCAGACTGGTCGTCACCAACCGCGAAGGCGCCACCAGCGAGATCGAGGTCGCCGACGGCCTGACGGTGATGGAAGCGATCCGCGACAATGGCTTTGACGAGCTGCTGGCGCTGTGCGGCGGGTGCTGCTCTTGTGCGACCTGCCATGTGCACGTCGATCCCGCCTTCGCCGACAAGCTGCCGAAGATGAGCGAGGACGAGGACGATCTGCTGGAATCGAGCGATCATCGCGTCGCGACCAGCCGTCTGTCGTGCCAGATTCCCTTCTCCGCCGATCTGGACGGCCTGCACGTCACCATCGCGCCGGAAGATTGATCGGGTGGGGCGAGGCCGGTGGACGCTGACCTCGCCCGGTTCCTGCGCGACGAACTGGGCCTTGCGCCCGAAGGCAATGCCGCCGGGCCGTGGACCGTGACCGGCCCTGTGTGGCTGTGGCAGGGCAGCGACGGCGCGCCTGCCAAGGGCTCGTGGTATTTTCTCACCATCGATGGCGAAACCGCCGGCGCGATCCGTGCCGGTGCCGTGAATGCTGCGGCCTGGGGATCGGTCTATGTCGAGGCGACCGTTGGCGGCACGACATGGCGGACGTCGCTGTTCCCCTCCAAACAGGTCGGCGGCTGGCTGCTGCCCCTGAAGGCCGTGGTGCGCAAGGCCGAGAAAATCGCCGAAGGAACGGTGGTCGAAGCGGTGCTGGCGCTGGCCTGAGGGACTTGGGCGTTGCGACCTGTGATGCGAACGCCTAATTCACCGCAATGAACATCACCCGACCCTTTGGCGATACGCTCGCCCTGATCGGCAATACCCCGCTCGTGCGCCTGACTGGCCCCTCCGAGGCGGCGGGCTGCGACATCTATGGCAAGTGCGAATTCGCCAACCCCGGCTCCTCGGTGAAAGACCGGGCGGCGCTGTGGATGATCCGCGATGCCGAAAGCCGGGGCGACCTCAAGCCCGGCGGCACGGTGATCGAGGGCACGGCGGGCAATACCGGAATCGGGATCGCACTCGTCGCCAATGCGCTGGGCTACAAGACGATCATCGTCATGCCCGACAACCAGTCCAAGGAGAAGATGGACACGCTGCGCGCGCTGGGTGCCGAGCTGGTGCTGGTGCCGCCGACCAAATATTCCGATCCCGGCCACTTCCAGCACGTCTCGCGCCGGATGGCCGAGGAGACGCCGGGCGCGGTGTGGGCCGGGCAGTTCGACAATGTCGCCAACCGCAAGGCGCATATCGAAGGCACCGCTCCGGAAATCTGGGAGCAGCTTGCGGGCCGCGTCGACGGCTTCACCTGCGCGGCAGGCACGGGCGGGACGATTGCCGGGGTGGGGATGGGCCTCAAGGAAAAGAATCCCGATATCCGCATCGCGCTCACCGACCCGCACGGCGCGGCGCTGTATAACTACTACGCCAAGGGCGAATTGCTCGCCGAAGGCTCCTCGGTCGCGGAAGGTATCGGGCAGGGGCGCATCACCGCCAATCTCGAAGGCGCACCGATCGACACGCAATACCGCATCGGCGACGAGGAAGGCCTCGTCTGGGTCGAACGGCTGCTGCGCGAGGAGGGGCTGTGCCTTGGCCTGTCGTCGGGCATCAATGTCGCAGGCGCCGTGGCGCTGGGCCGCGAACTGGTGGCCGAGGGGCGCGAGCGTCCGCAGGTCGTGACGATCCTGTGCGACACAGGCTTCCGCTATCTGTCGACCCTCTACAACCCCGAATGGCTGGCATCCAAGGGCTTGCCGCCGTTCGATTGGCTGGCGAAGGGAGCCGCCGCGTGAGCCGGCTGTCGTGGCGCGAGCGGGTGCGGCGGATGAACCAGCGCAGCCTGTTTGCGCCGGGCCGGGCCGCAGGCGTGCTGACCGGTGCCTCGCCGGACGAGTCCGAGGCGTCCCCGCCTGCCGGTCAGGCCCGCGCCGAGGCGGTGCAACGGCTTCAGGTCGGCTTGTTCGGCATCGGCGCGATGGTGCTGCTGGTGGGGCTTGCCAGCATCATCGGAGGACAGGCCGAGCGCAACGATCAGCTCGCCGCGCCCGAGGCGGCCCCCACCACCGAGCCGAGTGCCGCCGCCGCGCAGGCCAATCCGCTCGCTGATGCGGGCGTGGTGCCCGATATTGCCGCCGAGCCGAGCGCGGCGCCTTCGGCAGCGCCGGTCGTGCCGGATGCGCCGGGCAATGCCGCGCCTGCGCAATAACCGCCGCGCCGCACGCGCGCTGCTGTGCGGGGCGCTGTGTCTTGCCCTCAGCGCTTGCGGGGCTTCGTCCTCTCCCGCCGCGCCGCCAACGCCCGAACCGGCGGCATCGCGTCCGGCGCTGGGCGTGATGACCAGCCTTCCGCTCTACTGGCCGCTGGGTGCCGATATCGCCGCGATTGCTGCGGGTAGCGCGCCTGTGCCGTGGCAGCGCGGCGTGCTTGAGCAGGCCTTCCGCCTGACCCCGCTCGACACGCTGTCGCCCATGCCCGGCCTTGCGCCCGATGCGCCTGAGATCGACCCGCTGGTGGGCCTTGATCGGCTGGCGGTGATCCAGCCACGCGGGCTTTCGCCATCCGACAATGTCGCGCTCGATGATTGGGTGCGCGCCGGGGGGCGGCTGCTGCTGGTGCTCGATCCGCAGCTGACCGGCGAATATGATCTGCCGCTCGGCGATCCGCGCCGCCCTGCGCAAAGCGCGTTGATCCCGCCGGTCGCGGCGCGCTGGGGACTGGCGATTGCCTTTGATGAGGCGCAGGCGCCCGAGCCGAAGGCCCAGTCCATCGGCACGGCGACGGTTCCGCTCGTGCTGGCGGGCCAGATTGCCGTGACCGATCCTGGCGCTGCGCAATGCACGCTGCTGGCCGCAGGCGCGGCGGCGCGCTGCAAGGTCGGGGCAGGGCAGGTGACCGTGATCGCGGATGCGGCCATCTTCGAGCACGCGGAACTGGCGGGCGAGGGCGGGGCGGCGCTCGCGGCGCTGATGAAGGCGGTGCTGGGATGATGCGGGCGGAGCGGCGATCAGGGCACGGGAAATTGCGGGACGCGCGGGACTCGGATTCGCGCCGATCCGGGGAAACCACGGGACATACCCGGTTTGTTCCGCGAAAATCGGAGTTTAGGCGATGAATGTCACGGTGAGTGGGGCGCTGGTGACGAGAGTCATTTGTAGGAAAATCAATATTTTCCCACCTTTTCCCTAAGAATCCCTAGAAAATCCCTTCCATCCCCGCCGCTTCCCCGATATGACCGGGGACCATCAGACATGCCTGTATGTCTTGCGTCCGATCTGTGGGGGTCGGCGCACCGGCGGCGCTTGCGCGCTTGCCGGGCCGCAGAGGGCGTGTCCGGGGGAGTTTCGAGCGCGGCAATGCGCGGTCAGCCCGAAAGGGGCCGGTCGCGGGGGTTGAAGGGGATCGCAGGCACGTGTCTGCTTTTGTGGGATATAACGGCCAAGCCTTCTCGCCTGCTGGCGACAAGGGCCGCTTTGTCCTGCCTCCGGCCTTCCGCAAGGCGGTGAAGGAAAGCTCGGGCGGGAGCCGCACCCTGTGCCTCGCCGCCCACGCCAAGCTCGATTGCCTCGTCGGCTTCGGCCTTTCGCGCATCGAGGAACTGCACGCGCAGCTCGATCAGGAAGCCGCCGACGCCGTGACCCTCAAGAACGCCGATTTCGACCGCGATGTGCGCGCCGCCCAGCTGTTCGGCTTCGAGCAGCTGCCCTTCGACGATTCCGGCCGCTTCGTCATGCCCGACTACCTGCGCGATCTCGGCAAGGTCGAGGATGGGCTCTACTTCCAGGGCTCGGGCCGGTTCTTCTTCGTCTGGGCACCCGATCAGCTCAAGGCGATGGGCCCCGAATGGAAGAGCGCGCAGGCCGCCTGTGCCAAGCTGATGGCGGCAGCGAAGAAGGGGGGCACGGCGGAATGAGCCAGATCGCACCCCACATCCCCGTGCTGCTCGACGAGGTGATCGCCGCGATTGCCCCGCGCCCCGGCATGACCATCGTCGACGCGACCTTCGGTGCGGGCGGCTATACCACCGCGCTGCTCGAAGCGGGCGCGCAGGTCCATGCCTTCGACCGCGATCCCGACGCGATTGCCGCCGGGCAGGCGCTCGTCGCCCGCTTCGAGGGCCGGTTGGTGCTGCACCCGGCGCGTTTTTCCGCGATGCGGGCAGAGCTTGCCGCCATCGGCGTGCACAGCGTCGATGCTGTCGTCATGGACATCGGCGTCTCCTCGATGCAGCTCGATCAGGGCGAGCGTGGCTTTGCCTTCATGCATGACGGCCCGCTCGATATGCGCATGAGCCAGGCTGGCGAGAGCGCCGCCGATTTCCTCAACACCGCCGACGAGGAAGCCATCGCCAACGTGCTCTACACCTATGGCGAGGAGCGCCAGTCGCGCCGCGTCGCCCGCGCGATCGTCGCAGCGCGCCCGCTGACCACCACGGGCGAGCTCGCCCGCGTGGTGCGCCGCGCGCTCGGCCACAAGCCTCACGACAAGAAGGACCCCGCGACCCGCACCTTCCAGGCGGTGCGCATCCACGTGAACGACGAGCTGGGCGAGCTCGAAGCCGGGCTCGCTGCCGCCGAGGCGCTGCTGGGCGAGGGCGGCGTGCTCGCCGTGGTCAGCTTCCACAGCCTCGAAGACCGCATCTGCAAGCAGTTCTTCAAGGCGGCAAGCGGCGCAGGCCGTGCGGTCTCGCGCCATCTGCCCGGGGAAATCCCGGGGCCGCCGCCCACCTTCGCGCAGGTTTCCAAGGCTATTCGTCCCTCAGAGGCCGAAATCGCCCGCAACCCGCGCGCCCGTTCATCCACCCTGCGCCACGCGATCCGCACCGGCGCGCCAGCGAGGAGCATAGCCGCATGATGAACCGCTCTCAGGCCCGTTCGCTGGGTTGGGCCGCCGTTCTGGCGGTGTGCCTTGCGATGTTGGTGGTGCTCAGCTTCAAGGTGCACGCGGTCAAGAGCGAGGTCTTGCTCGCCGAACGCACCCTTATCGCGCTCGAGCGCGAGACGATGCTGCTCGAAACCGAATTCCAGACCCGCGCCAACCAGCGCCAGCTGGCCGAATGGAACGCGGTCGAGTTCGGCTATGCGGCCCCGCGCGCCGGGCAGTTCCTCGATGGCGAGCGCCAGCTTGCTAGCCTCGGCGAACAGCTTGGCCCGGATGCGCCTGCGCCGATCCGCCTCGCCCGCGCCGATGCCAGCGACGCGGCCGCCGCGGCCGAAGACGCGCCGATGCGCTCGCCGGTGTCGGGTGCCAAGGTCGCGATGGCCCGCGCCGAGCCTGAGAAGGCTTCGGGCGAAGTCTTTGCCGAGGCCTTCGGCGACTTTCTGATCGAAGCCTCGCCGATCCGCCCGGCGCGGGCGGAGACCCCCAAGACGCTGCCGGTGAAGGGAACTGCGGAATGATCGCGCTGGCGGCGCCGCGCGCCGCACACGCTGCTACCCCCGTCATTCCCGCCGGACGCCTGCCCGGTGTCAGCCTGCGCGCGCAGGCGCTCAACACCGCCAAGCTCAGAGCCCTGTGGCTGCTGGGCGGCTTTGCCGCGGTTGCCTCGGTTGCCTTGCTGCGGATCGCTTCGCTCGGGCTTGACGGGCAGGCACCCGAACACGCGAGCCTCGAAGACGCGCTGCTGCCGCCGCGCGGCGAGATTACCGACCGCAACGGCGCGCCGCTGGCGCGTGCCTTTCCCGCCTATGCGCTGCGCTTCAACCCGGCGGCGATGGGCGACAGCGGCGCGCCGCTGGTGCGTGATCCCGAAACGATCGCCAAGGAGCTGAAGGCGATCTTCCCCGATATCGACGAGGCCCGCATGGCGCGCCGCCTCGCTTCGGGCAAGGCAGGCTACCTGCGCCGCCGGATCCTGCCCGAAGAAGCCAACAAGGTCTTTGCGCTGGGCGAAATCGCGCTCGAAATCCCGCGCGAGACCGATCGCTACTATCCGCAAGGCTCGCTGGCCGCGCACGTGCTGGGCTATGTCGCGGAAACCAAGGAGCGCACCGGCGGGCAGATCGGCATGGAGCGGGTGCTGGAAGAGCGCCTGACCCACCCCGTCAAGCGCGGCGAACCGGTGGCGCTGTCGATCGATGTCCGGGTGCAGGGCGCGCTCGAGGACGAATTGCGGCGCGGGATGCTGGCGACCAATGCGATCGGCGCGGCCGGCATCGTCCTCGATGTCGACACCGGCGAGATCATGGCGCTCGCCTCGCTCCCCGATTTCGACCCCAACGCCGTTCCTGCCAGCGGGAGCGTCAATGTCACCAACCGCGTGACCAATGGGGTCTATGAACTCGGATCGACCTTCAAGCCGCTGACGGTGGCCGCTGCGATTGATGCGGGCGTCGTGCGCGATCTGGGACGGCAGTGGAATGCTGCGCCGGTGCCGGTTGGCCGCCGCACGATCAAGGATTCGCACGATATGGGCGCCAGCCTCAACGTGCCGCAGGCGTTGGTGCATTCGTCCAACACCGTGACCGCGCGCGTGGCGGACGAGCTGGGTGCGGACAAGATGCGCCGGGCGATGATGGATCTGGGCATGGACAGCCCCCCCTTCATCGAACTGCCCGCGCGTTCCAAGCCGCTCTGGCCCAAGGGCAACTGGAGCCGTGTCACCAACATGACTGTCGGTTTCGGCCACGGCCTTGCCGTGACCCCGCTGCACCTTGCCAGCGCCTATGCGGCGATGGTCAATGGCGGCATCTGGCGGCCTTCGACCCTGATGAAGCTGGCCCCTGCCGATGTGCCGCGCGGGCGGCGGGTGTTCAAGGAATCGACCTCCTCGCGGATGCGCCAGCTCTTGCGGATGATTTCGCTCTACGGCACCGGCAGGAGCGCGGATTCCCCGGGCTACCGTGTCGGTGGCAAGACCGGTTCGGCCGAAAAGGCCGGGCGCGGCGGGTATAACAAGACCTCGCTGGTGTCCTCCTTTGCTGCCGCCTTCCCGATGGATGCGCCGCGCTATGTGGTGGTGGTGGTGGTCGACGAGCCCAAGGGCACCATCGCCAGCAGCTTCCAGCGCACCGCTGCCTTCACATCGGCCCCGATCGTCGGCAAGCTGGTGCCGCGCATCGGCCCGATCCTCGGCGTGCAGCCGGACGAGACGCGCGATGTCGACATCTCGGATCTCAAATATCTCGTGGGCGACGCGGAATGAAACTGGCTGATCTGCTTGCCCAGGCGGGGCTGGACAGCGCGGGTGCGGCGGACGTGACCGTGACCGGCTTTGCCATCGACCATCGCAAGGTCGCCCCCGGAACCATCTTCGGCGCCTTTGAAGGCGCAACAGTCAATGGCGAGGACTTCATCCGCCCCGCCATCGAAGCGGGCGCGGTTGCCGTCGTCGCCCGCCCTCAAGCCCGCGTCGAGGGTGCGCTGCACATTATCGACGTCACCCCCCGACGCGCCTTTGCGCGCCTCGCCGCGGGCTTTTTTTCTCCCTACCCGGCCACCATCGCAGCGGTGACGGGGACCAACGGCAAGACTTCGACTGTCGAGATGACGCGCCAGATCTGGCGCATGGCGGGCGAGCGCGCAGCGAGCATCGGCACGCTGGGCGTGACAACGCCTGACGGGAGCGTCTCGACCGGGCTGACCACGCCCGACATCGTCACCTTCCTCGCCAACATGGCCGGCCTCGCGCGTGAAGGCGTGACCCATGTTGCCTACGAAGCTTCCAGCCACGGCCTCGACCAGTATCGGGGCGAGGGGCCGGTGGTTTCGGCCAGCGCCTTCACCAATTTCAGCCGCGACCATCTCGACTACCACGGCACGATGGAGGTCTATTTCGCGGCCAAGATGCGGCTGTTCACCGAGGTTGTCGCGCCCGGCAGTCTGGCGGTGATCCATGATGCGGGCGATGGGTCCGAGTGGACGGCCAAAGCGATTGCCGCGGCATCGGCGCGCGGGCTCTCTGTGCTGACCGTGGGCGAGGGGGGCAGCTTCCTCAGGCTGATCGCGCGTGAACCCGGCCAGTTGGGCCAGCTTCTTCACATCGAGCATGAAGGCACGGTGCGGAAGATCAACCTGCCGCTGATCGGCGCCTATCAGGCGGCCAATGCGCTGGTTGCGGCGGGGCTGGCGCTGGGGACGGGGGTTCCGGCATCAGGCGTGTTTGACGCGCTGACCCGTCTGCAGCCCGTGCGCGGGCGGCTGGAGCGCGCGGCGCTCAATGCCGCGGGCGCACCCGCCTATGTCGACTATGCCCACACCCCCGATGCGCTTGAAGCGGCCATCGCCGCCTTGCGCCCGCACGTTGCGGCCGGCGGCAAGCTGATCGTCGTGTTCGGCGCAGGCGGCGACCGCGATGCGGGCAAGCGCCCGCAGATGGGCGAAGTCGCCGCGCGCGCCGCCGACATCGCCATCGTCACCGACGACAATCCGCGCTCCGAAGACCCCGCGGCCATCCGCGCAGCCATCATGGCAGGCGCTGGCCCCAACACCCGCGACATCGCAGGCCGCCGCGCGGCCATCGCTGCCGCAATTGGGGAAGCCGGGCCGCGCGATATTGTGCTGATCGCGGGCAAAGGCCACGAGCAAGGTCAGATATTCGGGTCTGGAGACACCATGCGGATCGAAGCTTTCGACGATGTCGAGGTTGCGCGCGAATGTGCCGGAGGGCAGCTGTGATGAACGCACCTGTTGCGCATCCCTTGTTGCACCATTGGCCGGTTATGACGCGCGATGCGCTGCCCTTGGCGCTGTGGAGCGCGGCTGAAATCGCGGCGGCGTGCCGAGGCGCGGCCAGCCACGACTTTCAGGCGAGCGGCGTCGAAATGGACTCGCGCGATGTGAAGCCGGGGGATGTTTTCGTCGCCCTCAAGGGCGAGGCGATGGACGGCCACCGCTTTATCGACGCCGCCTTTGCCAAGGGGGCTGTTGCCGCAATCGTCGATCGCCCCGTGGAATATCCCCATGTGCTGGTCAGCGACACGACGCAGGCGCTTCACGATCTCGCCCACGCTGCCCGCGACCGCGCGGTCGAGGCTGTGCGGATCGCGATCACCGGATCGGTCGGCAAGACAGGGATGAAGGAGGCGATCTTCGCTTGCCTCGACCGCGCCAGCCGGGGCGCAGCGCATCGTTCGGTGCGCAGCTACAACAACCATGTCGGCGTGCCCCTGAGCCTCGCCCGCCTGCCCGCCCGCGCAAAGTTCGGCGTGTTCGAGATGGGGATGAACCATTCCGGCGAAATCGCGCCGCTGGCCGCCCATGCCCGCCCGCACGTCGCCCTGATTACCACCATCGCCCCTGCCCATATCGAGAACCTCGGCAGCCTTGAGGCGATCGCCGACGAGAAGGCGCAGATCTTCACCGGCCTCGTGCCCGGCGGGGTGGCGATCATTCCGGCGGATAGCGAGTGGGCCGACCGCATGATCGGCCACGCCCGCGCCTGCGGCGCCAAGATCGTCACCTTCGGGCGCGCCAAGGGTGCCGACGTGCGGCTGCTCGATGCCATTCCGGCACCGGGCGGCGGCTCGCTCGTCACCGCCGATCTCGGCGACCGGCGCATCTGTTACACCATCGCCGAACCGGGCGAGCACTGGATCGTCAACTCATTGGGCGTGATGGCGGCTGTGCGCGCGGCGGGCGGCGACCTCGCCAGCGCGGGGCTGGCGCTGGCCGAGATGGGTGGGCTGAAGGGCCGCGGCGCGCGCCATACCCTCTCTGTCCCCGGCGGCACCGCGCTGCTGATCGACGAAAGCTACAACGCCAATCCCGCCTCGATGCGCGCGACCCTCAAGGCGCTGGCCGCCACGCCCGCCACCCGGCGGCTGGCTGTGCTGGGTGCGATGAAGGAGCTCGGCGATTTCAGCGATGCCTTCCACCGCCAGCTGGCCGAGCCGATCATCGAGGCGGGCGTTACCCATGTCATCCTCGTCGGCCCCGAGATGGGCGCGCTGGCCGAGGAACTGGGGAAAGTCGGCAGCGCCTCGCTTGGCAAGGCACCCGGCTTCGCCCATTGCGAAGGGCCAGCCGAGGCGATTGCGGCGCTCGGGCAATTCGGCCTGACGCAAGGGGATGCGGTGCTGGTCAAGGGATCCAATTCGGTCGGGTTGGGCCGGCTGGTGTCACACTTTACCGACAAGGCGCATAGCCAAGGCTGAGGCCCGACGCTCCGGGCGCCAAGGGACGACTGAATGCTCTATCTTCTTGCCGAGTGGCTTGGCTTCGAAGGCATCCTCAATCTGGTGCGCTACCAGAGCTTTCGCGCGGGCGCGACGCTGATGACAGCGCTGGTGATCGGCCTTGTGATCGGCGAGCGCTTCATCAATTTTCTGCGCGTGCGCCAGGGCAAGGGGCAGCCGATCCGCCTGGACGGCCCGCAATCGCACCTCGCCAAGCGCGGCACGCCGACGATGGGCGGCCTCTTGATCCTGACCGCGCTGACGGCTTCGATGCTGCTGTGGATGGATCTCACCAGTCCGTTCGTCTGGGCGTGCATGGCCGTGACGATCGGTTTCGGGGTGATCGGCTTCCTCGACGATTACGACAAGGTCTCCAAGAACAGTCACGCAGGCGTGCCCGCGCGGGTGCGGCTGCTGGGCGAGTTCGTGGTGGCGGGCGTCGCCAGCTGGCTGATCGTCAGCCAGATCAACACCAACCTCTACCTCCCTTTCCTCACCGGCGTGAGCATTCCGCTGGGGCCGGCCTATTATGTCTTTGCCGCCTTCGTGATCGTGGGCGCGGGCAATGCGGTGAACCTGACCGACGGGCTGGATGGTCTTGCGATCATGCCGGTGATCATCGCGGCAGGCACCTTTGCGATCATCGCCTATCTGGTGGACCGGGCGGATTTCTCGAACTACCTCGGCATCCCCCACGTTCCGGGCGCAGGGGAGCTGGCGATTTTCTGTGCCGCGATCATGGGGGCAGGGCTTGCCTTCCTGTGGTTCAACGCGCCGCCTGCTGCCGTGTTCATGGGTGACACCGGCAGCCTTGCCCTTGGCGGGGCGCTGGGGGCGATTGCGGTCGCTTCGCACCATGAAGTCGTGCTCGGCATTGTTGGCGGGCTGTTCGTTCTTGAAGCAGTGAGCGTGATCGTTCAGGTGTTCTGGTTCAAGCGCACGGGCCGCCGCGTGTTCAAGATGGCGCCGATCCACCACCACTTCGAACAGCTCGGATGGAGCGAGAGCAAGGTCGTGATCCGCTTCTGGATCATCGCCATCGTGCTCGCGCTGATCGGGCTGTCGACGCTCAAGCTGCGATAGGGAGAGCCGCTCCCCGTGATCACCTCACCCGCCTTCAAGTCCAAGCGTTACGCGGTGCTCGGCCTCGCGCGCTCGGGCGCGGCGGCGGCTGAGGCGCTGCTGGCGAGCGGGGCAGAGGTGATCGCGTGGGATCGCCAGCCGCACGCGCGCGAACCGTTCGAGGGGCGCTGCCGGCTGATCGATCCGCTCGAACTTGACCTCACCGGCTTTGCCGGCGTCGTGGTCTCGCCCGGCGTGCCGCTCAACGCGCACCCCATCGGGCCGCACACATGGCAATATGGCCTGCCCGTGATCGGCGACATCGAATTGTTCGCCAGCGCCCGCGCCAGCCTGCCGCCGCACCGCGTGGTCGGGATCACCGGCACCAACGGCAAGTCGACCACCACCGCGCTGGTCCACCATATCCTCCAGACCGCAGGC
Source organism: Erythrobacter sp. BLCC-B19 (assembly GCF_028621955.1). Lineage (NCBI taxonomy): Bacteria > Pseudomonadati > Pseudomonadota > Alphaproteobacteria > Sphingomonadales > Erythrobacteraceae > Erythrobacter > Erythrobacter sp. BLCC-B19. The sequence continues at coordinate 2,232,167 of NZ_CP117516.1, forward strand.
GTGCCGAGCCTGATGGGCGGCAATATCGGCGATCCGATCCTGGGGCAGGATCCGCTGCCCGAAGGGGGCGTCTATGTGCTGGAACTGTCGAGCTTCCAGATCGACCTCACCTTCACGCTCGATTGCGATGTCGCGGCGCTGACCAATATCACGCCGGACCACCTCGATCGCTATGCCAGTTTCGCCGCCTATGCCGCCTCGAAGGAGCGGCTGTTCCAGATGCAGCAGGCCGGCACCGCGGTGATCTGCGCCGAGGACGAGCCGAGCATCGGCATCGCCGAGGGGCTGGAGACGGCGGGCAAGCCGCTGGTGCGGGTGGCGACGGCTGATCTCGATGCGGCGGGGCTGGCAGACGGCCGCTCGCCCTCGCTCGCCGGGCCGCACAACGCCCAGAACGCCGCCGTCGCGGTGGCGATCTGCCGCCAGCTGGGCCTTGCCGACGCGCAGATTGCCGCAGGCCTTGCCACCTATCGCGGCCTCCCACACCGGATGGAGCGGGTGTGCGAGGTAGACGGGGTCACCTATATCAACGACAGCAAGGCGACCAATGCGGCTTCGGCGGCGCCGGCGCTCGCTGCCTTCCCGCCTGATCCTGCGATCAATGCGGGGAGCCCCCGGATTCACTGGATCGTCGGCGGACTGCCCAAGGAAGACGGCCTTGGCGCCTGCGCCGATCATCTCGCCAACATTGCGGCCGCCTACACCGTGGGTGAGGCCGGACCGATGTTTGCCGATCTGCTCGAGGCTCAGGTCAAGGTCGAACGCTGCGAGCTCATCAGCGAAGCCGTGCGCCGCGCCGCCGAGGTCGCGCGCCCGGGCGAGGTCGTGCTGCTCTCGCCCGCCTGTGCCAGTTACGATCAGTTCCGCGATTACGAGAAGCGCGGCCACCACTTCCGGCAGATGGTCGGCGTGATCACGGGCTGCGATACGGGCGATGACGGGCGGAGCATCCTGCCATGACCGCGCCTGCCTATACCCCAATGACCAGAGGCCCGGGAAGCTACCTCCCGCCTGCTCCGGTCAGCAAGCGCTGGCGCGATTCCCTGCGCATCTGGTGGCGCGAAATCGACAAGGTGCTGCTGCTGCTGATCGGGCTGCTGATGGCGCTCGGGACGATTGCGGTCGCCGCCGCCTCGCCCGCCAGCGCCGACCAGCTGTCGACCGCGAAGGTGACGCTCGACGAGTTCATGTTCTTCAAGCGCCACATCATCTTCCAGCTGATGGGCCTTGGGCTGATGATCGGCCTCAGCTTCCTCAGCCGCGACAAGGCACGGCAATTGGGGATCGTGGTCGGTGCGATCATGCTGGCGCTGCTGTTCGTGGTGCCCTTCATCGGCGAGGAAAAAAACGGCGCGCGGCGCTGGATCAATGTCGGCATGAGCCTGCAGCCGTCGGAGTTCTTGAAGCCCGGCTTTGCCATCATCTGCGCCTGGATCCTCAGCTGGCGGCTGCGCGATCCGGGGCTGCCGGTGGTGTGGTACGTCACGGGCTTCTTCGGGCTGATTGCGGGCCTGCTGATGCTGCAGCCCAACCTTGGCGATGCGATCCTGTTCGGCGGGATCTGGCTGGTGATGGTGCTGCTGGCCGGGATGCCGTGGCAGCGCCTTGCCGCGCTGGGCGGGATTGGCGCAGGGGGGCTGATCCTCGCTTACCTGTTCTACGACAACGCCCGCCACCGCATTGACGGCTTTCTGGGCGGCGGCACCGCCTTCGATCAGGTTGACCTTGCCCAGCGCACCATCACCGCGGGCGGGTGGACGGGCACCGGCCTGTGGCTCGGCACGCGCAAGATGAACCTGCCCGAGGCGCATACCGATTACATCTTCTCGGTGATCGGCGAGGAATTCGGCCTGCTGATGTGCGGCCTTGTGGTGCTGCTCTATTGCGGGCTGGTGCTGCGCGCGCTGCTGCGGCTGGTGGGGGAGGACAACCTCTTCGCGCTGCTGGCGGCGGCGGGCCTCATCACCCAGTTCGGCGGGCAGGCCTTCATCAACATCCTTGTGAACCTCAAGCTGTTCCCGTCCAAGGGGATGACCCTGCCACTGATTTCCTACGGCGGTTCATCGACACTGGCGGTGTGCTTCACGCTTGGGCTATTGCTGGCGATCACCCGGCGCAACCCGTTCCTCGCCCGCGAAGGCGGGGGACTGCGCGAACTGATCGAACGCAAGGACACGCCCGCATGACGAGCAGCCCCTCTCCCACCGGCGCATCCCGCCACTATGTGCTTGCCGCAGGCGGCACCGGCGGGCACCTGATCCCGGCCTTTGCGCTGGCGACGGAGCTGCACCTGCGGGGGCATCATGTCGCGCTGATCACCGATGATCGCGGCGCCGCGATCCCCGGAAAGCCCGATTTCCTGACGGCACACGTCCTGCCCGCAGGCCGCTTCGGCAAGAACCCGCTCGGCTGGCCCGCCGGGGTCAGCGCCGTGCTGGAAGGCCGGGCGATGGCGCTGCGCCTGTTCGAGACGTTCCAGCCTTCAGCCATCGTCGGCTTCGGCGGCTATCCGGCGCTGCCCGCTCTGCTCGCCGCCACGGCGGCAAAGCTACCGAGCATCGTCCACGAACAGAACGCCGTGCTCGGCCGGGTCAACCGGCTTCTCGCGGGCCGGGTCGATGCGATTGCGACCTCCTACGAGAAGGTCGATCGGCTGAAGCCCAAATATGCGGGGAAGGTTCACCTTGTCGGCAATCCGGTGCGCGCCGAGGTGCTTGCCTTGCGCGAACAGGATTTCCCGGCCTTCACCGAAGAGAGCCTGCTGCGCATTCTGGTCACCGGCGGATCGCAGGGTGCGCGGGTTCTCTCGGATGTGGTGCCCGATGGCCTTGCCATGCTCCCGCCCGCGCTGCGCCAGCGCTTGCAGGTCACCCAGCAATGCCGCCCGGAGGATCTCGACGCGGTGCGCAAGCGCTATGCCGAGCATGACATCCCGGCCGAACTCGGCACCTATTTCGAGGATATGCACGAACGCCTCGCCGACGCGCACCTGTTCATCGGCCGCGCGGGCGCTTCGACGATTGCGGAACTGACCGCAGTCGGCCGCCCCGCGATCCTGGTGCCGCTTCCCATCGCGACTGACGATCACCAGGCGGTCAACACCCGCGAGATGGTCAAGGCGGGCGGCGCGCGGATGATCCGGCAGGATGCGTTCCAGCCCAAGGAGCTGGCCAAGCAGATTCAGGCGATGGCGATGAACCCCGCCAGCCTCGCAAACGCCGCGCATTGCGCCTTCAACTGTGGTCGGCCCGATGCGGCGCAAGCGCTCGCTGACCTTGTCGAGAGCATGAGCGGGATTGACCTGATGGACGTTATCCGGGTCGGTGAGGCAGTGCCCGCCACAACCCGGCTGCGCACCCGTGCCTCCACCGCTGCGGCGGGCGGCGAAAAGACCGAGGAACAGAACGCAGCATGAAGGGCGTCGGCACCGATATCGGCATTATCCACTTCGTCGGCATCGGCGGGATCGGGATGTCGGGCATCGCCGAGGTGATGCATAACCTGGGCTATCAGGTGCAGGGCAGCGACATCGCCGAAGGGCCGAGCGTCGAGCGTTTGCGCGCGCGCGGGATCACCGTCCACATCGGCCACCGCGCCGAGAATGTCGCGGGCGTGGCGGTGGTTGTCACCTCCACCGCCGTGCGCCGCACCAACCCCGAAGTCGCAGCGGCGCTCGAAGCCCGCGTCCCCGTGGTGCGCCGCGCGGAAATGCTCGCCGAGCTGATGCGGCTGAAGTCGACCGTCGCGGTGGCGGGCACGCACGGCAAAACGACGACCACCTCGATGATCGCGACCCTGCTCGATGCGGGCGGGATCGACCCCACCGTCATTAATGGCGGGATCATCGAGCAATATGGCTCCAACGCCCGCCTTGGCGATTCCGACTGGATGGTGGTCGAGGCTGACGAGAGCGACGGCAGCTTCCTGCGCCTTGATGGCACCATCGCGGTCGTCACCAATATCGATCCCGAGCACCTCGATCACTACGGCGATTTCGAGGGCGTGAAGAAGGCGTTTGTGGAGTTCATCCACAACGTCCCCTTCTATGGCGCGGCGGTGCTGTGTGTCGATCATCCGGTGGTGCAGGCGGTGATCGGCGCGGTGCGCGACCGCAAGGTCGTGACCTATGGCTTCTCGCTCCAGGCCGATATCTGCGGTGTGAACGTGCGAAGCGAGGACGGGGGCAACACCTTCGACGTGATCGTGCGCCAGCGCGGACTTGAGGATCGCCGGATCGAGGGCGTGCACCTGCCCATGCCCGGCCGCCACAATGTCCAGAACGCCTTGGCCGCGATTGCCGTCGCGATCGAGATGGGTTGCAGCGACGATGTGATCCGCACCGGCTTTGCCCGCTTCGGCGGCGTGCGGCGGCGGTTCACCAAGGTCGGCAGTGTCGACGTTTCGGGCGGCACAGTCACCGTGATCGACGACTACGCCCACCACCCGGTCGAAATCCGCGCCGTGCTCGCCGCCGCGCGCGAGGCTGTCGGCAGCAGCGGAGGCCGGGTTATCGCGGTCGCCCAGCCGCACCGCTATTCGCGCCTCAATGACCTGATGGACGATTTCCAGTCGTGCTTCGACGATGCCGATATCGCCTATGTCGCCCCGGTCTATCCGGCGGGCGAGGAGCCGATCCCGGGGGTCGATCACGCCGCGCTGGTGGCGGGGATGAAGGCGCGCGGGCACCGTGCCGCGCGCGAAATCGCCGGGGCCGACGCGCTGGCGCAAACGCTGTCGGGCGAGATTGCGCCGGGTGACCTCGTGGTGTGCCTTGGCGCGGGCGATATCACCAAGTGGGCGGCAGGGCTCGCCCCGGCGATCACGGCCAAGCGGGGCGCGGCATGAACCAGCCCGGCGACAGCTACGACTTCGATGACGGCAGCGCCCCCACCTGCGCGGTGGAAGGTGCCGTCTCCGCCCCTGTGCCGCTCGAGGGCATTCGCGGCAAGCTCACCTGCAAGGCCCCGCTCGCGCCCTATACCTGGTTCAAGACCGGCGGCCCGGCCGACTGGCTGTTCGAGCCGGCCGACCTGGAAGACCTGAAGCTGTTTCTCGAACGGCTGGCGGGCGAGATCCCGGTGATGGCATTGGGCCTCGGCTCGAACATGATCGTGCGCGACGGCGGAGTGCCCGGCGTGGTGGTGCGGCTCGGCAAGAGCTTCGCCAAGGTCGAGCACACGGGCGAGCTGGAACTCACCTGCGGCGGCGGGGCAAGCGGGATTCTGGTCGCCTCCACCGCGCGCGATCTCGGCATTGCGGGCCTCGAATTCCTGCGCGGGATCCCCGGCACGGTGGGCGGCTTCGTGCGCATGAATGGCGGCGCTTACGGGCGCGAGGTGGCCGATGTGCTGCTCGACTGCGCGGTGATCCTGCACGATGGCAGCTTCATCACCCTGAACGCGGCCGAACTCGAGTATTCCTACCGCCATTCGGCCCTGCCCGAAGGCGCGATTGTCGTTTCGGCCCGGTTCCGGGGCCATCCGGGCGAGCCTGCCGCTATCGGCGCCGAGATGGACCGCATCGCCGCCGCGCGCGAGGCCAGCCAGCCGCTGCGCACCAAGACCGGCGGATCGACCTTCAAGAACCCCGAGGGCCACAAGGCTTGGCAGCTTGTCGATCAGGCGGGCTGCCGCGGTCTCACCTTGGGCGGCGCGCAGGTCAGCGAGAAGCACACCAACTTCCTCATCAACACCGGCACTGCCACCAGCGCCGACATCGAAGGTCTGGGCGAGCTGGTGCGCGACAAGGTCTATGCCGCGACCGGCGTGAGCCTTGAGTGGGAAATCCAGAGAGTGGGACGTCCGTGAGCCTTCCTAAACTCCACGTCGCTGTCCTGATGGGCGGCTGGGCCAATGAACGCCCCGTCTCGCTGACCAGCGGCGCGGGCGTGGCCGATGCGCTCGAAAGCAAGGGCCACCGCGTCACCCGCATCGACATGGGGCGCGACGTTGCGCTCAGGCTGCATGAGGCCAAGCCCGATGTCGTGTTCAACGCGCTCCACGGGGTGCCGGGTGAGGACGGGACGGTGCAGGGGATGCTCGACCTGATGGGCCTCGCCTATACCCACTCCGGCCTCGCCACCTCGGTGATCGCGATCGACAAGCAGCTGACCAAGCAGGCGCTGGTGCCGCATGGCATCCCGATGCCCGGCGGGCGGATCGTGACGCGCGATGAGCTCTACCAGCGCGACCCGCTGCCGCGCCCCTATGTGCTGAAGCCGGTGAACGAGGGCTCCTCGGTCGGTGTCGCGATCGTCACGGCGGACAGCAATGTCGGCAACCCGATCAGCCCGGACGCGCGCGGGCCGTGGCAGGAATTCGCCGAATTGCTCGCCGAACCCTTCATCAAGGGCCGCGAGCTGACCGCCGCCGTGCTCGATGGCCCCGATGGCCCGCGCGCATTGGGCGTCACCGAACTGGTGGTGGCGAGCGGCTTCTACGATTACGAGAACAAGTACACCGCCGGGCGCACCGAACATATCTTCCCCGCGAAGCTGCCGCCCGAAATCACCGCGCTTTGCGAGCAATACGCGGTCAAGGCGCATCAGGTGCTGGGCTGCCACGGCACCAGCCGCACCGATTTCCGCTGGGACGAGGAAGCGGGCGAGGACGGGCTGTTCGTGCTCGAAACCAACACCCAGCCGGGCATGACGCCGCTCAGCCTCGTGCCCGAGCAGGCGGCAGGCCGGGGTATTCCTTATGCCGATCTGGTCGAGATGCTGGTAGCCGAGGCGCTCCGGGTTCACGCAGGCAAGCAAGCGAAGGGGGGCACGCATGGCACAGAAGATCAGGCGTAACACCACCACCGGCGTGCGGCGCGCGGCCAAGGCGCAGAGCCGCGCGGTCACCGCGCGCAAGGCGCGTGGGTCGGCCAGCGGGATCATCGACAAGGTGATGGGTGCGCTGCCCTTCACCGAGGAGCAGTGGAGCCGCGTCTGGCTCGCCACGATCATCGGCGGCGGGGTGGGGATCGCCTTTATCATCGCCAGCCTTGCCGGCGTTCCCGCACTGGCGCAGGCGCAGGTTGCCGCGATTGCTGCCGATGCCGGGTTCGAGGTGCGCCATGTCCGCGTCACCGGAACCAACCGGATGGACGAGCAGGAGGTCTATGCCCGCGCGCTCGCCACCCGCAATCAGGCGATGCCGGATGTCGATCTTGCCAAGCTGCGCACCGAGCTGCGCGCGCTGCCGTGGGTCAAGGACGCGCGGGTTTCGATCCAGCTGCCGCACACGCTCGCCATCGACATCGTCGAGCGCACGCCCCACGCCGTGCTCGAACGGGCCGACCGCCTGATGCTGGTCGACGCGACCGGGGTCGAACTGGAGCCCGTCAGCGCCGAGAAGGCCAAGGGAATGTTGCGGCTCGCAGGGCCGGGGGCGGCCAAGCAGGCGCGCGCGCTTGAAACGCTGCTCGCGGCCGCGCCTGCGCTGGCGCCCAAGGTCGAAGCGGCCGAATGGGTCGGCAACCGCCGCTGGAACCTGACCTTCAACACCGGCCAGTTGCTCGCGCTGCCCGAAGGCGCGGATGTGGCGGCGAGCGCGCTGGTCAAGTTCGCACGACTGGACGGGAAGAACCGGCTGCTCGGCGGCAAGGTGCTCGCCTTCGATATGCGCAATCCGCCGCGGCTTTACCTGCGCCTGCCCCAGCCGGTCGGCGGGCCCAAGGTGGTCGCTGCCGAGGATGACGGGGAGACCACCTGATGGCATCCAAGCCCGCCAGCCCGCGCCGTCTTGCCCGCACTTACGCGGCGGTGAACATCGGGTCGTTCCGCATCTCGGCGATGATCATGGGCGAGACCGAGAATGGCGACTTGCAGGTGCTCGGTTCGGGCCACCGGGCCAGTGCCGGGGTCAAACGCGGCTATGTCACCGACATGACCGCCGCCGCCCATGCGATCCGTGACGCCGTCGAACGCGCGGAAAAGAGCGCCAGCACGCCGGTGCGCTCCGTCTGGATCGCCTGCGCCGGTGCAGGGCTGGCGAGCCATGTGGTATCGGTCGATATCGAGATCGGCGGGGGGCGGATCGAGGACGAGGACGTCGAGGCGCTGCTGATCGAGGCGCAGGACATGATCCAGCCCGATGGCCGCAAGGTGCTCCACGCCCAGCCGGCCCATTACACCCTTGATGGCGCGCACGGCGTCGCCAATCCGCGCGGGCTTCATGCCGAGCGGTTGGGGGTCGATATCCACGTCATGCTCGCTGACGGTGCGCCGGTCAGGAACCTCACCGAAGCGGTGCAGAATGCGCATCTCGATGTCGAGGGCGTGGTTGCAGCGCCGCTCGCCGCAGGACACGCCTGCCTGACACCCGAGGAGCGCGAGCTGGGTGTGGCGCTGGTCGAGATCGGGGCCGACATCACCAATGTCGCGGTGTTTGCGGGCGGGATGCTGCTGGGCCTCCATGCCGTGCCGATGGGATCGGGGTCGATCACCGATGCGATCGCGTCGAGCTTCGGCATCCGCCGCAGCCAGGCCGAACGGCTGAAATGCGTGGCAGGCTCGGCGATTGCGAGCCCGGCCGATCACCGCGAGCTGATCCCGGTCAGCGGGCCGGGCGAGATGGTCGGCGAGGGCGGGGAGGCTGCCGTCGCAGGCCCGCTCGCGCGCGGGGCCGATGACAAGAACCGGATCGTGCGCGCAGAGCTGATCGCGGTGGTCACCCAGCAGCTGTCGGTGCTGACGGGCGAGATCGGCAAGGCGCTGAAGACGATGGGCTTTGCCGGCCCGCGCGCGGGGCAGGTGGTGCTCACCGGCGGCGGGGCAGAGCTTGCCGGGATGGCGGACTTCATGCAGGGCGCGCTTGGCCAGCCGGTGCGGCTGGGCCGACCGCCGCAGCTCACCGGTATGCCCGAGGCCCATCATGCGCCCGGCTTTGCGACGCTGGCAGGCCTGTGCCTCTACGCTGCCGAAGACCCGATCGATATCCGTGCAGTCGGCGCCAAGCGCGGCGGAGTCTATCGCCCGTTCACCCGCGAACAAGGCCTGTGGGCCTATGTCCAGCGGCTGCTGCGGTCGTTGCGCGAGTATTTCTAGCGGTGCCGTAGGGGCGCGCCCGGTGTCATTTTCCGACCTTGCGCTGTGGATAAGGGCTCTGTCGGTATAAAATGTACACCTTGATTATGTCAGAGACGCTAAATGCGGGAGGATAGCATGAGAAATCCCTGCCCCCGCACCTGGAGGACAAGCTGATGAGCATCAATATCGGACCCGCAGCGAGCGACGATCTGCGCCCGCGCATCACCGTCATCGGGATCGGCGGGGCCGGGGGCAACGCGATTGCCAACATGATTGCTGCCGAGATCGAGGGTGTCGAGTTCATAGTCGCCAACACCGATGCTCAGGCGCTCAGCACCTCGCCTGCCGAAAAGCGCATCCAGCTTGGCCCGGACATCACCGGCGGCCTCGGCGCAGGCGCGCGGCCTGAAGTGGGCAAGGCGGCCGCGGAAGAAACCGTCGCGGAAATCGAAAAGGCGCTCGAAGGCGTCAATATGTGCTTCATCGCAGCCGGCATGGGCGGGGGCACCGGCACCGGCGCCGCGCCTGTCATCGCCGAAGCCGCGCGCCGCATGGGCGTGCTGACCGTGGGCGTCGTCACCAAGCCGTTCCTGTTCGAAGGCACCCGCCGGATGCGCGCCGCCGAGGCCGGGATCGACGAGCTTCAGCAGCACGTCGACACGCTGATCGTCATTCCCAACCAGAACCTGTTCCTCGTCGCCAAGGCGGAGACCACCTTCAAGGAAGCCTTCCAGCTGGCTGACGAAGTGCTCCAGCAGGGCGTGCGTTCGATCACCGACCTGATGGTCATGCCCGGCCTCATCAACCTCGACTTTGCCGACGTGCGCTCGGTGATGAGCGAGATGGGCAAGGCGATGATGGGCACGGGCGAGGGCGAGGGCGAGAACCGCGCGCTCGACGCGGCGGAGCAGGCGATCGCCAACCCGCTGCTCGACGGCGTCAGCATGGCCGGCGCCAAGGGCGTCATCATCTCGATCATCGGCGGCGAGGATATGCGCCTGCTCGAAGTCGACGAGGCCGCCAATCACATCCGCGAGCTGGTGGATGAGGATGCGAACATCATCTGGGGTTCGGCCTTCAACCCCGACCTCAAGGGCAAGATCCGCGTTTCGGTGGTCGCGACGGGCATCGAGCAGAGCGCCATCGGCCATATTGATCGTTCGCAGCCGGTTTCGCTCGGCGGGGCGCGCGCGCCCAAGCGGCCGGTGCTGGAGCTCTCGGATGACGAAGGGCTGAGCGCGCTTCCGCCGGTCGAGCCAGCCCCTGCGCCGACCTCCGACTATGGCTTTGCGCCTCCGGCAGCCGCGGCTGCCACCGCTTCGGTCAGCTATGACGACGACACGCTCGATCTCGGCGCGATGGACGAGGACGAGGACGAAGACGACGGTGTCACGCCGACCCCGTTCGATCTCACCGGGATGCAGGCCGGGGACGATTACGGCGACGAGTATGAGGATGATGTCGATGACATCGTCGATCCGCTCGCAGGCCTGCGCGGCGCGGATGATGGTGCGGGTTTCGGTTACGGCGCGGGTTCCGCCACGCCGACCGCCGACGAGGATGACGGGACGCTCGACCTCGGCGATGTCTATGAGCCTGCCGGCCCCGAACAGGACGATCTGCTCGCCAGCGCCGACCGTCTGGCAGCGGAAGACCGCCCGGTTGAAGCCAAGCTCGGCGGCGGCCGTCGCCGCGCCTTGCTCGGCGGTGGGGGTGACGAAGGCGGCAGCGGCGGTGGCGGCGGCGCGGGGGGCGGCAGCACCCTGTTCGAGCGCATGGCCAACCTGTCGCGCAGCACCTCGCGCGATGACGAAGAGGATGAAGACGGCGACGGCGAGGACAGCCCGGCTCTCAGCATTCCGCGCTTTCTCGGCCGCCAGAACAACCAGTAATCCGCCATCTGGCGCGCGCCCGGCGCTGCTGGCCGCGCGCGCCGCGCCTGCCTCTGGCGGGTGACGGTGAGCACGTTAGAGCCGGAAGCCATGGTGTCGCGCTTGTCCCTCACGCTTGGTCTGTTGATCGGCACGGCCGCCGTGCCGCTGGCCGCGCAGGAGACCGTCTCGCAGCCGGTGGTGCAGGCCTTGCCAGCGCCCGAGGTGCAGCGGTTGAACCGCGCGCTGGTGGAACTCGCCAAGGCGCCCCGCGACAGGGATGCGCTGATCGAGGCCGGGCAGGCCGCGCTTGGCGTCGATGATCTTGAAGCGGCGATCGGCTTTTTTGGCCGCGCGGCTGAGATTGATCCGGGCAACCCGATCGTGGCGCAGGGTCTGGGCTCTGTCTATCTGCGCGCCGGCCGTGCGGGCGAAGCTCTGGTGCAGTTCGAGCGCGCGCTCGCTGGCGGTGCGGATGAGCGACTGCTGCTCCCCGATCAGGCGCTGACGCTCGATCTGGTGGGCGAGAACGCTGCGGCCCAGGGCGCCTATGCCCGCGCGCTCGTGCTCGATCCCGAGAATGACGAGGCCCGCCGACGGCTGGCGGTCAGCTATGCCATCTCGGGTAACCGCGCCCGCTTTGAAGAAACGCTGCGCCCGCTGCTCGATCGGCGCGACATGGCCGCGCAGCGCGCCCGCGCCTTTGGCCTTGCCATCATGGGCGAGAGCGACCGGGCGGCGGCGATTGTCGAGCAGGTGATGCCGCGCGATCTGGCGACCCGGCTGGTGCCCTATCTCGGCTATATGCCGCGCCTCACCAAGCCGCAGCAGGCCGCGGCTGCCAATCTCGGACTGTTTCCGCGCGCGGCTGATATCGGGCGCGACGATCCGCGGCTGGCGCGCTTTGCTGCCGAGGAGCGCGCCGAGTCCCGCCTCGCGCCGGCCGGCCCGCCGCTCGACGCGCGCCCTGCGACCCCCGCACCCGTTACCACACCGGCGCCTGCCGCCGCGCGGGTCGCGACGGTCACGCCCGTTGCGGTCAGCGCGGCTCCGCCACCTGCGCCCGCGCCGCAGCCGCGCGTGGCCGATGCCTTTGCCGATCTCCTCGCCGCGCCACTGCCCGAGGCGCGGGTGAGCGGCGATGCAGTCGATCTGTCGCGAATCGCGATCAAGCGCGAGGCACCGCCGCCACCCGTCGCCAAGCCTGCTGCGGAGAAGACGGCCGAGAAGGCCAAGCCCAAGGAGCCGGCCAAGCCCGTCCACCCCAGCCGCGTGTGGGTGCAGGTGGCAACCGGCAAGAACCTCAAGGCGCTGGGGCTCGACTGGAAGAAGATTGCCCAGAAGGGCGGCGCGCCGCTCGCCAAGCTCAAGCCCTTCACGACCCGCTGGGGTGAGGCCAACCGCCTGCTGGCCGGGCCGCTGGACAATCGCGAGAAGGCTCAGGCGCTAGTGCGCGAGCTGAAGGCCAAGGGACTTGACACCTTCATGTATGTCAGCCCCGAAGGCGAGGAAATTCAGCCGATTAAGTGAGGGTTCCGGCTCGTCCCCCACTTTCTTTGCACAGGCTTTGCACAGGCTTGTCTGGTTCTCCCCAGCCGCTCCGATGCGGGTGATTGCCAAGCGCGGGGAAACGCGTCCACACGTTCGCCAATGGTGCTCACGACCCCCTCCCGCCCGAACGCCCGCCGATGAGAGCGCACGACATGGACTATTCCGCCGAGGACGATGCCGCCCCCGTCGAAATGCTCGCCAGCCTGTTCGCCGCGCGCGGGTGGCCGTGCGAGCTGGTCTCGGACGACGAGATGACCGGCGAGGTGCAGGGCAGCTGGGCCAATTACCAGCTGCGCGCGATCTGGCGGGCAGAGGACGGCGTGCTCCAGTTCCTGTGCCTGCCCGACATCCGCGTCACCGACGACAAGCGCGCGGCGGCGTATGAGTTGCTGTGTCTCGTCAACGAGCAGATGTGGCTCGGGCATTTCGACATCTGGTCGAACGGCGATGTGCTGCTCTACCGCCACGGCGCGCTGCTCGGCGATCACGGGCGCTTGAGCCTCGACATGGCGCAGGCGCTGGTCGAAAGCGCGATCGACGAGTGCGACCGCTTCTACCCCGCGTTCCAGTTCGTGCTGTGGGGCGGCAAGACCCCGCGCGCGGCGCTGGAAGCGGCGATGGTCGACGCGGCGGGCGAGGCCTGAGCGCGAGGCTGCCATGAGCCACCTCCTCATCATCGGTTGCGGCAATATGGGCGGAGCGATGCTCGCCGGATGGTTGGCGGCAGGTGTGTCTGCTGGCCAGTTCAGCGTGCTCGATCCGGCCTTGCCCGAAGCCCCGGCAGGCGTGGCGCTTTATCGTGATGCCGCCGAAGTGCCGGGTGTGCATGATGCTGTGCTCCTCGGGTTCAAGCCGCAGCAATTGGGCGCCTTGGGGCCGGGCTTGCAGGGGTTGACGGCGGGTCGGACGGTGTTCTCGCTGCTCGCCGGGATCACGCTCGATCAGCTCGCTGCGGCCTTTCCGCAAGGCGCGGGCCATGTGCGGGTGATGCCCAACCTTGCCGCGCGGATCAACAAGTCGCCGGTGATCCTCAGCCAGCGCGGGCTGGACGAGCCTGCGCGCACCGCCGCCTTCGCGCTGTTCGACCAGCTCGGCAGCGCGGTGTGGCTTGAGGACGAGGCGCAGTTCGATCTTGTCACCGCGCTCGCCGGATCGGGGCCGGGCTTCGTCTATCGCTTCATCGACGCGCTCGCTGGCGCGGCCACCGACCTCGGGCTGGATCAAGGCACTGCGTCGGCACTGGCGCTCGCCACGGTCGAGGGGGCTGCCGCGCTTGCCGCTGCCTCCGACGCAGCGCCCGCGACGCTCGCTGACCGCGTGGCCAGCCCCGGCGGCATGACCCGCGAAGGATTGAATGTGCTCGATGAGGGGCAAGCGCTGCGCCGCCTGCTCACCGCGACCTTGCGGGCCACCGCCGACAAGGGCGCAGCGCTCTCGAAGGGTGGTTAAGATTAACGGCTGTTCAGCTGAACAAATTGCACCCTTTGCAAGCCGGTTTCGCTTGAAAAGCCCGAACGAAACCCCGATATTCCCCCCATTGGAGAGCGCGGGCTTTTTCCGCGCTCCAAGATGAAAGGCTAAGGGTTTCACAATGGCTGACTGGAATGACTCCTCGCGCAATGCGCAGCGGTTTGGCTCCGTGCCCCGCGCCGGAGGCGATGTCACCGGGCGCGTGAGCTTTGACGAGGGCCTGCGCAAGCATATGCTTGCGATCTACAACTACATGACCTCGGGCATCCTGCTGACCGGGATCGTCGCGCTGCTGGCGTTCAACAGCGGCATGGCTGAAACGATTCACTTCAGCGCCCTGCGCTGGGTGGTGGGCCTGTCGCCGCTCGCGATCGTCTTCGCGATGAGTTTTGGCGCCAACCGCTTCAGCACCGGCACGCTCCAGCTGATGTTCTGGGCCTTCGCGGTGCTGATGGGTCTGTCGCTGTCGTCGATCTTCCTGGTCTTCACCGGTAGCTCGATCGCCACGACCTTCTTCGCCACGGCGGCGGCCTTTGCCGGCCTGTCGCTGTTTGGCTACACCACGAAGAAGAGCCTGTCGGGCATGGGCAGCTTCCTGATCATGGGCGTGATCGGCCTGATCGTCGCCTCGCTGATCAACCTGTTCCTGCAGAGCCCGGCGTTCTACTACGCGATCAGCTTCATCGGCGTGCTGATCTTCGCAGGCCTCACCGCCTATGACACGCAGCGGCTGAAGGAAGAATACCAGTATCTGCGCAACACCGAATTCGCGGGCAAGGCCGTGATCCTCGGCGCGCTGACGCTGTATCTGGACTTCATCAATATGTTCCAGTTCCTGCTCAGCTTCCTCGGCAACCGCGAGTAAGCCTGCGGCCTGATCAGGCCACGGATCGAAGATGTTGAAATGTCGGATGCCCGGAGCCTTCCTGAGGTTCCGGGCATTTGCTTTGTAAGGCGAGGCAGCTATCGCCGTGCCCTTAAGGCTGGAGCAAGCCGGGGCGTCCCATTCTGGTCGCCAAGCGGCAGCACAGACACGCAGCAGGAGAGATGTTTCAATGAGCGCGGCCTCGCACACGCCCGATACCACGCCCGCCGGCACCACGATCCGCACGCCGTTCGGCCTTGCGATCACCACGCTTGCGGTGGGCAGCGCGCTGCTGGCAGCCTGCGCCACGCCTGCACCGCCTCCGCCCCCGCCCCCGCCGCCGCCGCCTCCGGCACCGGTGGCTGTGGTCGAAGCCGTGCCCTATCGCCCGCTCCCTCCTGGCGGCGCGCATTATGTGATGGACGTGCCCGCGCGCGGGCCTGACGGGCGGCGCATCACCGTCAACAGCGACCTCAGCGACGATCAGCTGGTCTGGAACCTGCGCTCGGCCTGGAACGTCGCCGCGCTCAATTGCAACGCGCCCGAATACGAGCCGATCGTCGAGGGCTATCGCACCTTCCTCAACAAGAACGTCAAGTCGCTGAAGGCGGTCAACGACCGGCTGGAGAAGAAATACGCCAGCAAGCACAGGGTGCGCCGCGATGCGATTGTCGCGCGCGATGCCTACACCACGCAGGTCTACAACTTCTTCGCCGAACCGGGCGCCCGTGCCGGCTTCTGCCGCGCGGTGCTCGATATGTCGAACCGCCTTGCCGTGGCTCCGGTGGCCGATCCGCTGGCGCTGGCGCGGGCGAATTTCGATGGCTTGCTGATGCCTTTCGAGCAGTTCTTCAACGAGTATGAAGCCTATCAGCAGGCCTCGGCGGCGTGGGATGCCAAGTGGGGCGCGCAATATGGCCCCTCGCAGCCGGGCTGGGTCGCAGTGCAGCAGGCGCGCGCCGGACAGGTGCAGTCCGATATGGTGCAGACCGTGATCGACCCGGTCACCGGCCTGCCGGTTCCGGTCATCCCGGTGAACGAGGACGTCACCTCGCTCCCCGTGGTGCAGCCGATTGCGCCGCCTGCGGGTGGCAAGTCGGGCAAGTAGCCCGCCGCCAGCGCGCATTTCGGGCAAAATCGGGCGTTGCAAGCACCCGCTCTTCCCGCTAATGCGCGCGCCTGCCCGCCGCCTTCCGGGACTGCGCGGTGCACGAAAACTGGAACGGGGCCGTAGCTCAGATGGGAGAGCGCGTCGTTCGCAATGACGAGGTCAGGGGTTCGATCCCCCTCGGCTCCACCAGTTAAACGCAAAAGGCCTTCCCACGATGGGGAAGGCTTTTTTGTTTTCGCCCTCAAGCGCCGGGCGCAGCGCGTCCGCGCTGCTTGGCTTTCCTCGCATAAGCTCGGGCGGCCGGTCGGCCTTGCGGCCCTTTGGGCCGTTATGGCGCCCTCATTCTTGGCAGCCTTTACACCGCTTGCCGTCAGCCTCGCCTGACGCTATCCACCTCCCCGCGCCAAGGTAACGGGAATGCGGTTCGATTCCGCAGCTGTCCCTGCAACTGTAAGCGGTGAGTGTGGGGTGCGCTCCCTTTTCGAAGGGCAGCCACTGGGGGTCTTCGGGCCATCCGGGAAGGCGAGCATCCCACGCGGCGATCCGTGAGCCAGGAGACCGACCGGGGCGTGTCGCTCTATGCCGGGTTCAGGGGTTGGCCAGGCGCGGAAACAGACTTTCGTTGTGAGCGACATCGCTGGGCCGTGGGGGATCGAAACCCCTCGCGGCCACCATGTTGCTGATGACGGGAGGAATCCGTGAAGAATTTTGCATTATTGGGAAGCGTCGCTGCGGCGGCGCTGGTTTGGGCTGCGCCGGTGGTGGCGCAGGACGAGAGCGAGCGCGAAGAGACAATCACCTTTGCCGATTATCGCTTGCCGGCTGAAATCCTTGTCTCTGCCAGCCGGGACGGATCGCTAGTGCGGGACAGCTTCACCGGCTCGGCCCTTGTCATAACCGCCGATGAGCTCGAAGCTCGCCAGACCCGCGACATCGCCGACGTGCTGCGCGATGTCCCCGGCGTGGCTGTCGCGGGCGTCGCGGGCCAGACCCAGATCCGTCTGCGCGGCAGCGAGGCCAATCATGTGCTGGTGCTGGTCGACGGGATCGAGGTGTCCGATCCCTTTGCGGGCGAGTTCGATGTGGGCACCTTGCAAGCCGAACCCGGCGCGCGGGTCGAGGTGCTGCGCGGCCAGCAGTCCGCGCTCTATGGCCCCGACGCGATCGGCGGGGTGGTCGCCTATGAAAGCGCCAGCGGGCGTGGGCGACCGGGCTTTGCCGCGCGGCTCGAAGGCGGGCTCGACAACACCATCAACGGCGCGCTGCGTTACGGCGCTTACGGAGACAGCTGGGACGCGGCGCTTTCTGCCGTCGTCGTCAGCACCGACGGCCAGCCCAACGCCCGCAATGGCACCCGCGACATCGGCCGCGACAGCTACACCCTTGCGGGCAAGGGCAGCGTGGCGGTGAGCGACACCCTCACCCTGCGCGCCGCGGCCCGCTTCATCCGCACCGAGGGCCAGTCGAACGACAGCAACTTCGATACCACCAGTCCCACCTTCGGCTTCATCATCGACAGCCCCGGCACCGGCTTCACCAACGAGGCGGTCTATGCCCTCGTCGGCGCGCGGCTGGAGACGCTGGAGGGGCGCTGGACGCATGACCTCTCCGCCCAGATTGCCGATGTGAGCCGCGAGACCTTCGGCCCCTTCGGCACTTCGAGCAGCAGCGAGGGCGACCGCGTCAAGGCCTCCTACGTCAGCGCCTTGCGGATCGCGGGCGAACACAACCTCACCTTCGCCGCCGATTACGAGGTCGAAGGCTTCCGCAACACCACGCCGGGCGGCTTTGCCTTCAACGGGCGGCGCGAGATCGAGCAGGTCGGGCTGGTAGGCGAGTATCGCTATGCCGGCGAGGCCTTCGATTTCAGCGCGGCCCTGCGGCACGACATCAACGACCTGTTTCAGGACGCGACCACCTTCCGCGTGGGCGCGGGGTATCGCATCACTGAAACCACCCGCCTTCGCGCGGCGGCGGGATCGGGTGTCAAGAACCCCGGCTTCTTCGAGCTCTATGGCTTTGTCGACGGGCGCTTCATTGGCAATGCCGCCCTGCGTCCCGAGAAGTCCACGGGCTGGGAAGTGGGCCTCGATCAGCAGCTCGGCGACTATGCCAGCGTGGCCGTGACCTATTTCGACAGCGAGCTGGAGGGCGAGATCTTCACCACCTTCCCGCCGCCGACCTTCATCGCCACCCCCGCCAATCGCGCCACCGAAAGCCAGCAGCGCGGGGTGGAAGTGTCGCTCAATGCGCGCCTCGCTGACCAGTGGAGCCTCGATGCGGCCTACAGCTACCTCGATGCCGAGGAGAACGGGGTCGAGGAAGTGCGCCGCCCGCAGCACATCGCCAGCGCCGCGCTGACATGGACCGCGCCCGGCGACAAGGCCTCTGCCACGCTCGTCGTGCGGCACAATGGGGCCACACCCGATGTCGCCTTCACCGATCCCAGCTTCGTGCCGGTGCGGGTGCAGCTCGATGATTACACGCTGGTCAACCTCAATGCGCGGGTGAAACTGACGGACAGCCTCAGCGCCTTTGCCCGGGTGGAGAACCTGCTGGATGAGACCTACGAACAGGTCTTCAGCTTCGTCTCGCCGGGGCGCTCTGCCGTGGTGGGTGTCGAGGCGCGGTTCTGAGGGAGCGATGGGCATGACCGATCTTCACAAATCGCTCGCTCCCGCAGCGCTTCCCGCGATCCTTGCGGCAACGACGCTGTCGGGCACGGTGGTGCTGGCCTGCATGATGCCCTTTGCCGCCATTGCCACGATTGCTGCGCTCGCGATGCCGGCGCGGCGCGGGGCGGCGGCGGTGGGGCTGTGCTGGCTCGGCAATCAGGTGCTCGGCTTCGGCCTCATGGGCTTCCCGTGGGACGGGCCGACTTTTGCCGCCGGGCTCTCGCTGCTGGCCGCGAGCCTGATCGCCTTTGCAGCGGCGCGGGCGGCTGTGCGGGGAGGGCCGGTGCTCGCTTTCCTCGCCGCCTTCGCGGCCTTCGAGGCGAGCCTCTTTGCCTATGCCCTGCCCTTCGGCGACCCGTCGCTGTTTGTGCCGGGCATCGTCGCGCAGATCGCGCTGAATGACGCGCTGTGGTTCGCCGGGTTGTGGCTCGGCTGGCAGGTGCTTGCGCGCATCCCCGCGCTGGCCGTGCAGACGGCCCGATGAGCGCGCCGCTGCGCATCGTCTCGCTGCTCCCCAGCGCCACCGAAATCGCGGTGGCGCTGGGATTGCAGGACAACCTCGTGGGCCGCAGCCACGAATGCGATTTTCCGCCCGCCGTGAAGGCGCTTCCCGTCTGCACATCGACCAAGCTGGAGAAAGGCCTGACCTCGCAAGCCATCGAGGACCGGGTCAAGGCGATCGTCGAGAAGGGGCTGTCAGTCTATGATGTCGATGCGCCGCTGCTGAAATCCTTGAGGCCCGACGTGATCCTGACGCAGGCGCAATGCGCGGTCTGCGCGGTGACACCTGCCGATCTGGAAGAAGCGCTGGCGACATGGGTGGGCACGCCGCCCCGGCTGGTCAGTCTCGCACCCGATGATCTGGCGGACGTATTCGGCGATCTGGAGCGCGTTGCCGAGGCCGCAGGTGTGCCCGAGCGTGCGCCCGAGGCGGCGGCGCAGATGCAGGCGGGGCTGGGCGCGCTGCCCGCCGCACCGGCGACCCGCCCCCGGATGCTGGCGATCGAGTGGATCGAGCCGCTGATGGTCGCGGGCAACTGGGTGCCCGAACTCATCACCGCGGCCGGAGCCGATCCACTGCTCGCCGATCCCGGCACCCATTCGCACTGGATCACCTTCGACGCGATTGCCGCCGCCGATCCCGATATCATCGCGCTGATGCCCTGCGGCTACCAGCTCGCCCAGACCATGCCCGAGGCCCGCGCGCTGCTCGCACAGCCGCAGTGGCAGGACTTGCGGGCGGTGCGCGAGGGACGGGTGTTCTCGGTCGATGGCCACCACCTGTTCAACCGCCCCGGCCCGCGTCTGGTGGAAAGCGCCGAGGTGCTGGCCTGCCTGATCCACACGCCGGACGCGGTGCCGGAAAGGCTCCAGCCCTTCATCGCGAAGGTCTAGCCTGCCATTCCCCTCGCATTTGCAGCAGAATTTGCGTAGGGGGCCGCCATGCATTTCCTCGACCAAGCCAAGATCTATGTGAAGTCCGGCGGAGGCGGCCCCGGCGCTGTCTCGTTCCGGCGTGAGAAATACGTCGAGTACGGCGGCCCCGATGGCGGCAATGGCGGGCGCGGGGGCGACATCGTGTTTGAAGCCGTCGCGGGCCTCAACACGCTGATCGACTTCCGCTATTCGCAGCACTTCAAGGCGCCGCGCGGCGGCCACGGCATGGGCAAGGACCGCACTGGCGCCTCGGCCGAGCCGCTCGTCATCAAGGTGCCGGTGGGCACGCAGATCCTCTCGGAGGACAAGGAAGACGTGCTCGCCGACTTCACCGAAGTGGGCCAGCGCGTCGTCTTCCTCGAAGGCGGGATGGGCGGGCGTGGCAACGCTTCCTACAAGACCTCCACCAACCGCGCCCCGCGCCAGCACCAGCCGGGCATTCCCGGCGAGGAAGCCTGGGTTTGGCTGCGGCTCAAGCTGCTTGCCGATGTGGGCCTCGTCGGCCTGCCCAATGCGGGCAAATCGACCTTCATCAACGCCGTCTCCAACGCGCAGGCCAAGGTCGGCGACTATGCCTTCACCACGCTGGTGCCCAAGCTCGGGGTGGTGCGCCACAAGGGCCGCGAATTCGTGCTCGCCGACATCCCCGGCCTGATCGAGGGCGCGGCGGAGGGCGTCGGGATCGGCGACCGTTTCCTCGGGCATATCGAGCGTTGCCGTGTGCTGATCCACCTCATCGACATCACCGGCACCGAGGACGCCGACCCCGCCGAGGCGATGCGCATCGTCGAGGAAGAGCTGGCGGCCTATGGCGACAAGGAACACACGCGGCTTGATGAAAAGCCCCGGCTGGTTGTGCTGAACAAGCTCGATCTGGCCGATGCCGAACTGGTCGAAGGCTTCCGCGACGAACTGCTGGCGGCGGGCGCGGAGCAGGTCTTTGCCGTGTCGGGCGCGACCGGCGCGGGCATCCCCGAATTGCTCGACGCGGTGCTCGGCTACCTTCCTGCCTCGACCGCGACCGAGACCAAGGCGGAAGAAATTGAGGACGACGGCGACGCGCCCGCGTGGTCGCCGCTGTAACTCGCCTATGCTGACGACCCTTGCCGACATCACCACCGCGCGGCGGATCGTGGTCAAGATCGGCTCCGCGCTGCTGGTCGGCGGCGGGCAGGCGCGTGAGGGCTGGCTGACGCGCATGGCGGGCGATCTGGCGATGCTGCGGCAGGCAGGCGCGCAGGTGATCGTGGTGAGTTCGGGCGCGATTGCGCTGGGCGCGGCGCGCCTGGGGCTGGCAAAGGGCGGGCGCGGGAGCCTTGCCGATGCACAGGCCGCCGCTGCCGTGGGCCAGATCGCGCTCGCCGACCTGTGGAGCCGTGCGCTGTGCGCCGAGGGCATCACCGCCGCGCAGATGCTGCTGACGCTGGGCGATCTCGAAGACCGGCGGCGTTATCTCAACGCCTCGGCGACTTTGGACCGGCTGCTCGAAGCGGGGGTGATCCCCGTCATCAACGAAAACGACTCTGTCGCCACAGAGGAAATCCGCTTCGGCGACAACGACCGCCTCGCCGCGCGTGTGGCGCAGGCGGCCAATGCCGATATTGTGCTGCTTTTGTCAGATGTTGACGGGCTTTACGACCGCGACCCGCGCGCGGAAGGCGCGGCGCTGGTGCCGGTGGTGGAGGCGGTGACGCCCGAAGTCATGGCGATGGCGAGCGGGGCTTCGTCCTCGGGCCTTGGGTCGGGGGGCATGATCTCCAAACTGCAAGCCGCGCAGATCGCGACCCGCGCCGGGATTGCGCTCGGCATCCTCAACGGCACGCACGACGCACCGATCACCCATGCCCTGGCGGCCGGAACGGGGACGCTGTTCCTCCCCGTCAGCGCGGCTTCAGCGAGGAAGGCATGGCTCGGCGGGCGGCTCGCCCCCGCAGGCGAACTGCGCGTCGACAAGGGCTGTGCCGAGGCGCTGAAGGGCGGGGCGAGCCTGCTCGCGGCGGGCGTGGTCGGCGTCTCCGGCCAGTTCCGGCGCGGCGACCTCGTCAGCGTGCTGTCGCTGCGGGGCGAGCGGCTGGCGCAAGGCCTCGCCGAATATGACGCGGCCGAAATGCAGCTGATCGCAGGCAAGCGCGCCGAGGATCAGGCCGAGCGGCTGGGTTATGCGCCGCGCTCCTGCGTGATCCACCGCGATCACATGGTGCTGCTGTGACAACCCTCGCGATCACCGGAGCGACCGGCTTTGTCGGCAGTGCGGTTTTGAATGAAGCCTTGGCGCAGGGCCATCAGGTGCGCGCGCTCGCCCGCCGCGATCAGGCGGAGCGCGAAGGCGTCACATGGGTGCGCGGCGATCTTTCCGACACGGCGGCGCTTGCGGCGCTGGTGGCGGGGGCGGATGCGGTCATCCATGTCGCGGGGCTGACCAACACCCCCGATCCGGCGCAGTTCGAAGTCGCCAATGTCACCGGCACCGCCAATGTGCTGGCCGCCATGGCCGAGGCGGGGGTGAAGCGACTGGTGTTCGTCTCCTCGCTCTCGGCGCGGATGCCCGCCTTGTCGGCCTATGGCGCCTCCAAGGCCAAGGCCGAGGCGCTGGTCGAGGCGAGCAAGCTCGACTGGACCACGGTGCGCCCCCCCGGCGTCTATGGCCCGCGCGATGTCGACTATCTCGAGATGTTCCGCACCGCCAAGCTGGGCTTCGTTCCCCTGCCGCCGGGCGGGGCGAGTTCGATCATCCATGCCGATGATCTCGCGCGGCTGCTGGTCGCCCTTGCAGCCAGCAACGCCGCTGCCACGAAGAAGCAGACCTACGAGCCCGACGACGGGCGCGAGGGCGGGTGGAGCCACAAGGAACTGGCCGCCGCGATTGGCCGGGCAGTGGGGCGCAGCCGCGTCTTCGCCCCGCATCTGCCGAAGACAGTGCTCGAAGCCGCCGCCGCCGCCGACCGCATTGCGCGGGGCGACCGGGCGAAACTCACCGCCGACCGGGTGGGCTACATGGCGCACCCCAACTGGGTCGCCCGCTTCGACCGCAAGCCCCCGCCGGGCCTGTGGCAGCCGACAATCACCGGAGAGGAAGGGCTGAAGGCCACCGCCGAGTGGTACAGGCGCGAGGGGTGGCTTTAGAACCCGGGCGCGGCGCAGGCAGCGGTGCCATAGGCTTCCTTGTAGGACTTGCCCCAGCAGCGTTCAAAGGCCTCCAGCACATTGAGATTGGGCGGCCAAATGATGGTAATGGGCTTGCCATCGGGGCCAAACATTTCTCCGGCCGGTTTTGGAATTGTCTTCAGCCCCTCGATCGACTTGCGCAAAATGTCGCGATCACCGGTGAGAAAGGCGATGGAGCCGGAAACATAGTGGTTCCAGCCAAAGTCGGCATCCTCCTCGGCGGGTTTGTAGGTCAACCGGAATAGCGCAATCGCTTCGGCGGTCTGCCCGCCGAACGCCCGCATCTGGCCTTCGTGCCAATAGAGGATATGCGCGTGATCGCGCTTTTCGTGCCGCCAGGCACGGATCAGCTCGGCGGCAGCGATTTCGCAGCCGTCCTTGTTCGCCAGCGCCCGCCAACCACCATCCATGTCCTGATCGAAGGCGTTGCGGTCCAGCGCCAGCATCGCCTCAAGGTCATAGGAGCAATCGGGTGCGGGCGCCGGTTCGGCGGGTTGGGCGGCGGCGAGGAGCAGGGCGAACATGGCGTCAGGCTAACGCATTGTCGTGCCTTGCGAAAGCGCTCTTACAGGAACGGCTCCTCGCCCGGCTTGTGGATGCCGCATTCGGTCTTGTCCCAGCCCTTCCACCGGCCCGAACGCGGGTCTTCGCCCGGCAGCACCTGCGAGGTGCAGGGCGAGCAGCCGATCGAGGGATAGCCTTGCGCGATCAGCGGATGGCGGGGGAGATCGTGCTGGATGAAATAGCCCTCGATCTGACCCGCATCCCAGTCGATCAGCGGGTTGATCTTGAGCCGCCCTTGCGCGTCCGAGGTATCGACCTCGAAGCGCGGCAGATTGGCGCGGGTCGCCGCCTGGAACGCCTTGCGTCCGGTGAAGCTGGCATCATAGCTCACCAGCGCCTTTTCCAGCGGCCTCACCTTGCGGATCTCGCAGCAGCCATCGGGATCATAAGACCACCTGAGGCCGGTCTCGTCCTTCTTCGCCAGTTCGTCTGCATCCGGGGTCAGCACCACCAGATTGAGGCCGAGGCGCTCCACCAGCAGGTCGCGATAGGCCAGCGTCTCGGGGAAATGCTTGCCCGTGTCGAGGAACAGCACCGGCACCTTGGGATCGACGCTGGCGACCAGATGCAGCAGCACCGCGCTTTCCGCACCGAAGCTGGAGACCACCGCCAGATCGCCCGCGAGATTGTCGCGGATCACCGCTTCCAGCATCTCCTGCGTGCTGCTCCCCCGAAACATCCGGTTGAGGCGCAAGGCATCATGCTCGGTAAAGCGCGGGGCGAGGTTGAGCGTGTCGCGGGCGCGCGGCGCGCTGCCGATGGAAAGCTCAGGCTTCATGGCGCTTGTCCGCAATGGTGCGCCGCGCATCGGCCGCACGCTGGTAGACATTCTCCCACGTCGCGAAGGCGCGGGCTGCGTCCTCCTCGTCGAGGCGCTTGTCGGGGGCGAAGCTGTCGAAACCGCAGCGGCGCATATGCGAAAGCTGGTCGATCAGCACATCGCCGACCGCGCGCAACTCGCCGGTGTAGCCCGCTTCGCGCAGGATGCGCGCCGCCGAATAGCCGCGCCCGTCGCCGAAGCCGGGGAAGTTGACCTCCACCAGCGCAAGGCGATCGAGGAAGGGCAGCAGCAGCCGCGCATCGTCACCCGGCTCGATGCGGACGGCGGTGGCGTTGGTCTGGTCGCAGCAGGAATCGACCGTGACGGTCGCATGATCGACCGGCTCGTCATCGCGGAAGCGGAACTGCACCTCGTCGGGGGAGGTGCCGAGGTCATTACCCATACAAGGCCTCCTTGAACGGCTCCATGCCGATACGGCGGTAGGTGTCGAGGAAGCGTTCGCCCTCGGCGCGCGACGCGAGATAGACGTCGGTGACTTTCTCGACCGCGGCGATCACGCCGTCCTCGTCGAAGCCGGGGCCGGTGATCTTGGCGAGGCTGACGTCCTCGGCCTCCGATCCGCCGAGCGAGAGCTGGTAGTTCTCCACCCCCTTCTTGTCGACGCCAAGGATGCCGATGTGGCCCGCATGGTGGTGCCCGCAGGCGTTGATGCAGCCGGAGATCTTCAGCTTCAATTCGCCGACCACTTCGGTGCGACCGGTTTCGGCAAAGCGCTCGGAAATGCGCTGGGCGAGGGGGATCGAGCGGGCGTTGGCGAGCGAGCAGTAATCAAGGCCCGGGCAGGCGATGATATCCTCGATCGTGTCCATGTTGGGACTGCCGAGACCCGCTCCGTCGAGCGCCCGCCACACCGCCGGAAGATCGGCGATGGCGACGTGGGGCAGCAGCAGGTTCTGGGTGTGCATCACCCGCAGCTCGTCGAAGGAGTATTCGCGCGCGAGCCGCGCCACGACGCGCATCTGCTCCGAGGTCGCATCGCCCGGAATGCCGCCAGCTGGCTTGAGGCTGATGACGGCGGAGACATAGGCGTCGTGCTTGTGGCGATGCGTGTTGCGGTCGACCCAGAGCGCGAAATCGGGGTCCGAGCGATCCACCGTCTTGGGTCCGTCGACGAAGGCGGGCGGGGCGAAATACTCGGTGATCCGCGCCAGTTCCTCGCGCGGCGGCTCGACGCCCACGCTGAGCAGGTGCGCGAATTCCTCCTCGACCTGGCGGATATATTCCGCCGCGCCCAGTTCATGGACGAGGATCTTGATCCGCGCCTTGTACTTGTTGTCGCGCCGGCCGTAGCGGTTGTAGACGCGCAGGCAGGCCTCGGCATAGGTGATGAACTGGTCGATCGGCACGAAGTCGCGGATCAGCGGCGCGATCATCGGGGTGCGGCCCATGCCGCCGCCCGCATAGAACTCCGCGCCCACTTCGCCGTCACGCTTGACGATGCGCACGCCGATATCGTGCAGCCGCATCGCCGCGCGGTCTTTCTCCGACGCGATCACCGCGATCTTGAACTTGCGCGGGAGGTAGGTGAACTCCGGGTGGAAGCTCGACCACTGGCGCATCAGCTCGGCATAGGGGCGGGGGTCGACCACTTCATCCGCCGCCGCGCCCGCGAAGTGATCGGACGAGATGTTGCGGATGCAGTTGCCGCTGGTCTGGATCGCGTGCATCTCGACCGTCGCGAGGTCCGCGAGGGCATCGGCACAGTCTTCCAGCTTGATCCAGTTGTACTGGATGTTCTGCCGCGTGGTGAAGTGGCCGTAGCCGCGATCGTACCTGTCGGCGATGTCGGCGAGCATCTCCATCTGCCGCGCGTCCAATGTGCCATAGGGGATGGCGACGCGCAGCATATAGGCGTGGAGTTGCAGGTAGAGCCCGTTCATCAGCCGTAGCGGCTTGAACTGGTCTTCGGTCAGCTTGCCTTCGAGGCGGCGGCGGGCCTGGTCGCGGAATTCGGCGACGCGGGCATCGACCATCGCCTGGTCGTATTGGTCATAGCGGTACATCAGCGGGTTCCAGTCAGAACGGGGAGGCGTTCGGTGCCGAGGATGGTGCCGAGCTCGCGCAGGGTTTTGCCTTCGACCGGCACGGTCTTGTGCGCGGCGCGGATCGCCTCGAAGGCGGCGCGGGTGGCGGGATCGTCATAGCCTGCGGGGGTGGGGTAGCCGACTTCGACGAGGAGATCCCATTCGCCATCTGCGGCGGGGTTGGCGATCAGGCGGTAGGAGGTGAACAGGCCTTGTTCGACCGCCTTGGCGTCCATCGCGAACCAGTTGAGATGGATGAAGGCGGTGAGGTTGGCACGCTCGCCGGGGAGCGCCTTGAGGCGGGTCCATTCGACCACCATCGTCGCGCGCGCTTCAGCGGGCGCCGGCGCGGGTGCGGGCGCGGGCGCGGCGTGCAGGGCGGCCGGCGCGGCGGCGAAGGCGAATGCGGACGCGACGGTGATGGCGGGCGCGCGCATCAGATCACCCAATCCCAGCCGGTCTTGTTGGCGGTCGGCACGGCCAGGTCGCGCCGCACGGTCGGGCCGAGTGCGCGCACGCGGTCCTTGATGTGGGCGGGGCGGACGTGGCCGCCTGCGTCAATGCTGGCTTCGATGGCGTAGGGCACGTTGACCCGGCGCGCGGCGGTTTCGCGGGCGAGGATTTCCTCGGCCTCCTCGCCCACGTCGACCGCATCGTCGACGAACAGCGACCAGCCGGTGCCGTTCCACCATGTCACCGCGCCGGTGCGCAGGTCGTTGCCGGTGAGGATTTTCATTGCACGCTCTCCTGCGCGAAGGCGGCCACGGCAGCGTCCTCGCGCGCGGTCACTTCGCCGATGATGATGAGCGCAGGGCTCTTGACGGCGTTGGCTTCCACCAGATCGGGCAGGCCCGCCAGCAGCCCGCGCAGCACCCGCATTTCGGGGCGGGCGGCATTCTCGATCACCGCGACGGGCATTTCCGGGGCAAGGCCGTCGGCCATCAGCTTTTCGGCGATCTGGGCTGCGGTCGAGACGCCCATGTAGATCACCAGCGTGCGGCCCTTGCCGGCAAGCCCCGACCAGTTCTGTTCGGAGAGACCCTTGCACTGGCCCGCGACAAAGCTGACGATGCTGGAGGCGTCGCGGTGGGTGAGGGCGATCTGTGCCGCCGCGCCCGCGCCCTGCGCGGCGCTGATGCCGGGGACGACCTCGACCGGAACCCCTGCGGCGCGCGCGGCTTCGGCTTCTTCGCCGCCGCGCCCGAAGATGAAGGGATCGCCGCCCTTCAACCGCACGACATCGTGGCCCTGCAAGGCTTCCGCCACGAGCAGTGCGTTGATCCCCTCTTGCGGCAGGGTGTGGCGCGCGCGTTGTTTGGCGACCGAGATCAGCCGTGCATCTGCACGGGCAAGGCCGAGGATGTCCGGGCCGATCAGTCCGTCATGGACGATCACCCCCGCGCCCTCGATCAGGCGGGCGGCGCGCAGGGTGAGCAGGTCCACCGGACCCGGCCCCGCGCCGACGAGATAGATGGTGCCGGTCTTTCGCATGACAGCGCACATGGCCCGCCCTGCGCGCAGGTGCCAGCGAGAATGGGTTGGCCGGGGTGAAGCCCAGCTATTGCGGCTCGCTGTCGCGGTTCTCCAGCGCGGCGATCACCTTGTCGAGCGCTTCGGTCGACCGCAGGTTGAGGTCGCGCTGGGGGTAGGGCAGGGTGATGCCGTGCTCCTTGAACAACGCCCACAGGTGTTTGAGCACATCGCTGCGCACATTGCCCACGCCTTCCTCGGGATCGTTGATCCAGCAGTGGATGGTGAAGGTCACCGCGTTGTCGCCAAAGGCGTTCCACCACACGCTCGGCGGCGGGGTGGCGAGCACCCTGCGGGCCTTGGCCGCGGCCTCCAGCATCAGCCGCTCGGCCAGAGCCATGTCCGCATCATAACTCACCCCCACCGGCACCTGCACCCGCACATTGCGCGAGGAATAGGACCAGTTTTCGACCTGGTTGATCATCAGGTTTTCGTTGGGGATCAAATATTCGCGCTCGTCCCGCGTGGTGACCGAGACCGCGCGGATGCCGATCTTGCGGATCTGGCCGAAGGTCTGCTGCCCGCTCTGGTCGGCAATCGCGATCACGTCGCCCGGCTTGATCGACTTGTCCATCAGCAGGATGATACCCGAGATCAGGTTGCCGAAGGTCTTCTGCAGGCCAAAGCCGATGGCCAGCCCGAACGCGCCCGAAAACACGGTGAGCGCGGTGAGGTCGATCCCCAGCAGGTCGACCCCGATGAAGAAGGTGACGATCCAGATCACGATGGTGGCGATCTTGTCGGCCAGCACGGCCTGCGTGCCGTCGAGCGCGGTCAACCGGCGCAGCATCGCGCGGGTGAGGCGCGTGGCGATCCAGGCAAAGGCGAGCGCGGCCAGCACCGCGGCCAGCGCGAACAGCACGTCGAAGGCCGAGATCCGCCACTGCCCGACTTCGAGCGCCAGGGCATCGAGCCGGTCGAGAAAGCCGCCCACGGTCGCACTGCGTTCGGCGATGTCGTCACGCAGGGCGTCGGCACCGCTGACGGGTTCGGTCGCCATGCCCGTCACACCAGCGCCAGGGCTTGAGCGAGATCGGCGATCAGATCGTCTGCATCCTCCAGCCCGATGGCGAGCCGCAATGCCGGCGCGCCGCCGGTGCCGCAGGGCATGACCGAGCGATAGGTGGCAGGCGCGATGGGGAGCGCGAGGCTTTCAAACCCGCCCCACGAATAGCCGATCCCGAACATCTGCAAGGCATCGGCCACGCGCGCCGAGGCGGCGGGATCATTGCTCGCCAGCACGAAGGCGAACAGCCCGCAGCCGCCGGTGAAGTCGCGCTGCCACAGGGCATGGCCGGGGTCGGAGGGCAGCATCGGGCACAGCACGCGCGCGACCTGCGGCTGGGACTCCAGCCACGCGGCAATCTGCAAGGCCGAGCGGGTCTGCGCTTCTAGCCGCACGCCCATCGTGCGCAATCCGCGCGCGGCGAGCGCGGCATCATCGGGCGAGACGACCTGCCCCAGCTCCTGCGCGGTGCGGCGCAGGGCCGTGTACCAGCGCTTGCCCGCGCTCGCGCTGCCCATCATCAGATCGGAATGGCCGCCGACGTGTTTCGACAGGCTCATCATCACGATGTCGCAGCCGTGGTCGAGCGCGGCAAAGCCAAGGGGGCTGGCCCAGGTGTTGTCGATCATCGTCACCGCCCCTGCCGCGCGCGCGGCGGCGGCGAGGGCAGGCACATCGCACATCTCGAAGGTGAGGCTGCCGGGGGCTTCAAGCCACACCGCCTTCGCGCCCGGCACGGCGGCGGTGAAGCCATCAAGATCGCGCGGATCGAAGAAGGTCGTCTCCACCCCCATCCGCGCCAGCAGGCCTGTCGCCATGCTGCGCGAAGGATCATAGGCATTGTCGGCCATCAGCAGCCGGTCACCGGGCTTCAGCACGGCGAACATACAGCCCGCAATCGCCGCCACGCCGCTGGGATAGAGCTGGGTGCCGTAAGCCCCGGCCTCCAGCTGGGTCAGCGCCTCGGCGAGCGCCCATTGAGTCGGCGCACCGCGGCGGCCGTAGAAGAACTGCCCGTCGGCATTGTTGCCGCCTGCCGCGTGGCGATCGGCGTCGGTGTCGTAGAGGTGGGTCGAGCCGCGCCAGACCGGCGGGTTGACCACCGGCCCCGTCCATTCCTTGCGCCGCCCACCGCGCACGAGGCGGCTGGCGGGCCTCAGATGCTTGTCGTCGTCGCCCCCGCTCATTCAGCCGGCCCCTGCGCCTTGGGGGTGGCAGGATCGGCGCTCCATTCGCTCCAGCTGCCGTCATAGAGCGCGGCCTCGTCCACCCCGATCAGGTGCAGCGCGAACAGCAGCACGCTCGCGGTCACCCCGCTGCCGCAGGTGGCGGTGATCGGCTGGGCGAGGTCGATCCCTGCGCCTTCAAAGGCGGCGCGCAGTTCGGCGGGCGAGCGGTAGGTGCCATCGGCATTCAGCACGGCGGTAAAGGGCAGGTTGAGCGCGCCGGGGATGCGTCCGTTCGGCCCGCCATGCACCGGATCGACCCCGGTGCCGAACACCCGGTCAGCCGAGCGCGCGTCGAGCACCTGCGTGGCGGGATGATCGAGATTGGCGAGCATATCGGCCTTGCTGCGCACCCGGCTGGGCGCGGAGAAGGTGGCGGGTGCGGCAGGCGCGGCGGCAGGGGCACCGCCTTCCAGCGCCCGGCCCTCGGCCCGCCACTTGCCCAGCCCGCCATCAAGAATCGCGACATTGCCGCGCCCGCTTGCCGTCAGCACAAACCACGCGCGCGCCGCGGTGCGGATCGCGCTGTCGTCGTAGATGATGATGGCATCCTCCGGCCCGACGCCGAGGCTGGCAAGGCGAGCCGCCAGCTGATCGGGGGTGGGGAAGGCATAGGGCACCGGCGAGGCGGGATCGTAGAGGCTCCCCAGTTCGAGAAACCGCGCCCCCGGAATATGCGCGGCGGCAAACTCGGCACCCGCGTCGCGGGCGGCGGCGGGCAGGTGGTAGGAGGCATCGAGCACCACAAGGCCGGGGCTGGCGATGTGGTCGGCGAGCCATTGGGTCGAGACGAGCGAGGCGGGAAGCGTGGTCATGCGCCTGACCCTAGCCGCATTGCGCAAGCCCTGCCAAGCGCCGTCCCCGCGCCTTGCGTTCAGGCGGCGGCCGTTTCCGGCGCGGTCGCGATGATCTGCGCCACCAGCCCTGCAATGCTGCCGGGCGGCTGGTCGAGCGCAATCGGATGCACCCGCCCGCTCGGGCTGCGCGGGCCGATCACGAAGCTGCGGGTCATGGCGCGCAGGCCTTCGCCCTCCAGCGTGACATGGGCAAGCGGGACGAACAGCGGGGTGGTGCCCTGCCGCAGCGGGGCGATGGCAGAGAGCGGCAGCTGCACCGTGCCGGTCAGGCTGCGCGCCTGCTGCGGGCCGATGCGGTCGATGGCGGCAAGCCCTTGCGCGGCTCCGGGGGAGGGGGCGTTGCCCGCTCCGGCGCTGGCGCGCGCGCAAGCCAGCTGCACCGCTGCCGACACATCATTGACCGCGCGGTCCGAGCGATTGGCGATGGTCAGCCGCCAGCCGACCGAGAACATCATCACGCTGCGGGTCGCCGAGGTGATCTCCAGCGTCAGATCGAGCCGGGGCTGCTCGCCTGATGCAAGCTGAGGCTGTCCCGCGTCTGCCCCGGCAGGCGGGGCCGCGAGGCGCAGCGGCTTGCGCCCTCGGCGCCGTTGCCAGACAAGGCCGCCGCCCAGCAGCACCAGAGCGCCAAGCCCGCCTGCCGCATAGGGCCACCAGTCGGGCAGCACCAAAGCGCCCGTCATCGGTGTGGCCGGATCGAGCGCGGTGCCGAAGCCCGGCGCAGCCGCAGGTGTGCCGGTGGCACCCGGCAGCGTTGGCAGTACGCCTGTAACCGCAGGCGCGGGCGCTTCTCCGGTCTCGGCCCCGTCCCCGGCCCCGGCGGGAACCGGGGTGGGCTGGGTCGTGGCGGTCGCGCCCGGCTGCGGCTGCGGCGTGCTCGCGCGCGGGGTGGGACGCTCGCCCGCCCGCGCGCCCGCAGTGGGCGAGGGCAGCGGCTGAATCACAGGGGTGGCGATGACCTCCGGCGCGCTGCTCGGCTGGGCGCGCGGCGGGATGGCGACGCCTGCGCGCTCGTCAGCCGGGCCGGCCGGGGCGGGGGTCGGCGAAGGGCTGGCGGGTGGCAGCTCGAAGGTCTGCTGCGCGGCGAGCGCAGGGGCCAGCGCCACGGCAAAAGCGGGGGCGGCGAAGCGGATCAGGCGGGCGGACAGGCGGGTCATGGCGCGAAAGGCTCGGTTGCGAAGGCTGCGGGGGAAGGCGCGGCGAACCGGGGTGAACCGGCTCTATCGTCCCTCGAGGTCTCCCCATAGTGAGGCGAGGGGCGCTCCGTCCAGTTCCGGCCTTGCGCGCTGCGGCGGATCGGGGCAACAGCGCGGCATGGAAAGCACACCTGATCCCACCAAGCCGCAACCCCAGTTTCTCGGGCGTGAGACCCCGCTGCCCGCCTCGCCAGAGGAGGCGGTGCTCGACTACGTCCCCAATCCGCGCCCGGGCCTGACCTACATGGTGCGCTTCGTCAGCCCCGAGTTCACCTCGCTGTGCCCGGTGACGAACCAGCCGGACTTTGCCCATCTGGTGATCGACTATGTGCCGGGCGAGACCATCGTCGAGAGCAAGAGCCTGAAGCTGTTCCTCGGCTCGTTCCGCAATCACAACGGCTTCCACGAGGATGTGACGGTCGGCATCGGGGTGCGCCTGTTCGAGGAAATGCGCCCGCAATGGCTGCGCATCGGCGGTTACTGGTATCCGCGCGGCGGCATTCCGATCGACGTGTTCTGGCAATCGGGCGCGCCGCCCGAAGGCCTGTGGCTGCCCGATCAGGGCGTGCCGGGCTATCGCGGGCGCGGCTGAACGGCGCGCGCGCGCTGTTAGCGGGTTTTAGGCGCGCGTTGTCGCGCGCTGCGGTGTTTCACGTGAAACATCAGCGCGCCAAACCGGCGGCCGTGCCGGGCTCTGGCTGCTAGATGCTGAGATCCATCTGCACGAATTTGGGCACGGACTTGTGCGCCTCGCGCCATTTGGCGAGCGGGAAAGCCCCTGCGCCCAGCGCCGCCAGCGGAATGCCCGCCTCGGCCAGCGAATAGGGCGAGATGCGGTGCCGGGTCATGAACCCGCCGCTCCCGTCCGAGATCAGCGGGGTCTCGAACTTCAGACCTTGGCTGTTCTCGGTCGCGTTGACGACCTTGCTCACCACCAGCTGTCCGTGCCCGAGATCGAGCACGACATCGGTGCCGACCGGAACCCCGGCGAGACCGGTGATCCGCGCGCCGGTCTTGGACAGGTTGCGCAGGATCACGTCGTAATAGTGATCCTCGTGGATCAGCCCGACCTTGCGGAAGATGGTGATGCGCTCGGCCCGGTGGCGCGGGGGGCCATCGGGGTTGCACTTCATCGTCCCGTCGGCGATCTGGGTGAGCACCTGTTCCTGCGTCAGCGGGCGCGAATAGATGTAGCCCTGCACCAGATCAGCGCCGCGCTCGCGCACCAGTTCAAGCTCGTCCATCGCCTCGACCCCCTCGGCGACGGTCTCCATCCCCAGCGCCTTGGCCAGCGCGACGATCGCGGTGATGATCGCCGGGTTGATGTCGCCGTTCTCGGTGCAGCCGCGCACGAAGCTCTGGTCGATCTTGATCTTGTTGAAATGCCCGTGCTTCAGGTAGCCGAGCGAGGAATAGCCGGTACCGAAATCGTCAAGCGCGAGGCGCACGCCCAGCTTCTTGAGATCGCGGAAGATGGCATCGACCGTTTCGAGATCGCCGACGAAGACGCTCTCGGTAATCTCCAGCTCGAGCCGGCCCGGCGGCAGGCCCGAGGCCTGAAGCGCGGCAGCCACCGCCTTGCGATAACCGGGGCGGATGAACTGCTTGGCCGAGACATTGACCGCGACCTTGATCGTTTCGGGCCAGGACAGCGCATCGATGCAGGCCTGACGCAGCGCCATCTCGCCGATGCGGATGATCAGATCGTCGTTTTCGGCGACCGGAATGAACAGGGCAGGGCTGATGTCGCCCTCTTCCTCGTCATGCCAGCGCAGCAAGGCCTCGAAGCACTTGACCTCGTTGGTCGCGGGATCGACCAGCGGCTGATAGGCGAGCTTCAGCTCATCGCGGTCGACGGCATCACGCAGCCGGTCGCCCAGCATCGCGGTCTTCGAGGCGGCATCGCGCAGCTCGCTGGTGAAGAAGCAGAAGGTGCCGCCGCGGGTTTCCTTGGCGGAATAGAGCGCCATGTCGGCAGAGCGGGTCAGCTCGTCCGCTTCGAGGCCGTCATAGGGGGCAATGGCAATCCCGACCGACGTGCCGATGATCGCCCGCCGGCCGTTGATCTGATAGGGCTGCGAAAGCGACTGGACGATGCGGTTGGCCAGCTCGCCCAGCGTGCCGCGGTCGTCCATGTCGGGCAGCAAGACCTGGAACTCGTCACCGCCCAGTCGCCCGACCTCACCATAATCCTTGACGATCGAGGACAGCCGCTGTGCGACCTGCTTGAGCAGCTCGTCACCCGCCGGGTGCCCCATCGTGTCGTTGACCTGCTTGAAGCGGTCGAGGTCGAGCATCATCAGCGCGCACGAACGCTGGCTGACGCGGAAGGCGGAGAGCATCGCCTTCAGCCGCTCGCCCAGCTTGCGGCGGTTGGCGAGCCCGGTCAGTTCATCGACCTGCGATTGCCGCGCGACCTGCGTTTCATAGGCATATTGCGCCGAGATATCGACCGCGCTGCCGCGATAGCCGCGGAAATTGTCCTGCGCATCGAGCAGCGGGCGGCCGTTGAGCCGCCACCAGCGGGTGCTGCCGCGCGCCGTGGGAACCGCGACGATCTGTTCCTCGAGCTTGGAACGGGCCTTGAGCTTGAAGGCGAGGCTGCGCTGGGTCGGCGCGCCGTCTTCGGCCTCGACATCCTGGAACACCTGGGTGATCGCATTGCCGATCAGGCTTTCGGCCTCAGAACCAAGTTCGACCAGCGCGCGCTTGGACAGGAAAGTGAGGCGGCCCTCGGCGTCGGTCGCCCAGAACATTCCGATGCCCAGTTCCTCGACTTCGCCGAGCACCTCGGACCGGTCGCTGCGGACAAGCGGGGCTGGCCCCTCCGGTTGAGGCACCGGGCGGTTCGATTCGCGCGCGGATTTGAGAAAACCCAATGGCATGCCTCATCCTTGTTCCAGGCGCGATTACGCCAAACCGCGCCCGGTGCTCCTGTTAGCCGCAACACGATTGAAAAAGGGTTACACGCCGACCGTCGGTGACAAACCGGGGGGCGGAGCGTGCATTCGTTGCGATGGGTGCGGAACTGTTTGCCGGTCACGGCGTTATCGCGACAAGCATTCGTGATGGCATTTTCTTGCCGATGGCGGCTGCGTCATGAAATTTTGCTGCACAGCCGCCGCGCGTCAGGGATCACGCCTTGCGAGTTTTGCCTTGATGGGGGGTGGTGTCATTCCTGAAACTGTTCTGCTCGACCGTGCGCCTGCCGCAGAGACCAACCCCGTGCGCACCCGCGCCGACTGGGACGCGATGCGCGCCGCTGCGCTTGCCGATCCCGGCGCGTTCCATGGCGAGATCGCGGGCCGCAATATGCACTGGTTCGTGGCCGAGGCCGGGCCTGCGGGCGCGTGGCTCGCGCGCGGGGCCGACGGCGGCTGGCACGGCTGGGACGCGGCAACGGGCGCGCCTGTCAGCCCCGCGTTGCCTGACGGGTTTACCCCCTGGCACACCGGTTTCGACGGGAGCAATCCGCCCCACTGGCGCTGGTTCGTGGGTGGGCGCACCAATGCCGCCTTCTCCGAGCTCGACCGCCATGTGCTCGCCGGCCACGGCGACGAGGCTGCGCTGATCTTCGAAGGCGATCGCTGGGACATGAGCGCCAACGGCGGCAAGGGCGCGCCGATCGACTGCTTCACCGTCAGCCGCAAGCAATTGCTGCTTGAGGTTGCGAAGTGCGCGGTGGCGCTCGAAGCGCTGGGCCTGAAGCCCGGCGAACGCATGGCGCTGAATATGCCGAGCATCGTGCCGCAGATCTACTGGACCGAGGCCGCCAAGCGGATGGGCGTGGTCTACACGGCGGTGTTCGGGGGCTTTTCCGACAAGACCCTCAGCGACCGCATCGCCGACACCGGGGCGCGGGTGATCGTGACCTCCGATGGCAGCTACCGCAATGCGCAGGTCGCCGCCTTCAAGAACGCCTATACCGATCCGGCACTCGACAATTTCGTGCCGGTGACGACGGCGCTCGACATCCTCGGCGGGCTTGATCTCGAACTGCCCGAGGGCGGGCATGACACCATCCTCGATACGGTGCGCGAGGCGCTTGCCGGCGAGATCACGGTCGACCGGTCGGACGTGATGCGCGGTGTGGGCCGGGCGCTGATCAATCTTGGGGCAGAAGGGCGTATAACGTCAGCCGATGCCGCCCGCGTGCGGATCGCGATTGCCTCCAGCCTCGTCACCCTGCCACCGCGCGTGGAAGCGGTGATCGTGTGCCGCCACACACACCAGCCCGACATGATCTGGCGCGAGGAACGCGACCGCTGGAGCCACGAGCTGACCGATAGCGCGCTGGTGACGGTGCTCGAAAAAGCGCGGGCTGCGGGCTTTGCGGTGCAGTCCGAGGCTGATCTGCTGGCGCTCGCCGATGCCGATTTCGTCCGCGCGATCTGGGCGTCGTCCAAGCCGATGCCGGTCGATGCCGACTATCCGATGTTCTTCATTTACACCTCGGGCTCGACGGGCAAGCCCAAGGGGATCGTCCACTCGCACGGCTATGCGGCCGGTGTCGCCGAGACGATGGCGGCGAGCTTCGACGCGCGCCCCGGCGACACGCTGTTTGTGGTCGCCGATCCGGGTTGGATCACCGGCCAGAGCTACCTGATCTGCGCGCCGCTGATGACGCGGGTGACCTCGCTGGTGAGCGAAGGCTCGCCGGTGTTCCCCCATGCGGGCCGCTTCGCCTCGATGATCGAGCGGCACAAGGTGCGCATCTTCAAGGCGGGGGTGACCTTCCTCAAGTCGATCATGTCCGATCCGGCGAACCTCGCCGAGGTCGAACGCTATGACATGAGCGGCTTGCGCGTGGCGACCTTCTGCGCCGAACCGGTCTCGCCGTCGGTGCAGGCCTTCGGGATGGAGCACGTGACGCCGCGCTACATCAATAGCTACTGGGCGACCGAGCACGGCGGGATCGCGTGGACGCATATGTTCGCCAACGACGATTTCCCGCTGCGCCCCGATGCCCACGCCTATCCGCTGCCGTGGATCGTCGGCGACGTGTGGGTCGAGGATGAAGCGGGCAAGGGCGCGAATGCCCCCTTCGCCCGCGCTGACGAGGGCGGCGTGCCGTGGCGCAAGGCCGAGATCGGCGAGAAGGGCGAGATCGTGATCGCCGCGCCCTATCCCTACCTCGCGCGCACCATCTGGGGCGACATTGCGGGCTTCAAGGTTGCCGATGGCCGCGTTGCGCCGGAGTGGCGCGGCGATGCCAAGCGCTGGGAAGAAGGCTACTGGCGGCGCTGGAAAGGCGCATGGGCCTACACCCAGGGCGACTTTGCGATCCAGCATGCCGACGGCTCGTTCTCGCTGCATGGCCGTTCGGACGATGTCATCAACGTCTCGGGCCACCGCATGGGCACCGAGGAGATCGAGGGCGCGGTGCTGCGCGACAAGGCGCTCGCACCGGACTCGCCGGTCGGCAATGTGCTGGTGGTCGGCGCGCCGCACCGCGAGAAGGGGCTGACCCCGCTCGCCTTCGTGGTGCCGGTCGCAGGGCGCAAGCTGACGCACGAGGACAAGCGGCGGCTGTTCGATTTGGTGCGCACCGAGAAAGGTGCGGTCGCAGTCCCGGCGGACTTCATCGAGGTATCGCAGTTCCCCGAAACCCGCTCGGGAAAATACATGCGCCGCATGGTCCGCGCGCTGGTGGTGGGCGAGGATGTCGGCGACGTCACGACGCTGCGCAACCCCGAGGCGCTCGACGAACTCAAGCGCGTGATCGACGATTGGCAGCGCAAGCAGCGCATGAGCGACGAACAGGCGCTGTTCGACCGGCACCGCTATTTCCTCGTGCAATACAACACCGTCGCGCCGGGCAAGCAGGTGGCGACGGTCACCGTCACCAACCCGCCGGTCAATGCCTTGAACGAGCGCGCGATCGACGAGCTGGTGCTGGTCACCTCGACCCTCGCGCGCGATGACAGCGTCGTCGCGGTGGTGTTCACCGGCGAGGGCACTTCGTCCTTCGTGGCCGGGGCCGACATCCGCCAGATGCTCGAGGAAATCCACACGGTCGATGAAGCGATGGTGTTGCCCAACAATGCGCACCTCGCTTTCCGCACCATCGAGAGCATGGGCAAGCCCTGCGTCGCGGCGGTGCAGGGCGTGGCGCTGGGCGGGGGCATGGAATTCGCGCTCGCCTGCCATTACCGCATCGCCGAGCCGGTGGCGCGTTTCGGCCAGCCCGAAATCCGGCTGCGGCTGCTGCCCGGCTACGGTGGCACCCAGCGCCTGCCGCGCCTGCTGGCAGACCGGCGCGGGGCTGAAGGCGTGCGCGATGCGCTCGATCTGATCCTCGGCGGGCGCAGCATCACCGCCGAGCAGGCGGCAGCCATCGGCGTGGTCGATCAGCTGGTTGACGGTGCAGAGGATGCGCTCTCCGCCGCCCATGCGGCAGTGCGCGATTTCGTGAAGCACGGCCCGGGCAGTGCGCTCGGTTTCGCCTTTGCGGAACGCCAGGCGGCGACGGTGCGCTGGGAAGGCGCGGCCGAGGTCGACCTCGACAAAGTGCTGGAGGATGATTTCCTCCAGCGGATCCTGCGCCAGCTGGAATGGGCAGGCCGCGATGTCGCGGGTGCGCGGGCGCTGGATGCGGTGCGCACCGGCCTCGAACACGGTATCACCCAAGGAACGCAGCGCGAGGCGCGGCTGTTCTCTGAAGCCATCGTCGACCCCGAAGGCGGCAAGACCGGCATCCGGCAATTCATGGACAAGGTTGCGCCCCCACTTCCGGTGCGGCGCGATGGCGTGTGGATCGACGCCGAGCACGAGATGCGTGCGCAGGCGTTGGAAGCGGCAGGCGATCTGCTTCCCGTAGGAGCGCCGTTCTATCCCGGCGTGACCCCGATCCCGCGTCACCAATACGCCTTCGGCATCGCCCGCGATCCCGACACCGGCCAGCCGCGCTTCGGCCCGCCGGCGAGCCACGAGAAGGAGCTGATCGTCACTGTCCCCGAGCCTGCGCCCAACGAGGCGCTGCTCTACATGCTGACGAGCGAGGTCAACTTCAACGACATCTGGGCGCTGACCGGCATCCCCGTCTCACCCTTCGATGCGCATGAGGAAGACGTGCAGATCACCGGATCGGGCGGCATCGCGCTGGTCGCCGCGCTCGGCTCAGAAACGCGGGCGCAGGGGCGGATCAAGGTCGGCGATCTGGTGACGGTCTATTCCGGCACCAATGACCTCCTCTCGCCGCTGGTCGGCAATGACCCGATGTATGCGGACTTCTCCATTCAGGGCTACGAGACCGAGACGGGCAGCCACGCGCAGTTCCTGACCGTGCAGGCTCCGCAGATGCACAAGGTGCCGCCCGATCTGACGCTGGAGCAGGCGGGGAGCTATGTGCTGAACCTCGGCACCATCGCGCGCTGCCTGTTCACGACGCTGGAAATCGCGCCGGGACGGACGCTGTTCGTCGAGGGCGCGGCGACGGGGACGGGGCTGGATGCGCTGCGCTCGTCGGTGCGCACGGGTTTGCAGGTGACGGGGCTGGTCTCGTCCGAGGAACGCGCGCAGTTCATCACCGGGGTGCAGGGCGCGGTGGGCGCGATCAACCGCAAGGATGCGCGTTTCGCCGACCTCTACACCGTGGTGCCAGAGGACAAGGCCGAAGCGCAGGCGTGGGAAGCCGCAGGCGCGCCGCTGGTCGAGGAATACAAGGCACTGAACGGCGGCAAGCTGGCCGACTACGTGGTCAGCCACGCGGGCGAGACCGCCTTCCCGCGCTCGTTCCAATTGCTGGCAGAAGGCGGCACGCTGGCCTTCTACGGTGCCTCGTCGGGCTATCACTTCAGCTTCATGGGCAAGCCGGGGACGGCCAGCCCCGAAGAGATGCTCCGCCGCGCCAGCCTCCGCGGCGGGGAAGCGGTGCTGATCTTCTACGGGCCGGGATCGAGCGAGCTGCTCGACGAGACCGGCCTCGAAATGATCGAAGCCGCGCGGCGCTTCAATGCCAAGTCCGTCATCGCCACCACCACCGATGGCCAGCGCGAGTTCCTGCAATCGCTGGGGCTGGAGGACGCGATCGAGGGGATCGTCAGCCTCGAGAGCATCCGCCGCCGGGAGGGCGCGAATTTTCACTGGCCCGACACCATGCCGCGCCTGCCCGATGCCAAGGCCGATATCGAGGTCTTCAAGGCGGCGGTGCGTGACTATCAGGACCGGGTGATGAAGCCCTTCGGCTCGGCGGTGGGCAAGATCCTGCGCTCGCCCGACAATCCGCGCGGCAGCCCCGATCTGGTGTTCGAGCGCGCGGGGCAGGACACGCTCGGCATCTCGACCTCGCTGGTCAAGCCCTTCACGGGCCGCGTGATCTTTGCGGAAGACCTTACCGGGTGCCGCTTCACCTTCTACGCCCCGCAGGTCTGGACCCGTCAGCGGCGCATCTTCATGCCCACCGCGCAGATCTTCGGCACGCACCTGTGCAACGCCTACGAAGTCGCGCG
Organism: Erythrobacter sp. BLCC-B19; assembly: GCF_028621955.1. Classification (NCBI taxonomy): domain Bacteria; kingdom Pseudomonadati; phylum Pseudomonadota; class Alphaproteobacteria; order Sphingomonadales; family Erythrobacteraceae; genus Erythrobacter; species Erythrobacter sp. BLCC-B19. The sequence continues at coordinate 2,273,022 of NZ_CP117516.1, forward strand.
GATGAACGACATGATCGCGGCGGGCCTGCTCGAAGTGACCGAGCCCGAGGTCGTGCCATGGGATGGCCTCCCCGAAGCGCATCAGGCGATGTGGGACAACCGGCACACGGGCTCCACCTACGTCGTCAACCACGCGCTCCCCGAAATGGGCCTCAGAAGCCGCGATGCGCTGCTGGAGGCGTGGGCAGCTGCAAGTGCCGGGGAACCGGACGGCTAGCTCGTGCATTGCACTTTTTGAAACGTTCTTCCCTCTCCTCCCCAGAGAATGAACGAAACGCAAAGCGAAGCGCGCCTTCGCGGTAATTCTGTGAGGAGAGAGTCATGGCCAAGTTGAAAGCCGTTGCCGCTGCGCCTGCTCTGCAAGGCGATATTCCGGGCCGCCTCGCCGGCAAGATCGCGGTCGTCACGGGGGCCGCGGGCAATCTGGGCGGGCATATCGTCACCCACTACCTTGCAGAGGGTGCAACCGTGGTGATGACGGGCCGCACGCCCGACCGCACCAAGGCGGCGGCCGAGGCGCTGCTCAAGGCGACCGGTGCGGACCCGGCGCGGCTCGCGACCGTGGCGCTCGACGGGGGCGACATTGCCTCGGTGCGTGCCGCCATCGCCGAGGTGGTGAAGCAGTTCGGGCGGATCGACATTCTGGTGAACAACGCCGGGAGCGCCGGGCCCAAGCAGCCGATCGAGAACCTGCCCTTGTCGGCGGAAGAGCTGGCCGCGCTCCAGAAGACCGGCTCGACCGACAGCGAGACTGTCGGCCAGGCGCTGCGAAACATCTTCGGCGTCGCGTGGAATGTCGCGCGCGTCGCGGCGGAGCACATCCCCGAGGGCGGCTCGATCATCAACGTCTCGACCATCTTCAGCCGCACGCCTTACTACGCGCGCGCGGCCTATGTCGTGCCCAAGGCGGCGATGAATGCGTGGAGCCGCGAACTCTCGCTCGAGCTCGGGCCGAAGGGCATCCGCGTCAACCTCGTCTACCCCGGCCCGATCGAGAGCGAGCGCATCCGCAATGTCTTCGCTGCAATGGATGCCGCGCGCGGCGATGCGGCGGGAACGACGGCCAACCAGTTCTTCGACATGATGAGCCTCGAGCGGGCCACGGGCGGGAACGACAAGGCCAAGACCTTCCCCACCCCGACCGACATCGCCACCACCTGCGTCTTCCTCGGCTCGGACGAGAGCGCGGCCTACAACGGCCACGATTTCGAGGTCACCCACGGTATGAGCGTGCGGAAGGAGCAGCGCTCGACCTACCTCGCGCGGCCCACGATGCGCTCGATGGACGGCACGGGGCTTGCGGTGCTGATCGCCGCGGGAGACGACTGGGAAGAGGCGCTCGAAATCGCGCAGGTGCAGCTCGCCTGCGGGGCCGAGGTCGTGCTCGGCCTGCCGCGCGCTGCCGACGTTGCCATTGCCGAGAAGCGCTGTGCGGCGCTGGGCCTGTCCGACAAGCTGTCGATCATCCGCTTCAGCCGGAAAGACCCCGCGGCGATGGAAGCCGCGCTCGAAGAGCACACCAAGAAAGGCACCCCCATCAGCGGCGCGCTGTTCCTGCCGGCGCTCGGCGCAGGGGAGCTGAGCGGCGCAATCACCGCGGCGGATGATGGCGTGGTCGAAGCGCTGATGGATGCCGAACTGGCGGGCAACATGGCGCTGGCACGCACCATGAGCCGCTACTGGAAGCGCCACGACAACCTCTTGCAGCCGCCGCGCTTCGTGTTCGTCAGCCATGCCAGCGACGGCAAGGGCGACATCTACGGCCACATCCTGCGCGCCGCGACGGAACAGCTGATCCGCATTTGGCGCGACGAGAGCGCAATCGACACCGCCCACGGCCGCCGCCGTCAGGCCGAGTGGGGCAACCAGATCGTCCGCTTCACCAACACTGAGGCCGAGAACATCCGCTTCACCGCCGGCCACGCGGCGCGCATCCTGCTGAAGGAAAGCAAGCTGGGTGAAATCACGCTCTATGTGCCCGCGAACATCGGCGAGGCGACGGGCGCGCGCAAGGCGATGCCGGGGTTCTCGGAGAACATCACCGGGCTGCATCTCGGGAAGGTCGCGCTGATCACCGGCGGGTCTGCCGGGATCGGCGGACAGGTCGCGCGGTTGCTGGCGCTGGCAGGCGGCAAGGTGATGATGGTCGCGCGCCGCGAGAGCGAACTCGCGGTCGCGCGGGCGAAGATCGTCAGCGAATTGGAAGACATCGGTTTCGCCGGTGTCGAGCGCCGGGTGCAGACGCTCGCCAATGTCGATGTCAGCAATTTCGAGAGCCTCAAGGGCGCGGTCGATGCGACGCTCAAGGCCTTCGGGCGGATCGACTACCTCATCAACAACGCCGGGGTTGCGGGCGCTGAGGACATGGTGGTCGACATGGGGGTCGATGCCTGGAACTACACGCTCGATGCCAACCTCGTGTCGAACTACTTCCTGATGCACCACGTAGCCCCGCTGATGAAGGCGCAAGGTTCGGGCTACATCCTCAATGTTTCGAGCTACTTCGGCGGCGAGAAATACCTCGCGGTCGCCTATCCCAACCGCGCCGATTACGCCGTGTCCAAGGCAGGTCAGCGCGCGATGGTCGAGAGCATGGCGCGCTATCTCGGGCCGGAGGTGCAGTTCAACGCGATCGCGCCCGGCCCCGTCGATGGTGACCGCCTCTCGGGCACGGGCGGCAAGCCCGGACTGTTCGAACGGCGCGGCAAGCTGATCCTCGAGAACAAGCGTCTGAACGCCGTCCACGCCGCCGCGATCAAGGCGATCCGGCGCGGGGTGCGGGTCGAGGCGGTGCTGGCGCGGCTTGCGCGCAACGACACCACCAAGATGAGCCACGACACCAACAACCCGCGCGAGCTGCGTGAGCTGGCATTGGCCTGCGCGCGCGAGGGGGACGGCACCTGCACCTGGGACCAGTATCTCCTCACCCCGCAGATCGCCGCCGCGCTGATCGGGCGGCTGCGGCAGGCGGGCCTGTTCCTTGACGCGCCGGAGTGGAACGACCGTCCGGCATCCGAAGACGGCAACTGGCTGCTGCGCGTGCCGCCTGAGGACACGCCCTATCTCCCCGCCGACAAGATCGCGGTCGAGGCCAAGAAGGTCGGCAGCGGCGTGCTCTCCAAGCTCTATCTCGGCAAGATGCCGACCGAGCATGACGTGGCGCAGGCGACCGTGTTCTTCCTCGCCGACCGCGCGGTCTCGGGCGAGACCTTCATGCCCTCGGGCGGCCTCAGCGTGGAGCGCTCGACCACCGAGCGCGAGCTTTTCGGCTCGCCCAAGCAGGAGCGGCTCGACCAGATGCGCGGCAAGACCGTGTGGATCATCGGCGAACACCTCGCCGATTACCTCGCCGAGACCGCGCGCGCCTTCATCGAGGATTGCCATGCGGCCAACGTCGTGGTCATCACCCGCACCGCAGAAGCCTTTGAGGCGATCAAGGCGCAGCTCGAGCCCGAGACCGCCGAGGCGCTGACCTCGCTGGTCAAGACCACCGACATCGAAGCCGCGATGGACGAGGCGCTGCTCGCCTGGGGCAAGCCGACCACGATCCTCTCGACCCCGATGTCGGCGCTGCCGGGCAAGCTGTTCGCGACCGACGACCCGCTGACGCCGGAGGAATTCCGTGCCGTGGTGGCCGACAATCTCACCCACCACTTCCGCGTCTCGCGCCGCGCCTCGCTCTATGATGATTGCCAGTTGGTGCTGACCAGCCCCGATGTGCCGATGGGCGACAAGTCCCCGGCCTTCGCGCTGGCGAACTTCATCAAGACCACGCTCCACGCCTTCACCGCGACGCTTGCCGTGGAGAACGAGCGGCTGGTGCATGATGTGCCGGTTAACCAGATCAACCTCACCCGCCGGGTGCAGTCCGAGGAACCGCGCGATCTCGACGAGCATCTCGAGGAAGTCCGCCGCTTTGCCCGCGCTGTCCTGCTGGTCGGCGCGCCGCTGCCGGACGCGGAGGACTCGCGGTATCGTGCGCGGATCTATCGCGGCATGTCGATGACGGTGTGATTCAGGATCAGCCGTGATCCAGTACCTGCCCTTCGAAAAGCCGATCGAGGCGCTCGACCGCCACGTGGCGGAGCTTTCCGCCCATGCCGAGGGCACCGAGGAGGCGCGGATGCTCCGCGAGCGGGCGGACAAGCTGCTCGCGGACACCTATGCGCGCCTCTCCCCGTGGGAGCGCACGCTGGTCGCGCGCCACCCTCAGCGCCCGCGCTTCGAGAAGCTGGTGGCGGGGCTATTCAGCGAGTTCCTGCCGATCGCGGGCGACCGCACCTTTGGCGACGATCAGGCGATCATCGGCGGCTTTGCGCGCTTCGAGGGGCGCAAGGTGGTGGTGATTGGCCATGTGAAGGGTGAGGACACGCCGGGGCGGCTCAAGCACAATTTCGGCATGGCCCGGCCCGAGGGCTATCGCAAGGCGATCCGGCTGATGGAACTGGCCGACCGCTTCGGCCTCCCAGTGGTGACGCTGGTCGACACCCCCGGCGCCTTCCCCGGCGTCGATGCCGAGGCGCGCGGGCAGGCCGAGGCCATCGCCCGCTCGACCGAGGCCTGCCTCGCGCTGGGCGTCCCGCTGGTCGCGGTGATCATCGGCGAGGGCGGTTCGGGCGGGGCGGTGGCGCTGGCCGCTGCCAACCGGGTGCTGATGTTCGAACACGCGGTCTATTCGGTGATCTCGCCGGAGGGTTGCGCCTCGATCCTGTGGAGGAGCGCGTCGCAGGCCGCGAATGCCGCCGAGGCGATGCGGGTGACCGCAGGCGACCTCCTCAAGCTCGGGGTGATCCACCGCATTGTCTACGAACCGCGCGGCGGGGCGCACCGCGATCCTGCCGAGACGGTGAAGCGTCTGACGCTGGCCCTGCGCGCGGAGCTCGATGCGCTGTGCGCGCTCTCCCCCGCAGACCTGCGCCGCGAGCGGGAGGAGTTCTTTCTCAGGCTTGGCTAAGTCGGGAGAGAGACGTGGTGCCGGCTGCAGGGATCGAACCCGCGACCCCCTGATTACAAATCAGGTGCTCTACCATCTGAGCTAAGCCGGCTGACCGTGGCTGCGCCATAAGCCTAGAGCGCGCCGAAAGTCCAGCCTTCGGTGCGCGCTACCTCGGGGGTGAGCGCGGGGGGGTGCCACAAGTCGCGCTCCTGATGCACCCGGCGCAGCCAGGCGGCGGTCAGCAGAGCGTCGGCGGAGTGATCGTCGATTGCGCCTTCGCCTGCGACGGGGGCAGAGCCGAGGCGATCAAGCGCATCGTTCAGTGCGGCAAAGCTGCGGATCTTGGTTGCTGCCCCCGTCACGCCTCCGAGCCGGGCGGCGACCGAGGTGTAGATTTCGGTCACCACCGATCCCTGCTCCGGCAGCGGATCGACCGGCCACACCGGCACGCGCCCGCGCAGGCGGTGGAGCATCCGCATCCCTGTCAGGCTGGACTTGCCGACCTGCGCTGCGCCGACAAGGTTGAAATTGCTCACTGGCCTGACCCCCTGGCCGCGCTGCGCGTGCTCGGCGCGGCGAAAGCGACCTTCGCGGGTGGGCGCTCCGGGCAGGAGGAAGCGGTCGCCCTCTGCCCCCGCGCCGTGCCGGAAATAGCGCGCGGCTTGCGGATGGGCGAGGATGCCTCCCGGCTCAAGGTGCGGGTCGCCTTCACACAGGGCGTCGATAAGCGCCCATAGCCCGCGTGCATCGCCGGGCGAGGCATCCCATCCCGGAAAGAACGCCCCGGCATCGACAAATGGCAATGAAATGCCAAGGTCGAGCCCGACCAGTGTCGGCACTTGCAATCCCGCAAGCAACGTCAGTACCTCGACACGCGCCCAACCCTTGGGATCGGGCGGGGCGAGCAGCACCGGCGGCCCGCCCTCGGCCAGCGCCAGGGCCAGTGCGATCCCCTTCTGGCGCGCGCCTTTCGCCCCCGACCAGTCGACCGCGAGGAATTGCGCAAACGGCCCTGTCATCGCTTGCGCCGGGCCACGGGAGGCATCGCCGCGGCCTGCTCATGCGCTTGGCGGATCATATCCCTCACGCGCTGCGGATCGGGGCTGGCATAGCGCACCAGCACCGCGCCGTAGCCTTCGTAATGCGGGGTCTGCCAGAAGGTCTCCGGTCCGGTCGCCATCAGCATTTCGGCGGTGGCGACATCGATATGGAGCACGAAGGCGGTGTCGCTCTCGCGTCCCGTGCCGAGGAAAGCGCGGCCGTTGGCAGCCACCTTCACGGCGGGCTTGCCGTAGCTGGTCGACAGTTCGGTCCCCGGCAAGCCCAGCGCAAAGTCGCGCGCGGCCTCCCAGCTGTCGAGCGGGGCGGTCATCCGCGCTCCTTTCGCAGCTTGTCCCAGTAATCGAGCCGCTTTCTCACCTCGCGTTCGAACCCGCGCTCGACCGGCTGGTAGAATTGTTCCGGTTCCATGCCTTCGGGCCAGTAATTGTCGCCCGAAAAGCCGTCCGCGGCGTCGTGATCATAGGTGTAGCCCGCGCCGTAGCCGATGTCCTTCATCAGCTTGGTCGGGGCGTTGAGGATGTTGGCGGGCGGGGCGAGGCTGCCTGTGTCCTTGGCCGCCTTCCATGCCGCCTTCTGCGCCATGTAGGCCGCGTTCGATTTGGGCGCAGTGGCGAGGTAGAGGCAGGCCTGCACCAGCGCCAGCTCCCCCTCGGGGCTGCCAAGGAAGCGGTAGGCCTCCATCGCCGCCATGCATTGCGGGAGCGCCTGCGGGTCGGCCAGGCCGATGTCTTCGACCGCCATGCGCACCAGTCGCCGGGCAAGGAACAGCGGCTCCTCGCCCGCCGTCAGCATCCGGGCCAGCCAGTAGAGCGCCGCCTGCGGATCGCTGCCGCGCACGGATTTGTGGAGCGCGCTGATGAGGTTGTAATGCCCGTCGCGGTCCTTGTCATAGACGGCAACGCGGCGCTGGAGGAACTGGCCCAGTGCAGCGGGATCAAGCGCGCCATCAAGCTTGGCGGCATAGAGCGTCTCGGCCTGCCCCAGCAGGAACCGCCCATCGCCATCGGCCTGCGCGATCAGCGCCGCGCGCGCCTCGGGGGTGAGGGGGAGGGAGCCTTCGAGAGCTTCGGCCCTCGCCAGCAGCGCTGCCAATGCGGCATCGTCGAGCCGGTTCAGCACCAGCACCTGCGCGCGGCTGAGGAGCGCGGCATTGAGCGCAAAGCTCGGGTTCTCGGTGGTCGCGCCCACCAGCGTCACCACGCCGCGCTCGACGAAGGGGAGGAAGCCGTCCTGCTGGGCGCGGTTGAAACGGTGGATCTCGTCCACGAAGAGCAGCGTCTTGCGACCTGCCTTCGCCATCTTTTCGGCCTCGGCAAAGGCCTGCTTGAGGTCGCCCACGCCCGAGAACACCGCGCTGATCGCGGCGTAACGCATCCCCACACTGTCTGCGAGCAGGCGCGCGATGCTGGTTTTGCCGGTGCCGGGCGGCCCCCACAGGATCATGCTCGATAAACGGCCCGCAGCGACCATCCGCCCGATCGCGCCCTCGGGGCCGGTAAGGTGCTCCTGCCCCACCACCTCGGCAAGCGTCGTGGGACGCAGCCGGTCGGCGAGGGGTGCGTCAGCGGACGGCGCGGAGCCGTCGCGGGAAGCCTCTGGGGCGTCTTGTCCGAACAGATCAGTCATTCGTCGGTCGAGATAAGGCGCCCAGCGGAAAAGGGAACCTTCGCGCGCTCGTCCGCTTGAAACGATAGGTCTAAGATATATCTTGGGTGTATCGCTGATATAGGCGAGGAGGAATGAACATGACATGGAACCGGTATGGCCGCGGTGGCGGCTGGGAAAAGCTCGCCGAGGCAATGGCGACGATGGCGATGAATGGGAACGTCAATTTCGGCGGCCCGGGCTTCAAGATGCGCGCGCGCTTCGACGATGATTTTCCGCGCGGCCGAGAGGCTGATGGCGAAGATGGCGGCGAGGGCTTCCGCGGCCGCCGTGGTGGACGCCGCGGACGGATGTTCGGTCAGGGCGAGCTGCGCCTCGCGCTGCTGGCGCTGATCGCGGAGAATCCCTCGCACGGCTACGAACTCATCAAGGCGATCGAGGAGATGACCGGCGGCGGCTATGCCCCCAGCCCTGGCGCGGTCTATCCGACGCTTCAGCTGCTCGAAGATGAAGGCTCGATCACCGAGGCCGATGCCGAAGGATCGAAAAAGCCGTTCCGCGTGACCGAACAGGGCGAGGCCGAACTCGCGGATCGCAGCGACGAGGTGGCCGAGCTGCTGCGCCGCCTTGGCCGCCACGGCGAACGCACCACCACGGTACGCTCGCACGATGTGTTCCGGGCGATGGGCAACCTGGGCTCGGTGCTCAAGAACCGCGCGCGCGCCGGCAAGCTCGACGAGGCGACCATCAACGAGATCGTCGACATGATCGACGAAATGGCCAAGCGCATCGAGCGGCTGTGACGCTGCGGCAGCAAAGGTTGCCGGACGCGCAATAAGGGCATATTCTCTCCTCCGTCCGGGTCGCATCGGATGGGGGAGGGGAAACCCATGACGACAACAACCGCAGGGCGGATGCACACGCCTGCACATCTGTGGATCGTCGGCGCGGTGACGCTGCTGTTCAATGCCATGGGCATCATCAGCTACATGACGACCAAGCTCGGGATGCTCGCCGAAATGGGCCTCACGCCCAGCCAGATCGCCTTCATGGAAAGCTACCCGGCATGGGTCAGCGCATTCTGGGCCTTGGGGGTGTGGGGCGCCTTTGCCGGATCGGTGCTGCTGCTGCTGCGATCGAAGTGGACGGTGACGGCAATGGTCGCTGCGCTGGTCGGGCTGATTGTGGTGACAGTCTATCACTACATCCTGATCGATGTGCCCGCCGATATGCAGTCGCCCGGCCTCGATGTCGCGATCTGGGTGGTGACGCTGTTCCTGCTGTTCTATTCGCGCCGCATGGTGGCCGCAGGGGTATTGCGCTAGTTGATGGCGCTCAGGCTGCGCGTTCCTCGACCAGCTGCACATAGGTCTCGGCAACGACGGCGTTGATGGCCTCCCAGCTGTAATCGCACGCGCGCGTCTCGCCCGCTGCGCCGTGAGCGGCGCGCAAGGCAGGATCGGTGCAATAGGGCGCGAGCGCTGCGGCGAAGGCAGCGGCATCTTTCTTCATGTCGCCCGAGGGTGCGACCAGCCGTCCGGTCACGCCGTCAGCGACAAGGCTCGCGCTGCCGGTTGCGCCAGCGGCGACCACCGGCAGGCCGCTCGCCATGGCTTCCAAGGTGACATTGCCGAAGGTTTCGGTGACGCTCGGATTGAAGAACACATCGCCGCTGGCGAGCGCTTGTCCCAGCCCCTCGCCGGTCTTGAAGCCGGCAAAGATCCCGCCCGGCAGGTTCGCCTCGAACCACCCGCGAGCAGGCCCGTCGCCGATGACCAGCACCTTGTGGGGCGCGCCGCGCTCGCGCAGGCGGACGATGGCCTCGGCGAACACATCGAGCCCCTTTTCCATCACCAGCCGCCCGAGGAAGACGATCGCCACGTCCTCGTCGGAAAGGCCAAGGCTGCGGCGCCATTCGGGATCGCGGCGCGCGGCGGAGAAGATCGTGCGGTCGACCCCCCGGCTCCACAGCCCGATGCGGGTGTGCATCCCCATCGCCAGCAATTCGTCGATCATCGACTGCGAGGGCGCCACCAGCGCGTCGCAGCGGTTGTAGAAGCGCCGCAGCCCCTTGACGATCAGCGGTTCGAGGAAGGCCATGTTGTAATAGCGCGGATAGGTCTCGAACCGGGTGTGGACGCTGGCGAGCACCGGAATGTCATGCGCCCGCGCCCAGCGCAGCGCGGCGTGCGCGGCAGGATCGGGCGAGGAGAGGTGGACGATATTGGGCGCAAACGCGGCCAGATCGCGCTTTACCGCGCGGCCGAGGTGGGTGGGGAAGCGATATTCGCCGCGCCCCTTCACCGGCATCGGCACATTGGGGATGCCGACAAGGTCTCCGGTCGGGGGGAAATCGGGATTGGCAACCTTGGGCGAATAGACGCGCACCTTGGCCCCGCGCGCGAGCAGCGAGCCGACCAGGCGGTTCAGCGCCTGATTCGCCCCGTCACGGGTGTAGTTGTAGTTGCCGCTGAACAGGGCAATGCGAAGATCGGAAATGTCCATGGAGCCTTCGCCTCTAGGCGAGGTCTGCGAATATTGCGAGAGGCAGCTTGTGGGCAGGGCTCAGGGTAAATCCGTTGCGGCCCCTTTCTTCATTGACTCCGCGCCGCACGCCACTAGAGCGGCCAGCGGGCCACGCGGTCCCAACGCCGCGCGTGCTCTCTGCAAGGAGAGAATACATGACTGAGTACACTCGCGGGCTCGCGCACGAGCCGACGCTTAAGCCTGAGCGCCCCTTCTTTTCCTCGGGCCCCACGGCGAAATTCCCCGGCTGGTCGCTGGACAAGCTCAAGACCGAATCGCTTGGCCGCTCGCACCGTTCGAGCCTTGGCAAGGCGCGGCTGAAATATGCGCTCGACCTGTCGCGCGAACTGCTCGGCATTCCTGATGATTACCTGATCGGCATCATGCCCGCATCGGACACCGGCGCAATCGAAGCGGCGATGTGGTCGATGCTCGATCCCGCGCGCCCGGTGACGGTCGCGGCGTGGGAAAGCTTCGGCAACGTCTGGATTCAGGATGCGGTCAAGCAGCTCAAGCTTCCCAACCTGCAAGTCCTGACCGCCGACTACGGCCAGATCCCCGATCTCACCACCATCCCCCAGCGCAATGACGTGGTGTTCACCTGGAACGGCACGACCTCGGGCGCGAAGATCCCCAACACCGACTGGCTCGAAGCCGGGCGCGAGGGCGTGACGATCAACGATGCCACCAGCGCGATCTTCGCGATGGAGATGGACTGGGCCAAGCTCGATGCCACGACCTATTCGTGGCAGAAGGTGATGGGCTCGGAAGCTCAGCACGGGATGCTGATCCTCAGCCCCAAGGCGGTCGAGCGGATCGAAAGCTATGATCCGGCCTGGCCGCTGCCTAAGCTGTTCCGCATGAAGAAGGGCGCCAAGCTCAACCGCGGCATCTTCGAGGGCGAGACGATCAACACGCCGTCCATGCTGGCGACCGAGGATTACATCGCCGCGCTCGAATGGGGCAAGGCGATCGGCGGGCGCAAGGCGCTGATCGAGCGGGCCAATGCCAACGCGGCGCTGGTCAAGGACTGGATCGAGGCGACCCCGTGGCTGCGCAACATGGCGTCCGATCCGGCGCTCCAGACCAACACCGGCGTGTGCATGGTGTTTCAGGGCGACTGGTACGAGAGCCTCTCGGCCGAAGATCAGGCCGCGGTGCCCAAGAAGATCGTCAAGCTGCTCGAAGAACGGGCCGTCGGCTACGACTTCAACGGCTACCGCGACGCGCCGCCGTCCCTGCGCATCTGGTGCGGCGCCACGGTCGAGCAGGAGGACATCAAGCGTCTGCTGCCGTGGATCGAGTGGGCCTTCGAAAAGGTCAAGAACGGCTGATTATTCAGCCCTAGCCAAGTCTCAGCGTCTCCCCGGCTCCCGAGCCGTGGCCCCGCTTTCCTTATCCCATGCCCGCAAGTGAAGCGGGACCCCGGATCACATCCGGGGAGACGAGTGGAAGGTATTCAAAATGACCCGTCCCAAAGTTCTCATTTCCGACAAGATGGACCCCAACGCCGCGCGCATCTTCGAAGAGCGCGGCTGCGATGTCGACGTCATCACCGGCGAAACCCCCGAACAGCTGATCGCCCGCATCGGCGAGTATGATGGCCTTGCCATCCGCTCTTCGACCAAGGTGACCAAGGCGATCCTTGATGCGGCGACCAATCTGAAGGTGATTGGCCGCGCCGGGATCGGGGTCGATAACGTCGACATTCCCTATGCCAGCGGCAAGGGCGTGGTGGTGATGAACACCCCGTTCGGCAACTCGATCACCACCGCCGAACACGCCATCGCGCTGATGTTCGCGCTCGCGCGCCAGCTGCCCGAGGCGAACGCGCAGACGCAGGCGGGCAAGTGGCCCAAGAGCGGGTTCATGGGCGTCGAAGTCACCGGCAAGACGCTCGGCCTCGTCGGTGCTGGCAATATCGGCTCGATCGTCGCCAGCCGCGCGCTCGGCCTGCGGATGAAGGTGATCGCCTATGACCCCTTCCTCACCGAAGACCGCGCGATCGAACTCGGCATCGAGAAGGTCGATCTCGACACGCTGCTCTCGCGCGCCGATTTCGTCACGCTCCACACCCCGCTGACCGAGGAAACCCGCAACATCCTCAGCCGCGAGCGGCTGGAGAACGCCAAGAAGGGCATCCGCATCATCAACTGCGCCCGAGGGGGCCTGATTGACGAGGCGGCCTTGAAGGACTGCCTCGAAAGCGGTCAGGTCGCAGGCGCAGCGCTCGACGTGTTCGAGACCGAGCCGCCCGCCGCCGATCACCCGCTGTTCGGCACCCCCAACTTCATCTGCACCCCGCACCTTGGCGCATCGACCACCGAAGCGCAGGTCAACGTCGCGCTTCAGGTCGCCGAGCAGATGGCCGATTACCTCGTCAACGGCGGCGTCACCAATGCGCTCAACGTCCCCAGCCTGTCGGCAGAGGAAGCCCCCAAGCTCAAGCCCTACATGGCACTCGCCGAAAAGCTCGGCAGCCTTGTTGGCCAGCTGGCGCACGGGAACCTCACCCACATCAGCATCGAGCGCGAGGGCGCGGCGGCCGAACTCAACGGCAAGCCGATCACCGCGGCGGTGCTGGCGGGCTTCATGCGCCGCTATTCCGACACGGTGAACATGGTCAACGCGCCGTTCCTCGCCAAGGAGCGCGGTCTGGATGTGAGCGAAATCCGCCATGACCGTGACGGGGCGTTCAACACCCTCGTTCGCGTCACCGTCGAAACCGCCACCGGCCCGCGCTCGGTCGCCGGAACGCTGTTCGGCACCGAAGCCCCGCGGCTGGTCGAAATCTTCGGCATCGGGATCGAGGCCGAACTGTCGGGCCATATGCTCTACATCGTCAATGACGATAAGCCGGGCTTCATCGGCCGCATCGGGACGCTGCTGGGCGCGCGCGGGATCAACATCGGCACCTTCAACCTCGGCCGCCGCGAAGCGGGCGGGGAAGCGGTGCTGCTGCTGAGCCTCGACGAAGCGCTGCCCGCCGATGTGGTGGCCGAGGCCGAGACGCTCGAAGGCGTGAAGATGGTCAAGGCACTGGTGTTCTGAGGTCGGCGAAGGCCCACCCCTAACCCCTCCCGCAAGCGGGAGGGGGACTGGGTCGCGCTGATACTCCCCTCCCGCTTCCCCCCGGCTCGGGGGCCGGGGCGGGTATCGGGGCTGGGGGTGGGCCTGCGCGGTGCTAGCCCCCTTCACCCCGCGCCCATACCCCGCTAAGCGCCTTAGCCGATGACCAAACCCAACGATCTCCTGCCCGAAGGCCTCGAAGACCGCCTGCCCGCCGAGGCTGCGCGGATCACCGCGATGATGCGCGCCTGTCTCGATGTGCTGGACGCGCATGGCTATGACCGGGTGCGTCCGCCGCTGCTTGAATTCGAGGCCTCGCTGGCGGGCCGCATGGCGGGCGTTACCGTGGGCGAGACGAGCGCCATGTTCCGCTTTGTCGATCCCGCCAGCTTGCGCACCCTCGCGCTGCGCAGCGACATGACCCCGCAGGTCGGGCGCATCGCCGCCACCAGCCTTGCCGCCGCACCGCGCCCGCTCAGGCTCGCCTATTGCGGCGATACGGTGGTGATCAAGGCGAGCCAGCTCGACCCCGCGCGCGAACGCCTGCAACTGGGCGCCGAACTGATCGGCGCGGACAGCGTGGCGGCGGCGAGCGAGGTGGTGATGCTCGCCATCGAGGCGCTCAAGGCCGCCGGGCTGACCGGCATTTCGGTCGATTTCACGCTCCCCGATCTGGTCGACACGCTGGCCGAAAGGGCTTTTCCGCTCGCCCCCGATCAGATCGAAGGGGTGCGGCGCGAGCTTGACACCAAGGATGCTGGCGGGCTGCGCGCGGCGGGCGGCGAGGCCTATCTGCCGCTGCTCTATGCCACCGGGCCGTTCGCGGGGGCGCTCGCTGCGCTGCGCGACGTCGATGCGGGCGGGGCGCTCAAATCGCGGCTCGACGGGCTGGAGGCGATTGCTGCCGCCATCGGCGATGCAGCGCGCATCACCCTCGACCCGACCGAGCGGCACGGGTTCGAATATCAGTCGTGGTTCGGTTTCACGCTCTACGCCGATGGCCTGCGCCGCGCGGCGGGGCGGGGCGGCACCTATCGGATCGCGGGCAGCGACGAGGCGGCGACGGGCTTCACGCTCTACCTCGATCGCCTTGCCGATATTGCGCCCCAGCCTGAGGCGAAGGGGCTGGTGTGGCTGCCGCTTGGCCATGACCCTGATGCGGCGGCAGCCCTTCGCGCGGGCGGTGCGCGCACCTTGCGGCAGCTGTCCGAGGGCGAGGATCCGGCGATGCTGGGTTGCACCCATGTGCTCGATGGCACCGTGCTGACCGATCTCGGGCCGCGCGCATGACAGACAACCCGAGGCCGATCACGCTCGCCGACGATCCGCTCGCCCCCTACATGATCGCGCCCGCCTGGCAGGTCGGAAACCTGCTGTTCCTCTCTGGCCAGGCGAGTATCGGCGCAGATGGCAGCATTGTCGGCGCAGGCGACATCGACGCGCAGATCGCCCAGACCTTTGCCAATATCGAGCGCGTGCTGGCGGCGGCCGGCAGTGATCTCAGCAAGGTGGTCAAGGTGACGATCTACCTGACCGACATGGGACACTTCCCCAAGATCCTCGACGCCCGCAAGCGCTGGTTCACGCCGCCCTATCCGGCTGACACCACGGTCGCGGTCACAAGCCTCGCGCTGCCCGAGCTGATGGTCGAGATCGACGTGATCGCCGCCGTCTAGCAGGCTCAGCGGTTCAGCCAATCCGCCGCAATCGAACCGCTGTGCCCCTCGGGTGCCAGTGCGGCCCGCAGCGCTTCAAGCAGCGGCGGCAGGGCTTCGGTGAAGGCGTAAGGCGGATTGACGATGAACAGTCCCGCGCCGTTGAAAAGACCGGGCTGGTCGCTGTCGTAGAGCCAGTGCTCGACATTCAGGAATTTCGGGATTCCGGTCTGGCGCAGCTTGTCCTTCCAGCGCTGATGGGCGGCGCGGTCTTTCAGCGGATACCAGATGACCGTCACGCCGTGCGCCCATTTGCGATGCGCGGCGGCAAGGGTGGCGGTGATGCGGGCGCGTTCGTCGGTCTGCTCGAAGGGCGGATCGACCACCACCACACCGCGCGGGGTGCGCGTCGGCAACAGCGCCAGCCACAGCTCGTAGGCATCGCGCTGATGCACGGCGGCGGGCGTGCCGCGCATGGCGCTGCGCAAGGCCTGCGCGTCCTCCGGGTGCCGTTCGTTGAGGATCAGGCCATCCTGCGCGCGCAGCAATTGCGCCAGAATATGCGGTGAGCCGGGATAAAGCCGCGGTTCGGACCCCGCGCTCGCCGCGTCGTTCACGGCGCGCACCGCGGCGCGGTAATCGTCCAGCAGGGGGTTGGTATCGGCAAAGGCGCGCATCACGCCCGCCATTGCCTCGCCCGTGCGCTGCGCCTGATCGCCGTGCAGATCGTAAATGCCGCAGCCGGCGTGCGTATCGATGAGGGTCAGCGGCGAAGCCTTGATCTGCAAGGCGCGCACCAACGCGATCAGCAGGGCGTGCTTGACGACATCGGCGCTGTTGCCGGCATGAAAGGCGTGGCGATAGTTCATGCGGACAGCTCGCGATACTGGCCGGGCGCAATCCCTGCGAGCGTCCAGTCACCGATCGACCAGCGCACGAGGCGCAAGGTGGGCAGGCCGACCGCCGCCGTCATGCGCCGCACCTGGCGGTTGCGCCCCTCGCGGATCGTGATTGTCAGCCAGCAATCGGGAACCGACTTGCGCACGCGGATCGGGGGATTGCGCGGCCACAGGTCGGGTGGGTCGATGGCAGCGACCTCGGCCGGCAGGGTCATCCCGTCCTTGAGTTGCACGCCGCGGCGCAGGGCCGCCAGCGCCGCATCTTCCGGTTCGCCCTCCACCTGCACCAGATAGGTCTTGGGCAGCTTGAAGCGCGGCTCGGCGATGCGCGCCTGCAACCGCCCGTCATCGGTGAGCAGCAGCAGCCCCTCGCTGTCCCGGTCGAGCCGCCCGGCGGGATAGACCCCCTTGACCGCAATGAAATCCGACAAGGTCGCGCGCGTCGTGGGCGAACCGCGATCGGTGAATTGCGAGAGCACCGCGAAGGGTTTGTTGAAGAGCAGCAGACGGGCCATTTTGAGGCCCATATCGCGCCTGCGGCCTGATGTCTCCCTGCCCGTCGGATCGCCTACGCGCCGAACACCTTCTTCAGCCAGGCATCAACCACCGGGGTTGCGGGGTAATCCGCTTCGCCCAGCCTGCGGTTGATTTCGGCATGGCCTTGCAGGCCTTCGCCAGCAAAGCTGCCGACCTCGACCTTGGTGCCCGCGCGCTTCAGCGCTTCGGCCAAGGCTGCGTTCTGCGCCACCCCGTCCTCGCGCTGGACATGGATCAGGAGGAAGGCGGGCGCGTTCGGCCCGGCAGCGTGCGCGATGGGGGACAGCGCCTTCTGGCGCGCCGGATCGGTGCCGAAGGCCTGGGCGTAGGTTTCCTTCATCATCGGGCCAGCGCCCTCGATCTGCGCAGGCACATCATAGGCCGCGCCGTCATTGGGGAGCACCCCGTCGATATCGGCAAAGCTGAGGCCGACCGCCTTGAGGTAGCGCTCATCCGTGCCCACCAGCGCCACCAGATGCGCGCCCGCCGAGTGCCCGGTCAAGACCACGCGGCTGCGATCGATCCCGAGCGCTTCGGCCTGCTTGAGCAGGTAGGCGAGCGCCGCGGCAACATCGGCGGCCTGCTCTTCGACGGTGTTCTTCGGAACCAGGCGATAGTCGATCGAGGCGAAGGCATAGCCCTGTTCGACCATGTGGCCGGGCAGGGCGCGGCCCATCGCGTTGCTCTTGCTTCCGCGCTTCCACCCACCGCCATGGACGAACAGCACCAGCGGGGCGGGCTTGCCCTCGGGCACCCACAGGTCGAGGCCTTGCAAGGGATCGCTGCCATAGGCGAGCGTCTGCTGCGGGGCGAGCGCACCGCTGCGCGCAGCGCCTTCGCCCCGAGCGCCGGCCCCGGTGCGGGCTTCGATACGCTGGCGCAGCGCGGACTGGCAACCCTCGGATAGCTCGGCATACTTGTCGCGCAGGCAGGTGCGCAGTTCCCCCCGACCGCGCCCGCACAGTTCAATGATCTCCTGCCGGCACTCCGGCGCCACCCGCTCGCCGCCCCCGCCGCGGCGCTGCTGGGCAAGGATCGGGCTCGCCAGCACGGCAGCGGCGGCAAGGGCGGTGAGCACTTTGGCAGTCTTGGTCATCGGCGGTATCCTCGGCTTGGCTTTGCACTCCAACGTGCGCGCCGGCAAAACCCTTCGCACAGCGGCACGCACGCCTTGCTCTTGCCCCGACAACCGCCTAGGCCCCGCGCGGTTTTGACGCCGTACGGATAAGGATTGAAATGGCCAACGTCACCGTGATCGGCGCCCAATGGGGCGATGAGGGCAAGGGCAAGATCGTCGATTGGCTCGCGAGCCGGGCTGACGCCGTGGTGCGCTTTCAGGGCGGGCACAATGCCGGCCACACGCTGGTGGTTGGCGGCAAGACCTACAAATTGAGTCTTCTGCCCTCCGGGATCGTGTCGGGCACGCTGTCGGTGATCGGCAATGGCGTGGTGCTCGATCCCTGGGCCTTGCGCGACGAGGTCGCCAAGGTCGAAGGGCAGGGCGTGTCGATCACCGACGAGAACCTCGCGATTGCCGATAACTGCCCGCTGATCCTGCCGCTCCACCGCGATCTCGACGCCCTGCGTGAAACCGCAGCGGGCAAGGGCAAGATCGGCACCACCGGGCGCGGGATCGGCCCGGCTTACGAGGACAAGGTCGGCCGCCGCGCGATCCGTGTGTGCGATCTTGCCCATCTTGATACGCTCGAGCCGCAGCTTGACCGGCTTTGCGCGCACCATGACGCTTTGAGGGCGGGTTTTGGCCAGCCTCCGGTTGATCGTGCCGCCTTGCTGGAGGAGCTGCGCGAAATCGCGCCCTTCGTGCTCAAGTTCGCTCAGCCGGTCTGGAAGCGCCTCAAGAAGGTGCGCCGCGCGGGCGCCAAGATCCTGTTCGAGGGCGCGCAGGGCGTGCTGCTCGATGTCGATCACGGCACCTATCCCTTCGTGACCTCGTCGAACACGGTAAGCGGCACCGCGGCGAGCGGCAGCGGCCTCGGCCCCAATTCGACCGGCTTCGTGCTCGGCATCGTCAAGGCCTACACCACGCGCGTTGGCTCCGGCCCGTTCCCGACGGAACTGGAGGACGAGATCGGCCAGGGGCTGGGCGAGCGCGGCCATGAATTCGGCACCGTCACCGGCCGCAAGCGCCGCGTCGGCTGGTTCGATGCGGTGCTGGTGCGCCAGTCCTGCGCGATCAGCGGGGTGACCGGCATCGCGCTCACCAAGATCGACGTCCTCGACGGGATGGAGCGCGTGAAGATCTGCACCGGCTACCGGCTGCGCGGGAAGGTCTATGACTACCTCCCCAGCCACGCCGCCGATCAGGCCGAATGTGAGCCGATCTACGAGGAAATGCCCGGCTGGCACGAAAGCACGGCAGGCGCGCGCAGCTATGCCGATCTGCCGGCTGCGGCGATCAAGTATATCCAGCGTATCCAGGAGCTGATCGAGTGCCCGGTCGCGCTGGTTTCGACCAGCCCCGAGCGCGACGACACGATCCTGATGCGCGATCCGTTTGTAGACTAAGCCTGTCGTGGATTGATCGGGCTGGGCAGGGCAGGTTATCCTTGCCCGGATGAAGCGTCTCGCCCCCCTCGTCTGCCCCCTCATCTGCCTCGTCGTGGCGGCCTGTACCGCGCCCCCGGCCAAGCAGGCAGAAGCTCCCCCGGCCCAGCCGCCGCTGGCGCGCGAGGCGGCGCGGATCGTGCCTCAGCAGCGGTTTACCAGCGTCGATTACCTCATCGTCGACAAGTCCGAGCGGCTGATGGTCGCTTATGCAGGCGGCCAGCCGGTCAAGGCGTGGCGCGGCCTGCAGCTGGGCGACGCGCCTGAAGGCCACAAGCAGTTCGAAGGTGACGAGCGCACCCCTGAGGGTCGCTATGTGATCGAGGGGCGCAACCCCGGCAGCGCCTATCACCTCAGCCTCAAGATCTCCTATCCCAACGCCGATGACCGCGCCTTTGCCGCGCAATATGGCCGGTCGCCGGGCGGCCAGATATTCCTTCACGGCCAGCCCAACAGCCTGCCATTCGGGCGCGTGCCGGGCGACTGGACGGACGGATGCATCGCCTTTTCCAATGCGGAAATCGAGGAGTTGTGGCGGATCGTGCCGGACGGAACCGTGATCGAAATCCGTCCCTGACATCCCGCCGTGGCAGTCGGTGGGAACAGGCTTGATGGCCTGCAAGTCTCGCTATCTTCGCATATATACTTGACTTGATCCGCTTTTGTTCTAGTCTCGTTCCAACATTGTTGGAGTCGAGTCGATGCTGGTCACTGCTTCCGAACAAGCCGATTTTTCCTATGGCTGCGCTGACGACGGCGCCGGGCTCCCCGCCCGCGTGGCGATCTTCGCCGAGGATGAAGGGCTGCGGCGACAGATCGGCGCCGACCTTGGCGGGGCCGGATTCCGCAGCATCGACGGTGGCTCGCTCCGGTCGTTGCTTGAGGGGCCGATTGCGCTCTTGGGCGATGTGGTGGTGGTCGATTGTGCGATCACGGGCTCGCGCGGGATCGACGCGATGATGCTCGCTGGTCTTGCGCGGCTCGATATGCGGGTGGCGCGCTCGGGCGCGAAGCTGATCGTGGCGACCAACCTTGCAGGGCTCGATGATGTGTTCGCGGTGCTCGACCAGTCCAATCCCCAGCTTCTGGTGTCGCCCAGCCGGGCGGAACGGGTGATCGCGGTCGGCCGTGTCATGGGCGAAGCGGGCGCTGCGCGGCTGCGTGAAATGGGAGAGGAGGATCGCGTTGCGTTGCTCCGCCTGTCGCAGCAGGTCGAAGCCATTGCCCATTCGCTCGATCGTATCGGCCATGCCGCGCCAACGCCGGGCGGCAGCGCCGGTATGCTGGGCGAGCTCAAGCGTGATTATCACGTTGCAGAAGGCAGCCAGCCTGTGGGCTTCGGTGCGGCAAGGGCGGTTCAGCCGGCCCTGCCCGATCCGCAGGTGGTGCGCCAGATTATCGCCAACCGCCAGGCGCGGGCGCGGTTCTTCGATCCGGCGCTGTTCGGCGATCCGGCGTGGGATATGCTGCTCGATCTCACCGCGGCCCATGGCGAAGGTGCGCAGGTCTCGGTTACCTCGCTGTGCATCGCGGCCGGTGTGCCTGCGACCACGGCGCTGCGCTGGCTGACGCAGATGGTGGAGAGCGGCATCTTCGTGCGTGTGCCCGATCCCGCTGACCGTCGCCGCGCCTTTATCGCGCTGAGCGACAGGGCCATTGCGGCAATGTCGGGCTATTTCGCGAGCCTGCGAACGCCGATGCTGCAAGCGGCCTGACGCACGGCTAGTATTCCGGCTGCCAGTGCAGCACGACAGTCAGTCCGGTTCGGACAGGGCCGGGTGAGGGTGCGCTGGGCGGTTGGGCGCTGGGCGGAGGTGCTTCCCCCCGATCCGCCGCTGTAAGCGGTTCCTGCCGTTCGAACCCGCCTCCGTCGATGCGGAATACCCGTCGCTCGGCATCCGCGCGCGCGCGGGCGATGATGGCCGGGGGCACATCGCCGGAAATCAGCAGCACATCTGCCTCACCCAGCAACCGGGCCTGCCGCAAGGTCAGGTCTTCCGGGTCGGGACTGGTAACGGTGATGAGCTGGGTGATCGCCGCAGCGGCCCCGGTCACGCCTTGCGCCCAGTCTGCAACACGCTCGTGCGCCCCAGGATCGAGCGGATCGAGCGGGCCGCCTTCCCGCAGCGCGGCATCGATCGCGCGCCGCCGGTCGGCTCCTTCGGGAAAGCGTTTTCGCAGGAGTGGCCGCGCCGCTTCCAGCGCCCGCGCCAGCGCGCCCAAGCTCTGGGGCAGCACCCGTTCCAGCCGCAGCCTTACGTGTTTGGCGAGGCCCGCCGAAGCGCCGCCCGTGCCGATGGCGACCAGCAGCGGATCGCGGTCGAGGATCGACGGGGTGGTGAAGTCGCAAAGCTCGGGCCGGTCGACGACATTGACCAGCATCCCTGCGCAGCGTGCATTGATCGCCGCCACCTCGCAGGCCTGCGCGTCTTCATAAGCGATGAAGGCGAGGCGCACGCCCTCGTCGATCGCGCGAGGCAGGTCGTCGACGATCACGCCGCCGGCGCGCTCGACCAGCCGCCGCTTGGGTTCAGCTGCCGGGCCATCGCCCAGAACCAGAATCTGCTGGCCTGCAATCTGATGGAAGAGCGGCAGGCTGGCGATACGGCTCATCTGTCCCTCAGGCGAGCCATTCCGGCACGCGCTCGGCATCCATGATCGCACCGGCCTCGATCCGGTCGGCGACGACGGCGAACTTCTCGCCATCGACCAGCACCTCGGCCACAAACCCGCGCGAGTTATAGGACGAGGCCATGGTCGCGCCGTAAGCCCCGGCGGTGCGGAACACCGCGAGGTCGCCGGCTTGCAACGCGTCGCACTCGCGGCCCATGGCGAAGGTATCGCCGGTCTCGCAGATCGGGCCGACGATATTGGCCGTCATCTGAGCGCCCTTGGGCTCGACCGCTTCGAAGTGATGGTAGGCACCGTAGAGCGCCGGTCGGGCGAGATCGTTCATGGCCGCATCGACGATCACGAAGGGATCGTTGATCCCGCGCTTCACCCGCACCACCCGGGTCAGCAGCACCCCGGCATTGCCCGCGATCACGCGGCCGGGCTCGAAGATCAGGGTCACGCCCCAGTCCTTCGTGACCCGGGCCACCATCGCGCCATATTCGGCAGGGGCGGGCAGCACTTCGCCCACCTTGTAGGGCACGCCGAGACCGCCGCCGAGGTCGACATGGGTGATGGTATGTCCCGCCCCGCGCAAGGCCGTCACCAGCGCGCCGAGCTTTTCGAACGCGGTCTCGAGCGGTGCGAGATCGGCGAGCTGGCTGCCGATATGCACCGCAACACCGCGCAAGGTTATGCCCGGCAGGCCCGCCAGCGTCCCGAAAATCTGCCCCGCCTCGCTGATCGGCACGCCGAACTTGTTGTCAGCCTTGCCGGTCGAGATCTTGTCATGCGTGCCCGCATCGACATCGGGGTTGATCCGCAGCGTGCACTGCGCCGTCATGCCCCGCGCGGCGGCGATCGCGGCAAGCTCGACGCCTTCTTCCTCGCTCTCGATATTGAACTGGCCGATCCCCGCATCGAGCGCGGCGATCATCTCGGCAGCGGTCTTGCCTACGCCTGAAAAGACGATCTTTTCGGGCGCGATCCCGGCTGCAAGCGCGCGGCGCATCTCGCCGACCGAGACGACATCTGCCCCCATGCCCTGTGCGCCCAGCACCTTGAGGACGGCGAGGTTGGGGTTCGACTTGACCGCAAAGGCGATCAGCTTGTCCGGCACGTCGTCCAAAGCCTCCCGGAACACCCGCGCATGGCGTTCCAGCGTCGCGCGCGAATAGACATAGACGGGCGTGCCGACCGCGTCCGCGATCAGCGGCAGTGGGACATCCTCGGCGTGCATCACGCCGTCACGAAGCGAAAAGTGATCCATCGGAGGCGGGGGTCTCTATTCGGGAGGGAGATCGAAGGGGTCGTCCTGCCGTTCTTCCGAGCGACGGCGCAGCTCGACACTGCGTTCGGGGGCCGCCAGCGCCTCGCGGCGCAGCAGTTCTTCGGCAGTGGGGGTGACGTTCGCGCCGTACGGTGTGTCGGGCAGGCTTGCGCCTTCGGGCGGGGTGAGCGGCGCTTGCGAGCCGCAGGCACCCAGCGACAGGGCAAGCGCAAGAGCGACAGAGCGGCGCATCATTCCTCCATTCCCAGCGTGCGGCGCGCGGCAGTGACCTGAAAGCGCACCTGATCGGGAGCGGTTCCCCCAAGGCTCGCGCGCGCGGCAACCGAGGCATCGACTGACAGCGCAGCATAGACGCTTTCGTCGATCCGCGCATCAATCGCCTTGAGGTCTTCGAGCGGCAGCTGGTCGAGCGCAATGCCGCGGCTTTCTGCCAGCTTGACGGCAGCGCCGGTGATATGGTGCGCCTCGCGGAACGGGATGCCGCGGACGCGCACCAGCCAGTCGGCAAGGTCGGTCGCGGTGGCATAGCCCAGCTCCGCTGCGGCGCGCATCCGGGCGGTGTTGAAGGTCGCGCCTGCGATCATGCCGGTCATCGCGGCGATGCTGAGGCCCATAAGGCTCGCGGCCTCGAACACCGGCGGCTTGTCGTCCTGCATATCCTTGGAATAGGCGAGCGGCAGGCCTTTCATGGTGATCATCAGACTGGTGAGGCTACCGATCACGCGGCCCGAATGGCCGCGCACCAGTTCGGCCGCGTCGGGGTTCTTCTTCTGCGGCATGATCGAGCTGCCGGTCGAGAGGCTATCGGGCAGGCGGATGAAGCCGAAGGGCTGGCTTGCCCACAGGATCAGCTCTTCCGCAAGGCGCGACAAGTGCAGCGCGGTGGCCGAGCAGGACCACAGGAAATCGAGCGCGAAATCGCGGTCGGACACGGCGTCGAGGGAATTGGCGGTGGGCCGGTCAAAGCCGAGCGCTTGCGCGGTCGCCGCGCGGTCGATGGGGAAGCCCGTGCCAGCGAGGGCCGCGCTGCCGAGGGGACATTCGTTCATCCGGCTCTGCGCGTCGGCAATGCGCGCGCGATCCCGCCGGAACATCTCGTAATAGGCCATCAGATGGTGGCCCAGGGTCACCGGCTGCGCGGTCTGCAAGTGGGTGAAGCCCGGCATGATGCTGTCCGCGTGTTCGCCCGCGCGGGTGACAAGGGCGCGCTGCAAGGCAGCGAGGCCATCGTCCATCTGGGAAAAGGCATCGCGCACCCACAGGCGGAAATCGGTCGCCACCTGGTCATTGCGGCTGCGTGCGGTGTGGAGCCTTCCGGCGACCGGCCCGATCAGTTCGGCGAGCCGCGCCTCGGTGGTCATGTGGATGTCTTCGCGGTCCCAGTCTTCGGGCACGCCTTGCGCTTCATACTCGGCAGCGACTGCATCCAGCCCCGCGCTGATCGTCGCCGCATCCTCGGCAGCGATGATCGCTTGCGCACCCAGCATCGCCACATGGGCCTTGGACGCGGCGATGTCCTGCCGCCACAGCGCCTTGTCGAAAGGGATCGAGGCGTTGATTTCGCGCATGATCGCGCTAGGGCCATCGGCGAAGCGACCGCCCCACATGGCGTTGGTCGCCGCGCCCCCGTTACCGGAGCCTGTCATGTCCCGCTCGCCGCTCATTCCTGCCCTTGCGCTCCTCATGCTGGCGGGTTGCGATAGGGCCGCCGAAGCCCCGGCGCAACCGGTTGCGGGCGATGCGGCCGCCGCGCCCGCCACCGACACAGTCGACCGGCGCTTTGCAGGCACGGCGATCCCGGCGCTGCAACTCGCTGACCCGGCGGGCAAGGTGCTCGATCTGGGGGCGCAGGACGGGCCGGTGCTGCTCAATCTGTGGGCCACCTGGTGCGCGCCTTGCGTGGCGGAGATGCCGCAGCTCGATGCGCTGGCGGGCGCGTTGGAGGGTGAGGTCAGGGTCATCACCGTCAGTCAGGATATTCGCGGGGGCGAGGTGGTGGTGCCGTTCTTTGCCAAGGGCGGTTACACTCGGCTTGAACCCTGGCTCGATCCCGACACGCAGCTGTCCGCGCAGTTCACGCCTGAGGGGGTGCTGCCGCTGACGATCCTGTTCGATGCGTCCGGCAAGGAAGTGCTGCGGGTGGCGGGCGCTTATGACTGGGGCGCGCCTGAGGCCGAAGCGCTGATAAGAGACGCGCTCAAGGCGTCGTAATCGGGCAGGGCAAGGCCCAGCGGGGCAAGCGGAAAGCCGAACAGCCCGCTCATCAGCTGGGCCTGAATGCCGCGCGCGGGCCAATTGCGCGAGAGTGGAGCCAGCACCCTGTCACGCACAGCAGGCAGCACCCGCGAATCCGACTGGTAGAGCGGCGTGAACAGCCGCGTCACGCCCTGATAGAGCCACACATGATCGCGCCGCCAGCTGGTCGCCAGCCGCAGCTTCTCGGCCAGCGTGCGCCCCTCGGCGAGGCCGCGCGCAAGGCTCCAGGCATCGAGCAGCGCCATGTTCGCGCCTTGCCCCAATTGCGGGCTGGCCGAATGCCATGCATCGCCAATCGCGATCATCCGCTCGCCGACCGGGGCCGGGTGGGTGCGGTGGGCATAGCGCGCGAAGGTCAGCTGGCCGCGGCTGGTAATCCGGGCGAGCAGGCCGGCCAGATCGGGCCACAGGCGCAGCACCTCGGACTTCCATGCCTCCAGCGGCGTGTCGGCCCATGCGGCGTAATCATCCGCCTTCAGCGACCAGAAGAAGGCGACCTCCGGCCCCGACGCGGCCGCCCGCGTGCCGATTGGCAGCACGCCCGCCATCTGCGCGGCGCGGCGATAGCGCTGTTCCAGCAGGTTGCCCGCAAAAGGATCGCCCGGCTCCAGCGGCAGGCTCGCCCACAGTGCGCCGAAGGGGAGGATGCCCTTGGGCGCGGGGTCGAAATGCGTGCGCCAGCCGCTCGCATCGACCACCAGATCGAAAGGCGGCGAGGGGTCAGCCTTGGCGAAGACCAGGCGGCGACCTTCGGGCGATAAGGTGCTGCCCGTGACGGCGTGATCGGCGTGGAGCGTGATCCCCTCCTGCCGCTCGGCTGCCTCCAGCAGCACCGCAAACAGGCTCGCGCGGTGGATGCCGATGCCGAACGCGCCCCTGTGTCCCAGCGCGTCATAGGGCGCATCGAGCACCGTGCGGCCATGTTCCTCGATACCTTGCAAGGCATCGATCCGCGCGCCGCGCCGCAGCACTTCGCCCGCAAGTCCCAGCGCATCGAGCACCGCCAGCCCGCTCGGCTGGATCATCAGCCCCGAGCCGACCGGGCCAGGTGAGACGAACTGGTCGAAAATGTGGACGCCGTGCCCCTGCCGCGCCAGCAGCAGCGCGGCGGCCAGCCCTGCCGGGCCGCAGCCGATGATCGCGATGCTGAGCGGCTCCATCCGATGCCCCTTCGTGGCCTGCAACGCCCTGTTATCGCAGGACTGGCGCGGCACCAGTGAATTTAGTGCAAAAGCCCTTCGGTAGCCCGCGATCAGACGGTGAGGCGCTGTCCGATCGCCTCGCCCATGCGCAGCGGATCGCCTGCTTTCAGCCCTTCGCGCCATTCCGCTTTCCCCGGCTCGAACACCAGCACCACGGTCGATCCGAGGTAGAAGCGTCCCATCTCGTCCCCGGCAGCAAAGGTGCGGGCTTGCCCGGCGAAGTCCTCGTCCACCGGCGCGCTGACATGGGTGCGGAAGGTGTTGGGCCAGACGGTGTCGATCCCGGCGACGATCATCGCCCCCACCATCACGCTGGCAAAGTGCCCGTCCGGCCCGTCGAAGCGGCAGGACAGGCGCTCGTTGCGGGCGAACAGCCGGTCAACCCCATCGGCGGTGGCGGTGTTGACCGAGAACAGGTCGCCGGGGATGTAGCGCGTCGCCGCCAGCGTGCCGGCGGCGGGCATGTGGACGCGGTGGTAATCCTTGGGGGAGAGGTAGATCGTGATGAACCGCCCGCCCTCGAACCGCGCTGCTTCCGCCGCGCTGCATCCGAGCAGTTCGGCCACGCTGTAATCGCGTCCCTTGGCCTGGATGATCCGCCCGCCGGTGATCGGTCCCAGCTGGCTCACCGCGCCGTCAGCGGGCGAGAGGATGAACCGCGCCGCATCGGCCAGCGGCCTTGCCCCCGGCTTCAGCTCGCGGGTGAAGAAGTCGTTGAAGCTGGTGAAGTCCCCGATCCCGCGCGCCGCCTCGGTTAGATCCACCCCATAGGCCGCCGCAAAGCGGGCGATCATCGCATCGCGCAGCCACGGCGTCTGGCTGGCGGCAAGGCTTCCGGCGAGCCGCGAGAGCGCGTGCTGGGGTACGATGTGCTGGAGCGCGATGAACAGGGCGGACATGGGAGGCTCCGGGTGGAAAGGCGCGCCGTGGGCGGTAACGGGCTCGAACCGCTGACCCTCTCGGTGTAAACGAGATGCTCTACCAACTGAGCTAACCGCCCCACGGCGTCGTGGGCCGGGCGCGGTTTAGCCGTGTCGGCGCTTGCGTCAAGCTGCTAGAACAGGTTCCGCGATGACCATACACACGCATCTGAACGACGGCACGCCGGTCTGCATCCGCCGGGTGCGGCGCGCGGACGAGGCGCGGCTGAAGGAGGGGATCGCGCGCCTCTCCCCGCAATCACGCTACCTGCGCTTCTTTTCCGGGATGCGCGAGGCGCCGCCGCAGGTGGTGCGGGTGCTGGCGAGCCCTGACGGGCACGATCATCTGGCCTGGGGCGCGCTCAGGAGCGATCTGCCCGATACGCCCGCGCTGGGGGTCGTCCATGCCTTT
The DNA here is from genome assembly GCF_028621955.1 of Erythrobacter sp. BLCC-B19. NCBI lineage: Bacteria > Pseudomonadati > Pseudomonadota > Alphaproteobacteria > Sphingomonadales > Erythrobacteraceae > Erythrobacter > Erythrobacter sp. BLCC-B19. The sequence continues at coordinate 2,300,567 of NZ_CP117516.1, forward strand.
CGGGACAAGGACGATCCGAATGCGGCGGAGTTCTCGGTTGCGGTGGTGGACGATTATCACGGGCGCGGCCTTGCCCGGCTGCTGACAGCGGTGCTGCTGATGGATTGCGCGCGCGAGGGGTTTGAACGCTTCACGGTTCATGTCCTGCCCGAAAACCGCCCGGCGCTGGCGCTGGCGCGTTCGCTGGGGGCGGAAGGCGTGGGTTATGACGGCGGGGTCTCGGTGATGGAGATCGACATCGCGGCCGCGCTCGCCGCGCTGCGGGCCGAAGCCGACGTGCCGGGGCTCGCCGCCGTCTTCGACCAGTTTGGCGACGAAGCGCTAGGCGATCAGGCCGACCGCGGCTAGGGGCGCGGGCATGAGCACCAGCAAAGCCCCGCGCATCCTTGTCCTTGGCACTGGCGGCACGATCGCAGGCGCGGGGAGCGGCGGAACGGGGGCGGGGTATCGTCCGGGCGGGCTGCCGCTTGATGTGCTGGTCGGGCACCTTGCGGCGCTCGGGCTGGCGGCGGAACTGGTGCCGCAGGAGATCGCCCGGATCGGCTCGCAGGACATCGGTTTTGCCGAGTGGCAGGCGCTCCATGCGGCGTGCATCGGGGCGATGGACGATCCCGCGATCGACGCCGTCATCATCACCCACGGCACCGATACGGCGGAGGAGACCGGCTTCCTGCTTGATCTCACGCTCCCCACCACCAAGCCCGTGATCCTCGTCGGCGCGATGCGGCCCGCCGATGCCGTGGGCGCAGACGGGATGCGCAACTTCGCCAATGCGGTGAAGGTGGCGAGCGACGTGCAAGCGGCGGGGCGGGGTGTGATGCTGGTGATGGGCGACGCGGTGCTGGCCGTGCGCGATGCGCGCAAAGCCGCGACCAGCGCCATTGACGCCTTCCGCACCTTCCCGCGCGGGCCGCTCGCCCGCGTCACCCCGGCAAGCCTCGACTGGTTCGGCCCCGCGCACCGGGTCGGGGAGCGCGCGCGCTATCCCTTCCCGACAGAGCTTCCGCGCGTGGCGATCCTCACGGCCGGGGCGGGGATGGACGCCAAGCCGGTCGAGGCGCTGCTCGGCATCGGCGCGCGGGGTATCGTGCTCGCGGGCATGGGGCAGGGCAATGCGCCTGCGCAAGTGCTGGAAGCCCTCGCCCGCGCGGCTGCGAGCGGCGTGCCAGTGGTCCGCGCCAGCCGCGTCGACGAGGGGCTGGTCGACCGCAATGTCGAGGTCGACGACGATGCCCTCGGGCTGGTCGCCGCGCGCGCCCTCGGCCCGGCCCGCGCGCGGATGCTGCTGATGGTGCTGATCGCGACCGGGATTACCGAAGCAGCGGCGGTTCAGGCGGCGTTTGACGGGTGAGGGCGAGCGGCGGTGCTCGACGCGCGCCTGCCGGGCACCGGGCTGACCTGCCAATCCCCGGACCGGACTGCTTGCGGCCGATCGCCCATGCGATAGTATTGGCAGTCGCGGACCGGGGGGGGGCTGGACTATGAGCGGGGAATCGGTGGGCAAGGCGCGCGTCGCGACGGGTGACGAGGGATTCTTCCTCGGCACCGCGGCGGTGATGGTCGTTGTGGTGATCGGCGGCTTTCTCAATCTCTGGCTACAGGGTGTCACGAGTTTCGCCGCACCCTGGCCCGTCCACCTCCATGCTTTCGTGTTCATGGGGTGGGTCGGATTTTTCACCCTGCAGGTTGTTCTGGCAACCCGCGGTTCGCAGGCTCTCCATCGCCGTCTTGGCTGGATTGCGCTCGCCTATGTGCCGGCGATCCTTGCTTCGGGAACGGCCACCATCGTGCGGGTGATGCAGCTGGGCACCACTCCGCCCATGTGGACACCGGCCTATTTTCTGGTGATGAACATGATGGCGCTGGTCGGCTTCGTCATTCTGACCGGCGCGGCGGTCGCCATGCGGCGACGCACCGACTGGCACCGCCGCCTGATGATCTGCGGCATGGCGGCGCTGCTCGTGACGCCGGTCAACCGGTGGATGCCGGTGCCGGTGCTGTTCGCGGTGATGAGCCTTGCCTCGTCGCTCGTCATCCTGCTGTTTCCGCTGGCCGGAATGATCCGCGACAAGCGCCGGAGCGGGCGGGCCCATCCCGCCTGGGCATGGGGCTTGGGCGCGCTCGTCATGACCGGCATCGCGACGGAGGTAGTGGGGCGCAGCGCGCTGGCCGGTGCCGTGGTGGCAGCGATCACCGAGGGCCATCCCGCGGCCGGAACCGCGCCCCTTGAAAGGCCTAGCCCCAGGGGGTGACCAGATACTTCTCGCCCGTCTTCATCTGGCGGTAGTCGAGGATCGCGTCCTTCTCCAGCATCCCCTCCAGCGTCACCTTGGCCTTGTAATGCGAGGCGAAGGTGGTGGTGAGGCCTGCCTGCACGCGCTGGCGCATCCGCACCACGGTTTCCATGCCCGCGCGGGCGAGGAAGGGGGTCAGCAGCCAGCCCGCCACGCACCACTGGAGGCCATAGGAGGCGGTCAGGATCGTCGGATTCTGGAGATCGAGGCGGCCGTAGATGTACATCTTCTTCTGCTGGTTCGAACCATAGCGCGAGAATTCGGTCATCTGGCTGACGGCAACCTGCTCCATCGCCTTCAGCACGCCGTCCGAGGCCTGCCCGCCGCCGATCGGGTCGAAGCCGAGGAAGGCGCCGGTCTCCGCGATCGCGGCGCGCAGGTCGGCCATGTAGGTGGGGGCCGAGGAGTTCACGACATACTGCGCGCCCTGCGACTTCAGGAGTTCGACGTGCTCGTCCTTGCGCACGATGTTGACCAGCTTCATCCCGTCCTCGATGCAGATGCGGTTGAGCATCTGGCCGAGGTTCGAAGCGGCGGCGAGGTGGACGATGGCGGAATGCCCCTCCATCTTCGCGGTCTCGACAAAGCCCAGCGCGGTCATCGGGTTGACGAAGCTGGAGGCGCCAACTTCGCTGGAATGCTCGCCCAAGGGCAGGCACATCATGGCGTCGGCGATGGCATATTGGCTGAAGGCGTTGCCCGGCACGCAGGCGACGCGCTGACCCATCAGCGCCTTGGCCATGTCGCTGTCACCCGTGGCGATCACCGTGCCCGCGCCCTCGTTGCCCGCAGGCAGGCGCTGGCCGTGGCGCGCCTTGCTGCCGGTCAGGAACGGCTCGGGCATGGTCGCGACGACCTTGCCGGGGGCGTATTCGGCGGTTTCGAAATCGGCCGCAGAGGTCAGGATTGCCAGATCAGAGGGGTTGATCGGGGCGGCCTCCATCTTCACCAGCACCTGATTGCCCTTGGGCTCGGGGAACTGGCTTTCCGCGACTTCCAGCGTCAGCTTGCCGTCGGCGGTGAGGGTGGTGAAGAGTTGCTTTCCGGTGGTCATCCTGCCTGTCCCTTTTTCTCGTCATTGCGACCCCGGCCTTGTGCCGGGGGAAGCAATCCATGGCCCGATCGTCGATCAAAACCGAAAGGTCGGAACATGGATTGCCGCGTCGCCTCTGCGAGGCTCCTCGCAATGACGAGGGGAAAGGTCAATCGGGATAGGTCGCTTCGACGAAATAGAGCCCGTGCGGCGGTGCGTTGAGGCCCAGCGCCCCGCGGTCGCGCGCCGCCAGCGCCTCGGCGATGCGCGCCTCCGGCCATGTGCCTGCGCCGACCAGCTTGAGGCAGCCGACCATGCTGCGCACCTGATGGTGCAGGAAGGAGCGCGCGGCGGCGTGGATGTGCACTTCCTCGCCCACTTTCTCGACCCGCAGCTCGTCGAGCGACTTCACTGGATCGGCGGCCTGGCAATGGACGCTACGGAAGGTGGTGAAGTCGTGCCGCCCGACCAGCGCCTGCGCGGCGCGGTGCATGGCCTCGGCGTCCAAGGGCTGGGGTACGTGCCATGCCTTGTCGCGCAGCAGCGTCAGCGGCGCGCGGCGGTTGGCGATGCGATAAAGATAGCGCCGCCCGGTGCAGGAAAAGCGCGCGTGCCAATCGTCCGGCACCACCTCGCACTGCGTCACCGCGACCGGATCGGGGCGCAGTTGAGCATTCAGCGCCGCCATCAGCCGGAAGGGATCGAAGGGTTTCTCTACGTCCACGTGGCTCCGCATCGCCAGCGCATGCACCCCCGCATCGGTCCGGCCTGCCGAGTGCATCACCACCTGCTCACCCGTGATCCGCCCGAGCGCGTCCTCCACCGATTGTTGCACGCTCGGCCCATGCGACTGGCGTTGCAGGCCGAAGAAGGGCGTGCCGTCGAATTCGAGGGTGAGGGCGAAGCGGGTCATGCCCAAATCGTCTCCCCGGCGCAGGCCGGCGCCCAGAGATCCAAGCGCAGTTTGTGCCTCGCTGGGTTCCGGCCTTCGCCGGAATGACGAGAAAGGGATGCGATCACCTCAACACCGTCCCAGCCGCGACAGGCCGTCCGCGCAGAAATTCTTCGCGTGCCATGGCTGGCTTGCCCGCCCGCTGGATGGTGATCGGGCGGATCGCACCCGTTCCGCAGGCAATGGTAAGCTCGGGATCAACGGTGTGTCCCTCGCCGTAGGAGGCGAGGCCGGGAAGGCGAGCGGTTTCGGCGCGCAGCAATTTTATGCGTTCCCCCCCAAGTTCAAACCATGCGCCTGGGAAGGGGGCGAGGCCATGGATATGCCGCACCACGGATTCTGCGCTACGTGACCAGTCGATCTTGCTTTCCGCCTTGTCGATCTTGGGAGCGTAGATTGCCGCGGCTTCGTCCTGCACCTCCGGCGGAAAGGCGGCGAGGTCCGCCAGCACCTCGACCATCGCCGTAGCGCCCATCGCGCCCAGCTCTTCGAACAGCTCTCCGGTTGTCTTCGTTCCGACTGGCGTGCGCACCTTGTGCAGCATCGGCCCGGTATCGAGCCCCGCCTCCATCTGCATGATGGTGACGCCTGTCTCTTCGTCGCCCGCCATCACCGCGCGGTGGATCGGTGCCGCCCCGCGCCAGCGCGGCAGCAGCGAGGCGTGGATGTTGAGGCAGCCGTGGCGCGGCGCGTCGAGCACCGGCTGCGGCAGGATCAGGCCATAGGCCGCGACGACCGCGACATCGGCCCCCAGCGCTGCAAATTCGGCCTGCGCCTCGGCCCCCCGCAGCGACACGGGCGAGCGCACCGGCACCCCCAACCGCTCGGCCTCGACCTGCACCGGAGAGGGCATCAGCTTCTTCCCCCGCCCCGCCGGACGCGGCGGCTGGGTATAGGCGCACACCACATCATGCCCCGCCGCGTGCAAGGCGCGCAGGGCCGGAACCGCGAATTCCGGCGTCCCCATGAAGATGATGCGCATAAGCTGTGCCCGGAGCCTTTGAGTAACCGAGCGCAGCCCCTATCTCTGACCCCATGGCATCGCAAGAGATCGAGGCACTGAGTTCCGCGCTAGCGCGTCTGCCGGGGCTTGGCCCCCGCAGCGCGCGGCGCGCGGTGCTGTGGCTCGTCAAGCACCGCGAGAGCGCACTGCCCGCCCTGCTCGAAGCCCTTGCAGGCGTGGCCGAGACGCTGGTCGAATGTCACATCTGCGGCAATGTCGACACCTCCGACCCCTGCGGCATCTGCGCCGATCCGCGCCGCGACGGGCGCGCGCTGTGCGTGGTGGAGGAGGTCTCGGATGTCTGGGCGCTCGACCGCGCGCGGCTATTTCCCGGGCGCTATCATGTGCTCGGCGGCAGGCTCTCCGCGCTCGACGGGATCGGCCCTGACAGCCTCAACATCGCCAGCCTGCTCGCCCGTGTGGAAGCGGGCGGGATCGACGAAGTGGTGCTGGCCATGAACGCCACCCTCGAAGGCCAGACCACCGCGCACTACCTTGCCGAGCGGCTGGATGCCTTCCCGGTGCGCGTCACCCAGCTCGCCCACGGCCTGCCGGTCGGCGGCGAGCTCGACTATCTCGACGAGGGCACGCTGGCCCAAGCCCTGCGCGCGCGGCGGCCGGTGGGTTAGGGCGCGGCGCCCTCGACCAGCAGGATCCGCGAGCGCGCATTGGCATGGCGCAGCCCCGCCACCGCCTTGTAATCCGCCCCGTCAAGGCACGCCCGCGCCGCCGCCATCGAGGCGAATTCGATCACCACCATCCGACCCTCGGGCGCCGCCCCCTCGCGGGCCTCGCTCGCCCCGCCGCGCACCAGATAGCGCCCGCCGCAAGCGGCGATCACCGGGCCGACCTTGGCGACATATTGCGCATAGCCATCGGGATTGGTGACCGCGATCTCGCCCACGACATAGGCCTTGGGCGCAGCCTGCTCGCCCGCCGCCACCAGCGCCGTGCCGGCCACTCCCAGCCCCAGCACGCCGATCATCCCCGCCTTGCGCATCCTCGTCCCCTCCATTGCCATCAGATCCGCGTCATCCTGACAGCTTGATAAGCCGCGGTCACGGCCCTATCTTCGCGCGCATGGCTATCCGCGAAATCCTCGAAGTGCCGGACCCCCGGCTCAAGGTCGTCTCGACCCCGGTCGAACCGCATGAGTTCAATGACGACCTGCGCACCCTCGTCGACGATATGTTCGAGACGATGTACGATGCCCCGGGCATCGGCCTTGCCGCAATCCAGGTCGGCGTGCCCAAGCGGGTGCTGGTGATCGATCTCCAGCCCGACGATCCCGATGCCGAGCCGGTCGAATGCACCAGCCACGGCGGCCACAAGCACACGCACCCGGCGACCAAGAAGGAACCGCGCGTCTTCATCAACCCGGTGATCCTCGATCCGGCGGCAGAGCTTTCGACCTATCAGGAAGGCTGCCTCTCGGTGCCCGAGATCTACGCCGACGTCGACCGCCCGGCGACCTGCACGGTGCGCTATCAGGACTTGGACGGCAACACCCACGAGGAACACCTCGAAGGCCTGATGGCGACCTGCCTGCAGCACGAGATGGACCACCTCGAAGGCATCCTGTTCATCGACCACCTCTCGCGCCTGAAGCGCGCAATGGTGCTGAAGAAGCTCGAGAAGATCCGGCGCGCGGCGTAATTTGTTTGCGTGCCCGCCTCCGCGGGCACGTCCTCGGCGCTGATCCGAGCCTTGCAGGCTCGGGCACCTGCGGGCGGCCGGTCGGCCTTGCGGCCCTACGGGCCGGTGGTCGCGCTCCCCATTTTCCTCTTCGTCTCCCCGGGCTTGACCCGGGGCCCCGCTTTTGTGTTGGAAAGCGCGACGCAGGCCTAGCGTTCCCCATTCGTTCCGTGTAGGCTTGCCGCATGGACCCTGCGATTCTCTCGATCATTGCCCTTTTGGCTGGCCTTGCCCTCGGCTGGTTCATCGCCTCGCGCCCGCTGGCTGACCTGCGCGCGCGGCTGACGGCGGCGGAGGCGGCCGGGGCTGAGGGGGAGGCGAAATTCGCCCGCGCCATTGCCGAACTGGGCGAGGCACGGATCGAGGTGGCGGGGCTCAAGGAGCGCGTTGGCCAAGCCGATGGACTGATGGCGCGGCTCGATTCGGTGGAGGCCGATCGCGCTGCTCTGGCGCAGAAGCTTGCCGCGCTGGAAAGTGCATCGGCTGAACGCGAGAAGGCCTTTGCCGAACAGAAAGCCGCGCTGCTCGCCGCGCAGGACAGTCTCAAGAAGGAATTCGAGAACGCAGGCAGCCGGGTGCTCGAACAGGCGCAGAAGGCGTTCCTTGAACGGGCGCACGCGCGGTTCGAAGAGAGTGAGAAGACCAGTGCAGAGCGGTTGAAGTCCCTGCTCGCTCCGGTCGATCAGCGGCTCAGGAGCTACGAAGAACAGGTGCAGGCACTTGAGAAGCAGCGCGTTGATGCCTTCGGCCAGCTTATGGGGCAAATCGATGCGCTGCGGGTCGGTCAGGAAGCGGTCCGCACCGAGGCGCTCCGGCTCGGCAACTCGCTCCGCAATGCCCCCAAGGCGCGCGGGCGCTGGGGCGAACAGCAGTTGCGCAACGTGCTCGAACAATGTGGGCTGTCCGAACACACCGATTTCGTAACCGAACAATCGATCGACACCGACGAAGGTCGGCTGCGCCCCGATGCAATCGTGCGGGTGCCGGGCAACAAGCAGCTGGTGATCGACGCGAAAGTTTCACTCAACGCCTATCAGGATGCCTTCGAGGCCGAGGAGGAGGATGCCCGCAAGGCGCATTTGGACAACCACGCCGCCTCGATGCGCAACCACATCCAGACACTCGGCACCAAAAGCTACCAGTCGCAGTTCGAGAACGCGCCCGACTACGTGATCATGTTCGTGCCGGGCGAGCATTTCATCGCCGCCGCGCTCGAACATGACTCAACCCTGTGGGACTTCGCCTTCAAGAACAAAGTTCTGCTCGCAAGTCCGACCAATCTTGTGGCGATCGCGCGGACGATTGCGCAAGTCTGGCAACAGGAAGGGTTGGCGCGTGAGGCGCGCGAGATCGGCAAACTCGCAGCGACGCTCTACGACAGCCTCGCTAAGACCCAAGACGATCTGATGAAGACCGGCGTTCACCTCGGCCGCGCGGTCAATTCCTTCAACGATTTCGCGCGGACCTATGAGGGCAATGTAATGAGCCGTGCCCGCCGTCTCACCGAAAAGCACATCCAGATTGGCAAGCGGGAAATCAGCGATGAGGTTCCGCTGGTCGAAGTGTCGCCGCGTTACGGCAATGGTGATGCCACCGATGTTGCAGCGCTCGAAGCCTCTGATAAGGATAGCGAAAGCGACAAGCGCGACGCAGCGGAGTAAGGCGGATGAGAGGGCAGGGCAGTGGCTGGCAGTTGGCGCAGATCAACATCGGCAAGTTGCTCGCGCCCGAAGGCGATCCGCGGGTGCAGCCCTTTTTCGACGCGCTCGAACGGGTGAACGCCATCGCCGATGCCTCGCCCGGCTTTGTCTGGCGGCTGCAATCGGACAGCGGCAACGCGACCGATTTTGACGTCGCCTCCGATCCGCTGCTGCTGGTCAATATGTCGGTATGGCAGGATGCGGAAAGCCTGTTCGCGTTCGTCTATCGCTCGGGCCACACGCCGGAAATGGCGCGGCGGCGCGAGTATTTTCACCGCTTCGAAAGCGCCTATCAGGCCTTGTGGTGGGTGCCTGTAGGCCACCGCCCCAGCATCGACGAGGGGCTTTCGCGCCTGTGGATGCTCGACCGCTACGGCCCGTGCCCGCAGAGCTTCACCTTCAAGGCGCGCTTCCCGCAGCCCGGCCTCGCCGATCCGCCGCTCGATATGCAGCCTGATCCCTGGTGCGTCGGCAACACGTGAAGCGACGCTTTCCTACAGGCATCGGGAGGGTCATGGTGCGGGCCGCTCTTTCTCATCGTCCGCCCCAGAACTCGCGGCAAAGCCCGCTCACGGCTCGATCAGGGACTATTTCGCGCGCGTGATTTCTTGTCCGTCCGGACGCAAGTTTGCTCTATCAATCTGTATTGTCTAGAAAAAATCCAAGTAGGAAAGGTGACACGGTGTCACCTTTGTAACGCTTATTCAAGCACTGCCAGCACTTCATAGGCCAGCACCGCGCCTGCCATAGCCGCATTCAGGGAATCCGCGCGGCCTTTCATCGGCATGGTCACGCGCAGATCGCAGGCCGCCTCGTAATCCTCCGGCAGACCTTGCGATTCGTTGCCGACGAGGATGAAGCACGGCGCCGTATAGGCCGCCCCACGATAGGGCACGGCATCGCGCAAGGAAGCCGCGACCAGCTGGCCGTCTCCCGCGCGCAGCCACGGCAGAAAATCCTCCCACCGCGCCTGTGCCAGCCCCACGGTGAACACCGCGCCCATGCTCGCCCGCACGGCCTCGGCGCTGAAGGGGTCGGCGCAGTCGTCGATCAGGATGAGGCCGCCTGCGCCCACCGCGTCGCAGGTGCGCAGCATCGTGCCGAGATTGCCCGGATCGCGCAAAGCCTGCGCGGCAAGCCAGATCGGCGCAGCGTTGCGGTCGAGCTGGCCGAGCGCCGTGTCCCACTCGTCAAACACCCCGGCCACGGCCTGGGCGTTCTCCTTGCCGGTGATCTTGGAGAGAATGTCGGGCGTGGTCGCGATCACCTCGCCGCCCGCTGCCATGACGTCAGCCTCAAGCCGTTCAAGCAGCGGATGTTCGCGCCCCTCGGCCATCACCAGCGTCCGGGGCAAGCGTCCGCAAGCCCGGGCATCTTCGAGCAGGCGAAGGCCTTCGACAAGAAACTGGCCCGCGCGCTTGCGATGCTTCTTGTCCCGCAGCGAGCGCAGGTATTTGACCGTCGGGTTGGAAAAGCCGGTGATGTGCTTGCGCATGGCAGGCCGCCTAGCCCAACCGGCCGCGGCGCACTAGTCCTCGCCGAAGCCGTCGGCGATCAGCGCGACGAGATCGGCGAGCACCGCGTCCGCGCCGTCACCTTCGACCGCCACTTCGACCGTGTCACCCTTGGCCGCGCCGAGCATCATCAGCCCGAGGATCGATCCGCCCGCCGCGCTGTGCGGCGCCTTGGAGACGGTCACCTTGACGCCATCGGGCAACGCGGCGACCGCGCCGACGAACTTCGCGCTCGCCCGCGCGTGCAAGCCGCGCCGGTTGACGATGGTGACGTGCTGCCTTGCCTCCCCCACGGCGGCGTTCCTAGGCCTTGGCCCGTGCGGGCGGGGCGGTGTCGGCGCTCAGCAATTCGCTGGCGATGGTGATGTAGTTGCGTCCGGCGGTCTGCGCGGCGTGGACCGCAGCGGTGACGTCCATCGCCTTGCGCGCGCCTGCGAGGCGGATCAGCATCGGCAGGTTGATCCCCGCGATCACCTCGACATGGCCTGTTTCAAGCAGCGAAATGGCCAGGTTCGACGGAGTGCCGCCGAACAGATCGGTGAGGATGATGACGCCCTTGCCCGCGTCGACCGCAGCGATTGCTCCGGCGATGTCGGCGCGGCGCTGCTCCATGTCGTCATTGGGGCCGATGCAGACCGTGACGATGCCCTCTTGCGGGCCGACCACGTGCTCCATCGCCTCGACGAATTGGTCCGCGAGGCGGCCATGGGTTACCAGGATCAAGCCGATCATGTGTGAATAGGGGTCCGTTAACTGCCCGGCGAGGGGGCTGCCTTACGCGTTTCTACCGTGGCCGACAATGCGATTGGTTGCATTGCAGCGAAAATTGCCCGTCCGCCGGCTAGCGCTTGTCGCCTTCAAGAGCGTCAGCCGCACGCGAGCCGAGGTTGCGGTGGCGGACAGTGGGGGAAAAACCCGCATCGCGCAAGGCCTGTGCCATGGCTTCGGCGGTGAAGACCGAGCGGTGTTTCCCGCCGGTACAGCCGAAAGCGACATGAACATAGGGCTTGCCCTGCTCGGCATAGCGCGGGAGCAGCAGCAGCAGCAGGTCACGGATCCGGGCGAAGGCCTCGGCGAAGGCCGGGTCGCGGCGGATGTGATCGCCCACGGCGGCGTCCTGCCCTGTCTGTTCCCTGAGGCCCGGCACCCAGTGCGGATTGTCGAGGAAGCGCATATCGAACACCAGGTCAGCCAGCGGTGGCATCCCGCGAGCAAAGCCGAAGCTCGACAGGGTGACGGTCAGCGCCGCGCTCTTGTCAGCCGGGGCGAAGAGTTCGCGAATCCGGCCTTGCAGGTCGTTGCTGGTCATCGCCGAGGTGTCGATCATCACCTCCGCCCAGCGGCGCAGCGGTTCGAGCAGCTCGCGCTCGGCCGTTATGCCTTCCTGCACCGGGCGGCCATCGGCCATCGGGTGGCGGCGGCGCGTCTCGTTGAAGCGCCGTTCGAGCTCGCCGCCCGCGCAGTCGAGGAACAGCGAGGTGAGCGCGAGGTCGGGCCGGGCGCTCAAGTCCTTCACCAAGGCGATGATGTCGGCCGGCACGAAGCCGCGGGTGCGCGAATCGAAGCCGATCGCGAGCGGCCCGCGGGTCTCGTCAGGCATGGTGACGAGCCGCTTGAGCATCCGCACCGGAAAGTTGTCGATCGTCTCCCAGCCCAGATCCTCGAGCACGTCGAGCGCGGTCGATTTGCCTGCGCCCGCAAGGCCGGTGACAAGCAGCAGCTGTCGCCGCGCGGACGGCGGGGTCGCCGGCGCGGGCTCTGGGGAAGAAGGGGCGGCAGGATCGCTCATGCTGCTCTATGTGGTGATGGGCCGGGGCAAAGGGAAGATGGATCGAATACCTGCCCGTGCAGTCGCAGCGCCCATTCGGCGCGCAGGGCCGGGGCATGGGCGCCGGGATCGAAGGCCAGCACCGGCACGGCAATGCCTTCGATGTCGCGGGTGGGCAGCGGCGTTTCGGGCAGACGCTCAGGCGGCGGGCCACCGAGCGTGAGGATCAGCGCGACCGGGGCGGGCACGGCGACAGGGAGCGACACCAGGCCCACCCCGCGCAGTTCCAGCAGTCCGGCGATATTGGGCGGCGGGGCGGCGATCAGGCGTCCGGACTGCGCCACCACGGTCACGGCATCATCGCCGATCAACCCCGCACCGCGGTCGATCAGAGCGAGCGCGAGGCTTGACTTGCCGCTGCCCGGCCTCCCCTCGATCAGCAAGGCGCGGCCCTCGATCACCACCGCGCTGGCGTGAAGGACGCGGCCGTTCATGGCGCGGCAGGCAGGGTGAGGCGCAGGCACGCGCCCGCTGTCCCGTCGGGGCGGGCCTCGGCGGTGAGGGTGCCGTCATGCGCTTCGGCAATGGCGCGGCCAATCGCAAGGCCGAGCCCGGAATGATTGCCGAAGCTCTCGCCTTCGGGGCGGTCGGAATGGAACCGGCGAAACACGGCTTCGCGCGCGTCGGGGGCGATGCCGGGGCCCTCGTCGGTGACTTCGGTGACCACCATGCGCCCCGCCGGACGCAAGGTGACGCGCACCGTGCCGCCCTCGGGCGAGAAGGAGACGGCATTGTCGATGAGGTTTTCCGCCACACGCTCGAGCTGGGTCGGCACCCCCATCACGCGCAGGCGTGCCCCCTGCGGCACCCTTGCGTCGAGTTCGAGCCGCCGCCCGCCGTTCAGCCCCCGGTTCTCGCGGCTGCGGATCAGGTTGGCAAAAAGCTCGGCAAGGTCGACGTGCTCCAGCGTTGCCCGGCTGATCTCGGCGTCGACCCGGCTGGCTGCGGCAATCTCGGTGACGAGGCGGTCGATCCGGCGCACATCATGCGCCGCGATCTGGAGCAATTCGGCGCGCAGGGCCGGATCCTCGACCCGCGGCAGAGTGTCGACCGCGTTGCGCAAGGACGCGAGCGGGTTCTTGATCTCGTGCGCGACATCCGCAGCGAAGCTGTCGACCGCGTCGATCCGCTGGCGCAGCGCCCCGGTCATGTCGGAAACCGCGCGGGCGAGCAGGCCGATCTCGTCGCTGCGCTGCGGCAGGCGCGGCACTTCCACCTCGCGGTCGCGCCCCTGCTTCACCCTGACCGCCGCGCGGGCGAGCAGCCGCAAGGGGGTGACGATGGTGCGCGCGAGGAACAGCGAGAGCGCCGCCGAGGCACCCAGCACCAGCAGCATCGCCAGGAACAGCATCGAGCGTGCCGCGCGCACGCTTTCGGTGATGTCGACCGCGTTGCGCACGGTCAGCAGGGTCGCGCCTTGCAGACCGACCGGCACGGCGGCGGTGATCACCGGCGTACCGTCGCGCCAGTCATAGAGCCGCACCTGCGACAGGCCCAATTCGCGCGCGCGGGCGAGTTCGGGCCATGCATCGGCGTCCTGCGCCTCGGGTTCCTGATAGTCCTGCACCGCTTCGGCGCTGACGATGGTGTCGACCGTCCGGTCGAGCCAGCGCGAGAAGCGCTGTTCCCAATCGTCATCGGCAATGTCGTTGAAGCGGAAGGCGGGCGCGGCAAGGGCAAAGCTGTCGGCGGTAAGGCGGCCCTTGGCGTCGAACATCCGCAGGCGCATCCGCTGTTCCTTGCCGATCTGCACCAGCAGCGCCTCCTGCCGTTCGCGCGTGGCTCCGGCCAGCGCCTCGGCGGTGATCTGGGCTTCGATGCGGGCGGAGTTCAGGCGCTCGTTGATCAGCTGGGTGCGATAGCTGTCGAGATAGAATAGCCCGCTGCCCAGCAGCAGCAGCGGCAGAATGTTGACCGCGAGGATGCGACCGGTCAGGGCGAAGCGGCCCGTCGCGGTCATTTTCTCGGCCCCGGACGTCCCACGCCCCGCGCCGCGCCCTCCGTCACCGGCCGGATCAGCCATCGGTGAAGCTGTAGCCCGCGCCATAGAGCGTATCGATCGCATCGAAGGCGGGATCGACCAGCCGGAACTTGCGGCGCATCCGCTTGATGTGGCTATCGACCGTGCGATCATCGACGAAGACATCGTCGGGATAGGCCGCGTCCATCAGCTGGTTGCGGCTCTTGATCACGCCGGGGCGGATCGCGAGCGCTTCGAGGATGAGGAATTCGGTGACGGTAAGGCTGACCGCCTGCCCGTCCCACATCACCTGGTGGCGCGCCGGGTCCATGAACAGGCGGCCCCGCACCAGGTTGGCGGGCGCCGGTTCGGGCACGGCAGCAGGCGAACTGCCTGCCGCAAGCGGCTCGGCGCGGCGCAGGATCGCGCGGATGCGGGCGATCAGGAGGCGCAGGCTGAAGGGCTTGGCGATGTAGTCATCCGCGCCCAGTTCGAGCCCTGCTTCCTCGTCGCTTTCATCGTCCTTGCTGGTGAGGAAAATGACGGGGAGGGCGGAATTCTCGCGCAGCCGCCGCAGCAGCTCCATCCCGTCCATCTTGGGCATCTTGATGTCGAAGACGGCGAGGTCAGGCGGATTGTCGAGCAGCGCCTTGAGCGCGGTCTCGCCATCGGAATAGAGGCGCGTGGCAAAGCCTTCGGCCTGAAGCGCGATCGAGACTGTGGTGAGGATGTTGCGATCATCATCGACCAGAGCGATCTGGAGCTTGCGCGCCTCACCCGGCGCGGCCTCCGGCGTCGTCAAGGCAGGATCGGTGGTGCCCTCGGACATGGCCTTTATCCTCTTTGCCCCCGCGCGTGCATGGCCTTTGGGTAGCGCCATGCGCGCCTGAGGGCAATGGCGCTGGCGGCAACGCCGGGGCGGAAAAGCCAGGATTGTGCCGTGTGCACAAATGCTTTTGCCGCACCCGGTTTGACGCAGGCACAATCGCCATCTAGGGGGCCGTGGCAAGGGACCGGAGGGCTGGTGCGAGTATCAAATTGCCTAAGGTTGCATACGTATGCGGTCATGCTACGAGACAACCCAAAGGGCAGGGGGATTCGCACAAGCGCCGCTGGCCAGACCTCTTATTTCCGCTGCCTCGCTCAGGAGACGTAAGTTGAACTCGCTCGCAACCCCGCTGGCCGCTCAGAACCTCACAACGGGCGCCACGATCCACGCCAATCTCGGCACCTCGGCGCTGGTCGAACACGCGCTGAAGAAGGGCGAAGGCAAGCTGACCAAGCATGGCGCGCTGCTGGTGGATACCGGCCGCTTCACCGGCCGCAGCGTCAAGGACAAGTATATCGTCCGCGATGCCGAGACCGAGAACACGATCAACTGGGGCACCATCAACCAGCCGATGAGCGAAGAACACTTCGCCGCGCTGAAGGCGGACTTCCTCAACGAACTCGAAGGGCAGAGCGAACTCTACGTCGCTGACCTGTTCGGCGGCTCGCAGCCGGAATACCGGGTCAACGTGCGCGTCATCAACCAGATGGCGTGGCACAACCTGTTCATCCGCACCCTGCTGGTGCGCCCCACGGCGGAAGAGCTCGCCAGCTTCGTCCCCGAATATACCATCATCAACCTGCCGAGCTTCAAGGCCGACCCGGAGCGCCACGGCTGCCGCAGCGACACGGTGATCGCGGTGAGCTTCACCGAGAAGCTGATCCTGATCGGCAACACCGAATATTCGGGCGAGATGAAGAAGGGCGTGTTCGGCCTCCTCAACTACCTGCTCCCCGCGCAGGGCGTGATGCCGATGCATTGCTCGGCCAATATCGGCGCGGACGGCAAGAGCGCGATCTTCTTCGGCCTCTCGGGCACTGGCAAGACCACGCTCTCGGCCGACGCCAGCCGCACGCTGATCGGCGATGACGAGCATGGCTGGTCGGACACCGCGGTCTTCAACTTCGAGGGCGGCTGCTACGCCAAGATGATCAACCTCTCGGCCGAAGGCGAGCCCGAGATCTACGCCACCACGCAGATGTTCGGCACGATCCTCGAAAACGTCACCATGGATGAGGCGACCCGCGAGCTCGACTTCACCGACGGCAGCAAGACCGAGAACACCCGCGGCGCCTATCCGATCGAGTTCATCCCGAACACTTCGGAGAAGAACCTCGGCCCGGCACCGTCCAACGTCATAATGCTGACCGCCGACGCTTTCGGCGTCCTGCCGCCGATTGCGCGGCTGACCCCGGATCAGGCGATGTACTACTTCCTCAGCGGCTACACCGCCAAGGTCGCGGGCACCGAAATCGGCGTGACCGAGCCGGAAGCGACCTTCAGCACCTGCTTTGGCGCCGCCTTCATGCCGCGCCACCCGAGCGTCTATGGCAACCTGCTGAAGGAGCGCATCGGCAAGGGCGGGGCGGAGTGCTGGCTGGTCAACACCGGCTGGACTGGTGGCAAGTACGGCACCGGCAGCCGGATGCCGATCAAGGCGACCCGCGCGCTGCTCAACGCGGTGCTCGACGGCAAGATGGACGAGGTGGAGTTCCGCAAGGACCCGAATTTCGGCTTCGACGTGCCGGTCTTCGTGCCCGCGCTGGCCGAGGCGGGCCTCGATCAGACCATCCTCGACCCGCGCAGCACCTGGGCGGACGGGGCCGAGTATGACGCGACCGCCAAGAAGCTGGTGCAGCTGTTCATCGACAACTTCGCCCAGTTCGAAGCCCATGTTGACGAGGGCGTGCTCCAGGCCGCGCCCGCGCCGATCGCGGCCTGATACAGGATCGTATCACCAGTTGGAGAGGGGGGCCCCGCCCGGCGCAAGACCGGAGCGGGGCCTTTTACTTTGAAACGTCGCAGGCTTGCGCCACACTCCCCCCGATACGAATCGAAGGAGGGACACCATGAGCATTCTCGACGGCATTCTGAAGAACATCGGCGGCGCGCCGGATGATGTGGTGAACCTCGCCAAGCAGGTCGGGCTTGACCCGGCGATGGTCGAACAGGCGATCGGCGCGCTCGGCAAGACGCATCAGCTTGACGGCGACACGGTGACGCTCGCGGCGGAGAAGACCGGGATCAGCCCCGACATCCTCAATCAGATCGTCGGCGCGATCGGCGGCGAGGGTTCGCTCACGCACTTCGCCTCGATGATTGACCGCGACGGGGACGGCAACCCGGTCGACGACATCATGGACATGGCCAAGGGGCTGTTCGGCGGCGGCAAGAGCTGAGGCCGGTCAGGCCGGATCGGGCCGCGTATCTTCCAGATATTGCCAGATCCGGCTGACGACCACCGATCCCTCGCCCACGGCGCTCGCGACGCGCTTGACCGAACCGGCGCGCACATCGCCCACGGCGAAGATGCCGGGCGCGGTGGTAGCGTAATCGTCCGCCTGCCCAGCGGCCGCGCCGGTCAGCACGAAGCCCTTGTCGTCGACCTGCGCGAGGCCCGAGAGCCATTCGGTATTCGGCGCGGCGCCGATCATGATGAACAGCGCGCGGGTGTCGATGCGCTGTTCTGTGTCGCCGGTCTTCCCGGAAGTCTTGAGCGTCAGCCCCTCCAGCCAGCTCTCGCCGTGCAGCGCGGTGACTTCGGAATGGTAGTGGATGGTGACGCGCGGATCAGCCTCCAGCCGCTGCATCAGATAGCTCGACATCGACGCGGCAAGGCTGCCTGAGCGGACCACCAGATGGACATGGGCCGCCGCACGGCTGAGAAACATGGCCGCCTGCCCGGCTGAATTGCCTCCGCCGATCACCACCGCCTCGGTCCGCGCACAGAAGCGCGCTTCCATTTCGGTCGCCGAGTAGAACACCCCTGCGCCCTCAAGCTCTTCCAGATTTTCGAGCGGCAGGCGGCGATATTGCACCCCCGTCGCCACCAGCACCGCGCGGGCGCAGATTTCGTCAGCGTCGTCGAGCGTCAGGCAATAGGCACCGTCCTCGCGCCGCGCCATCGCCTCGACCCGGCGCGGCATGACAAAGCGCGTGCCGAACTTCATCGCCTGCACCTGCCCGCGCCAGGTCAGGTCGGTGCCGGAAATGCCGGTGGGAAAGCCCATGTAATTCTCGATCCGGCTGGAGGTGCCCGCCTGTCCGCCGACAGCCGTATCCTCCACCACCAGCGCCTCGATCCCCTCGCTGCCGGCATAGACCGCCGCCGCCACCCCGGCAGGCCCGCCGCCGACAATCACCAGATCATAGGTGCGGCGCGCGCATATATCGAGATCGAGCCCGAGATATTGCGCCACCTTGCGCGGGGTCGGATCGTCCAGCCTTGTATCGACGCCGAGGATCACCGCAGGCTCGTGGCGGATCAGGGTGCAGACCTGCACCGTCTCGGGATCGATCCCGTCAAGGTCATAGGACTGGAACGGGATGCGGTTGCGCGACAGGAAGCGTTCGACCGCCTGCACCTTGGCATCGCGGTCCGCGCCGATCACCTTGACCGCGCTGTTCCGCAGTTCGAACTGCTTGCGCCGCCGCGCGGCGAACACCGTGATGAGGTGATCCGACAATTCGGGGATGCGGCTCATCAGCTCCAGCACCCCTTCGCGCGGCGCCTCGATCACGCGGGTATCCACCGCCGCGCGCATCTTGAGGTAATTGGTCGAGCCGCTCAGAAACCCGATCTCGCCGAGAAATTGCGTCGGGCCGAGGCTGGATTCGAACATCCGCTCGCCGGTGTAGGGATTGGCGATCTCGATGTCGCCTTCCAGCACATAGACAAACCGATCCATCGGCTCGCCAATGTCCATCACGATGCTGCCGGCAGGATAGGTCTTCTCCCCCCCGATGGCGCAGATCGCATCGACGTGTTCGGGCGCGAGCGGCACCCGGCGCATGGTTTCAAGGTCTTGTCCGAGTGTTTCCATGCTGCCCTCCTGCGCCGCGAAGTTTGCAAGATGGGGTCAGGCGCGCGCGAAGGGAAGGGGGTGGGTGACCACCCTTTGCTTCAGGGGCTTGAGGCGGCCTCGTCTTCCTCGGCAGCGGGGGCTTCACCCTCGGGCGGGTTGTTTAGGCGGATGTCGAGGATCTTCTGCATCCTTGCCTGCACCGCCGGTTCGGCGCAGCGCGCGTGGAGGGGATCGCCCGCATCGGTGAGGTCGGCGCAGGCCCATCCGGCCATTTCGGAATCCATCAGGTCGATCGGGAAGGACGAGGCATCGCCCGCATCGATCACCTTGCGCATCACCGGGATGGAATCGAACAGAAAGCGGCGGCTGCGCGCTTCGTCGCGGGTCTTGTAAGGCACCTTGCGGTCGGTCGGCACATTCACATCAAGCGCAGCGCGGGGCAGCAGGTCGAGCGCGGCGCGCGCAGCCTCGAAATCGCCCAACTCGCGCAGGGCATTGGCGCGGCGATAGTGCAGGAACAGCGTTTCGATCTGAGCGACATCAATCGGCACCACCAGCGCCGCATCGGCAAAGGCGCGCTGATAACGGGCCTTGGTCTCGGGCGCATCGTCCACTTCCCAGGTGGCGCTGAGCAGCAGGAAGAGTGCCTCTAACGGATTAGCGGCATCCATCCGCCGCGCCAGCCAGGCCGCGCGGAAATACTGGCTTTCCTGCCGGAGCGCCTGATACTCCGGCGACTGCACCAGCGCGGTCAGCGCCGCGATCTCTTCCGGCTTGAATTCGCGGTAGACCACCAGCGCGTTGGACGGACATTCGGGCATGGCGAGCGGGAATGTCCAGCTGCCATAGGGCTTGCCATCGGGCCGCTGGCCGAAGGTCGAATAGCTGCCGGTGGTGACGTAGGTGAAGGTCTCACCCCCGACCGGGCAGGTCTCCGTGATTTCGACCGGGAAGCCCGCGACAGCAGGCGCGGCTGAGGCCAGCGCCAGCGCCGCGATGGCCCCCGCCCGGATCACCCCTTCGCCCCGGCGATATAGCGGCTCACCGTGTTGGCCATCACCGAAAGCGGCGCATTGCCGCCCAGCACCAGCGCGGTGTTGAATTCGCGCATATCGTATTTGCGGCCCAGTTCCGCCTTGGCGCGCTCGCGCTGGCGCAGGATTTCGCTGTGGCCGATCTTGTAGCCGCAGGCCTGACCCGGCCACGAACAGTAACGATCGACCTCGGAGGCGACTTCCTCGACCTTCGATCCATTTTCCTCGACGAAGAACTGGCGGCCCTGTTCGCGCGTCCATTGCTTGGAGTGGAGGCCGGTGTCGACCACCAGACGGCAGGCGCGGAAGGCGAGCGACTGGAGGAAGCCCAGCCGCCCGACCTCGAACCCCTTGTAAGCGCCCAACTCGTCCGCCAGCTGCTCGGCATAGAGCGCCCAGCCTTCGGAGAAGGCGTTGAAGGCGAGGATCGAGCGGATCAGCGGCAGGCGGTTGCTGAACTCGCCCTCCCACACGTGGCCGGGGATGCTTTCGTGGAAGGTGAGATCGGCAAGGTCATACTTGCGGTGCAGATCGGTGGTGCGCAGGTTGATCCAGAAGCGGCCCGGAATGCTGCCATCCTTGCTGCCCGCCCCGCCGTATGCGCCGGGCGCGCCGGGCTCTTCGGAGAGCGGCAGGCGGACCACTTCCATGCGCGGGTTGACCACTTGCGTGAAGGCGCGCGGCATCTGCGCCTTGATCCACGCGAGGCGTTCTTCGATGAAGGCGAAGATCTCCTTGCGGCCCGGATCGCCGTCCGCAAACTTGTAGCGCGGATCATCGGCAAGGCCGCGCATCCGCTCGCCCACCGATCCCTTGGTATAGCCGATCTTCCTGAGGATCGGGTCCATCTTGCCGTGCAGTTCCTTGAGTTCGGCAAGACCCTGACGGTGGACTTCATCGGGGTTGAGGCTGGTGGTGGTCGACGCGCGCAAGGCCCAGGCGTAATATTCCTCGCCCATCGGCTGCGCCCAGATCCCGGCGCTGTCCTTGGCGGCGGCACGCTGGGTGCGCAGCTCGGCGAGCTGGCGTTGGAGCGCGGGGACAATCCCGCGCTGCGCGATGCGCGCGGCCTGCGGGGCGGCGGACTTGGCTTCGGCCAGCGCCGATCCTTCGAGCGGCCCGGCATAGCTTGCCGTGGCCTCGGCGATGCTCGCTTCCATCTGGGCGATGGCCTTGTCGAGCAGGAAGGCCGGCGGCACCACGCCCATGTCGCGTGCCGCACGAATGCGTTCACGCTCGCCATCGAGGATCGCGGGGACTTCGATCAACCGGTCGAGATAGGAGCCGACATCATCCGCCGTGGCGAGTGGCTGAGTGGAGGAGAAGAAGCGCGGCATATCAATATAGCCGCCGACGTTCTGGATCACGACATAGGGTGCATTGCGCCAGCTGCCGACCGCGACATCGCCATAGGGCAGGGCCATGCCCTCGGTCGCGCGGGTGAAGGCGGTTTCGACCACTTCGAACCCGATCTGCTGGTCGCTGGTGAGGCCGTCTTTCGGGTAGGCCTTGATCTCGGCGACCATCTCCTTGAGCGCCGTCGCATAGGAGGCGCGGCCCGCCTCGCCCGGCATCCCGAAAGTGCTGCGCCAGCTGGCGAAGTCCCCGGTATCGACCCCGAGACCGGTCGCACGGCCCGGTTCATGCGCGAGCATCCGGTAGGCAATCGCATCGAGCGCGGCATCGGCCCCTTTGCCTGCAATCGGGCCACCGGGCGGCGGCATGGGCGTGGTTGCCCGCACGGCAGCGGGCATCATGGCAAGGGCGGAAACGCCCGCCAGACCGGCGATGGACTGGCGGCGGGTGATGGTCATGGTGCTCTCTCTCATGGCGGCAAGGTTTGGCGGCGCGGTGCCCCCAAGTCAATTGCGCGGGCGGCGGTCATGCGGCTAAGGCGCGGGCCATGACCGATATCGTGCTCTCCATCGTGATGCTCGCCGCCTTCGCGCTGCTGGTGGGTGCCTTTGCGCTGTGGCGGCGCACCGGCGAGGCGAAGAACCCGCTGCTGATGGTGCTGCTGGCGGCGATTGCGGTCGGCAATGTGCTGATCTGGACGCTGCCCTCGACCGGAGGGCAGGCGCCCATCGAACAGATCAAGTCCGCCGGAGGACGCTAAGGGGGGAGCTTCCCCCGGCGGGAACGGCGCGCAGCCCAGGAGCGCGCGCGCCGCTCAAGGCTTACGGGATCTCCCAGGTGATCGAGCCCTTGTAACTGCCCGCCACCGGCCGCCCGGTGGTATCGCGCGCGGCATCGAACCGGGCGCGCTTGGTCACCAATTCGCAGGTTGCCGTATCGAGCGGGGCATGGCCGGTCGAGCGGGTGATGGTGCACCCGGTCACGCGCCCGGCCGCGTCGATGGCAAGGGTGAAGCGCGCCGTGCCCGCCATGTCCTCGCGGATCCAGCGCGGGCGGTAATCGTCATTGGTGACCCAGCGGCCCGGATCGCCCTTGGCCCGCGCACCGACCGCGTCGAAGGCCGGGATGCTGGGCGAGATAACGGGCAGACCGGTGTCAATCGGCCCGCTGCCAATCGCGTCGCCAAGGCCGGGCAGCGTATCGATGGGATTGTCGCCGCCAAGGTCGAGCGGGCGCAAGTCACTCACTGGCGGCGAGGTGGTGGGGTTCGCTGGCGTCGTGGTCGGCGTGGTCTTGTCGCGCTTGGCATCCGGGGTCGGCGGCGGGGGCGGGGGCAGCGGCACATCGGTGACATCGCGCGCCTCGGGCCGGGGCGGCTCTGGCACGGTCACCACCGTGACCGCCAGACCCACCACCAGCAGCGCGCCAAAGGCACCGGGAATGCCGAGCGCGCCGGCCATCGCGGCAGGGTTGAGACGGCGATTGGCAGAAGCGTAGTTCATGCAGGGGCTCCTCTCTCCATCAGTGTGGGAGCGGTCGCCGGAGCACCTGTCGCAAGCTTGGCCTCCGGCCCCGCTCACGCATGAGAATACTATGCTTTTTGTTAGGGACGAAGCGATTTCGCGTTGTTTTTCAGGACTGTATATTTTGCAACTGATTTGGTAGAGAAATGCGAGCGAAATGAAATACTTCACCCCGTCCCGGGCGTGCCGAGCTGGCGCAAGTCTAATGGAAAGCGCTGGACTCGGTCGCGCCAGCGACCGCGAGCGCACGCGCGCGAGCCGCAGGTGCCCCGGACCCCGGCCTTGAGCCGGGGGGAGGGAACAGCACCGAGGACGTGCCCGCGGAGGCGGGCACGCACACAATAGCTATTTAATCGGGCAATCCGGCGAGAGGCGGAAGTCGAGATAGTTGTCGACCGCCCGCATCAGCTCTTCGAGTTCGTTCTCGAAGAAGTGGTTGGCGCGCGGGATTTCCTCGTGGTGGATGGTGATGTGCTTCTGGGTGCGCAGCTTGTCGACCAGCTTCTGCACCGCATTGGGCTGCACCACCGTATCAGCCGCGCCTTGCACGAAGATGCCGCTCGCGGGACACGGGGCGAGGAAGCTGAAGTCGTACATATTGGCCGGCGGCGAAACCGAGATGAAGCCGCGCACTTCCGGGCGGCGCATCAGCAATTGCATCCCGATCAGCGCGCCAAAGCTGTAGCCCGCGATCCAGGTGCTCTGCGCTTCGGGGTGGATCGACTGCACCCAGTCCAAGGCGCTCGCCGCGTCGGAAAGCTCGCCGATCCCGCTGTCGAAGCTCCCTTGCGAACGGCCCACGCCGCGGAAGTTGAAGCGCAGCGTTGCAAACCCGCGATCCGCGAAGGTCTTGTAGAGCCGCTGCACGATCCGGTCGTTCATCGTCCCCCCGCCTTCAGGGTGCGGATGGAGGATCATCGCCACCGGCGCACGCGGGCGCGGGGGCGGGGAGAAACGGCCTTCGAGACGGCCTTCGGGGCCGGGAAAGATGACGGACGGCATCGGTGAACCCTGACTGAGTGATCGCAAGCGCCGGGTGGCGCGGGAAATTGTCGGGCCTATATAGGGGCGCCCGCGAAAACCGCAATTATTGTGAGGACAACCGCCATCCCCGAGCGGATCTATCTCGACCACGCCGCCACCTCGCCCCTGCGCCCCGAAGCGAGGGCGGCGATGGAGAAGGGTTTTGCGCTGTGGGCCAACCCCTCGTCGCCCCACGCCGAGGGCCGCCGCGCCCGCGCCGCGCTGGAGGATGCGCGCGAGCGGATCAAGCGGGCGCTGGGTTGGGATGGCGAGCTGATCTTCACCAGCGGGGCGAGCGAGGCCCTGTGGATTGCGCTCAACCGCTGCAAGGCGAGCCGCAGGATCGTCAGCGCGGTGGAGCATGACGCGGTGTTCCGGGCAGCGCCCGATGCGGCGGTCTTCTCCGGCGAGGAGGCGATTGGCGCTGATACCTTGCTCGCCATCCAGCACGTCAATTCCGAGACCGGCACCATCAATCCGGTCAGCGATATGGCCGGGCCTATCGGCGATGCAGGGGCCCTGCTGCTGTCCGATTGCGCGCAGAGCGCGGGCAAGCTGGCGCTGCCCGAGACGGACATGATCGTGGTGAGCGCGCACAAATTCGGCGGCCCGATCGGCATCGGTGCGCTGCTGCTGCGCGATTTCAACCTGCTGGAGCCGATCGGTGGGCACGAGCGAGGCTATCGGCAAGGGACCGAGAACCTGCCCGGCGCACTGGGTATGGCCGCAGCGCTTGAGGCTGGCGATTGGGGCACCACGCGGGTGCAGCGTGCGGCCTTTGCGCAAGCCGTTGCGGGTGAGCGGCTCGCGATCGGCGAGCAGGTCGATTACATTTTCGCCCTGACGCACCCCACCATGAGCGCGCAGGCCCTGCTGATCCGCCTCGACGGACAAGGTTTCGCGGTGTCTGCGGGGAGCGCGTGCTCGTCGGGCACCTTGAAGAAGAGCCGGGTGCTCGATGCCTTCGGCGTGCCGGATGATGTGGCCGCGCGCACGATCCGGGTCAGCATCGGCTGGTCGACCACGCCCGAGGATCTGGAGCGGTTCAGCGAGGCTTGGGCTTCGCTATGCTGATTTCGTCATTGCGAGGAGCCGAAGGCGACGCGGCAATCCATGGCCTGTCGTATCGTCAGGTCGCAAACTTGGTCCATGGATTGCTTCGCTTCGCTCGCAATGACGAGGTGGGGGAAAGCCCATGATCTACCTCGACTATCAGGCCACCACCCCGCTCGCGCCCGAAGCGCGAGACGCCATGCTCAGGTGGCTCGGCGGGCCGGAGAGCGAGACTTTCGGCAACCCGCATAGCCCCCACCGCATGGGCCGCATGGCCGCCGCTGCGGTGGAGACGGCGCGCGAGCGGGTCGCGGCGCTGCTGCCTGCGGGCGGCAAGGTCATCTTCACCTCCGGTGCGACCGAGGCGATCAACACCGTGATCCTCGGCTCCACCGGCGACGTCGTCACCTTTGCCACCGAACACGCTGCTGTGCTCGATTGCCGCGCGGCGGTCGAAGCGCAGGGGCGGCGGTTCACCGTGCTCCCTGTTGCACCGGATGGCAGAGCCGATCTCGCGGCTTTGGCGGCTCATGTCACGCCATCGACGGGTCTTGTCGCGATCATGGCGGTCAATAACGAGATCGGGGTGAGGAACCCGCTGGCCCCCGTTGTCGACATCGCCCGCCGGGTCGGGGCCAAGGTGCTGGTCGATGCGGTGCAGGCCTATGGCCGCGTGCCGGTTGAGGTCGCGGCGGATTACATCGCCATCTCGGCGCACAAGATGCATGGGCCCAAGGGCATCGGCGCCTTGTGGGTGGCTGAGGGGGCCGGGATTGCCCCCTTGCTGCATGGCGGCGGGCAAGAGGGCGGCCTGCGCTCCGGCACGCTTTCACCCGCGCTTGCCGCCGGTTTCGGCGCTGCTGCGCAAGTGGCGGCAGAGGGGCTGTCGGAGCAAATGTTTCACGTGGAACATTTGTGGACCATGGCGCGGGCGGCGTTCGCGCAATGGGACGTGAACGGCAGCGTGGTGGATCGCTGGCACGGCAATCTCAATATCCGCCGCGATGGGCTGGATGTCGCCCGTCTGATGAGCGATTGCCGCCAGGTCATGTTCTCGGCCGGGAGCGCCTGCGCCAGCGGATCGGGTCGCCCCAGCCATGTCCTGAGGGCGCTGGGGCTGAGTGACCAGCAAGCAAAGTCCTCTATCCGCCTCGGTTTCGGGCGCTATACCACGGCGGCGGACCTCGAATCCGCTGCCGCCATGATCAATGCCGCCGCGAGGGAGCAAGGCCTGTGAGCATTACCGTCACCTTCCTCGATCCGCGCGGCAAGCCGGTGGTCGCCGAGGCCGAGCCGGGGGACAATCTGCTGCGGCTGGGGCAAGCGGCGGGCTTGCCGCTCGAGGGCACCTGCGAGGGGCAGATGGCCTGCTCGACCTGCCATGTGATCGTCGCGGCTGAGTGGTTCGAGCGCCTCCCGCTCGCCAGCGAGGAAGAAGAGGACATGCTCGATTTCGCGGCGGGCGCGCGGCGCACCAGCCGCCTGTCGTGCCAGATCGAGCTGACCGCCGGGATGGACGGGCTGACCGTCTCGATCCCGGCAGAAAGCAACGATCTCAGGCGGATGTAGTCTCGCTGGCGGGCGGCATGGGCGCGCGCGGCTGGCTGAAGCGCCGCACAGCCCACCACGCCGCGCCAGCGGGAAGCGCGACCGATCCGGCGAGGATCAGGAAGGCCACAAGGTAGCCGAAGATCGCGCCGAGCGAGCCCAGCGCGCCGCTGACAGGCGCGAGGAAGTCCCTCGCCGGTGCGCTGCCGGTCTCGTAGTGGACGGTGACGCGCGAATAGGCGACGCGGCCCTCCATCTCCTTGAGCCAGCTTTTGGCGGCGTCGATTTCCTCATTGACCGCCGCGACCGAGCGTTCGGCCTCGATCAACTCCTCGACCTTGCCCTTGCGGGTGCGCAAAACCTCGCGCAGCCGGTCGCGCAATTCGGTGCGGGCCGCGACGCGCGCTTCGGTGTCGACGATCTGCTTGGAGAGTTCTTCCGAGGCGATTTCAGCCGATACCTGCTGCGCGCCGGAATCCAGTGCCTCGTCCTCCAGCAATGCGCCAAAGGCCCGCGCCTGCCGGGTGGCGACCGCCATCTGCAACTGCCCCTCGACTGCGCCCTCTTCCGCGCCGGTCTTGGTCATGCCGATGATCTGGCACACCGCTGGCCCCTGCTGTTCGCAAAGCGAGGCATGGCGGCGCTGGAGGCTGCCGATCGCGTCCGCCTCCATCCGCCAGCGATAGTCATACTCATAGGCAAGCTGCGGCAGGCTGGCGGGGAGCTTGTCGAGCGCGGGGAGGGTGGTGCCGGCGCTGTCGGCGCGCTCGGCAGCAGCGGCGGGCGGGGCGGGTTCGCTCGAGGCGGCCTGCGAAGCGGGTGCCTCTGCCACATCGGCGGCGGCTTCACTGGCGGGGCCGCTTGTGTCGTCGGGCTTGCTGCAGGCGGCGAGCGTGAGGGCAGTGGCGGAAACGGCGCAAATCAGGGTCTTACGCATGGGTTCTCTCCTCGTGAAACCGAACGACGAGCCGCGACTCAGCGCCTCTGCCTCAGTTTCGCCGCAATGATGCCTTATTTTCGCCATAATCCAACCGCAATTTCGCCATAATCTTCCAGCGCCCCCGGCGACCGGGAAATTTGCAACCCTGTGGAAACCCCTCTCCCTCGGCGGCGGGGGGGCTGCTAGATGCAAGGCCATGTCCGATCCCGTCCTGCCTGCCGAACCTGATGATGGGTTCGACGCCATCGTCGATGCGCCTTTCGATGCCGCGCTGTCCGAGCGCTATCTGGTCTATGCGCTCTCGACGATCACCGCGCGCAGCCTGCCTGATCTGCGCGACGGGCTGAAACCGGTGCACCGCCGCCTGCTGTGGGCGATGCGGCAGCTGAAGCTTGATCCCTCATCCGCCTTCAAGAAATCCGCCCGCGTGGTCGGCGATGTGATCGGCAAGTATCACCCGCATGGCGACGCCTCGGTCTATGACGCGATGGTGCGCCTGGCGCAGGATTTCGCGCTCCGATACCCGCTGGTCGAGGGGCAGGGGAACTTCGGCAATGTCGACGGCGATAACGCCGCTGCCTACCGCTACACCGAAGCGCGCCTGACCCGCACGGCGCTGGAACTGATGGCGGGGCTGGATGAAGGCACGGTCGATTTCATCCCGACTTACAATGGCGAGGAGATCGAGCCGGAAATCTTCCCCGGCCTGTTCCCCAACCTCCTTGCCAACGGCGCAAGCGGGATCGCGGTCGGCATGGCGACCAGCATCCCGAGCCACAATGTCGCCGAGATCATCGACGCCACTCTCGCGCTGATCGACAATCCTTCGGTCACCCACGAAGAGCTGATGCAGACCTTCCGCGGCCCCGATTTCGCCACGGGCGGTCAGGTGATCGACAGCCCCGCGATCATCTCCGAGGCCTATCGCACCGGGCGCGGCGCCTTTCGCCTGCGCGGGCGGTTCCATGCGCCCGAGGCCAAGGACGAGGCCGACATTGCGCAGGGGATCGAGCGGCTGGGCGGGGGCCAGTGGCAGCTGGTCATCTCGGAAATCCCCTATCAGGTGCCCAAGTCCAAGCTGATCGAGCAGATCGCCCAACTGATCGCCGACCGCAAGCTGCCCATCCTCGAAGACGTGCGCGACGAGAGCGACGAGGCGATCCGCATCGTGCTCGTGCCCAAGAGCCGCAATGTCGATCCGGAGCTGCTGAAAGAGAGCCTGTTCAAGCTGACAGACCTCGAAACGCGCTTCAGCCTCAATTTGAACGTGCTCGACGCGCGGCCCGGCTTCGGGCGCACGCCGATGGTGATGGGGCTGAAGGAGCTGCTCGAAAGCTGGACGTTCGCCCAGATCGACATCCTTCAGCGCCGCGCGAAGCACCGGCTCGATCAGATCGCCAACCGGCTGGAACTGGTGCGCGGCTATATCATCGCCTTCCTCAACCTCGACCGGGTGATCGAGATCATCCGCACCGAGGACGAGCCCAAGCCGGTGATGATCGCCGAATTCGAGCTGACCGATCGGCAGGCCGAGGCAATCCTCAACATGCGCCTCAGATCGCTGAGAAAGCTGGAGGAAATGCAGCTGCGCAAGGAGCAGGACGAGCTGCTGGCCGAGGAGGCCGATCTGCAAGCCCTGCTCGAAAGTCCGGCCAAGCAGCGCACCCGGTTGAAGCGCGACCTTCGCGCCTTGCGCAAGAATTACGCCGAGGACACCCCCATCGGCCGCCGCCGCACGCTGATTGCCGAAGCTGCGGCGACCGTTGAATTCAGCATGGATGCGATGATTGAGAAGGCGCCCGTCACGGTGATCCTCAGCCAGAAGGGCTGGATCAGGGCGGCGAGTGGCCACGTGCCGCTCGATCAGGAGTTCAAATACAAGGAGGGCGATGGCCTCGCCTTCATCTGCCACGCGCAGACCACCGACAAGCTGCTGCTCGCCGCCTCCGACGGGCGGTTCTTCACGCTGGGCTGCGACAAGCTCCCCGGCGCGCGCGGCTTTGGCGAGCCGGTGCGCACGATGATCGACCTTGAAAGCGAGGCGAGCGTCAGTGCGATGATGGTGCACAGGCCGGGCGGCAAGCTGCTGCTCGCCTCCAGCCTCGGCAAGGGCTTCGTCGCCGAAATGAACGAGTTACTGGCCGAGACCCGCAAGGGCCGGCAGGTGGTGAACCTGAAGGACGGCGCGAAGCTCGCCGTGATCCGGCAGATTGGCGAGACCCACGATCATGTCGCGGTGGTCGGCGACAACCGCAAGCTGGTGGTCTTCAACCTCGAAGAACTCCCCGTCATGTCGCGCGGGCAGGGCGTGCAGCTGCAACGCTACCGCGACGGCGGGTTGTCGGATGCGACGACTTTCGTGCTGGCGGATGGCCTCAGCTGGACGATGGGCGGATCGGGCGAGCGCACGCGCACCGAAACCGAAATCCGCATGTGGAAGGTCGCGCGCGGGGCCGCAGGACGGATGCCGCCTCAGGGCTTCCCGAAATCGGGGAAGTTCGACTAGTCGAACTTGAACGCGCTCGTCCCGAGTTCCTCGGCGAGCATCTGGTTCACGCGGTCGGCAGAAGGGAAGCCTTCGGCCACCCAGCGGCGCTCGATCAGCTGGAGCAGGCGGGCGACCTCTGGCCCGGCGGTGACGCCGCGCGCGACGATGGCACCGCCCTTCAGCGGGAAGACCGGCGCCTGCCACCCGGCTAGAGCGCGCGCATCGACGCCCGCCAGCAGCAGCCGGTCGATCGCGAGCGGTGGGGTGAGGCGATAGGCGAGCGCCTTGGGATCGGCAGCATCCTCGGCCCGGCGCTCGGCGGCGGCGACGAGGCGTGCGCGCTGCGCTTTCGAGAGGCGCAGCCGCGCGGCGACGGTCTCGGCCACCTCGGGCGAGGGCGGCAGCAGCGCCGCAAGCCGCCGCACCGGATCGGGGGCAAAGCCCTGTGTGCTCTCGGCTGCGATCAGGCGTTCCAGCACGGCAAGATGCGCCGGACAGGCCTCGGGCAGGATCACCCCCAAAGGCCCACGCGCCCGCATCCGCACCAGCGTGGCATGGGGATCGGGCAGGGCGAGGAGGTTCAGCAGTTCCGCTGCAATCCGCTCGCGGCTGAGGCCTTTCAGGGTGTGCGCCATGTCAGCGCAAGCATCCTCGGCTTCGCTATCCAGGCCTGAGCCGAAGCGGGTCTGGAAGCGGTAGTAACGCAGGATCCGCAAGTGATCCTCAGCGATCCGCTGGCGCGCGTCGCCGATAAAGCGCACCCGGCCCTCTGCCAGATCGGCCGTGCCGCCGAAATAATCCGCAATCTCCAGCGTTTCGGGATGGGCGTAGAGCGCGTTGATGGTGAAATCGCGCCGCGCCGCATCCTCGCTCCAGTCCTGCGCGAAGGCGATGGTGGCGCGCCTGCCATCGGTGGCGACATCGCGCCGCAAGGTGGTGACTTCGACCGGGCCATCCTTGAGGATCGCGGTGACGGTGCCGTGCTCGATCCCGGTCGGGACGGTGCGGATTCCCGCGCGGCCGCAGGCGGCAATCACCTCTGTGGGCATGAGCTTCGTGGCGCAGTCGACATCGGCGACCGCCACGCCGAGCAAGCCGTCTCTGACCGCGCCGCCGACCCAGCGGATGTTCTCTGCGCCCAGTGCCGCCGTCAGCGCCGCAAGTCCGGCGCGCTGCGTCCACTCCGCTTTGGCCAGATCACGCAGCATCGCGCACCGCCTCCCAGCTAATCCGCCGCGACAGGTTGGCGATGATCGCCGCCGTCACGCCCCAGATGCGGAAGCCCTGCCAGTCGAGTTCGAGATAACGGCGGTTCGCGCCGCGCCAGAACACCTCGCTGGTCGTCCAGCTGGCGGGATCAAGCAGCAGGCTGAGGGGCGCTTCGAACCACGCTTCGACCTCCTGCGGGTTGGGCGTGAGCGGCAGGCCGGGCGGCACCACGCCCACCACCGGGGTCACCACAAAGCCGGTGCCGGTGTGGTAGATATCGCTCGTCCCGATTACGCGCACCGCTTCGCGCGGCAGGGCGAGTTCCTCCTCCGCCTCGCGCAGGGCGGCGGTCACTGCGTCCTCGCCCGGATCGATCTTCCCGCCGGGAAAGGCGACCTGCCCCGGATGATCGCGCATCGCGCGGGGACGCTGGGTGAGGATCACCTGCGGATCATGGGCCACATCGGTGATCGCGATCAGCACCGCAGCAGGCGTGGCGCGGCCATCGCGGGCGAATTGCGCATCGCTCAGGAGATCGGGCACATCGCGCGCGTGGCCTTCGGCAAAGGCGCGGGCGAGGGGATCGAACAGGCTCATGGCAGGAGCGAGAAGGCCGCGCCCTGACTGGTGATCTGCCAGCCATTGTCCTCCGCCCCCTCGGCCAGCGCGATCTCGGCAAGCTGCGCCCAGGTCGAACGGTTGACCCGCGCCTCGCAGCCACGCCGTACGTGGAGGTAGAGCGCGGGTTCCTCGGCCGTGCCGGCGGCGCGCAGGGCGTGATCCGGCCCGGCGATCACGATGTCATCGGTGTTGAGGCGGAACACCAGCGCATCATCGGCGCGCACGCAATCGGTGGCGATGAAGGCGGCATCCTCGACCTCGATGGCGAGCTTCTCGAACGGGGTGACCAGCCAGTGGTGCCCGGCCGCGTCACGGGTCAGCAGGCCCGCAAAGGCCCGCACCATCGCCTCGCGCCGGATCTGCCCACCTTCATGGAACCATGTGCCATCGGCGGCGATCACCATGTTGCTTTCGCCAATCACCTGCGGCGCCCAGCCTTCGACGGGGGGCAGCTTGCGGTCAGCCACCAGCGCGGCGATTTCCGCAAGGGTCAGGCTGGCGAGATAGGGCGGCGGTTCGTAAGGCATGGCGCGGATAGGATGGCAGATGCGCGAGGCAAGGTGAAGGGGGTTCTCCCCTATCCCTCGCGCCTTAGCTCTCCCAAGGCCCCAGCATACCCTCGGCAGGCATCGCGGCCAGCCCGTGCCCGCGTGCGAGCAGGCGGTGCGGCTCGTAAGGGCCGGGGCAGCGCCAGCCGCCGGTCATGGCCGCGGAAAAGCCCCAGCGCCCGTAATACTCGGCATCGCCGATCAAGACCTGAGGAAGCGCTGGCCCGCCTGACGCGGCAAGCCGCGCATCTTCGGCGATCATCGCGCTCATCAGGCCTACGCCAAAGCCCTCGCCCTGCCGTTCGGGCACGACCGCAACGGGGCCGACCATCACCAGCGGCACCTGCCCCTGCTTGGTCTGGAGGCCGATGGGCCAGCACTGGATCGTCGCGACCAGCATCTCATGCTCGTCGAGCGCGGCGAGGCTCAGGCCAGGCAGCCAGTCCATCCCCTCGCGGATACGATAGGCGGTGCGCGCATGGCGATCCGGCCCGAAGGCACGGTCGAGCACTTCCTCGATCATGGCGGGATCGACCGCCTCGAGCGGGATCAGGGTCGCGGTGGCGGCGGTGGTCATGGGGCGGTCAGCGCGAGCAGCTTGGCGTCCTTGCCGTCCTCGGCCACCCACAACGTCCCGTCCGGCCCCTGCGCCAGCGCGCGCAGGCGGTTGTCGAACTCATAGCGGGTGACTTCGCGCGCGGACTCGCCGTCCAGCACGACCTCGACCAGCGCCTGCGAGCCAAGGCCCGCGATCAGCGCGCGGCCCTGCCAGCCTTTGAACATCGCGCCCGAATAGAACAGCATATCGCCCGGCGCGATCACCGGGCTCCAGCTCAGGGCAGGCTGGGCAAAGCCATCATCGGCAGTGTGATCGGGGATGTTGTCGCCATTGTAGTGGTCGCCATTCGAGCGTACCGGCCAGCCATAATTGGCACCCGGCTTGACGAGGTTCAGCTCGTCCCCGCCGGCCGGGCCGTGTTCGACTTCCCACAGACGCCCTTGCGAGTCCCAGTCGATCCCGAGGATGTTGCGGTGGCCATAAGACCAGATTTCCGCCGTCACGCCGCCCTTGTCGGCCATCGGATTGCCCGCAGCGGGGGTGCCATCGATGTTGAGGCGCACCACCTTGCCCAGCGTCGCGCCGGTGTCCTGCGAGGGCTTGCCCTTCTGGCGTTCTCCGCTGGCGACATAGAGATATTGGCCATCGGGCGAGAACAGCAGGCGGTGCGAATAATGCCCACGGCCCGTCACCTTGGGCGATTGCCGCCAGATCACCGCAAAGTCGCGGATCTCGCACGAGGTCGGCGATCCGCACACCAGCGTTCCCTTGCCGACCGCCGCGCCGCGGGTGTCGTTCTCGCCCGCTTCGGCGAAGCTCAGATAGATCGTGCGGTCGCTCACCATCGCCTTGGATTGGGTGGGCAGGAAGGCGACATCGCCCAGCCCGCCCTGACCGCCGTAATCGACCGCAGGCACGCCGCTGACCGTCCCGATGGTGCCGGTCTTGGTGTCGATGAACTTGAGGGTGCCTGCCTTCTCGGTCACGAACAGCACCGGGGTGCCGGGGGCGAAGGCCATCGCCCAAGGCTCCTGAAACTCGGCCACTTCTCGGATGGCGAAAGGCGTTTGTGCCGCCGTCGCCTCAGCGGTGCTTTCCCCGGTTTCGGCATTCGCACAGCTTGCCAGCGGCAGGACGGCGGCGGAAAGGAGGGTGAGGAAGCGAGCAGAACGGATCATGCGAGGGGTCACTCCGGGTTTGACGGCATCAGGCCGGCGGCTGGTCATCGGCGTCGACGAGGCGGGGCGCGGGCCGCTCGCCGGGCCGGTGGTGGCTGCGGCCGTGGTTCTGGGCGCGGCGATACCGGCAGGGCTCGACGATTCCAAGCGGCTTTCCGCAAAACGCCGCGCTGGGCTCGACGAAGCGATCCGGGCCAGCTGCGGCTGGGCGGTGGCGGTGGTCGAGCCGGACGAGATCGACCGGGTCAACATCTTCATGGCGACGATGCTGGCGATGACCCGCGCCGTGGCGAGCCTTGCGGGCGCGCTGGACGCAGCGCCCGGTGAAGTGCTGATCGACGGCAACATGACCCCCGCTGGCCGCTGCGCCGAATGGTGCTGGCCCGCCCGCGCGATCGTGGGCGGGGACGGGATCGAGCCCTGCATCTCCGCCGCCTCGATCATCGCCAAGGAATGGCGTGACCGGCTGATGCTGGAGGCCGCCGAGGCGTTCCCGCATTACGGGTGGGAGCGCAACAAGGGCTATGGCACCGCCGAACACATGGAAGCGCTGCGCCTGCACGGGCCGAGCCCGCTCCACCGCCGCAGCTTCGCGCCGGTCGCGCAGGCGGTCTTGATCTGATCGTCGCCTTCGGGCGCGGGTGAGTCCTCCCCGCCACACCCCTGCATCTGGAGTCTCGCCGCCAGGCGCGGACTCTACATCTTGTGCCGGACTCGTTTCGTTCCGCACACGCGACACATAATCGGCGACAAGCCACGCAAAATTAGGTGCTTGACGCGGACTCTTCAAAGACTCATGCCTGTGGATAAGTTTCAGCGACAAATGATGAGGCGTGTCCTGTGAGTGTGATAGAAAAGGTAAAGTCCCGGGCAAAAAGCGTTGTAAAAACGCCAGAAATTGCCCGTGCGCCCGATCTTCCGCTGGGACGCATCCTGCCGGGTGACTGCATCGCCGCGATGCGCTCGCTGCCCACCGCCAGCGTCGATCTGGTCTTCGCCGATCCGCCCTATAATCTTCAGCTTGGTGGCGATCTCGCGCGGCCCGATGGCAGCCATGTCGATGCCGTGACTGACCACTGGGATCGGTTCGACAGCATGGCCGCCTATGATCAGTTCACCCGCGAATGGCTGACCGAAGCGCGCCGCGTGCTCAAGCCCGATGGCGCGCTGTGGGTGATCGGCAGCTATCACAACATCTTCCGCGTCGGCAGCATCCTGCAGGATCTCGGCTTCTGGATCCTCAACGACATCGTCTGGCGCAAGACCAATCCCATGCCCAATTTCAAGGGCACCCGCTTTACCAACGCGCATGAAACCCTGATCTGGGCGAGCATGGGCGAGAAGGCGCGTTACCACTTCAATTACCGCGCAATGAAGACCTTGAACGACGAACTTCAGATGCGCTCTGACTGGGTCATGCCGATCTGTTCGGGCGGCGAACGGCTCAAGGAAAACGGAAAGAAGGCCCACCCCACCCAGAAGCCCGAAGCGCTGCTTTATCGCGTGCTGCTGGCGACGACCGAGAAGGGCGACGTGGTGCTCGATCCCTTCTTCGGCACCGGCACCACCGGCGCAGTCGCCAAGCGGCTGGGGCGCGAGTGGATCGGGTGCGAGCGCGAGGATTTCTACCGCGAGGTCGCGACCAAGCGCATCGACCGCGAACTGCCGCTCGATGAAAGCGCGCTCACCACGATGCAGTCCCCTCGCACCGCGCCCAAGGTGGCGTTTGGCGCGGTGGTGGAGGCGGGGCTGATCCCGCCCGGCAGCCAGGTGTTCGACAAGAAGCGCCGCTTCATCGCCACCGTTCGCACCGATGGCTCGCTGGAATGCCAAGGCAAGACCGGCTCGATCCACGGGCTCGGCAAGGAGCTGCAAGGCGCGCCAAGCTGCAACGGCTGGGCCTTCTGGCACTACGAACAGGGCGGTGACGTCCAGCCGATCGACGCCGCGCGTCAGCTTTACCTGCTCGCCGCCGAGGATTGATCGGCGCGGCATGGCCGATTCCGTCTATCTCCACCCCGTCACGCTGGTCTCCGGCCCGCAGGCGGTGGAGGGCGGCGCGGTGCGGCTTGGCGGGAGCATGGCCTATGCCCGCGAATTCGCGCTGGTGCTGCGCGACGGGCGGGCGGTGGAGGAGCGGGTCACCGGCACCCGCGATGCGATCGAAGCGGCATTGGGACGGCTCTCCGGCGATCTGGCGGCAGATGCGGCAGAGCAATGGGCCCACCTCGCCAAGAGCCACCCGCCGCTCCAGCTGGGCGCGCGCACGGTGCGGCTCGATCAGCCGCAAATCATGGGCATCCTCAACGTAACGCCCGACAGTTTCTCCGACGGCGGCCAGCATGACGCAGCCGAGGCAGGCCGCGCGCACGCCGCTGCCATGCTCGAGGCGGGCGCGGCGATCATCGACATTGGCGGGGAAAGCACCCGGCCCGGCGCTTCGGCGACCTTCGAGGATGAGGAAATCCGCCGCGTTGTCCCGGCGGTCGAATATTGCGCGCAGATGGGCGCTGCGATCAGCCTCGACACACGGCGCGCAGGCGTGCTGGCGGCGGGGCTGGCGGCGGGGGCGCATATGGCGAACGACGTGTCGGCCCTGCGCTATGACCCGCGCAGCATCGAGGTGGTCGCGGGCGCGGGCTGCCCGGTGGTGCTGATGCACGCGCCGGGCGCGGGCGAGGATCTGCACAAGGGCGCAGGTTATGCCGATGTCGTGAGCGAAGTGTTCGACTTCCTCAAGGCCGCGCGCGGGCGGGCGATTGCGGCGGGCATCGCGGCAGAGCGGATCGTGCTCGATCCCGGCATCGGTTTCGGCAAGTCGCTCGCGGAAAACCTTGCGCTTCTCAATGCCCTGCCGCTGTTCCATGCGCTTGGCAGCCCGCTCTTGCTGGGGGTGAGCCGCAAGCGGTTGATCGGGGCGCTCTCGGCCGAGGAACCCGCCGACCAGCGCCTTGCGGGATCGCTGGCGCTGGCGATCAAGGGCATGGAAGCGGGCGTCCATCTATTGCGGGTGCATGATGTTGCCGAGACGGTGCAGGCGCGCAATGTCTGGCGCGGGCTCAAGGATGCCGCGCTGACCGATTACAGCACCCTGCCGCCGCTCTGAGGGGCTTTTCCTCGCGCCATAGTTCTGTCACGCAGGCGCGCCACATACCCCGCGCCAGACCCCTTGAAGGAGCCTTCCCCATGCGCCGCATCCTGCTTGCCGCCACTGTCCTTGCCACTGCAGCCCTCACTGTCCCGCTGGCCGCGCATGATGACGAGCCTGCCCCGGCGCGCGGCGTTCCGGTCGCGGTCAGCGTTACGCCCGACCAGCTGCTCGAACCCTATTACGAAGCGCTGCGCCAGCAGGTGGTGATGCCGGTTGCGGGCGCGAACCCGGCGCTGTCCCCGTCGACCACGCTGACCCGCATCGCCTTTGGCAGCTGCAACCACCAGAACGCCCCGCAGCACATGTGGGCGCAGATCGCCGCGCAAAATCCGCAGCTGTTCCTGATGATTGGCGACAATGTCTATGGCGACAACGGCTGGGACGCCGACGCGGGGCTGGAGAGCCTGCGCGCCTCCTATGCGCTACAGGCCTCGCACCCGGAATTCACCGGTTTCCGCGCCAAGGTGCCCATGATGGCGACCTGGGACGACCATGATTTCGGCCTTAATGATGCCGGCGGCAACTTCCCCTTCCGGCGCTGGGCAGAAGACCTGTTCGAGACGTTCTGGGCCTCCTCCGACGCGGTCAAGGCGCGGCCCGGGGTCTATGACAGCACGATCACCGGGCCCGAGGGCAAGCGCGTGCAGGTGATCCTGCTCGACACCCGCTATTTCCGCTCCAACCTCAAGCGTGCCCCGTGGAGCAAGGAGCGCCCGCCGCTGGGCGGCTATGTGCCGGAATACAGCCTCGATGCGACCGTGCTGGGCGAGGCGCAGTGGGCGTGGCTGGAGCAGGAGCTGGCCAAGCCCGCCGATGTGCGTATCGTGGTGTCCTCCACCCAGATCATCACCACCGCCCACCAGTTCGAAGGCTGGACCAATTTCCCGGTCGAACGCAACCGCCTGTTCGAAGCGCTCAAAGGCCGCGAGGCGAGCGGGCTGGTGCTGCTGTCGGGTGATCGTCATGCGGGCGGGGTCTATACCACGCAGTACAAGGGCGAGACCCTGTGGGAGCTGACCAGCTCGTCATTGAACCTCTCCTTCGGCAGCGACAACGACCGCAGCACCGCGCGCGAGCCTGATCCGGCGCGGGTGGGCAAGTTCTTCTCGGAGGAGAATTACGGCCTAGTCGATATCGACTGGAAGGCGAAGAAGCTGACCCTGACGCTCAAGAACAACACCAGCGGCAACCTGGCCGAGCAGGTCTACAATTGGTGATGTTCTACTAATGTTTCACGTGAAACATTTTCAGCCCTGTTGGAATCGCGCTAATAATCGGCGCGATTTCAGAGGGTAAAGCCGCCGTCCGAAACCATCACATGGCCGGTAATGTTGGAAGCGGCGTCTGACAGCAGGTAAAGGATGCTGTCGGCCATCTCTTCCGAGGTCGCAAACCGGCCCATCGGCGTGGTCTTGGCCATGCGCGCGATGGTCGCCTCGCGGCCGATGGCGGCGACGGCGGCGTTGAAGTCCGCGCCGCTTTCCCAGATCGCGGTATCGACCCCGCCGGGGGCTATGGCATTGATACGGATGCCGTTCTTGGCGTGTTCGAGAGCCGCAATGCGGGTCATGTGCGCGACGGCTGCCTTCGACACCCCATAGGGGCCGATCCCAGCAACGGGCTTGATGCCGGTGGTCGATGATACGACAACCACGCTGCCCTTGCGTCCCTCCATCGCCCGCAGCGAATGGGCGAGGGTGAGGAACGCGCCGTCGAGGTTGACCGCCATCACCCGGCGCCATTCTTCGAGCGAAACCGATGCAATGGGCCCACCCGAACCGATGCCTGCGTTGACGATGGCATGGTCAAGACCCGTCAAAGCCCCGACAATGCCCTGCCAAAGACCGTCATCAGCCACGCTGCCGGCGATACGCTCGACTTCGCACCCGCCAAGGTCGAGCGCGTCCAGCCCGGCTGCGTCGACATCGACCAGCACCAGCCGCGCCGCCCCCCGCGCTGCCAGCGCCCGCGCGCACGCCGCCCCGATCCCCGAAGCCGCCCCGGTGACAAGCGCCGTGCGCCCGCTGAAATCCTGCAAGTTGGTCATGACGGGGGCTGCTAGGCGCGCGGCCCCCGCCAATCAAGCGCGGCGTCTATCCGGGCGAGGCGGCGCTGCCTGCCAGCAATCCGCCATCGAGCGTCAGTTCCGCGCCGGTCATGTAGCCGCTCTCCTCGCTGGCGAGATAGACGGCGAGGGCGGCGACCTCCTCCGGCGTGCCGAAGCGCTTCAGCGGCGTGTCGGCGACGAGGGCCGTCATGTTCGCCTCGCGCTCCGGCCCCTCGCCCAGCATCGGCTCCCACATCGGGGTGAGCACCGCTGCCGGGTGGATCGAATTGCAGCGCACCTGCCAGCCCGCTTGCGCGGCATAGAGCGCGACCGATTTCGAATGGTTGCGGATCGCCGCCTTGGACGCGGCATAGGCCGCCGCGCCGGGTATCCCGACCAGCCCCGACCGCGAGGAGATGTTGATGATCGAGCCCTTGCGGCGCTCCCGCATCGCCCTGAGGGCATAGCGGCAGCCGAGGAAGGTGCCATCAGTGTTGACCGCGTGGACCGCGCGCCAGTCGGCCAGGCTGGCGTGTTCGGGATCGTGGGGCACCATGCCGCCTTCGAACCCGGTGATCCCGGCATTGTTGACCACCACGTCGGCAACCGGATGGAGCGCGGCGAGCGCCTCCCAATCGGCCTCGCTGCGGACGTCGAGTTTCAGGAATTCGGCACCGAGTTCGGCCGCGCTCACCGCGCCGCCTTGGGTGTCGATATCGGTGAGGAGGACGCGCGCGCCCTCGGCGATGAAAGCGGCGCAGATCGCGCGGCCAATGCCGCGCGCAGCCCCGGTGACGACGCAGAACGCGCCTTGCAATCTAGGCAAGGAGAAACCTCGGGTATGGGAAGTGAACAGGGGCGGGCGCAGTGTGCCCTGCCGAATGTGCTGTTGCCGCCTTAGCGGTGACGCTTGTTCACTTGACCAACTCCTCGTGCCGAGGCGCCCCGACTAGCGGCATCAGGCCGCGTTATCAATCCCGAGGTCGCTGAGCTTGCGATAGAGCGTCGAGCGCCCGATCCCCAGCCTGCGCGCCACTTCGGTCATGCGCCCGCGGTAGTGCCCGATGGCAAGGCGGATCACGTCGGCCTCGATCTCTTCCAATGGGCGCAGGTTGCCGTCGGGGGTGTAGAGCATGATGCCCACGCCCTCATGGGTGCTGGCGCTGGTCACGCTGCCCTGCTCGCCGAGCATTTCGGACAATTGCGGGAAGCTGTCGGCGGTCAGCGAATTGCCTTCGCAATACACCGCCGCGCGGAACAGCACCGATTGCAGCTGGCGAACATTGCCCGGCCAGTCATAGGCAGCAAGCAGCGCCAGCGCCGAATCGCTGACCGACAGGTGATTGAGGCCCGGCTGCTCGCCGATGCGGGCGAGGAAGTGGCGGGTGAGCGCAGGAATGTCCCCCGTGCGATCGCGCAAGGGTGGCAGCACGATCCGGGTCGCACCCAGCTTGGCCGCAAGGCCTGCGTCGAACTGGCCGGTGTCCACCATCCGGTCGAGCCCGACATTGCTGGTGACCAGCAGCCGCACATCGACGCGGAAACCGTAGCTGGCCCCGACCGGGCGGATGATGCCGGTCTCCAGCGCTTCGGCGAGGCGCTGCTGGAGGACGGGGGTGAGACGGTCGATCTCGTCGAGGATCAGCGTGCCGCCGTCGCAATGCTGGAACGCGCCGATCTGGCGGTCGAAGGCGCCGGGGAAGCTGCCGGGTTCGTGGCCGAACAGCACCGAATCGATCGAACCCGGCGGAACCGAGGCAAGGTTGATGGTGCGCAGCGGATCCTTGGCGCGCGGGGATGCGCCATGCATGGCGCGCATCAGCATTTCCTTGCCGGTGCCGCTTTCGCCTTCGATGAGCACATGGCCATGCCCGCGCGCGGCCTTGGCAGCCTGCGCCAGCGCGGCGCGGAAGCTGGGCGCGGTGCCGATCATCGCGTCGAAATCGAGCGTGGCCGACATCTTTTCAGTGAGCGGAGCAAGCTCGTCGCGCGGGGCTTGCCGGGCGGTGACGGTGCGCAGCGCCTCCATCAGCCGGTCGGGCGAGACAGGCTTGACCAGATAGTCGCTCGCGCCTGCCCGCATCGCTTCCACCGCCAGCAGCGGCGAGGCGCTGGTGGTGAGCATCAGGATCGGCAGGGCGGGGCGGCGCGACTTGAGTTCGGCGATCAGCGCGCAGGCATCATCGCCGGGCACCCATTGATCGAGCAGGATCGCGGAAAGCTGCATCCCCTCGCGCGTGCCCAGCATCGCGATCGCGGTTTCGGCATCCGGGGCGACGACGGTGCGCCAGCCATCGCGCGCGGCAATCGCGGTGATGAGCCGGCTCTGGGCAGGCTCGTCATCGATCAGCATGACGATTCGCGCGTCTTCCTGCGCTTCGGGGTGGCAATCAATGTCCGCCATAGGTGGTGCCGCTCGCTTGTCCTTGTCTCGCCGGGCGACCCAGCCCGATCCGACGCAAGCGACCCATCTAAGGCCGGGAGGTAAAAACGTGATTAAGACTGTGCCGGGTCGGGACAGTTGGGGGACAGGCGCGCGGCGGGGCGGCAGAGGGCGGACTCTCATTAAAGGTGGCTTGAGATAGCGCGCGCGCTTCGATACGGAACCGGGCATGGGCCATGAGGCCCGCTTTTTCGCCAACCATTCGGCAACCAAATGCTCGCCCGAGCGTTTGGAGGCCCAAGGGGAATTACAGATCATGACTGTTCACGACATGGAAAAGGCCACGGCCACCTACAGCGGCTTCATGGCCACGCTGAAATGGGCCGTCCCGGTGATCGCGGTGATCGTGCTCGCCGTCGTCTCCGCGATTGCCAGCTAAGTCGGCGCGCGCGTGAAGATCGCCATCCTGACAGAGCGCGCCTCGGGCGAGACGCGCGTTGCCGCCACGCCGGAAACGGCGAAGAAGTTTGCCGCGCTGGGCTGCACGGTCGCTCTCGAGGCCGGGGCGGGGGTGATCTCCTCGATCACCGATGCCGCCTATGCAGAGGCGGGGGCCGAGGTCGGCGATGCGGCGGCAACCGTGAAGGATGCCGACATCGTGCTCGGCATTCAGGCGCCCGATGTGGCGCTGCTGGCGGGCGCGAAGCCGGGCGCGATGGTGGCGGCACTGTTCGATCCCTTCACCAAGCGTGATGTGGTCGATGCCTATGCGGCGGCCGGGTTCGAGGCGCTGAGCATGGAGTTCATGCCGCGCATCACCCGCGCGCAATCGATGGATGTCTTGTCCTCGCAGTCCAACCTTGCGGGGTACAAGGCGGTGCTGGCAGCGGCGGATGCCTATGGCCGCGCTTTCCCGATGATGATGACGGCAGCCGGCACGGTGCAGGCTGCGCGCGTCTTCATCATGGGTGTGGGCGTGGCGGGGCTTCAGGCTATTGCGACAGCCCGCCGTTTGGGCGCGCAGGTCTCGGCGACCGACGTGCGCTCGGCCACCAAGGAGCAGATCCAGTCGCTGGGTGCCAAGGCGATCTTCGTCGAGAATGTCGCGGGGATCGAGGGCGAAGGTTCGGGCGGCTATGCCACCGAAATGAGCGAGGAATACCAGAAGGCGCAGGCCGAACTGGTCTCCGGCCACATCGCCAAGCAGGATATCGTCATCACCACCGCGCTGATCCCGGGCCGCGCCGCCCCGCGCCTCATCACCGACGCACAGATC
Source organism: Erythrobacter sp. BLCC-B19 (assembly GCF_028621955.1). Lineage (NCBI taxonomy): Bacteria > Pseudomonadati > Pseudomonadota > Alphaproteobacteria > Sphingomonadales > Erythrobacteraceae > Erythrobacter > Erythrobacter sp. BLCC-B19. Next base: position 2,343,337 of record NZ_CP117516.1, read on the forward strand.
GCAACGATGAAGCCGGGCAGCGTGATCTATGACCTTGCGGTCGCGCAAGGGGGCAACGTGGAAGGCTCGGTTGCCGATCAGGTGGTGGAAAAGCACGGTGTGAAAATCATCGGCTATTCGAACACCCCGGCAACGCTTCCCGCCGACGCCTCGGCGCTGTTCGCGCGCAACCACTACAATTTCCTCAGCGCCTTCTGGGACAAGGAGAGCGGCAAGCCCGTGCTCGACGAGGAAATCGGCAACGCCATCCGCCTGACGCAGGGCGGCAAGGTCGTCAACGAGCGGTTGCTCGGCTGAGCCGATGGGCCTGATCAACGCCTCGCCGTGGGATGCCGCGGACGCCGCTGAAGACCTCGCCTATGCGCTGGGCAAGGGCGAGGTCGTGCGGCTGGCCTTCAAGCTGGTGCGCGATTCGATCATCTTCACCGATCGCCGCATCCTGATGATCGACATTCAGGGGCTGACCGGATCGAAGAAACGCTTCGTGACGATCCCCTACCGCGCGATCACCACCTTCACGCTCGAAAGCGCCGGGCACTTCGACCTCGATACCGAGGTGACGCTGACCGTTTCCGGCTCTGCGCCGATCGCCTTCAATGTCAGCCGCGGCGCGGATGTGCCGGGGCTGGTCACGCTGCTCACCGAATATCTCGCGCCCGGAAAATAGACCGGCAAAGAGGGGCATCTCATGGACTTCATCTCAATTCTCAGCATCTTCGTGCTGGCCTGCTTCGTGGGCTATTACGTTGTCTGGTCGGTGACCCCGGCGCTGCACACCCCGCTGATGGCGGTGACCAATGCGATCTCGTCGGTGATCATCGTCGGCGCGCTGATCGCTGCGGCCGAGGCCGAGAACCCGGTGGCGAAGTATCTCGCGCTCGCGGGCGTGGTGATGGCCAGCATCAACATCTTCGGCGGCTTTGCCGTGACCGAGCGAATGCTCGCGATGTACAAGAAGAAGGAGAAGTAATCCCATGACCTTCTCCATCCTTTCGGCGGCCGCGCACGGCGGCGGCACCCCGGCCTGGGCGATGCTTGCCTATCTGGTCGCGGGCGTGTTCTTCATCCTCGCACTGCGCGGGCTTTCGAGCCCCGCCAGCAGCCGCGCGGGCAACCGCAACGGCATGATCGGCATGGCGATTGCCGTGGGCACGACGCTGGTGATGCACGGCACCAACCTTGTCGAGATCGGCATTGCCATCGCCATTGGCGCGATCCTTGGCGTGACCATCGCGCGGCGCATCGCCATGACCGCGATGCCCGAACTGGTCGCGGGCTTCCACTCGCTGGTCGGTTTGGCCGCGGTGGTGGTGGGCCTCGCCGCATGGCTCAATCCTGCCGCCTTCGGGATCACCGATGCGGCGGGGCAGATCATGGCGGTGAGCCGGGTCGAACTCGGCCTTGGCATCGCCATCGGGGCGATCACCTTCTCGGGTTCGGTGATTGCGTTCCTCAAGCTTTCGGGCCGCATGAGCGGTTCGCCGATCATGTTGCCGGGACGGCACGTCATCAACCTCGGCACGCTCGCCGCAATCCTCGTGCTGATCGGCCTCTACACCGTCTCGCCGGTCGGCGGGGCGGGTGAGGGGTGGATGGTGATTGCAGTCACCGTGCTCGCCTTCATCATCGGCTTCCTGCTGATCATCCCGATCGGCGGGGCGGATATGCCGGTCGTCGTCTCGATGCTGAACTCCTACTCGGGCTGGGCGGCAGCGGCGATGGGCTTCACGCTGGGCAACAGCGCGATGATCATCACCGGGGCGCTGGTGGGTTCTTCGGGCGCGATCCTCAGCTACATCATGTGCCGCGCGATGAACCGCAGCTTTATTTCCGTGATCGCGGGCGGCTTCGGTGCCGATGCGGGCGCAGGCGGCGGGGCCGGCGGTGCGCGCGAACAGCGCCCTTACAAGCAGGGCAGCGCCGAAGACGCGGCCTATATGCTCGAACAGGCCGAGAAGGTCATCATCATCCCCGGCTACGGGATGGCGGTCGCCCAGGCCCAGCACGCGCTGCGCGAAATGGGCGACAAGCTCAAGGAAAAGGGCGTGGAGGTGAAGTATGCCATCCACCCCGTCGCGGGCCGTATGCCGGGGCACATGAACGTGCTGCTGGCCGAAGCCAGCGTTCCTTACGATGAAGTCTTCGAACTCGAAGACATCAACTCCGAATTCGCCCAGTGCGACGTCGCCTTCATCATCGGCGCGAACGACGTGGTGAACCCCGCCGCCAAGACCGACAAGTCCAGCCCCATCTACGGGATGCCGGTGTTCGACGTCGACAAGGCCAAGCAGGTGTTCTTCATCAAGCGCTCGATGGGGGGCGTGGGCTATGCCGGGGTCGACAACGACGTGTTCTACATGAACCAGACCGTCATGCTGCTCGCGGATGCGAAGAAGATGGTCGAGGAAATCGTCAAGTCGCTCGATTAAGCATCGCGCCTGAAGGGAGGCTGACCTACCTACGGCTTCCCGGCGATGTGAGACAGAGACTGAGATTCTGATGAAGAAACTGCTGATTGGCCTTGTGCTGATTATCGCCCTGGGGGCCGGAGCCTTGTTCTCCGGCCTCGCCAACCCGCTGGTCGAAATGCAGGTCAAATCCGCGCTGGTCGAATCCGGCATCGGCGAAAAGAACGCCCAGTGCATGGCGGAACGCATGGTCGACCGTCTCAGCATCGGCCAGCTGTGGAAATTGCGACAGGGCATGGCCGCACAGGATGGCGAGCCCGAGGAAGGCTATGGCCTCGGCGAACTCGTCAAGCGGCTCAACCGGGTGGGTGATGGCGAGGCAGTGGCGGTGCTTTCGACCTCTGCCGGGCTATGCGCCATCGGGCTGGGGTAGGGTCGCCGCGCTCCCCGCTTGCATTCCCTCCCCCCTATGCGCCACATTGCACAGCGGAGAGGGAGAACACCATGAACCGCATCGCCTTTGCCGCCGCGTTGCTCGCTACCGCTGCGCCGCTCGCTGCTGAAACGCACCGTGTCAGCCCCGCTGACGGCCCCAATGCGTTGGTGGAGGCGCTGATCCTCGCCGCGCCGGGCGATACCATCGAACTGGGCGAAGGGCGCTTCACGCTCACCGACGGGCTTAGCCTCGATGTCGACGGGGTGACGGTGGTGGGGCAGGGGATGGACACAACCATCCTCGACTTCACCGACCAGAAGGGGGCAGGCGAAGGCCTGCTGGTCACCAGCGACAATGTCACCTTGCGCGGCTTTGCGGTCGAGAACGCCAAGGGCGACGGGATCAAGTCCAAGGGCGCGGACATGATCATCTATGACAGCATCCGGGTCGAGTGGACCGGCGGGCCGAAGGCGACCAACGGCGCCTATGGCATCTATCCGGTCGAAAGCACCGGGGTGCTGGTGCAGCGTTCCAAGGTGGTCGGCGCTTCGGATGCCGGGATTTACGTGGGCCAGAGCCGCGACATCACCGTGCGCGGCAACATCGTCGAATATAATGTCGCCGGGATCGAGATCGAGAACAGCCGCGGCGCGCTGGTCGAGAACAACATCGCCACCCACAATACCGGCGGGCTGCTGGTGTTCGATCTGCCGGGCCTGCCGGTGATGGGCGGCGGCGATGTGATCCTGCGCAAGAATGTGGTGAAGGACAACGATACCCCCAACTTCGCCCCGCCGGGCAATATCGTTGCCAGCGTGCGGCGCGGCACGGGCGTGCTGGTGATGGCCAATGACGGCGTCTTGGTCGAGGATAACGCCTTTGAAGGCAACGCCACCGCCCATGTGATGGTGATCGCCTATGTCCAGCCCTTCGAAGACCCCCGCTACAACCCCCATGCCCGCAATGTGATCATCGGCCGCAATGCCTTCGGGCGCGGGGGGGATGATCCGCAGCTCGACGGCAAGGAGCAATTGCTCGCGGCCTTTGGCGGCGCGCTGCCGCCGGTGCTGTGGGATGGCCTTGCCGAAAGCCCCGACACTGCGCTCAAGATCGCGCCGGGGGTAAGCGGCTGGACGCTCAATCTGGCAAAGGTCGGCCAGAGCCTAGCCGAGGCGCAGCCAGGGCCGCTTACGCTGACCCCGACCGAATTGTGGATATTCCCGGTCGTCGGCGCACCTGCAGCGCTGGAGGCGCGGCTGAAGTGAGGCGCGGCGGTGCCCTGCTGGCCTGTGCGCTGCTGGTGCTGGGCGGCGGGATCGCCGCGCGCGCGGGTGCGCCCGAGGTGCCCCGCGTCAATGATGCCGCTGTTGCCGGGGCCGGGATGCCGCGCGCGCTCAGTGAATTCGGTTTCTTCGCCGATGCCGCGCAGCAGCAGCCCAGCGCGCGCGTGATCCCCTATGCCCTCGCCACCCCGCTGTGGTCGGACGGGGCGGAGAAGCTGCGCTTCATCTACCTGCCCGAAGGCACCAAGCTCGCCGCCGAAGGGGAGGGGCTGCTCAAATTCCCGGTGGGCGCGGCGATCATCAAGACCTTTGCCTTCGGCGAAGGCGCAGATCGCCGGTTGATCGAGACCCGCGTGCTCCTCCACCGGGCGGATGGCTGGATCGCGCTGCCCTATCGCTGGAACGAGGAGCAGACCGATGCGACCCTCGCGGTTGCGGGCGGACGGCTGGATCTCGTCACGCCTGCGGGCGAGGCGATTTCCTATGCCATCCCCAACAAGAACCAGTGCAAGACCTGTCACAGCAAGGACGGGCAGGTCATCCCCATCGGCCCCAAGGCGCGCAATCTGGGGCAGTTGTGGCTGACCTCGATGTTTTCTGCCGATATGCTCGAAGCCGTGCCCGAGGTTGCCCGCTTCCTGCCCGATTGGAACAACCGCGATCTTTTGCCCGATACTCCGGCGCTTGCCCGTGCCTATCTCGATGTGAACTGCGCCCATTGCCATCAGCCGGGCGGCGGCGCGTCGAACTCCGGCCTCGATCTGCGCTGGGAACAGTCCGATCCGCACGCCATCGGCATCTTCAAGCGCCCGGTCGCGGCGGGGCGCGGGGCGGGGGGGCATGACTTCTCGATTGTGCCGGGCCAGCCAGACACGTCGATCCTGCTTTACCGGATGGACTCAGCCGAAGGCGGCATCGCCATGCCCGAACTCGGTAAATCGAGCGTCGACAAGGAAGGCGTCGCGGTGGTGCGGCGCTGGATTGCGGAGATGAAATGAAAAAGTGGCTTGTGCGCGGGTTTCTCGCGCTGCTGACGGTGCTGGTCGCCGCCTTCCTCATCTTCCGCACCCCGGACACCGACGCTGCCGAAATGCGCGCCAAATATGGTGCGCCGCCCTCGCAATTCGTGGATGTCGGCGATGGGCTGACCATCCACCTGCGCGACGAGGGGCCGCGCGATGCGCCCGTCATCATGCTGCTCCACGGATCGAACGCCGATCTGCATACGTGGGAGCCGTGGGTGGAGGCGCTGAAGGGCCAGTACCGGGTGATCCGCTTCGATCAGGTCGGCCACGGCCTGACCGGCCCCGATCCCAGGGGCGATTACTCGACCGCCAATTTCGTTGCCGATATCGGCGCCGTGGCGGACAAGCTGGGCCTGGGGCGCTTCATCCTCGGCGGGAATTCTATGGGCGGCAAGCACGCGCTTGCCTATGCCATCGCCCATCCGGAGCGCCTTGATGGTCTCGTGCTGGTCGATGGCAGCGGCGGGCCGATGCTGAAGCTCGCCCGGAAGGACGACGAGGATAGCGGCAATATCGGCTTCACCATCGCGCGGATGCCGGGGGTCAATCTGCTGGTCGAACAGATTACGCCGCGTGAGCTGATCCAGCAGAGCCTCGAACAATCGGTGTCGGTCAAATCGGTCGTCACCCCTGCCGCGGTCGACCGTTACTGGGAGCTGCTGCGCTACCCCGGCAACCGCCGCGCAACGCTGGCGCGCTTCAGCCTGCCCTATGATCCGCTCGCGGCGGCCGATATCGCCAAGGTGACGACACCCACGCTGATCCTGTGGGGCGCGGAAGACCGGATCATCCCGGTCGAGGCGGGGCAGTGGCTGGCGAAAACGATGCCGAACAACCAGCTGGTGATCTACCCCAAGATCGGCCACCTGCCGCACGAGGAGGCGCCGGAAGCCACGCTCGGCGATCTCACCCCGTGGCTTGCCGAACACGCCTCGCCGCCAAAATCCGAGTAAGCCGCTTTCGCAGGCCTTGGCCACTGGACGCAGGGGAAATTTGCGCCCTACAGGTTTCCGCATCTGCGAACACGAAGGAAAGGGCACCGGGCTTTGCGCAAACTCGGGATCATCGGCGGCATGAGCTGGGTGTCGACCGCGACCTATTACGACCATATCAACCGCATCGTCCAGAAACGCGCTGCGCCGATGGCGAGCGCGCCGCTGCTGATCGAAAGCCTCGATTTCTGCCAGCTCTACGCCCTGCGTGAAGAGCGCGACTGGCAGCGCGCGGCAAGCGTGCTGACCGAGAGTGCGCGGCGGCTGGAGGGCGCGGGGGCCGAGGGGCTGATCATCGGCGCCAATTCGATGCACCGCCTGTATGATGATGTCGCAGCGGCCGTGAATATCCCGATCCTGCACATCGCCGAATATGTCGGCCTTGCCATGAAGCGCGCCGGCATTTCGAGCGCAGCGCTGCTGGGCACGCGCAACGTGATGACCGAGAGCTTCTATCGCAAGCGTCTCGTCGCCCACGGGATCGACCTGCTCCCGCCTAAGCTCGACTATGTCGAGATGCTCGACCGGATCATCTATGACGAGCTGATGGTCGGCAAGGTCACGCGCGAGGCTGAGCGGACGATGAAGACCATTATCACCAACACCGCGCAGGAGGGTGCCGCGGGCGTGGTGCTGGCCTGCACCGAGCTTGATCTGGTGGTCGATGTCGATGCCAATGTCCTGCCGATCTTCGACTCCACGCGAATCCACTGCGAGGCGGCGGCCGACTGGATTCTGGATCAGGAAATGGTGGACTAGACCTCGGCTCACCCCCCCGCGGGGGCGGCTTGCCGCATCGTAAGGTTGCAGGGGGTGCAACTTGTTAACGTTTCCGCCTAAGGGGCGCGCGGATTTTGTCATGGAGCATTCCTGGCATCATCCGGGTCTTCGGGTCGCACCGATTGGCCCTTGGGGCCGCTGTCCTCCCCCCCAATCACCGGACGGCGGCCCCATAATTTGTCACTGATCGAAGTGACTGTTTTTCCATCAATTATACGCTGTTCACGCCTCGTTCCGGTTGAGCGGCAGCGGCGGCTGGCTTAATCGCCGCGGCATGACCTGTGCCCCCTACGCCGCCGATCCTGCCAACCCCGGCCCCCGCGAATTCGCCCCTCGCAACCATGGCGGCGCGGCGAGCGGCGAGCGGCGTGGGCCGCGCAGCCCGTTCCAGCGCGACCGCGACCGGATCGTCCATTCGATGAGCTTCCGGCGGCTGAAGTCCAAGACGCAGGTGTTCATCGCGCCAGACGGCGACCATTACCGCACCCGCCTCACCCACAGCCTCGAAGTCGCGCAGATCGGCCGGGTGATCGCCCGTGCGCTGGGGCTCGACGAGGATCTGACCGAGGCGCTGTGCCTGGCGCATGATCTTGGCCACCCGCCGTTCGGCCATGCGGGCGAGGCCGCGCTGTCCGATGCGATGGAGCGTCATGGCGGGTTCGATCACAATGCGCAGGCGCTGCGCACGGTGATGCGGATCGAGTGCCCCTATCCGGCGCATGACGGCCTCAATCTCACCTGGGATCTGCTCGAAGGGCTGGCCAAGCACAATGGCCCGGTCGCCGCCCCCAATTGGGCGCTGGCGGAACTGGATGCCGCCTTTCCGCTCGATCTGGGCACCTGGCCCAGCCTTGAGGCGCAGGTGGCGGCGGTGGCGGACGACATCGCCTATGACAATCACGACATCGACGACGGCCTGCGCGCCGGGTTCCTGCTGCTTGATGACCTTCTCACCCTCGATTTCCTCGCAGACCAGTGGCGGGTGGTCGAAAAGCGCTTTCCTCACGCCCCGCGTGAGCGTCTGCTGCGCGAGCTTGTTCGTGACCAGATCGGATTGATGGTGAATGACGTGATCGCGCACACCGCGGCGCAGGTGAAGGATGTGGGATCGGTCGCAGAAGTGCGCGCCGCCGGGCGGCAGCTGGCGGGCTTCTCGCCGGCGATGGCAGCGCAGGAACGGCGGCTGAAGACCTTCATGTACGAACGGCTCTACTACCACCCCGAACAGATTTCGGCAGCCGAGCGTGCGCGCGATGTCGTGGCGCGGCTCTATGTCGCCTATGCGCAGGATGCGACGTTGATGCCGGATGACTGGCAGGCGCGGCTGCCGCTGCACGATCCGGGCCGCGCGCGGGTGATTGCCGATTTCATCGCCGGGATGTCCGATCGCTTCGCCATGCAGGCGGTCGCGGGCATCTATGGCGAGCGGCCGGTGGGGTTGATCAATGTCTGATCCGCGTGCCTTTGGCCCCGTCCGGGTGGCGCTGGTCGGCGCGACCGGCCTGATCGGCCGCCGGGTGATCGAAATCGCCAGCCAGACCGATGATGTGCGCCTCGTCGGCATTGCCCGGCGCGAGGCACCGCTTCCGCCCGGTGCACGGATGGAGATGTTCGTCTCCGACCCGTCCAAGTGGGGCGAGGTGCTCGACGCGGTGCGTCCGCGCGCGCTGATCTGCGCTTTGGGCACGACCTGGAAGAAGGCGGGCCGCGATGAGGCGGCGTTCCGCGCGGTCGATCAGGAGCTCGTGCTCGCCACCGCCGAAGCGGCCAAGCGCGCAGGTGTGCCGAACATGGTGGTGGTCAGCGCGGCCGGGGCAAACAGCCGCGCCAAGGCGCTCTATATGCGCGTCAAGGGCGAGACCGAGGAAGCGCTCAGCCGCATCGGGTTCAAACGGCTCGATATCCTGCACCCTGGCCTCTTGCGCGGGGAGCGGGTCGATGACCTGCGCTTTGCCGAGCGCGCCGCGATCATCGCTGCACCGCTGATCGACCCGCTGCTGTCGGGTTCGTGGGAACGGTTCCGTTCGATCGACGCCGAGCTGGTAGCGGAAGCGGCGCTGGGCCTTGCGCTGCGCCGGGCGGGCGGGCGCTTCACCCACGACAACGAAGCGATGCGCCGCGCCGCGCGCGAATGGCGCAAGGTGGCAGCAGGCGCCGGGGAGGCGGCATGAGCTGGGCGGCGCTGTTCGGCGCGGTCAATCTGCTGGCGCTGGTCGCCTGGGCGGCGCTGATCCTGTTGCCGCGCTGGCCTGCGCTGCTGTCGGCGATCCTGTATCTCGGCGTCGGCCTGCTTTGCGCGGTCTATGCCACCTGCCTCGTCGGGGTGGTGAGCGGGCTGATCCCCAATCCGGGTGGGGGCGGGGCGGATTTCACCACCATTCCGGGCATCCGCGCGATCTTTGCCAACGATGCGGGGGTGACGATCGGCTGGACGCATTACCTCGCCTTCGATCTGTTCGCCGGGCTGTGGATCGCGCGCGATGCCGATGCCAAGAGCATTTCGCGGCTGGTGCAAGGGCCGATCTTGTTTGCGACCCTGATGGCCGGGCCGCTCGGGCTCGGGATCTGGCTTCTTATCCGTGAACCCGCCGCGCGGCGGCAGGGGCGGTTTCGCTAAATGGATGCTGGACGGCTGAGCGGATTTGCCTAACCTTTCCCCAAACGCTTTTGGGAGAGAGCACAGCATGGCGCGCAATGCCTATCACGCATTCCAGACCTTCGACGAAATCCTGCATTTCTGGGCGAAGGAGCGCCCTGACGGCCCGGCCTTCGATCAGGACGGGCGCAAGACCAGCTATGCCGAGGCTGACCTTCTCACCCGCCAGCTGATTGCGCTGATGCAGGCGCGCGGGATCGGCAAGGGCGACCGCGTGGCGTGGCTCGGCAAGAATCGCGATATCTACTTCATGCTCTACATCGCGGCGGCGCGCATGGGGGCGGTGATGGTGCCGATCGGCTGGCGGCTGGCCCCGCGCGAAATCGCCTATATCCTCGGCGATACCGAGGCGAGGCTGTTGTTCGCCGATGCCGAGTTCGTCGCGGTCGCGCACCAGGTGGCAGGCGACGTCCCGGCCAACCCCGAAGTGATCGAGGCCGAGGCCGCGCGCACGGCAGCGGCAGGGTTCGAGCCTGCCGACTATACTCCGCCCGGCCCGCATGATCCGGTGCTCCAGCTTTATACGAGCGGCACCACCGGCAATCCCAAGGGCGCGCAGCTGACCAACACCAACCTGCTGGGCTTGAGGAATGCCGGGAACGAGGCTGGGCTCGACTGGCAGTATTACGAGCCGGGCGATTGTATGCTGGTGGCCATGCCGTGCGCGCATATCGGTGGCACCGGCCTTGTGAACATCGCCATCGCCAACGGGGTGCGCAGCCTTGTGCAGGCGGAATTCACCCCCGTCGGCGTGCTGGAAGCGATCGAGGCCGGGGCAACGCATATGTTCATCGTGCCCGCCGCGCTCCAGATGGTCGTCCAGCACCCGCGCGCCGCAACCACGGACTTCAGCAATCTCAAGTACCTGATGTATGGTGCCGCGCCGATGCCGCTGGAACTGCTCAAGGAAGCGGTGCGGACGATGCCGACGACGAAGTTCCTGCAAGCCTATGGCATGACCGAGACGTCAGGCACGATCTCGATCCTGCCGCCCGAGGATCACTCGCTTGAGGGCAACCAGCGTATGCGCTCGGCGGGCAAGGCCTGTCCGGGGGTGCAAATCGAAGTGCGCGGGCCGGACAATGTCGAGGTGCCGCGCGGCGCAATCGGCGAGGTCTGCATCCTCTCTCCCAGCAACACGCCGGGTTACTGGAAGCTTCCCGAGGCGACGGCCAAGACCATCGACCCTGACGGCTGGCTCCACACCGGTGATGCAGGCGTGATGGACGAAGACGGCTATGTCTACATCCAGGATCGCATCAAGGACATGATCATCTCGGGCGGCGAGAACGTCTATCCGGCGGAGGTCGAAAGCGCGATCTACGGCCACCCTGCCATCGCCGAGGTTGCGGTGATTGGTGTGCCATCCGCCAAGTGGGGCGAGGAGGTGAAGGCCTGCGTCGTCGCCAAGCCGGGCATGGAAGTGGACGAGGCCGACGTGATCGCGTGGACACGCGAGCGGATCGCCGCCTTCAAGGCGCCCAAGAGCGTCGATGTCATCCCGGTGATGCCGCGCAACGCCAGCGGCAAGATCCTGCGCCGCGAGTTGCGCGCACCCTATTGGGAGGGGCAGGAGCGCCAGGTTTCGTGAGGAAGCTTTCGTGAGCGCGAAGCAGCACGCCCCTGCTACCCTGCGCAACCGCGATCCGATTGCGGCGGTGCTGGCGCAAGAATTGCCAGCGCGGGGCAGGGTGCTCGAAATTGCGGCAGGGACAGGGGAGCACGCGGTGTTCTTCGCCGACCGCTTTCCTGCGCTGCTTTGGCAGCCGACCGATCCCTCGCCCGAGGCGCTGGCCTCGATCGCGGCGTACCGCGCGGACTACGGCGGCACCAACCTCGCCGCGCCGCTGCTGCTTGATGCCGCTGCACCGGAACACTGGCCGGTCGCCGAGGCTGATGCATTAGTGTGCATCAACATGGTTCACATCAGCCCGTGGGAGGCGACCTGCGGGCTTTTCCGGGGTGCTGCCCGTTTATTGGGCAGCAGCGGCGGAGGCCCGCTCATCCTTTACGGCCCCTATATCGAGGCCGGGGTGGAAACCACGGCTTCGAACCGCGAATTCGACGCCAGCCTCAAGGCGCGCAACCCGCTTTGGGGCTTGCGCGAAGCCGAGGCGCTCGATGCGCTTGCGGCACAGCACGGCATGGCCAGAAGCGCGCGCCATGCGCTTCCGGCCAACAATATCATGCTGGTCTATCGTTGAAGGTTCTGGCGCGGCGTGTCCGCGCCGGCGCGATCAATCGATCGCGCGCTTGCCGGCGCGGCCCACCGACTTGATGTCGTCGCCCACGCCTTCGACCGTGTTGCAGGCGGTGGTGGTCAGCGTCAGCGCGGCCAGAGCGACAGCGATCAGAGTGTTGCGAATCACGGGGGTTCTCCTTTGCATCGGGTTTGCAGCACAACGCGCGAGGCTGGACATCTATTCCTGACTCGCCGCTGAAGCGACACGTTTCGCCTTGGCCAGACGGTGTTCGCGCCAGGCGATGAGCAGCCCTGCGCCGATGATCAGCGGCGCGCCGAGCCACAGGCTGGCAGGTGCGGCGGTGTCGAAGACATAGGCGCCGTAATAGGTCGCCCACAGCAGCGCGGTGTAATCCATCAGCAGGATCACCGCCGCCGATCCGAACCGCAACGAGGTCGTTAGCAGCATCTGGGCCATCGCACCGATGAAACCCATGCCGAGGATCAGCGACCATGTCACTGAATCATGCGCGGCGATCACAAAGGGCAGGGCCAGCGCCGCCACCGGCGTCGTCAGTGCCGCGAACCAGAAAACGATGCTCCACGGGTTCTCGGTGGTGTTCAAGTCCTGCAACTGGAAGCTGATCAGCGCGACCATGAAGGGCGCGACGAGACCCACTGCGATACCCGCCAGCGTCACGCCTTCGTGCAACGCCCCAAAAGGCTGCATCACCACGACCACGCCTGCAAATCCCATCGCGATGGCGGCCCAGCGATAGGGGCCGATGCGCTCGGCAAACAGCACCATCGCGATCAGCACGGCAAAGACCGGCGCTGTGAACCCCAATGTGGTGGCTTCGGCGAGCGGCAGCAGCAGCACCGCGCCATAGGTGAAGATCATCCCGAACAAACCGCTCGCCGCGCGCCGGGCATGGGCGGGCAATCGCTGCGTCTTGAGCATCGCCAGTTTGCCCGTCACGGCCATCCCCGCGCCAAGCAGCACCATCGTCAGCGCCTGCCGCCAGAAGATCAACTCGATGAGATGCGCACCGCGCTGCCCCGCCAGTTTCACCAGCATCGCCATCGTCGCCAGCGCGAAAGCGGCGAGCAGCCGCACGAACAGCGCGAGCAAGGGGCGGGGGCGGGCGATCGAGCCATCCATCGCGATCCCGCTTGGCGCACCATCGCGCCTTGCGCAAGCGCGCGCCGCACCTACATGGCGCTGCGTGCTGAACCCTCTCGCCCAATTCGAACTGCTGAGCGATGCTGCGCAGCTTGCGGTCACGGGCGGGCTGCTGTGGCTGTTCGCAGGCTTTGCCGCCGTGATGGAGCGCCGCCGCGCCAAGCGCCGCGATCTCGACCGGCTGGAGCAGGTCGGTTGGGTGCCGTGGACGGGCCTGTTCATGCTTGCCGCGATGCTGGGCGGCGGGTGTCTGGCGCTGAGCCTGCCGGTTGTGATCGGAGGGTTGTAGGCATAGAGAAGGGCATGGTCGCTGCCCGCCTGCTTTTTCGCGCCCTGCTTTCCGTCTCGGTTGCTGCGGCAGCGCCGGCCGCCAATGCCTGCATCACCTATAGGGAGAGCGGCGAGGCTGATTTTCTTGAGGCCGACCTGATCTTCGTGGGCGATCTGACGGATTATGAAATCGTCACCGCGAAGGATGGCTATGTCGATTATGACCTCGCTATCCTCACCTACCGCGTCGATGCGGTGCTCAAGGGTAAAGCGGGGGAGACGATCCGCCTTTGGTGGCCCAATTCAACCTTCGAATTGCCCGAAAGCATGAGCCTGCATCGCGCGACCCTCGTTGGGGTGGATCAGGGTGCGGCGGCTGAGGAGCCGTGGACGGGCTGGCTGCATTACCCCTCGCGCAATGCGATCACCGGCCTGCCGCAGGTGCATCAGCCGGGATGCAGCGACGCGTCGATCCTTCCGGTTGCGCCGGAGGATGTCGCGACGGTCAAGCGCTGGATTGCGGCAGGCAAGGCCGATGGCAGTGCCTTGAGCTATGGCGGCTTTGGCGACCTCGGTGAACTCCCCGCCCGGCGCACGGCGCAGGTCAGCCTGCTGCCGATCGGTGGCGGGGCTGTCGGTATCGGGGCGCTGATACTCGCGATCAATCGACGCCAAAGGCGTCGCAAGGCCGACCGGCCGCCGGCCGGTTAGGCCGAACCGCCTGCCTTACAGGCAGGCCTCAAGATACGCCTGATCGAAGCCGAATTGCCGCGCCTTTTCGAGCGTGTAGGGGCGCAGGCCCGACGAGCGGAATTCACCGAGGATCTTCCCGTCGTCGCTCTCGTCGAGATATTCGAACTTGAACAGCTCCTGCGTCACGATCACGTCGCCTTCCATCCCGATCACCTCGGTGATGTTGGTGGTGCGGCGCGAGCCGTCGCGCAGACGCTTCACCTGCACGATCAGGTCGACCGATTCGGCGATCTGGCGGCTGATGGCTTCCTTGGGGATCTTGATGTCGCCCATCAGGATCATGTTTTCCATACGGCCAAGGCATTCGCGCGGGCTGTTGGCGTGGAGCGTACACATCGAACCGTCGTGACCGGTGTTCATCGCGGCCAGCAGGTCGAAACACTCCGCGCCGCGAATTTCCCCCAGGATGATGCGGTCAGGACGCATACGCAGGGCGTTCTTAACGAGGTCGCCGATGGTGATCGCGCCCTGGCCTTCGAGGTTCGGCGGGCGGGTTTCGAGCGGCAGCCAGTGCGGCTGTTGCAGCCGGAGTTCCGCCGCGTCTTCGATGGTCAGCACGCGCTCGCCCGGGTCGATCATCTTCGACAGGGCGTTGAGCATCGTCGTCTTACCCGAACCCGTACCGCCCGAGATGACGATGTTCATCCGGCACGCGCCCGCGATCTTGAGCGCGGTGCACATCTTGTCCGACATCGAGCCGAAGTCGCGCAGCATATCGAGCGTGATCGGCTTTTCGGAAAACTTACGAATCGAGATCGCGGTGCCACGAAGGCTGAGCGGCGGGACGATCACGTTCACACGCGAGCCGTCTTTCAGGCGGGCGTCCGCCAGCGGCGTGGTCTGGTCAACGCGGCGGCCGACCTGGTTCACGATGCGCTGCGCGATCTGGAACAGGTGCTGTTCGTCGCGGAAGCGGATCGGGGCGAGCTGGAGCTTGCCCTTCTTTTCGATGTAGGTCTGGTCCGGGCCGTTGACCATGATATCGGACACGTCCGGATCGTTCAGCAGCTCTTCGAGCGGGCCGAAGCCGAGCAATTCGTCGATCAGCACCTTTTCCAGCGCGAACTGCTCGCGCCGGTTGAGCGTGACCTTGAGCTCGGCCAGCACTTCCATGATGATCGGGCGGAACTCTTCCGACAGCTCTTCCTTGGAGAGCGTTGCGGCGGCTTCCGGGTCGACACGTTCGAGCAGGCGCGGGAGCACCTGTTCCTTGATCTTGTGAACGCTGGCTTCAAAGCCGCCGACTTCGGAATTGGATTCGTTGACCGCCGCCATGCGTTCATTGAGGCGGTCGATCGCCTCAGAGGTGGTCGCAGGCTTGGCGAGCGAGGGTGTCGGCGCGGGCGCGGGGCGCGGCGGGGCGGCTTCTCCGGGGATCGGCGGGAACTGCTCACCCCCGCGCGGGCCTGCACCTGCGCCCTTCATCGGGCGTGCGACACCGAAAGCAGGCCGTGCGCCCGGCTTCATCCCGCCTGCATTGCCCTTTTTGCCGAATGCGCTCATTCCCAGCCCCCGAGGCTCTCACATAAAACCTTGCGCACCTCGCCTGAGACAAGCGAAGGGTGCGTCTCGAAGAATGGTGAATAGGAAGGAAAGGTTGTTTTTTTCCTAAGCCCGGCACCAAGCACGGGCCAAAGATGGAGAGGCTGCATGATCGGAGGGGTTGCCGTTAACCGGCGCACGGTTAGAGCGGCATAAACAACAACGAAGGATTATACCGGACGATGTGCGGCATTATCGGGATCGTGGGGCAGGGCAATGTCGCCGACCGCCTCGTGGACGGCCTCAAGCGTATGGAATATCGCGGCTATGACAGTGCCGGGATCTGCACCTTGCATGGCGGGGCGCTGGTGCGGCGGCGAGCGGAAGGCCGGCTCGCCAATCTGGTGAATGTGCTGGCGGGCGATCCGGCGCCCGGCGATGTCGGGATTGCGCATACCCGCTGGGCAACCCACGGCGCGCCGACCGCAGCCAATGCCCACCCCCATGCGACCGCCGAAGTGGCCATCGTCCACAATGGCATCATCGAGAACTTCAAGGACTTGCGCAGCGAACTGGCGGCCAAGGGCCGGGTGTTCGAGAGCGAGACCGACAGCGAAGTGGTCGCGCACCTCATTTCCGCCGAAGTCGAGGCGGGGGCAGATCCGGTCTCGGCGGTGCGCAACGTGCTGCCGCGCCTGCGCGGTGCCTTTGCGCTGGCGATCGCGTTCCGCCAACATCCCGATCTGCTGATCGGCGCGCGCCTCGGCTCGCCGCTGGTGCTGGGCTACGGGCCTGAGGGCGACGAGCCGGAAATGTATCTCGGCTCCGACGCGCTGGCGCTCGCTCCCCTGACGCAGCGCGTTGCCTATCTTGAAGAGGGCGACTGGGTGGTGGTGCGCCGCGATTCGGCGCAGGTCTATGATGCCGACGGCAACCCTGTCACGCGCGAGATCCGCGCCTCGGGCGCTTCAGCGGCGGCGGTGGAGAAGGGCAATTACCGCCATTTCATGCAGAAGGAGATCTACGAGCAGCCCACCGTGGTGGCGCAGACGCTCGCGTCCTATCTGCGCCGTTCGGACAATTCCGTGGCGCTGCCGCAGATCGATTTCGACCTCTCGGCCATCCGCCGCCTCACCATCGTCGCGTGCGGCACCAGCTTCTATGCCGGCATGGTCGCGAAATACTGGTTCGAGCAATTCGCCCGCGTGCCGGTCGACATCGATGTCGCCTCCGAGTTCCGGTATCGCAATCCGGTGCTGGAGGAGGGCGGCCTTGCGCTGTTCATCTCGCAAAGCGGTGAGACGGCAGACACGCTGGCGGCGTTGAGGCATTGCAAGGCCAACGGCCAGACCATCGGTGTCGTCGTCAACGTGCCGACCAGCACCATGGCGCGCGAGGCGGACTTGCTGCTGCCGACCCATGCCGGGCCGGAAATCGGCGTCGCCTCGACCAAGGCCTTCACCTGCCAGCTCGCCGTGCTCGCGGCGCTGGCTGCCCACATGGCGGTGAAAAAGGGACGCCTCACGCGCGAGGAAGAGGCCGAGATCGTTCGCCATCTGCTCGAAGCCCCGGCGGCGCTCAATGCCGCGCTCGCGCATGATGATGACATTGCCGCGATGGCGCATCTGATCGCGCCGGCGCGCGATGTCCTCTATCTCGGGCGCGGGCAGGATTATCCGCTGGCACTGGAGGGGGCGCTGAAGCTGAAGGAGATCAGCTACATTCATGCAGAGGGCTATGCCGCTGGCGAGATGAAGCACGGCCCCATCGCGCTGATCGACGATGCCGTGCCGGTCGTGGTGATCGCGCCATCGGGCCCGCTGTTCGAAAAGACCGTCTCCAACATGGAGGAAGTGCGCGCGCGCGGGGGGCAGGTGGTGCTGATTTCCGATGCCGAAGGGATCGCCGAGGCGGGCGAGGGCTGCGTCGCTACCATCGAGATGCCGGTCGTCCACCCGCTGATCGTGCCGCTGGTCTATGCCGTGCCGGTGCAGTTGCTCGCCTATCATGTCGCCGTGGTGAAGGGGACGGACGTCGATCAGCCGCGCAATCTCGCCAAGTCGGTGACCGTAGAATAGCCGCGCGCGGGAACGGCGGCGCTGCCTTGGGCGCGCCGCCAGATTCCCGCTCGTGCTTTACCGCGCCCTAACCATTCGGCGTTAAGCTGTGCGCCGTGGTTCACCAATCCGCCTCTCCTGCACCGGCGCTTCCAGCCGATTTGCCGATTGCCGACGTGCTCGGTCTGTCGCGCAATCCGGCGTTCGATCCGACGCGGCTGCGGGGTGACGAATTTGCTGAACTGGCGCAGGCCAGCCGCAACCGGATGCTCGCCAATGCGCTGATCATCGCCTTTGTCGCATCGGCATTTGCGCCGCTGATCGGGCTGCTGATCGTTGGCCCCTGGGCCGCGCTTCAGGCCTTCATTCTCTACAAGTCGCGCCAGACCGACCTTTTGCTGGTCGATCCTGTGGCACGCACCGGCGCGGCCCAGCTGGAGCGGCGACAGAACCTCAATGCCATCGCCGGGGCGCTGTGCTGGGTGGGGGCGCTGCTCGCCTTTCCCTGGCTCGCTGGCGGTGCTCAGGCGACGATGCTGGTGCTGATCGTGCTGGTGCTGATGGTCTCGTCGACCTTCGTGTTCTCGACCTCGCCGCTGAGCGTGATCCTCTATATCGGCATCATGGGGCTGGGCGCGGCGCTTAGCCTTGCCGTGGCGGGGGAATGGCACGCGATGGGCGCGGCGATCCTGTTCACGATCTCGAGCCTGGTCGCCACGATCCAGGTGCGCTCGATCTTCCTCAAGGCGCGTCTGGCCGAGGCGGCGGTGACCGAGAAGGAAGCGGTGGTCTCGTTGCTGCTGCGCGAGTTCGAGGAGAACGAGGCCGACTGGCTGTGGGAGGTCGATCCTGCGCGGCGGCTTCGCTCTGTCTCCCCGCGCTTTGCCTTTGCGCTCGGACGTGCGCAGAGTGACGTCGAAGGCAAGCCCCTGCTTGAGATGATTGCAGGGCAAAGCTGGGCAAGCGGGCAATTCCCGCCCAGCCTTCACGATCTCGCCGAGCGGCTGAAGAACCGCGAGAACTTCTCGAATATGCTGGTGCAGGTCTCGATCCTGGGCGAGGAGCGCTGGTGGGAGCTGTCGGGCACCCCGATGCGTGACGAGCAGGGCCGCTTCACCGGATTCCGCGGGGTCGGATCGGATGTCACCGAGCAACGCAAATCCTCGGAAAAGATCGCCTATCTGGCGCGTTACGACACGCTGACCCAGCTGCCCAATCGCTTGCAGCTGACCGAAGCTTTGGGCGAGGCGCTGCGCTATGCGGTGCAGTGGCGCACGCGCTGCGCGCTGCTGATGGTGGACCTCGACCGCTTCAAGTCGATCAATGATTCGCTGGGCCACATGACCGGTGACAAGCTGCTGGCGCAGGTTTCGGCGCGGCTGCAATCGCTCATGGGTGAAAACCAGCTGTGCGGGCGTCTGGGCGGCGATGAGTTTGCCATCGTGATCCGTGACGCGAGCACGCCCGGCGTGATCGGCAGCCTTGCTACCCGCGTGATTGAACGCTTGTCGGAGCCCTATCAGGTCGATCACCACACGCTCTATGTCGGCGCCAGCGTCGGTTCGGCGGAAGGCCCGCGTGACGGGGCGAGCGTTGAGGAAATGATGCGCAACGCCGACCTCGCGCTCTACCGCGCCAAGGACAGCGGCGGCGGCGAACATTGCCGGTTCGAGCCGGAACTCCACGCGTCGGCCGAGGAGCGCCGCCAGCTCGAAGTCGCCTTGCGCAAGGCACTGGGGCGCGACGAGATGGTGCTGCACTATCAGCCCGTGGTCGATGCGCGGAGCGAGAAGGTGGTCAGCTTCGAGGCGCTGGTGCGCTGGAACAGCACCGAGCACGGCTTCGTCAGCCCCGGCAAGTTCATCCCGCTTGCCGAAGACACCCGCCTGATTGTGCCGATCGGCAAATGGGTCATGCGCAAGGCCTGCGAGGAAGCGCGCAACTGGCCCGAGGACGTCAAGGTCAACGTCAACGTCTCGCCCGAGCAGCTGCTCGAACCCGATTTCCATGCCGAGGTGGTCGAGGCGCTGGCCGTGACCGGTCTGAAGCCCGAGCGGCTCGAAATCGAAGTGACCGAGAGCATCTTCCTGCGCGATGCCAGTGTGGCGCGCAATGCGCTCGAGCAGGTGATGGCGCTGGGCTGCTCGGTGGCGCTCGACGACTTCGGGACGGGCTATTCCTCGCTGGGCTATCTGAGGAAGCTCAGATTCTCGACCATCAAGGTCGATCGCACCTTCGTGCAAGGGGCAGCGCAGGGGAGCGCGGAGAGCCTCGCAATCATCAACGCGGTGGTGGCGATGGCCAAGAGCCTCAACATGACCACGACCGCCGAAGGGGTGGAAACCGGCGAGGAAGCCGAGCTGATCCGCAACCTCGGCTGCGACAAGATCCAGGGCTTCTATTTCGGCCGGCCGATGACCTCCGCCGACGCCAGCGGGCTGTTCCGGCAGCTCCGCGAACGCCGCGCCTAGGCTGCGGCCGAAAGCGCGGCGAGGATGCTCTCGAACAGCCGCCGCCCGTCCGCACCACCAAGCGAAGGATGAGCCGCCGGTTCGATCGCCCTTTCGGGGTGCGGCATCATGCCCAGCACCCGGCCATTGGCGGAGAGCACCCCGGCAATGTCGCGCGCTGATCCGTTGACAGGCTCGGCATAGCGGAAGGCGATCCGGCCTTCGCCCTCGATCCGGTCGAGCGTTTCGGCATCGGCAAAATAGTTGCCATCATGATGCGCCACCGGAATGCGGATTGTCTCGCCCGGCTGGTAGCCCGCCATGAAGGGCGAAGCGGTGCCCTCAACCGTCAGGCCGACCGTGCGGCACACAAAGCGCTGGCCGGCATTGCGCAGCAGCGCGCCGGGCAGGAGGCGGGCTTCGGTCAGCACCTGAAAGCCGTTGCACACGCCCAGCACCGGGACGCCGCGCTCGGCTGCCGCGACAACCGCGCGCATGATCGGGCTGGTCGCCGCCATCGCGCCGGAACGCAGATAGTCGCCATAGGAAAAGCCGCCGGGCAATGCGATCAGGTCAAGCCCATCGGGCAGGTCGGCATCGCCGTGCCAGACCCGGATCGCAGGCGTGCCGGACACTGCCTCCAGCGCCGCTGTCATGTCCCGGTCGCAGTTCGATCCCGGGAAGGTGATGACCGCCGCCCGGAACGCCATCAGTCTGCACCCTCAATGGTGAAGCTTTCGATCACGGTGTTGGCGAGCAGCTTTTCGCACATCGCCTTGATCGTGTCGTGATCGGTGCCATCGGCCAGATCGAGTTCGATCAACCGGCCGATGCGGACATCCTCGACCCCTTCAAAGCCCAGCCCCTCGAGCGCATGGTGAACCGCGCGGCCCTGCGGGTCGAGCACGCCGGGCTTCAGTCGGACAAGGACGCGCACTTGCATGGCTGGATGCTCCAAATTGGTCGGGCCTGTTGGCGGAGCGCTATAGCGTCCCGGCGGGCAGGCGCAATCGCGGTGATGGGGCTTGTGCACCGGCAGGGGTAGCGGTCTTGGTTCGCGATGGTGTCACATTCCTGTCGCGAGACCTGCACGAATGTAACCTTGTTGCAACAACTGCCACAAGAACGCCGTCCAGTGGCGACATCCACGCAACAACATGGGTCTGTCGCCTCGCGCGAATCGCGCAAAAATGTCACCGCGCGCTCCACCCACTCTCCATTCGTCCAAACCAGGGGGTTGTTCGATGACACACCGCTTTTCTGCCATTCGTGCCGTATGGGCCGGTTCGACCGTGCTCGCCGCTGCCGCCTTCGGCCTTGCCGCACCTGCCGCCGCGCAGGATGAGGCTGCCGCGACCGAGGCTGACGGACAGCTTGCCACCATCATCGTGACCGCCAACCGGCGCGAGGAAAACCTGCAGGATGTGCCCGTCTCGGCTGACATCCTCGATGCCGAGCGCGTCACCGCGATCTTCAGCGCCACGGCCGATATCACCGCGCTGGCCGGCACCGCGCCGGGCCTTAACGTCGAAAGCTCGAACGGCCGCGTCGCCCCGCGCTTCTACATCCGCGGCCTCGGCAACACCGATTTCGATCTCGCCGCATCGCAGCCGGTCTCGGTGCTGCTCGACGATGTCGTGATGGAAAACGTCACCCTCAAGAGCTTCCCGATCTTCGATGTCGAACGCGTCGAAGTGCTGCGCGGGCCGCAGGGCACGCTGTTCGGGCGCAACACCCCGGCAGGGATCGTCAAGATCGACTCGGTCAAGCCCAGCCACGACACCAGCGTCAATGCCGCCCTGTCGTTCGGCAGCCTTGATACCTTCGCCCTGAGCGGCGCGGTAGGCGGCTCGATCGTGCCCGATGTGCTCGCTTTCCGCGTTTCGGCCCAGCTCCAGAGCCGCGGCGACTGGATCAGCAACGGCTTCACCGGCGATGAAAATTCGCTCGGCGGCTATGAAGACGTCGCGGTGCGCGGCCAGTTGCTGTTCACCCCCACTGAGCGGGCGAGCATCCTTGCCGCGGTCAATTTCCGCGACCTTGCCGGTTCCTCGACCTTCTTCCGCGCCAACATCCTCGGGCCGGGCAACAACAACCTCAACGCCAATTATGATCGCGACACGGTGTTCTATGATGCCGGGGGCGGGAACAAGGCGAACTACCAGCAGTTCGGCGCGACGCTGACCGCGTCCTACGAATTCGACGGCGCGACCCTGACCTCGATCACCAGCCACTGGACCTCCGAAGGCTCCAGCCGCGGCGACATCGACGGCGGCTTTGGCGCGGTGTTCCTGCCGGGCGGCGGCGGGCCGGGCCTGATCCCGTTCCCCTCGGACACGCAGGATTCGATCGACCTCAAGCAGACCACGCAGGAAGTGCGCCTCGCCTCCAACGGCGACGGCCCGCTCAGCTGGCAGGTTGGCGGCTTCTATTTCGACAGCGATTTCGACGTCTCGACGGTCGGCTTCACCTTCCCGCCGCCGGTCACCGTCAATCACACCAACGAGGCTTGGGCGCTGTTCGGGCAGGTGTCGTACCAGCTGACCGAAAAGCTGCGCGTCACCGGCGGCCTGCGCTACACCGATGACGAAAAGGACTTCGTTGTCCTCTCGGGCGCTGCGCCGCAGCCGCGCAGCGTGGGCGATGAAAACATCGACTGGGACATCAGCCTGTTCGGCGACGTCACCGACAACGCCAGCGTCTATGCCAAGGTCGCCAATTCGTTCCGCGGCCCGACCATCCAGGGCCGCGACGTCGCCTTCTTCAGCGCGCCTTCGGTCGCCCAGTCGGAGAACATCACCTCCTACGAAGTCGGCTTCAAGAGCGAGCTGGCTGACCGCCGCGTGCGGTTGAATGGCGCGGCCTATTACTACACCGTCGATGATCCGCAGTTCACGGCTGTGGGCGGCGCGGGCAATCTCGTGCAGCTGATCAACGCCAACAAGGGCGAAGCGTGGGGCGTGGAAATGGACGGCGCGTTCCAGATCTCGCCCGAGTTTCTGGTGACGCTTGGGGTCGCCTACAACAACACCGCGATCAAGGATTCGACCCTTGCGGTGGGCACCTGCTTCCAGTGCACTGTGACCGACCGCACCGTGACCTTGGGCGGAGCGACCCGCGCGCTGGTGAACAACAATCCCTTCCCCAACGCACCCGAATGGAGCGGCGATTTCACCGCGCGTTATAGCATCCCGGTGGGCAATTCGGGTGAGTTCTTCATCTTCACCGACTGGGTCTATCTCGGCGAGACCAACTTCCTCCTCTACGAAAGCCGCGAATTCAACGCCGGCAGCCGGATCGAGGGCGGTCTGAAGATCGGCTATGCGGGCGATAACGGCCAGTGGGAAGTTGCCGCCTTTGCGCGCAACATCACCGACGAGGACAACGTGCTCGGCGTGATCGACTTCAACAACAACACCGCTTTCGTGAACGATCCGCGCATCATCGGCGCGATGGTGAGCGTGAAGTACTAAGACCTAAAGGGAGGGCCGCCCCGATCCGGGGCGGAACACCAGACGGGGAAAGCCGGCAGGGGGCGACCTGCCGGCTTTTTCATTTCTCCGCTGCAGGCGCGGCGCCAGCGGCGCCTTCGGGCAGCACGGTGAATTCGACCGCGCCATCGGGCACCAGATATTTCAGCGCCATCCGGTGAATATCCTCAGGCGTGATCGCGGCCATGATGCCGGGCGCGTCGAAATATTCGGCGATATTCTCCGGCTCGCTCTGCGCGCGCGAGGCGAGGGTGATCCACCCGCCCAGATCCTTCAGGTAATTGTTATAGCTTTCGAAATAGGGCTTGCGCGCCCGTTCGATGATATCGGGATCGAGCGGCCCGGCACGCAGGTCGGCGATCAGTTGCGCAAGCGCGGCGCGGCTCGGTTCGACCTGATCGACCGCGACCGAGGTGCTGATCGTGAAGGTGCCGAAGCCGGGATAATGCTCGCTGGTGTCAGAGCCCGCCGAGGGCGAATAGGCCTGCCCCAACTGCTCGCGCAAGCGGTCGGTCAATTCCAGTCGCACGATCCGGGCGAGCAGGTTGAGCCGCAGGGCTTCCGCCTGATCGCTGTCGTCCGTGGTCGGCCAGACCCAATTGAGCAGCGCCTGATCGGCCTCGCCCTGATGGGTCAGCATTTTCTGCCCGCGGGTCTTGGTGAAGCTGACGATCCGCGCTTCGGGGCGAGGCTGGAACTCCGCCTCGCGCGGGGGCAGCGCGCCGAAGGTCGATGCGACCGCCGCGATCGCTTCGCCCTCGTCGAGATCACCCGCCAGCCCGATCTCGATCGCGCCCGATTGCAGGCGGTCACCGATCACGCCCTTGAGCTGGTTGAAATCGAGCGCGAAGAACTCCTCCTTGGGACGCAGGGCAAAACGCGGGTCGCCATCGTGGATGACCCCGCCCTGCGCCGCCGCCAGCGCGCGGGCAGGGGTGGAGGTGAGGGTGTTGAAGAAGTTGTCGATCCCCTTGCGGAACCGCTCGACCGCCTCGGGCCGGTAGCCGGGATCGGTGATCAGCGCGGCGATGACCTGCATCTGCAACAGCAGATCGCGCGGGGTGGTGATGGCCGAGGCGGTGAAGGCGTCGGTATCGCGCCCGAAGCTGAAACCGACGCTGCGCCCTGCCAGCATCGTCGCCAGCTCGTCACGGCTGTGCTTGCCAAGCCCGCCGCCTTCCAGCGATCCCGCCAGATAGGTCGCCAGCGGCGCTTCCTTGGTGTTCAGCAGGTTGCCGCCGTCGAGCGCGAGCGAAAAGGCAATCCGATCCTTGCGCACATCGGTGCGCTTGAGGTTGAGCCGCACGCCATTGGCAAACACGATGCGGCGGATGCCGAGGCGTTCCTCGAGCGTATCGGACACGATCGTTCCGGGCGTGCCGAAATCGCTGTAGCCGAACACCAGCGGACCGGTGTCAGCGGGCGCGGCGATGGCGAGCGCCATGCCTTCGTCGAAGGCCGCGCGCAGGGCCGCCTCGCCGCCATCGGGTGCAGAGCGACCCTCGAACCGGATCAGCGGCTCCTCAAGTGGCGCAGCGTCGGCTTTCACGGCCTGCCAAAGCGCTTGCGGGGTCAGTTCCGGCGCGAGGCGCTCGAATTCTGCGAGCTGCCATTGGGGCGTGGTCGGCACCCGCTCGTCGCTTGCCAGCCCGAGCGCGCCGCCGACGAAAACGGCATTGCTGCGCGTGTCGGCCGACTTCACCGCGTTCTCCAGCGATGTGCGGATATTGGCGAGTTGTTCGTCGACCTCGGCCTGGGTGAAGCCGTAGGTCAGCGCCTGATTGACCTCGCGCACGGCGGCCAGCATCCCCTTTTTCCACTCGCCATCTGCGCTGCTGATGCCGAGGCTGGTGATGCGCGCTTCCTCGAAGATGTCGCCGGTGCCGTAGCTCGCGGCGCGAAACGGCGCGTCGCCTGCAAGGGCAAGGCGCGCAAGGCGCCGGTTGATGATGCCATAGCCGACGCTGCGCAGCAGATCGGTGCGGCGATTGGCGATGGTGTCGGGCTCGTCGCGCCACGGCGCAAGGCGGCTGATCGATGCGCTTTCGGCAAGTGCCGGATCGAGGTGAATGTCGGTCTTGCCTTTGGCGGTCACATCGATCGGGCCGACCTCGGGCTCGGCGGGGGCAGGGGCCGGTGCCCAGTCGGCAAAGCGCGCCTTGATGGCGGCCTCGACCACGTCGACCGGATAGTCGCCGACCACCACCAGCACCGTGTTGGCGGGGGTGTAAGTGCGGCGGTAGAGCGCCCGGATCTGCTCTGCCGTGGCCTTCTCCAGCACCTCCAGCGTGCCGATCGGGATGCGGTCGCCATAGCGCGCGTCGGGGGCGAGGAATTCGACATTGTCCTCGAAATTGCGCTGCTGAAAGCCCGCCCGGTCGCGCCGCTCTGCCAGGATCACGCCGCGCTCGCGATCGACCGCACCTTGCGTGATGGTAAGCTCGCTCGCGGTCTCGCGCATCAGCATCAGCGCGGTGCCCAGCAGTGCCTCGTCATTGCGGGGCAGGTTGAGCATATAGGTGATCGCCTCGAACCCGGTCGAAGCATTGGTGTCGGCGCCGAAGGCCAGCCCCTCGCGTTCGAGCAGCTTGACCATTTCGCCCTCGGGGATGCCCTTCGATCCGTTGAAGGCCATGTGTTCGAGATAGTGGGAGAGGCCGCGTTCGGTCTCGGTTTCCTCCAGCGCGCCCGAATCGATCCGCATCCGCACCAGCGCAGTGCCCGCCGGGGTGGCATTCTGGCGGATGACATAGCGCATCCCGTTCGGAAGCTGCCCGAAGGTGTATCCCGGATCGACCGGCACATCGCTCGTCTCGAAGGCCCAGACCGGTGCGGGGGTGGTGGTCGTGGTGGTGGCGGGCGCTTCGGCGGCGGGGGCATCCTGCGCGGCAAGCGCGGTGCTGAAGGCAAGCGGTGACAGCGCCAGCAGCAGGCCGGCGGCAAGGGGGAAATTCCGCATGGAAATCAGGCGTCTCTCTCGGGTCATTGGCGACACCTGAGAGACTAGCGCGCAAAACCGGCCTGTCAGCCTATTTCTTGAGCGGCCTACTTCTTGAGCGGCGGCGGCCCGCGCAGACGCGAGCGCGCGTGGGACAGGTCGAACACTTCGCCTGGGCCGGTGTCATCGCCGTTCAGCAGGCCGAGGCGGCGGGCGACTTCGCGGTAAGCCTCTTCCTCGCCGCCCAGATCGCGGCGGAACCGGTCCTTGTCGAGCTTCTCGCCGGTTGCCATGTCCCACAGGCGGCAGCCATCGGGGCTGATCTCGTCGGCGAGGATCACGCGGCTGTAATCGCCGTCGTAAAGCCGGCCGAATTCGAGCTTGAAGTCGACCAGACGAATGTCGATCGCGGCGAACATCCCGCACATGAAGTCATTGATGCGGATCGCCATCGAGGAGATGTCGTGCATCTCCTCGTTCGATGCCCAGTTGAAACAGGCAATGTGTTCTTCAGCAACCAGCGGATCGCCGAGCGCATCGTCCTTGAAGTAATATTCGATCAGGGTGTGCGGAAGCGGCTCGCCTTCGGGGATGCCGAGGCGCTTGGAGATCGACCCTGCCGCGACATTGCGCACCACCACTTCCAGAGGGATGATGTCGACCTGCCGGATCAGCTGCTCGCGCATATTGAGGCGGCGGATGAAGTGGGTCGGAATGCCGATGTGGGCGAGGCGGGTGAAGACATGCTCGCTGATGCGATTGTTGATCACGCCCTTGCCGTTGATCGTGCCCTTCTTCTCGGCGTTGAAGGCGGTCGCATCATCCTTGAAATACTGGATCAGCGTGCCGGGCTCCGGCCCTTCGTAAAGGATCTTGGCCTTGCCTTCGTAAAGCTTGGTGCGGCGGGACATCGGCACTTTCCCCTTGGGCGTTTGGCCCTTTCAGCGAATGGTGCCCGAGGGCGGATTTGAACCACCGACACGCGGATTTTCAATCCGCTGCTCTACCCCTGAGCTACTCGGGCATTCGCTGCGAGCGACGGGCCAAGCGGCCCGGCGAGCAAATGAGAGCGGCCCTATGGCGAAGGCGGCGGGGGTTGGCAAGGGGATTTGTCGCAGCCCGGCAGGATTATTGCGCGCAGTCTCAATCCTGCTCGCGCCAGCTGTCCTGTGCGAGTTCCTCCGGGTCGGCGGGCGGGCCGGGGACGGCGTAGGAATCGGAGAACCAGCGCGCCAGATCGCGGTCGCGGCAGCGCGCCGAGCAGAACGGATGGTGGTCCGGGTGGCGCGGCTTGCGACAGATCGGGCAGGGTTTGGAGGCGAGGGTCATGTGTCCAGAAGCTGGGCATTGGCGGCTTCGATGGCAAGACCGGGATCGGCGGCAATCCGCACCTCGCGCCCCGTTCGGCGTGCCAGTTCGTCAAGCCAGGGCTGTTTCAGCTTGGCCTTGAGCGCGGGGTGAGCGCGCAGTTCAAGCACGCGGCCGATGCCGTCATCCGCTGCCAGTTCGGCGCGCCGCATCGCCATGCGCGCGGCCATGCCAAGCCTTGCGGTGGCGAATCGGTGCCGCAGCGAGGGGCCGGTCAGCCGCGCGACCAGTTGCACGAAGCCGAAACCGTTGATCGCGGTGCGTTCATGCGGCCAATCCGCCAGCGCGGCGTCCAGTGCCGCATCGACCGCGCGGCGATCCTCCTTGGTCGGGAGCGTCGGGAAGTCGATCCCGATATTGCCGCCAAGGTCGAACCACGCCAGCGCCTGCGCAATCGCGGGGACGGCAGCGAGCGCCACGTCGCGCGGCGCGCCGACCCCGTCGATGTCGATCACCGTCATCGCGGGGGTGACGCTGACGAGAATCTCCCCGCCGGAAAAGTCGAGACTTGCTGAGGACGCCGCGTGCCACACCTCTTCCCACAAGCCTGCGGGGAAGCGCCGGACGATGCGGCCTTCGGGCAGCGCGGCGGCAGGCGGCGCGGTGTCAGCACCGGCAACCCGCGCCTGCGCGCGCTTCAATCGCCCGCGCTCGGCAATCGCCGCGCGGGTGATGACGAGGTCGAGGCTCTGGCCCTCGGTCACTTGCGGCGGCAGGTGATCGACCAGCGCCTCGGTGCCGCCCTCCAGCAGCGCGACCCCGCGGCGGGTGCCCTTGAGCTTGGCGGTGAGCCTGCCGGTTGCGCGCGTGCCTGCGGCAATCTCACCCGGCCACATGACCTTGGCGGCCAGCACCCACTCGCCCTCGATCAGCAAGGCGCGGGTTTCCGCGATCCCCTGCTCGATCAGCCACTCAGCCAATGGGGAAACCCGCCGCCTTGAGAAGCGCGCGCGTGTGATAGAGCGGCAGGCCCATCACGCCCGAATGGCTGCCCCTTATCCATGCGATCAGGCCTTCTGCGGCGCCCTGGATGGCATAGCCGCCCGCCTTGCCGCGCCATTCGCCGCCTGCGAGGTAGGCCGCGATCTCCTCGGACGAGAGGCGCTTGAAGCACACTACCGTCTCATCCAGCCGTTCGCGCAAGGTGCCGTCGGGCGCGCGCAGGACGATGCTGGAGAGCACCTGATGCCGCCGTCCGCTCATCAATTCGAGACAGGCGCGGGCTTCTGCTTCGGTTTCGGTCTTGGGCAGGATGCGCCGTCCCACCGCCACCACGGTGTCGCCCGCCAGCAAGAAGCCGGGGGCGTCCACCGCCAACGCCTTCTCGCGCCCCATGCGCAGGGCATAGGCGCGGGGGAGTTCGCTTTTGAGCGGCGTCTCATCGATATCGGCCGGCACCACCGCATCGGGCGCAAGGCCGAGCCGCCCCAGCAGCTCGCGCCGCCGGGGTGATGCCGATGCCAGTGTCAGGTGCGCTGCGCCCATCTGGGCCGCAGACAATTACTGCGGGCCGGGGCCGCCGCGACCCGGCATGAAGCGGTAGGTGATGCGCGCCTTGGTGAGATCGTAGGGCGTGAGTTCGCACAGCACTTCATCGCCGACCAGCACACGAATGCGGTTCTTGCGCATCTTGCCCGCCGTGTGGCCGAGCACTTCATGGCCGTTTTCAAGCTCCACCCGGAACATCGCATTGGGCAGCAACTCAACCACGCGCCCGCGCATTTCGAGGAGTTCTTCCTTGGCCATGTAATTCCTTCAAGTCGGTTGCGGCGCACAATACGCCCGTCGATTGCTGGCCGCGCTTTAGCGATGCGGGAACCAAAAGGGAAGGCTCGTGCGTTAGTGGCCGGAAGACAAGAAAAAATGCTGAGAATGCGATTTATTCGCAATTCTTTGCAGACATGATTATGCGCGGGCCGGCAGCCACAGGCTGTCGCCGCCAGACTGATTCGAAGGGACACAATGAACCTCTCCCCGCTTTCCCGCGCGGCGTTGCGCGCTGGCACCTGCGCTGTCGCGCTGGGGCTGGCCCTGCCGATTGCCGCTGCGACCACGGCCATCGCTCAGCCGCAGCCTGAACCTGCTGCGCAGCCGGAGGAAGAAGAACCCGATTCCGCAAGCGACACCTCGACGGCAACTGGCGGCGAAATCATCGTCCGGTCGGGGCGGCTGCGCGGGCAGCTGTTTGTCGATCAGGCGCCGCTGCTCGAACTCAATGAAGAAGCGATCGCGGCCGAGGGCGTGACCTCGATCACCGATCTCATCGCGCAGATCAGCGCGCGCACCGGCTCGGCACGCGGGCGTGGCGGCGGCGGGCCGGTGATTCTGGTGAACGGCATCCGCATCGGCAATTTCCGCGAATTCGCCAACTATCCGCCCGAAGCCCTCGCGCGGGTCGAGGTGTTCCCCGAGGAAGTCGCCCAGCGTTTCGGCTTTCCGCCCGATCGCCGGGTGATCAACCTGATCCTCAAGGACAATTATTCGAACCGCCAGGCCGACCTCGAATTCGAGGCACCCTCTCGCGGGGGATACAGCCGCAACGAAGAGCGGCTCGGCGTCCTCAAGATTGCCAATGGCGGGCGCATCAACGCCAGCGTGCAGATCGAGGACACGACCCTGCTGACCGAGGCCGAGCGCGACATTCCGCAGACGGATGGTTCGCAGTCGCTGGTGGCAGGCGATCCCGATCAGGCCGATTTCCGCAGCCTGCTGGCCGACAGCTTCGGGCTCGACGCCAATGTCTCCTGGGCCAAGGCGATCATCGACAGCGGCACCTCGTTGTCGGCCAACCTCAACTATGCCCGCAATGAAAGCCGCAGCCTCGACGGTCTCAATACTGTCACGCTGACTTCGCCCGGCGGCGCGAGCGCGCTGCGCACCTTCGGGGCGGACACCCCGCTCGCCCGGCGCACGTCGAGCGACACGGTCTCGGCGGCAGGATCGATCAATCAGCCGATCAATGCCTTCCGCCTCACCACCACCTTCGACGGTTCCTACAGCGAGAGCGAGACCGAAATCGACCGGCGGCTTTCGTCCACGCAGCTGCAGGTGTTCCGCGATGCGGCGGCGGCGGGCACGCTCGCGCTTAATGGCCCGCTGCCGACTGACACCGCCAACGGTTTCGATGTGGCGCGCAGCAAAATCATCTCGACCGAGACTCAGACGACCCTCGAAGGCCCGCTCGCCGAACTGCCTGCAGGCGAGGTGCTGGCGACCTTCGATCTCGGCTTTGACTGGAAGCGCATCGAAAGCAGCGACACGCGCTCTGCCACGGGCGCGGCGCTGACCCGTCGGCGCATTTCGACCGGCACCAACCTGGTGGTGCCGCTGACCAGCACGCGCGACGAGTTTCTCGATGCGCTCGGCGACTTCACGCTCAACCTTCAGGCCGGGTTCGAAGACCTGAGCGATGCGGGCACGCTGGGGGATTGGAACGCCGGCATCACCTGGAAGCCGGTCGATGGGCTCGACCTCTCGGCGACCTATATCTGGCGCGAATCCGCGCCGTCGATCTCGGCGCTCGGCAATCCGCAGGTGACCAATTTCAACGTCCCCGTGTTCGATTTCGTGCGCGGCGAGACGGTGCTGGCCGAAGTGCTGACCGGCGGCAATCCTGACCTGCCGGCCGAAACCCAGCGCGACTGGAAGTTCTCGGCCAACTGGGAGCTGCCCTTCTGGGAAGGCTCGCGCCTGGCGGTGGATTACATCCGCAACCGCTCCGACAACGTGGTCAGCGCCTTTCCGCAGATCACCGCGGATATTGAAGCGGCCTTCCCGGGCCGGATCACGCGCGACGCATCGGGCCGGGTGATCCGGGTCGACCGGCGCTCGGTGAGCTTTGCCTCGACCAGGGCAGACCGGTTGCAGTTCACCTTCTCGACCAATGGCAGCATCGGCGCACCGGCTGAAGGGCAGGGCGGGCCGGGTGGTGGCCGTTTTGGCGGCGGCGGCGGTGGGGGCGGCGGCGCTCCGGCAGCGGCGGCGGCCCAGCCTGCACCGCCGACCACCGGCGCTCCGCCTGCGGGCGCAGGCGCAGGCGCGGGAGCCGGTGCGGGCGGGGGCCGGTTTGGCCCCGGCGGCGCGGCACCCACGCCTGAGCAGCGCGAACAGTTCATGGCCTTCCGCGCGCGGCTGTGCGCCGATGACGGGCAGGCCTTCCTCGAAAAGCTCGTCGCCGCGATCGACAGCGGCGCGGATATCTCGGCCGAGTTTCCGGGGATCGACCCGGCGCGGCTCGCCCCGATGCTCTCGCGGATCCGCGGGGCAGACGGCACAATCGATCCGGCCCGGCTGGCGCAATTCCGCACCCGGATTTGCAGCATCGACCCGGCGATGATGGGCGGCGCGCCCGGCGGTGCGACCGATTCCGGCACGCAGCGCGTCACGATTGTGCCCATCACCCCTGATCCCAATGCTCCGGCCAGCGCTGGCAGCACGCCCCCGCCATTCGCTGGCTTCCGCGCGCGGGCCTGCGGCCCCGATGGCACGGCTGCCATCGCCGCGCTGGTCGCCAAGATCGACCGGGGCGAGGACGTCTCGGCCGAGCTTCCCGGCGTCGATCCCGCCTTCATCAAGATGGCGCTCGACCGCTCGCGCCTGCCCGACGGCACGATCCCGCCCGAGGCGCTGGCGCAGTTCCAGCAGCGCTTCTGCGCGGCGGCACCGCAAGGCGCAGGCGGCCCGCCCGCTGCGGCTGGCGGCGCGCCCGCTGGCGGCCCGGCCTTCAACCCGCTCGCAGGCGGGCGGCAGATGCAGGGCTGGCGCTATTTCTTCAACCTGACCCACACGATCGAACTCGACAACGAGATCCTGATCGCGCCCGGTATTGCCCCGCTCGATCAGCTTGACGGGCAGGCGACCGGCGCCTTCGGCCAGCCGCGCCATTCGAGCCGGCTCGAAGCGGGCCTGTTCGGCAAGGGCGTGGGCTTCCGCCTCTCGGGCATCTACACCGGCGAAACCCGGCTCGACGGATCGGGCCTGCCCGGTTCGACCGACCTGTTCTTCGACGACCTGGTGACCTTCAACCTGCGCATCTTTGCCAACATGGGCGAAGTGACGGGCAAGAACGAGGGCGTCTTCAAGGACTTCCGCGTGAGCCTTGTCGCCGACAACCTGTTCGACGCGCAGCGCCGCGTGCGCGACAGCAACGGGGACACGCCGGTCAACTACCAGCCCTTCGTGATCGACCCGCTCGGGCTCTATCTCGGGATCGACCTCAGAAAGCTGTTCTGAGGCCGCAGCGTCCCGCGCGTCAGCTGATGCTGGTGCGCGGGAACATCCACTGGTGGATCAGCGCGGGCGTGAAGGGCGTCCATTGCCCCTCGGCCTGCGCCAGCCGGTCGGCGATGGCGATCATCACGCTGGGGTTGACGCCAAGCCCGCAATGGCTGGCGTGAACCTGGATGTTCTCGGTCGGCTGCTCGGCAGCCGCCTTGTCCGGGTGCTGCACGCTGCCGCGCCAGTGGACCACCCCGTCGGTCTTGGTGAAGATCGAGGTGGTGGGCACGGGCGGGGCTTCATCCAGCCCCCGGAACCGCCCGCCCTTCATCGGCTCGGGCTCCTTGCCGTTGAGCAGTTCGAACAGCCGCGCCGCGCTGGTGTGGCCGCGATCATCCGAAATCGGGCTGCCGAGGCTGATCACCAGCCGCACCTTTTCGGGATGGAGCTTGGCCAATTCGCGCGCCAGCACCCCGCCGAGGCTCCAGCCGACCAGCGAGACTGTGCGCCCGCTTGTCTCGAACAGCCGCGTGAGCTGCGCCTCCAGCCGCCCGATCAGGGCATTGTCGACCCGGATATTGCGCCCCGAATCCCAGCCGTGGGCATCATATCCCAGCCGCTTCAGGATATTGCGCATCGGCACGGTCGAGGAATTCGAGGCCATGAAGCCCGGCAGCACCATCACCGCATGGCCATCCCCCTTGGGCAGCGAGGCCATCAGCGGGCGCGAGGCGTAGAGCAGGCCCAGCTCCAGCATCGCCCGCCCTTCGATCAGCGTCCACAGCCGGTGCGGCGGCTCGGCCTTACGGGGGGCGGTGTCCGCCGGGTTCATCGCAAGGCTGGCCATCATGCATTCTCCTTCGAGGCGCGGCGCTTGGTGGCGGCGGGCTTGGTTGCTTTGGGTTTGGGTTTGGGTTTGGCTTTGGGTTCAGGCTTGGTCGTGGCAGCAGGTGCGGCCTCCAGCACCCGCGCGGCGGCGAGCAACTCGTCGAAGCTGTCCTGCAGGCACTGCGAATAGAATTCAGGGTCAGGCATGATGTCGCGGCAGGCGGTGAAGCTGATATAGGCCTCCCCGACATAGGACTGGACGACATGGGCAAGGCCCAGCCCGTCGGTAAGGCAGATCAGCGACAGCGCCATGCTCTCCAGCCGTGCGCCGCTCGAATAGATGTGCACCGGCGGGCCGGGGACGTTGGTGACGACCGTGTTGAACGGCATCGCCAGCCGGTGCGCGAGGCTCACCCGGCTGAACAGCTGCGCGCCCAGGGCCATGTAGAACAAGGGGTTGACCTTGCTCACCTCGGTCATCCGCCGTGCGCCCAGGGCATTGGTCATCGCCTTGGAATTGTTGGTCTGACCATAGACATAGGCCAGCCGCTCCGCCGGGTCGGCGATATGCGTGCCGAGCGGGGCGATCATCGCGGCGACCTGATTGCCCATGTCGCCCTTCTCGTCCGACGCGCGCACCGAGATCGGGGCCATCGCGGTCATGGTCGCCTTGGGCAGATCGCCCTTGGCGCTGAGGTATTTGTGCAAACCCCCGCCGATCACCGCGATGGCGACGTCATTGACCTTGGCCTCCGGCAGCAGCGCGCGGATCGCCTTGAATTCCTTGAGATCGAAGGTGCGCCCCTCGACCACCCGGTGCGGCGAGATCGTGCGGTTGAAGCGGGTGCGCGGCGGCACGAGATCGGTGCTGAGCTTGAAGTCCTTCGAAATCAGCCCGCGGATCACGCCTGCCACCCCCGGCACCGCCTTGGCCGCGACCTGCGCCTGCTTCAGCGGATTGAGCAGCGCGTTGAAATAGGACTTGCCGAGCAGTTCCACCGGGCCGGGGATCTTCTCCGGCTTCCACGTATCGGGCTTCGATGGCGGCGGCGCGTCGGGGGTGAGGGTGTGGAGCGCCTCCATCAGGTCGATCCCGCTCATCCCGTCGATTGCGGCGTGGTGGACCTTGGTGACGAAGGCGAAGCAGCCGGGCGGATAGCCTTCAACCGCGTCCAGCCCCTCGACCACGGTGAACTCCCACGGCGGGCGATTGAGATCAAGCGGGCGGGCATGGATGCGCGCCGCCTGAATGCACAGCTGCCGCCAGTCCCCCGGCTTGGGCAGGGCGACATGGCGGACGTGATATTCGAGATCGAAGTCCGGATCCTCGACCCAGTAGGGATAATCGAGATCGAACGGCACCCGCACCAGCCGCTGGCGCATGGTGCGCGACAATTGCATCCGCGATCCGATGAACTGGAGAATGTCCTTGAACCGCACGAACCCGCCCGGGGCGGTCGCCGGATTGTAGATCAGGACAGAGCCGATATGCATCGGCGAATTCGGCGATTCCAGCGCGACGAACGAGGAATCCATGCCTTGCAACTGACGCAAGGTTCTCTCCCGCTGACCGCCCCTCCAGCGGGGCGGCTTCGGCCCGTGTTCGGGCTCTGGTGCTAGGGCTAAGCGTAATGGAACGGCAAAGCAACCTGACGCGAACGGCAGGAATTGCCGCGGGGGAAGGTTTCGCGCAATTTCCTTACGCCCAATGGGCCTCGGCCAGCGCTTCGGCGCAGGCATGGGCGCTGGCCCAGGCCCATTGGAAGTTATAGCCGCCGAGCCAGCCGGTCACATCGACCGCCTCGCCAATGGCATAGAGGCCGGGGACCTTGGCGGCCTCCATCGTGCGGCTGGAAAGCTCGGCGGTGGCGATGCCGCCTGCGGTGACTTCGGCCTTGGCATAGCCCTCGGTGCCATTGGGGGCGAAGCGCCAGTCGGCGAGTTTGGATTGGGCGGCGCGCAAGTCCTTGTCGGAGATGTTGCCCAGTTCGCGATCCAGCCCGAGCCGGTCGGCCAGCGCATCGGCGAGGCGGTCGGGCAAGCGTTCCCTGAGCAGGGTGCGAAGGTGCGTGCGAGGGCGGCTGTGCTTGGCTTCGATCAGCCAGTCGGTCGCGGCATCGGGCAGGAAAGTGATCCCCACCGCCTCGCCATGCCGCCAGTAGCTTGAAACCTGCAATATGGCCGGGCCGGAGAGCCCCTTGTGGGTGAACAGCGCGGCCTCGGCGAATTCGGCTGTCCCTGCGCGGGCCAGCACCGGGGCGGCAACGCCGGAGAGTTCGCGGAACAGCGTCTCTTCGCCGCCCAATGTCAGGGGAACAAGGGCGGGGCGGGGCTCGACCACCTTGAGGCCGAATTGCCGCGCCAGCCGATAGGCGAAATCGGTCGCGCCCATCTTGGGGATGGACGGCCCGCCGGTGGCGATCACCAGCGCGGGGGCTTGCCACTGGCGGCCATCTTCGGCGGTGACGATGAAGCGACCGTCTGTGCTGCGTTCGACAGTCTGTGGCGCGGTTTGGCAGCTTATTGTCACGGTTTCGGCGGGGCATTCCGCCAGCAGCATCGCCACGATCTGCTTGGCCGACCCGTCGCAGAACAGCTGGCCGAGGGTCTTTTCGTGCCAGGCGATGCCGTGCCTTTCGACCAGCGCCAGAAAGTCGGCCGGGGTGTAGCGGGCCAGCGCGCTCTTGGCGAAATGGGGATTGACGCTGAGATAGTTCGCTGGCCCCGCGCCGAGATTGGTGAAATTGCACCGCCCGCCGCCCGAGATCAGGATCTTCTTGCCCGGCGCCTCGGCCTTCTCCAGCACGGCGACCCTGAGGCCGCGCTGGCCCGCCTGCCCGGCGCAGAACAGTCCGGCCGCTCCCGCGCCGAGGATGATGACGTCGCTCGTTTCCACGAAGCTGCCGATAGGGGGGCGCGCGGGAATTGCCAATCGCGCCCTTCCATCCCTATTGGGCAGGCATGGCCAAAACCCCCGCCGGCACCCCCCACGACCCCCGCGGTGCGGAGCGCTTCAACGAGGAGCGCGCCGCCTATACCGTCGCCAGCGCCCAGCCCGATCTGGAAGGCGGGGTGCAGGCGATCCGCGAGACGGTGAAGGTGCTCAAGCCCGTCCCCGGCGTCTACCGGATGCTCGATGCCCGGGGCGAGGTGCTGTATGTCGGCAAGGCGCGGAGCCTGAAGGCGCGGGTGGCGAACTACACTCAGATCGCCGGGCTATCGGGGCGCATCCTGCGGATGATCAGCCAGACCCGCAGCATGGAAATCGTCATCACCAATTCCGAGGCCGAGGCGTTGCTGCTCGAAGCGCAGCTGATCAAGCGTTTCCGCCCGCCTTTCAACGTGTTGCTGCGCGACGACAAGAGCTTCCCCTTCATCCTGCTGCGCGCCGATCACGCCTACCCGCGCATCCAGAAACACAGGGGCGCGCGGCGGGCGAAGGGCAATTACTACGGGCCGTTTGCGAGCGCCGGCAGCGTCAACACCACGTTGAATGCGCTGCAAAAGCTGTTCCTGCTGCGGAGTTGCACCGACAGCTTCTTCAACAACCGCGACCGGCCCTGCCTGCTCTACCAGATCAAGCGCTGCTCCGCGCCGTGTGTGGGGCGGATCGACGAGCCGGGCTATGACGCGCTGGTGCGGCAGGCGAAGGATTTCCTCTCGGGCAAGTCGGGCGCGGTGCAGGCCGATCTCGAGCGGCAGATGGCGGAGGCCGCGGCGAACCTCGATTTCGAGACGGCGGCGATGTTGCGCGACCGGTTGCGGGCGGCGACCTTCATTCAGGGAAGCCAAGCGATCAATGCGCAAGGGCTGGGCGATGCCGACGTCTTCGCGCTTGCCGCCAAGAACGGGCAGATGAGCGTCCAGTCCTTCTTCATCCGCGGCGGGCAGAACTGGGGCCACCGCGCGCTGTTCCCGCGCCACACGGCGGATGTCGACGAGGCGCAGGTGCTCGCCGATGTGATGCTGCAATTCTATGAGGAAGTGCCGCCGCCGCCGACCATTCTGGTCGACCGCGAATTGCCCGAAAGCGAGCTGATCGAGGCCGCGCTGTCGGAGCTAGCGGGCCGCAAGGTGCGCTTGTCCGTTCCCGAACGCGGCGACCGGCGCAAGCTGATGGCGCAGGCGCAGCGGAACGCGGTCGAGGCGCTCGAGCGGCGGCTGGCCGAAACCGGCACCAAGGCCAAACTCAACCGCGAACTGGCGGAGTTTCTGGAGCTCGATTCGCCCCCGCAGCGGATCGAGGTCTACGACAACAGCCATATCCAGGGCACCAAGGCCGTGGGCGCGATGGTGGTTGCCGGGCCAGAGGGCTTCGAGAAGGGGCAGTACCGCAAGTTCAACATCCGCGAGGCGCAGACCAACGACGATTTCGCGATGATGCGCGAGGTGATGCAACGGCGGTTCCGCAACTTCGCCGAGGGCGAGGAGAACCCCGAGGCCAAGCCCGGCGGGCACGAAACCACGCTCCCCGACCTGATCCTGATCGACGGCGGCAAGGGGCAGCTTTCCAGCGTCATGCGCGTGCTTGAGGAGATCGGCATCGCCGACGATGTCGCGGTGATCGGCATTGCCAAGGGGCCGCATCACGGCAGAGAAGGCCGCGAGGTGTTCCACTTTCCCGATGGGCGCGAGAAGATGCTTCCCGTCAATTCGCCGTTGCTGTTCCACTTGCAGAACCTGCGCGACGAAGTGCACCGCTATGTCATCGGCGCGCACCGGGCGAAGCGATCGAAGGCGATCACCGCCTCACCGCTGGACGAAATCCCCGGCATCGGCCCGGCCCGCAAGCGCGCGCTGCTGCTGCACTTCGGCACGGCGAGCAAGGTTCGTGCGGCGGCGCTCGCAGACCTGCAACGCGCGCCCGGCGTCAGCGCGACGGTGGCGCGCAAGGTCTATGATTTCTACCACGCCGGTGGTTGAGGGGGGGACACGAAAAAGGGCGAGCCGCGCGGCCCGCCCTCCTTCGTCACCCGTTTGTGCCGGGCTTACTGCCCGTCTAGCGCCTTGCTCACCAGCACATTGACCGAAACGCGGCGGTTCTGCGCGCGGCCTGCCGGGGTGCTGTTGTCGGCGGCCGGATCGGCGGTGGCCATGCCGGTCGGCGTCAGCATCCGGTAGGGCTTCCACTTGCACACCTGCTGCAAGTGGTTGACCACGGCGGCAGCACGCTTTTCCGAGAGGGCCTGGTTGACCTCCTGCGAGCCGGTCGTGTCAGTGTAGCCGAGCACCAGCATCAGCGAATTCTCGTTCGCGCCCGCCTGCTGCGCGGCAAGGCAAAGCTCGTTCTTGGCCGCGGGCGAGAGCACCGCCTTGCCGGTGTCGAAATAGACGTTGGTGGTGCTCTTGAGGTTGTACTTGTCGATGTCGCCAAGCCGGCCGCGCAGCGCTTCGGTGGCGGCGGCGTTCTGCTTGATGGCAGCGCCCTGCTCGCCGAACTGCTGCTGGGTGCCGCCGCGGATCATTGCCGCGATCTGGCGGTCATCGCTGGTGAAGCGGACTTCGCTCGCCACCAGACCTTCGCCAAACTGACCGGTCTTCACGATCACCGGCAGGCCATTGATGAGGGCGGTCTGGTCGAAGGTCTTGTTGCCGATCCCGAGGAAACCGCCGCGCGTGCGGATTTCGGTTTCCGGGTGCAGCGTCACCATGGTCACCGTCCCATCATCGGCGGTGATCTGAAGCCGCGAGCCCTTGCGGGCCGAGATGATGCCAGAGACCTTCGGCCCCTCGGTCATTTCGGCCAGCGGGGGAAGCGAGCCATAGACCGTGGTCAAGACCTCACCCTGATCGGCGGCGGGCATGGTCTGGGCAGCAAGGCCCGTGGCGGCGGTGGCGCCCAGAAGGGCGATAAGCGCGGCGTTGCGCGCGGTGCGGATAGTCGTGGTCACAGTGGTTGTGCTCCTGTGTGCGGGCCGCGATCCCTTGTGGTGGCCCATGATTGGCGTTTTCTGCGCGAGCCGTGGTTGTTCAGCAACACCTTGCTCGCAGGTGAACACCCTTCATCGCCTCTTTGCAGGAGCGGGCAACCGGGGCAAGTTATGCGACGAGTTGAGCCGCGCGCAAGCCTCCGCTTCGCGTGATCCGGTGTCAATCACCGCCATTGCGGCATCGTCAGGGGCGGGCAATCCGGCCCCGCCGGATGCGCTATTTCGCCGCTTCGGATGCGATCCAGCGGTCGATCTTGGCTTCCAGCACGGCGAGCGGCAGGCCGCCGGTGTTCAGCACCTGCTCGTGGAAGGCCTTGATGTCGAACTTCGCACCCAGCTTGGCCGCCGCGCGCTGGCGCAGCTCCTGGATCTTGAGCGCGCCGATCTTGTAGCCGAGCGCCTGTCCGGGGATGGCGATATAGCGGTCAACCTCGGCAATCACTTCGGTGCGGGTCATGCCAGAATTGTCCATCATGAAGGCGATCGCCTGATCGCGCGTCCAGCCCTTGGCGTGGATGCCGGTATCCACCACCAGCCGCATCGCGCGCAGCTGTTCGTCCTGCAAGGTGCCGTAGCGGTTCCACGGATCCTTGTAGAAGCCCATCTCATAGCCCAGCGTTTCGGCGTAGAGCGCCCAGCCTTCGACATAGGCATTGGTGCCGCCATACCGCATGAAGGCGGGCAGCGCCTCGTTCTCCTGAGCAAGACTGATCTGGAAGTGGTGCCCCGGCGCGCCTTCGTGGAGGTAGAGCGTGACGTTGCCCGGGGTCAGGCGGCTCGGCAGGTCATAGGCGTTGAAGTAGAACACCCCCGGCCGCGTGCCATCGGCCGAGCCCGACTGATAGGAACCGCCCGCCTCGAACTTTTCGGTTGAGGGATCATAGGGCCGGATTTCCAGCGGCGACTTGGGCACCAGCGAGAACAACGTGGCGATCTTCGCGTCGACCTGCTTGCCGATGTCGTAATAGGATTGCGTCAGCGCTTCGCGGCTCTTGGGCTGGAACTTGGGATCGGTGCGGACATAGTCGAAGAACTGGGTGAGGGTGCCCTTGAACTTCACTTCCTTCTTGAGCTTTTCCAGATCGGCCTTGATCCGCGCGACTTCGGTAAGGCCGAGCTGGTGGATCGTTTCAGGGTCGAGCGGCAAGGTGGTCGATTCCTCGACCAGCCGGGCATAGAGCTTGTCGCCCCCCTTCATCTGCGACAGGCCGATGCTGTCACGCGCGGCGGGAAGATATTCGTTCTTGAGGAAGTCCCGAAGCCGCGTGTTGGAAGCGTAGATTTCCTGCGTCTTGGCCGCATAGGCGGCGGTGAGGCGCGCGCGATCGGCATCGCCGATGGTGTCGGGGAAGGTCTTGGTCGGCGCCATGAACATCGAATCATCGACCGGAGTGTCGAGCTGCGTGCCCAGCTGGGTGACCATGATCTCGACCGTCAGCTTGGTCTCGACCACGCCCGAGGCCATTCCTTCGCGGAACTTGCCGATCGCGCGGTCGATGAAGGCGATGTAATCATCGTGGCGGCTGAGGTTGTCTTCGTAATTCTGGATCGTCTTGAACGGGGCGACCCCGGTGCCGCTGGCAAATTGCGGGTAGAAGGTGTGCAGCCCGTAGAAGTGATTGAGCGGGCGCACTTCGGTCAGCGCACGCATTTCATCGCTATATCCCTCCAGCGCGCGGCTCTGAGTGTAGAGGAACACATCGTAGGCCAGCTGATCGGTCGCATCGAGCTTGCTGCGGTCGATGGCGGCGAGCAGGGCGAGGTTGAGCTTGATGTCGGTGCGGCTGGCAAGGAAGGCGGAATCGGTCAGCAGGTCGCCCAGCCGGTCAGCGCCGTCTTCCTCGCCCCGGAACAGGCGCGAGAGCGGGTTCAGCGCCAGTTCGCGCGCGTCGGCATCGTCGAACAGAGCAAAGAGCTTGTCGTGTTCGGTCTGCGGGGCGGCGGTGTTCGTCCCGGTCGCCTGCGCGGCCGCGGGCGCTGTCACGCCGTGCGCCTGCGCCGGCGCGGTGGTGAGCAGCAAGGCCGTCGACACGGCGAGGGCGAGGCGCAAGGTCATGTAAGGTGTCCCCTGGGTGCAGATATCCAAGGGTGCGCGCCTAGGCCTCGCGCCACAGGGGCACAAGAACGCGGGCGACGAGCGACATCGCCGCATCGACCGGCGGCATGACGTCAGGGCACGGCGAGATCAGGCCGCGGCGAACCGCTCCCGGTGGAAGGCGGCATCCTTGCGCAGCTGATCATGTTCAACCCACACAGAATGGGTGCCCGAAGAGATCTTGTGCGGCAGGGCAAGGCGGCAGATCGGGCCTTTGGTGACGTCCGCTGCATCGAGGATCGCACATTCGGACGTGCCGGTGTTCTCGTCGATCAGGAAGGTGACGAGGTAGCCGGAGTCTTCAGCGGTCGCGCCCTTGCTGGGGATCATCGGGCTTTCGCTCGCATAGACCCCCTCGGGCAGGCGATAGACCTGTTCTTCGCCGGTCTCGGTGTCGTGGCGGACATAGCCGTTGAACAGGAACCAGCCGGGCCGGGTGGTGGTCGACCAGACGTAGCGGCTTTTGTGCATGGCGTAGCGCGGATTGATCATCCCGAATTCGACGATCTTGTCCGACAGGCGCTCTTCGCGGGTCTCGCCGGTCTTGAGGTTGAAGCGCCAGCGGTGGAGGCGGCTCTGGAAGGAGTGCTCGTCCACGTAAGCCATCATGTGGCTGTAGCGGCCCATTTCCTCGAGCGGATCGGGCATCGGCTTGGCCTGATGATAGCCTTCGAGGATCACCTCGTCGCCCTCTTCCCACGCATTGGTCCAGTGGAGGACATAGGTCGGCGCGGCCTCGAACCAGCGGATGTCCTGCGGCTGGCCATGGCGCGGGATCAGCGCAAAGCGGGTCGGCACGCCGGGGTGGAGGCGGGCGGCATGGATGTTCCGCTCCAGCAATTCCTCGTCCCAGAACAGCGGCATATCGTTGAGGATCGACCAATTGGGCGTGATCGCCATATCATGCGGCAGGCGCGGGCCGGGCAGGGGGATGGGCACGTAATGCACCAGCGCCCCGGTGCGATCGACCACCCCGTAATGCATGAAAGGCGCGTGCTTGGAGTAGTTGAAGAACATCATCTCCCCTGTCCCCTCGTCGACCTTGGGGTGGGCCGAGATGCCGTCGAGCGGCACCCACGGTGCCTTGCCGCGGCTGCCCAATGTCACGGGATCGAGCATCCACGCCTCGCCGCACTGGTAGAGTGTGGCATAGGCGGTGCCGGCGTGAACGATGATGTCGGTCGAGCCTGTGTCCTTCAGCCCCCCATGCGCGCCGAATCCGGGCCGGACACTGGTGCCCCACGGGTCCATCAACCCGCCCCACAGACTGCGACCCGCGATCTGCTCGGCCTCGAAGCAATGGGTGCGCACGAAGCGGTTGCGATAGCTCGCCTTGCCGCCTGAAATGCTGACCTGATGGATCATCGCATCGCCGTCGAAAGGGTGATGACGCCCAAGTGGCTGGTGCACCTGGTTTTCGGTGTTGCGCAGATAGATGCCGTCGATGTCGGCAGGGATCGCCCCTTCGATCACCCGCAGTTCGGGCACGTCGACCTCTTCATGGCAGGGCGTCCACGGCCCGGTCAGATAGGGGTGGTTCGACGGCTCCAGCGAGGTTTTCACCGGCGGATGGCGCGTGATCTGCATTTCATTCTCCCTTCCGCGCAGAATGATCGCGCGCTTTATCTCTGGCAAGGTGCTATGGTGCGATCACGTGGACCCGCAACGAAAATTGATCCGGGTCAAAGCCAGACACGACGTCCGGGGCGATCATCCTCAGCATCAATGGGAGATCCGCCATGAAATCGATCCTGCTCCACATCGACCACGACACCGCAATGAAAGCGCGCCTGCAAGTCGCGCTCGATGTCGCCCGTGCCACCAACGGCCATGTTACCTGCCTCCAGGCCGTGAGCTACGAGGTCTTCGCGCCGGGCGATTTCTACGGCTCGGCGATTGCCGCAGCGATGCCGGTGATTAAGGAGAACGCTGAAAAGCTGCGCAGCCAGATCGAAGCGGAGCTGGAACACGAAGGCGTGCCGTGGGACTGGCGCTTTGTCTATGGCATCGCCCCGCACCGCCTGCTCGAAGCCTCGCCACTGGCTGATCTCGTGATCCTTGGCCCTGCCGAGGTCGGGTATGACGGGCGCGGGCCTTCCGCGCTGGTGGGCGATGTGGTGCTCAAGGCGCACGCACCCGTGCTGGTGGTGCCGCAGGATGCGGTCGCGCTCGATCTCGGCGCGCCGATGCTGGTGGCGTGGAACGGTTCGGCGGAAAGCGCCCACGCCCTGCGCGCGGCGGTGCCGCTGCTCGCCTGTTCGTGCAAGGTGACGCTCGCCAGCATCACCGAGCCATCCGAAAAGTCGCGTTACGATTTCCCCTCGACCGACGGGGCGAAATACCTGTCGCGCCACGGGATCGACTGCGAAGTGGTCGAAATCCCGCGTGGGGAGGCGAACATTGCCGACACGCTGTTTGCAGCTGCGCAAATGCGTGAATGCGGGCTGCTGGTGATGGGAGCCTATGGCCATTCCCGCCTCGCCGAACTGGTGATGGGCGGGGTCACGCGCCGGAT
This sequence comes from Erythrobacter sp. BLCC-B19, assembly GCF_028621955.1. Taxonomy (NCBI): domain Bacteria; kingdom Pseudomonadati; phylum Pseudomonadota; class Alphaproteobacteria; order Sphingomonadales; family Erythrobacteraceae; genus Erythrobacter; species Erythrobacter sp. BLCC-B19. The sequence continues at coordinate 2,387,676 of NZ_CP117516.1, forward strand.
GCTGAGCGCGCCGAAGCTGCCGGTGCTGCTGGCGCATTAGTTCGTCATTGGATTGGTTCGCTCTGCTCGCAATGACGAAGGGGAGGGGGCTTACCCCTTCACCTTCCGCCGCATCATGCCTTCCTGCGCGACGCTCGCCACGAGTTCGCCAGCAAGGTTAAAGATGCGCCCGCGGTTGAACCCGCGCCCACCGCCGCTCCAGGGGGCGTCAGTGGCATAGAGCAGCCATTCGTCGGCCCGAGCCTCACGGTGAAACCACAAGGCGTGGTCGAGGCTCGCGCCGACCAGTTCTCCCCGCATCCAGCTGAGGCCGTGGGGCAGCGCGCTGGTGCCGAGCAGGGTGTAGTCGCTGGCATAGGTGATGATTGCGCGGTGCAGTTCGGGCGTATCGTCAGTGCCGGTGATCGGCGCGCAGACCCGGAACCAGGTATGCGCCCGCGGCGCGCGCGGTTCCTTGTTCATCCAATGCAGCGCATCGACCGTGCGCATCTCGATCGGGCGCGGGCGCAGCATCATGCGGCGCTGCTGCTCGCTCATCCGATCGCCCAGCCGCTCGGCGATTGCGCGGCGCTGCTCCATGTCGGGGCGCAGATCTTCGGGGCCGGGAACATCGGGCATCGGCGAATCGATGTGTTCGAGCCCCTCTTCGGGCAGCTGGAAGCTGGCGGTGAGGTTGAGGATCGGCACTGGTGTGCCGTCCTCGCCCTCCTGCGAGGCGACGACCCGGCGATTGGCGAAGCTGCGCCCGTCGAAGTCGCGCGCGATGCGGTATTCGATCCCCGCACCTTCGCGCCCGCCGCGCAGGAAATAGGCGTGGAGCGAGTGGGCGCACTTGCCGTCGGTGACGCTCGCCTGCGCCGCCTGCAGCGCCTGCGCCAGCACCTGACCGCCGAACACCCGCCCGATCCCGTCGGCTTGCGGCGGCCCGGCATAGACATCCGAGGCGCGCTTTTCGACGGTGAGCAGGCGGATCAGGCCTGCAACGAGCTGTTCCCGGGTCGGCGTATCAGTCATGGCGCCATGCCATGCGGCGCAGTCAGTTTCCGGTCAAACCCAAACGACGCATCACGCGAAATGCATAGGCCTTGGCGTAGTTCTGCTGCGGCCAGCGACCCGGCGCTGCGGGACGCAAGCCCTTCTCGCGCAGGATCGCGTTGAAGATGCGCGCATCGCTTTCGCGGTAGCTCCACTCGCTGCGCCAGGTGATCGACAGCGATACCGACGGCGCGGGGCCGTTCCTGACAAAGTGCGGCGCCATCACCGGCACGAACAGCGCCTCGCCGGGCGCGAGGGGGAATTCGGTGCCGTGTTGCAGGAAGCTGTCGTCCCACTTCAACTCGCGCGGGCCGCCCGAATGGTAGGTCTCGTGGGCCTCGTCCGGCACGAAACGCGTGTCGCCTGCGGGGAACTGGGTCATCACCTTGCTGCCCCGGATCTGGAGCAGGATGTTGTGCTCCGGATCGAAGTGATAGGGCGTGACCGAATTGGGGCTGGAGACGAAGATGAACCCCTGCGGCGTCAGCATCGCGCCGGTTGCAGCCTCGATCTCGGGGCGGATTTCCTCGAGCAGGCCGAGCAGCAGATCGTGATAGACGGGCACCTGCTCGATGTTCTTGAGCACCGCCCAGCTTTCCGCCTCGGCGACCTTGCGGATGGTCTCGGCAATGGTCATCCCGTTGGAGCCGGGCTTGCCGTCAACCCCGATCGGCAGATCGCCGCGGTTGTATTCGACGCTGCTGAGCGGCAGCTGTTCAGCCAGCTGCGCTAGTGCCTCGATCTCCAGCAGCGGATGGCTCGTAAGGGCGTGCGTCAGGATGTGCGGCCGTTCGGGATAATGCGCGGCAAAGCGGCGGCGCGCAGGCCGGTCAAACACCGTCGCGGGCAGAGCGTCAGCAAAGTGGGCAGGAGCGTTCATCAGCGTGTCCTCGATCGGGTTTCCCAGGCCATCAGCAGGCGGAAGGCAGCGCGCCGCAGCGGGCCGCCGATGGCGATATTGCGGCTCACCACGCGGCGACGGTCGCGCCACAGGCGTTCGATCATCGGGTGGCCTTCGACCGCGCAGCTATCGGCCCATTGCACGTCCGCCCGTTCCAGCAGCGCAAGGTTTTCCAGCTGGAGCAGCATCCCCGGAGAGAAGCGCGCAAAGGCTTCGTCGAAGGCGGTCTTGAAGCTGTAGGCGCCCGGCGGGGTGATGAAATTGACCAGCATCGCGACGGCGCGCCCGTCGATCCTGAGCGCCAGCCGTTCGAGCCGCCCGGCCGCCGCCGCGCCTGCCAGCGACTGTTCGAACAGCGCGCGGGTGTCGGGCGCATTGGCGAGCGCCGAGCCCGCCTCGCCCTTCCAGCCCGCCGCCTCCAGCGCGAGGAATTCCGCCGTCCAATCGGCAAGCCCCGCATCCCCCTCGACCCGCTCGAAGGCGAGCACGCCTTCTTCGGCAAGGCGATTGTGCTGGCGGCGCAGTTCCTTGCGCTTCTTGGCGGACATCGCCGCTTCGAGATAGGTCGCTGCGTCGCAATCGCCGGTGAGCAGTGCGCGGGCTTCCTCGGCGACGGTGTAGTGGACGCGGGGGCTGCGCGCGAGCGCGCGGTCAAGCGCTGCGCCGACCGGGCCTTCGACCGACATCAGCGGCAGGTGCAGGAACAGCGCGCGCCGGGCGCGGCGGTCGAAGTGGGCGAGGATGTCGGTCCAGAAGGCGTCCTCAAGGCCCACGGCGACCAGCGGCGTGCCGCAAAAGGCGTTGGCGTGCAGCCAGCCCGTCGCATGGGTCACGACATGGCCGTAATATTTGGCGCTGCGCACCACCGGCAGCAGGCCAGCCAGCCGCCCCTCGTGGAACCATGCCTTGGTCACCACGCGGTCGGCCGCGCCCCATTGTGCCAGCGAGGGCAGCAGGAACCACGGCTCGAAGAAGGGATTGGGCTCTGACGCGCGGGCCACCAGCCGTTCCCACTGGGCGAGGAAGGCGGGTTCGGCCAGTTCTTCAGCCGTCAGCAGGCGCAACTCACCATGCGGCAATGCGGTCGGCGCAGTGCCTGCGCTGCCGCTGGTGCGAAAACTGTCCGCACGTGCCATGTCCATCTTCGTTAACCCTGCCTTGCCGCGCGGATCCGTGCGCTTGGGCAGCGATATGACACAGGGCGATTAAGAAAGCCTCAGCGTGGGCGGCGGCTGTCCGAGAGGGGGACAGGGGCTCGTGCAAAGATAAACCCCGCCGGAATTGCTGCCGGCGGGGTCAGGATTTTCACCGGATCGGACGGGTTACGCCGCCCCGTGTGCCAGCGCCGCGAGCAGCAGCAGCGCGACGATGTTCGTGATCTTGATCATCGGGTTGACCGCCGGGCCAGCGGTATCCTTGTAGGGATCGCCGACCGTGTCGCCCGTCACCGCGGCCTTGTGGGCTTCACTGCCCTTGCCGCCGTGGTTGCCGTCCTCGATGTACTTCTTGGCGTTGTCCCACGCCCCGCCGCCAGCGGTCATCGAGAGCGCGACGAACAGCCCGCCCACGATCACGCCCAGCAGCAGCGCGCCCAGCGCCGCAAAGCCGTTGTCCTGTCCGGCGATCGCGGTGATCACGAAATACACCACCACCGGCGCCAGCACGGGCAGCAGCGAGGGGATGATCATCTCCTTGATCGCCGCCTTGGTGACGAGGTCGACGGTGCGGGCATAGTCGGGCTTGGAGGTGCCTTCCATGATCCCCGGATTGGTGCGGAACTGCTCGCGCACATCCACCACCACGTCGCCCGCCGCACGGCCGACCGCGGTCATGCCCATCGCCCCGAACAGGTAGGGGAGCAACGCGCCGAGCAGCAGGCCGACGATCACAAAGGGGTTTTCGAGGCTGAAGTCGACATCCGCATCCGGGAAGAAGGTGCGAAGATCGGTGGTGTAGGCCGCAAACAGCACCAGCGCGCCGAGGCCCGCCGAACCGATGGCATAGCCCTTGGTCACGGCCTTGGTGGTGTTGCCCACCGCGTCCAGAAGGTCGGTCTTCTCGCGCACGCTATCGTCGAGACCCGACATTTCGGCGATCCCGCCTGCGTTGTCGGTCACCGGGCCATAGGCGTCGAGCGCCACGACCATGCCGGCGAGTGCCAGCATCGCGGTTGCCGCATAGGCAATCCCCATGAGGCCGGCGAGGCCATAGGCGATGATGATGCCCGCGACGATAACCAGCGTCGGCAGCGCGGTCGCCTCAAGGCTGATCGCGAGGCCCTGGATCACGTTGGTGCCGTGGCCCGTCTCCGAAGCCTTGGCGATCGAGCGCACCGGGCGATACTTGGTGCCGGTGTAATACTCGGTGATCCAGATGATGAGCCCGGTGATCGCAAGGCCCAGCAGGGCGCACAGGAACAGGCTCATGCCCGAAAAGCCCATCGTGATCGTGGTCTGGGTGATGGTCTCGCCGGTGGCCGGGTCGATGATCTGCGTCACATCTTCCGAGCCGCCGCCGATCTCGCGCTTCATGTCGCCCAACGCATAGGTCATCACGCCATAGATGGCGGGAATCGAGGTCAGCGCGGTGACGATGAAGCCCTTGTACATGGCCCCCATCACATTGGTTCCGCCGCCCAGGCGCACGAAGTAGGTGCCAAGGATCGAGGTGACGATGCACACGCCGCCGATCAGCAGCGGCAGCGCCATCATCGGCAGCAGCATCTCGCCCAGATCGGTGAGCAGCAGCGCGGTCAGCACCATGGTCGCGCCGACGGTCACGACGTAGGTCTCGAACAGGTCGGCGGCCATCCCGGCGCAGTCGCCGACATTGTCGCCCACGTTGTCCGCGATCACCGCCGGGTTGCGCGGATCATCCTCGGGGATGCCGGCCTCGACCTTGCCGACAAGGTCCGCGCCCACGTCTGCCGCCTTGGTGAAGATGCCGCCACCCAGACGCGCGAAGATCGAGATCAGCGAGGCGCCGAAGGCAAGGCCGACCAGCCCGTCGATCACAGCGCGGCTCGACGGGGTCAGCCCCATCGGCCCGATCATCGCGGCAAAGAACACCGCGATTGCGAGGAGCGCGAGGCCCGCCACGAGCATCCCGGTGATCGCGCCTGCGCGGAAGGCGAGGGTGAGGCCCGCCTGCAGCCCCTCGGAGGCCGCCTGCGCGGTGCGCACGTTCGAACGCACCGAGATATTCATGCCGATATAGCCCGCCACGCCCGAAAGCACCGCGCCGGTGACGAAGCCGATCACGGCGGTCGTGCCCAGCGCAAAGGCGACAATCGCGGCGACGACGACACCGACGATGGCGATGGTGGTGTATTGGCGGTTCAGGTAGGCCTGCGCGCCTTCCTGAATGGCGGCGGCAATCTCCTGCATCCGCGCATTGCCGGCGCTGGCACTCAGCACCTGCGAGCTGGTGACGATGCCATAGACAATGGCAAGCACCCCCAGCCCAATCGAAATGAGCAATAGATTCACGAGCAATCCCCTCTCGTTTTATGTTGCTTCCCCTTGCGGGGCGCACGCGCCTCTTTTGTGATCCCTCGGGCGCGAGGCGCATAGTCATAGGGGCTTGCAAGGGGCTGGCAAGCCTCCCGGAGAGTGCCAAAGCGCGTTTTGCGCCGCTTTCAGCAGTATTGAGAGGGATAGCGCGCGCTGTAGCCGCGTCAGCCGTGGCGGTAGCCGAGGTGTGCCGGATCGCTGAACACGGTCTCGCCGAGAGCCAGGGGGGCAGGGCCGCGCAAGGCTACGATGCCGATGCGGTGTGCAGGGACAGGCAGGTTGGCCGTTGGCGGGGCGGTGAACAGCAGCTCGTAATCATCACCCCAGCGGATGCTCTTTTCGAATTGCGCGGGATCGCCGACGGGGATCGCCGCCGGGTCGAGCGCGAAGGTCACCCCGCTTGCCTCGGCCATGCGGAAGGCATCGAGCAGAAGGCCGTCCGAGACGTCCATCATCGCGCTGACCTGGGGGGCGAGCGCAAGGCCCTCGACGAGGCGCGGCACGGGGCGATTGAAGGCCGAAAGGTGTTCGGGATCGCCCGCAAAGCCGAGCATCGCGCGACCGACCGGGCCGGTGATCCACACCTCGTCGCCCACCTGTGCGCCGCTCCTTGCCGGAACCGGGGTGAACGTCGCCCGCCCAATGGCCGTCAGGCCGAGGGTGCGCGCTCCAGCGGCACCGATGGTGTCACCCCCGAGGAGCGGCGTGTCGAAAGTCTCGAGCGCCGCGCGCAGGCCTTCGAGAAACCGCGCATCATCGCGCCCCAGTGTGTGACCCAGCAGCACGCCGACCGGCGCCGCGCCCTTCGCGGCAAGGTCTGAAAGGTTGGTCACCACCAGCTTCCATGCCACATCCGCCATGTCGGCATCGGGGCGGAAATGGGTGCCCTCGGCCATCATGTCGTGAGTGATGACGAGGGTTTCGCTGCCGACTGTCAGAACGGCGCAATCATCCATCAACCCGCGCCCGCCCGGGTGGAGCGGCAGGGCGCGCAGGGCGGCGATGAAATCGGTCTCAGTCATTGCCTCGTCCGCACAACCAGATCTCTGCTCCTGCCGGTATGTCCGCCAGCGTCACCTGCGGTCCCAAAAGGATTGGAGTTCCTATTTGTGTGCGCTTGGCGACAGATGCCATAGAGACGGGACGGCCAATCATTTCCAAGCCGCGAACTGAAGTCAGGACATCTCGCCTTCCTTCAACCTTGATCGCCAAGGGATCACCGATCTGGATGCGCAACGCGCCATCGTGTGGAATGCCCGGAACGACAACAATTCCACGTCCGGTGATCTCGAATGCGTCCTCAACAGCCGAGATAAAGGTTGAAGGCACTTAGCCCCGCGCGTCCTTGGCCACCGCATCGAGGATGCCGTTGACGAACTTGGCCTGCCCATCATCGAAGAACGCCTTGGCGACCTCGACATATTCGTTGATCGTCACGGCCGAAGGCACATCGGCGCGGGCGAGCAGCTCGTAAGCGCCCGCGCGCAGGATTTGCAGCATGGTCTTGTCGAGCCGCGCGAGGCTCCACCCGCTTGCCAGCTTGCTTGCCACCAGCGCGTCGATCTCGTCGCGGCGGGCATCGACCCCGCGCACCACATCGTCGAAAAACGGCACTTCGGCATCGGCATATTCGGCGGCGTCGAAAGCGTCCTCGTCGATGGTGCGGCCGAGGCGATGCTGGTGGAATTCATCGAGCAGGCGGGGCAGCGACGTGCCCTCCATGTGCTGCTGATAAAGCGCCTGAACAGCGGCAAGACGCGCAGCCGAACGGGCTTGCGAGCGGGCGGGGTGGTTCATTTGATTCTCAATTCGACAGATTTGGCGTGAGCCGGCAGCCCCTCGGCATGGGCGAGGGTGGCAGCGGCAGGGCCGATGGCGGCGAAGGAGGTCGCATCAAGCCCGAGAAAACTGGTGCGCTTCATGAAATCGAGCACCGACAACCCGCTCGAAAAGCGCGCGCGGCGACCGGTGGGCAGAACGTGGTTCGGCCCGGCGACATAATCGCCCACGGCTTCGGGGGTCATGCGACCAAGGAAGATGCTGCCCGCGTGGCGGATCGCTGCAAGGTAGGGTTCCGGATCATCGACCGCGATCTCGACGTGCTCGGCGGCGAGGCGGTTGGCGAGCGCGGGCGCTTCGGCCAGCAGATCGTTGACCACGATCATCACCCCGTGCGCGTCCCACGATGCCCGCGCGGTCTTGGCGGTCGCAAGCTGCATGATCTGGAGGTCGATGCAGTCCTCCACCTGCCGCGCGAAACCGGCATCGTCGGTGATGAGGATCGATTGCGAGGTCGGATCATGCTCGGCTTGGCTAAGCAGGTCTGCCGCGATCCAGTCGGGATCGTTCTTGCCATCGGCGATCACGAGGATTTCCGAAGGCCCGGCGACCATGTCGATACCCACCACGCCGTAAAGCTGGCGCTTGGCCTCGGCCACCCAGGCGTTGCCGGGGCCGGTGATGACGTCCACGGGCTTGATCCGCTGGGTGCCATAGGCGAGCGCGCCGACCGCCTGCGCGCCGCCGACGCGCCAGATCTCGTCCACGCCTGCGATGTGCGCGGCGGCGAGAACCAGCGGGTTCGACTGGCCCTTGGGTGTCGGGGTGACGACCACCAGCCGCTCGACCCCGGCCACACGCGCCGGAATGGCGTTCATCAAGAGCGAGGAGGGATAGGCCGCGCGCCCGCCGGGGACATAGAGCCCCGCCGCGTCCACCGCCCGCCAGATCGCGCCCAGGCGCACGCCCGCGCTGTCGGTGTAGTCGCGGTTCGCCGGAAGCTGCGCCTCGTGATAGGCGCGGATGCGCGCGGCGGCGAGTTCCAGCGCGTCGCGCAGATCGGGGGCGAGGTCGTTATAGGCCTGCTCGCATCGTTCGCGGGTGATCACCCAGTCGGCATCGTCGACCAGCGTATAGCCATCGAAGCGCTGGGTGTATTCGACCAGCGCCGCATCGCCGCGCCCTTTGACGGCCTGAAGGATGCTCGCAACCTGACCCGCCACATCGGTATCGGATTCACGCCGCGCATCGACGATCCGGGCGAACTTGGCCTCGAAATCGGGTTGCAGGGTGGAGAGCATTGATACGGTCATGCGGCAGCAACTGCGCTGTTGCACCGCACCTCGGCCTCGCGGCGGAAGGCATCGACCAGCGCTGCGACCCGGGGGTCGGTCTTCAGAGCGGTGCGGTTGACGATCAGACGCGCGGAAATCTCAAGGATCACCGCGCTTTCGACGAGGCCGTTCTCGCGCAGCGTGGTGCCGGTCGAGACGAGATCGACGATCTGGCGCGCAAGGCCGAGTGACGGCGCCAATTCCATCGCCCCGTTCAGCTTGACGCATTCGGCCTGCACGCCGGCCGCCTCGAAATGGCGGCGGGTAAGGTTGGGGTATTTGGTCGCGACCCGCAGGTGGCTGACACTGCCCGCCGCGTGAGCGTCATTCGCCATGCGCGCGACCGACAGGCGGCACAGCCCGATCCCGAGATCGACCGGGGCGTAGAGATCGGCGTAGTCGAATTCCTCGATCACGTCCGAACCGACGATCCCCACCTGCGCGGCCCCATGCGCGACAAAGGTCGCGACATCGAAGGCCCGCACGCGGATCATCCGCATATCGGGGCGGGTGCAGGCAAAGGCGAGCGCACGGCTCTTGGGATTGTGGAAGTCCGCGTCAGGCTCGACCCCGGCGCGCGCCATCACCGGCAGCGCTTCATCGAGGATGCGCCCCTTGGGGACAGCGAAGGTGAGCTGTCCGATATTGTCGGGAAGGCCAATGCTGGTCATGATCGGGGGCGCACTTAAGGGCGGACGGGCAAAAGGGCAATGGTGATGGCAGCAAGCGGCGCGGGAATCATGGGCCTTGAAGACTTTACCGCCGCGCTCGATTGGCAGGCCCGCCATGCCGAGGAGAACGGCGCACCAGCCACGGCGCGGGTGATCCGGGCGCTGGCAGGCGTGCGGGCGAGCGATACGGCCACCGGGCGCCGGATCGCGAACTGGCCGGGCCTGACGCTCAAGGACGCGATGCCGCTGCGGATCGCGGGCGGGTTTCATCACCTTGTGCTGACTGGGGCGGACGAGCGACTGGGCGCGGTCTATCGCGGCGAGGTGACCGATCAGGCGGCGGTCGATGCCTTGGTGCTTCATCTCGCGCACCGCTTCGATGCGCGGCTGCTGCCGTGGCTCGATGGCCCGCCGCAAACCAACGAGGCGGGCCGTTCTGCCAGCATCATGGCGGGGCTGGTGTGGCTCGCGCAGCGGGTGCGCCTCCCCCGGTTCAGCCTGTTCGAGCTGGGGGCAAGCGCCGGGGTCAACACCATGTTGGACCGCTATTTCTTCCGGCTCGGCACGACCGAAGTCGGCCCAGCGGCCTCGCCCATGCAGATCGTGCCCGACTGGCGGGGTGCCTCACCCCCACCGCCGCCCGAGGGTTTCGCCATTACCGAGGTCAAGGGCTGCGACATCGCCCCGATCAACCTCGCCGATCCCGAGGCGGCGCTGCGCCTCAAGGCCTATGTCTGGCCCGATGCCGCCGAGCGCATGGCGCGGATCGACGCGGCGATTGCCTTGGCGGGCCAGCAGCCGCCCGATCTGGTCGCGGCTGACGCAGGCGATTTCGCCGCTGCCATGCTCGCCCGCCCGGCGGAGGCAAGCACGGCGCGGGTGATGTTCCATTCGATCATGTGGCAATACCTGCCCGCCGCCACGCAAGCCCGCATCACCGCCGCCTTCGAAGACGCCGGTGCGGCGGCAAGCCCTGACACCCCGCTCGGCTGGATCGCGCTCGAGACCGACCCCGCCACCTTCCGTCACGAGTTGCGCGTGCGCCTGTGGGACGGTGCAGGGCATCAGGGCGAGGAGCACCTGCTGTCCCACGCCCACCCCCACGGCGCATGGGTCGAGTGGCTGGCGGGTTAGTCCGCCAGAAACGCCTCCAGCGCCGCGTTGACCGCTTGCGGAGCCTCCCACGGGACGAAGTGCCCGCAATCGGGCACGCGCACGATGGTGAGCGGGTCGATGATCTCCTCCAGCCCGTCGAGGTTTTCTGGCGGCAGGGCGAGATCGTCCAGCGCCCAGATCACCAGCGTCGGGATGGTCAGCTTCGGCAGGGCAGGGGGTGTCCAGCCCGCAGGAATTTCGAAAGGCGCATCCATCGGCGGCACATCGATCGGGCTGGCGCGGTAGTAGTTGAGCATCCCGAAGGCGGCATCGCGGTTCTGCCAGTCGAGCAGCAGCGCGTTGCGCTCCTCAGGCTCCATCGCGCTGGGGCGGTCCCATTTGACCTCCTTCAGCAGCAGGCCGGTGAGGCCATGCTCCTTCACCAGCGCATCATTGGCCGGATCGCGGAAACCGCGGATATACTGACTCGCCTCGCGCTGGCCGGGGTGGGTGTAGAGCAGCTTCTGGAAGGTCACCGGGTGCGGCGCATTGGCGATCACCGCACGGGTGACGCGGGCGTGCTGGCCGCCCAAGGCCACGCCCCAGGCAATCGCGCCGCCCCAGTCGTGCCCGACGATGGTGAAGTGCGCGATTCCCAAGGCGCCCGCCAGCAGGAACACATCACCGATCAGCTTGTCGGGGGTGTAGGCGTCAACGTTCTGCGGCTTGGACGATCCGCGATAGCCGCGCTGGTCGGGCGCGATGCAGCGGAACCTGTTGCTGAAATGCCGGATCTGGTGCCGCCAGGTGCGGTGGCTCTCCGGAAAGCCGTGGAGGAAGATCAGCACCGGCGCATCGACCGGGCCTTCATCGACGATGTTGAGGGAGATGCCGTTGGGTAGTTGCACCCGCTTCAGATCAAAGCTCATTACTGCTGCTCCAGCTTGTCCATGTAGCCCTTGGCGACCATGCCTGCGACCTGATCGAACAGCGCCTCGGGCGTGCGGCGGGCCTCGCCCATCGCGAGTTCGCCCCCTTCCGCGACGATGATCTCGCGCGTGCCCTTGGCGATTTCGTCGAGCATCTGGCGCGCGGCGACATCGGCAGGAATGCCCTCGTCGATCGCCTTGTCGCTGCGCCCGCGCTGGGTTCCGTCGGCGTTCAGCGCATTGCGCGAGACATTGGTCGCGACCGATCCGGGGTAGATGGTGTGGACGGTGACGCCGTTGATCGACAGCTCGGCTCGCAGCGCATCGGCATAGCCGGCGAGGCCGAACTTGGCGGCGCTGTAAGCCGTGCGCATCGGCACCCCGACCTTGCCCGCGATCGAGGAGATGAACCCGAGCGCGCCCGACCCGCGTTCTGCCATGTGGCCGATCAGCCCTTGGGTGAAGGCGATCTGGGCAAGGAGATCGACTTCGATGATGTCGCGATAGACCTGCATCGACGTTTTCAGCGCGCGGCTGCGCTGGGAAATCCCGGCATTGGCGAAGGCGATGTCGACGGCGCCCTTCCACGCGATCGCCTTGGCAGTGGCATCAGCCAGCGCGGCCTCGTCGCGCACATCGAAGGTGAGGATCAGGCTTTCTTGTCCCTTGGCACCGCAATCCGCCGCCACCTCTTCCAGCCGCGCGGCATCCCGGCCCGATAGCACCACATGGCTACCGCGCGCCGCCAATTCCCGCGCCAGCGCTGCGCCAATGCCGGAGGATGCCCCGGTGATCCAAGCCACCTTGCCTGCAAATTCCATGTCTCTCTCCCGTTTTGGGGAGAGGTAGCGGGCACGCGGGCCATGCGCAATCAGGTTGCGATTTGCGACCTTATCATGTCGGCGAGGTTCACCGGGAACACGGCTTCATGCCAGCTTTCCAGCTCGGCGAGGGTGAACCAGCGGTGCTGCGTCATCAGGCGCTGTTCGAGTTCGGTATGGCCTGCGGTATCGACCCGGGCCTCGGCGACCCGGACAAGGAAGAAGCGTTCATCGGCCTGCACCAGCTCGCCTTCGACGGTGATGAATTCGGGCGTCATCTGCGCGATCTGCTCGCCCGGGTCGGCCGCTATGCCGGTTTCCTCGAAGAGCTCGCGCCGCGCGGCATCCTCGAAGCTTTCGCCCGGATCGACCTCACCCCCCGCCGTCACCCAGAACGGATCGCGCCCCGGAACATCATAGCGGAACATCAGCGCGCGGCCCGCCGGATCGAGCACGATCAGCCGCGCCGCACGGCGCAGGCGCAGGTTGGGGTTGAGGGTCATTCGGCAGGCACGCTCGCCTTGATCGCCACCGCGTGGACGCGCTGACCGACAATGTCGCCCAGCGCTGCGATCACCGCGCGCTGGCGGGCGAGGCGGTTCATCGGGGTGAAGGCCGCCGCCTCGATCTCGACGGTGAAATGCGATTCGCCCGATCCATCATCGCCCATGTGGCCCGAATGTTTCGCGCTGTCGTTGATGATGGCGAGGCGGGTGGGGGCGAAAGCCTCGGTCAACAGGGCGTGCATTTCCTCGGCGACACTCATCACGGCTTTCCTTCTTTGCAATCATGGTGGGCGCGTTCTGGACTTGGAACTTCGATGCCCAATCGCCATTCAAGGCGCTTATGCCTTCACCACGATTCCACGGCCGCGTCGAGAGCACAGGGCGCAAATGCGAAGCCCCCGGCTGCCGCGAGCCAGGCGAGTTCCGCGCGCCCGGACGGCGGCCCCACGGGTTTGACGGACCGGGCGAATGGCGCTGGTTCTGCTTGCAGCACGTGCGCGAATTCAACGCGGGCTACGACTGGTTCGAGGGCATGAGCGCCGAGGAAATCCTCCGCGCGCAATCGCCGATTGCCGGCTGGCAGACCGAAAGCCGGGTGTTCCGCCCCACGGCAGGGATCGCCGACGGGCCGCGCTGGGCCGATTACGCCGACCCGCTCGACGCGATCAGCGCCCGCGCGCGGGGCATCAAGTCCCATGCCGAACGCGCGGCGCGCACTGCGATGTCAGGACGCTTTTCCAAGGAGGAAGCGCTGGCGCTGGAGACCATGGGCCTCGGCTCCGACACCGATCGCTCGCGGCTGAGACGGCGCTATTCCGAACTGGTGCGTCGCTACCACCCCGACCGCAACGGCGGCGACCGGCAGCACGAGGCGAAGCTCACCGAAGTGGTCGATGCCTATCAGCTGCTCCGGAAAAGCGCGGCCCTGGCCTGACGCGTCACAGCATCCGGCGGAAGAACACCACCCGCTCGGTCTCCTCGAAGCCCACCGCCTCGTGGAAGGCATGGCTGGCGGTGTTCTCCAGCAGCGCGTTCGAGGCCAGTTCGGTGCAGCCTTTCGCACGACCCCATTCGGCCACGGCCTCAACCAGCGCGCGGCCCACACCGGAGCCGCGCACCTCGGGCCGGATGAACGCGCCTTCGCCGAAAGCAACCGGTGAGGTGTCGCACCCGTCGACATAGTCGCGCCTGATGCTCGCCTCGACAAAGCCGAGCAGCGCGCCGTTCGCGCCTTCGGCCACAAAGGCGACCTGATCGGGATCGCCGGAAAGGAAGGTCTCGGCGATGTCCTCGGAGTGGGCCGCCGCATCATCGTCAGGCCAGAGCTGCGCGCGCATCGCGGCCCATTGCGGCACGTCGTCGGCCGTGGCGGGACGCACCTTCATGCCTTTGATTGCGCTGCGCCGTTGATCGCCGCTTCGATCCCAGCATGGTCGATCTTGACCATGCCCATCATCGCGCCGAACACCCGGCCGCGCACCCCTGCATCCTCGTGCCCCAGCGCGTCCATGAGCACGCGCGGGACGATCTGCCAGCGGATGCCGAAGCGGTCACGGCACCAGCTGCACGCCATTTCCGCACCGCCATCGGCGACCAGCGCGTCCCACAGCCGGTCGGTTTCAGCCTGGGTCTCGGTGAATACCTGAAACGACACGGCGTCTGAAAAATCCCCCTCGGGCCGCCCGTTCATCGCCATGAAGGGCTGGCCGAGCAGAGTGAAATTCATTGTCAGCACATCGCCCGCCTTGCCGCCGGGATAATCACCCGGCGCGCGGTCGGTGCGGGTGACGGCGCTGCCCGGGAACAGATCGCAGTAGAACTTGACCGCTTCCTCTGCCCCCGAGGCGAACCACAGGCAGGTGGCCATTGCATGATCAGCCATTGTTCTGCGCCTCCTTGATGATCGCGGCGTCGATCGCGTTCGCCTCCCCGTAGGCGGGGCGCTGGGTGATGCGCTCGACATAGGCGCGGAAGGATGGGCGCTCGGGGATCGAGCCGAAGCGCAGGCCCCACACGAACTGGCTGCCGACATAGGTATCGGCCATGGTAAAGCGGCGGCCGGCGATGAAATCATTGGCCGACAGCCAGTTGTCGATGGCATCGAGCGTCAGTTCGAAGCTGCCGAAGCCCGCCTGCCCGGTCTTGCCCTCGGGCACCTGCCACTCGAAGGAGCGCGCGATCAGCGCCTGTTCGAGCGGCCCGGCAGCGAAGAACAGCCAGCGGAAATAGGCGGCTTTCTCGTGCGCGTCGGGCAGCAGGCCTTTGTCGGGGTGGGTCTCGGCGAGGTAGTGGTTGATCGCAGCGCATTCGGTCACGACGTGGTCGTGGCCCTGATGATGATGGACGAGGGCGGGAACCTTGTTCATCGGGTTGACGGTCTTGAAGCTGTCAGGGCGCGTGGCCCAGTCGAACACGACGTGTTCGTAATCCGCGCCCGCCTCGTGCAACGCCCAGCGCGAAATCTGGCCGCGGCTCATGGCGACGGTGTAGAAGGTGAATTCGGCCATGGCCTAGGCCTCCTTCCACACGATGGGTTCGAACCCGCCGAAGATCATGCGCTTGCCATCGAAGGGCATGTCGCTGCCGTCGGGATTGCCGAAATGCTCGGCCATGCGCGGGTCGGCCATCAGTTTTTCGTGGCTCGCCTCGACCGTGGCGCGGTCGGGCCAGGTGGTCCAGGCGAAGACGATCTTCTCGCCCGGCTCGGCCTTCACGGCCATGCGGAAATCGGTGGTGGTGCCGTCCTTGACGTCATCTTCCCAGCATTCGATCTGCGACAGGCAGCCGTAATCCTTGACGATGTCCCAGAACTTCTCGGCGACCTCGCGGTAAGCGTTCTTGTTGCCCTCCGGCACGGCGAGCACGAATCCCTGAACGTACATCTTCTCTCTCCCTCCGCCCGCAATTCTAGCAGGCGAGGGTGCGGCGCGCGCCTCAATTCTGGCGGAAGGCCCAACGGAGCGTCCGGCCCATGCCCCATGTCGCCGCACGCGAGGGCAGGGCGGTCAGCACCGGGCGCTGCAAGTGCAGCATGGTGCGCGCCCAGTCGGGCAGCATGGCGACGGCATCGGCGGTGATCATCGTCTGAACGCTGCGGGGCGTGCCTTGCGGGCGCTGGCTGAGCACCAGCTGCGCGACTTCGCGCGCTTCCTTCGAGGTGGCGAGGTCGTGACGCAACTCGCGGAAAATACGGTCGGCCTCGGCGCGGGTTTCGGGCACCGGATCGGCGCCCAAGGCACGCGCGATCAGCGCGAACTGGCGGTAATACTCGTCCTGCTCGGCCACCGGCATCGCGGGGCGGACATGGCGGATATAGCCTGCAAGAAAGCTCTGCGCCTCGGTCACGTGCACCCAGGCGAGGGTGCGCGGGTTGGTCGCCTGATAGGGCGTGCCATCGGGCAGCGTGCCGCCGACAGCCGCGTGGATGCGGTTCACGCGCTCGATCGCCGTCATCGCCGCGTCACGGTGGCCGAAGGTGGTGACGGCGATGAACCGCGCGGTGCGCCGCAGCCGCCCGTGCATATCCTCGCGGAAGTTCGAATGGTCGAGCACGCCTTGCAGCGCGTGGGGGTGGAGCATCTGGAGCAGCAACGCGCGCACGCCGCCGGTCATCATGCCGACAATATCGGCGTGAACCTGCCGGATTGGCGTATCGCGCTCAAACAGCGCTTCATCGGACGGCGGGGTGGGTTGCTGGCCGTTCGCCGTGTCGTGAAACACCCCGCGCACCTGGCTTACCAGTTTCAGGCGCAGCGATTCGACGGGATCGGGCATGGGACGAATATAGGGACGATCCGGGCCTGCGAAAGCCGCGTTCGTCAAAATGCGAGGCCGGGCGGTCAATCCACCGCTTGCAGCCTC
The DNA here is from genome assembly GCF_028621955.1 of Erythrobacter sp. BLCC-B19. Taxonomy (NCBI): domain Bacteria; kingdom Pseudomonadati; phylum Pseudomonadota; class Alphaproteobacteria; order Sphingomonadales; family Erythrobacteraceae; genus Erythrobacter; species Erythrobacter sp. BLCC-B19. The sequence continues at coordinate 2,404,120 of NZ_CP117516.1, forward strand.
GCGTCATGCCGTTTAACCGTCCGCGCGCCATGACCACGATCCCCACCGGCGCCAGCGCCATGCCCACCCAGCCCGACACCACCATCGACGTCCGCGAGACCTTCGGCATCGATGTCGACTGGCAGGTTCCCGCCTTCTCGCAGCGTGATGAGCACGTGCCCGAGACCGACGGCGCATACGTGTTCGATCCGGACACGACGCTGGCGATCCTTGCAGGGTTTGCCCACAACCGCCGGGTGATGGTGCAGGGCTATCACGGCACCGGCAAGTCAACCCACATCGAACAGGTCGCCGCCCGTCTCAACTGGCCCTCGATCCGCGTCAACCTCGATGCCCATATCAGCCGCATCGACCTCGTCGGGCGCGATGCGATCGTGCTCAAGGACGGGCTTCAGGTCACCGAGTTCAAGGAAGGCATCCTGCCCTGGGCGCTTCAGCACCCGGTGGCACTGACCTTCGACGAATATGACGCAGGCCGCCCCGACGTGATGTTCGTGATCCAGCGCGTGCTCGAGTTCGACGGCCGGTTGACGCTGCTTGACCAGAACCGCGTGATCACCCCCAACCCGTTCTTCCGCCTGTTCGCCACGACCAACACCGTGGGCCTCGGCGACACCTCGGGCCTCTATCACGGCACGCAGGCGATCAATCAGGCGCAGATGGATCGCTGGAACATCGTCGTCGCGCTGAACTACTTGAAGCCCGAGGTCGAACAGCAGATCGTCAAGTCGAAGACTCCCCAGAGCGACGACAAGCTGATCGCCGACATGGTCAAGGTTGCCGAACTGACCCGGCAGGGCTTCATGAACGGCGACATCTCGACCGTGATGAGCCCGCGCACCGTGATCACCTGGGCGCAGAACGCGGCGATCTTCGGCTCGACCGGCTTTGCCTTCCGCCTCTCCTTCCTTAACAAGTGCGACGAGGCGGAGCGCACGCTGGTGGCCGAATACTACCAGCGCGTGTTCGGCGAAGACCTGCCGGAAGGTGCAGCGAAGAAGCGGTAATCTCCCCGCTTGCGCCTTAGTGTCATAGGCTGATAACACAGCCCTTAACCATGGCGTTCTTCGACCGATTCTGGAAAGGCACCCGCACCGGCGCTCCCGATGGCGCCGGCACGCCTGCGGGGTTCTATCCGCTCTACGAATCCTCGCGTCCCCTTGACGATGACGAGGACGACGATGTGCTTCCGCGCCCCAAGGTCTCGGCCACGCCCGATTACGATGCGTGGGACGCCAAGCTCGGCCAAATCGACGAGGCGCTGGTCGTTACCGAGCGCAAGCGCCTGCGTCCGTGGCAGCGCGATTACTGGCGCACGCGGTCGAAATGGTGGTGGGCGGGACGGGCGGCGATGGCGAGCCTTGCGGTGTTCGCGCTGCTGATCGGCTGGCTGATGATCACCGCGCCGCTCTCCAAAAGCCTTGAACCCATCGCCCCGCCGCAGGTCACGCTGCTCGCCAGCGACGGCACCCCGATTGCGCGGCAGGGGGCCGTGGTCGAAGCGCCGGTCAAGGTCGCCGACCTGCCGCCGCACGTGGTCGAGGCCTTCCTCGCCATCGAAGACCGGCGGTTCTATTCGCACTGGGGCATCGACCCACGCGGCATCGCCCGGGCGGCGTGGACGGGCTATGGCGGGGGATCGACCATCACCCAGCAACTCGCCAAGTTCACTTTCCTGACGCCCGAACAGTCCATCACCCGCAAGGCGCGCGAGGCTCTCATCGCGGTGTGGCTGGAGAGCTGGCTGACCAAGGACGAGATCCTCGAACGCTATCTTTCAAACGCCTATTTCGGCGACAACCAGTATGGCCTTCGCGCCGCGAGCCTGCACTATTTCTACCGCCAGCCCGAAAAGCTCCGCCCCGAACAGGCGGCGATGCTGGCGGGGCTGCTCCAGGCGCCCTCGCGCTATGCCCCGACCAAGCATTACGACAAGGCCAAGGCGCGCATGGAGCTGGTGATCAAGTCGATGGTCGATGTCGGCTATCTCACCAAGGCCGAGGCCGACGCGCTGCCCGATCCGCGCATTGATGTGCGCACCCGCGACGACAACCTGCCGACCGGCACCTATTTCGCCGACTGGGCGCTGCCGCTGGCGCGTGAGGGGATGGAGGCCAGCTATTCGCAAGCGACGCTCACCACCACGCTCGATTCCCGCCTGCAGTCGCTTGCCAACCGGATCGTCGCACGCTCCCGGATCGGCAACGCGCAGGTCGCATTGGTGGCGATGCGGCGCAATGGCGAGGTCGTGGCGATGGTCGGCGGGCGCGACTACGCCAAATCGCCCTTCAACCGGGTGACGCAGGCCAAGCGCCAGCCCGGATCGACCTTCAAGACCTTCGTCTATCTCACCGCCTTGCAAGAGGGCTGGGAGCCGGACGACACCATCCCCAACACGCCGATCACCCAGGGGTCTTACCGCCCCAAGAACGCGCGCGAGCAATATTCGCCGCAGATCACGCTGGAAGATGCTTTCGCCTCGTCGAGCAATGTCGCGGCCGTGCGGCTGTTGCAGGCCGTGGGGAGCGACAAGGTGATCCGCACGGCGCGCCGCCTCGGGATTACCTCACCCATGACCGAAGGCGATCCGAGCCTTGCGCTCGGCACTTCGTCGATGACGCTGATGGAATTGACCGCGGCCTATGCCGGGATCGCCGCCAATCAATATCCGGTCGAACCGCACGCCTTTCCGCGCGGCGAGCAGGGCTGGCTCGAATGGCTGACGACCCGCACCGATTCGATGTCCGACCGCACCCACGAAGATCTCGAAGGGATGCTGCGCGCGGCGATCAATCGCGGCACCGGGCGCGCGGCGGTGCTGCCGATCGCCAATTTCGGCAAGACCGGCACGACGCAGGATTACCGCGACGCGCTGTTCGTGGGCTATGCGGGCGATCTGGTCGTGGGCGTCTGGGTCGGCAATGACGACAACACGCCCCTGAACGGCATCACGGGCGGCAGCCTGCCGGCGCGGATCTGGGCCGATTTCATGCGCAGCGCCCTCAAGATCGAGGCCGCGCCCGCGCCTGAGCCGAGCGATACCCCCGATCCCGAAGGCCCGGTCATGCCGATGGACGTGATCGAGGGCGAAATTCCGCTGGGGCAGGACGGCACGAGCCTGCAGGTCGACGGCAATGGCGTGACGCTGCGGCAGGACGGCGTGCCGGTCGAGGTGCGCGTGGATCAGGGCGGGGTGGTGGTCAGACCCTCGCCAGCGCCGACACCGCCGCCCTAGGTTGGGACGGTCAAGCTGGCTGTCAGACCATCAGGATGTTCATCACGGCGGTGGCAATCGGGCGGCTGCGGTCTGACTGCCAGGCCTCGACCGTGATGTTGGCATTGCGCCGTCCGAGGCGGGTGACCCGGCCGACCGCAAAGCTCGCCTGCGATTTGCCTGCGGCGAGATATTGCACGGTGATGTTGATCGGCTTCATCACCGGATCGCGCTCTGCGGCCAGAAGTGCGGTGCGCAAGGCGGCGTAGCCCGCATTCTCGAGCAGACCGGCGGTCGCCCCGCCATGGAAATGCTGCGGACGACCTTCGACCATCGCGCCGAAATCGACCGTCAGCACCGGCATCCCGCCCTCGGTCTCGCCCGTCAGCGTCAGGCCCAGAGAGCGGGCATAGGCGGGCAGTTCCAGCCCCTCAGGCATGGCGGCCTCCTGTCAGCGCAGGGTTGGCCTCGCGCGGATCGGCGCCGATGGTCATGAAGCAGCCCGCCACGTGCGCGACCGGATCGGCGATCGTCTCGTCATAGGCGATCCCGCGCACGAAGGCGGCCGAGCGGGTGATGCGATAGCATTCGACCCGGCCCCTCACGCTCGCCCGTTCACGCGCGGGTCGCTGGTAATCGACCCTGAGGTCGAGTGTTGCCACGGGTTCGAAGCTGCCGCGCGTCTGCCAGATCGCCATGCCGCTCGCCATGTCCATCAGGCTGATGATCGGGCCGGAGGCGAGCACGTGCTGGCTCGAATCGCCGATCAGATCCTCGCGCCAGGGCAGTTCCAGCTCGACCCAGTTGTCGCCCTGATCGGTGAACTTCAGGCCGAGCCAGCCGGTATGGCCATGGCGGAAGAACCATTTCGATGCTTCGCGCGCGTCGAACCGGGCGGGGGCAGGTGTCGTCATGGCCTCGCGCATAGGAGGGCAGGCCGGGCGCTTACAATCCCCTAAATGCGCTGGTGCCGCGGCAGAGGGCGGGCCAGACCTATTGTTTCAGCAGCACGATGACCACGAACACCGCGACCAGCACCATCGCCGCCAGCAGCCACCACCAGCAGCCCGAACGCTTGCGTCGGTCGGGGCCTCCGGACAAAGCCACATCGGCCACCACTTCGACCACTTCGCCGACGACATCCTCGATCACCTACAGCACGCCCCCTGCCAGCCGGTCGATCGCGCCTTGCAGGATCACCGCTGCCGCATGGGCATCGATCGCGGCGGCGCGCTTGGCGCGGCTCATGTCCATGCCGATCATCGCGGCCTCGGCGGCCTGGGTCGACCAGCGTTCATCCCACAGCAGGATGGGCAGGGCGAAGGCCTCGGCCATGTTGCGGGCATAGGCGCGAGAGGCCTGCGCGCGCGGGCCTTCGGAGCCATCCATGTTGCGCGGCAGACCAAGGACGATGCCCCTGACCGAGCGGCTCTTGATCAGCGCAGCAAGCGTATCGCGGTCGCGGCCCCACTTGCCGCGCTGGATTGTGGTGTTGTTGGTGGCAAAGCGCCAGCCTGCATCGCACAGCGCCGTCCCCAGCGTCTTGGTGCCTAGGTCAAGGCCGAGCAATACGCCGCCCGCCTCGCCCACCGCGTCGCCGAAACCGCGCGCGTCCTCGAAGATCAGGCTTGCGGCTTCCACGCCTCGGCCCTGCGGATCACGTCGGCCTTGGTGTTCGCCCAGAACAGCGGCAGGTCATAGACGTGGTAATTGTTGCCCGGCAGCACATAGGCGCCCATTTCGGGCGGCGGACCGATCAGCAGCAGCCCGCGCGCATCGCAGCGCGCCGGGACAAGCGCGGGCTGGAGCGTGCCCTTCTCCATGCTGTCTTCCGGCACCAACGTGCCGAGGTTGGCGCTGGCGGGCGCGCTGCCTCCGGGGGTGCCGGTCAGCGGATTGGTGCACAGCATCGGATCGCTGCCCGGAGCCTTGCCATCGAGCGCCGGGCCAGCCGCATAGGCATCCAGCACCAGCGCCGGATCGGCCGGTTCGGCAAAGCTCGACCAGCTGATCACGCAGCCGGTCTGATCGGGCGCGGCGCAGGCGGGGATGCCCATGGCGGGCAGATCATGCAGCGTCGACACCGGCCAGCCGATCACATAGGCCGCCACCAGCCGCGCGGCGGTGGGCGTGCCCTTGACCTCCTCGGCGATCAGGCGCTTGACGTGCAGCGCGCCTTGCGAATGGCCCGCCAGAACAATCGGCGTCTTCGGATCGACCGTGGCAAGGAAAAACCGGAACGCCTCGCGCACATCGGCATAGGCCGCGTCAATGGCTTGCTTGCCCTCGGCAGCATCGGTCAGGAACGCGCCCATCGTTGCCTGCCGGTAACGCGGTGCCCAGATTTCGGATGCCGCGTTGAAGGGGCTGGCCATGCCGCGCAGATAGATGCGGGCGATCCGTTCGGCTTCCGGGTCGCCGCCATTTTCGAGCGGGGCGTTCCAGCTGGCGCGGTTCACATAGCTCGTCGGGTGGACGAAGAAGACGGCGAATTGCGCCTTGGGCTCGGCCGGGGTGGGCAAGGTGCCGCGATCGCCGGCATAGACCGGCTGCCAGCGTGCCGGATCGCTCACCCCGATGCCGGGCCGCGAATACCACAGGGCGGGGCTCTCATAGGCATTGGCGTCAAGCGGCTTGACCGGCGCAAACGGGGCTGAGGGCACCGTCGCCCACTTGGTGAGCGTTGCCGGAAAGAGCGCCAGCGCGAAGCCGGCTGCGATCACCAGAACAGTGCACAAAGCGACGAGATAGAGGAACTTGCGGGCCATGCTTGGGGCGCCTCGTCAGGTTACTTCGTGGGTTGTCCCTCGGCCAGCGGGGGGCGCAGCGTCGTCCACGCCCGGTCGCCGCGCAGGCTGGAGAACCAGGTCGCCGGGTTCCAGGTGGTCGAACCATCGAGGCTGAAGGTGATGAACTCCGCGCGCCCGCCGATATTGGCCATCGGCACCGGCCCGCCCAGACCATCGGCAATCGCAGGCGCGCGGCTATCGGCGGAAAGATCGCGGTTGTCGCCCATCACGAAGACCGAGTCCGCCGGAACGGTGATTTCCTCGTAATTGTCGAGATCCTGATCGCGGTAGTCGATGGTGAGATAGGTCGCGCCGTTCGGCAGCGTCTCGCGCCAGGTCGGCGGGTCGAAATAGTCGCGCCCATCGGGGCCGGTCTTGCGGAACTGCTCGAAGGCCTCGAGGCACGGGCGGCCATCCTTGCACAGCAGATCAGGCTCGAACGGCAGGCGCACCGGTGGCACGACTTCGCGCTTGATCGGCTGACCATTGAGGATGATCTGCCCGTTCTTCACCGCGATCCGATCCCCCGGCAGGGCGACGACGCGCTTGATGTAATCGACATCGTCATCCGGATGCACCGGGATCACGATGTCGCCATATTCCGGGGTCGCCGGCCAGATCCGGGTCTTGCTGCGGGGCAGCAGGTGGAAGCTCGCCGAGGCCCATGACCAGCCATAGGGATATTTGCTCACCACCAGCCGATCGCCGACCCACAGGCTCGGCATCATCGAGGTCGAGGGGATGTAGAACGGCTTGGCGACCAGGCTGTGGAACGCCAGCACGGCGAGCAGCATCAGCGCCAGACCCCTGATTTCGGCAAGCCAGTTGACCTTTTCCGGGGCGTCGCTGTCAGTCACGGGCGGGCTTTCGATTGTTGCCATGGGGCGGCTTTCACAGGGGGACGGCTTCGATGATCACGAAGGCCTGCGCCCAGGGGTGATCGTCAGTCAGGGTTAAGTGAATGCGCGCCTCATGCCCGTGCGGCGTCATTTCTTCAAGCCGCAAAGCCGCCCCGCCGGTGAGCGCGAGGGTCGGCGCGCCCGAGGGCGCGTTGACGACGCCGATGTCTTTCATGAACACCCCGCGCCTGAATCCTGTGCCGACGGCCTTGGAAAACGCCTCCTTGGCGGCGAAGCGCTTGGCGTAGGTTCCGGCAATGGTGAAGGGGCGGCGGCGCGCCTTGGCGATTTCGATGTCGGTGAACACCCGGTTCTCGAACCGCTCGCCGTAGCGGGCGATAGAGTTCGCGATCCGCTCGATATTGCAGAGGTCGCTGCCCATGCCGATGATCAAGTGACACCTCCGATGGTTGCGCTGAACCGGTCGCGCAGCGACCGCAAGGCCGACCGGCCGCCCGCAGCGACGCGGCCTTCAGGCCGTGTGAGCGAGGATATCGCTCGCCGGAGGGCGAGCGTAATCATGAAAACGCCCTCGCGAAAACCATCACCAGCAGCCCCACCGCGATCACGTGCAGCATCACTTGGCTCTTGAAAAGCGGGTGCGCAAAGTCGCCCTTGGCCACCCGGATCGCGCCGACATAGCCGAAGATCATCAGCACCAGCCAGCCGACCGCGAAGACCCGCATCACGCCCGTATTCAGCGAAAACCCGAGAAAGCCCACCGCCAGTAGAAACAGCCCCGCCGCGCCAAAGGCCCAGCGTTTCTGTTCGCTGGTGAGGGCGGGGAGATCGGGCTCGCTCACCGAGCTTCGTCCATCAATTCGCGCATCCGGCGGATCGCGCCTTCAAGCCCGACGAACACCGCCTCGCCGATCAGATAGTGGCCGATGTTGAGTTCGGCGATCTGGGGGATGGCGGCGATCGGCTGGACGTTGTCGAAGGTGAGGCCGTGGCCCGCGTGGGGCTCGATCCCGTTCTTGGCGGCGAGGGCTGCCATATCGGTGATGCGCTTCAATTCGCGCGACACCCGCTCGCCGTCACCATCGAGGAAGGCGTGGGCATATTCGCCCGTGTGGAACTCCACCACCGGCGCGCCGAGGCGAAGCGCGGCGTCCAATTGCCGCTCGTCGGCCTCGATGAACAGCGAGACGCGGATGCCTGCGCTGCGCAGTTCCTCGCAGATCGGCACCAGCGTGTTGTGCATCCCTGCCGCATCCAATCCGCCCTCGGTGGTGCGCTCCTCGCGCTTTTCGGGGACGATGCAGGCGGCGTGGGGCTTGTGCTTGAGCGCGATGGCCAGCATCTCGGGCGTGGCGGCCATTTCGAGGTTGAGCGGCAGATTGGTTGCCGCCTGGATGCGCGCGAGGTCCTCGTCGCGGATATGGCGGCGGTCTTCGCGCAGGTGCGCGGTGATGCCGTCGCCGCCGACCGCCGCGACAATCTCGGCCGCGCGCACCGGATCGGGATGATCCCCGCCGCGCGCGTTGCGGATGGTGGCGACGTGGTCGATATTGACGCCCAATCTGAGATGGTTGGGGCGCAGGTGGGAGGGGGACAGGGTGTGGTTCATCATGTTTTCCGGCAGGCGACCGCAGAGAGCAGGTCGTACGACAATCCCTCGCCACTCCAAACTTCGCCGAACGCATAATCGGCTTCCGACTTCCCGGCAAAGACGACCAGCGCCACGCCCCGCTCGGGCAGGATGAAGTTGCGCGCCTGATAGCCGCCGATTGCGCCGCGCCGCTCGATGATGCGCACCGGTGCGTCGCAACCGTGGAGCGGCAGGGTCGCGTCCCATTGGGCCAGCGCAGTATAGCCCAGTTGCGGATCGCCGCGCCACATCTCGGCACGCGCGGCCTCGCCAAGCAAGCGGCCCGCCATCAGGGCACGATCATAGGCGAGGAGGTTTTGCGCGGTTCCCGAAAACCCGCCTGCGGCCCCGTAGTTCGCGATGTCCTGCGGCGGTGCGGCATCGACACCCGGGGCGAGGCGCGTGGCCAGCGTGACGAAACCCGCCTCGCCCATGCCCGCGGGCTCGACCAGCCGCTTGCGCATCAGCGCGGCGATGTCCTGCCCGGTGGTGCGTTCCAGCACGCGCGCCGCCAGCAGCGTGTCGCAATTGGTGTAGTCGAAGTCCCCGCCCGGCGCGCGCGTCCGGCGCGCGACGCACAGCATGGGATCGAGCGGCTTCGCGCCCGTCCAGTCGAATGCGGGATCGTCCTCGGGGTCGTAGAGGCCCGACTGGTGGCGCAGAAGCTGGCGCAGCGACGGGGCCGGCGGGCCGTCTTCGGGCCAATCGGCCAGCCACTTCGACACCGGGGTGTCGAGATCGAGCCTTCCGGCCTCGACCTCCTGCATCACGACCGTCGCGACGAGTTGCTTGGTGACCGAGGCCCACGGCCAGGTCGCGCCCGGCTGGCGGCCCTCGCTTGCCCAGGTCAGCCCGTCGAAGGCCCCGCCGCTCACGGCAATTTCGCCATCGAAGGCGTAGGCCGACAGAACGACATCAGGGATCGTCCGCGGATCGCCGACCCAGTCGCCTTGCGGCGCGTCCTTTGCGGCGGTGAGTAGGCAGAGTGCAGCAAGTGCCGCCAGTTTGCGCATCAATTATTCCTTCCGGCTGCCGGGTTTCGTAACCTCTACGGCTGCCAGCGCCTCGGGGATGTCATTCTCGTCATAGGTCGGGAAATCAATGGCGAGCAGGGGATAGAAAGGCACGCCCAGATCGACCGATCCGCAGGAGCGGTCGATGATTGCACATTCCGCGATCACTTCGCCGCCCTCGCGCGCAACGGCGGCGATGGCCTCGCGGCTGGAGAGGCCGGTGGTGACCACGTCTTCCACCATCAGCACCTTGGCGCCCTTCGAAAGCGCGAAGCCGCGCCGCAGGTGGAACACGCCGTCGGGCCGCTCAAGGAACAGGGCGTCCTTGCCCAGCGCCCGGCCCACTTCATGGCCGATGATGATCCCGCCCATCGCCGGGGAGACGACCACATCCACCGCCGCGCGCACCTCTGCGGGGATGCCTGCCACCACCGCTTCGGCCAGCCGGGCCGCCCGCGCAGGGTTCATCAGCACACGGGCGCATTGCAGGTAATGTCCGCTATGCCGGCCTGAGGACAGTTTGAAATGTCCTTCAAGCAAAGCACCCGAGCTGCGGAATTCGGCCAGAACTTCGTCTTGCGTCACTGGGTATCCTCGTGAGAAATATAGGGGAACAGGCCGACTTGCGCGAGGGACATGGGCCTTTGCATAATTTTCTCCCTAGAAGCGCTTGAGGCACTCGGCAAGCGCGGCTAAGGGCGAGGTTGAAGCTGGCCTCAGGGCTGGCCAAACGCCGTTCCGTAGCGGGTCTCGAGGGGGCTTGCCGCCGGGCGGTATGGGATCAGATTCGAACCACTTGGACACATGATCATGGGTCAGAGGGACACCCGTATGAAAAAGGCTATTCTGGCGGCGGTTGCTGCCGGGCTCGCGGCGTTTGCGCCTGTGAGCCTTTCGGCGCAGGACGCCGCCCCCGCTGCTCCGGCTGCCGCTGTCGAAGCGCCTGCGGCCACCACCGCAGCCGCGCCCGCCGATGCTGTCGCGACCGCAGCTGCCCCGGCCGAGGCTGCTGCCAGCACCTACACTCCGATGGCCCCGACCAAGGGCAAGGGGATGCCGACCTCCTACGAGGACGACCCCGCCAAGAGCCTGACCTTCCAGGATCAGTATTCCGCCAATGGCGAATATGCGCTGTGGATGCATGACAGCATCCTGCTGCCGGTGATCACTGTCATCAGCCTGTTCGTGCTTGGCCTGCTGCTGTTCGTGGTGGTTCGCTTCAACCGCAAGGCTAACCCGGTTGCCTCGAAGACCACCCACAACACCCTGATCGAAGTCGTCTGGACGATCGTTCCTGTGATCATCCTGGTGCTGATCGCGGTGCCCTCGATCACGCTGCTGGCGCGCCAGTACGAAACCCCGCCCGCCGACGCGGTCACCATCAAGGCGACCGGTTATCAGTGGTACTGGGGCTACACCTATCCCGACCATGGCGAGATCGAAGTGATCTCGAATATGCTCGACGAGGCCGAGGCGCTGAAGCGCGGCGAGCCGCACCAGCTGGCGGTCGACAATCGCATGGTCGTGCCCGCGGGCGTGCCGCTGCGCATCCAGACCACCGCCGACAGCGTGATCCACGCCTTCGCGGTGCCTTCGCTGTGGTTCAAGATGGACGCGGTGCCGGGCCGTCTCAACGAGAAGCTCCTGACCATCAAGGAGCCGGGCGTGTACTACGGCCAGTGTTCGGAACTGTGCGGCGCGCGTCACGGCTATATGCCGATCGTCGTCGAAGCGCTGCCCCCGGCTGAATTTGCCGCATGGGTCAAGGCGCAGGGCGGCTCGATGCCCGGTGAGGCGGAGGCGGCTCCGGCTGCTGCGCCCGCCGCTGATGCTGCCGCTGCTGCGCCTGCCGCCGCAAGCTGACATAGAGACAAGACAATAAGCGAAGAGAGTAGCTGACCATGGCAACCACCGCAGAAGGCTTTGACGCCCACGGCCACGATCACGGGCATGACGCCCACGATCACGCCGACCACAAGCCGGGCTTCTTTGCCCGCTGGTTCATGTCGACCAACCACAAGGACATCGGCACGATGTACCTGATCTTCGCGATCATCGCGGGGATCGTGGGCGGCGCGATTTCGGGCATCATGCGCGTCGAACTCGCCGAGCCGGGTATCCAGTACCTGCAATGGTGGGCCCAGTTCATGGGCGGCGGCAATGATCTGAACACCGCGCTCCACATGTGGAACGTGTTCATCACCGCGCACGGCCTCATCATGGTGTTCTTCATGGTGATGCCGGCGATGATCGGCGGCTTCGGCAACTGGTTCGTGCCGCTGATGATCGGCGCGCCGGACATGGCCTTCCCGCGCATGAACAACGTCAGCTTCTGGCTGACGGTCGCCGGCTTCTTCAGCCTGCTGTTCTCGCTGTTCGTCCCCGGCGGCACCGGGCCTGGTGCCGGCACCGGCTGGACGGTCTATGCCCCGCTGTCGACCAGCGGCTCGGTCGGCCCGGCGGTCGATTTCGCGATCTTCTCGCTTCACCTGTCGGGCGCGGGCTCGATCCTGGGTGCGACCAACTTCATCACCACCATCTTCAACATGCGCGCGCCGGGCATGACCCTGCACAAGATGCCGCTGTTCGTGTGGTCGGTGCTGGTCACTGCCTTCCTGCTGCTGCTGGCGCTGCCGGTGCTGGCTGCTGCCATCACCATGCTGCTGACCGACCGCAACTTCGGCACGACCTTCTTCAACCCGGCCGGCGGCGGTGATCCGGTGCTTTACCAGCACCTGTTCTGGTTCTTCGGCCACCCCGAAGTCTACATCATGATCCTGCCGGGCTTCGGCATGATCTCGCAGATCATCGCCACCTTCAGCCGCAAGCCGGTGTTCGGCTACCTCGGCATGGCCTACGCCATGGTCGCGATCGGCGTGGTCGGCTTCATCGTCTGGGCGCACCACATGTACACCGTGGGCCTCGACGTGAACACGAAGATGTACTTCACCGCTGCCACCATGGTGATCGCGGTGCCGACCGGCGTGAAGATCTTCAGCTGGATCGCGACGATGTGGGGCGGCAGCCTCAGCTTCAAGTCGCCGATGGTCTGGTCGATGGGCTTCATCTTCCTGTTCACCGTGGGCGGCGTGACCGGCGTTGTCCTCGCCAACGGCGGGATCGACGACAACCTGCACGACACCTACTACGTCGTCGCGCACTTCCACTACGTGCTGTCGATGGGCGCGGTGTTCTCGATGTTCGCCGGGTTCTACTACTGGTTCCCGAAGATGAGCGGGCGGATGCACTCCGAACTGCTGTCGCACATCCACTTCTGGACCTTCTTCGTCGGCGTGAACGTGATCTTCTTCCCGCAGCACTTCCTGGGCATGCAGGGGATGCCGCGTCGTTACCCCGACTATGCCGAAGCCTACGCCTACTGGCACCAGATCAGCACCCTCGGGTACTACATCATGGCCGGTTCGATGGTGTTCTTCTTCGTCAACATTCTCTACTCGCTGCTGGCGGGCAAGAAGGCCGAAGCGAACCCCTGGGGTGAAGGTGCGACCACGCTCGAGTGGACGCTGCCGAGCCCGCCGCCGTACCACCAGTTCGAAACGCTCCCCGTGATCACGGATGCGCACGACTACCACGATCACCGTCCGGTAACGGCGTGATCGGCTCCCTCACCGGAGCATAGGACAAGGGGGAGCGCGGCTGATGGTCGCGCTCCTTCGCAATGGAACCGACCTGACGATGGCAAGCACCGCACCCCAGACGGCCAGCATGATGCCCACGGAGTGGCGTGATTTCTTCACGCTCACCAAGCCGCGGGTGATGACGCTGGTGATCTTCACCGCGATCTGCGGCGTGCTGGCTGCACCCGGCTCGATCCATCCCGTCATCGCCTTCACCGCGATCCTCGCGATTGCGATGGGCGCTGGCGGATCGGCGGTGCTCAACCAATGGTGGGAAGCCGACATCGACGCAGGGATGAAGCGCACCATGAACCGTCCGCTCCCCGGCGGTCGGATGCGGCGTGAGGATGCGCGCGATTTCGGGATTTTCCTGTCGGGCGTGTCGCTGGTGCTGATGGGTCTTGCCGTCGGCTGGCTGGCGTCTGCACTGCTGCTGGGCGCTATCATCTACTACGCGGTGATCTACACCATGTGGCTCAAGCCGCGCACACCGCAGAACATTGTCATCGGCGGCGGTGCAGGCGCGTTTCCGCCGCTGATCGGCTGGGTCGCGGTGACGGGCGAGATCACCGCCATGCCGCTGCTGCTGTTCGCGATCATCTTCTTCTGGACGCCGCCGCACTTCTGGGCGCTCGCGCTGTTCGTGCAGAGCGATTACGCCAAGGTTGGTATCCCGATGCTGCCGGTGGTCGCCGGCGAGCGGGCAACGCGCAACCAGATCATGGGCTACACCGTTCTGCTCGCGCCGATCGCGATTGCGCCCTGGGCGATCGGTGGGACGAGCTGGATCTACGGCTCGGTCGCGGTGGTGCTGTCGGCGCTGTTCGTGGTGCTGGCGATGCCGGTCTTCACCCGGATGCGGGCCGAGACCGACGCGATGCTGCCCGAAAAGGCGCTGTTCAAGTTCTCCATCGTCTATCTCTTCGTGCTGTTTGCCGCGCTCGTAGCTGACCGCGTGGCGGCCTATCAGGGGTGGATCGCATGACGCCTGAAGACGAGCGCGAATTCCTCCGCCGCCGCAAGGCGCGCAATCTTGTGGTCGCGGGCACGCTGCTGTTCTTCGTGGTGCTGTTCTACGCCATCACCATCGTGCGCATCGGAGACGCTGGCTGATGGCGAGCGCCGCGCCTCTGCATGATGCCTCCACCACCCGCAGCAATGCGCGCGTGGGGTTGATGGCGTTTGCGGGCGCGCTGGCGATGCTCGGCCTCGGCTATGCCTCGGTGCCGCTCTATCGGCTGTTCTGTCAGGTCACCGGCTTCGGCGGCACGACCATGATCGCGAGCGAAAGCAAGGCGCAGCGCGCGGCGGCAGCAGCGACGGGGCAGCAGATCTCGATCCGCTTCGACGCCTCGACCGCCAACGACATGCCGTGGACATTCCACCCCACGCAGCCGACCGACACCGTCACCATCGGCGAGCGCGACATCGCGACCTACACTGCGCGCAACACCGGTTCGCAGCCGATCACCGGGATGGCGACCTTCAACGTCACGCCCGAACAGGCCGGCAAGTACTTCAACAAGATCCAGTGCTTCTGCTTCACCGAGCAGACCTTGCAGCCGGGTCAGGAAGTGACCATGCCGGTGCTCTATTTCGTCGATCCGGCGATGCTGGATGATCCGAACATGAAGGGCGTCGAGCAAATCACGCTCAGCTACACTTTCCACCGCACGAAGGAGCCGCTAGCAGCGGCCCCTGAAGGCTCGAATTGATCCGCTAAACCCAGGGACGGGAACTTCCACATGGCTGGCAAGGCAAACCACGATTACCACATCCTCGAACCCGATATCTGGCCGCTGGTCGGCTCGCTTTCGGCGCTCACCTTCACCAGCGGCATGGTGCTGAGCTGGCACCCCGACCTGTTCGGGCCGGCTGCCAGCTTTGTCATGTGGGCAGGGCTCGCAGGCCTGATCGCGACCTTCTTCATGTGGTTCAAGAACATCGTGATCGAAGCCGAGCGCGGCGACCACACCCCGGTCGTGCAGCTGCACATGCGCTACGGCATGATCCTGTTCATCGCCTCGGAAGTGATGTTCTTCGTCGGCTGGTTCTGGAGCTTCTTCGACTTCGCGCTGTTCCCGACCGCGCTGCAGTACGATCACGAGACCGGGCTGACCACCAGCCTGTTCGGCACCGATGGCGCGGTTGCCGCCTTCATCCCCGAAGGCATGGAAGTGCTCGATCCGTTCGCGCTGCCGCTGCTCAACACGCTGATCCTGCTGTGTTCGGGCACCACGGTGACCTGGGCGCACCACTCGCTGATCCATGGTGACCGTCAGGGTCTCAAGCAAGGCCTGTGGGCGACGATCGCGCTCGGCCTGCTGTTCAGCTCGATCCAGGCCTATGAATACGCAGCCGCGCCCTTCGGCTTCGGCGGCAACACCTATTCGAGCGCGTTCTACATGGCGACCGGCTTCCACGGTTTCCACGTGATCATCGGCACCATCTTCCTCGCCGTGTGTCTGTTCCGCGCCTACAAGGGCCACTTCACCCCGCGCCAGCACTTCGGCTTCGAAGCGGCCGCGTGGTACTGGCACTTCGTCGATGTGGTGTGGCTGTTCCTGTTCGTCGCCATCTACGTGTGGGGCGGCTGGGGCGCTGAATACCACTGATGACCCCGGACGAGAGTCCGACGGAAAAGAAGGGGCAGCCGGGGATCGTCTCGGCTGCCCTTTCCGGTTTATGCCCGCGCTGCCATGCCCCACACCTGTTTGCAGCCCCGGCAGCGCTGGCGGACAGGTGTTCGGCCTGCGGACTCGATATCCGCGCGCTGGAACGCGGCGGGCGGTTTGTCGGTGTCGTCACCATGCTGCTGGCGCTGGTGCTGATCATGGCCGCGCTGGCGGTTGACGAATGGCTGCGTCCGCCGCTGTGGGCGAGCCTC
The DNA here is from genome assembly GCF_028621955.1 of Erythrobacter sp. BLCC-B19. Classification (NCBI taxonomy): domain Bacteria; kingdom Pseudomonadati; phylum Pseudomonadota; class Alphaproteobacteria; order Sphingomonadales; family Erythrobacteraceae; genus Erythrobacter; species Erythrobacter sp. BLCC-B19. Next base: position 2,420,151 of record NZ_CP117516.1, read on the forward strand.
GTCTTCTGGGCACCGGTGACGATTGCCAGCGTGATCTTTTGCCTCCGGCTCTACAAGACCATGTGGGTCTATCACCAATACGAGGAACGCTCGGAATGACCGCCCGCCGTGTGCCGATTGTCGCGACGATCATCGTTATTGCCGCCGTGCTGACGATGGTGGGGCTGGGTGTGTGGCAGCTCGGACGCATGAAGGAGAAGGAAGCGCTCCTGGCGCGCTACGAGGCGGCGGCGGGAGCGAGCGGGATTGTCCCCTTTCCGATTGCCGGCGATGGCGCGGACGCGTGGTTCCGCCGCAGCGAAGTGGCGTGCCTCGGCGTGCACGGGATCGAACCTGTCGCGGGAACTGCTGCAAGCGGTCAGAAGGGTTGGGTGCAAAGGGCATCCTGCAAGGTAAGCGAGGATGCGGCGGTCATTGTTGATATCGGCTTCAGCCGTGACCTAGCCAAGCCCGCTTGGTCCGGCGGCAAGATCACTGGGGTGATCGCGCCTGGCCCGCGCCTCGTCGCCGACCCGCCGCTCGCGGGCCTCCAGCCGATGGCGAAACCCGATCCGGGCGATCTGCCCAACAACCACCTTGCCTATGCGGGCCAGTGGTTCTTCTTCGCGCTGACGGCGCTGGTCATCTACGTGCTGGCATTACGTCGCCGCCAGCGCTAGGCGCTGTTCGCATATGCAATACGTATCGACCAGGGGGAGCGCGCCCGCGCTCGATTTCGAAGGGGTCACGCTCGCAGGGCTGGCCAGCGATGGCGGCCTCTATGTTCCTGCCGAATGGCCGCGTTTCTCGGCTGACGCAATCCGGGCGATGCGCGGGCTGGCCTATCCCGATCTCGCCGCAAGGATCATGGCCCCCTTTGTGGCGGGTAGCCTCACCGAAGACGAACTCTCGGCGATCTGCCACACGGTCTATGGCGATTTCGGCCATGCCGCAGTCACCCCGCTGGTGCAGCTCGATCAGCAGCACTGGCTGCTCGAACTGTTCCACGGCCCGACGCTGGCGTTCAAGGATGTCGCGCTGCAATTGCTGGGGCGGTTGTTCGAAACCTTCCTCGCCCGCCGCGATGAGCGCCTCACCATCGTCGGGGCGACCAGCGGTGACACCGGCTCTGCCGCAATCCAGGCGGTGGCCGGGCTCGACCGGGTCGAGATCTTCATGCTCCACCCCAAGGGCCGGGTGAGCGACGTCCAGCGCCGCCAGATGACCACGGTGCGCGCGCCCAATGTCCACAACCTCGCCATCGAAGGCAGCTTCGATGACGCACAGGCGCACGTGAAGCGGATGTTCACCGATGCGGACGTGACCAGCGTCCTCAATCTGGGAGCCGTCAATTCGATCAACTGGGCGCGGCTGATGGCGCAGGTGGTCTATTACTTCGCCTCTGCGCTGCAACTCGGCGCGCCTGACCGGACGGTGGCCTACTCCGTCCCGACCGGCAATTTCGGCGATGTGTTTGCGGGCTATGTCGCGGCGAAGATGGGCTTGCCGATCGAGAAGCTGATCGTTGCCACCAACATCAACGACATCCTCCACCGCGCGCTCGCCAAGGGGGACTATTCGGCCGGCGGCGTGACGGCGACGATCACGCCCTCGATGGACATTCAGGTGTCCTCCAATTTCGAGCGCCTGCTGTTCGATGCGGGCGGGCGCGATGGTGCTGCGATGGCAGCGCAGATGCACGCCTTCGAAGCCTCCAAGGCGATGCAACTGACCAACGCGCAGGCCGAGGGGGCTTCGGCCCTGTTCACCTCCGCGCGCGCCGATCAGGTCGAAACCGCGCGGGCGCTGCAATGGGCCTACCGCGCCGCCGGGCAGGTGATCGACCCGCACACCGGCGTCGGCCTCCATGCGGCGCGTGCGCTGGCGACCGATATTCCGGCGGGCGTGCCGATCCTGACGCTCGCCACGGCGCACCCGGCCAAGTTCCCTGATGCGGTCGAGCGCGCCATCGGCGTGCGCCCGGCGCTGCCGGCGCGGGTGGGCGACCTGTTCGGGCGCGCGGAGAGCTTTGTCGAGCTGGCAGGCGACTATGCCACCACCCGCGATCATGTGCTCAGCCATGCCTCAGGCGTCGGGGCAGGCGCGGGCGCGGCATAATGGCGAGCCTCATCCAGCAGCCGCTGGTGATGGAATGCACCGGGTGGGACGGATACCGCCTGCTCGACAGCGGGGCAGGGCGCAAATGGGAGAGCTTTGGCCCCTACAGCTTCATCCGTCCCGAACCGCAGGCCATGTGGCAGCCCCGCCGCGATGACTGGCAGGCAGCGGGCGAGTTCATCCCCGGATCGGACGAGGATGGCGGCGGGCGCTGGCTGTTTTCCGAACGTCTGCCCGATGATGGCTGGGCGCTGTCATGGAACGAAGTGCGCTTCACCGCGCGCCCGACCCCGTTCCGGCACCTGCAATTCTTCCCCGACATGGCCCCGGTGTGGGACTGGATGCGGGCGCAACTCGCCGGAATGGACGCGGCCGAGACCATGAACCTGTTCGGCTATACCGGCCTCGGCACGCTGGCGCTGTCGCAGCACGGCAAGGTCACCCATGTCGATGCCTCGAAGAAGTCGGTCGCTCAGGCGCGCGAGAACGCTGCCCTTTCAGGAATGACGGATCGCCCGATCCGCTGGCTGACCGACGATGCCGCCAAGTTCACCGCGCGCGAGGTGCGGCGCGGCAGGCGCTATGACGGGATCATCCTCGATCCGCCGAAGTTCGGGCGCGGGCCGGAGGGCGAGGTGTGGCGGCTGGAGGAGCATCTCCCCGGCCTCGTCACCGACTGTGCCAAGCTGCTTGATGGCGAGAGCCGCTTCCTGTTCCTCACCGTCTATGCCGTGCGCATGAGCAGCCTGGCGATTGCCGGGCTGCTGGAAGAGGCGCTCGGGGGTCTGCCGGGCAAGATCGAACATGGCGATCTCGCCGTGCGCGAGGAAGGCGAGGGCGGCAGGCTGCTGCCGACGGCGATTTTTGCGCGGTGGTCGAACGGCTGACAGGCCCACCCCTAACCCCTCCCGCAAGCGGGAGGGGGACTGGTTGGCGCTTATCCTCCCCTCCCGCCCGCGGGAGGGGTCGGGGGTGGGACTGCGCCAACGCTCAAGCCACGCGCCAACACTGGACTTGTCCGCCCCATCCTGCCAACGGGCGCGGCAATGACCGATACCCTTACTCTCGAAGTCAACGATCTCGTCGTCGATGTCCTGACCGGCATCTATTCCGAAGAGACCGGCAATCCCCAACCGCTGCGCATCTCGATCGCGGCGGCCTATGCCGTGGCCGATCGCTACGATCCCGATACGCCGCTTGAGGCGTCCAAGAACTACATGGACTTGAAGTTCGCCGCATCCGAGGGACTGCCCAAGGGCGTGCATTTCAAGCTGATCGAGGCGGTTGCCGATCACATCTGCGAGACGCTGTTCGTGCAGGATGCCAAAGTGCAGGCGGTGACGGTCAAGATCGTCAAGCTGGCGATTGCCGAGGCGGGGGAGCAGATCGGGATCACCCTCCACCGCACCCGCCGCGCAGAGCACGGCTGATCCGATGCAGCGGCAGCTTGAGGTCGGCCTGCTGCCCGATGGCCCGCTTGATGCGAGCGTCGCGGTCATGGCGCTGCACCTCGAAGCGGCGCGTGCCATCCTCGCCGATCCCGCAACGACCGCGCTGGCGATCATCCTTCCGCCCGCACCCAGCGCGCACCGTGACTGGCGGCTGGCGCTGGCCCGCAATCTCGCGCGGGAAGTCGCGCCCAAGCGGGTCAATATTGTGGCAGGCCCGCAAGGGGCGGCGCGTGAGGCGACATTGTGCTTTTTGGCAGATGCTCCGGGCGTGACAGGCCAGTATCTGGTGTGCGATGTATGAGCCTGTGCCTGATCCCGCCCTTCGCCAGCCCGATCTGATCCGCATCGGCGATCACCCGCGTCCGCTGGTCGACGGCTTCATGCGCCGCATCACCTATCTGCGCTTGTCGGTCACCGACCGCTGCGACCTCAGATGCTCCTATTGTATGCCCGAGCGCATGACCTTCCTTCCCAAGAAGGAGGTGCTGAGCCTTGAGGAGCTCTATGACCTTGCCACCGGCTTCATCGCCCGCGGCGTTACCAAGATCCGCATCACAGGGGGCGAGCCGCTGGTGCGGCGCGACATCATCGACCTGTTCAGCGCGCTCGGCCGCAGGCTCGGGCATGATCTTGAAGAGCTGACGCTCACCACCAACGGCACACAGCTTGCCCAGCACGCCGAGGCGCTGGCAAAGGCCGGGGTGCGGCGGGTGAATGTCTCGCTCGACACGCTGGACCGGGCAAGGTTTGCCGACCTCACCCGGCGCGACAGTCTGCCGCAGGTGCTTGAAGGGATCGCGGCGGCGAAGGCTGCGGGGCTGAAGGTCAAACTGAACGCCGTGGCGCTGAAGGGCGTCAATGAGGACGAGCTGCCCGATCTCATCGCCTGGGGGCATGGGCAGGGCCATGATGTGACCCTGATCGAAGTCATGCCGCTGGGCGATGTCGAGGAGGAGCGGCTCGACCAGTATCTCCCGCTCGACACTGTCCGCGCCCGGCTCGCGCAGCGCTGGACGCTGACCGACAGCGACCACCGCACCGGCGGGCCGTCCCGCTATGTCGACATTGCCGAAACCGGCGGCCGGCTGGGCTTCATCACGCCGCACACCAGCAACTTCTGCGCCGGGTGCAACCGCCTGCGGGTGACCGCGACCGGCCAGCTCTACCCCTGCCTCGGCGGGGGCGAGCGGGTTGATCTGCGCGCCGCGCTGCGGTCTGAAGCGCCGGGGACGAACCTTGCCGCCGCGCTCGACGAGGCGCTCCGGATCAAGCCCGAGAAGCACCACTTCCGCATGGACACCCGCGGCGCAGCGCCAGCATTGGCGCGGCATATGTCGATGACGGGGGGGTGAGCTCCATGTTTCGTCATTGCGAGCACAGCGAAGCAATCCATGGATCCCGCGTTGTTTCTGGGCGCAGCGTCTCTCCATGGATTGCCGCGTCGCCTGCGGCTCCTCGCAATGACGAGGGGGAGCGCTGGTGATCCGCATCGTTTACCTTGGGAAGCTGGCTGACGTGGCGGGCAAAGGCGAAAGCCAATTCGTCTCGAGCTCTGGAGACCTCGACTGGCCAGAAATCCTCGCCCTGCTCGACGATCACGTCGCGGAGGGTCTCGCCGAAGCGGTGAGAGACCCGCGCGTTAAGGTGGCGCTGAACGGTGAGGTTTTGCCCGATAAGACCTACCTGGTGGCGAAAAACGGTGACGAGATCGCGCTGCTCCCGCCGGTGTCGGGGGGCTGATAGGTTGCGCGACATCCGGCTGATCGATGCGCCGTTCGATCCCAATGCCGCCATCGACACGCTGGCGATGGCATCGCCCGATATTGGCGGGATCGCCAGCTTTGTGGGCAAGGTTCGCGCTGGCGGCGGGATCGAAGCACTGGAGCTCACCCATTACGAACCCCTGACCCTGGCGGGGATGCACGACCTTGCTGACCGGGCGTTTGCGCGGTTTGACCTCATCGGGCTGGTGATGCTCCACCGCGTCGGGCTGATGCATCGGGGCGAGCCGATCGTCTGCGTCTCGGCCGCCGCGCGCCATCGCCGCGATGCGATCGCGGCGACCGATTTCTGCATGGATCACCTCAAGAGCGCGGCGTGGTTCTGGAAGCGCGAGAAGCGCGCCGACGGCTGGCACTGGATCGAGCCGCGCGCAGCCGATCACAATGATCTTGCGCGCTGGCAGACCTGATTTGATCGGCGTCAAAGCAGGGGCCGCAGGCGCGGGCTAGTTCGCTTTCCAACAACGGAAAGGAACGTCCCATGAGCCACATCGTCCACGATCTCCTCGCCCGCGGCGATGCCCGGATCGTCGAGCAGCCCGACATTGCTCCGCGTCATCAGGTCGAGGCTGACCGCAATTTCGGCCTCCCCACCGCGCTCTACGGCGCGACTGTCGCGGGCTATCTCGGCTTCCTGCTGGTGGTCGGCAGCGCCTTTGCCAATCCGGTGCTGGCGATCCCGATGGCGATCTTCGTGGTGTTCATCGTTGCAGGCTTCGGCATCCCGGCGATCTGGACGCGGCTGGCCGGCAATGCGAGCGAGCCGCAGACCTTGGGCGAGTTCGAACAGCGCGGCATCATGACCCACACCGGTCGGCTTACGGCGCGCGATGCCACGATCCAGGTGCTGATCCTGCCTGTGCTGCTGGTGATCTGGGGGCTTGCCGTGGCGGTGATCGCCGCAGTGGTGGCCTGAGCCTTCGCAAGTTCCCCAAGCGGGGCGGTGGCCACTCTCCCCGGCCGCCGCTCCGTTCCTTTGTCGTCGTGGGGGGGCGGGCGGTCTGCATCGCGCGCCAGCGCGGTCGCAAGCGCCCTTATCGTCCTGAGATTTCTTGCAGCAGTTCCGGATTGCGCAGCGCGATCCCGCGTTTCCCCTCGCGGCGGATCGCGCCCATGTCTTCGAGCTCACCCAGCTTGCGGCTGACGGTTTCGATGGTGAGGCCGAGCATATTGCCGATTTCGCCGCGCGTCAGCGGCAGTTCGAAGCTGCGCGCCAGGTGGCACGAGCTTTCGCTCGCCGCAGCGGCAAAGTCGTGGAGCAGGGCGGCGAGCCGCGCCTCGGCGCTGGCGTGGCCGGTGAGTTCGAGCAGACCTCGCGTTGCCAGCAGATCCGCCTGACTGCGCCGCAGCAGCGCGCGGGCAAGCGCAGGGTAATCCTCGATCGCGCGTTCGATATCTCGGCGCGCGAAGGTGCACAGGCGGCTCTCGGTCAGCGCGACGACATCGTGATGGGCGAAAGGTGCAAACAGCTCGCCGATGAAGCCTGCCGGATGGACAAGGGCGAGGATTTGCTCGTTCCCGTCCTGATCCACCGCCGAGACCTTGAGTGCGCCGCTCAGCAAGGTGGCGCAGGCGGCGTCCTCGTCGCCTGCGGCAAACAGCATCTCGCCGCGCTTCAGGGTGCGGGTGCGGCCCGCGGCGGCCATGGCGTCGCGTTCTTCAGGGGTCAGAACCGCGCAGGCGGCTGTCTCCTTGACCGGACAAGTGCTGCACGCAAGGTTCATGACCCCATCACTCCCCAAAGCCGGGTGATTGTCGCGTCCTGCCCGGCCAGAACGCCCGCGATTCGGCTCTGCGCCGAGATCACCGCCGGGTCGGGTGCGAGCGCGGTGGCGGCTTCGGCAGCGAGCGAATCGATTCCTGCGAGCGCCAGCGCGGTTCTGGCCCGCTGCGCGTCGAGATCGGCCAGCGCTACCAGTGCCGCGGCACGGGCGTTGCTTTCCGCAGACTGCCCGCTGGCCGCGCGCGCAAGGCGAGCCGCGTCACCTTCGGCCGCAAGAAAGGCTTTTTCCGCGGCGGCGGCATCGGCGATCAGGTCAGCCAATTGCCCTGAGGCAGAAGGCGGGCGAATCGGGGGCGGGGGCGATGCAGGCACCGGCACGGCCTCGCCGCGTTCGAAGGCCCGCAGCGCCAGCGAGGGATAGTCGCCCTTGTCCCCCGCACAGCCGCTCAGCACCGCCGCAAGCAGCCCGAATGCCAGAGGATTTCGCCATTTTTCACGCATAAAGATCCCATGTCCTTTTAACATGACACCCGATAATGGCAATCACAGTGAACACTTGGGCGCATCCTACTTTTTGATGATGCGTCGGCCCCTCGGGCGTTGACTTGGGCCCGCCTTTCCCCTAACGGCACGCATCCTTTACGGGGCTGCATCTGCGCTAGCCCCGCATTGCCGTTCGGTTTTTGTGGCGCAAGCGCGATGGCCGGACACCGCACAGACAAGAGAGTTTAGAGCCATGTTCGCTGTAGTGCGCACGGGCGGCAAGCAATATCGGGTTGCCGCCGGAGACAAGATTGCCGTTGAAAAGCTCGCAGGCGAAGCCGGCGACACGATCACCCTGGGCGACATCCTGCTCGCTGGCGAAGGCGACGATCTCGCCGACGTGAGCAAGGTGACCGTCTCGGCCGAGATCATCGCCCAGGCCAAGAGCGAAAAGGTGGTCGTCTTCAAGAAGCGCCGCCGCCACAACTATCGCCGCAAGAACGGCCACCGCCAGCAGATGACCCTGCTGCGCATCACCGCCGTTGGTGCCGCTGAAGCCAAGCCGGCCAAGAAGGCCGCCGCCAAGAAGACCAAGACCGAAGCCCCGGCTGCTGAAGCCGCTGCCTCGGCCGAATAAGGAGCGACTGAACCATGGCACATAAGAAAGCAGGCGGTTCGTCGCGTAACGGTCGTGATTCGGCCGGTCGTCGCCTTGGCGTGAAGAAGTTCGGCGGTCAGGAAGTGATCGGCGGCAACATTATCATCCGTCAGCGCGGCACCCGCGTGTACCCGGGCGTGAACGTGGGCATGGGCAAGGACCACACCCTCTACGCGCTCGCCGAAGGCGTGGTCCGATTCCACGCCGGCAAGCTTGGCCGCAAATACGTCAGCGTAGACGCAATGGCTGAAGCCGCCGAATAAGCGGACGTGACCGATACAGGGATCGTCCGGCAAGGATGGTCCTGGTGGGTGCAAGACCCACGCTTGAGGGAGACAGGACCATCCTCTGACCGAGGGGGTCCGTCTCCCTTTTTGCACTCTCCCTCGAAAAAGGCGCGGAATTACAAAGTTTCGCGGCCATGAAATTGTCACGCGCAGCCCCTAGGGGCGGGCGCGGGGCGAGGTAGGGAGAACGCTCGTGTTCCATCGCAGCCAAAGACTGTTCCTGAGGCCCGCTTTCCCCGAGGATAGCGGCGCGATTCTGGCGGGCATCGGCGAGGAGGCGATCGTGCGCAACCTTGCCCGTGCGCCGTGGCCCTATGGTATCGAGGAAGCGCGCGCCTTTGCCGCCATGCCGCAGGATATGCGCCTGCCGCATTTTCTGGTGACGCTCCCCGGTGTCGGGGTGATCGGCAGCGCGGGGATGGGCGAGCATGAGGGCGAGCCCGAGATCGGCTACTGGATCGCGCGCGACCACTGGGGCCGCGGCTATGCCACCGAGGCGGCTGCGGCGGTGCTCAGGATCGCCCGCACCCTCGGCCACCGGCGCGTGCTGGCGGGCCATTTTGTCGACAATCCCGCGTCAGGCAAGGTGTTGAGGAAGCTTGGTTTTGTTCCCACCGGACGCGCGGGCCTGCGCTTCAGTGCGGCGCGCGGGCACGCCGTCGAATCGGTCGAGTATGCGCTCGACATGGAGGCTGACATGGATCCCGCGCCGTTCGCGCGCGCCGCGTAATCGCGGCCCGTCAGGCCGATGCTTGTTCGCAAATGCAAAACCGACTAGGGCGACCCCCTATGGTCGTTCGCAAAAGGTTAACCCCTGAGGAGTCGCGCAGCACCGCGCTTGACGCGGCGCGGGCGCTGCTGATCGAGACGGGGCCGCAGTCGGTGACGCTGAAGGCGGTCTCGGCGCGGATCGGACGCACCCATGCGAACCTGCTGCATCACTTCGGTTCGGCCTCGGGCCTGCAGAAAGCGCTGGCCGAACACCTCGCGCGGTCGGTGTGCGAGACGATCCTCGACGCTGTCCACGCCAGCCGCGCCGGACTGGGGTCGCCCCGGCAGGTGGTCGATCTGGCCTTCGATGCCTTTGACCGCGAAGGGGCCGGCGCGCTGACCAGCTGGATGTTGCTGACCGGCAACGAGGACGCGCTCGACCCGATCATTTCGACCATTCACGACCTGCTCGATGAACTCGCGCCGACCGAGCCGCCCGAGCACATGGCCGAGCGGCGTCTGCACCGCGAAACGCTCTCGCTGGTGCTGCTGGCGCTGGGCGATGCGCTGATCGGCGGGGCGCTGGCCAAGTCGCTGGGCCTGCCGCGCGATGCGGCGCGCGACCGGGCGACGGCGATGCTCGAAGCGAGCTTCGCCGAGCATCAGGTGCCTCAGGTTTCGGCCTGAACCCCGACGCGTTGCCAGTCAGGCAGGGCGGCAGGATCGAGACTTTCCACCCGCAGGTGATCGACCGCGCGCCCAAGATCGGGATAGGCGGCCTTGCGCCGCGCCTCGTCCGATTCGGCCAAGGGCACCACCACCAGCCGCCGGTTGATCTTCTGCCGCCAGTTCATCCGCGCGGTGTTCTCCTGCCCGACATAACAGCCCTTGGTGAAGCTGACCCCGTTCAGTTCGACGGCATTGGTTTCGAGCCACAGGATATCGCCCATCTCGGCGTGGCCCTCGGGCACGCCAAGGCGCAAGCGGTGGGCGAGGTAATGGGCATCGGCGCTTTCGTCATGCGCTTCGTCACGCGCCGTAATCCAGCGAAAGCCGATTGCGGCGAGTCTGGGATCGGGCGCGAGCAATGCGCTTGAAGCGTTCAAGCCGGGGGGGCGGCCCGGAATATGGGAGAGGTTCTGCGGCTCGGTGGGGTGCCAGTAAACGCCCAGATGTGCCTCACGCGCAATTCCGATCTTGCGGCGCAGGCGGTACATCGAGAGGCGCTTGACCAGCTCATCGGCGTGCGCCGCCTCGCAGTCGAGCAGCAGATCAGCGTCCTCGCGCCACACCAGAAAATCGAACAGATGCTTGCCCTGCGCGGAGAGCAGCGCGGCGTAGCACGGGAGCGGGCCGGTCACGTCATTGGTGACGAGGCCTTGCAGGAAGGCGGCAACGTCCTCGGCTTGGTCGAGGGGGGAAAGGCGCACCACGGCGCGCGATGTCAGCAGGGTAGCCATGATGCGTGACAGATAGGGAGGCGCGCCGCTAAGGGGAAGCCATGACCGACCGCCTCACGATCCGCCGCCCCGACGACTGGCACCTGCATTTCCGCGATGGCGACATCATGCGCGAGGTGGTGCCCTATACCGCGCGGCAGTTTGCGCGCGCGATCGTGATGCCCAACCTCACCCCGCCGGTGACGACCACGGCGCTGGGCGCGGCCTACCGCGACCGGATCCGCGCGGCGGTGCCTGAGGGCGTGCGGTTCGAGCCGCTGATGACTTGCTACCTCACCGACACCACCGATGCCGACGATCTGGCGCGCGGCGCGGCTGAGGGCGTCTTCACCGCGGCCAAGATGTATCCCGCCAACGCGACGACGAATTCGGCCGCGGGCGTGACCAATGTCGAGAAGCTCTATCCCGTCCTCGCGCGGATGGAGGCCGAGGACATCGTGCTGTGCATCCACGGCGAGGTGACCGATCATTCGGTTGACGTGTTCGACCGTGAAAAGGAATTCATTGACAGGCACTTGCGGGCCATTGTTGCAGCCTTTCCGAAGCTGCGGATCGTGTTCGAGCATATCACCACCAGCGACGCGGTCGACTTCGTCATGTCCGCCGGGCCGCAGGTGGCCGCGACGATCACCCCGCAGCACCTGCACATCAACCGCAATGCGATGCTGGTGGGCGGCATCCAGCCGCACAATTACTGCCTCCCCGTCGCCAAGCGCGAGAGCCATCGGCTGGCGCTGAGGAAGGCGGCAACGAACGGGAGCCCCAAGTTCTTCCTCGGCACCGATTCGGCCCCGCACCTGCGCAGCGCCAAGGAAAGCGCCTGCGGCTGCGCAGGGATTTTCGGCGCGCCTTTTGCGCTCGAATCCTATGTCACCGTGTTCGACGAGGAAGGCGCGCTCGGGCAGTTCGAGGGCTTCGCCTCGCTCCACGGCCCGGCCTTCTACAATCTGCCGGTCAATGAGGAGACGGTGACGCTCGAACGCGCCGAGGTGGCGGTGCCGGCCTATCTCCACGTCACCGGCGAGGAGATCGTGCCCTGGCATGGCGGGCAGACGATCGGTTGGAAATTCGTGGGTTAGGCCGCGCTTTTGCGCTTGGCCCACAAGTCCCACACGAACACGCCCACCGCGATCCAGATCAGCACGAAGCTCGCCAGCTTGGCGGGCGCTAGCGGCTGGTGGAACACGGTGAGCCCGAGGAAGAACACGATCGTGGGCGACAGGTACTGGATGAAGCCCAGCGTCGAATAATCCATCCGCCGCGCCGCGATGGCAAACAGCAGCAGCGGCACAGCGGTAACCACGCCCGAGAAGACGATCAGCGCGCTCATCCATGCGTCATGCCCGAAGGCTGACCCTTGCGGGCTGATGGCGTACCATCCGGCGATGGCAGCGGCGACCGGCATCAGGATTGCGCTTTCGATGGTAAGGCCGGGGAGCGAGCCGACAGCAACTTGTTTGCGAACAAGGCCATAGAAGGCAAAGCTGAGAGCGAGACTGAGGCTGATCCACAGGCTTGTCACCGCGCCTGCCGCCAGCAAGGTCACCGCCAGCCCGGCGATGCCAACCGCCACCCATTGCCGCCGCGACAGGCGCTCGCCGAGAAACAACGTGCCCAGCAGCACGTTGAGCAGCGGGTTGAGATAGTAGCCGATGCTCGCGGCATAGACCTCGCCCGCCATGATCGCCCAGATGTAAACGAACCAGTTGAACCCGATCAGCACCGCGCTGGCGAGCAGCGCCAGCAGGCTGCGGGGGCTTTTCAGCGCCGCCAGCAATTCGGGGAACTGGCGGCGCCAGGCGACGATCACCAGGCACAGCGGCAGCGTCCAGATGATCCGCCAGCCGACGAATTCGAACGGCGGCACGCTCTTCACCAGCAGCAGGTAGAGCGGCAGGAAGCCCCAGATCAGATAGGCTCCCAGCGCCGGAGCGAGGCCCGAGGCCTTGGGTGGAGCGGGAGGGGCGGGGTTGGTCATGGTGAGCGCGCGTTAGGGGCGCGGGACGCGGGCTGCAAGCGGTGCCGGTCGCTGAATGGTGGCTGACAGGCACAAAGCCGATTCGTTCAGGTTGGACGTATTATAAGTGAACAACATCGCAGGGGGCTCCGACCACGCATCCCCCTGTCCAGACCTTGCGGCCATTCCCACCAAATGGCTCGCCAGCGCGAAGCGGCGTCCAGCTCTTCGCGGAAAGCGCCTTCGGATCGCCCTTGCGGCATCCGGAGGCGTTTTCATGTGGGGCGGGCGAGGGGGAAATTAACCATCCTGTGCCAAGGCGATGCGATGCGTACGGCGGCCCTTGCCCTGATCTGCCTTGCTGTGACCGCTTGCGGCGATGACGCCGTGCGCGAGGTGTCTGACCGCGCGGCGCTGGTGGGGGAAGACCCGGTGATCGCCCGCGCGCTCAACGATCCGCTGATGAGCGACCCCGATCTTGCCAGCCGCAACGAGGCCAATGCGGCGTTGGGCTTTGCCGATAGCCACGCCCTGCCGGTGATCGTCGCCAGCGGAGCCGATGCCAGCGCCGCGCGTGAGGCGCTGCGGCTCGATCTGCTTGCCGATGGGCCGATCCCCGATCTGCCCCTCCCGCGCGAGCGCGCCGAGGGCGCTGCGCCGTTGAAGGCGCTCGGGCCGATGGCGGGCGCGGCAGAGCTGCTCGACGCGGTCGGTGCGCCTGCGACCTGTGCGGCAGGGCTGCGCGAGGATTTCGCGCTTGCCGCCAGCCTGCCGCCCCCGGCTGTACTGCCGCCGCTGGGCATGGTGCGCCAGGCAGGCGGGGCAGACGGGGCGGGCTGCGGTGTGCGGATCGTGCGCTACACCACGGCTGCGCGGCCTGAGGATGTGCTGCAATATCACTATGCCAAGGCCCGGCGCGCCGGGATGAAAGCCACCCGCTATGACGAGCCCGAGGCGATCATCCGGGCGCGCGGCAAGGGCGCAGAGGCGCTGACAGTCCATGCGCGCCCGGCCTTGCATGGGCTGACCGGTGTGGATCTGATCTACCGCGCGCCCTAGGGCCGCATCCCGACCATGATCGTCGCGCGCGGCTGATCCATTTCGGTGCTGGCGACCGGGTAGGCGCAGTAATCGGCGGCGTAATAGGCCGCCGGGCGGTGGTTGCCCGAAAGGCCGATCCCGCCGAAGGGTGCCTTGGACGAAGCCCCGTTGGTGGGCGAATTCCAGTTGATGATCCCGGCGCGGATATTCGCCCAGAAGCGCCCGTAATCATCCGGGGTGCCCCCGATCAGCGAGGCTGAGAGGCCGAAGCGGGTGTTGTTCGCCTCGGCGATCCCGGCGTCGAGATCGGGCACGCGGATCACTTGCAGCAGCGGGCCGAACAGCTCGATGTCGGGACGTTCGGGCACGTCGGTCACGTCGATGATGCCGGGGCTGAGATAGGGCAGATCCGGAACGGTGCGGCGCATATGCAGCAGCGGGCGGCCACCGGCGGTGAGCAGCGCGACGAAGCTTTCCATCAGGCGGTCGGCGGTGTCGTTGTCGATCACCGGGCCCATGAAGGGCTGCGGTTCGCCCAGCGGATCGCCCACCATCAGCTTGCGTGCGTGCGGGATCAGGGTGGCCATCAGATCATCGTAGAGGCTTTCCTTGACGATCAGCCGCCGCGCGGCGGTGCAGCGTTGTCCGGCGCTGGTGAACGCGCTCTGGAGGATCAGCGCGGCGGCGTCGTCAAGCCGGGGGGTGTCGATCACCACGATCGGGTTGTTGCCGCCCATTTCCAGCGCGACGATCTTGCCCGGATTGCTGGCGAGCTTGCGGTTGATCGCGATCCCTGCCTGCGCAGAACCCGTGAACAGCACGCCGTCGATCCCCGGATGGGCGACCAGCGCCTTGCCCTGTTCCGGCCCGCCGATGACGCACTGGATCACATCTTCGGGCACGCCAGCACGGTGGAAGGCGGCGACCAGCGCCTCGCCCACCGCCGGGGTCTTTTCCGAAGGCTTGAACACCACCGCGTTGCCCGCGATCAGCGCAGGCACGATATGGCCGTTGGGCAGGTGCGCGGGGAAGTTGTAGGGGCCGAGCACCGCCATCACCCCATGCGGCTTGTGGCGCAGGGCGGCGCTCGCATTCAGCCCGGCATCGAGCTTCTTCTTGCCGGTGCGTTCGGCAAAGGCCTGCACCGAAATGTCGACCTTGTTCACCACCGCGTCGACTTCGGTGCGGGCTTCCCACAGGGGCTTGCCCGCCTCGCGCGCGATCAGTTCAGCGAGGGCTTCGGCATCGCGGCGCACCGTGTTGGCAAAGGCGCGCATGGTTTCGATCCGGGTGGTGAGCGGCAGCGCGGCCCAGCCCGCCCATGCGCCGCGCGCAGCAGAGACCGCCGCATCGACATCGCTGATCGGCCCGCGCCACAGCTCCTCGCCGCTCGCCGGTTCGATCGAGATCAGCACCTGATCGGTCACGCCGCCTGTCATCGTGCCCTTACCTGTCTGTTATTCTTGCCCCCGCAATCTTTCCCGGCCCTATCGCGGCACGCCCGCAAAAGATAGGGGGGGAAGTGCTCTATGGGTCTGAAACCGAGGCATGGCCCCAGGGGAGGGGTGCAGGGCCGTGGGCTGCGCCCATGCGCCGGATCGCGGCGACCTTGGCGTGGAGCGGAGCCCAGTCGTCGTTTTCGGCTATCGCGGCCCAGATCGCCTCGACCTCGTCGATCAGCATCGACTGCGGGGCGGGGTCGGCCCAGTATTCGTGCGTATCGGCGACGGGCTGATAATGGCGGAAGGCTTCGGGCAGGCCGCGCCCGCCGCGATGGGCGAAGAAGAAGGCATCGGGCTGGACGCTCCCTGCGCGCATTTGCGCCTCGCACCCGGCCATAAGCTGGGCATCCTCCTCCGGCCCCTGGCTCTGTACCCCCAGCCGCCAGCACCACCGCCGCGCGACGGCGGCCATGTAAAGCGGCCCGAAGCGTTCGAGCGCGGCGACCAGCGGCGCGGTGTCGGCATGGAGGCGCAGCGCGACCGCCAGCTGCCCGCAGTTCCAGTGCAACGCCTCGGGCTGGCGGCCGAAGGCATAGAGCCCGCCGTGGTCGAAATAGGCGGCGGTAAAGCCCGGCTCCCACGCCGGCAGCCAGCGCCAGGGGCCATAGTCGAAGCTTTCGCCGGTGATGTTCATGTTGTCGGTATTGAGCACCCCGTGGACGAAGCCTGCGACCATGTAGCTCGCGGCAAGGTCGGCCATGCGTTCGGTCACGGCGTGCATCAGGCGGATCGCGGGATTGTCCCGGTCGGGCGCGTCTGCGGGCGGGGGCGGGGCGGGGAAGTTCTGGAGGCAGTAGTCGATCAGGTATTCCATCTCGTCCGCCGCCTCGAGCGACAACAGCCGCTGGAAGGTGCCGAAACGGATGTGCGAATGGCTGAGGCGCACCAGCACAGCTGACCGGGTGGGGCTGGGTTCATCGCCGCGATAGAGGCTCTCGCCGGTCTCGATCACGCTGAAGGTCTTGGAGGTGTTGACGCCGAGAGCCTCCAGCATCTCGGTCGCGAGGATTTCGCGCACTGCGCCCTTCAGCGTCAACCGGCCATCGCCCGAGCGGCTCCACGGGGTCTGGCCCGATCCCTTGGTGCCAAGATCCATCAGCCGCCCATCGGCCCCGCGCATCTGTGCAAACAGGAACCCGCGCCCGTCGCCGATTTCGGGGTTGTACACCCGGAACTGGTGCCCGTGATAACGCAGCGCCAGCGGCTGGGGGATATTGCCGTCGAGCGGCTGGAAACGCCCGAAATGCTGCGTCCACGCCTCGTCAGAAAGGCCCGCCAGCCCAATGCTGGCCGCGGCCTTGTCGTTGCGCCAGCGCAACCGGGTTTCGGGGAAGTCGGCCGCCTCGACCATGTCGCCCAGCCATTCGGACAGCGGCAGGATCGCCGGGTCGGGGCGATAGGGGACATCACATTCGGCGGGTTGCGCAGGCTCGATCATCCCGCGATAGTGGGGGCAAGCGCGCGGCCCTGCAAGCCGTGCCACTTGGATCAGAGGGAATTACGCCGTCCATGGCCGCCACCTACGAAGACCGCTACTGGACCAGCAGCGATGGATTGAACCTGCATTATCGCAATTACCCCGGCCCCCAGGCAGGCGGCGAGGGTGCCGCCAAGCTGCCGGTGCTGTGTATGCACGGCCTCACCCGCAACGCCCGCGATTTTGCCGCGCTGGCCGAGGAGTTGAGCGCGACGCGCCGCGTGATCGTCACCGAGATGCGCGGGCGGGGGATGAGTGACTACGCGCCGGATTCGGACACCTACTCGCCGATCACCTATGTGGGCGACGTGGAAAAGCTGCTCGCCGAGGAGGGCATCAGCCGCTTTGCCGTGGTCGGCACCTCGATGGGCGGTCTGATGACGATGCTGATGGCCGCCGGACAGCCGGGCCGGATGAGCGCGGTGGTGATGAACGACATCGGCCCCGAAGTCGACGCGGCCGGCTTGCAGCGCATTTCGGGCTATGTCGGGCAGGGCCGCTCCTATCCCACCTGGGTTCATGCTGCCCGCGGGCTGGCCGAGGCGCATGGCGCAGCCTTCCCCGATTATGACCTCGACCAGTGGCTCGAGATGGCCAAGCGCACGATGGTGGTGAGCCAGAACGGGCGGATCGTGTTCGACTATGACATGGCCATCGCCGAGCCCTTCGCCAAGCCCGGCAACGCCGCGCCGCCCAACCTGTGGCTCGCCTTCGAGGCGCTCAGCGGCGTGCCGATGCTGCTGGTGCGCGGCGGGCTGTCCGACCTGTTGAGCGAGGACACGGTCAAGCAGATGGGGCTGCGCAACCCGGCGATGCGCGCGATCACCGTGCCGCGGGTGGGCCATGCGCCCACGCTCGACGAGCCCGAGGTGCGCGCCGCCATCGCCGCGCTGCTGGACGCGGCGGAGTGAGCCAGATTGCGGGGCTTGCGGTGCCCCGCATCCTCCACTGCCATTCGACCTTCAGTGCCGGGGGCAAGGAGGTGCGCTGCGCCCGGCTGATGAACGGCTGGGGCGGGCGGCTCCACCATACCGTCATCTCCGCCGAGCCGGAGGCCATGGCCGCCGCCGCGCTGATCGAGCCGGGCGTGCCGGTGTGCTACCCGGCGGATTTCCCCTCGCTGAAGGGCAGGCCCACCCCCGGACGGCTCGCCGCGCTGGCGCGGGCGCTGGCCGGCTATAACCTCATCTGCACCTACAACTGGGGCGCGATGGATGTGGTGATGGCGCACCGCCTGTTCGCCCAGAGCTTCGGCCTGCCGCCGCTGATCCACCACGAGGACGGCTTCAACGAAGACGAGGCCGAACGGCTGAACCCGCTGCGCAACCTCTACCGCCGCGCCGCCTTGACCGGAGCGGCGGCGCTGATCGTGCCCTCCACCGGGCTGGAGGCGATCGCCCGCGACGTCTGGCACCAGCCCCTTGCGCGCCTGCACCGCATCGCCAACGGCATCGACACCGCCGCCTTTGCCGCGCCGCCTGACGCGGGGGCGCTCCCCATCGCCAAGCGCGAGGGCGAGCATTGGGTCGGCACGCTCGCCGGATTGCGCCCCGTCAAGCGCCTGCCCGATCTGGTCGCCGCCTGCGCCGCGCTGCCGCACAACTGGCACCTTGTAATCTGCGGCGAGGGGCCAGAGCGGCCTGCGATCCTCGCCGCTGCCGAGGCCCATGGGATCGCCGGGCGCGTCCATCTGCCCGGCGCGGTCGATCCGGCCCGCGTGGTCGGCCTGTTCGACATTTTCGCGCTCTCATCCGCCTCCGAGCAGTTCCCGCTTTCAGTGGTCGAGGCGATGGCAGCCGGGTTGCCGGTGGCTGCGCCCGATGTCGGCGATGTCCGCATGATCCTTGCCGAGGAAAACCGCGCCTCTGTCACCCCGGCAGGCGATGTGCCCGCGCTCGCTGCGGCGCTCGCCACGCTGGCCGCTGACCCCGCCCTGCGTGCACGGCTCGGCGCCGCCAACGCCGCCCGCGCTGCGGCGCAGTTCGATATCGCCGCGATGCGCGCCGCTTACGAGGCGGTTTACGCGCAGGCGATGGGGCGGGTCTTCTGATACCTGCCAATCTGCGCAAATGCGCTTCATCCCCCGTTCAATTGCCCTCGCGCATTCCCCTTGGCCCGCGCAAGGTGCCATTGCGCGGCAGGGCACACCTGCCTAAAGAGCGCGCAACGCCCCACCGCCTGCGCGCGGTGCCTGACTGATACGAGGACGAGACGACACCCATGGCGCGCACGCCCACAACACCCAACCCGTCGATCAATCCCGAAGACGAGGTGCTGATCCGCGAGATCGACGAGGCAGTGCGCGAAGATGCGCTGCTGACCTTCCTGCGCGTTCACGGGATGAAGGTGCTGGGCGTGATCCTGGCCGGGCTTGCCGCGCTGGGCGGCTGGCTGATCTGGGATCACTACGCGGAAAAGTCGCTCGAAACCCAGTCCGAAACGCTGGTCTCGGCGCTCGACTATGCGCGCCAGCGTGATTTCAAGACCGCCTCGCAGAAGGTCACCCCGCTGCTCGGCGATGATTCCACCCCGGCCGCTCGCGCGGCAGCGCGGTTCATTCAGGCGAGCGCCGCGCTGGCCGAGGGCAACACCCAGGCGGCAAGCGGGCTCTACAAGCAGGTCGCCAATGATGCCGATGCGCCCCCGGCGCTGCGCGATCTGGCCAAGATCCGTGATGTCAGCCTCAATTTCGATGCGATGAAGCCGGCGGACGTGATCGCTCAGCTCGGCCCGCTCGCCAAGCCCGGCAACCCCTATTTCGGATCGGCTGGAGAGCTGGTCGCCATGGCCCATGTCGAGGCCGGCAACCGCGCCGCGGCAGGCAAGATTTTCGCCGATATCGCCCAGCAGGAAGACCTGCCCGAAACCCTGCGCAGCCGCGCGCGCCAGATGGCCGGGCTGATGGGGGTCGATGCGGTGGTCGATGTCGACAAGCTGCTCAAGGACCAGGGGGTCAAGACGTCCGGGGCAGAAGGCGGCAGCGATGCCGCGGCCGAATAGGACGAGAGGGATGGAACGGACGCGAATGACGGGTATCAAGATTGCACGCGCCGCCTTGCTGGCAGGCGTGTTCGCGGCCGGGCTGACCGGTTGCAAGGGCGGGCTGTTCGGCGGCGGGGATGAAAAGACCACGCCCACCGTGGGCAACCGTATGCCGATCCTGTCGCGGATCGAGAGCGGGGCCGAAGTCGATCCTGCGCTCGCCGGGATCAGCGTCGTCCTGCCGCCGCAGCGCACCAACCCCGAATGGGGGCAGGCCGGTGGTTCGGCGAGCAAGTCCTATGGCCACCTGACCCTGTCGGAAAACCCTACCAAGGCGTGGACCGCCAAGGTCGCCGGTTCCAGCAACCGGATGCGCCTTGCCGCATCGCCGGTGGTGGGCGGCGGCAAGCTGTTTGCCGAGGGGACCGACGGCGTGATCGTCGCCTTCGACAAGGCCACCGGCGCGCGCCTGTGGTCGCTTGGCGATGGCGACATGACCAAGGACCAGGCGCCCTCGGC
The DNA here is from genome assembly GCF_028621955.1 of Erythrobacter sp. BLCC-B19. Taxonomy (NCBI): domain Bacteria; kingdom Pseudomonadati; phylum Pseudomonadota; class Alphaproteobacteria; order Sphingomonadales; family Erythrobacteraceae; genus Erythrobacter; species Erythrobacter sp. BLCC-B19. The sequence continues at coordinate 2,440,280 of NZ_CP117516.1, forward strand.
GTTCGGCGGCGGGGTCAGCTATGAGGCGGGCATCGTCTATGCCACCAACGGCGTGGGCGAGGTCAAGGCGGTCAATGCCGACACCGGCGAGGTGATCTGGAAGGTCAAGCCCTCCGGCCCCTTGCGCGGATCGCCGACCATCGCCTTTGGCCAGCTCTATGTGATGACGCAGGACAACCAGATCATCTCGCTCAGCACCAAGGATGGCTCGCTCGTGTGGGATGAGAGCGGATCGAACACCCAGTCGGGCGTGTTCGGGGTTGCCGCACCTGCGGCCGGGCAGGGCTCGATCGTCGCTGGCTATTCGAGCGGCGAGCTGTCGGCCTATCGTTACGAGAATGGCCGCACTCTGTGGTCGGACGCGCTGGCGCGCACCAATATCTCGACCACGGTCGGCACCATCACCGACATCGACGCCGATCCGATCATCGATTCGGGCCGGGTCTACGCGCTCGGGCAGGGCGGGCGCATGGCGGCCTATGAACTGGTCACCGGCCAGCGCATCTGGGAATTGAACCTCGCAGGCATCTCCACCCCCGCCATCGCGGGCGAGTGGATCTTCACCCTCACCGATGACGCACGCCTGCTCGCCATCGCCCGTTCCTCGGGCCGGGTGCGCTGGATTGCCCAATTGCAGCGCTACAAGGACGAGAAGGACAAGGAAGGCCCGATCTTCTGGACCGGCCCGGTGCTGGCAGGCGGCCAGCTGTGGGTCGCCAGCTCGCGCGGCGAGGTGTGGAAGGTCAGCGCGGGCGAGGGGTCGGCCACGCTGTTCGCCGATGTCGGCGCGCCGGTCAGCCTTGCGCCGGTGGTGGCGGACGGGATGCTCTACCTGTTGGACGATGCCGGCACGATCCACGCCTGGAAGTAGGTTCCGACCGGGGCGCCGGGCCATCGCGGCCTTTCGCCCCGCGGTGCCGTGATCCGGGCGGGCCATTGCCGTTTCTGGCATCCTGTGTCGGGTTTTGCGCGGACTTTGCCGGGCTGTTAACCCTTTGTGTGTAGGGCAGGGCGGCCATGACTGCGCCTGCCTTTCCCGATCCAACCCTGCGTGCTGCCCCTCCGGTCAGTGACGTTTCGACCGGCGTTGGCCTTGTCGGGCTGGCCGGTCTGATGCTGTGGATCGCCTTCTGCCGCTCCTATCCCGAGATCGCCGGCGTGTTCCGCTTCACCGGGGTGTTCTCCGGAGAAAGAGGCGTCTTGTCAGGGCCATACGCGGCGCTGGCGGCGATGCTCTTCACCGCCGTGCCGATGGCCCTGTGGTCGGTGCTGGTCGACAAGGTGCACCTGCGCCCCTCGACCGGGATCGACTGGTCGCTGAAGCGTCCCCTGCCCGAGGTGATGCCGGTGGCGGTGGTCAAGCTGGTCGGGCTGTGGGCGACCTGGGCGCTGCTGGCGGCGTTCTATGCGCTGGCGCGGTGGTATTGGTCAGGCAACTACCTGTTTGCGATGGAGGTGCTGAGCATCGCCATCCTGCCGCTCGTAACCCTTTCGGTTCCCTATGTAATCTGGCTAGACCGCTATCTGGTCGAGCCACGCGACGGGTGCTACCAGTTCGGCGCCTTCGTCCTCGGCGGCGGGGTGATCGGGCGTGACCAGTGGGATCGTGCCGCGCTCGCCAAGCACTGGCGGGCATGGATCATCAAGGGCTTTTTCGGCGCCTTCATGATCTCGATTCTGCCGCCCGGTTTTGCCCAGGTGGTCGAGGCCGATCCGGCGCAACTCGTTGCCCGGCCTGTCGAATTCGTGATGCTGCTGGTGACGCTGCTGTTCGTGATCGACGTGCAGATCGGCACGGTGGGCTATCTTTTGACCCTGCGTCCGCTCGACTCGCACATCCGGTCGGGCAACCCGTTCCTTGCAGGCTGGCTCGCCGCGCTGCTGTGCTATCCGCCCTTCGTGTGGGGGATCATCGGGCCTGACAATCAGGTGCTGAGTTACGAGACCGGCACGCCGGGCTGGGCGCACTGGTTTGCCGGGCAGGACGCCTTGCTGTGGGGCTGGGGTGCCATTCTGGTATTCCTGACAGGCGTCTACGCCTGGGCGACGGTGGTGTTCGGCATCCGCTTTTCGAACCTCACCTATCGCGGCGTGCTGACCCACGGGCCGTATCGCTTCACCCGCCACCCGGCCTATCTGTCGAAGAACCTGTTCTGGTGGGCGAGCGTGCTACCCTTCCTCGTTGCCGATGGTTCGGTGGTCGAAGGGGTGCGCAACAGCGTGTTCCTGCTCGCGGTGAACGCCCTCTATTACTGGCGCGCGCGGACGGAGGAGGCGCATCTGCTCGCCGAGGATGCGAAGTATCGCGAGTATCACGCCTGGATGGAACACCACGGACTGATCACCGCGCCGCTGGTGCGGCTGAAGCAGATGGTGACCGGCGGCAGCGGAGCGGCGCAGGCCAATCAGCCGCACGCCTTCCCCGCCGAATAGGATTACATCACCGGCGCCCCATCATCGGCGGCAAACTTGACCGCTTCGATGACCTGAAAATCGAGCGCGGCAATCGCCGCGCCGAAGGCCGCCATGTGCGGGGTGGCAAAGTGCGCCGCGAGTGCGGCATCATCGACCCACTTCTCGACGATGTGGATGATCGTGGGATCGCCGAGATCCTGCGTGAAGGCATAGGCGATGCAGCCTTCCTCGGCATTGGAGGCGGCCACCATGGCGGCGATGGCGGGCTTGGCTGCCGCGAGCGCGTCTGCACTAACCTTGGCTTTTGCGAGTACGATCAGCATCTTGGCTCTCCTCAGAAGGCCTGTTCATAAACGCGGGTGATGTCGCCGTTCCACTCGCCATGATAGGCGTCGAGCAGGCGCTGGGCGGGCACCTTGCCGCTGGCGACGATCTCGTCGAGGGTTTCGAGATAGCCGGTCTCGTTGTCGCCTGCCGCATTGAGCCGCGCGCGCGCCTTCAGCCCGGCATGGGCGATCTTCAGCACTTCGCGCCCCAGATCCTGCAAGGTGCCGCCATCGGGCGATTTCGTGGCGAGCGCCAGGCGGGGGACTTCGTTTCTGAGCCGCTCGCGCTCTTCCATCGACCAGCCCTTGACCAGATCCCACGCCGCATCGAGCGCGCCCTGATCGTAGAGCAATCCGACCCAGAAGGCAGGCAGCGCGCAGATGCGGCTCCACGGGCCACCGTCGGCCCCGCGCATTTCGAGGAAGCTCTTGAGGCGCACTTCGGGGAAGGCGGTCGAGAGGTGGTCCCACCAGTCGCTCTGGGTCGGGCGCTCGCCGGGCAGCACGGAGAGCTTGCCCTCGAGGAAATCGCGGAACGAGAGCCCCGCCGCGTCGATATATTTCCCGTCGCGGAAGACGAAATACATCGGCACATCAAGCATATATTCGGCCCAGCGCGCATAGCCGAAGCCGTCCTCGAAGACGAAGGGCAGCATCCCAGTGCGCGCCGGATCGGTGTCCGACCAGATGTGCGAGCGGTAGGAGAGGAAACCGTTGGGCTTGCCTTCGGTGAAGGGCGAATTGGCGAAGAGCGCGGTCGCGAGCGGTTGGAGGGCGAGGCTGGTGCGGAACTTCTGCACCATGTCGGCCTCGCTCTGGTAGTCGAGGTTCACCTGAATGGTGCAGGTGCGCAGCATCATGTCGAGGCCCATGCTGCCAACCCGCGGCATGTGGCGCAGCATGATGTCATAGCGCCCCTTGGGCATGATCGGCAGCGCTTCACGGGTCTTGTCGGGCCACATCCCGAGGCCGAGATAGCCGACCCCGCATTTCTCGCCGATTTCCTTGACTTGCGCCAGGTGCCGCCCGGTTTCCGCGCAGGTCTGGTGGAGGTTTTCGAGCGGTGCGCCCGACAGTTCCAGCTGGCCCGCCGGTTCAAGGCTGATCGCCCCGTCCGCGCCCTTCAACGCAATGACGTTGCCGCCTTCCTCGACCGGTGCCCAGTCGAATTTTTCCAGCCCTTTCAGCAGGTCACGAATACCGCAGGGCTCATCATAGGAAGGCGCGCGGTGATCGGAATGCTTGTAGACCAGCTTTTCGTGCTCGGTGCCGATGCGCCAGCGCTCGGGCGGCTTTTCGCCGCCGATCATGGGGGCGACCAGCTGGTCGAAGCCTTCGATCACCGGATCGTCGGCAGTGGAAGCTTCGCGTGTGCTCATCGAAGTGGCCCTCTTTGGCCGGTTGCTTTAGAAAACTGATTTGCCGGTGGGAAGGCAAATTCGCCTTTGCGCAAGGGAAGGCCGTTTGTCTTGCAAAATCGCGAATGCGCCGCGCGATCGTTACCAGTCGCCCGCGGTGCCCATCCACAGCGACAGGGCGGCGAGTGCGGCCGTCTCGCCGCGCAGGATGCGCGGGCCGAGGGTGATGGGGCGTGCGGCAGGATGCGCGCGGATCGCGGCGCGCTCGGCCTCGTCAAAGCCGCCTTCGGGGCCGGTGAGGATGGCGGCAGGGCCGGAATGTCCGGCAAAGGCGGCGGCGGCAGGCTCGCCGCCATTCTCGTCCGCGAAGAACAGGACGCGGCCTTCCGGCCAATCGCCCAGCAGCGCATCGAGTTTCACCGGATCAGCCAGTTGGGGCAGCGCGGTGCGGGCGCATTGCTCGGCAGCTTCGGTGGTGATGGCGCGGGCGCGGTCGAGGTTGAGCTTGTCGGCCACGCACCGCCGGGTGACGAGCGGCTGGATGCGCGCCGCGCCGAGTTCGGTCGCCTTCTCCAGCACAAGGTCGAAGCGATCCTTCTTCAAAAGCGCGGGGCACAGCCACAGGTCGGGCACGGCCTCGCGCGGGCGGAGCAACTCGGCCACCTCCAGCACCACATCGCGCTTGCCGACGTCGGCGACCCGCGCGGCCCATTCGCCGGTCACGTCATCGCACAGGATCACAATGTCGCCGGGCTGCGCGCGCATGACGCGGGCGAGGTAGTGCGCGGGATTGCCCTCGATCCGCACGCTCGCCCCTGCCGCGAGCGGATCGGCGACGAACAGGCGCGGGGCGCTTTTGGGGGGCCAGGCGGGGGTGGCGGGCATGGCTTTGCACTAAGCGCTTGCGGCGCTAGGGAGCAAGTCATGTCCGCGCGAACCGCTCAATTCCTGATCGCTGCCGTGTTCCTGATCCTTGGCGGCTGGGCGCTATTCGCGCCGGGCAGCGTGATCGCGCTTGGGGTGACCGAGGCCTATCGGGACAGCACCTATCTCACCCGCTTCACGATGGCGTGCTTCGGCGCGCAGGCGGTGCTGTTCGGCCTGATGGCGCTGGTGACCCGCTGGAGCGCGCGCAGCTTTGCCGTTTTCGCCGTGCTGCTGCTGCCGTTCTTCGGCTTCAACTACTGGTTCCATTACGAGGTGCCGGTGCTGACCAGCATCGGGATGCTCGACTTTGCGGGGAACGTGACCATGCTGGTGCTGGCGGTGCTCGGGTGGCGCGCGGCATCGCGTGAGGCGGCGGCGGAGGCAGCGGCATGACCGATCAGGTCGTCCCCGACAGCGAACATCGCGGGATTGTCGCACGCCTGCCGCAACTGCCGCGCGACCTGGCGCTGCTCGCCCGGTTCGACCGGCCGATCGGATGGTGGCTGCTGTTCTGGCCCTGCGTGTGGGGGGTGTGGCTTGCCGGGGCGGGCTGGCAATTGCCGCTGCTCGGCTGGCTGCTGCTGGGGAGCATCGCGATGCGCGGGGCGGGGTGCGTCTATAATGACATCGTCGATGCCGATCTCGACGCCCGCGTGGCGCGCACGGCGCTGCGTCCGGTGGCGAGCGGGCGGGTATCGAAAAAGGCGGCGTGGATCTGGCTGGTGAGCCTGTGCCTCGTCGGCCTTGTCGTGCTGTTGCAACTGCGCTGGCAGGCGCAGCTGATCGCGCTCGGCAGCCTTGCGCTGGTTGCGGCCTATCCCTTCATGAAGCGCATCACCTGGTGGCCGCAGGCGTGGCTGGGGATGGTGTTCACCTGGGGTCTGCTGGTGGGCTGGACTGAGCTGCGCTGGGACAACTGGGAGGTGCTCGCCTGCCTGTATGCGGGCGCGATCTGCTGGGTGATCGGCTATGACACGATCTACGCCCTGCAGGACCGCGAGGATGATGCGATGGTCGGCATCCGTTCCTCTGCGCTGGCGATGGGATCGCGCGTGACGGCAGGCGTCGGCGCGTTTTACGCGCTTGCAATCACGTTTTGGGCGCTCGCTGTGTGGCTCTACCGCGAGGACTGGCTCGCCTGCCTCGCGCTGCTGCCGGTGGCGGGGCATTTCGTCTGGCAGGTGGCGACGCTTGATGCCGCCGATCCGGACAACCCGCTCACCCGCTTCCGCGCGAACCGCTGGGCAGGCGCGCTGATGGCGGCGGCGTGTTTCGTGGTCGGGAACGCCTGAGGGGATGTGCAACCTCTACCGCATGACGAAGAACGCCTCCGAGGTTGCGGCGTGGTTCGATGCGGTGGAAGGGGCAGGGGGTGCGAACTTCGCGGCCGAGGTCTATCCGGGCTACACGGGCCTCGTGGTTGCCGAGGGCGCGGTGCGGCCCATGACCTGGGGCTTTCCGCTGGTGCTGAAAGGCAAGCAGGGGCAGCCCTTGAAGCCCAAGCCGGTCAACAATGCGCGTTCCGACAAGCTTGCGACCTTCTTCTGGCGGCACTCGTTCGAACAGCGCCGGTGCCTGATCCCGCTGACCGCCTGGGCCGAGGCGCAAGGGGCTAAGGGGCGGATGACCCGCACCTGGCTGTCGCGCCCCGATGCACCGCTGTTCGCAGCGGCAGGCGTGTGGCGACGCTCGGACGAATGGGGCGATTGCTATGCGATGGTGATGACGGACAGCGAAGGCACCGATGCTGCCAGCGTGCACGAACGGATGCCGGTGCTGCTCGCGCCGGACGATCAGGCCCGCTGGCTTGCAGGTTCGCCGCAGGAGGCGCTGGGCGTGTGCCGGGGGTGGACGGGGGCGCTCACCATCGAGCGAACCGGCGAGCCCTGGGCGAAGTCCGTAGTGCCGCCGCCGCCCGCCCAGCCGGGGCTGTTTCAGGCATAGCTGACCATCTCGAACTCGATCCCGTCCCAGTCAAAGAAGTAGAACCGCCGCCCGGGTTCGTAATCGGCATGGTTGAACGGCTCGAGCCCCGCCGCCTTGACCACCGCCTCGGCTGCATCGAGATCATCAACCACCAGCCCGACATGGTTGAGCGGCAGCCCCTTGGCATGGCGCCCGGCGAGGGCAGCGCCTTTGGTGTAGACCGCGATGTAATCCCGCGCGCTGCCGACATGGATTGTCTCGCCGCCGAGTTGCGAAGGCCCGCGCCAGCGGATGTGCCAGCCCATCAGGCGCTCCAGCAGGGCGGCGCTGCGTTCGATATCGCTGACGGTGATGTTGATGTGTTCGAGATAGCCGTGGGGCATGGGAGGTATCCTTCTTCTGCATGATGCGAATCAATGAACTTGCCGAGTTTGCAAGCTCAACCTAACTTGAGGTCAAGCTTATTCGGAGCGCCCCAAGGATGACCGCCACCCGCCGCCTCAAGACGACCGACCTGCTTGCCATCGGCGACGTCGCGCGCCGCACCGGGCTGAGCGTTTCGGCGATCCGGTTCTATGAGGATCAGCGCCTGATCGAGCCGGTGCGCACCGGCGGCAACCAGCGGCGGTTCTTGCGGTCGGACATCCGGCGGCTGTCCTTCATCCTGATCGCCCAGAAGCTCGGCCTCAGCCTTGGCGAGATCCGCACGGCGCTCGCCAGCCTGCCGCATGGCCGCACGCCCACGGCATCGGACTGGGAGACGATCAGCGCCGCCATCCGCGCGCGGCTCGACGCGCAGATCGCCGACCTCACCCGCACCCGCGATAGGCTGGACGGGTGCATCGGCTGCGGCTGCCTCAGCCTCAGCCATTGCGCGATCTGGAACCCGGACGACCGGCTGGGCGCAGAAGGGCCGGGCGCGCGCAAGCTGCTGGCCTGATCGGGCCTGCGGTCAAGAGTGGTCGACGAACGACGAGCTGCGTCGATCAACGACGTGTGTTATCCCACTAATACGGCTTTATCCGCGCGCACTGCGTGATATTGTCTCGCCGGAATTCATCAGGGGACGCATCATGCTCGAACTCAGCCATGTCAGCCATGTCTATCCCAATGGCACCCACGCGCTCGACGATGTGAGCCTGACGATCCCCAAGGGGATGTTCGGGCTGCTGGGGCCGAACGGGGCGGGCAAATCGACCTTGATGCGCACCATCGCGACCTTGCAGGCGCCGACCCAAGGCGCCATCCGCTTCGGCGATATCGACGTGCTGGCCGAGCCTGATCGGCTGCGCCGCACGCTGGGCTATCTGCCGCAGGATTTCGGCGTCTATCCGCGGGTCTCGGCCTACCAGATGCTCGATCACATGGCGGTGCTCAAGGGCGTGAACAACCGCGGAGAGCGCAAGGCGATGGTCGAGCACCTGCTCAATCAGACCAACCTGTGGAGCGTCCGGGCCAAGGCGATTGCCGGCTTTTCGGGCGGGATGCGCCAGCGTTTCGGCATCGCGCAGGCGTTGATCGGCGAGCCGCAACTCATCATCGTCGACGAGCCCACCGCCGGGCTCGACCCGGAAGAGCGCAACCGTTTCCTCAACCTGCTGGCCGGGATCGGGGAGAATGTCGTGGTGATCCTTTCGACCCATATCGTCGATGACGTCGCCGACCTGTGCCCCCGCATGGCAGTGCTGGCGGGCGGCAGGGTGCGGCTGGAGGGTGCCCCGCGCGAACTGATCGCCAGCACGCAGGGCCGCGTCTGGCAGAAGACCATCCCTCACACCCAGCTCGCTGAAATGCAGGCCAGCCACGAGGTCATCTCGCACCGCTTCTTCGCGGGCGAGATCGTCGTCCATGTCCTTGCCGAGAGCCAGCCCGAAGGTTTCGCCCCGGTCAGCGGGGGGCTGGAGGATGTCTATTTCGCCACCCTTGCCGAATCCCGCCGCACCGCGCCTGCCGCTCAGGCCGCGTAAGGGAGGACAGGGGCCATGCTGACCGCCAGCCTTGCTGCGTTCGAAATCCGCTATCAGCTGCGTAACCCGGTGTTCTGGGTTTCAGTGGCGATCTTCCTGCTGATCGGTTTCGGCCTTTCTGCCAGCGACAATGTCAGCGTCGGCACGCCGGGATCGGTGCACGAAAACTCGCCCTATGCCGTGACCTTCGCGATGGGGCTGATGGGCACCTTCTATCTCTTCGTCATCACGTCATTCGTCGCCAATGCGGTGGTGCGCGATGATGCGACCAAGTTCGGCCCGATGATCCGCGCGACCCCGGTCGGTCGGTCGAGCTTTCTGGCCGGGCGCTTTTTCGGCGGGTTGGCGATTGCGGTGCTGGGCTTTCTTGCCGTGCCGCTGGGGATTGCGCTGGGGACGGCGATGCCCTGGGTCGATCCCGAGACCGTGGGGCCGGGCGGGCTTGCCATCTATGCCTGGCCGTTCCTCATCATCGCCATCCCCAACATCATCCTGTCTTCGGCGTTGCTGTTCAGCCTCGCGACCATCACCCGGTCGATGCTGGCAAGCTATATCGGCGTGCTGGTGCTGGTGATGGGCTATCTCAGCATCAGCATCATCCTGTCGAGCGATCCATCCTATCAGGACGCGATCGCGCGCTACGAGCCCTTCGGCATGGGAGCGTTTGGCGAGGTGACGCGGTACTGGACGGCAGCTGAAATGAACACCAAGCTAGTCGCGCTCGAGGGCAACCTGCTGTTCAATCGCCTGTTCGTGCTGGGATTGTCGGCGCTGTTCCTCGGCCTTGCCTGGGTACGCTTCAGCATGACCGAGCGCGCGCCGTCGCGCTGGCGGCAGCGGCGGCTGGCCAAGCAGGCGGCCGCCGCGGCCAGAGCCGAGGCCGTGCCGCCCCGCGCACTGACCGCGCCTGTCACCCGCAGCTTCGGCATGGGCCACGCGCTCGCCAGTTTCGGTGTGCGGCTGCGGACCGAGGTGCTGCTGGTGCTCAAGAGCCCTGGCCTGATCGTGCTGCTCGCGCTGGCGCTGGCGCTGACGCAGATCAACCTGTCCTTTGCGCAGACGATCTACGGCACCCCGTCCTACCCGTTGACCGCCAATGTCATCAGCACCGTGCTGGGCAATATGCTATTGTTCAGCCTGATCGTTGCCGTGTTCTACGGCGGCGAGCTGGTCTGGCGCGAGCGCGACGTGAAGATCGGCGAGATCGTCGATGCGACCCCGGTGCCGGCGTGGGTGATGTTCGTTCCCAAGATCCTGGCGATCTTCGTGGTGCTGCTGGCCATGTCGCTGGCCGGGATGGCGCAGGGGATCGGCTTTCAGCTGGCCAAGGGCGCGCCGAGCATCGACTTCGGCCTCTATCTCACCGCCTTCGTGCTGCCCCAGAGCGTCGATCTGCTGCTGTTTGCGGTGCTGGCGGTGTTCTTTCAGGTCTTGAGCCCCAACAAGTATGTCGGCTGGGGTCTGTTTCTGGTGTGGTTCCTGACGCGGATTTTCCTGTCGAACCTTGGCTACACCAATATCCTCTACAACTTTGGCGGCGGGCCGGGCGAGCCGCTCTCCGACATGAACGGCACGGGCGGCTTCTGGGTCGGGGGGCTGATCGCGCGGGCCTATTGGGCGTGCTTTGCTGTGCTGCTGCTGGTGGCCTCGCACTGGGCCTGGCCGCGCGGAACGGTGGTGGCGGTGGTGCCCCGCCTCAAGGGGATGGCCCGGCGGGTGACGCTCGCCTCGGGCGGGATCGCGGTCGCGGCGCTGGCGGGCATGGTCGGCACCGGCCTTGTGATCCACCACAATATCAAGGTGCTCAACGCCTATGAAACCGCCGACGAGGCCGAGGCGCGGATCGCCGAGTATGAGCGCAAATATCTTAAATATGCCGGTCTGCCGCGCCCCGTGGTCACCGACGTTGTGTTGGACGTGGCGATCGACCCGGCAGCGCGGCGGATCGATGCCAAGGGCAGCTATATGTTGCGCAATGACAGCGGCGTCCCGATCCGCGAGCTGCACGTGCGGCAGGGCGATGATGGCGTGGTCTTTGCAAAGCTCGATCTGCTCGGCGCGAAGCTGGTCAGCAACGACGCGCGCCATTTCCACCGCATCTACCGCTTCGACACGCCGCTGGCACCCGGCGCTGTCACGCGGATGGACTTCACCTCGCAGGTGTGGCGGCGCGGCTTTGCCAACCGGGAGGCAGCGACCGACATCGTCGACAACGGCACCTTCGTGAACAACACCGTGTTTGCGCCGGTGATCGGGATGGATCGGCGCGGGTTGTTGCAGGATCGCACCGCGCGCCGCCGTCAGGGTCTGCCGGACGAGCAGCGCATGGCCAAGCTTGAGGATGCAGCTGCGCAGCGTGAAAACTATGTCCATGCCGATTGGGTCAACGCGCGCATCACCGTCAGCACCGCGGCGGATCAGGTGCCGATTGCGCCCGGCAACAAGCTGTCGGACAAGGTCGAGGGTAGCCGCCGGGTAGCGGTGTTCCAGTCGCCCGCGCCGATTCTCAATTACTTCTCGGTGCAATCGGCCCGCTATGCCGTGGCCGAGGAGCGCGCGGGCGGCATCCTCTACTCGGTCTATCACGACCCGCGCCACGCGTGGAACGTGCCAGCGATGATGCGCGCGATGAAGACCTCGCTTGCCTACTACGGACGCAATTTCGGGCCGTACCAGTTCGGCTATGCGCGGATCATCGAGTTTCCGGGCTATGCCGATTTCGCGCAGGCCTTTGCCGGCACCATGCCCTATTCCGAAGGCATCGGCTTTGCCGCCGACGTGCGCGATCCCGAGACGATCGACTACGTCACCTATGTCACCGCTCACGAGGTGGGGCACCAATATTGGGCGCATCAGGTCATCGGCGGGGATATGCAAGGGTCGACCCTGCTGTCGGAAACGCTGGCGCAATATTCGGCGCTGATGGTGATGAAAGAGATCTACGGCCCGGACAAGATCCGGCGCTTCCTCAAGTTCGAGCTCGACCGCTATCTCGAAGGGCGCAAGGGCGATGTGCTGGACGAGCAGCCCTTGATCCGGGTCGAGAACCAGCAGCACATCCATTACCGCAAGGGCAGCCTCGCGATGTATCTCCTCGCCGAACGGCTGGGCGAGGATGCGGTCAACCGCGCGCTGGCGCGGCTGGTGGCACGCTTCAAGTTCAAGAGCGCGCCCTATCCGCGCAGCCTCGATCTGATCGCGGAATTGCGCAAGGAGGCGAAGACGCCGGAGGATCAGGCGCTGATCACCGATCTGTTCGAGAAGATCACGATCTACGACCTCAAGGCCAAGGAGGCTGTGACCAGGCAGCAGGCCGATCTGACCTGGCGCACACGCATCACGATTGACGCCGCCAAGTTCTATGCTGGCGGCAAGGGCAAGGAGACGCCTGCGCCGCTCGCCGAGGCGATCGAAGTCGGGGTCTTCACCGAACGCCCCGGCACGGGCGCCTTCGACAAGGCCAAGGTGCTGTCGATGAAGCGCGTGTCCCTGCGCGGCGGCAAGCAGCTAGTCGAGGTGGTGACCAAGGGCGCCAAGCCCGCCTTCGCCGGGATCGATCCCTACAACTTCTACATCGACCGGGATTCGGACGATAATGTGGTGGCGGTGAATTAGGGGGCAGACGCCCCTCGTGAGGGGACGGAGCTAGCCCTCCGGCCCCAGCGCCGGATCGAGGTCTCTCGGCCGCGCGAAGTGGACGAGCTCGGCGCAATAGCGCTTGAGCTCGCTCCAGTGGGCGATGTCGCATTCGAGCACGGCATAGGCAGCGGTCGGAAACTTCACGACCGCTTCCTTGAACAGCGCGTTCTCCTTGCCCGGCGCGACCAGTTCCAGAAGCACGTCTTGCAGACCGGGGTTGTGTCCGGAAATGAGGATCGCCTTGGCCTCGTCTTCACCGCTGCCCGCATGGGCCTCGATCGTCTCGACGATGGTGTCGAAGCTCGCGAGATAGAGCCTTTGATCGTAGATCGGCTCCACCTCGGGCAGCGCGCCTTCCAGCGTGAGCTTGACCCGCACCGCCGGGCTGGCGAGCACCTTGTCCCACTTGACCCCGTGGTCGCGGATATGCTGGCCGATCAGACCTGCGCCCTTCTTCCCGCGCGCATTGAGGCCGCGGTCGAAGTCGCGCTGGGCGGTGTCGTCCCAATCGGACTTGGCATGGCGCAGGAGGCCGAGAATCTTCATAAGGGCAAGGCTCCTCCCGCGTGCTCGCTCGCCGCTTGCACAACACCAGCCGAGAGGCGTTGTAAAGCCTCATCGAGCGTGACGCGCTGCACGGGCGTGCCTTTGGGGAAGGCCGAGAGCAGCCGGGTGGGAAAGGCCGGGCTGAGAACGATGAAGTGCCCGCAATCGTCCTTGCTGCGGATCAGCCGCCCGAAGGCCTGCGCCAGCCGCGCGCGGATGATGCGGTCGTCATAGGCCGAGCCGCCGCCTGCGAGCCTGCGCGCCTTGTGGAGGATATCGGGGCGGGGCCAGGGCACCTGCTCCATCACCACGCAGCGCAGCGAATGGCCGGGCACATCCACACCGTCCCTCAGCGCATCGGTGCCGATCAGGCTGGCGCGCGGATCATCGCGGAAAATGTCGACCAGAGTGCCGGTGTCGATCGGATCGACGTGCTGGGCATAGACCGGCAGACCCGCCCGCGCGAGCCGGTCGGCGATGCGGCCATGCACAGCGCGCAGGCGGCGGATCGCGGTGAACAGGCCGAGCACGCCGCCGCCCGATGCCTCGATGATCCGCGCATAGGCCCCCGCCAGCGCGGGCAGATCGCCCTTGGCGATGTCGGTGACGATCAGCACCTCGGCCCGCGAGGCGTAATCGAAGGGACTGGTCGCCTCCGACAGCAGCGGTGCGACCTCGACATGGGCCGCGCCGGAGCGCTGGATGGCGGAGGCCCAGCGGTCATCATCGTCCGTCCGGTCGGTCAGCGTCGCGCTCGTCAGCAACACACCATGCGCGGGTTCGAGCACCACGCGGGCAAAGGGCTTCATCGGGTCGAGCCAGCGGCGGTGGATCGCCACATCGAACTCGCGCGCGTCGGAACGGTCGACCGCAAGCCAATCGACGAATTCCGGATCGGCCGGGCCGCCGAGCCGGTCGAGCAGCGCTTCCCACGCCGCGATCAGATCGATCCGCCATGCGAGCGCAAACCGCGCGCCTTCGATCCGCGCGCGGCCTTGTGCGTCGAGCCAGTCGGGCGGCTCCGACAGGATCGCTTCCAGCCGCCCGCCCAGCCGGATCAGCGGCACGCGGATGCTGGCGAGCGCCTCGCTGGCCGCACCTGCCGCCTCGATCACTTCACCCGGCAGGCCCGCCGCCTCGGTCTCGATTCCGTAGCCCGCATCAACCCCGCCGCTTTCGTCGCGCGCATAGGTGGCGGTTCGCACCGCGGCGAGCAGGGTTTCGACCGGGCCAAAGGGGCTATTTTCGGAAAGCCGCTGGAGCCAGCCATCGGAGGGCAGCAGCTGGCCCGCCTTGCACGCCGCGGCGATGGCCTCCGCGCCCGCATCATCATAGCTGGCAAGGTCAGCGAGCCGCGCCGAAAGCCCTCGGCGGCGACCACGCGATTCCTTTTCGGGGCCGATGATCCAGCGCCGCAGTTCGATGGTCTCCTGCCCGGAGAGAGTCGCGGCAAAGGTGGAATCGGCGGCGTCGAAGACATGGTGGCCTTCGTCGAAGATCAGCCGCGTCGGGCGCTGGTTGGGGTCTCTCGCCCGCGCGGCATTGACCATGACGAGCGCATGGTTGGCGATCACCAGATCGGCCTGCGCGCTATCCCGCGCCGCGCGCTCGATGAAGCATTTGCGGTAATGCGGGCACCCGGCATAGATGCACTCGCCGCGCTGGTCGGTGAGCGCCGCGATCCCGCGCTTTCGGAACAGCGTGCCCAGCCACCCCGGCAGATCGCCGCCGATCATGTCGCCGTCGCGGGTATAGGCGCCCCAGCGCGCGACCAGCTGCGCCAGCACCGCAGGCCGCCCGGCAAAGCCGCCTTGCAGCGCGTCTTCGAGATTGAGGAGGCAGAGATAATTCTCGCGGCCCTTGCGCACCACCACCGGCGGGGTGCCGTCGGCGCGTTTCACCGGCCAGGCGCGGCGGCTTTCGGCGCGCAATTGGCGTTGCAGGTTCTTGGTGAAGGTCGAGACCCACACCGTGCCCCCGCTGAGGCCCGCCCAGACCGAGGCAGGGGCGAGATAGCCCAGCGTCTTGCCGATCCCCGTTCCTGCCTGCGCCAGCGCCAGATGCGGCCTGCCCGGGGCCGAGCGGGGCGCGAAGATTTTCGCCACATCGGCGGCATAGGCGCGCTGGCCCTCGCGCTGTTCCGCCCCTTCGCCGGTCAGCCGCGCGAGCTGCGCCTGCACAGCCTCGGGCGAGAGTTCCACCTGGCGCGGGGCGGGGCGCTCGCCCGCTTCCTCCCACTCGGGCAGGCGCGCGAACAGCCAGCGTTCGGCGCGTTCGGGCTTGGCGATGTGCGGCTTCAAGACCTGTGCCCATGGCCAGCGCAGGCGCTCCAAGGATTGCAGCGCGCTCCACGCCCCCTCGCGCTCGGGCCAGTCGGGCGCGCGGCACATCGCTGCCAGAGCGCCCGCCGCGCGTTGGAGCATTTCGGGCACTGCGGCGTCGTTTTCGGGCACGGGCAGCCCCAGCGCCTCGGCGAGGCCGCGCGGGGTCGGCACGCAGAAGCGCGCGGGGTGGATGAAGGCGAAGGCCTCCAGCAGATCGAGGCCCGAGAGGTCAGGATAGCCCAGGCGGCTTGCCACCAGCGGGGCGTTCAAAAGCAGCACCGGCGTATCGGCGGCGGCCATGATCGCATCGCCCTTCGGCACGGCCTGCGTTGCGCCGTCGTGGCTACGCAGCCAATGCCCGCCATGGCTGGCGTGGAGCGCGGGCAGGAGAAGCGGATCGGGGGCGGTCACGCCCGCATCATTGGGCGAGGGCCGCAGCGATGTAAACGCACCCTTGCATGGCTGTCCGCTATCCCTAATAGCCGCCCCACTATGACCATCACGCAAGACGCCCTCATCGCCGCAGCGACCAACTCCAAGGCCTGGCCGTTTCAGGAGGCGCAGCGCCTTGCCAAGCGGCTGCCGGAGGGCAAGCCCGGCGGGGTGCTGTTCGAAACCGGCTACGGCCCCTCAGGCCTGCCGCATATCGGCACCTTTCAGGAAGTGCTGCGCACCAGCCTCGTCCGCCGCGCCTACGAGGTGCTGACCGGCGGCGCGCCGACCCGGCTGGTGGCCTTCTCGGACGATCTCGACGGCCTCAGGAAGGTGCCCGGCAACGTCCCCAATCAGGCGATGCTGGCCGAGCACATCGGCAAGCCCCTGTCACGTATCCCCGACCCGTTCGAGAAGTTCGAAAGCTTCGCCGCGCACAACAACGCGATGCTGCGCGACTTCCTCGACCGCTTCGGGTTCGACTACGAATTCGTCAGTTCCTCCGATTGCTACAATTCGGGCCGGTTCGACGAGGCGCTGAGGGCGGTGCTGACCAATTTCGGCGCGATCATGGACATCATGCTGCCGACCCTCGGCGAAGAGCGGCGCAAGACCTACTCCCCCGTCATGCCGATCAGCCCCACCACCGGCGCGGTGTTGCAGGTGCCGATCGAAGTCGTCGATGCCGCCGCCGGAATCATCCGCTTCACCGACGAGGACGGCTCTGTGGTCGAGCAATCGGCGCTGGGCGGCATGGCCAAGTGCCAGTGGAAGGTCGACTGGGCGATGCGCTGGGTGGCCTTGGGCGTCGATTACGAGATGTATGGCAAGGACCTGACCGACAGCGGCATCCAGTCGGGCAAGATCGCCCGCGTGCTGGGTGGCCACAAGCCGGAAGGCCTGATCTACGAGCTGTTCCTCGATGCCAAGGGCGAGAAGATCTCCAAGACCAAGGGCAATGGCCTGTCGATCGAGCAATGGCTCGAATATGGCAGCCCGGAGAGCCTTGGCTACTACATCTTCGCCAATCCCAAGAGCGCCAAGCAGCTGCACGCCGGGGTGATCCCCAAGGCGGTGGATGATTACTGGCAGTTCCGCGCCGCCATTCCCGGGCAGGACATCGACAAGCGGCTCGGTAATCCCGTGTGGCACCTGCTGCGCGCGAATGAGCGCCATGAAGGCGCCGACGCACCGGGACAGGGCGATACGCTGCCCGTGCCCTTCAGCCTGCTGCTGAACCTTGTGGGCGTGCTGGGCGCAGGCGCGACGCGGGAGGCGGTGTGGTCCTATCTCGGCAATTATGTCGAGGACGCCGATCCCGCCAAGCACCCGGCACTCGATGCGCTGGTGGGCCGGGCGCTGGCCTATAACCGCGATTTTGTCGCACCCACGCTGGCCAAGCGCGCGCCGGTGGGCGGGGAAGTGGCTGCGCTCAAGGCCTTGGACGCCGCGCTCGCCGCCGCGGATCCCGCGACCAGCGCGGAAGACTTGCAGACCATCGTCTACGAGATCGGCAAGATCGAGGAGTTCGGCTTCGGGAACCTGCGGGACTGGTTCAAGGCGCTTTACGAGACCCTGCTCGGCTCCGAACAAGGCCCGCGCATGGGCAGCTTCATCGCGCTCTATGGCATCGCGCCCACCCGCGCGCTGATCGCCGAGGCGCTGGCCAAGGCATGAGGCGCGCATGACCCATGCCGTCGATCCCCACAAGCTCGCGCGCGACCTGCTCGGCCGCGACTTCGACGAGCTTGAGGCGGACGAGCAGCGGGTCATCAAGCGTGTGGCGGCAGGAACTTTCACCGGGCGCGATGCCGATGAATTGGCGCAGGCGCACGAGACGTGGAAAGACCGCCTCGCCGACCGGGTTGCAGCCGTGGGCGGAAGCTGGAGCTTCATTGTCGGCTTCGGCGTGGTGCTGGTGGTGTGGACCGGGCTCAACAGCGGGGCCTTGCAGGCGATGGGGTTCGGCCCGTTTGACGCCTATCCCTTCATCTTCCTGAACCTGATGCTCTCGATGCTGGCAGCGGTGCAAGCGCCGGTGATCCTCATGAGCCAGAACCGGCAGGCGATGAAAGACCGCATCACCGCGCGCCACGATTACGAGGTGAACCTGCGCACCCAGCTCGAAATCCTGCGCCTGTCGCACCGGGTCGAGGCGCTGGCGCGCGATGTTAGGGCGCTGGCGGAAGATCGAGGAGAATAGGCGGATGCGCCGATCACCCCTGGCAAACCTTGCTGCCCTCGTCGCGCTGGCTTTGGCCCCGGCCGGGCAACCGCAGCCGATGTCCACGATGGGCAACCGTCCGGTGACGATCAGCAGCCCGGAGGAAGGGCTCGACCCTTGTGCGCTCGGCATGATCAATGACCCGCCGACCGGCCCTGATGTCGGCGCCGTGATGGTGTTTCCGGGCGACTCGACCGAGCTCGCCTATGTCGACACGCTCGAACACGGCTTTCCCGTGTGGATCTGCGACAGTTCCGAGGGCTGGTACGGCATCGTCTATTCGCGCGACCCCGATCGTGATTGCGGGATCAGCAGTCCCGAAGGCGAACCGCGCCCCTATCTCGGCCCGTGCGATTGGGGCTGGGTCAAGGAAGAGTGGGTCGAATTCGTCGCGGGCTGATTATCGCCATTCGCGGGTGCGATACCATTTGGTGATGATGTACTTGGCGCCGCGCACCACGGGCGTCCCGGCATGGATCGTCGCCTCATTGGGGCGGCCGTCGGGCAGGGCGTTGTTCCAGACCAGCAGTGCGCCGGCCTTGGGCTCAATCTGGATGCCGAGCTTGGTGAAGGCGGTGGCACCGCCCGCCTCGACCGCGTTGAGATAGGCCATCGCCGTCCAGCTGCGCTGCCCGCCGCGCGCCTCTTCCTGCGGCCAGTAACCTTCGGTGGTGTAGAACCAGTCGTTATGCGCCTTGAATTGCTGACCCGGCAGATAGCGCTGCCCCTGGATCGGCTCCCCGATCTTGGCCTCGACCCCGAGCAGCGCATCGATCCGGGCAGAGATCCCGGCGACAAAGGCATCATGCGGATCAAGGTCGCCCGAATAGGACGTGCGAAAGCCGCTCGCATAATCGATCTCGTGCAGCGAGGAGGGGCGAGCAACCGCATCGATCATGGCACACAGGCGGGCACATTCGGCATCGTCCAGAAAGCCGCCGATGGCGAACAGCTCCACGGTGTCGCTCGGCACCTTGTAGACAGCCGGATGCGCCGCCAGCCGTGCGCGCACCGCCACGCCGAGGCTGGCAAGGGCGGGCTGGTCGGGAACGGTCGCTGGCATCGTCATGCTGCCAGCCTAGCAAGCCGGCCCGCCGCGGCCAAGCCATCTGACGGGCAAGGAAAAAGCCCCGCCGGATCGCTCCGACGGGGCTTCCTGTTTGCCTCTGGCGGAGACCTACCAGAAGAAATCGTGGATCACATCAACCACTTCGCCGGTGTAGATATCGACCAGCAGGACATCGTCATAATACCTAACCCACTGGTAAGGCCCGTAAGCCGGGGGCAGACGGTAGGCCCAGGGGTCGTTGATGAAGAAGCGCGGCTGGAAGAACAGGCTGTCGAGGAAGAAGCCAATGCTCAACCGGCTGTAACGGTGCGACCGGAACGGGGCGTAGTACGGCCCCGGACGATAGAGGAACTGGTTGCTGCGCCGCCAGTCGCTCCAACCGAACCGGCGGTTGTCGCGCCAGCCGCGATCCCAGCGCCGGAAATCGCGGTTGTCCCAGCCCGGGCGACCGTTCCAGCCCCAGCGCCAGTCGTCGCGCCGCCAGCCACGCCGGTCATCGCGCCAGTCTCCGCGCCGGCCATCGCCGCGCCATTCGCCGCGCCCATCGCGCCCATCACGCCAATCGCGTCCGTCACGGCGACGGTCCTCGCGCACCGCGTCGCGCACGCCCGAGCCCCAGCCGCTGTCGCGCCGATCCGCACGGCGATCACCGCGATCATCCACGCGGTCAGCCCGGCGATCTCCACGATCTTCGATCCGGTCGGCCCTGCGGTCGCCGCGATCTTCGATGCGGTCGCTGCGCCTGTCGCCGCGATCCTCGATGCGGTCGGCACGTCGGTCGGTGCGGCGGTCGACCCGGTCTGCGGCGGCATCCCGGCCGCGCCAGTCGAGCCGGTCGGAACGGACGTCGCCGCGCTGTTCCACCCGGTCAGCCCGCACTTCGCTGCGGCGATCAACGCGATCGGCGCGCACTTCGCTGCGGCGATCAACGCGATCGGCGCGGACTTCGCTGCGCTGGTCGATCCGGTCGGCGCGTCCGCCCGCAGGCGGTGCCGCACGCTCGGCGGCGCGGGTACGGGCGACAACTTCGCCGCCGAAACCGCGCGTCGGCGCGGCCGTGGCCGGACGCTGTTCAAAGCGCTGCGGCGCGGCCCGCTCGGGGCGAGGCGCGGGCGGCGCTACCCGTTCGGCACGCACCGGAGCCACACGCTCGGGCCGCGGCGCGGCCGCCCGCTCGGGCCGGGCTGCTGCGACACGTTCAGGCCGGGGCGCTTCAAAACGCGGGGCCGGGGCACGAGCCGGGCCGCCGCGCACTTCGCTGCGCATGGCCGGACGCTCCGCCCGCACTTGAGCGCGCGCTTCGGCGCGGGCCTCGCGCCGGTCCTGAGCGACAGCGGCGGTGGTGGGCAGGACCAGCGCGAGCGCCGCGGCCAGCGCCGCCAGCGATCCGCCACCTGCAAACAGGTTCCTCATTGCATTGCCTCCTGTATCGCCCGCCCACCACAAGCGGCTTGTTGGTAGTGCCGCGATTACCCCACGCAGACTGTCGCAGGGATGAACCGGTTCGCCGATGTTCAGAAAAAATGCGCTCAGAATGAATAAGCCCCTAGGGCGCTTGACGAGGGCGGCGTTGCGGCCAAAGGCGCTCGCCATGTTCGAAACGCTCGACGATGTTCTCACCGATTGTCGCAACCGCCTGATTCGCGCGCCGCGCGATCGCAAGGCGCCGATGCATACGCCGGTGATCGTGACCGGCGATGTCGATGCGCGGGTGATGGTGCTGCGCGCCTTCGATTCGAGCGCTTGGTCGCTGCGGCTTCACACGGATTCGCGTTCGCCCAAGGCACAGGTGATCGGCGCCGACCCGCGCGTGGCGGTGCTGTTCTATGACAAGGGCGCCAAAGTCCAGATCCGCGCCCGCGGCACCGGAACGATCATGCGTGAAGGGGCCGAGGTCGATGCGGCCTGGGCGGCTTCCACCAATTTTGCGCGGCGCTGCTATTTGGGGGAGGGGCCGGGCGCGGCCTCAGCCACACCGACCTCGGGCTTGCCGCCCGAATTCGAAGGGGTCGAGCCTGACGAGGCACAGCTGATCCCGGCGCGCGAGAATTTTGCGCTCCTCAAGATTGCGCTTAACGCGTTCGACTGGCTCTATCTCGCCCACACCGGCCATGTCCGCGCGCAGTTTACCCGCGCCGACGACGGGGCATGGGAGGGGCGCTGGGTTTCGCCCTAGGCGGCAGAGGCGGCAGAGACGGGGCCGGGCGCCGGGAGCAATATCACTTCCTCGATTTCGCTCGCCGGCACGACATGATCCGCGCCCTGATCGACCGCAGCATCGAGCGCGCGGCGCGCGCGGTGGTCGATGATGTCGATATTCTCGCCGGCGCGGTCGGCAGCGACCCCGAAGCTTGCGGTCAGCCGTGCCTCATTGCCGAACTGGTGGAGCCGCAACTGCGCGAGCTTGGCGCGCAGGCGATCGGCAATCCGCACGGCGGCACGTTCGTCGGCGCCAGGGATGAGAATGGTGAAGCCGTCGCCCTCGGCGAGCGCGATACGGTCATGGCGACGCAGGCCAGCGCGCATGACTGCGGCAATATGCTCGCGCACCTGATTGCTGGTATCGGCATCCCATTCGCTGCGGAGCGCGGCAAACTGGTCAATTCGCCCATGCAGCACGGCGTGCGAGCCCGAGCGCAGGGCGTTGCGGCGGGCGGCCAGATCGACGGCCTGTTCCAAGACCGAAGGCTTGAGGAGTTCACGCAGGCTGTGGCGTCGCGGATCGAGTCGGCGATTGGCGCGCCGTTCTCCAAACCACACGCCCAGCACTGCTGCCCCCGCGAACATCGGTACGGCCAGCTCCAGCGGCACAATTATCCCCGTTGCCACGCCCCACGTCCCCTTTGCGACCTGCTTGTTATTGCCAAGCAGATTGACGTAGCGCTGATTAAGAGAGCGTAAAGGCGCAGGCTCTGGCAGGCGATTGGGGCTGGCGCCGCCAACCGCCTGTGCCTGTCAGCGGGTCAGCTTCTTGTAGGCAAGCCGCGTCGGACGATCCGCCGCGTCGCCCAGGCGGCGGCGCTTGTCTTCCTCGTAGGCCTCGAAGTTGCCTTCGAACCACTCCACGTGGCTGTTGCCTTCGAACGCCAGGATATGGGTGGCGAGACGGTCGAGGAAGAAGCGGTCGTGGCTGATGACCACGGCGCAGCCCGCGAAGTTCTCGATCGCGTCTTCCAATGCAGCCAGCGTTTCGACGTCGAGGTCGTTGGTAGGCTCGTCGAGCAGGAGAACGTTGCCGCCCTGCTTGAGCATCTTGGCCATGTGCACGCGGTTGCGTTCACCGCCCGAAAGCTTGCCGACGTTCTTCTGCTGGTCGGCACCCTTGAAGTTGAACGCACCCACGTAGGCGCGCGTGCTCATGTCCTGCCCGTTGACCTTCATGTAATCGAGCCCGTCGGAGATTTCCTCCCAGACGTTCTTCTTGGGGTCGAGGTGGTCACGGCTCTGGTCAACGTAACCGAGGCGCACGGTCGAACCGATCTCGATCGTGCCGCTGTCGGGCGTTTCCTTGCCGGTGAGGATCTTGAACAGCGTCGACTTACCCGCGCCGTTCGGCCCGATCACACCGACGATCCCGCCCGGGGGGAGCATGAAGGAGAGGTTTTCGAACAACAGCTTGTCGCCATAGGCCTTGGTGACGCCCTTGGCCTCGATCACCTTGCCGCCAAGGCGCTCGGGCACCTGGATGACGATCTGCGCCTTGCCGACCTGACGGTTGTCCTGGCTGTTCTGGAGCTCTTCGAACTTGCGGATACGTGCCTTGGACTTGGTCTGGCGCGCGGCGGGGGTCTGCCGGATCCACTCGAGCTCGCGGGCCAGCGCCTTCTGCTTGCCGCTTTCCTCGCGGCTTTCCTGCTCCATGCGCTTGGCCTTCTTCTCGAGATAGGTCGAGTAGTTGCCTTCGTAGGGGTAGTAGGAGCCGCGATCGAGTTCGAGGATCCACTCGACCACGTTATCGAGGAAGTAGCGGTCGTGGGTGATCATCAGCACCGCGCCGGCATAGTCCTTGAGGTGGTTTTCGAGCCACTGGACCGATTCAGCATCGAGGTGGTTGGTCGGCTCGTCCAGCAGCAGGATCGAGGGCTTCTGGATCAGCAGCCGGGTGAGCGCGACGCGGCGCTTTTCGCCGCCCGACAGGTCCTTCACCGGCCAGTCGCCCGGGGGGCAGCGCAGGGCTTCCATCGCCACTTCGAGCTGGTTGTCGAGCGTCCAGCCATCGACCGCGTCGATCTTGTCCTGCAGTTCGCCCATCTCCGCGCCGAGCGTGTCGAAATCGGCATCGGGCTCGCACATCAGCGCCGACACTTCGTTAAAGCGCGCGACGAGATCGGCGGTTTCCTTGGCGCCTTCGCGGACGTTCTCGAGCACGGTCTTGGTCGGATCGAGTTCGGGCTCCTGCTCCAGATAGCCGACGGTGATGTTCTCGCCCGGCCAGGCCTCGCCGGTGAAATCCTTGTCGATCCCGGCCATGATCTTGATCAGGGTCGATTTGCCCGCGCCGTTGGGGCCGACAATGCCGATCTTGGCGCCCTGATAGAACTGGAGCGAGATGTTGTTCAGCACCGGCTTCTGCGCGCCGGGGAAGGTCTTGGTCATGCCCTTCATGACATAGGCGTATTGGGCGGCCATCGGAGGGTCCTCGTAACGGGTCTGGAAGTTTGGCTGCGCAGATAGGGAAGGGGAGGGGGAAGGGCAAGCGGCTAGACTTGGGCGAGGGGCGGCGATAGCACCTTGCGCCATGAACCGTACCCTGACCGCGCTTGTCGCCCTTTCGCTTTGTGTCCCCGCCGCAGCCAATGTTCCGCCGCCGCTCGATCTGGCGCAGCGGGCTGATCTTGCGCTGGCGAGTGACAATCATGCCTATGCTTTCATCGAAGGCCTGACGACCGAAGTCGGGCCGCGACAGGCCGGCACCGAGGCCGAAGCGCGGGCACGCGCCTGGGCGGTGGAGTGGCTCAAGCAATATGGCTTTGAAAACATCGCGATCGAGCCCTTCATGATGGACACCTGGGTGCCCGGCGACATTGCCCACGCGCGGGTGACGGGGCCGTTCGCGCAGGATCTCGAGGTGCTGCCGCTCGGCAATTCGGCGGCGACCCCGGTGGGCGGGATCGAGGCCGAGGTGGTCTATTTCCGCAATGTCGATGAACTGCGGGCTGCGCCCGATGGCAGCCTCAAGGGCAAGATCGCCTTCATCAGCCACGCCATGTCGCGCACGCAGGACGGCAGCCAGTACGGCTTTGCCGGCCCCGCGCGCTGGGTCGGTGCAGGGATCGCTGCGAGCAAGGGGGCGGTCGGCGCCGTGATCAAGTCGGTCGGCACCGACAATCACCGCAATCCGCACACCGGCGGCACCAGTTTCCCCGATGGGATCACGCCAATTCCTGCGGGCGCACTGAGCCTGCCCGATGCCGCCAATCTCGAACGGATGTTCGCGCGCGCCAAGGGCCGTCCGATCACGCTGCGGCTGGAAATGAACCCGCGCCAGCTTGGCCCGAAGGAAAGCGGCAATGTGGTCGGCGAGATCGTCGGGCGCAACCCGTCGCTCCCGCCAGTGCTGCTCGCCTGCCATATCGACAGCTGGTGGAACGCGCCGGGCGCCTTCGACGATGCGGCAGGATGCGGGATCATCATTGCCGCCGCGCGCAGCGTGGCCGAATCCGGCCGCCCGCTGCGCACCATCCGGGTGTTGCTGGCAGGTGCGGAGGAAGTCGGGCTGTTCGGCTCGACTGCCTATAGCAAGGCGCACCTTGCCGAGCCCATTGCTGTCGGGATCGAAAGCGATTTCGGCGCGGACCGCATCTGGCGCTTCGATTCGAACTTCCGCGAAACCAACCCGGTGCTGCACAAGAAAATCGCGTCAGCCGTCGCCCGTTTCGGTGTGTCGAGCGGCACCGATGTTGCAGGCGGCGGGGCCGATCTCAACATCGTGCGCGATCAGAAGGGCGCGCTGATCGACCTGCAGCAGGACGGCACCCGCTATTTCGACCTGCACCACACGCCTGACGACACGCTCGACAAGATCGACATCGTCCAGCTGCGCCAGAATGTCGCGGTGTGGACGCAGGTGGTGGGCATCCTCGCTAACGAGGAGACTGCAATCCTCACCGGCACGCCCATCCCCGCGGCCCCGGCGATCATGCAGAGCAATTAGGCCCGCGCCGCGAAGCACCCGAACAGGTAGCCAGTTTCAGGTCGGCGGCTTGGCAATCGAAGCCATTCCCGGCGTGACGATACTCAGCGGGGAAAGGATTGGTTCGCGCGGTCAGACCGCATAGGCTGCCTCAAGTGCGCTGCGCAAATCGCCCAGCCTGATTGCAGCCACCGCTGCGGCCGGATCGAGGGCGGTCAGTACGCTCGCCATCTCGCGCAGCGACTGCGCGAGGCGATCGATCTGCTGGAGCTGCACCAGATACCGGCCTGCGACCTCGGGGTCGCTACACAGCACCAAGCCGAATTCTTCGGATTCAGCGGCAAGATGCGCCAGTTGCGCCGCGATCCCCGCCAGAAGGGGAGGCGATGGCGGCGCGGGCGGCAGAGCCTCGCAAGCGGGCAAACCCTGCGCCATGGTCAGGCTGCCAGCTCGATCGGCTCGTCCGCCATCAGCCGGGAGAGATCGAGCACCATCACCATGTCGTCCCCCAGCGGGGCGATGCCTTCAAGGAAGTGGGTGATCGTCTCCTGTCCCATCGCATCGGGCTGCTGGAGCGTGCCGGACTCGATTCCGACGATGTCGGCCACATCATGCACGATCAGACCGCGCATCTGGCCGTCATGTTCGATCACGATGATCGGGTTGCGCGGGGTGGCGTCGGTGGGTTCCCATCCCAGACGGGCGGCCAGATCGATCACCGGCAGCACCGCGCCGCGCAGATTGACCACGCCCGCAACATAATCGGGCACGCGCGGCAGGCGGGTGACGGGCGACCAGGCGCGGATCTCGCGCACTGTCATGATGTCGATGCCGAAGCGCTGGCTGGCGATGCCGAAGGTGATGAGTTCGTGGCGCATGGGCGGTGCTCCTCGTTCGGGGTCAGTGAATGACGCGGCGCAGGGCGGCGGTGAGCTTGTCGGCATCGAATGGTTTGACGATCCACCCCGTTGCCCCGGCATTGCGCGCCCGCTGTTTCTTTTCGTCGGAGCTTTCCGTGGTCAGCACGAGGATCGGACGCTCGGCGTGGAGCGCGCTCGAACGCAGCTTTTCAATGAGGCCAAAGCCATCAAGGCGCGGCATATTGATGTCGGTGATGATCACGTCGACCTCGTTCGAGGCGAGCCATTCGAGCGCCTCCTGCCCGTCTTCGCACTGTTCCACGGCAAAGCCCCGCGAGGTGAGCGCGCCGAGTAGCAGCGCGCGCATCGAGGCACTGTCATCGACCGTGAGCACACGGATGGGGGCAGGGTTGCTGGCTTGCATGAGAGGCTCCGTTTGGCTCTAGAATAGTTCGACTGTCCCAAGCGCCGATTGCGGGCGGCCCAGCGGTTTTTGCGTAGGCGCCGTTTCGGCCGGGACGAGGCGTGCGCGGACTTGCCCGCTGGCGGGACGAAACTGGATGCGTCGCGCCTGGGTGCCTTCGAGATCTTCGAACACGCAAGGGATGCTCTCGCGGCTGAGAAACTGGCGGGCGAAGGCAGCATTGGCCGTGCCGATCGGCGACAGATCGGGATTGAGGTTAGCCCCGCCATAGAGCCGCGCGCGCATCCGGTTCTTGCGCGCGCCGAGGCCGAGCATCTCGTTGATCAGCAGCTCCATCAGGAACAGGCCGTAATCGCTGTCGAATTCCTGATGGCGGACGTGCCGGGGCGGTTCGGCGAGAAGGAAGTGGTTCATCCCGCCCACGCGCGCGACCGGATCGAACAGGCAGGTGGCAACGCAACTGCCGAGAATCGTGCTCATTTCGACACGTGCGTCGGTGCTTGCCTTGGCCTCGCCCTGAACAATGGTGACCCGCAGGATATCGGACGGCGCCCCGAAGTCGGGGCTGTGGGGGGTGAGCACGCTCATGCGGCGGCGGCCTTGGCGGCGGTGCTGAAGACCGCAGGGGCAATGCGCGCCAGCGGCAGCACCTCGCGCGCCGCGCCCAGTTCGATGGCGGCGCGCGGCATTCCGAAGACGACACAGCTCGCCTGATCCTGTGCGATGGTGCGCGCGCCGATGCTGGCGAGCGCGACCATGCCCTGCGCCCCGTCCTGCCCCATACCGGTAAGGAGGATGCCGAGCGCATTTTCGCCTCGCGTCGTTCCGAGCGTCGAGGCGAGCGAGGCGAACAGGCGATCGACGCTGGGACGGTGCCCGCTGACCGGATCGCCGTCGCGCAGCACGCAGCGCAAGCCCCGCGTGCCGGCCGATGCGACCTGCAAGTGCCGTTCGTTGCCCGGCGCAAGCAGAATGGTTCCGGTCTCCAGCGGCATATCGCTTTCCGCCAGCACGACGCGCGGACGCACCGCGCGGTCGAAGGACTGGGCGATGGCGCTGGCAAAGCAGCCATTGATGTGCTGGACAATCAAGGTCGGCGGGCAATCCTCAGGGAAGCCCGCAAGCAGCGTGTGCAGCGCTTCGACCCCGCCAGTTGACGCGCCGATCACGATCACATCAGGCCGCATACCGGATAATGCGCTTGCCTGACCGAGCAGTGCAGGTGCGGGCGCTGGCGCAGGCGCAGGGCGCGCGTTGCGTCGCGCCTTGGCGGCTTCGCGCACCATGTCGACCAGCGCGCTGTCATCGCGCGCGCCCGGCGTCATGCCCAGCTGCGACTTGGCGATGCAGCCGACCGCGCCCAGTTGCAGGCCGCGCGCGGTGGCGCTAGCCCCTGCCTCGGTCGCGCCCGAAACGATGATCACCGGGGTCGGGCGCAGGGCCATGATCTTCTCGAGGAACGACAGGCCATCCATTCCCGGCATCTCGATGTCGAGCGTCACCACGTCAGGGTCGAGCGCCTTGATCAGCTGGCGTGCTTCGCCTGCGTGGGCGGCGAGGCCGACCACTTCGATGTCCTTCTCGCGCTCCAGTCGGTGCTGGAGCAGCGCGCGCATCAGCGACGAATCATCGACGATCAGAACCCTGATGCTCATGCCGCGCCCTTTCGCCGGTAGATGGTGGGGCCGACCGGTTCGAGCAGCGCGGCGGCAGGCCCGCTGACCCTTTCGGAGTGACCGATGTAGAGATATCCCCCCGGCATCAGCTGACGGGTGAAGCGTTCCAGCAGACGTTCCTTGGTGGGGGTGTCGAAATAGATCATCACATTGCGGCAGAAGATCACCTCGAAGGGGCGCCGCATCGGCCAGTCGCCCATCAGGTTGAGCGTGCGGAAGCGCACCAGCGCCTGCACTTCGGGATCGATCGCGAGGCAGGGCTCGCCCTTGCTGTCGATCGGCACGCACCAGTTGCGGCGCAAGGCTTCGGGCAGGGCGTCAAGCGCGCGCGCCGGATAGGTCGCCGCCCGCGCGCCAGCGAGCGCCGTGGCCGAAATGTCGCTCGCCAGTGCGA
Source organism: Erythrobacter sp. BLCC-B19 (assembly GCF_028621955.1). Taxonomy (NCBI): domain Bacteria; kingdom Pseudomonadati; phylum Pseudomonadota; class Alphaproteobacteria; order Sphingomonadales; family Erythrobacteraceae; genus Erythrobacter; species Erythrobacter sp. BLCC-B19. The sequence continues at coordinate 2,468,920 of NZ_CP117516.1, forward strand.
GCACATTGCTGCGCGCGATCGTCAGGCCCGCAGTGCGATCCGAGCCTAGCAGCACCATCATCAGCGTCCAGATTTCCTCGCCGCTCGAACAGCCCGCCGACCAGATCCGCACCGGCTCGCCGGCCAGTGCGCGGGCCACCAGATCGCCGCGCAGCACATCGCCGAAATGATCGAAGTGGTGGGGTTCGCGGTGGAAGTAGGTGTGGTTGGTGGTGAGCGCAGTGATGACCTCGTCGAGCCCGGCAGGATCGGAGGCGAGCGTGTCGAGAAAGGCGCCAAAGCTCGTCAGCCCGCTGCGCCGCACCAAAGGGGCGAGCCGCGAATAGGCGAGCATCTTCTTGCGATCGGACAGCACGATGCCGCTGGCCGCATGGATCAGGTCGGCGATGCGGCGAAAGTCGGCTTCGCTGTAGATCGCCGGACTGACGCCTGGCACCATGTTGTCGTCGGCAATCGTGCCGGGGGCGTGGTCGTGCATGGTCACGCAGCCGCCGCCAGTGCGACGGCTCCCATTGATCGGGCTGCCGTGCTGGCGATGAAGTCGACGTCGACGATCAGCGCGACCTTGCCATTGCCGAGGATGGTCGCGCCTGCGACGCTTTCAATCTGGCGGTAATGCGCATCCAGCGCCTTGATCACGAACTGGCGCTGATCGGTGATGGCATCAACCAGCAGCGCGGCGCGGCCATGCCCCTCGGTCTCGACCAGCACCAGCACACCCTCGCACGGATTGGAGACGGCATTCTGCGCACCCGTGAGAGGGCCAAGCGGCACGATCGGCACGAAGCTGCCGCGCGCGTTGAGCATCTGCGCGCGGGTGCCCATGCCCTTGACGTCGGCCGGGGTGGGGCGGAGGCTCTCGATCACATGGGTGAGCGGGATCACCAGCGAATGATCGCCAACCTGCACGATCATGCCGTCCGAAATCGCCAGCGTCAGCGGCAGGGCAAGGCTGAAGGTGGTGCCTTTGCCGGGCGTGCTTTCGATGGTGATGCGGCCGCCCAGCTCCTTCACGTTCTGCTTGACCACATCCATCCCTACCCCCCGGCCCGAGATGTTCGAGACCTGCGCGGCGGTGGAGAAGCCGGGGGCGAAGATCAGCAGGTTGATCTCGTCGTCCGAAAGCTGGGCGTCCGGGGCGACAAGGCCATTGGCGATGGCCTTGGCCAGCACCCGTTCCCGGTCGATCCCGCGGCCGTCGTCAGCAATGCGGATGATGATGCGTCCGGCCTTCTGTTCAGCCGATAGGGTGAGCGTTCCTTCGGGGTCCTTGCCTGCGGCGCGGCGCTCCTCCGGCGGCTCGATCCCGTGGTCGACCGCGTTGCGGATCAGGTGGGTCATCGGTTCGGACAGGCGCTCGATCACGGTCTTGTCGAGCTCGGTGGTCTCGCCCGCCACTTCCAGCTTGACGTGCTTGCCGGTGCTGGTGCCCAGTTCGCGCAGCAGGCGGGGCACACGCCCGAAGACCGAGCTGATCGGCTGGGCGCGAAAGGCCATCGCGTGTTCCTGCACATCGCGCACCAGCGTTTCGATCAATGCCAGTTCCTCGACATGGGCGAGGTTCTCGTTGGCGAGGCGCTGTGCGAGCATGGCCTGCGCAATCACCAGCTCGCCCACGCCGTCGATCAGCATATCGAGCTTCCTGAGGTCGATCCGTACCGACTGATTTGCTGGCGCAGCAGCGGCCGGGGTCGCGGCCGTCGTGGCGGCGGGCGGCGCAGCTGCGGGTTGAGCGGGCGCGGCGGCAGGCAGGGATGGCGCTGCTGTGGATCCGGACAAGGGTGCCGCTGACCCGGAAATGCGCGGGGACGGCATCGTGCCATCAGGGCCATAGGCAACGGACACTTCGTCGCCGACGAAATCGAAGATCTCCGCAACTGCCTCGCGGCTGACATGGCCCGGCATCCGGAATGTCCAGCCAAGATAGCCTTCCTCGACCAGCAGGCGCTCGAAGGTCGGGACAGCGGTGATGTCGCACAGCTCGCAGGTGCCGCCGAGGTCGGTGAGTTCACGCAGCCAGAGCAATGGCTCGCTACCCTTGGTCATCGCGCCCGCATGGGGCCGGATATGGACAAGCCAGGTTTCGGGCGCCGGTGGCGCAGTCGCGGGTGCGGGGGCTGACAACTCATCGAGCAGCGCGTCGAGATCGTCGAATGCGGGTTCCGGCGCCGGCACTGGAGCAGGGGCAGGGGCAGGGGCAGGCGCGGGCGGGGAGGCGGCAACCGCCCCGCCGTTGCCCGCCCGCGCGGCTTCAAGCCGGGCGAGAAGTTCGGCATCATCGGGCGGGCATCCGCCCCCGCGGGCGGCCTCGACATGATCGCGCAGGCAATCAAGCGCAAGCAGCAGCAGATCGACCAGCGCCGGATCGAGGGGAACCAGACCCTCGCGGATCTCGCCCAGAAGGTTCTCGAAGCCGTGCGTGTAGGCGGCCAGCGCGGTATGGCCAAAGGCACCCGCGCCGCCCTTGATCGAGTGCACCGCGCGGAAGATCGCGTTGATGGTTTCAGCATCGTGGGTGCCGTCGCGGCAGGCGGCAAGCCCGGCTTCTGCGGCCTCCAGCGCCTCTTCGCACTCGACGAAGAAGATCTGCTTGATGTCATCTTCGGTCATGCGGCGATCCCTTCCATGACGGCATGATCGAGGCCGGTCAGAGTGAGAGCGGCCGTGAAGGCCGCGCTGGGGTTCTGCACCAGGATCCCGGCTTCGCTGCGGGCCGCTGAAACCAGCACTTGCAGCATCGCCTGCCCGATCCGCTCGACCCGACCGGCATCGATCACCAGCGGCGCGGGGCCGAGGCTTTCCGTGAGTTCGGGATAGAGCGCCGCAGCGGCGCTACGGTCGCAAACGGGGGGAAGGGTGATCATGGGGCAGGCCTTTTGCGCGTGCTGCGAGGGGGCTGGCGGTGGTCAAGCGGATCAGAATTCGGTCCAGTCGTCGTCGCTGGGGTCTTGGGTGGGCGCGGGTTTGCGGGCGAGGTTGCCGGTGATGATGGGCGCTGGCGCTGGCGCTGGCGGGGGTGCGGCGGGTTTGCGGGCTACCGGGGGGCGGGCCGGGGCCGGAGCCATGCGCGGTGCTGTGTCATGCCCGCCAGCGTGGCTGGCGAGCATTTGCCCTGCGGCGCTCACCCGGAACTGGGCGACCAGCTCGGACAGGCGCTGGGCCTCGCTCGAGAGGCTGCGGGTGGCGGCGGTCGATTGTTCGACCATCGCGGCGTTCTGCTGGGTCATGCGGTCGATGGTGCCGACGGCGGAGTTGACCTGTTCGAGATTGGTCGCCTGAGCGGCGGTGGTCTCGGCGATCTCGTTGACCTGCGCGGTCACGCTGCCGACCTGCGCGACGATCTCGGCAAGCAGCGTGCCGGTCTCGCCGACGAGGCTCACCCCGTCGCCCACATGCGCGGTCGACTTGCCGATCAGCGCCTTGATGTCGCGCGCGGCATCGGCGGAGCGCTGGGCAAGGGCGCGCACTTCGTTGGCGACCACGGCAAAGCCCTTGCCGGCCTCGCCTGCGCGGGCGGCCTCGACGCCGGCGTTCAAGGCGAGCAGGTTGGTCTGGAAGGCGATGCCGTCGATCACGTCGATGATCTGGGTGATCTCGCGCGCGGATTGCTCGATCGCGCCCATCGCCGCGACCGCCTTGCCGACCACGGCGCCGCCTTCGGTGGCGCGCTGGTGGGTCTGGGCGATCGCGCTTCTGGCAGCGACGGCGTTGTCGGCCGATTGTCGTGTAAGCGCGACCGTGGCGCCGACCGAGGCGGCGGTTTCTTCAAGGCTGGCGGCCTGCTGCTCGTTGCGAAGAGCGAGGTCTTCCGAGGCAGCGCGGATTTCGTCCGACGAGGTGCGCACGCCCCCCGCGGTCGCCCGCACCGCGCCGATCATGGTTTCGAGCTTGGCGACCGAGGTGTTGAAGGCCTCCTGCAACCGCTCATGCTCGCCCGGCGGCATCGAGGTAATGCGATAGGTCAGATCGCCTTCGGCGAGGCGTTCGAGCGCATCGCTCAGGGTCTCGACGATAACGCCTGACTGGTCGGCAATCGCTTCCTGCAGGCGCAGGGCATCGGAGCGGAAGGTTTCCATCGCCTTGGTCATCCGCCCGACGCAGTCGGTGTGGTCGATGCGGCGCACCGGCGAGGTGAGGTCGCCCGCGGCAAGCCCCTCCATCCGCACCACGGTCTCGACATAGGAGCGGCACACCAGCTCCTTTGCCAGCAGCAGTCCTCCGACAGTCGAAACCACGCCAAGCAGCGACATCGCCGTTCCAACCCACGGCGCGAGTGAGCCCGACATGACCAGGACGCTGCCGAGCAGCTGGAACAGACCGATCGCCAGAGTCGCGGCGATGAGAATCGTGAACTTGCGGCGGATCGGGGCGTGCTTGGTGAACCAGGTGAGCATGGGGTATTCCTTGGGGTCGTCTGGCGGCCATCATGTGCCGCAGGGCTGAAAGGCTGCTTGCAAAGGCGCTTGGGGCAAGCCCTTAGGGATGGCCCGGATCAGGCGGCTCGCCGGCCCGAGCGCGGGCTCGCGTGCTGGCGTTTTGCCATGCGGGGCGGGCTGTCACTGGCTGCCGCTGATTGATCCGCACTGATCCGAAAGCCCGCAAAGGTCGCCGCCAGATGCCGCGCCTCGTTGTTGAGGTTGCGGGTCGCGGCGTTGGTTTCCTCGACCATGGCCGCGTTCTGCTGGGTCATCTTGTCCATCGCGCCGATGGTTTCCGACACTCGGCGCAGCGCCACGCTCTGTTCGCTCGCGGCCTCGGCAATGCGCGTGACGGCCTCGGTCACTTCGCCGACGCGGGCGATGATCGTCTCGAGCGCAGAGCCGGTCTCGTGCACCAGCGATACCCCGGTCTGGACATGGCCGCTGACCGCCTCGACGCGCTTCTTGATCTCGCTTGCCGCTTCCGTGGCCCGCATCGAGAGCGCGCGCACTTCCGAGGCAACCACCGAGAAGCCCTTGCCCGCTTCACCCGCCCGCGCGGCCTCGACCCCGGCGTTCAACGCGAGCAGGTTGGTCTGGAAGGCGATGGTGTCGATCATCGCGGTGATGTCGGAGATTTCCTCGCTCGCCGTTTCGATCTGGCCCATCGCCTGGATCGCGCGGCCCACCACTTCGCCGCCGTTCGTTGCTTCCTCGCGGGCATCTCGCATCGAACTGCTGACCCCGACAGCGAGGCTGGCATTGGCCTCGATATTGGCAGTGAGACTGACCATGCTGGTCGAGGACACCTGCAGGCGGGCTGCCTGATCCTCGCTGCGGCTGGCAAGATCGGTCATCGCGTGCTCGATCTCGGAGGAGGTCAGGTTGATCGAGCCGATGCTCTCGTTGACGGCGCCCATCGCCTGCGCGAGCCGCTCCATCGCGCCGTTGAAGTCGCGCGCCAGCGGCTGGAAGGCAGGGGGCATATCGGTGAGACGCACGGTCAGATCGGAATCGGCCACGGCCGCCAGCCGCTGGCCGATCCGGGCCACCGCTTCCTCACGCTCGGCGACCGCGCGCTGGCGCTCGATGGCGGCATCGCGGAACACCAGCATCGCCTGCGCCATTGCCCCCAGTTCATCGCTGCGGTCGGTGCCCGGGATGTCGATGCTGTTGGCACCGCGGGACAGGTCGGTGACGGCGCGGGTCAGTGCCACGATCGGCTGTGCGATCGAGCGGGTCAGGCCGCGCGCGAGGACCAGCGCGAGACCAATCAGGATGGCCGCGCCAAGCCCGAGTGCGATCCACGCCATGGTAATCACCCCGGCCTGCCGTTCGCTCTGCTCCTCGATTGCGGCGTGCTGCGCATCGCGGATGTCGCGCAAGGGGTTTACGGCGTCGCTGACCAGCACCTTCTTGCCCGCCGCCCGGATTGCTGCCTGCGCAGCATCGCGATTGCCGGCCTTGACCTCGGCGACGTATCGGTCGCCCCAGTCGCGCCGCCACTTGAGCGTCTCGGCGCGGCTGAGGCGGGTCTTTTCCTGCAGGACAGGATCGGTCAGCTGGGTTTCCAGCTCCGCCGACATCCGATCATAGTCATCGCGGCCTTCATAATAGGACTTGAGGTAGCTCTCGTCGCCGGTGACCAGGAACCCGCGCAGCTGGCTGTTCTGGCGCAGCAGCGCGGTTTCAAGCCCCAGCACATTGGCCAGCACCGCCTGCGTCTCGGTGTTCCTGGCAGTGACCGAGGATATCATGGCAAGGCTGATCCCGCAGGCGATCATGACTGCGGCAGCGACCACGTTGAGCAGCACGAAGGATGCGCCGAGGCGGCGGGGGATGCTCATCCGGTCAAGCATGGGTGGAGTTCCTCTCGTCCATTGTTGCGATCCGTCCTGCCTCTCAGAAGGCGTAGCGCAGCGATGCGGTGACGGTGCGGCCGTTCATCACCTGCACATTGGCAATCCCGGAGGCCGGGATCGTCGGCGCGCCGATCTGCACCACGGCCAGCTCGTCGAAGACGTTGAAGGCATTGAGCGCGACCGTCAGGCCGTCTGCCGGGCGATACTGGACATAGGGGCTGACCAGCACATAGCCGGGTTGCACCAGTTGGTTGGTATCCTGCGCGAAGCTTTTGGTGGTGCCGTTGATGACCGCCCCGAACGTGACCTTATCCAGCGCAACTTCGGGCCGCGCGAAGAAGGCGAAGTCGGGGATATGGCGCGGGGTGTTTCCGTCGAAGGCCGGGTTGTTGGCGTCCTTGTCGATGCTCGCATCGGTGAAGGTCGCCCCGACGGTGATCGCAAACGGACCCTTGCGCCACTCGCCCTCGAACTCGAGCCCCTTGGCGCTGTAGGTGCGGTTGACCGGCACCACGAAGGCCTGACCGCTGGCATTGGCGGTGATCTGGAAATTGCGCTCGTCGGTCGAGGCCCAGAAGCCGGTGAGGAAGGCGCTGAGCCCGTCCTTGCGGAACTTCACCCCGGCCTCGGCCTGCTTGACGACCGACACCTGCACTGCCGGATCGGTCGGACGGCCCGTCAGCGGGTTGAGCGTTTCGGTGCCGATCGCGTTCTCGGCGCTCGCCCGCCCGCCGCGGCTGTAGCGTGCAAAGGCCGACAGGCTGTCGGCAAAGCGGTAGTTCACCCCGGCGGAATAGGACAGGTAGTCGTAATCGTAATCGACCGGCGCCGGCTGAGTGAGCGGCAGGATCGCAACCCGGCTCTCGGCAACCGACACCTGACCGTCGCGATTGACGTCGATGGGGGCGACCCCGACCCGGCCGCCGCCGAAATTGGCGGAGAACACCTGGCCATTCACTTGCCCCTTGTCCCACCGCAGGCTGGCACCGATGGCCAGCTTGCCGATCTGGTAGTTCACCGAGCCATAGGGCGCGACGATGTCGTAATCGACGTCGTAACGGTTGTGGTAGATCCCGAAAGGAAGGCCGACGGCGAAGCCATAGGCGAGGGTTCCGCCATCCGTCAGACGCAGGCCGTTGCCCGCGGTGAGATTGACCGGCGCGCTCTGCCCGCCACCTTGAATGTCCTGCAAGGTGCTGGTGAAGTTCCAGAACATCGCGATGTCCTGCCGCGCGCTGTAAAGGCCTGCGGTCGTCGTCAGCTTGCCATCGCCAGCATCCCACACGCGGGTCGCGCGCAGATCATTGGTGACGTTGTCGAGGCTTTCGAGATCGGCATAGATCCGCGCCGACAGCGCCAGCAGGCGTGCATCGGTGATCGCGCTGCCCGCTTGCGGCCCGGCGGCATAGCTAAGGCTCGCGCCCGGCCCGCCGAAGCCGGCAAAGAACGGCGCGGGGGCGGTCACGAAGGGGGTGTTGTCGTTGTATTCGCCGCTGACATCGGAGAAACGGAACCGGTTGGTGACGCTCCATCCCGCGATGTCGAACTGCGCCTCGATCCCGAAGGATTTCACCTGCGCCGCCAACCCATCGCGTCCGTCGATAAGGGTCGGGTTGTTGTTGCGATCGACCTCGGCGTAGCTTGCGGTCAGCGGAGAGGCGTAGCCGTTCTCGCGGATGTCGAAGCCGGGGAGGAAGCCGATCTGCGGGTCGGCATCGGTGCCGGTGATGGTGACGGGCGCGGTGCCGTAGATCGGCTGCTGATCGTCGAGATACTTGGCGTAGAAGCGGATATAGCCTCCATCGAAGTCCTTGGTGACATTGGCCTTGAACTGGCCGCCCTTGAACCCGGTGTAGCCGATCTCGCGCGGGCCTTCGCCGGTGCGGTAGAAGCCGCCGACATGGAAGCGCCAGCCATCACCCAGCGGGCTGCCATAGGCAAAGTCGATGCGCTTCAGATCATGCCCGAGGCCGCTCGATACCTGCATCAGCCCGCCCGCGGTCTCACCGGTGCGCGAGATGAAGTTGATGAGGCCGCCGGGCGAATTGGACGCGAAGGTCGAAGCCGAACCACCGCGGATCGCCTGCACCTGCGACAGCGTCAGGTCGGCGCGCAGGAACTGGTCGATCCCGGCGAACTGGATGTCGCCGAATTCGAGCACGGGCAGGCCGTCCTCCTGAAGCTGGAGGAACTTCGAGCCTTCCGCCGCCAGCGGCAGGCCGCGAATGGTGATGGCAGAGAAGCCGTCGATGTCCGATGTCTCGGAGCGGATGCCGGGGATGTTCTGCATGATCCCGGCAATCGAGCTGACCGACAGGCTGGCAAGATCATGCTCGTCAAGCGTGCTGGCAGAAATCGCGGTGTCGAGCAGGTCGCGGCCCTTGGCAACGCCGGTGGTAAAGGCTTTGGGCGTGGGGGCAGGGGCAGGGGCACTGTCGGCGGTCGCAGCCGCGTCGGACGAGGTCTCGGCATCCGAGCCGGTTTCGGCGTAGGCGGGCACCGCAGCGGTGCCAGAAAGCAAGGCGACAAGGCAGGCAGAGCGGAAACGCATCAGAAAAATTCTCCGGTTGGCAACACAGATTTCTGAGCGTGGCGATAGGCCCGCGGGTTTTAACCGGCAGAATTGCGCCTCATCGGTAATGATACGGGGCGCGTGGACGCGCTGAGCGCGGCCCTGGCCTGCGCGCTTTCCCTTAGGTTGGCGGGAAATCATCTTGGCGGCGCGGGCCTATGCTTGGGCGCTTCGTTGATATCCATAGGGCCGCAGCGCTTGACCATTCTGTTTCATCCTGATGCCTTCGCTTCGCCGCCCGCCACAGCACTGCGGTCGGTTCGGCAGCTCCTGATCGAGGCGCGCAAGGCGGAAGAGTTCGGCAAGCCGCTGGCTGCGGCCTTGATGCAGGCGCTTGCGCGGGTGTTGCCGGGCGCCGGACCCGTGTTCGAGCGGATCGAAGGCTGGCCGGGCGATCTGGCCTCGGACGGTGTGATCTTCCGATTGAATGCCGGGCTGCACGCGTTGGCTTTGATGGGCCGGGCAGGCGGGCTTGCGGCGCTTTATGGTGAGGGTCGGCAGGTGCCGCCGCGACAACTCGACACAGCGCTCACAGATGTCCTGACGATGGAGGCCGACGCTTTGCTCGGCTGGCTTGCGCACCCGACCCAGACCAACGAAGTCGCCCGCGCCGCAGGGCTTGCCGCCGCGCTGCTGGCGCTGGGCGAGGAGGCCGCCCTGCCATGCGAACTGCTGGAACTGGGGGCGAGCGCGGGCCTCAACCTCAATCTGGCGCATTATGCGGTGCGGTTGGGGGGCGTGGCTGCCTGCGCCGCGACGAGCACAGTCACGCTCGCGCCGGACTGGCGCGGCGCGGCGGTGCCAGCTGGCGTGATCAACATTGCCTCGGCGCGCGGTGTCGATCTGCATCCGCTCGACATCGGCAACCCGGCCGATCGCCAGAGCCTTGCAGCCTATATCTGGCCGGGTGAAGCCGCGCGGGCAGAGCGGCTGCGCGCCGCCTTGGCCATCGCGCAACACCATCCTCCGCAGGTCGAGCCGGGGCTGGCGAGCGACTGGCTCAACCGTCAGCTCGCCGCACCGCAGGCTGAAGGGGTGCGGCGCGTGGTGTTCCATTCAATGGTCTTGCAATACGCGTCCCCGGCCGAACGCAGCGCCATCGACGCAGCCTTTGCCGCTGCTGCCACCAGAGCCTCGCAACGTCGCCCCATCGCCCGCGTCAGCGTCGAATGGAGCCACGATCGCCGGGCGGTCGAACTCAGGATCGCGCGCTGGGACGGCGCTGCGCATCACGGCACGCCGCATCTGGCGGCGATCTGCCATCCCTATGGCGAATGGATCGACTGGCGCGGGCTGCCGGCCTGACCCTCGCGTGATTGCCTAAGGGTCGGTTTCAAACCTGCCAAGCCATGCAGGCCTATCCGGCAGGCTGCACGCGATGAAGCCGGACTGCACAGGGGTCCGACAAAGCGTGGGGAGTATGCCATGCGAGTGAAATCCCAATTGCTGCTATGTGCTGCCTTCGGGGCGTTGGCCACGCCGGCCATGGCTGAGGGCGAGACCGAGGAAACCGCCGAGGCCAGCGCGGCCGAAAGCGCCGCGCCCCCGGCACCATCCCAGACGCCCGCGGCTGAGGTCTTCTCGACCGGCATGGCCAAGGGTCGCGACCGGCTCGACAGCGCGACTTCGACATCCTCGCTGAAGGGCGACGACATCGACCGTTTCGGCCCGCGCCCGCTTGGCGATGTGCTGCGCACCATGGCGGGGCTGCGGGTGGCGACCGGCATCGGCGAAGGCAACAACAACTACACCGTGCGCGGCCTGCCACTGGCGGCCGGCGGCTCCAAATATATGCAGTTTCAGGAAGATGGTCTGCCGGTGCTCGAATTCGGCGACCTCTTCAACGTTGCGACCGATGTGTATCTGCGCAACGATTTCAGCGTCAGCGCGATCGAGACGATCCGCGGCGGATCGGCCTCGACCTTCGCCTCCAATTCGCCGGGTGGGATCGTCAATGTGATCTCCCGCACCGGCGAGCAGGAGGGCGGCCGGGTGCAGGTGACCGCTGGTCTCGACTTCGAGGAAAAGCGCATCGACTTTGATTACGGCGCCAAGCTGGGCGAGAACACCCGGATGTATGTCGGCGGCTTCTACCGTCAGGGGGAAGGGCCGCGCGATATCGGCTTCACCGGCTGGCGCGGCGGGCAGATCAAGGCCAACATCACCCGCACCTTCGACAAGGGCTATGTGCGGGCCTATTTCAAGCTGCTCGACGACCGCTCGCCGACCTTCGCGCCCTATGCGGTGAACATCACCGGCACCAATGACAATCCGACGATCCGGAGCTTTCCCGGTTTTGACCTCAGGCGGGATTCGACGCTGTCGCCGTATCTTGGGGCTGTGCTCACGCTCGACCGGAACAACAATCCCGTCGCCCTTCCGATCAGCACCGGGCAGAGCGCCAAGTCGAAGTCGATCGGGCTGGAGGCGCAGTTCGAGCTGGGCGGCTGGACGATCACCGAAAAGGCGCGCTACGCCGTCAATGGCGGCGATTTCAGCCGGATGTTTCCCAACCGCCAGAACACCGTTTCGGCCTTCGCCAACTCCATCGGCGGTGCAGGATCGAGCGCGGTCTATGCCAGCGGGCCGCTGGCCGGGCAGACAATCCCGGGCGGGAGCCTGATCAATGGCAACGGGCTGCTGTCGCTCTACTTCGTCAGCTTCGTGCGCGCGAGGTCGCTCGACAACTTCACCAATGATCTGCGCGCCAGCAAGGTGTGGGATGTAAGCGGCGGCAAGCTGACCACCACTGCCGGGCTGTACTTCGCCACGCAGGAGCTTGATACGACCTGGCTCCACACCGCGATGATCGTCGATGCCAATGGTGGCGGCGAGGTCGCGCAGGTCGATATCGTCAATGCCGCAGGTCAGCCGCAGACCTTGAATGGCTATTTCGCCTTCGGCCGCGAGAGCAGTCTGTTCCGGCGGATCTTCGATGTCGATTACCGCGTGCTCGCGCCCTATGGCTCGGTCAACTTCCATATCGGCAAGCTCGCCGTGGGCGGGTCACTGCGTTACGACAGCGGGCGCGTGCGCGGCCAGTTGTTCGGCGCGGATCTGGGCGGCGGGAGGCAAGGGCTCACCAGTTTCGACTTCAACCGCGATGGCGTGATCAACCCGGCCGAGGCACGCACCGCCTTCCTGCCGCTCGACCGCCCCGCACCGGTCAATTACGATTACGGCTATCTCAACTATTCGGTCGGGGTGAATTACCGCGTTGCCGAGCCGTTCTCGGTGTTTGCGCGCTACAGCAAGGGCGCGCGGGCGGCGGCGGACAAGGTGCTGTTCACGCCGACCGTCAACCCGCTCACCGGCAACGTCCCCAGCGGCGACCGGCAGGACGATGTGATCCAATACGAGGCGGGCTTCAAGCTGCGCCGCAATGGCATCACCGTCAACGGCACGGTCTTCCATGTCGAGGCGGAAGACCAGAACGTGCTCAATGGCGCGGCCAATGCCACCAACCGGGTCTACGAAGCCCAGGGGGTCGAACTGGAAGGCAACATCGTGCGTGGGCCGTTCAGCCTGATGCTTGCAGCGACCTATACCGAGGCAAAGATTGTCGAAGACCGGATTGGCGGCGTCTTTACCGGCAAGGAACCGCGTCACCAGCCTGACTGGGTGTTTGTTGCCGTTCCGCAGGTCGATTTCGGCACCTTTGCAGCCGGTGCCAACATCGTCACCATCACCGGTTCCTTCTCGCAGGACAGCAACCAGCTGCGAATGCCGGGCTTCACCACCGTGGGTGCCTATGTCGAGGTGCAACCGGCCGAGAACCTGCGGCTGACGGTGAGCGCGCAGAACCTGTTCGACACGCTCGGCATCTTCGAAGTCAACCAGGCGAGTGTGCCTGCCAATGGCATCGGATTTGCCCGCGCCGCCAACGGGCGCACGGTGCAGGCCTCGCTGCGCCTCGCCTTCTGAACCTCAGTGACGCAAACAAAAAGCGGGCCGGAGAGCGATCTCCGGCCCGCTTTTCGTTTGGGCTGTGTCAGTCGTGCTTGGCGTTGCGATAGGCGCTGAGGAACACGAGTTCGCGCAGCTGGTCATCGCTCGGCAGGCCCAGACCGCTGAGATCGGCAATCCCCTCGATCCGTTCATTGTCATTGCTTTCCGCCAGCGCAATCCGATGCGGCAGGATGCGTTCGCCCGCGGCAAGCGAGAAGAACGCCTGCACGACCGGCCGCAACGGATCGCGGCGATCCTCGTCGATGACCATGGCGAGCTTCTGGCTGCGCAGGACGACAAAGGCGCCGACCGGATAGAGCCCGACCACCTCGACAAACAGGCGCAGAATGTCCTCGTCGAAGGCGCCAGACTGGGCGCGCAGCGCCTCGACCGCGCTGGCCGGGTCGAGGCCGGGGGCGGTGTCGCTGCCGGCCAGCAGGAACTCGAAGCTGTCGCAGATCGCCGCCATGCGCGCGACCACGGGTATCTGGTCCCCCGCGCAGCGCTGCGGATAGCCGCGCCCGTCCATGCGTTCGTGGTGCATGAGACAGGCATCAAGCACCAGTTGCGGCAGATCACTGTCGTTCTGCAGCGCGCGGTAGCCGAGCATCACGTGCTGCTGCCAGATGCGTTCATCAGCATGGCGGAAATCGCCCATCGGCGGCTCGCCCGCACCCGGAAGGTAATTCACCCCGATATCGAGCAGCAGCCCGGCGAGGCCGCAATTGTGGATGTCAGCGGCGGGCAGTTTCATGCGATCAGCCAGCGCCACCATCAGCGCGCTGACCGAAAGCGCATGGCGGAAGATCGCCTCGTTCTTGAGCTTGCAGCGCATCAACCCGCTGAAAGCCTGCGGGTTGCGCCGCACCGAGGCAAGGATATCGCTTACCACCGGCTCGACCTTGCGCACGTCGAGCGCCTTGCCAAGCCGGGCAGCGATGAAGGTCTTGCCCAGCTTGTCACGCGCCTGATGGGCGATCGCGGCTGCGGTGCCGATTTCCTGCGCCATGCTGGTCGGCTCGGCCACCTTGAGCTGTTCGGCGGTGCGTTGCTTGATGCTTCGGATCCGGCGCTGCGCCCCGTTTGCGCTGGCAGGTTCGCGGGCAGGCACTGACGCTGCGGAGGGGCGGGCGGCGGCGACATCCCTGCCTTTGGAGGTGTCGATCACCACCCCGCGCAGCCGGCTTGCCTTGATCGTCGCCAGCTTGTCCGCGTCCTCGACCAGAAACTTCGCTTTCCAGAAGGGATGATCGAACCAGCCGCCTTCGAACTTGTGGACGAACATCCCCAGCTCCAGATCCGAGACAGCGATGTGTTTCAGCATGATGGTTGGCCCTGCCCTTGGGTTGGGTGTCAAGCATAGTGCCGCGCCCTTTGCGTTTGGCTGCGCTCACCTCCGGCCAATCACGTAGGTGGGGCGCAAGACAAGCAGGGGCGCGGCGGGATCAGAATTCGGTCCAGTCGTCGTCGCTGGGGTCTTGGGTGGGCGCGGGTTTGCGGGCGAGGTTGCCGGTGATGATGGGCGTTGGCGCTGGTGGCGGCGGGGGTGCAGCGGGTTTGCGGGCGGCCGCAGGGCGGGCCGGGGCCGGAGCCGGAGCCATGCGCGGTGCTGTGTCATGCCCGCCAGCATGGCTGGCGAGCATCTGCCCTGCGGCGCTCACCCGGAACTGGGCGACCAGCTCGGAGAGGCGCTGGGCCTCGCTCGAGAGGCTGCGGGTGGCGGCGGTCGATTGTTCGACCATCGCGGCGTTCTGCTGGGTCATGCGGTCGATGGTGCCGACGGCGGAGTTGACCTGTTCGAGATTGGTCGCCTGAGCGGCGGTGGTCTCGGCGATCTCGTTGACCTGCGCGGTCACGCTGCCGACCTGCGCGACGATCTCGGCAAGCAGCGTGCCGGTCTCGCCGACGAGGCTCACCCCGTCGCCCACATGCGCGGTCGACTTGCCGATCAGCGCCTTGATGTCGCGCGCGGCATCGGCGGAGCGCTGGGCGAGCGCGCGCACCTCGTTGGCGACCACGGCAAAGCCCTTGCCGGCCTCGCCTGCGCGGGCGGCCTCGACGCCTGCGTTCAAGGCGAGCAGGTTGGTCTGGAAGGCGATGCCGTCGATCACGTCGATGATCTGGGTGATCTCGCGCGCGGATTGCTCGATCGCGCCCATCGCCGCGACCGCCTTGCCGACCACGGCGCCGCCTTCGGTGGCGCGCTGGTGGGTCTGGGCGATCGCGCTTCTGGCGGCGACGGCGTTGTCGGCCGATTGCCGTGTGAGTGCGACCGTGGCGCCGACCGAGGCGGCGGTTTCTTCAAGGCTGGCGGCCTGCTGCTCGTTGCGAAGAGCGAGGTCTTCCGAGGCAGCGCGGATTTCGTCCGACGAGGTGCGCACGCCCCCTGCGGTCGCCCGCACCGCGCCGATCATGGTTTCGAGCTTGGCGACCGAGGTGTTGAAAGCCTCCTGCAACCGCTCATGCTCGCCCGGCGGCATCGACGTAATGCGATAGGTGAGGTCGCCCTCGGCGAGCTGGTACAGTGCGTCGCTCAGCGTCTCCACCACCTCGGCCTGCACATCCGAGCGGGCCTTGTCCGATTTGAGCGCGGCGCGGAAGGTCTCGATGGCTCCGGTCATGGTGCCGATCTCGTCCTGACGGTGGTGGGTGGTGATCCCTGCATCGTGATCGCCAGCCGCCATATCGCGCATGGTTTCGCCCACGGTGT
Organism: Erythrobacter sp. BLCC-B19; assembly: GCF_028621955.1. Taxonomy (NCBI): domain Bacteria; kingdom Pseudomonadati; phylum Pseudomonadota; class Alphaproteobacteria; order Sphingomonadales; family Erythrobacteraceae; genus Erythrobacter; species Erythrobacter sp. BLCC-B19. The sequence continues at coordinate 2,484,430 of NZ_CP117516.1, forward strand.
AGATCGGCCAGAGCACCTTGCGGCGGAAGGCCAGATAGGCCGCGGCAAGGCAGCCGAGCACCAGCAGAACCGCAAGACAGGCTCCGGCGATGATCATGGTCTGCACGACCGCGTTCTCTGCCATGGCATCCTGCGTGTGGCGTTCGCTTTGCGCCACCAGCGCATCATTGGCCTTGCGATGGTCGCGGTAGATCTGCAGCAGGCGTCTGTGCGAAGCGAGCATTGCGGGCTGATCCCAGGCCTTTGCGGCAGGCTTGAGTTCATTGTTGATCTCGTTCCAGAACGCCTTGCCGGTCTGGCGTGCATTTTCGGCGAGGCCTGCCTTGAGCTGATCGTCGATCGCTGCTTCGGCCCAGCGCTTTTCGGCCGCCCAGAATTCCTCTTCCAGCTTGGCAAGGCGCGTCTCGTTGATGTTGTAGGCATCGCGGTGGAGCGTCATGATGCTGGCATTGCCGAAAGCCTCGACCAGAAACATCGGCGGAGGCAGGATGTCGGCACGGAAATCGGAGAGCGTTTGCTCCTCGGTATCAAGCGCGCCGCCGTTGCGGATGTGATTGATGCCGATGCCGGCCACCAGCAGGATGGCTGCGACCACACCGCCCAGCATCATCGCACCGTACTTCGAATATTTCTCGATCGTCATGTTGCGTTACCCTGCGAAGGCCCGCCGCGGGAGAGGTGCACGGGCGTGTTGCAGGATCGGCTCTAACAGCGACTTGCATAAGTGCGTTTTGATCGGGGGCTATGCGCAAGCCCCTAGGACTGCGGCGCAGATTTGTTGGGCGATTGGCGATTAGGGCAGCATCCACAGGCGCGCCCTTTGGTGCGCCGCGCCGGTCAGTGCCGGCGCTGGATCGCAACCAAGAGGCTGAGCGAAACATGGCCAATGTCAGAGTGCTGGTAGTCGACGATTCCGCCGCGATGCGGGCGCTGTTTTGCGACATTCTCGACAATGCCAAGGGCGTTGCGGTGTGCGGCACCGCCAAGAATGCCGACGAGGCCCGCGCGCAGCTTGATGCGCTCAAGCCCGATGTGCTGACGCTTGATGTCGAGATGCCGGGCATGAGCGGGATGGAGTTTCTCGAAGAGGTGATGACCACCCGGCCGATGCCGGTGATCATGCTGTCGTCGATCACGCAGGCAGGCACTGGCACTGCGCGGCGCGCGCTTGAACTGGGGGCGGTGCATTGCTTTCCCAAGCCGCTGCACACCTCGCGCGAGGAGTTCGACGCGACCGTTCGCCAGCTCGGCGACATCGTGCTGAAGGCGGCGGCGGGCGAATTGAAGCCGGGCGGCGAGGGCGCACCGGGCGAGGCGGGTGCCGGGATGCGCTATCGCTCTGACGGGCGGATCGTCGCGCTCGCCTGCGGGGCGGCCGGGATCGAGAGCGCGCGGCAGGTGCTCGCCGCCTATGATGCCGCCTGCCCGCCCACTATCGTGCTGTTCGACGCCGATCAGGCTGCGGTCGAGAATGCGGTGCGCGCGATGCGCCATTCGCTGCCGTGCCAGCTGGGCGACGCGGTGGACGGGGTGTCGCTGGAGGTCGGCAAGGTGTGGCTGGCGTATGATCCCAGCCGCCATGTGATCGTCGAAGCGGGCGAGCCTCCGCGTCTGCGCCTGGTCGATCGCGACCCGATCAATGGCTGCCGCCCTTCGGCCGATCTCCTGTTCGGATCATTGGCGCGCAGCGGCCTGCCGGCGCTTGGCGGTTTGCTGACCGGCAGCGGCACGGATGGCGTGCGCGGGCTGGGAATTCTGGCCGAGACCAAGGGCATCGTCTTCCACCAGCGCCCCGCCGACTATGCCCCGCGCGACCGGTATGATGCGGTGCGCGCGCAGGGCACGGACCTTGCCGATCTCAGGCAGGAGGCGATTCCAGAATGGATCCTCGAACAGACCAACGCGGCTGGCTGAGTGCGGCGAGGCGTCGAATATTTCAAAAATTCCCGCAAATCGGCCGCTAATTTTCAACAAATGTCCTGAATTGAGAAATTCGCACTATGTGAGCCGTTAATCACGCGCTACCGATCCTCCATCCATTTTGGGGGGCAATCAATGACGGTAGTGCGCGCGCGCGGTGGTTTCCGCGCCAAGGGTCGTTCGTTCAATCGGTCGGCCACGTCGGGGCTTTTGGGTTCCACCGCACTGATACCCGTCGCGGGCGCCCTTGCGGCTGCCGGACTGCTGGCGATGCCGGGCGCTGCCTTTGCACAATCGACCGGCGGAGATGGCGGCGGCGGCGGCGGCGCCGGGGGCGAATCGAACGTGGTCGCGAGCGGCACGGGCGGCGCTGGCGGTGATGGCGTTGCCGCCGGTTCGGGCGGCGGTGGCGGCGGATCCGGGCGCACGGGTGGCAGTGGCGGTGCCGGGGATGGCGGCGCAGCTGGTGGCACCGGCAGTATTAACCCAGCTATCCAAGGTGCCAACGGCGCGAATGCGACAGTGGCCAACGGCGGCGGCGGTGGTGGTGCCGGTGCGGCCAGTTGGGTTTTCACCAACGAAGGCGTTATCTTTGTAGACACCGCCTCTTCCGCACGGGGCGGCAATGGCGGTCAGGGCACGGGTTCCGGAGCGGGCGGCGGCGGTGGTGCTGGCGCGACCTGGGCGATCGACAACTTCATAGAGGCCACGGTGGTGACCACTGTCGTGCGGAGCGGCGGTGCTGGCGGCAATGGCGGCAATGGCGGCGTCACTGGCGCCGGCGGCGATGGTGGCGACGGCGGAGCCGCGTTCACCGGCTCGGGCTCGGCTACGGTCACGATCGAAGCAGCGGCGGGCCTTGTTGGCGGGAATGGCGGCATTGGCGGGTCTGGCGTGTCTGTCGGGCGTGGCGGCAATGGCGGTGCCGGTCTCGTCCTGACCGGCGGCACGGTGAACAGCAGCGGCCAGATCACCGGTGGCAATGGCGGCTCGGGTTCGGTTCAGGGTCTGGGCGGCGTCGGCCTGCTTGGCAGCGGGATTGCGCTCAATAACCTCGGCTCGATCAGCGGCGGGACCAATGGGAGCGGCGCACAGGCGCTGGCGCTCCAGCTGTCGGGCAGCAACGTCATCACCAATATCGGCTCCCTGACCGGCGGGGTCCAGATCACTTCGGGCACAACCACCTTCGACATCGCCAACACGCAGACGCTGGGCAACGTCGTTTCGGGCGGCGGTGTCCTGGCCAAGGCGGGCACCGGCACCCTGATTTTGACTTCCGCCAACACCTATACGGGCGGCACCAGGATTTCGTCGGGCACGCTGCAAGTCAACGCCTCGGGTGCGCTGGGAACGGGCACGATCACGTTCTCTGGCGGCAATCTGCGCGGCGGGGCTGACGTGACCCTTACGAATGGGTTCATCATTAGCCCCGGTGCCGACGTTACTTTCTCGGCCGCGGCCGGGACGACATTGCGGCTGACGGGGAGCCCCAATGACGGCGGGGGCGGCATTACGCGGTTTGGTAACGCGACCGACACCGGCACGGTCGCTCTCGCGTTCAGCGGTGCAGGGTTGGGCGATCCGCTGAACATCAGCGTTGATGGCGGCACGCTGCGTCTTTCGCTGGGCGGCACCGGCTTTGTCAGCGGCGCCGGGGGCAATGTTGAGGGCGGTGTCAATGTCGATGGCAGGCTCGAAGTCGTCGACTTCCCGTTGACGCTCAACCAGTTGACCGGCACAGGCCAAGTCGCCACAGGCGGCGGCGCCGCGACGGTGACCACGCGCAACCTGCGCGTCGACACGACCTTCAACGGCCGTTTCGTGGACGGCGTGGGCGCATTGAGCCTCAGGCACAATGGCGGCATCCTGACACTGACGGGCGCGAGCACCTATACCGGGCTGACCACGGTGAACGCGGGCACGCTCAGGATCACCAATGCGAGCGCGCTCGGCACCACGGCAGCCGGCACGACCGTCAACAGCGGGGCCACCCTGCTGATCGTGGGATCCTCGCCGACGCTCAACCTCGGTGAAGCGCTGGCGATCAGCGGCACGGGCGTGAACGGTGGCGGCGCGATCCGGATCGAGCCCAATGCCAATCCGGGCTTCCAGGCCGTCAATCTGACGGGCGGTGTCACGCTGGCAGCCAATGCGACGATCACGAACACCGACCGGATGTTGCTCAGCTTCACCAGCACCGGCATCGACCTCGGCACCTCGACCCTCACTTTTGCCTCCGAGCAGACCGGCAACTCGACCACCCGGGTCAATGCCGCGATTTCCGGCAGCGGCGGCGTGACCAAGACTGGCCCCGGGCTGCTTGAACTGAACGGCGCGAACACGTTTACGGGGCCGCTTGCGATCAATGGCGGGATTACCTCGGTCAGCGGCGGGGCAGCGCTGGCGGATTCGGTTGCGGTCACGATTGCCAGTGGTGCCAGGTTCGATATTGTCAGCAGCGAAACCATCGGCTCGCTGGCAGGGGCCGGTTCGGTCAATATCGGAAACGGAATTGTTCTCACCACCGGCGGCAACAACACCTCGACGACCTTCGCCGGGGGCATCTTCGGAACCGGCGGGCGCCTGACCAAGACCGGCACCGGCACATTCACGCTGACCGGCGCAAACACCTATTCCGGCATCACCACTATCAGCGGCGGCACGTTGCAGATCGGCGACGGCGGGACGACGGGATCGCTTGGCACAGGGGCGGTGACGAACAACGCCGCTCTGGTGTTCAACCGCTCGAACGATTTCACGGTCAGCAATGTCATCAGCGGCACCGGCAGCCTGACCAAACTAGGCGCGGGCAATCTGACGCTGAGCGGAGACAATACCTATGACGGGCTGACCACGATTTCGGGCGGGACGCTGACGCTGACCGCCAGCCCCGGGCTCGTGACGTCCGGCACGCTCGGCAGCGCGGCGGCGGGCACGATCGTCGAAAATGGCGCGACGCTGGCCTTGTCGGGCCGGGTGTCGGTTGCCGATGCTCTCAGCCTCAGCGGCACCGGCTTCGGCGGGGGCGGCGTGCTGAGAAGCGTGTTCGACGGGCAGAACGTGAACGGCGCGATCACCTTGGAATCGGACGTGCTGATCTCTGCCGATTCGGCGGGCACCATGTCGATCAACGGGGGAATCTCGGGCACCAACCGGACCATCACCATTGCCTCGACCGGCAACATCATCATCAATGGTGCCATCGCGACCGGTTCGGGCTCCTTGATCAAGGAAGGCAACGGGATCCTCGGACTGTCCGGCAGAAACACCTTTACCGGAGATGTGCACGTCAAGGCGGGTAACTTCCAGTTTGCCGGTGGCAATGCGCTGTCCGACACGGGCCGCCTGATCCTTGAAGCTGGAACTTCCGCCCAGGCGGTATTCAGCACCGAAACCATCGGCGGCCTCGAAGGGGCCGGGTTGATTTTCCTCCAGTTCGGCGGCGCACTTGATGTCGCCGGTTCCTTCGATACGACCTTCAGCGGCCAAATGGTGGACGCAAGCGGTGTCGGCAAGCTGGTCAAGAGCGGCACCGGTACGCTGACGTTGACCGGCGTCAACACCTTCAGCGGCGGCACCACCATCAGCGGCGGCAGGCTGGTCGTCGACGGGTCGCTGGGTTCGGGCGTCACGATCAACGGCGGCACGCTGGGCGGCTCGGGAACCATCGGCGGCCTGGTGGTCGTCAACAGCGGCGGCACGCTGGCGGCGGGTAACAGCCCGGGCACCCTGACGGTGGGCAGCCTGACGCTCAATGCCGGATCGCTGACCACCTTCGAACTCGCCGAGGCAGGCGTTGCAGGCGGGGCCAACAACGATCTCATCCGCGTGGCGGGCGCGCTGACGCTCAATGGCGGGAACATCGGCATCGTGCGCGGCACGGGCTTCGGCAGCGGGCGATACACCCTGTTCGAATTCGGCACGCTGGCCGGTGCGCTGGGCAACCTCACGCTCAACCCGCTCGATGGCGGGTTCATCGGCACGCTCGCGGTCGATGGCAATACCATCGTGCTCAACGCCGCGCCGCCTGAAGACCTGATCTTCTGGAACGGCTCGACCTTCGCGCCGACCGGGGCGGTTGTGGGCGGCAGCGGAACCTGGAACCTCGTCAACGGCAACTTCACCGAGAATGATGGCGTTTTCAGCGGCGCGTGGGCGGGCAATGGCTTCAACGCCGTGTTCGGCGGCACCGGCGGCACTGTCACCATCGCGGCCGACACCACGGTTGCACCGGGCGGTCTGGCCTTCCTTGTCGATGGCTACACGATCACCGGCGGCAATGCGGCCTCGCGCCTTGAGCTGACGGGTGCGACCGGGGTCGACACGGCGAGCAATGTCGGCGCGACGATTTCGGCGATCATCTCGGGCGCAGGCTCGCTGACCAAGACCGGCGCGGGCACGCTGACGCTGAGCGGGGTCAACACCTACACCGGCAACACCACGGTGATGGGCGGCACGCTGGTGAACAGCGGCACTCTTGCGAGCGCCGTGACCAACATGGCCGATTTCACCTCGACCGGCACGCTGCTGGCGACCTTCATCAACAGTGCGGGTGCGACCGCCGAGCTTGCGGGCAATGCCGCGCAGATCAACAATTTCGGCACACTTACTGTCACGGGCGACCTGACCGGATCGGCGGGCCTCAGCAATGCCGCGGGCGGTCTGGTGACGGTCAATGCAGGCGCGGCGGTGAATGTCACCGGCCTCGTCTCCAACAACAGCACGCTGGCCAACGCCTTCACCATCAATGGCAGCCTGTCGACCACCAGCCAATTCGACAACAACGGCACCTCGCAGGTGCTGATCGGCGCGACTGGTTCGCTTTCGACCGGAACCGGGCTGAACAACGCGGGCACCCTCGTCAACAACGGGACGATCAACGGCACCGTTCGCAATGGCGGCACCCTGACCTCTACGGGTACGCTGAGCGGGATTCTGCTCAATCAGGCGGGCGCGGTGGCCAATCTGGCGGGCTCGACCAGCCAGATCGGCAATTCGGGCACGATGACCGTGACCGGCAACCTCATGGTGGGCGGCCCGCTCGACAATACGCCTTCGGGGCTGGTGACGATCAATGCCGGAGCGACGGCGAATGTCACCGGCAATGTCTCGAACCAGGGGACGGCGGCGAACGCCTTCACCATCAACGGCGCGCTGTCGACCACCGGCCAGTTCATCAACCAGTTCGGCGGCAACCTGTTCATTGCTGCGGGCGGCACGCTGAGCGCGGGCGTCAACATCATCAATGGCGGCGGCGCGACCCTCGTCAACGAGGGGACGATCGCCAGCACGATGCTGTCGGCAGGCAGCTTCCGTTCGACCGGCACCCTGCAATCGGGCCTCGAACTGATCGCGATCAGCGCCAGCGCGGAGCTGTCGGGCACGGTGCTGGGCACGATCACCAACCCGGGCACGATCAATCTGACCGGCACGCTGCTGGGAAATGCGTCGCTGGTGCAGGGCGGGTTCGGGGTGTTCAACCTCAACGGGTTCAACACCGGCCTTGGCAGCATTTCGGGCAGCGGCACGATCAATCTCGGGGCGGCGAGCCTGACGGCGGGGAGCAACAATACCTCCACCACCTTCAGCGGCGTGATCAACGGGAGCGGCGGCCTCATCAAGACCGGCACCGGCACGATGACGCTTTCGGGCGTCAACACCTATGCGGGACAGACGCGGGTCGATGCCGGCACGCTGGCGCTGGCATCGGGCGGCGTGATCGCCGGGCAGGTGCGCAACGAAGCGACCTTTACCAATGCCGGCGCGGTGCAGGGTTCGGTGGTCAACCTCGGCACCCTGACCTCGACCGGCCGGATCAACGGCGGGCTGACCCAGTTCGCCGGAGCGCAAGCGACCGTGTCGGGCACGATCAACGGCGCGATCAACACGGCAGGAAGCCTGACCGTCAATGGCAATCTCGCCAGCGACGGCTTCGTGTCGAACACCGGCACGGGCACCATTCTGGTGCAGAGCGGCGCGCGCTGGGATGTCGGCGGGTTCGACAACGTCAGCACCAATGCAAATGGTTTCGTGATCGCCGGGACCGTCATCAACAGCGGCTTCTCGATCAACCGCGCTGGGGCAACGCTGACGATCAACAGCGGCGGCATTCTCAATTCGCGCTTCTTCACCAATGAAGGCGGGCGGGTGAACAACAACGGCCTCGTCAATGCCGATGTCACCAATCTGGGCACGATCGACAACAACGGCACCTGGAACGGCATCCTGTCGCACGGCTTTGGGACCGTCACCAACAACAACCGCTGGAACGGATCGTTCGGCATCAGCGCGGGCGGGCTCGTCATCAACAATGGCATCTGGGACAATGCGGGCGACATCTCGTCGGTCAGCAGCGGCCTGTTCGAAAACTTCGGCACCCTCAGCGGCAACGGCGTTTCGGTGTTCGGGGCCGATGCGCGACTTGCCAACCGTTCGGGCGGGACGATCACGCTCGCCAGCAACCAGCAATTGCAGGTCGGCGGCGACGGGATCATCAGCAATGCCGGCACGGTCACGGCGCGCGCGCTGGTCAATGCGGGCGGGGTGATCCAGAACGATGCGAGCGGCATCTGGACGGGCTCGTTCAGCGTGCTGGGCGGCGGAAGCCTCAGCAATGCCGGCACGATTACCGGCAACATCCTCAACCGCGGCAACCTGTCATCAGGTGGCACGATCAACGGCCAGCTCACCAACGAGCAGGGCGCAGGGGCGAGCCTGTCGGGCATCCTCAACGGCAATGTCTTCAACAGCGGCCAGATTTCGCTGACCGGCAGCACGTCCGGCATCGGCACGCTCGACCAGACCTCGACCGGCGCGTTCGACATCGGCGGCTTCGACACCCGGATCGGCGCGCTGCAGGGCGCAGGTCAGGTGTTGCTGCGCGACGGCGACCTGACGCTGATCGGGGCGAGCGGCAGCACCACCTTCCTCGGCACGATCACCGGCAGCGGCGGTCTGACCAAGCAGGGCGCGGCGACCCAGATCCTCAGCGGCGACATGGAATATACCGGTGAAACCGCGATCCTCGGCGGCACGCTCGTCGTCGCCGATGGCAGCCTTGCCGGATCGGTGCGCAACACCGCCACCTTCATCCTCGACGGGCGGGTGTTCGGCGAACTCAACAACGTCGGCACGATGCAGATTGCAGGCCAGGTTGACGGGTTCACGCTCAACAACGGCACGATCACCAATATCGGCAACAGCATCTTCCTCGGCCGGTTCGAGCAGAGCGCGAGCCTGGGCACCAGCCTCAACCTTGCGGGCTTCAACACCCGGCTTGGCAGCCTGAACGGGGCGGGGACCGTCAATCTCGGCACTGGAACGCTGACTGTGGGCAGCGACAACACCGACGCGCGCTTCACCGGGGTGATCGCGGGGCAGGGCGCGCTGGTCAAGATCGGCACGGGCAGCTTCAGCCTGCTGGGCGCCAACACCTTCACCGGCCCGACGGTCATCAACGGCGGTTCGATCGAGCTGGCCACCGATGGCGTGCTGGCGGGCATGGTCGAAAACAACGCGACCTTCACCAACCGCGGGCGCGTGAATGGGCTGGTCGTCAACAATGCGAGCCTGACATCGACCGGCCGCCTTCTTGGCGGGCTGTTCAACGCGGCGGGCGCGACGGCGCGGCTGTCGGGTGTGGTGAGCGGCGCGGTCGACAACCTCGGCCTCATCACGTTGACCGGCACCACCACCGGCATCGGCCTGTTCACGCAGGGCGACACCGGCGTGTTCGATCTCGCCGGTTTCGACACCAGCGTGCAGCTGATTTCCGGCGGCGGATCGGTGACGCTCGGTTCGGGCACGCTGACGGTGACCTCGGGAGACTTCAACCGGAGCTTTAGCGGGGTCATTTCCGGCAGCGGCGGCCTTACCAAGACGGGCGGCAACTTTCTGCGCCTTGCAGGGGTCAACACCTACACCGGCCTGACCCGGGTCGATGGCGGCACCCTGCTGCTCGACTTTGGCGGGGAGATTGCCGGTTCGGTGCTGGTCAACGCCAACTTCATCAACGGCGGCATCGTGGGCGGCGACGTTACCAACAACGGCACCATGTCGAGCTTCAACCGCATCCGCGGCAGTGTGACCAACAACGGCACCGCCGATCTGAACGGCCAGATCGATGGCCCGGTCTTCAACAACGGGGTCTTCACCAGCAGCTCCGGCGGCAACTTCCTCGGCCGCTTCACCCAGATCGCCGGAGCCAGCGCGAGCTTTGCCGGGTTCAACTCGACCCTCGGAAGTCTGGCGGGCGATGGCACGATCCAGATCACCGCGCCGTTCCTGATTGTGGGCGGCGACGACACCTCCTCGACCTTTGCCGGAGTGATCTCGGGCAGCGGCGGGGTGGTGAAGCAGGGCACCGGCACCTTCACGCTTTCGGGCGTGAACACCTACACCGGCACGACCTTCGTCAATGCCGGCACGCTGGTGGTGGGCGATGGCGGGGCGGTCGTCCCGCCGCCGCCGACGCCTGCGCCAGAAACGGTGGCCGCCGCAGCACCCTCGGCCGCACGCTCGCTGCTGACGCGCGGCGAGGGCGGGCTGTCGAACGGCCGCACGGCGATCAGCATGGCACCGGGTGCCGAAGCTGCCGTGACGCTCGCCGCCGCGCCGGAAGAAGCGCCCTTCGCCACCATGGCCACCATGCTTTCGGGCGCGGTGATTGCGGGCAATGTCGTCAACAACGCCACGCTCATCAACAACGGCACGATCCTCGGTCAGGTGCAGAACAACGCCGGAGCGAGCGCCAGCAACCACGGCGTCATCGCCGGCGCGGTGTTCAACAGCGGCACGCTGGTTTCGACCGGCACCCTGGGCGGCGGGCTCGACAACTCCGGCACCGCATCGCTGGAAGGCGTGGTTGACGGCACGGTGATCAACCGCGGCAGCATCGTGCTGACCGGCACCACCACCGGCATCGACATCTTCGATCAGACGGCGGCTGGCATCCTCGATCTTGCCGGGTTCGACACGACCCTCGGCGTGATCAACGGCGCGGGCAGCATTGCGCTGGGCGATGCGACGCTCAGCACCGGCACCAACGGGGTCGCCTCGACCTTCAGCGGGGTGATTTCGGGCACCGGCAATCTGGTCAAGACCGGCACCGGACGGCTCGTGCTGACCGGCACCAACACCTATAGCGGCGGCACCACCATCAGCGGCGGCGTGCTGCAACTGGGTGATGGCGGCGCGGGCGGCTCGATAATCGGGCCGGTGCTCAACAACGGCGCGCTGGTGGTCAACCGTTCGGATGCCTACACCTTTGCAGGGGTCATCAGCGGCACTGGGATGTTTGTGCAGGATGGCACCGGCACCACCACGCTGACGGGCGCCAACACCTACACCGGGGGCACCTTGATCAGCCGCGGCAGGCTGGTGGGCAACACCACCTCGCTGCAGGGCGTGATCCAGAACAACGCCGCGCTCGAATTCGCACAGGGCACCGCGGGCACCTTTGCCGGGCAGCTGTTCGGCACCGGGCTGTTCGACAAGACCGGCGCGGGGATGCTGAGCCTGACGGGCAACTCCAACGGCTTTACCGGCGCCACTTTCGTGCGGGCGGGCGAGCTTCGGGTGCTGGGGCAGCTCGGCAATTCGCAGGTGACGGTGCTTTCGGGCGCGACGCTTTCCGGCACCGGGGTGATCGGCGGGCTGGTTGCCAACAGCGGCGCAACCGTTGCACCGGGGGCTAACGGGGCAGGCGTTCTCGGCGTCAACGGCGCGATCAATCTGGCGGCGGGCAGCACGCTCCAGCTCCAGATCAACGCCACCGGGCTTTCGGACGCGCTGGTTGCGACCGGCGGGGCGAACCTTGGCGGCACCGCGGCCTTCACCAACCTCGGCGGCACCTATGCCTTCAACAGCGAATATGTGCTGCTGCAGGCCGATGGCGGGCGCACGGGCACCTTTGCCGGCACCACCGGCTTTGCCGGGTTCGGCATCCTCTATCGCCCCGAACTGGTCTACTCGGCCAATCAGGTGCGGCTGCGGATGGCGCCCAATCTGCTGTCGAACATCGTCGGCAATGCCGCGCTGACGCCCAACCAGCGTTCGGTCGTCAACCGCATCGATGGGGCGGTGACCGCGGGCTACAACCCGCAGCCGCTGTTCAACATCTATGCCCTGCCGACCGCGCAGCTGGTCGCGGCCTTCGACCAGCTTTCGGGCGAGGCCTATGCCACGGCTGCGGGCGTCGGGATCGAGCAGGAGCGGCTGCTGCGCGAAGCGGTGCTCGGCCGCACCGGCGCTGCGGCGAAGGCAGCGCGCGCCAACCCCGACAGCGGCAAGGGCGTGGGCGCCTGGGGCCAGCTGTTCGGCGGCTGGGGTGACGGCGAGAGCGACGGCAATGCCGCCGCCTTCGACGCGGATCGCATGGGCTTTGTCACCGGCCTCGATTACGGCAATGCCAGCGAGAACGGCAGCTGGCGCGCGGGCGTGTTCGGGATGCGGGTGCAGAGCGATGTGACGATCGATGCGCGCGTTTCGGCAGCCGAAGTGCGACAGGCGGGCGGCGGGGCCTATGCCTCGCTCAACACCGGCGGCTTCGGCGTGGCGCTGGGCGGCTATCTCACCGAGGTCGATCTGCGCGCCTTCCGCAACATCAGCCTGCCGGGCTTTGCCGAAACCAATGTCGGCAGCACCCAGGGTGAGGCGCGTCAGGCGTTTGCCGAACTGTCCTACACGATCGAAGCAGGCGATGCGCAGATCCGGCCCTTCGTTGCCGGGTCGCTGGGCAGCTTCAAGCTCGATGCGCTGACCGAACGGGGCGGTGCGGCGGCGCTGGTGGTGCGCTCGCAGAGCTACGACACCAGCACGGTGACCGGCGGGATCGATGCGGCGGTGCCGGTCAGCAAGTCGCTGCGGCTCGATGGCACGCTGGCGGCGCGCGGGCAGCTGGGCGACCGCGATCCGCAGGCGCTGATCGCGCTGGCGGCTGCACCGCAGCAGGCCTTCGCAGTGCAGGGCGCGCAGCTCGACAAGTGGGCGTTCGCCGCCCGCCTCGATGCCGAACTGACGCTGGAGGAGAACCTGTCGATCTCGGTCGGCTACACCGGCCTCATCGGTTCCAGCCAGACCGATCACGGCGCACGGGCGACCTTGCAAGTCCGCTTCTGACGCCGCTTACCGGCACAAGGCAGACCCGCCTCCGCCAGCAAGGCAGGGGCGGGTTTGTCGTATCTGACCCTAATACTTCCGCCCGTTGGGATTTTCGCGCCGCCGGTTAGCCTTGGCGCGGGACTGGCAAGGGAAGGGACAGGGCAATGCAGGGATCACTCGCAGGCAAGGCGGCGATCGTCACCGGCGCGGCGCGCGGGCAGGGACGGGCCTTCGCGCTCGCGCTGGCGGCAGCGGGCGCGGATGTGGCGATCTGCGATGTCGGCGCGGCGGGAATTCCGACGGTCGGCTATGCCATGGGCGGCGCGCTGGACGCGGTCGCGCGCGGGATCGAGGCCCATGGCGTGCGCGCGTTGGCGATGGCCTGCGATGTGCGCGATCAGGCGCAGGTCGATGCCTTCATCGCCGCCACGCTGGCGGCCTTCGGGCGGATCGACATTCTGGTGAACAACGCCGGGATCCTGAGCGGCGGCAAGCCCGCGCACGAGTTGGACGATGCGACCTGGACGACGATGATCGACGTCAACCTGACCGGCGCCTGGCGCATGGCGCGCGGCGTGACGGGGCCGATGATCGCGCAAGGGCAGGGCGGGCGGATCGTCAACATCGCCTCGGTTGCAGGGCATGTCGGCACGCCTGGCTACGCCCATTACTGCGCCGCGAAGCACGGGCTGATGGGCCTCACCCGGGCGATGGCGGGCGAGCTTGCCGCGCACAAGATCACGGTCAATGCGATCTGCCCGGGGCTGGTCGACACGCCGATGGTCGCCCATGCGACCGACGAGGTCGCCGCGGCCCACGGCCTCAGCGTCGAGGCGGCTTACGAGTTGCAGCTCACCCCGCATCTCATCAAGGAAAAGATCACCCCCGAACAGGCCGCCGCCCCGCTGATGTATCTCGTCAGCGAGGCCGCGCGGGTGGTGACGGGATCGGCCTTGATGATCGACGCAGGCTGGTCGGCGGTGTGAGGCGGAGGGGGCGCGGCTGCCCCCTCGACCTGCGATGGGTCAGAACCGGTAGCTCACCCGGCCATAGATGAACCGCCCGTTGAACCCGAAGGGCGAGAAGCTCGAGAAGGGCAGGAAGTAGTTGTTGGGCGAATAGTTGCGCGGGTTGCCCGTCACCGGATCGGTGCCCACACCCACCGGGTTGGCGGTGGGATACTTGTCGAGCAGGTTGTTCGATCCGACCGCCAGCTCCAGCCCGTCCACCGGTTCGACCCGCACTTCGGCATCGAGCACCCAGGCGGGCTTGATCGTCAGGTCGGTGAAGGCGTCCGTGCCCGGTGCCAGCACCTCGCCAAAGCGGTTGGCGCGCAGCGTGAACGAGGCCCAGCCCTGCTCGTAATCGAGGCCGAGATTGACCCGGTCACGCGGCTGGCCCTGCTCGATCCGCAGCGATTCCAGCCGCCCGAACAGCACGATCCCCGGCACCTGATTGAGCGCGCCGGGCACATCGTTGCGGCCCGTAATTGTGTTGTCGGTCCAGTTGTAGCCCGCCGTCAGCGTCATCCGCCCGGCATCGCCCACGTCCATGCGATAGGTCGCGATGGCATCGATCCCGCGCGTGCGGGTGTCGATCCCGTTGATGAAGAAGCGCGCAGCGGAAATCGTGTTGAAGCCCGCATCATTGAGGATCTGCGCAATCGCCCGGCCTGCGCCCGTTCCGCTGGGGTTGCCTGCCGCATCGCGGGTGGCCGAGAGGTTCTCGGTCAGGACGATGCGGTCGTCGATGTCGATCTGGAACCAGTCGACGGTGAGGTTGAAGCCTTCGAACGGGCTCAGCACCGTGCCGACCGACCAGTTGACCGCGGTTTCGGGCTTGAGCGGCGAGGAACCCAAGGCCTGCGCCACCGGGTTGCCGACCGGCAGGGTCACCGCGTCCACCAGCACGCCTGCGACATTGTTGGTGGCCGCTGCGGCGAAGAATTGCTGCGCCACGCCCGGCGCGCGGAAGCCGGTCGAGATCGCCCCGCGCAGCGCGGCCCAATCGGTCAGTTCAAGCCGGGTTGCGACCTTGCCGTTCCAGTCGCTGCCGAAGTCCGAATAGTCCTCGTAGCGGCCCGCCAGCTGCACGTTCCACTGCGGGACGATGTCGATGTCGAGTTCGGCATAGGCCGAGAAGTTCTCGCGCGCATTGGTGCCCACCACCGATACGCCGCCGATGGTCGGCTGGAAGCCGGGGAATACCTGCGCGCCCGGCGCGGCACCAGCGGTGCTGGTGTTGAGGGGGTTGTTCTGATTGATCCGCACCCCGCCCGAACGGAAGCTGTCCGGCTCGCCGGGGCGCACCTGGAAAGATTCGCGCCGGTATTCGAGGCCGAAGGCGAATGTTGTGCGATCAAACAGGCCTTCGATGTCGCGGCTGATGTCGAAATTGTTGACCCATTGGGTATAGGTCAGTCCGCCCGCCTGAAACTCGGTCGGGCTCGCCGCGCCCAATGAGGCGTTAAGCGAGTTGAGCACGGTGTAATCGATCTGGTTCTGGCCATATTGCGCCGACAGGTCGAAGTCCCAGCCGCCAAGCTCGCCCCGGATACCCCCGGTGATCGCCCAGTCCTTCGAAAGCGAGCCGATCTGCGGCAGGAAGCCGTCGGGATAGATCGCTACGACGTTGCGGGTGTCGGAGGCGATGCGGTAGAACCCGGCCGAATTGCCGCGCCGCTCGCCGTAGCCGCCAAAGGCGTAGAAATCGACCTGATCATCGAGCGGAACGCCAAGGTTGGCGAACAGCGAGAAATCCTCGGTCCGTGCATCGCCGTAACGGTGCGAGCGGCGGTCGAAGGTCGCCTCGCGCGCATCGCGCAAACCTCCGACGATGTTATATTGCGTGCGCCGGTCGTATCCGGTGCGATTGGTGTCGTCGCGGTCGCGATACTCGGCGGTGAGGTTGAGATAGCCCTCATCGCCTAGCGGCAGGCCGAAGTTCGACGACAGCGTCAGCACGCCGCCGTCGCTGACATCGAGCTTCTTGCCGGTGTCATTGACCGCCAGCGTGCCATCGGGCGCGAGGGTCGGCTGGCCATTTGCGCCGAGCACCAGTCCGGTGATCTCGTTCACCCCATCGATTGACGTGACATAACCGCCATAGGTCGCGCTGAAGGTCGCGCCCCGGTTGGCATTGTTGAGCTGGAAATTGATGACCCCCGCAATCGCGTCAGAGCCATATTGCGCTGCCGCGCCGTCGCGCAGGACTTCGATCTGGCTGATGGCCGAGGCCGGGATGAAGTTGATGTCGACCGCCTGCGTCCCGCGCCCAACCGATCCGTTTATGTTGAGCAATGCCGAGGCGTGGCGGCGCTTGCCGTTGATCAGCACCAGCGTCTGATCCGCGCCAAGCCCGCGCAGCGTGGCCGGGCGGATCACGTCGGTGCCGTCGGTGATCGAGGGCTGGGGGAAGTTGAGGCTCGGCACCAGATCGCGCAGCAGGCGCGCGGTTTCGGTGAAGCCGGAATTGTTGAGCTGTTCAGCGCCGATCACGTCGATTGGCACGGCGCTGTCGCCGACAGTGCGGTCGGCGCGGCGCGAACCGGTGACGATGATCGTCTGCCCGGGTTCTTCGGCTGCCAGCGCCTCCTCCATGACCTCCGCGTCCTGCGCAAAAGCAGGGGCCGCGGGCACCAGCGGCATGACGAGGGAGGAGAGAAGAATGGTGCGAATACGCATGGCGAGACCCTTTCGTTGTGTTGTTCCCGAACCTTCAAACGCGCGGGAGTGCGAGCCAGACGCAACAAAACTACATTTCGATGCGGCTTTTGCGCCGAATGTTGCAGTTTAGTCACAGAACTGCGCTGGCAATTGCTCGGCTCATCTGACCGCTTTCCCGCGCTGTCAGACAGGTGCTGACCGTGAAAGCCTCCGGACGGGGGATTGGCCATGGGGTATTTACCCCATGCTGCAATGCAACAATCTCCTTTGCGATTGGCGTGCGTGACGGCATTCTGACGCCGATGAGTGCCCTCTCCCCGTTCGTCTTTGCAGTGCCGGCCCTGTTGCTGGCAGGGGCCGCGGCAGGCTTTGCCGGCGGGCTGTTCGGCATTGGCGGCGGATTTGTAGTGGTGCCGGCCCT
The DNA here is from genome assembly GCF_028621955.1 of Erythrobacter sp. BLCC-B19. Taxonomy (NCBI): domain Bacteria; kingdom Pseudomonadati; phylum Pseudomonadota; class Alphaproteobacteria; order Sphingomonadales; family Erythrobacteraceae; genus Erythrobacter; species Erythrobacter sp. BLCC-B19. Next base: position 2,501,536 of record NZ_CP117516.1, read on the forward strand.
GATGCTCCTCCTCCCGCTGATCGGCATCGTGCCCGATCAGATCGCGCACGTCGCGGTCGGCACCTCGCTTGCCTCGATCATCGTCACTTCGCTCCGCGCCACGGCGAGCCACGCGCGGCGCGGGGCGGTCGATTTCGCACTGCTGCGGAGCTGGACGCCATGGGTGATGCTGGGCACGGTAGGTGGCACCGTGCTTGCCAGCGTCGTCACGGGCGAGGGGTTGACGGCCATTTTCGGGACCGGCGTGCTGGCGTTCGCGGTCTATTTCCTGCTGCCCGAACGGCAGGGCGCGCCCCTGTTTGCAGCGCTGCCTTCGGGCCTGCCGCGCGCCGGGATCGCCAGCGCGCTCGGCGCCTTCTCGACACTGCTGGGGATCGGCGGGGGCACGCTGACGACGCTGACGATGACAGTCTGCGGCACGCCGATCCACCGCGCGATCGGGACGGCGGCGGGGATGGGCGCGATCATCGCCGTGCCGGCTACGATCGGATTCGTGATCATCGGCATGGGTGAGGCGGGGCTGGGTTGGGGCTCGCTCGGCTATGTCAATCTTCCGGCCGCCCTTGCGCTGATCGCGACCTCGGTGATTGCCGCGCCGCTAGGCGTTGCGGCGGCGCACAGCCTTGCGCCCGCGCTGCTGCGCCGCGCCTTCGGCCTCTATCTTACTGTCATCGGGGTGGTGATGATCGCCCGCATCTGACCTTTCGCTAGGAGGAATTTCCCATGCCGACCACGCGCCGATCTTTCCTCGCCGGAGCCAGCCTGGCTGGCGGACTAGGCACGCTGCCGCTTTCGGCGCTGAGCGCGACGGGCATGACCGGGCCGGACAAGCAGCCGGTATTCGGCCCCAAGCTCGGGCAGGCGCTCTTGAGCCGCAACGAGAACCCCTATGGCCCGGCCCCTTCCGCGCTTCAGGCGATCAGCGAGACGGCGAGCATGGGTTGCTATTACACCGACCGCGGCCACGAACGCCTGACCGCGATGATTGCCGAGCGGCACATGGTCAGCCCGGCGCAGGTCGTGATCGGCGACGGATCGACCGAGATCCTGTGCGCCATCGCGCTCGCCTGGGGGCGCAAGGGGGCGATCCTGTGTCCCGATCTGTTCTGGGATACGACCGTGCTCTATGGCGAACGGCAGGGCGTCGCGACGATCCGCGTGCCGCTTGCCGCCGACATGAACGTCGATCTGCCTGCCATGGCGAGCAAGGTCGGCGAAGGGGTCTCGCTGATCCAGATCTGCAACCCCAACAACCCCACGGGGATGCTGATCCCTGCCGCAGACCTGCGCCGCTTTGCCGCAGACGTCGCGCCCAAGGCGACGCTGCTGGTGGACGAGGCCTATAACGAACTGTCCGACCGGCCCGACGACAATTCGATGATCGACCTGGTGCGCGGCGGTGCCGACATCATCGTGTGCCGCACCTTCTCCAAGATCTACGGCATGGCCGGCCTGCGTGTGGGCTATGCGATCACGTCGGAGGCCAATGCCAAGCTGATCAAGTCGCATCTGATGAGCTTTGGCGGCAATCTGGCCGGGGTGGCCGCAGCGATTGCCAGCTACAATGATACAGGCTTCCTCTCCCAGTCGCGCGCGGCGGTCCTGGAGGGCCGGGCGATGATCCTCGATGCGGTCGCCAAGGCGGGGCTCAAGGCCTTGCCCTCGCAGACCAATTTCGTCTTCGTCGAGGTGCCCGATGCCGATGCCCTGCGCGATGCCATGGCCGGACGCGGGATCGCCATTCGTGGAGCCTACGGCAGCTGGAAGGGCTATTCGCGCGTCAGCACCGGGCGGCTCGAGGATGTTGCACGCTATGCCGCCGCCCTGCCTGAGCTCGCAGGCGAGCTGTGGGGCTGACCGCGATCAGCGTATTCAACAGTTGCAGTTGACCGCCGCACTGCCGATGGCAGATGCCCAGACCGCACCACGTTGGAGCGGCAAGGCGCAAGGGTAAACAGGCGATGGATCTGCAACTGGATGGCAAGGGCGCGCTGGTGCTCGGCGCGAGCAAGGGGCTGGGCAGGGCCATTGCCGACAGCCTCGCAGCCGAAGGCGCGGCGGTGACCACGGTGGCCCGTTCGGGCAGTGCCGATGCCGGTGCGCGCCATATCATTGCCGATCTTGATGATCCCGCCGCGCCCACGCAGATCCTCGCCGCGCTTGAGCAGGCGGGTGCCACCATCGACATTCTCGTGCTTAACAGCGGCGGCCCGCCGACCGGGACAGCCGCAGCGACCGGGCCAGATCAGTTCGCGGCGGTGTTCGGGCGGATGTTCAATGCCCAGCTCGCCCTTGCCCAAGCGCTGCTGCCGGGAATGCGGGAGCGCGGGTTTGGCCGCATTCTGGCGGTTGCCTCGACCAGCGTCGTCACACCGATCCCCGGCTTGGTGCTGTCCAATGCCATTCGCGCAGCGCTCGCATCATGGTGCAAGACACTGGCCGGAGAGGTCGCCGCCGAGGGTGTCACCGTCAACCTGCTGCTGCCCGGCCAGATCGCGACCGACCGGCTCTCGAGCCTCCACCATGCCCGCGCCGCCGCCGCCGGAATGGATGCCGACGCGGTCATGGCCCATGCGATGGCTGCGGTTCCGGCGGGCCGTTTCGGGCGGCCCGAGGAGTTCGGCGACTTTGCCGCTTTCCTCGCCAGTCCGCGGGCCAGCTACATCACCGGTTGCGCGATCAAGGTCGATGGTGGGCTGACAGCCTCGCTCTGAGGGGGATAGCATCTTCGCCGGGCTTGACCTGTTTGCCTACCCGGCAGATAGACAATCTCGCGATGCTGTCCCAAAAGACCCGCTACGCGATCCGCGCGATGCAGCACCTGGCCGACCACTATGGCGAGGGGCCGGTTCAGCTGGCGATGATTGCCGACGAGCAGAAGATCCCCGCCAAGTTCCTGACAGTGATTCTCTCGGAACTGACCCGCGCCGGGCTGGTCGAATCGCAGCGCGGGCGAGACGGGGGCTACTGGCTGGCGATCCCGCCAATCGACATCACCTATGGCGACCTTATCCGCCATATGCGCGGCAGCCTCGCGCTGGTGCCCTGCGCCAGCCGCTACGCCCACGAAAAGTGCAAGAACTGCCTGGAGGAGGGCGCGTGCCGCACTCGCGCGCTGATGCTCGATGTGCGCGACCGGACGGCGCAAATCCTTGATGGAATTCGTCTTTCCGATCCGATTGAGCCAGTGCCCTCGTTCGCCGAGGACTCGGTCTGAGGGGGCGGCGCGTCCCGCCCGCCGCAAAAAGCCCACCTTTCGGCGTAGCGAAGAAAATCTCTGCGCAGACCCTATTGTCAAGCAATTCACTTGAGTTTAATCCGTTCGCAGCGGAGACGCTCCGCGCAACGAAAGGCCCACCCATGGACCATCCCGAGAAACACAGCACCACGCCCCGCGTGCTGCCCGAGGCGCTGGCGCTTGTCAGCGATGCGCTCGGCCGGCTGCGCTACGGCGCGATTCAGCTGACCGTGCACGACGGCAAGGTCATGCAGATCGACGTGACCGAAAGGAAGCGGCTGACCGACTGACCGGCCGGCCAAAACCAACCCCGAACATACCTGCAACAGGGACCAGCAGACCGGATCACCGGATGCACGTCCGCTCCACAAGGCGAACATCATGCATCCGAATTTTCTGCGCAGCGCGCTGCTGCACGGCGCGGCTTTGTCTGCGCTGCTGAGTGCCCCTGCTTACGCGCAGGACGACAACGCCGCCGAAACCGCCACCCCAGACGCTGCAGAGGAGACCGGAAGCAATGACATCATCGTCACCGCCCGCCGTCGCACCGAAAGCGCGCAGGATATTCCGCTGGCGGTCTCGGTGCTTGACGCAAAGCAGCTCGATGCAACCGGGGCGTTCAACGTGAACCGCCTCCAGCAGCTTGCGCCAACCCTGCAATTCTATTCCTCGAACCCGCGCAACACTGCGGTGAACATCCGCGGCCTTGGCGTGCCCTTCGGCCTCACCAGCGACGGGTTCGAACAGGGCGTCGGCATTTACGTGGACGATGTCTATTATTCGCGCGTTGCCTCGGCGACCTTCGACTTCCTCGATGTGGCGCAGATCGAAGTGCTGCGCGGGCCGCAGGGCACGCTCTACGGCAAGAACACCACTGCGGGCGCGATCAACATCCAGACCAATCAGCCGACCTTCGACTTCGAGGGCCGCGCCGAGGTGAGTCTGGGCAATTACAACTTCCAGCAGGCGCGTCTTGCGGTGTCCGGCCCGCTGTCGGAGACGGTTGCCGCGCGTGTGGCCTTCTCGGGCACCAGCCGCAACGGCACGATCCGCAATGTCACCACTGGCGAGGCCATCCAGAGCCTCGACAATATCGGCCTGCGCGCCCAGCTCTTGTGGGAGCCGACCGACAGCCTCAAGATCAAGCTGGTGGGCGATTACAACAAGCAGGATGCGGTGTGCTGCGGATCGGTGTTCGTGCGCACCGGGGCGACCCAGCGGCCCTTGAACCGCCAGTTTGCAGCCCTTGCCGCCGCGCAGAACTACGCGCCGCCCAGCACCAATCCTTTCGATCGCCTGACCGATCTCGATTCCAACCTTAACGCGGGCAACGTGATCGCGGGCGCGGCGCTCAAGATCACCTGGGACGTGGGTCCGGGCACTTTCACCTCGGTCAGCGCCTGGCGATACTGGGACTGGAAGCCCGAGAACGACCGTGACTTCACCGGGCTTTCGATCGTCGCCCTGTCGCAGAACCCTTCGCAGCAGGATCAGTACACGCAGGAATTCCGCTACGCCTATAGCGGTGACAGCATCGACTTCGTGCTGGGTGCCTTCGCCTTCAACCAGCGGATCGACACGCAGGGCACCGAGGCGCACGGCATCAATTCCAGTCGCTGGACAATTGCCCCCAATAACGCGCTGTCGAACGACCCCAGCGTGCTGAACGGCCTCACCGCGCGCAATCTCCAGTTCCTCAAGAGCACCAGCGCGGCGCTGTTCGGGCAGCTTTCATGGAAGGTGACCGACGCCTTCACGATCCAGCCGGGCGTGCGGCTCAACTACGACAAGAAGTCGGGCTTCTATCAGCGGCGGGTGTTCACCGGCACCGGGGTGGAGCTGACCGGCACCGAGACTGACGCCCGTTCCCGCGCGCAGCTTGGCGTCTTCACCCCGCAGACCAGCGCGCCGTCCGACAGCGACTGGAACCTCACCTATGACCTGACGGCGAGCTACGAACTCGCGCCCGATGTGCTCGCCTACGGCACCTATGCGAGGAGCTTCAAGACCATCGGGATCAACCAGAACGGCCTTCCGACCGATGCGGCCGGGGTGCCGATTGCGGCGGCGGGCACGATCCGGCCCGAAAAGGTCGATCACTTCGAGATCGGCCTCAAGAGCCAGTTCTGGGATCGCAAGGCGACGCTGAACCTGGCGGCCTTCCGCACCGACATCCGCGACTATCAGGCAACCGTGAACAACGGCCAGTTCGGGGTGCTGCGCGGGTTCCTCGCCAATGCGGGCAAGGTGCGCTCGCAGGGGATCGAGGCGGACTTCCAGATCCGCCCGAGCGCGCGTTTCACCGCCTATACCAACGCGGCCTACACCGACGCGAAATATGTGCGCTTCATCGATGCGCCGTGCCCGCCGGAACTGTCGGGCGGCACCACCGCGGCCGCAGGCCAGACCCCCTCGGCTCCCGGCACCCCCGGCGGCATCAGCCCGGCCAATTGCGACATTTCCGGCCAGCGTCTGCCGGGCGTGTCCAAGTGGTCGTTTTCCTTCGGGGCGGAGGGCAATGTCCCTGCGACGTTCCTCGGCAAAGAGGGCGAGGTGTACCTGGGTTATGACGGCACCTACAGGTCGAACTTCTCGTCCAACCCTTCGCCGTCTGCCTACACCTTCATCGACGGCTACAGCTTGTCCAATTTCCGTATTGGCTTTCGCACCGATGATGGGCTCAACCTGTTTGCCTGGCTGCGCAATGCCTTTGACGCGGACTATTTCGAACAGCTTTTCGTCGGCCCCGGCAACACCGGGCTGATCGCGGGGCTGCCGGGCGACCCGCGCACCTGGGGTGCGACCGCTGCGATCACCTTCTGACCTGCCCTCATACCCTCTCCAACCCTCGCAAAGAGGACATACCTCATGCCTGACATCACCCAGTTCCTCATCGACATCGCGCCCTTCATCGCCATCGGTCTGACCGCGCAGATGATCGACGGGGCGCTGGGCATGGCCTTCGGGGTCACCACCCAGACCCTGCTGGTCAGCGCAATGGGTGTTCCCCCGGCAAGCGCGTCTGCCAGCGTCCATCTGGTCGAGCTGTTCACCACCGGTGCCTCGGGCCTGAGCCATGCCTGGCAGCGCAACGTCGACTGGGGGCTGTTCCGGCGCCTGGTGCCGTTCGGCGTGCTGGGCGGGATCACCGGCGCCTATCTGCTCTCGAACATCGACGCGAGCGCGGCCCGGCCTTTCGTGATGCTCTACCTCACCGGGATCGGCTTTTACCTGTTGTGGCGCGCGATACGGTTGGCGCAGCCGAAGTTCGAGGATCCCAAGTACACCAGCCCGCTGGCGCTCGTCGGCGGGTTCCTCGATGCAGCAGGCGGGGGCGGCTGGGGGCCAGTGGTGACCAGCAATCTGCTGATCCAGGGCGGCGATCCGCGCAAGGTGATCGGAACGGTCAATACCGCGGAATTCCTGCTGACCCTGTCCATCTCGCTCACCTTCCTGCTCACCCTCGGGCTTGCCGCCTTCACCAAGATCACCATCGGACTGATCATTGGCGGTGTCATCGCCGCGCCGTTCGGGGCCGTGCTGGCCAGCCGCGTGCAGCCGCGTGTGCTGCTCTTCGCAGTGTCTCTGGTGCTGATCGCCACCAGCGCCTTCAGCATCTATAAGGCGTGGCCGATCATCTAGCGTGAGGGATCGCCGATGGATACCGAGCTGCTGCTGATCTGCGCCCTGACCGGCGTGATCAACCTGATCGGTGCGCTGGCCTATGCGGCGCGCATCGCCGGGGTGCGCACCGGGCGCATCGCGCTGTCCTTCGCGCTGTTCAACGTGCTGCTGCTGGTCAGCCGCACCTCCAACGGCTTCCTCGGCCCCTTCCTCGCCAAGCGGATTGAAACTGCGCTGGCGACGGGAAGGGGCGAGATGCTGATCTGGGACTTGCGGCTGGTGCTGCTGGCCGCTGCCGTCTCGGTGGCCTTGGGGATCGCGCTGGTGCCGACCGGCCAGCGCGTCTTTGCCGCGGCGATCACCTACTTCCAGCAGAGCCGTTCGACCACGAAGCTGATCCTGCGGAGCATGACGCCATCGGGCCTGGCGACCTTGCGCGATTCGGTCGCGATACCCTCGGGCGATACGCTCAAGTCGCTGAAGGGCGAGCGCGGGGTCAGCTGGAGCGTGCTCGTCGCCAATGCGCTCGCCCAAGGCTTGCTGGCGGTGGGCGTGATCGCCTCGCTCTACGCCGGATACCTCGTCCCCGAATTCCGCGTCACCGCCTCGCAGATGACCGCGATCATCAACGGCTTTGCGACGATCCTGCTGTTCGCGCTGATCGACCCGCAGATCTCCGCGCTGACCGATGACGTGGTCGATGGCTCGGTGAGTGAAGCGACCTTCCGCCGCGCGATGATCTGGATTTCACTGAGCCGGCTTGCAGGCACCCTGCTGGCGCAGGTGATGCTGGTGCCGGCGGCGGTGGTGATCGCCTGGGCAGCAGGCTGGCTCTAGGCCGCCGCTGCGACCGGTGCCAGCGCCGCTTCCCATTGCCGCCTGAGGTCGGACGCCCGCCCGCTGCCGAAGACATAGCGATCCGGCCGCACCAGCACCGCTTCGACCGCATGGTCATCGAGCCATTGCCGCAAGCCTTGCGCAAAAGGCGCGAGGCGATCTCCCGAAAGGCCCGCGCGCTCGATCAGCCACATTCCCTCGCCCAGCACATCGTCGAGCCGCGCGCTGTTGCTGGCAAGCACCTGCGGGAAATAGTCCCCGGCGCCCGGCGATCCTGCGATGAGGCCTCCGGCTGTCAGCGACGGATAGGCCGGCGGACCGTCAGGAAGCTTGCCGAGCGCCCGCGCCAGCGCGAACTTCGCGTCCCGCAATGCAGCGCCGAAGCGGCTCGTGGTGCACACCATCCGCCCCATCATCACGGCCATGTCGATCGTCGCGCGCAGGTGCGGCCCACGTTCGGGCTGGTAGGTATCGAGCAGCGCCGCCTCAGCCTCGCCTCTGGTCACCGCCGCTAGCTTCCACGCGAGGTTGGCCGCATCGCGCAGCCCCGAACACATCCCCTGTCCGGCAAAGGGAGGCGTCTGATGGGCCGCATCTCCGGCAAGCAAGACGCGTCCCTTGCGCCATTCTTCGGCAATCCGGGCGCGGAAGGTATAGACCGCGGTGCGCTCGATCCGCACCGCGCCTGCGACGTTCCAAGGGGCCAGCAGGCGTTCGACATGGGCGGGCGCGCTGACCGTTTCGGGGGTTTCGCCGGGCAGGATCATGAACTCCCAGCGGTGCCGTCCTTCCCCCATCAGCACGCAGGTGGTGGGGCGTGCCGGGTCGCAGATCTGGAGGTTGGCGGTGGGCAGCCGCGAGGGATCATCGACCAGCACGTCGACCACCAGCCATGGCTCCTCGAAGCCGAGATCCTCGAAGGTGATCGCGCAGGCCTTGCGCACGGGGCTGCGCGCCCCATCAGCGCCCACCAGCCAGCGCGAGCGCACCTTGCGGGTGCCCTCGGGGGTGGCAAACACCGCCGAGACCCCGGCTTCATCCTGCGTGAAGCTCTCCATCGTCCAGCCCTTGCGCAGATCGGCGGTCTCATGCTCGAGCAGCGCGCGGCGCAGCGCCGCTTCGACCGAGGGTTGATGGATCATGTTGGCAATCGGCCAGCCGCCAGGGCCGGTCGCTTCCGCCCCGTTGAAGGCCATCAGCACCTTGCCCTTCGCGTTGCGGAACTCGTAGCGATCCGCCCGGCGGCTGGTCGCCATCACCGCTGCGGCGGCGCCTGCTTCCTGCAGGATGCGCATCCCTTCATGGTCGATATGGGCCGCACGGGGGAGGGGAAAGATGTCCGCGTCCTTCTCTGCGACGATCACGCTGATCCCGCGCCGTGCTAGCAGCGCGGCGAGCGTCACCCCCGTCGGCCCGCCGCCAATGACGAGCACATCGCAGTCGTAGCCCCCGGACACGCGCTCAGCCTTCGGCCGCCATCGTGCCTTCGATATGGCCGATCCCGTCAATCTCGGTTCGCACCACATCACCGGCTTTCAGGAACTGGCGCGGGTCCATCGCCGCGCCGATGCCGCCCGGGGTGCCGGTGAACAGGCAGTCGCCCGGCTCCAGCGTCATGCCGACGGAGAGGTGCTCGACCTGCTGCCACACGTTGTAGACGAGGTGCCGCGTGTTCGAATTCTGCCGCTCCTCGCCATTCACAAAGCAGCGGATACCGAGGTCGTGCGGATCGCCCAGTTCGTCGGCGGTGACGATCCACGGGCCCATCGGGGCGTGGGTGTCAAAGCTCTTGCCCAGCGACCATTGCGGCACGGCGTGCTGCCACATCCGCTCGGTCACGTCATTGCCGACGGTGTAGCCGAAGATTGCGGCAGGCGCATCGGCGGCGGCGATGTGCTTGCCGCCTGCGCCGATAATCGCGACCAGTTCCGCCTCGTAATCCGGCGTCATGGTGCCGCGCGCGATCAGGATCGGATCATAGGGGGCGTTGACCGAGGTCTGCGCCTTGGTGAACCACACTTGTCGTTCCGGCGTGCCGAGGCCGCTTTCGGCGATGTGATCGGCATAGTTGAGCCCGATCGCGAAAATCTTGCCGGGGCGCGGCACCGGGGCTTCGAGCTTTACTTGCGCCAGCGGGATGCCCTCGCCCGTAGCCGCCTTGGCCTCAAGGCCGGGCTTCAGCGCCTCCCAGTCGCGGATCAGGTCGATCATCGTGCCCGGCACGCCGGTCTCGACCACGGTATCGCCGACGACGATGCCGGTGCGGGTCCTGCCGGCGTGGGTGAAGGTGCAGAGTTTCATGGCGTCAGGCTTCCTTGGGCGTGCGGGAGAACAGGCGTTTGATGCGCAGCTGCATGGCGGTGATCCAGGCGACGAGGCCGGGGGGCGGGGCTGCCTTGCCCGCGAACATCGGATGGGGGCTGCCCCATTGCACCGCCAGCAGCGCCTGCATGGTCTGCTTCGCCGGCGGATCGGCGGCGGTGAACAGGTCGCCATCGGTCCAGTGTTCGAGCTCGTTGCCGAAAGGGTCTTTCCAATAGTCGAAGATCTGGCTGCCCATGATGTGCCGGCCCACGCCCCATGCCGCCTGCCGCTCGCGGGCCTTCAGCCATTCGTGGCCGCACATCAGATCATCGAGGCTCTCGACCTCGAAGGCGGCGTGGAGCAGGCCGAGCTTGCCGGGGAGCTGCGCGAGGAAGATCGTGTGGTGGTCTGACGGCACATCGCCCCTGTCGCAGCGCATGAAGGCGCCGAGCGGCACATTCGGCGCGGCCTCGATCTCGTCCGAGGTGAGAAAGCCGAAGCGCTCCTTCCACCACCGCTCCGAGGCGCGGAAGTCGCTCACCTTCAGCACCGCATGGCCGATGCGGCGAACATGGGCAGGCGCGGGTTCAAGACGGATGGTGGCGCGCTGGCGCGGTTTGTCAGCGGCGCTGTTGAACTGCGGGGGCGGGCAGGGGGTCGGTGTGCCGCTCTCCTGACCCGCCACGACTTCGACGCGGTAGCCGTCAGGATCGGTGAGCCGCACGACCATGCCCCCGCCCGGTTCGCCCAGCGGCTCGACCTGCGCGCCTTCATGGGCGGCGAGGCGTTCGAGATCGGCAAGGCTTGCAGCGCGCAGGCCCACGGCAAGGAATGTCGGCTCGCCCTGTTCGGTCACATGGACGAACGCCCGCCCGTCGCTGCCCTTGCCGTAAAGCCTGCCGCCCTCCTCGAAACAGGTCAGGCCGAAATCTTCCAGAAAGCCGCGCATCAGCCCCAGATCGGGCGCGGCAAAGCGGACGTGCGCGATGTCTTCGACCTTGATGATGGCCATGATCCCCTCCCGCGCGCCCGCCGTCGATCCGGCGAATCAATTTTGACTATTTGGTCAAATATCTTGAATATGACTATTTGGTCAAGTATGCATCAGCCATGGCCGGCAAACCCCTCGCATCGCCCCGTTCGCAGCGCACCCGTGCGGCGCTGATTGCCGCGGGGCTTGATCTGCTGTTCGATCGGCCAATCGACGCCATTCCGATCGACGATGTCGTCGCCCGTGCAGGCGTGGCCAAGGGGAGCTTCTTCAACCACTTTGCCGACAAGCACGATTTCGCCGCTGCCGTGGCGGCCGAGGTGCGGCTCGAGGTCGAGGCGCTGGTCGGCGCGGCCAATGCAGGGATTGCCGATCCGGTCGCACGGATTGCTGGCGGTATGGCCGTCGCAGCGCGGGCCGCGGTCGAGCAGCCTCGCCGGATGATGGCGCTCCTGCGCAGCATGGCGCCTGCCACCAGCCAGTCCCACCCGCTGAACCGCGGCCTGAAGGACGATATCGAGGCGGCGCTGGCACAGGGACTGATCCGGCCTGAGGCTCGCGAGGCGGGGGTGCCCTACTGGCTTGGCCTGTGTCAGGTGCTGATGATGCACCTCATCGAAACGCGCCCCTCGCACGAGGAGGCGGCGCGGCAGTTGGGTGATATGCTGCTGCTCGGCCTCACCGGCCTCGGAGCGCCCCCGGCACAGGCCGCAGCACTGGCCGACGCCGCCCGGCGCGCGCGGATCGGCTAACGGGCTGGCCACACGCGCGGGAAGGGGAGGAAAAGTGGTCGGGGAGACAGGATTCGAACCTGCGACATCTTGCTCCCAAAGCAAGCGCGCTACCGGACTGCGCCACTCCCCGACGCCTTTTTCACCCGCGCTTCCGTGCCCGCCCCTGGTGGGCCCGGCAGGATTCGAACCCGCGACCTAGCCGTTATGAGCGGCCAGCTCTAACCGCTGAGCTACAGGCCCCTTGGGAACAGGGCGCCGGAAGACAGGTGCGCCTGCGCCCCTACTCTGCGCATCGGTCTGAGACAAGCGCGCAAACCGGCGGCGCGCCAAAGCTCGCCCATCACCCCCCGGTCGCGGCGATGATGTCGGAGACGGTGCAAGGGCGCAGCCCCCGCGCGGCGCAGCGGGCATAGATCGCCTCGAACCAGGCGTAGAGGGCCTCGACCGCGGCCTGATCGGCGGCATAGGGGGTGAAGCCGGGGGCCAGCGTCGGACTGTGGAACGACAGCACCAGCACCGGCAGCCCGGCCTCCACCGCAATATCGACCCCGCGCAGGGCTTCCTCGGCGCTGACACCTTCGGGGGTGAGCGCGATGCGTTCGAGCAGGCCGAGGCGCGAGAGCACGCCCATCCCCTTGGGCAAAGCCTCGCCCAGCTGCTGCACCGGGCGTCCGGCCCCGCGCAAGAGACCGGAATGGACACTCGTCACCGGCAGTTCGAGCAGGCGCATCGCCCCGTCCACCCAATAGGGCGCAAGCGGATGGGCGCGATAATCCGGCCCGCCCTGATCCGAATAGTCGAACAGCGACCGCACCGATGTGTCGATTCTGATGCCTGCAGTCTTGAGCAGCCCCGCCGTGTGCGGCCCCAGGCCATAACGGCCCGCGCGGTAGATCAGCGGCGCCGTCCCGAAATTGGCCTCGATCGCATCGCGCAGGGCCATGAACTTGGCCGCCTCCAGCTCCTGAGGCAGATTGCCGGCGAAGGAGTTGAAGACGCTCACCTCCTCGTCGAACGGCGGGTTGACCCAGGGGTGGAGCTGGACACCGACTTCGGCCGTCCCGCGCCGCACCGCATCGCCGATAATCTCCACCGCGCGCGGATCCTGCACGATCGGCCAGTCGACCAGATAGACCGGATGCGCGCCCAGCCCCTCGCAGAAGGTCTGAAAGCGCGGGATCGCCTCGACGTGGCGAAGACCATAGCCATCGCGCCGGAACGGGCCGGTCCAGTCGAATTCTTCCTCCGTGTCGACCGTCAGCAGCACCCGCTGGCCGAAATCAGGCGCAAAGGTCGCGCTGCGCCCGGCAGGCGGCACGGCGAGCATTGATGCTGTGGTCATGTCCCCGCTTGTCCCCCGGCTGATTCCGATCGCCCCGTAACCCTAGCCCTGCATCGGGCTAGGCAGAGCCTCGGAGCCGGTCAAGAGCGGCAGTGTCAGTTCCAGCTCGGCCCCGGCGCGTTGCAGGCCGCCGCCCGCCGCGCGGGCCTCGGCGCGGGCGAGGCGCAGCGCAAAGCCGGTGCCGAACAATCCGGCGTTGATCGTGCTTTCCCCGGTGCGGGTGGTGGCCGCGAACAGGTTGTCCTGCGCCGCAAGCGCGGCCGGCAGCGCGCAGGTCAGGCGCACCATCGCGCCGCGCGGGCCGAGCAGCGGGGCAAGGCGCACAGCCAATTGCTCGCCCGGTGCTGCTGCCGCGCCAAGGCTCGCCAGAACGCGCCAAAGCAGCGCTTCGGCATCCTCGGCATCGAGCGCGGTCAGCACGCTCTGCGTCGGTGCAAAGTCGGGCGCGAGGCCCGCACCGATCGGGCCGAGCGCTGGCTCCAGCTGCGCGGCGATGCGCAACACCAGAGCCGTCAGGTCGGCCTCGCCCTGCTCGATCGTCACAGCGCCCGTTTCCAGCCGCGCCAGCCGGTCGAGATCCTCGAACCCGGCCAGAATCCGCGCCGCATCGGCGGCAATCGCGGCGGCGAGCGCGCGGTATTCGTGCGGGGCTGGGCCGAACAGCTGTTGCTGGATGACCTCGGCATAGCCTTGCACAGCGGTGACGGGGGTGCGCAATTCGTGGAGCAGTTGGCGGATGCGATCCGCCTCGCGCGCTTCCGGGCCGGTGGGCTTGGCGCTGGCGGGAGCAGGGCGGCGGAACCGGCCGAAATAGCCGGTGAAGTGCCCTTCCTCGCTGAAGCGCGGCTGCGCATCGAGGATCCAGTCTCCCGCAACGGCAGGCGCGCCCTGCAGCGTCAGCGCGGCGCGGTTGATCGGCTGACGGCGCGCATAGGCGCGGGCGAGGGCGGCGCTTTCGGGCGCGTCGGGGTGAGCGGCGAACAGCCGGGTGCCGATCACCATCGACGCGACCTCGCTCGTCGCCCAGCCGATCCGGCCGGCGGTGTCGGCGGCAAAGCCGAAGCTGGTGACCGCGCGTTCGGGCCTTTCGGGCAGTTCGCCAAGCGGAAGGCGCGGCGAGCGCTCGAGATCGAGCGGCGCTTCTCCGCGCGCACGGCGAAACTGCGCGATCCGCTCGACCAGAGCTGAAATCTCGGTGCGGCCCGTGTCGTCACGGTCGCGCGGCAGCGGGGGCGGAACAGGGGGCGGGGCAGGGGTGGCACGGGCCTTGTCCAGCACGAGCGGGGCTTGCGGTTGGTGCGCGGGGCTTTCGCCGGGCGGGACGGACGGCGGCACGGCGACGCCTGCCGCCTCGCCCGCCTCACGCGGTGCCGGCAGGCCGCGATCATGCACCCCCAGTCGCTCCAGCAGCGTCTCGACATCAACCGGCAGATCGCGGCGCAACCGCAGGAAACCGCGCGCGCGCACCGGCAGGCGCGGGATCAGCGCGGCCCAGTCCTCGCTCGACAGATCGGCCCGCCCGAGCGCCGCCGAGGCCACGTCGGGCTCCTGATCGGCCAGATGCAGGGCGAGGTCGGGGTTGCGGAACCGCCAGCTCGCCTCGCGGATCATCGCAGCCCGCTTGGCCGAGGGGATCGCTTCCGCCAGCGCATCCAGCCGCAGCCATGCCGCCGCCATCAGGCTCGGATCGCTGCCCTTGGCCTGCTGGCGATCTTTGCCCAGCAGATCGAGCAATTGCCGATACTGGGTGCGCGCGCTCGCCTCGCCAGTGGCGCGCTGGCGCAGCACGGTGGCAAGGCGATCATCGAAAAACAAAAACGTCTCCTCACACGCCCTCACGCCAGCGCGAATCGCGCCCGCCTGCGGGCTTTGCGCGGCAGTGATACGCCGCGCCAGCCTGTTCGTCTTATCAGGATGGAGCAATTGTCACAGTCTGACGCGAAAGGCGCGTTGCAAAGCGGGACAATTGCTGGCAGACCTAATAATATTAGCCAAGCGGGCACTCACCCGCGCGACTTGTTTCTTTGGGATCATAGCGCACGCGCGTTGCCGCCGAGTGAACGCAGCCGTGCCAGGGGAGCTTTGACCACGTGGCCAATCTCGACGATATCGACCGCCGTCTGCTGGCGGAACTGCAGGCAGAAGGCCGCGTCACCAATGTCGAACTCGCCCAGCGTGTCGGGCTGACCGCGCCGCCGTGCCTGCGCCGCGTGCGCGGGCTTGAGGAAGACGGCGTGATCCGCGGCTATCACGCCGATCTCGACCCCTCCAAACTGGGCTTCGCGATCACCGTCTTCGCGATGGTCAGCCTCAAGAGCCAGGCCGAGAGCAGCTTGCGCGAATTCGAGGAGCATATGCGCGCCCTTCCCGAAGTGCGCGAGTGCCATATGCTCAACGGCGAGATCGACTTCATCCTCAAGATCGTCAGCAAGGACTTGCAGAGCTTCCAGGAATTCCTGACCGGCAAGCTGACACCCGCGCCCAATGTGGAAAGCGTCAAAACCTCGCTCACCATCCGCACTGCCAAGCAGGAACCCGGCGTTCCGTTGTGACCGAAGCGGCTCGCCTTGCCGAGCCTGTCACCGGGCGCTGCCTGTGCGGCGCCGTCTCCATCACCGTCACCGCGATGCAGGCCGAGGTCGATATCTGCCACTGCGCGATGTGCCAGCGCTGGGGCGGGGCGTTCTATGCGGGGGTGAAGGGGGAGGCTGCCGAAGTTGCGGGCGAGGACGCGATCACCGTCTACCGCTCAAGCCCCTGGGCCGAACGCGCCTTCTGCGGCACCTGCGGCAGCAACCTGTGGTATCGTTTTCTTCCCACCGGCGGGCGCAGCTTCCTCGCCGGGCTGTTCGACCTGCCGCCGGGCTTCGGCATCGAGCAGCAGATTTTCGTCGACGAAAAGCCCGATTGGTATGATATTCTTCAGGAAAGCCCGATGAAAACCGGCCCCGAAGTGATCGCCGAGGCGATGGCGCAGGGGCTCAGCTTCGGATAGAAGCGCAAGGGGAGGGGAGTGCCGATGTTCGACGAACCGCCGCCCCCTTCACAAACCCATGATGCATCGGGCCAAGTGGTGACGATCCTCGGCGAGCCGCTACCGTGGCCGCCGCGCCACGAGTGCGCCAGCTACAGGATCGACCCGGCCCGCCCGGGCGAAGTGCTGTGCGAGCCGTTCCCGCTCATAGAAGTCCCGGCCGAGGACACGAAGGTGGTGATCGATCTCACACAGTTCGTCCCCCCGCCGCCCTCCGAGCAATGCACCGACGCACCTGCCGATCCGCTCAATTCCGAAATCGTGGTCTGCGCCGACAGCGGCACTTCGCCGCGCCTTGGGCCCGTGGTCGGCCCGATGGACGAGGAGTTCGGCAGCGCCATCCCGCGGGCCCGGATCAAGCTGTCCGAAAGCGCCGAGGCCGAAGCCAATGCGACCGCGCCTGCGGTGGGCGGCATCAACGCGCAAGGGGGCGAAGTGCGGCTGAAGATCGACTTCTGACGCAGCGCTCTCAGTGCAGCTTCAGCTTGGGCCGCACGATTCGGTTCACCCGGCCGATCACCATCAGGAAGGTCGCCTTGATCCAGCCGTGAATGCCTATCAGGTGCAGCCGGTAAAGCGAGGTGTAGATAAACCGCGCCAGCCGCCCTTCGATCGCCATGCTGCCGCCGATCAGGTTGCCCATCAGGCTCCCCACGGTCGAGAAGCGCGAGAGCGACACCAGCGAGCCCTTGTCGTGATAGGTGAAGTGCGTGAGCGGCTTTCCCTGCTGCATCCGCACGATGTTGGTGAACACCGTGCCCGCCATCTGGTGCGCGGCCTGCGCGCGCGGGGGGACGGGGCGGTCTTCGCCCGGCGGGGTGTAGCTGGCACAGTCACCCAGCGCGAAGATATCCGGATCGACCGTGGTCTGGAGCGTGTCGGTGACGAGGATCTGGTTCCTCGGATTGGTCTCCAGCCCCAGAGTGGTCAGGAACTCCGCGCCCTTCACCCCCGCCGCCCAGACGATCAGATCGGCCTCGATCACTTCCCCGGCCTTGGTGACAAGCTGGCGCGGGCGGGCTTCGACCACCTGCACCCCTGCGCGCACGTGAACGCCCAGCACTTCGAGTTCATGCTTGGCCGCCGCTGCGAGCTTGTCGGGCAGGGCAGGCAGGATGCGCGGGCCGGCTTCAAGCAGGGTCACGTGCATCCGGCTCTCGTCGAACACTTCCAGCCCGTAGTGCCTGAGCGCGCCTGCCGCGTTGTAGAGTTCGGCGGCGAGTTCCACCCCCGTCGCCCCGCCGCCGACGATGGCGACGCGCACCTGCTCGTCGGCCGACGGATCGCGCAGCATCGCCCGGCTGACGCGTAGGCAGTGGTTCAGGAGCCGCGTGCGGAAGCGGTCGGCCTGTTCGCGGCTGTCGAGGTAGAGGCAATGCTCCTTCACCCCCGGCACGCCGAAATCGTTCGAGACCGATCCCATCGCCAGCGCCAGAATGTCATAGCGGATGGTATGGCCGGCGATCAGCTCGCTGCCATCCTCGTCCTTCACGGGCGCGAGCCGGATCGTCTTCGCCTGCCGGTCAACACCCTCAAGGCTGCCCTGAAAGAAGCGATACCCCCAGCGGAAACAGTGCCCACGATAGCCGACCTCGTCGAGATTGGCGTCGAGCGAGCCTGCCGCGACCTCATGCAGCAGCGGCTTCCAGAT
Organism: Erythrobacter sp. BLCC-B19; assembly: GCF_028621955.1. NCBI lineage: Bacteria > Pseudomonadati > Pseudomonadota > Alphaproteobacteria > Sphingomonadales > Erythrobacteraceae > Erythrobacter > Erythrobacter sp. BLCC-B19. The sequence goes on from NZ_CP117516.1 coordinate 2,519,291, forward strand.
GTGGGAGAGGTTCTTGTCGACCAGAATGATGTCGTGCTTCTTGCGCCCGTATTTGGCGCCGAGCCTGCGGACCAGCTCAAGCCCGCCCGCGCCCCCGCCGACGACGACAATCTGGGTCTTGCGGTTCATTCGGCACTCCTTGGCACACATCGTCCAGCGCAATCCCGCGCCCCTGTTAGCGGGTGCGGGTGACAATTGCGCGCCAAATCAACGTGGCTTCATGCAACTTGTGTTGCAGTGCAGCATGAATGCCACAGGCGCGCGCGTCAATCGCCCGGATCGAGCCGCCCGAAGAAGCCGATCACCTTCACAACCTTGCCCGCATCATTGACCTCGGTGACGTCGAAACCCTCCATCACGGTCTTCCCATCCATGTCGATCGCCCAGTGATGGCGGCAGAAATTGTTCTGCATCTCGATCCGGCTGGCATGGCGATAGACGGCGGCGGGGAAGGCGGCGCGGGTGTCCGCGACCATCGCGAGGAAGGGCGCGCGCCCGATGATGTTGTGGCGCGGATCGACGAAATGGACGTTATGCTCCATCGACGCCTCGGCCATCGCGCGGCGCTTTTCGGGATCGGGGGTGTTCCAGATTTCGAGCATCGTCTTGAGGTTCGTTTCGTAAGCGGGCATCTTCGACTCCATAAACCGACCAGCGGTTTGTTTTGTGTGAAGCCGCGCCAAGAGTAAAGGGGCGATCATGCCGACCCAGCAGCAGAGATCCGATGCGACGCGCGAGGCGCTGCTGGCGGCGTGCCGCGCGCTGCTGCTGGCCGAGGGGACGGAGGCGACCACGATGGCGGCGGTGCTGACGCGCACGGGGCTGAGCAAGGGCGCGCTCTACCACCACTTCGCCAGCAAGACCGAGCTGATCGCGGCGATCTACAAGGCGGAATCCAAGGGCGCGATCGCCCGCGCGCTGGCCCGCGCCGAGCAGGCGGGGGCGGTCTCGCCGCTTGCCCAGTTGACCACGATGTGCGCCGCGTGGCTGGAGGAAATCCGCGCGCCCGATGTCGCCGCGATCCTCCTGCGCATCGGCCCCGCCGCGCTCGGGGTGGAGGAAGCGCAGCGTATCGAGAACGCCAACAGCCTCACCCTGTTCGAACGCCAGTTGGCGCGGGCGGCGGAGGCGGGGGAGATCGGCAGCATCGACCAGCCCCTCGCCGCGCGGCTGGTCAACGCGTTGATGACGCAGCTGGCGGTCGCGAGCCTGCGTGGGAGCGGCCAGCCGCTGCCCGATGTGGAGAAGCTGATCCTCGGCGTGCTGAGGGGGATGGAAGGCGAGGCCTGACGCGCGTCAGACCTCGCGGCTCTCCAGCCAGTTTTCCAGCCACTTGATCGAATAGTCGCCGTTCAGCACATCATCCTGCCGCAGGAGTTCCTGGTGGAGCGGGATGTTGGTCTTGACGCCCTCGACCACCATTTCCTCAAGCGCCCGGCGCAGCCGCATGATGCAGCCTTCGCGGGTGCGGCCATAGACGATCAGCTTGGCGATCATGCTGTCGTAGTAAGGCGGGATCTTGTAGCCGGCGTAAAGCCCTGAATCGACGCGCACATGCATCCCGCCCGCGGCGTGATAATAGGTCACGAGACCGGGCGAGGGGGCGAAGGTGAAGGGGTCTTCGGCGTTGATCCGGCACTCAATCGCGTGGCCGTGGAATTCCAGCTCGTCCTGGCTCACCGACAGCGGGCGGCCTTCGGCAATGCGGATCTGCTCGCGCACCAGATCGACCCCGGTGATGAGTTCGGTCACCGGGTGTTCGACCTGCAGGCGGGTGTTCATCTCGATGAAGTAGAACTCGCCGTTTTCCCACAGGAACTCGATCGTCCCCGCACCGCGATAGCCCATGTCGCGCATCGCCTGCGCGCAAACCTCGCCCATGCGGTGGCGCTCTTCAGCGCTGATCACGGGGGAGGGGGCTTCTTCGAGCACCTTCTGGTGGCGGCGCTGAAGCGAGCAATCGCGCTCGCCCAGATGGATCGCATTGCCTTGCCCGTCGCCGAACACCTGAAATTCGATGTGGCGCGGGTTGCCGAGATACTTCTCGATATAGACCGTGCTGTCCCCGAAAGCGGCCTTGGCCTCGGAGCCGGCTTGCTGGATCAGCGTTTCAAGCTGGTCGGGGCTGTTGCACACCTTCATCCCGCGCCCGCCGCCGCCGCTCGCGGCCTTGATGATGACGGGATAGCCCGCGGCCTCGGCAATCGCCTTGGCTTCGGCGATATCGGACACCGCGCCATCCGAGCCGGGCACCAGCGGCAGGCCGAGCGCGCCCGCAGTGCGCTTGGCCTCGATCTTGTCGCCCATAGTGCGGATATGTTCGGGTTTTGGGCCGATCCAGATGATGTCATGCGCTTCGACGATGTCGGCGAACTTGGCGTTCTCCGACAGGAAGCCGTAGCCGGGGTGGATCGCGTCGCACTGCGCGATTTCGGCCGCCGAGATGATGTTGGCGATGTTGAGATAGGACTCGGAGGCAGGCGGCGGGCCGATGCACACCGCGTGGTCGGCGAGGCGCACGTGCATCGCGTCGGCATCGGCGGTGGAGTGCACCGCGACCGTCTCGATCCCCATTTCATGCGCCGCGCGGTGGATGCGCAGCGCGATCTCGCCGCGGTTGGCGATCAGGATGCGTTTGATGCCCATGGGTTTAGGAGATCACCACGAGGGGCTGGTCGAATTCGACCGGCTGGGCGTTCTCGATCAGGATGGCGCTGACCGTGCCGGATTTGGGCGCGGTGATCGGGTTCATAACCTTCATCGCCTCGACGATCAGCAGAGTATCGCCTTCCTTCACGGCCTTGCCGACCGCGATGAAGGGCGCAGCCCCCGGTTCGGCGGCGAGATAGCAGGTGCCGACCATCGGCGACTTGACCGCGTTCTTCAGGTCAGGGCCAGCGGGCGCAGCCGGTTCTGCCGGAGCAGGCGCGGCAGCAGCGGCGGCAGGCGCAGCCGCCACGGGTGCAGGCGCTGCGGCATAGACCGGCGCGGCAGCGGCGACCGCCCCGCGCGACACGCGGATCTTGCGGTCATCATCCTCGACCTCGATTTCCGTAAGGCCGGTTTCGTTGAGCAGTTCCGCGAGTTCGCGCACCAGCGCGGTGTCGATGTTCATACCACCCGACTTGCGCCCGTTAGCCTTGCCGGATTGGCCAGCGTCGTTTGCCATGTATGCCCCTTGTAGAATGCAATGCGACCGTAAAGTCCGCGCGTCTATTGCCGCCAATTGCGGCAGGCAAGTGGCAGCGGCGCAAAATGTGAAACTTGGATGACGATAAGAGCCGGCGGCTCAGACCTCGCCCGACGCTACGGCTTCGAGCGCGATGAGGTAGGAACGCGCGCCGTGGCCTTCGACCGTCTTGGCCGCCGCCATGCCCACATAGGAGAGGTGGCGGAAGCTCTCGCGGGTCTTGGGGTCGGACAGGTGGACTTCCACGACCGGCGTGCGGATCGCCTTGATCGCGTCAAGCAGCGCGATGGAGGTGTGGGTGTAGGCGGCGGCATTCAGCAACACCGCCCGTGCGCCCTCCGCCTGCGCCTCATGCAGCCAATCGACCAGCATCCCCTCGTGATTGGTCTGGCGCATCTCGATTTCGAACCCGAGTTCTCGGGCGCGGTCTTCCAGCATCCCTGCGATGTCATCGAGGGTGGTGGTGCCGTAAATCTCCGGCTCGCGCGTGCCGAGGAGATTGAGGTTGGGGCCGTTGAGGACGTAGACGAGGTTGGTCATGGCCAGCCGCTTAGCGGGAAGGGGCGGGGCGGGGAAGGTCTTCCCAATGTTTGGCGCAACGCGAAGTCCGATTGCCCCCTTGGGTGAATTCAAGAATTGTCGTTCTTGGCGGAAATGCGCGCGCGATACTGCCTAACGCGGTCTTCGAACTCGGCCAGCCGGTCGGCCATTGCCCCCTCCATGTCGAGTATGCGCGCTTTGGATATCAGCTCGGAAAGCGTGTCCCAGACATCAGGCTCTCGAGCATCCACAAGGATGGCAAGCGGCCATTCGTGATCGAGGTAGTTGAATGCACCCACCAGGTCTTGAAGTAGAGCTTTTCGGTAGCGATCCTCGTGCGGCGCTGCTTCATGTGCGCGCTGGAGGAGTTCCCTCGGGCTCACATACTCCATCTGCTTCCAGAGATGTGTCGCGCCAAACAGGTTCTGATCGTGTCGCGCGAGCTGGAACATCGCTTCGGGATCGCCTGCCTCGATCCGGCTGATCAAGACTGGAAAAATCACTTCCTCAAACAGTTCATGCCGAATGCGGGCGTGCCTATTGGTATGCAGTTTTTCGAGATTGGCATTGGTCCACTTGGCTTTGGCAGCAAAGTCAGGAAAACTATCCAGAAAGGCGCGTAACGCTGCCGTCGCCTTCGCTTTCGCGCCGAGCGATTGCCAGCGGAGAAACTCTTCATAGAGCCTTTCGTCAGGAGCAGCTGGTGTGTGCACCCGATCAGGATAGCAGCACAGCACTCGCCGCTCTAGGTCCCAGCCTTCGCTGGGTTGACGGCACGGCGAGGTGGCCGCCCTACCGGTCCACCCCCTTGACCTTCCCCCACTGGCGCGCGGCGGTGTAGCCGAGGTAGCCGGTGCCGAAGAGGGCGTAGAGCGGTTCGGGCAGGCCGGCGAGATAGGCGTTCATCCCCGCCGCGATCTCATGCGCAGTCGCCGGGCTAAAGGCGGAGAGCACCCCCATCGGCAGCGACGCGAGCAGCAGCACATACATCACATAAAGGAAGCTCGGGCGCGCGCGGCTGGTCCAGGGGTCGGCGGAATTGGCCTCGGCGACGATCGCTTTCAGCTGCGCCTCGATCATCTGCATTTCCTGCGTGCCTTCGAGCGCGATCAGCTCCAGCTTGGCCTTGGCGCGGGCTTCCTTGTCGGGGATGACCTTGTCGAGAATCGAGGCAATGGGGCCGATAAGGACGTCGACGAGGGACATGGGGTGCGCTCCTGTGCAGGTGAGTCGCGCAACAAATGACCAAATCGGTTCATGTAGGAAAATGATTTAACCGATACGCCCCAGGAGCGCTCGCGCCTGCGTCATCTGACCACTTGGCATGCCTCCCCCGCAAAGGCTTGTCGCACCGCCGGTTGTTTCCGTTGGCCCCGATCCTGTTCGGTTGCTATACACAACCGGAAACGACAACCTTCGGGGGAGCCTCCAGCGTGGCAATCGCATTTTCAGTCAACGGCAAGCCAGTCGAGGTGGAGGCCGAGGCCGATACCCCGCTGCTATGGGTCTTGCGCGACGATCTCGGCATGACGGGCACCAAGTTCGGCTGCGGGATCGCGGCCTGCGGGGCGTGTTCGGTGCATGTCGATGGAGCGATCACGCGCTCGTGCAGCGTGCCGGTGGGCGAGCTGGCGGGCAAGTCCGTCACCACCATCGAAGGGTTGAAGGGTGCCGACGGCGTGCTCCACAAGGTGCAGCAAGCCTGGATCGAGGCGCAGGTGCCGCAATGCGGATACTGCCAGTCGGGCCAGATCATGGCTGCCGTTGCGCTGATCGAGGCGGTCGGCACGCCGACCGACGCGCAGATCGACGAGGCGATGAGCAATATCTGCCGCTGCGGCACCTATCCGCGCATCCGCAAGGCGATCCTCGCGGTCGCTGGCATCGCTGCCGCAGATCAGGGAGCCGCGTGATGGCCGACAATCCGACCCCCGACGTCGACCTGCCGGAAACCGAAACCCCCGCCGCCAAGCCCAAGCGCAAGGGCATCAAGCGCCGCATCTTCCTCGCCGGTTCCGCGCTGGTGGTCGGCGGCGGCATCTTCGGCGTGTGGTGGACTGACAGCAGCGCCAGAGCGCGCGCCAATTCGCTGATCGGCGGCAAGGGGCAGCAGCCCTTCGGCAGCATCATGACCATCGGCGAGGACGACACCGTCACGGTCTATTCGCCCCATATCGACTTCGGTCAGGGCTCGCACACCGCGCTCGGCCAGATGCTCGCTGACGAGCTGGACGCGGACTGGGACAAGGTCAGGATCGAGCAGGCTCCGGCGGATATGTCCTTCGCCAATGCCGCGCTCGCAAAGGGCTTCCTGCCGAGCATGACGGGCGATTTCGTCGCCGGGCTGATCCCCGATGCGGTGATCGGGATGATGGCGCGCTCGATGCCGCTGATGATCACCGGCGGCTCCTCGGCGATCCGCTTTACCGGTGAGGTCGCGATGCGGCGCACGGGCGCTGCGGTGCGCGCGGTACTGCTGGCCGAGGCGGCGGACCGGCTGGGGGTGCCGGAAAGCGAACTCACCACCGCCAAATCGGTTGTCACTCACGCCGCGTCGGGCAAGTCGCTGCGCTATGGCGAGCTCGCGGCAGGCGCGGCGGAGCGTTCGCTTTCGAGCGATCCGGTGCTCAAGACCCCGGATCAGTGGACGCTGATCGGCAAGGATGTGTTCCGGCGTGACATTCCGGCCAAGGTCGATGGCTCGGCGGTTTACGGGATCGACTTCACGCTCCCCGATATGCGGGTGGCGACCATCGCCATGGCCCCGGTGCGCGGCGGCACGCTGCAAAGCGTCGACGAAGCCCCCGCGATGGCGGTCAAGGGTGTCGAGAAGGTGGTCAAGCTGCCCGATGCCGTGATCGTCGTCGGCAAGGGATATTGGCAGGCCAAGAAGGGGCTTGATGCGCTCGCGCCCCAATGGAGCGACGGCGGCCATGCGGCGGTTTCGACCCCGGCGATCTATGCCGCGCAGGCCAAGCTGCGCCAGACCGCCGAAAAGCCCGACAACACGGGCGGTGAAGGCGATGTCGATGCGGCCTTCGGTGCTGGCGGCGTCAAGCTGGTCGAGGCCGAATACCGCGTCCCCTTCCTCCACCATGCGATGATGGAGCCCTTTGCGCTCACCGGCCATTTCAAGGACGGCAAGCTCAAGCTGTGGGGCGGGATGCAGGATCCACTCTCCACCCGCGTCAAGGCCGCCAAGGCCGCCGGGCTGGAGGTCGATGCGGTCGAGTTCTCGCCGATGATCATGGGCGGCGGGTTCGGGCGGCGCTTCCCGGATCTGGTCGAGATCATCGATCAGGTGGCGCTGCTGGCCAAGCAGGTGCCTTACCCCGTCAAGCTGATCTGGAGCCGCGAGCAGGAGGTGACCCACGGCACCTATCGCCCGCAATCCTCGGCGCTGCTCAAGGCCAGCCTCAGGGACGGCGCGATCACCGCGATGCAGATGGACTATGTCCAGAGCGGCAGTGCCGAGGGCGAGGTGCCCTTCATCTACAACCTGCCCGCGACATCGCGGCGGCATTACGCCTACCAGTCGAACCAGATCGACGGGCCGTGGCGCTCGGTCAATGCGACGCAGATCGGGTTCTACACCGAAAGCTTCATGGATGAACTCGCAGCTGCGGCAGGGGCGGACCCCTACCAGTTCCGGCGCAAGCATCTGGCCGACGGCGGGCGGCATCAGAAGGTTCTGGATGAAGTCGCCAAGCGCGCGGGCTGGGGTTCGCCCCTGCCCGCAGGCGTCGGGCGCGGGATCGCGATTGTCGAAAGCTTCGACACGATCGTTGGCGAAGTGGTCGAAGTGACTCTGAAGGACGACGGCACCCCCAAGGTCGTGCGCGCCTTCGCGGTGGTCGATTGCGGGACGACGATCAATCCGCTGAACGCCGAAGCGCAGATTGCAGGCGGCCTCATCATGGGGCTGTCCTCGGCGATGGGCGAGGCGGTGACGCTGGACAAGGGCGCGGTGGTCCAGAGCAACTTCGGCGATTATCCGATCCTCAAGCTCGCCGATGCGCCGCCGCAGGTGGATGTGCATTTCATCGACAGCGGGGCCAAGACCGGCGGGATTGGCGAGCCGGGCCTGCCGCCTGCCTCGCCTGCGCTGGCGAACGCGCTGGCATCGCTCACGGGCAAGCGCATCCGCAACCTGCCGGTGCTGGCACAGGCCAAGGCGTGAGGTGAACGGCTGGTCCGCGCTGATCCTCGCCGGCGGAGCGGGGCGGCGGTTTGGCGGGGGGAAGCTGCTCACCGATCTTGGCGGCGCGCCGGTGATCCGGCGGGTGGCCGAGCGGGTCTGCGCTGGTGGATTTGCCGAGGTGATCGCCGTCACCGGCTCGCAAGGCGCTGCCATCAGAGCCGCGCTCGCGGGTGCCGATGTGTTCGTAAGCGAGGCGCCCGACTGGGCCGAAGGCATGGCGGCGAGCCTCAGGGCTGGCATCGCCGCGCTCTCACCGCAGGCGGCGGGGGTGTGCGTGTTCCTCGGTGATATGCCTCTGGCGCCGGTGGGCCTGTGCCCGGCGCTGGTCGAAGCAGCACAGGGCGCAGGCTATGCCGCAAGGCCAAGGGTCGCAGCGCAGCCCGGCCACCCGGTCGCCTTCACCCGCGCGGCCTTTGCGGATCTGATAGCCTTGCATGGCGATCAGGGCGCCACAGCGCTGCTGAAGGCGCGGCCCGAGGCGGTCGCCTATGTCGACACTGCCGACACCGGCGCGCTGCTCGATATCGACACGCCCGACGATCTCGCCCTCGCTGTCACCGCGTGGAAGGCCTGAGCGACCTCGGCCACCAATGACAGCGCGACATCGCGCGGCGCCTTGGCAAAGCCGGGAAGGCCGATGGGGGCGTGCAGCTGCGCCAGCGCCGCCTCGTTCACGCCATGCCCGCGCAGTCGCATGGTGCGCTGGTCAAGCCGCACCCGCGCCCCGATCGCGCCGACATAGAACGCCTCGGAGCAAAGCGCCGCCGCCAGCCCGCGCTCGTCATCCTCGCGGTCGTGCGAGAGCACCGCGATGGCGCTCCAGCGGTCGATCCCGATGCGGGCCAGCGCTTCGGCGGGGTCGCTGCGGTGGTAGGCAATGCCCTCCATCGGCGGCGCTTCCGGCCCTCCGGGGGTGACGAGCACCACCTGCCAGCCCATGTCGCGCGCCAGCGCGGCGGCGCTAAGGGTCGCGCCATCCTCGCCGATCAGCACCAGCCGCAAGGGGGGCAGAAACAGGCGGGTATAGCGCGCGCCGTCCCAGCTGTCGGCGACGGGTGCATCGGGCGCAGACGAAGCGGTGCGAGTGCTGCCATCGCTCGACCACAGCACCGGGCGGCGCGCGTGCCAGCCCTCCAGCAACGCCGCCACCGCGGGTTCACTGGCGGCGACCGGTTCGACCAGCACAGAGATTCCCGAACCGCAGGCGAGCTTGATATCGATCCACGGACTGCCCTCGCCATAGCGAAGCAGCCGCGCCGCGCCCTCGGCCAGCACCGCGCGGCCATGGCTGGCGACATCATCCTCGATGCAGCCGCCCGATAGGAACCCCCAGTGCTCGTCCGGCGTGATGAGCATCTGCGCCCCCACATCGCGCGGCGCCGAGCCATCGACCGCCACCAGCGTGGCAATGGCAAAGCGCTCCGGCCGCGCGGACAGGCCCAGCAGCGCCTCGCGAATATCGTCGACAGGGGCGGCCAGACGCCAGCGGGTCATGGGGGAAGGGGGCTTTCGTGACAGGCGGGATAGCGCACCCAGCCTAATCCGCCCCGCGCACCGGCGCAATCGCCCGGCGGTGCGGCTGGAATCCTGATAAGAAGGATAAGTCCACTGGTCGGGACGAGAGGATTCGAACCTCCGACCCCCACACCCCCAGTGTGATGCGCTACCAGGCTGCGCTACGTCCCGTCACCAGTGGAGCGGGGCCTATAGGCGTGGCGGGCGGGGCTGGCAAGCGGGTTTGGGCGTGTTTGTTTTGGGATCGCGCTGGCGCGCGATACAGACCTCCCGCCCGCCTCCTCGCCCGGCCACCATAGCCTGATGGTATCGTTGGTGGCCGGGTGGGGAGGCGGGGCAGGAGGTCTGCGCCACCGAAGGTGGCCCCAATCATTGCGACATCCTTGCAATACTGCTAGGCGCGCCCACTTGGACGACAGGGCGGCTGCCCTGACACGAATTTCACGGGATCTCACAGGCACTATCGCATGACCATCGATCTTCTTGCCGCCGCTGCCGGGGCAGGTGCTGCTGCAGCGCCGCCCGCATGGATGACCTTCCTTCCGATCATCGGCATGATCGCGATCTTCTGGTTCCTGATCATCCGCCCGCAGATGAACCAGCAGAAGCAGCACCGCGAAAAGATCGCCGCCGTCAAGAAGGGCGATCAGGTGGTGACGGCCGGCGGCCTCGTCGGCAAGGTGGTGAAGGTCGACGATGTCTATGTCGAGCTCGACCTTGGCCCCAATGTTCGCGTCAAGGCGATCAAGGCGACGCTGGGCGACATCATCCCGCCGGGCGGCAAGCCCGCCAACGACTGATGTGGCGCTGGCCGCACTTCATCTCCTGCGCATGAGATCCTGACGCAATGCTCGACTTTCCCCTCTGGAAGAAGCTCTCGCTATGGGCGGTGACGCTCGCGGCTTCGCTGCTGGCGCTGCCCAGCCTTGCCAATGTCGCGGGGCTGGATTGGCCCGCGTCGCTGCCCAACCCGCAGGTCAACCTTGGGCTTGACCTTGCCGGCGGCTCGCACCTCCTGCTTGAAGCCAAGTCCGAGGACGTGCGCAAGCAGCGGCTCGAGACGATGGAGGAAAGCGTTCGTCAGCTGATGCGCAACGCCAAGCCGCGTATCCGCATCGGCGATGTTTCGACCGCCGACGGGCAGCTGTCCTTCATGCTGGAAAACGCCGCCGACATTGATCGGGCGCGCGGGCTGATCGAGCCGGCGATGCAGGGCCAGACGACGGTGCGCGAGTGGGAGCTGACGGTGGTCGATGGCCAGCGCGTGCAGCTCAAGCCGACCGAAGCGGGCATCAATCAGGCGATCGATGATGCGATGGACAGCGCCACGGAAGTGGTGCGCCGCCGTATCGACGAGCTCGGGACGCGCGAGCCGACCATCTTGCGTCAGGGCGACACCCGCATCGTGGTGCAGGTGCCGGGCCTGCAAGACCCGGAAGCGCTGAAGGCGCTGCTCGGCAAGACCGCGCAGCTCGAATTCAAGCTCGTCGCCGAACCGGGCGCCGCGGCGGTGGGGCTGGAAACCTTCCCCTATGCGCCGGGCGAAGGGCTCGACGGGCAATTCGTGACGGTCAAGCGCCTTGGCGGCATTCGCGGCGAGAGCCTTACCGATGCGCAGGCCGGGGTCGATCCGCAGAACAACCGCAATGTCGTCAACATCACTTTCGACGCGCAGGGCGGGGCCAAGTTCGCCAAGCTCACGACCGAGAATGTCGGCAAGCCCTTTGCCATCATCCTCGACGGGCAGGTGCTGTCGGCCCCGACGATCCAGACCCCGATCATTGGCGGGAGCGCGCAGATTTCGGGCAGCTTCACGCCCGAAAGCGCGAACGAGCTGGCGATTGCGCTGCGTTCGGGCGCGCTGCCGGTGCCGCTGGTGGTGGTGGAAGAGCGCACGGTCGGGCCTGACCTTGGCGCGGATTCGATCCGCAAGGGGCTGCTCGCAATGGCGATCGGCAGCTTTGCGGTGATCGCGCTGATGGTCGCGACCTATGGCCGCTTCGGCATCTACGCCACGGTCGCGCTGGTGTTCAACGTGCTGATGCTGCTCGGCCTGATGGCGCTGGGCGGCTTCACGCTGACCCTGCCGGGGATTGCGGGCTTCGTCATCACCATCGGCGCGGCGGTCGATGCCAACGTGCTGATCAACGAGCGTATCCGCGAAGAGCGCGCGCGCGGCCGCAAGGTCGTGGCCGCGGTCGAGACCGGCTACAAGGAAGCCAGCCGCGCGATCTGGGACGCGAACCTCACCAACGTGATTTCGGGCGTGGCGCTGTTCTCGTTCGGCTCGGGCCCGGTCAAGGGCTTCGCGATCGTGCTGATCATCGGCATCATCACCTCGGTGTTCACCGGGGTGACGCTGACCCGAATGTTTGTTGCCGGGTGGCTGCGCAAGGCGCGCCCCAATGACATCAATATCTGAGGAGGCTCGCCACATGAAACTCCTGAAACTCGTCCCCGACAACACCAACATCAAGTTCCTGAAGCTGCGCGTGCCGTTCTTCGTGCTCAGCCTTGTGCTGATCTTCGGCAGCTGGGCGGCGGTGGCGGTCAATGGCCTCAACTTCGGCGTCGACTTTGCCGGCGGGCAGGAAGTGCGCATGACCTTCACCCAGACCGAGACCGCGCCGATCCCGTCCTTGCGCGAACAGGTCGCCGGGCTGGGCTTCGGCGAGCCGGTGGTGCAGGAATTCGGCGCCAAGAACCAGGTCTCGATCCGCGTCGCGCTGCCCGATGGCACGGAAGACAATCCCGAAGCCGCCAAGGCGATCGGCGAAAAGGTGATCGCCTCGGTCAAGGGCACCTATCCCGATGCGCGCGTGGACGGGAATGACACCGTGTCGGGCAAGGTCGCGGGCGAGTTCCGCGATCAGGCGATCCTTGCGCTGCTGGCGGCGATGGCGGCGGTCTCGCTCTATATCTGGGTGCGGTTCGAATGGCAGTTTGGCGTCGGCGCGATGTTCGCACTGGTGCACGACGTATCGGTGACGGTCGGCCTGTTCGCGCTGACGCAGATGGAATTCAGCCTCCAGATCGTCGCGGCGATCCTCGCGATCATCGGCTATTCCTTGAACGACACCATCGTCGTCTATGACCGCATCCGCGAGAACCTGAAGAAGTACCGCAAGATGGAGATGGGCGACCTGCTCGACCTGTCGGTCAACGAGACGCTGGCGCGCACGGTGATGACCTCGCTGACGCTGTTCGTGGCGCTGATCCCGCTCTTGTTCTTCGGCCCGCCGAGCCTGTTCGGCATGGTCGCGGCGATCACGGTGGGCCTGTTCATCGGCACCTATTCGTCGATCTACATGGCCGGGCCGCTGCTGATCTGGATGGGGGTGACGACCAACAGCTTCGTCCAGACCGAGAGCGCGGTGGATCGTCAGGAAAAGATCGCGCGCGGCGAGATTTGAGCCGCCGCGCCTGCGCCGATCTCAGGCGGTGGCCAGGGTCTCGTAATGCGCGGCAAGTGCCGCCGCATTGGCCTCCCAGCTGAAATGCTCGGTCAGCGCGGCCACCGCCTCGCGCGGGGGCGGCGCGTTGAGCACCGCGTTGATCCCCGCCGCCACGGCTGCGGGATTGCGCGCCACCAGGCGCCCGGCGGTGTCGCACGCGATCAGCTCGCGCGCGCCGCCGACATCCGAGGTCACCACCGGCGTCCCGCAAGCGAGCGCCTCGACCCAGGCATTGGCGAGCCCCTCGCTCACTGTCGGCAGCACCATCACGTCCGCCGCCGAGAGCAGCAGCGGCATCAGATCGTGATCGACCGAGCCGGCAAAGTACACCCGGTCAGCCACCCCCTCGCTCGCGGCAAGGGCGCGCAGCAGGCTCTCGTCCTCGCCCTTGCCGATCAGCACCAGTCGCGCGCCCGGAATATCGCGCAGGGCGCGGATGGCGATGGCCTGACCCTTCCGCTCGATCAGTGCGCCAACGCAGGCGAGCAGCGGCGCGCTGTCGGGCATGGCGAAGCCCAGTTCGCGCGACAGCTGGGTGCGCAACTGGGTGTGATCGAGCGGGCGGAAACGGTCGCGATCAAGCCCGGTGTAATGGACGGTGATCTTCTCCGCCGCCATGCCCATTGCCGCCATCTGTCCGGCCAGATCGCGGCTGACGGCCAAGAGGCCGGTTGCCGTGCGTGCAGCATCGAGCATCTGCGCCCGGGCAAAGCCTTGCTCGCCCCAGAAACTGATGTCGCTCCCCCGCGCCTTGATCGACAGCGGCAGGCCGGTCTTGCGGGCAATGGCGGCAGCGGCGGGGCCATCGGGAAAGAAGAATTGCGCGTCGAGCACGTCGATCGGCGTTTCGGCATGGATCTGCTCGACCAGCGGCAGCACGGCACGGGCGATGGCGGCGGCATTGCGCCGCGCGCCGATGCGCGGGATCAGGGTGAAATGCGGACGGTGGACGGTGATCCCGCCTTCCTCGGCGCGCGCGGGCAGATCGGCGAGCGGGCGATAGCGGCCCAGCGCCAGCGGCGGCAGGCCGATCGGATTGACCAGCGTCACCCGCCAATCCCCCCGCTTTGCCAGCGCCTCCAGCGACCGGGCGACAAAGGTGCCGAACCGGGGGTTGACCGGATTGGGATAGAGCGTGGAGAGGGCGAGGACGTGCTTCACGGGCCGGGTCTAGCAGCTGTGCGTTAAAGCGGCCTGACCAGCATCGCGGCAACCGCGATCCATGGCGGATTATCGACCACCACCTGCTTCTGCCCCATGCCGGGCGGCAACAGGCCGATCAGCGTGCCCTTGCGGTCGATCAGCCGCCCGAAGGCAAAGCGTCCGCCGGGGCGGGGGAGAAGGCAATCGCGGTTGATGGCCGTTTGCGCCGCATCAGGGGCGATCTGGCGCAGCCACACAAGGTCGCCCGCGCGATACTCGCCGATGCTCGCGGTGATGGCGAGGACGAGCGGGGCGGGGCCGTCGTCAGCGGCGAGCGCGCTCGGCAGCAGCGCCTCGCGCGGGGTGGCAAGCGCTTCGGGGCCATTGGCGCCGAGTTCGGCAATGATCATGGCCGGCGCTGCGCCTTCCGCGCGCATCAGCATCGCCGGATCGACGTCGAGCGCGGCGGCGATCTTGTTCATCCATGCGAGCGAGAGCTGGCGCATTCCCGTCTCCAGCCGCCCGATGGTCTGCGCGGTGGTGGGCGGGGTGCAGGCGGCGGCGAGATCGGCGAGCGTCAGCCCCTTGGCCTTGCGGATGTCGCGGATGCGGTTGGTCATATCACGCCCTCATGTAGCGAAGCGGTAGGGCGTCAGGAACGCCCTCAAGTAGTGAACCGGTAGGGTGTCAGGAACACCCTTTCAATTTAACCGGATTGGTTTGTTCTTTCCTACAGATGTGCGCTCTTGGCAAGTCCCTCGCGCAACAAGCGGAGGAACCTCGATGACTCGCCAACTCGCCGAACGTGAACTCACCCCCGAAGGCCCGCGCCGGGGACGCATCAAATCCGGCCCGCGCCCGCGCCGCACGGTGACGGTCAACCTTGCCGAAAGCCCGCTGGTGTGGCTCCACGCGCGCGGCCACATCTCCGACCGGCTGCTCGATGCAGGCGAGGCCTTGCGCGCCGATTACGAGCGCAGCGCCATGACCGCGAGCATCACCATGCGCTGGGATCCGGTGCGGGTGAAGACCACCGGCGAGCGCGGCCTTTCTCCCACGGAAAAGCAGATCGCCGCCCGCCAGCGTTTCAGCGGGGCCATCGCCGCGGCGGGCAAGGGGCTGGAGGACATCCTGTGGCGGGTGGTCTGCGCAGGCGAGGCGCTGCCCGAGGCCGAAAAGGCGCTGGGCTGGCCCACGCGCAGCGGCAAGCTGGTGCTGAAAATCGCGCTCGAACGGGTGGCGGAGTATTACCGGATCAGGTGAGGGCCGGGCCAAGGCCGATCAGCCCTCGACCATTTCCGCCAGCATCAGCCAGCGCTCTTCGGCCGCGTCCTTCTCGGCGCGGGCGTTGGCGATCCCGGCGCTGATCGTGGCAAAGCGCTTGGGGTCGCGGGTGTAGAGTTCGGGGTCGCTCAGCAAGGCCTCGCCCTTGGCGATTGCGGCGTCGAGTTCGGCGATGCGGGCGGGCAGGATTTCGTAATCGCGCTGATCCTTGTAGGACAATTTGGCCGATGCGGGCGCGGCCTTGCCCTGGTCTGCCGGAGTCGCGGCTTGCGCGGCGCTACGCGGGTTTTGCGCAGGTCTTGTCGGGTCTTTGCGGGGCTGTCGCCGGGCTTCCCAATCGGCATAGCCGCCTGCGACAATATCCACCTTGCCCGATCCGTCGAGGCCCAGCGTGATCGTCACCGTGCGGTCGAGGAAGTCGCGGTCGTGGCTGACGATCAGCACGGTGCCGTCGAAATCGGCGATAACTTCCTGAAGCAGATCAAGGGTTTCAAGGTCGAGATCATTGGTCGGCTCGTCGAGCACCAGCAGGTTCGCGGTGCGGGCGAATTCACGCGCCAGCAGCAGCCGCGAGCGCTCCCCGCCCGACAGGATGCCGACCTTGGTGTCGACCAGACCCGGATCGAACAGGAAGTCCTTGAGATAGGCCTGAACGTGCTTCCTGACCCCCCGCACATCGATCCAGTCGCCCCCTTGCGCGAGGATCTGGCGGACGGTGGCGCCCGGTTCCAGCAGCTTTCTTTGCTGGTCGATCATCACGCCGGTCAGGGTCTTGGCATGGGTGACCGATCCGGTGTCGCTCTCGATCTCTTTGGTGAGCAATTTCAGCAAGGTGGTCTTGCCCGCGCCGTTGGCACCGACAATCCCGATGCGGTCGCCGTTCTGGATGCGCAGGGAGAACGGCTTGATGATCGCGCGCTCTCCGTAAGTCTTTGAAATATTTTCGGCAACGATCACCGATTTGGACTTGAAGTCGTCATCGGAGGCAAGCTTCAGCTTGGCCGCACCTGCCCCGGCAATCATCGAGGCCCGGACGGCACGCATCTGGTAGAGCTTTTCGAGCCGCCCCTGATTGCGCTTGCGCCGCGCGGTGACCCCGCGCTCCAACCAGTGGGCTTCGATTTTCAGTTTGGCATCAAGGCGTTCCGCGGCGCGGGCTTCCTCGGCATAGACGCTCTCCTCCCACGCCTCATAGCCGCCAAAGCCTACTTCCTTGCGCCGCAGCGTGCCCCGGTCGAGCCACAGGGTCGCCCGCGTCAGGCGGGTGAGGAAGGTGCGGTCGTGGGAAATGGTGATGAACGCCCCGCGATAGCGCGAGAGCCAGTCCTCCAGCCAGTCGATCGCGGCGAGATCGAGATGGTTGGTGGGCTCGTCGAGGAGGATCAGATCAGGCTCCTGCGCCAGCGCGCGGGCAATTGCGGCGCGGCGTTTTTCGCCCCCGCTCGCAGTCGGTGCGTCGCGGCTCATGTCGATGCCGAGCTGGCCGGCAATCGCCTCGACTTCGTGGGCAGCCGGGGCATCCTCGCCGTGGGTGGCGAAGTCCATCAGCGTGGCAAAGGGCGTGAAATCAGGCTCTTGCTCCAGAAACACGATCCGTGTCCCCGGCTTGATCCGGCGCTGGCCTCGGTCAGCCTCGATCCTGCCGGTGATGAGGCGCAGCAGGGTGGTCTTCCCTGCCCCATTGCGTCCGATCAGCGCGAGGCGATCACCGGGCAGGACGTGAAGATCAATCGGCGCCGCGCCGCTGGTGGGCGTTGGCCCGCCAAACAGCCAGCGGCCGCCTTGCTGCAATGCGACGCCTTCAAGCGAGAAGATCGGGGGCTGTGCCATGGGATGCGCCACCTAGGCTGTGCACGGGCGCGCGACAAGCCTTGCGCGTGCAAGGCAGACTGCGGGCAAACCTTGCTGGCCAGCGACATACGGTTCAGACCCGTGAAAGCTGAACCGGTGCACAGGCGCGGTGAATAGTGGAGGAATACTCTCAATGCGCAATGTCCTGATCCTTCTCGCCGCCTCTGCCGCAGCGCTGCCCCTTGGCAACCTTGCCGCTGCCGAGGTCGGGATTGCGGCCACCGGCCCGGTTGTCGAGCTCACCGTCTATGAAAGCATCGACATTGCGCCCGACACCGCCACCGTAGGCGCGGGCGTGACCACCGAAGCGACCAGTGCGAGCGAGGCGATGCGCCAGAATTCGGCGGCCATGCAGAAGGTTATCGCGCGCCTCAAGACGCTGGGGATTGCCGAGAAGGACATCCAGACCGCCGGCATCAACCTCAACGCCAATTACGAATATGATCAGGCCACCTCACGCCAGGTGTTCCGCGGCTATCGCGCGTCGAACACGGTCAGCGTGATCCTGCGCAAGATCGACGATACCGGCAAGGTGCTCGACGCGCTGGTCGAAGCCGGGGCCAATGACCTCAGCGGGCCGTACTTCAGCATCGAGAACGATACCGAGGCCAAGATCCTCGCCCGCAAGCGCGCGGTTGAGCGGGCGCAGGCGCAGGCGAGGGACTATGCCAAGATGCTCGGCTATGCCGACATCCGGGTGCTGATGATCAACGAGGCGCTGGAGGGCCGCGGCTCGATGGACGCCAAGCGCGGCGGCGAGTTCGGGTTCGTGCAAGCCATGTCGACCGAGGCTCCGGTGCAGCCGGGCATGGTGTCGACCGGCGTGGCGCTCTCGATCAGCTTCGAACTGGTCGGGAACCCGGCGGCGGGATCGAAGTAAAGCCATTCACGGCTTGTTCAATGGACGCTGGCTAGGCATGATATTGTGATGAAACAGCTAACCGCCTTGATGCTCGGCACGCTTGCTGCCCTTGCTCTGGCCCCTGCGCCCGCGATGGCGCAGGACCAGACGCGCGGGGACCAGGGCGAGGCGCGGCGCGAGGCGCAGGCTGGCAACATCATGCGCTCGGGCGAGATCGAGGCGCGCATCCTGCCGATGATGCGGGATGCCGAATATCTCGGCTTTGCCTATGATTCGACCGCGCGCGCCTACCGGCTCAAATTCATCAAGGATGGCCGCGTCACCTATGTCGATGTCGATGCCCGCACCGGGCGCATCATCGGCCGCTCGCGCTGACGGCGGGGGCTCTCATGCTTTATCAGCGGGGGACAGCGGCGGGTTGGGCGCGTCAGGCTTGCTTGACGGCTGAACGCCAAAGGCGCACGACCCCGGCTAACGCAATGCTTGGAAATGGTGGAATATGCGCATTCTGATCGTCGAAGACGAACCGACCCTTGGCGCGCAGCTCAAGTCGACGCTGGAGGGGCAGGGCTATGCCGTCGATCTTTCGGTCGATGGCGAAGACGGGCACTTCATGGGCTCGACCGAGGATTACGACGCAGTGGTGCTCGATCTTGGCCTGCCCGAGATTGACGGGCTGACCGTGCTCGGGATGTGGCGCCGCGAAGGGCGCACCTTCCCGGTGCTGGTGCTGACCGCGCGTGACAGCTGGTCGGACAAGGTGGCCGGGCTCGATGCCGGCGCCGATGATTACCTCGCCAAGCCGTTCCAGACCGAAGAACTGATCGCCCGCCTGCGCGCGCTGATCCGCCGCGCTTCGGGCAACACGTCCTCGGAGCTGACCGCAGGCGACGTGCGGCTCGATACCCGCTCGGGCCGCGTGACGCTCGATGGCGAGCCAGTCAAGCTGACCGCGCAGGAATACAAGCTGCTCTCCTACCTGATGCACCACAAGGGCAAGGTGGTCAGCCGCACCGAACTGATCGAGCACATCTACGATCAGGATTTCGACCGCGATTCCAATACCATCGAAGTCTTTGTCACCCGTATTCGCAAGAAGCTGGGTGCAGACGTGATCACGACCATCCGTGGCCTCGGTTACAGCCTCGACGACCCCGCCGACCAGCCGCGCGCCTGAGGCAGCGGCCGGAGCCGGGACGCCGGGCGGCGACGCGCGCTCGCCCTTGCCCGGCGGCGAGGCCGAGGATGCGGCGCTGTCCGCCCCGGACATTCTAGACCCGCCTCAGCCCGCCCGTGCCAGCCTTGCGCGGCGCATGGGTTTGATTGCGGCGGGGTGGATCTTCGTGCTCCTGCTGGGCGGCGGCATCGCGCTCGAACGCACGCTGACCAGCCAGGTCGAGAGCAATTTCGACGAGCAGCTCGATTATATCCTGACCGCCATGATCGCCTCGGCCGAGATCGACCCGGCGGGCGAAGTCTATTTCTACCGCACGCTCGGCGACCAGCGCTTCCTTGAGCCGGGCAGCGGACTGTACTGGCAGATCAGCGGCGGCAGTTTCGATCCCTGGCCCTCGCGCAGCCTGTGGGACAGGACGCTGAAGCTCCACGGCGTCGAGGAGAAAGGCGAGCACTTCGACAGCGAGGTGCACTTCTACAACTCCGATCAGTTCAAGGGCGAGCCTCTGCGGATTGCCGAACGCACCGTGATCCTGCCCGGCAGCGAGACGCGCTGGACCTTTGCCGTGGCGAGCGCGACCGAGCAGATGGATTCGCAGATCGGGCGTGTGCGGCTGATCCTGATCTGGAGCTTTGCCGTCCTGGGGCTTGGCCTGCTGGTGATGGCGCTGCTCCAGATCCGCTATGGCCTCTCGCCCTTGCGCCGGGTGCGGGCCGCGATCCAGAACCTGCGCACCACCGGGGCGGGCCGGATTACCGAGCCGCTACCGCTCGAAGTGCAGCCGCTGGTCGAGGAGCTCAACGCGCTGCTCGAACATTCCGAGCGCCAGGCTGAGGAAGCGCGCCGCCATGCGGGCAATCTCGCCCATGCCTTGAAGACCCCGCTGACGGTGCTGACCAATGCCGCCACCGCCCGCGCGCCCGATCTGGGCGAGGCGGTGATGCGCGAGACCCGCACCATGCAGCGCCATGTCGACCACCACTTGGCCCGCGCCCGCGCCGTGGGCCGCCGCGCGGTGGGCCATGCGCGCACCAATGTGATGGCGAGCGCCACCGCCGTGCGCCGCGCGGTCGAGCGGCTCTATCCCAACGGGCGGCTGGACATTGCGGGCGACAAGACGGCGACTGTCTCGCTCGAACGGCAGGACCTCGACGAATTGCTCGGCAATCTCATCGAGAACGCGGCCAAGTATGGCGGGGGCTCGGTGTTCGTCACCATCGACCCCGACGAGGACTGCGCGCCGCGCGATCCCAAGATGTGCCTGATCTGGGTTGAGGATGACGGCGCGGGTATCCCCGAAGCGGAGCGCATCCGCATCTTCGATCGCGGCGTCCGGCTCGATACCGGCAAGCCCGGCACCGGCCTTGGCCTTGCGATCGTGCGTGATGTCGCGGAAATCTATGGCGGCAGCGTCACCTTGGGCGAGAGCGAGGATCTGGGCGGGCTGCTGGTCGAACTGCGCTTGCCGCGCGCGGATTGATCGGGCGGCTGGCCCCGCGAAGGGTTTTGGCAAGTCGGCCGTTAAAGCCTTCACAGGGCCACCAGCCCGACACGCAAACGGGGCCATTTGCGCAAGACAGTATGACAGCCAGCGGCGAGCCTTCCCATAGCGCCCAACGCACCGCCGACACCGGCGATGAGGCGGGTTTGGCTGCGCGGCTGGCAGCGCGCGATGCAGCGGCGCTGCGCGAGGTCATCGCGCGCCATGCAGCCGTGCTCCACCGCATCGCCTTTCGCATGATCGGCGAGGCGCAAGAGGCCGAGGATATTGTGCAGGAAGCTCTGCTGAGATTGTGGGATCAGGCACCGAAGATCGCTGAGCGGCATCGGGTGGGGAGCCAGGGCGCGGCGAGCTTGCGCCTCGGCGGCTGGCTGTCGCGGGTGGTGACCAATCTCGCGATTGATCGCCTGCGCCGCACCCGGCGGCTCGCGGGCGAGGAAGTGCCCGATACCGAGGACGACAGCCCGCTCGCCGATGCGCTGATCGAGGCGAACGAGCGCGAAGGCTTGACCCGCGCGCTGGTTACCGCGCTGCCCGATCGCCAGCGCGCGGCGATCGTGCTGACCTATTACGAGGAATTGCCCAATGCCGAGGCGGCCGCGGCGCTGGAGATGAACATCAAGGCCTTCGAAAGCCTGCTCCACCGCGCCCGCGCGGCGCTGCGGCAGGCCTTTGCGGCGCAAGGAGGCGCTTTATGAGCGGCACCCCGCAAGACCCCGGCGCGCCGATCACGCGCGGCAGCCCGCTCGCGCGCAAGCTGGATGACTTCGCCGTCCCCGCCTTGTCGGCGGATTTCGAAGCGCGCGTTCTGGCCGCTGCCGAAGCGCGGCCTGCGCCGCTGCCCGAACTGCGCCGCCCGGCGCGCTCGGCACGCCGCTGGCGGATCGGCCAGCGCATCGCCATCGGGATCGCCAGCTTTGGCGTGCTGGCGAGCGCGGCGGCGGCGACAGGGCTGCTCGAACAGCTCAATATTCCCGTGCCGTCCGCCGAGAAGGTCTGGGCGAGCATCACCGGCAAGCCTGCCGCAGCCACCGCTGTGCCCGCCTCCGCGCGGCCTGCGCCTGCCGCTGCCAGCACGGCGTCGGCCATGCGCGCGCCTGTCGAAATCATCGGCCCGATCGACACGCCCGAGGAACTGTCCGAAGCCTTCCGCCGGATCGACGATGTGCGCGAAGGCCGCTACGCCGCGCGCCAGCAGCGCATCGACCAGCGGATTGATGCCGAGATCGAGCGCCGCCGCGCAGCCGGGCTCCGGGTGCCGACGCCCGAGGAAGAAGCGCGGCTGCGCGCCCGAATCGAGACTGCCGAGGCACGCCGCAAGGAGCAGGTTGACGCGCGGGTCGCCGCCCGCCGCGAAGAAATGGCGCGCAAGGTCGAAAGCGGCGAGGCGCTGACCCGCAAGGATGTGCTCCAGCCGCTGCGCGAGGATGCGCAGGCGCTCAAACGTGAACAACAGCTGCGCCAGCTGCGCCGCCTGCCGCCCGCAGAACGCCGCGAGGCGCTGCGCCGCTTGCCACCGGCAGAACGCCGCGCGCTGATCGAGGACTTCCGCGCGCGGCGTGCTGGCGGGGTGGCGACCAGCGCACCGGCTACCTCCGATCCTGCGCCTGAGGCGTCCCCCGCCGAATAGGAAAAAATGCGCAAGCCCGCGCGAAGGGTGGAGCGCGCTGCGACGTTTCCTCACTGTCACCGGCGGCAACGACCCCCGCCACCGGTCAGACCCCGCAAGCCCATGATCGCAAGGAGGAATTGCGCCATGAACACGACCCGCCTGCTGCTCGTATCGCTGACCGCGCTGGCTCTCGCCGCGCCGCTCTCGGCCCAGGAAAAGATCCGCACCAAGACCTATGAAGGCGAGAAATACACCGCCACGCAGACCACCACGGTCAACCCCGAAACCGGCACCGCGACCCGCGACCGCGCAGCGACCAACCGCGCGACTGGCGAGACCGCAACCAGCACCGCCGTGCGCCAGCGCACCGATACCGGCGCGACCATCGACGTGACCCAGACCGGCACCCGGGGCCGCACCCGCAGCCTCGAAGGCGAGCGCACTCGCACCGAAAACGGATCGACCTTCACCGGCACTGCCACGGGGCGCGGCGGCGAGACCTACGGGCTTGAAGGCAGCCGTAGCCGCGACGGGCAGGGCAATTCGCAAGCCAGCCAGCGCGTGACCGATAGCGATGGACGCACGCTCGCCGCGCGCGACCGGGTTACCACCCGCGCCGACGGGCAAGTGAGCCGCACCGTCACCACAACCCGCGCCGAGGGCGTCAGCCGCCCGCCGCGCGCCCGCCGTCCGCGCGGCTGATCGCCCATCCGATTGCGCCGCTTCGGCAGGCGATGCGGCCCCGCTTCGCCCGCCACCCCGATGGAGCGCGCATGACGGCAGGAGCTGGCCGGTCTGGTGGAACGGTCGGCCCTTGCCAGGGGGCACGCAGTCCTTGACCCGCTGCGTGCCCCCTTTTTTGGGCAATGGCCCCGGTTCAGTCCCGGTTCACTCGTCCCAAGCGATTGATTTGGCGATATTGATCGGGGAACCACCAGCATGATTGCGCGCAGCAGCACCATCGCCCTTGCCGCCCTGATGCTGGCAGCCTGCGCCTCGCCCGATCCGCTCGAAGGGCAGCGCACGGTCTTCAACAATCCTTACGCCGTGCCCGTGATCGACCGCACCGGGATCGGGCCGCAATGCAATGTCGCGCGCGGCGAGGATGCGACCTGCCTTGGCGTGCCAATCACCCGGAACGGCCGCGTTCCAGCGACCGCCGGCCTCAACCGCAACCAGCGCCGCATCCTGCGCGAACGGGCCGAACTGCTGCGTCAGGTGAGCCAGCCACCCCCGGCCGCGACCGAAACACCGCCGCCGCCACCGCCTCCGCAGCCCACGCTGCCGACGATGGACAGCGAGGCAGACACCGACAAGCCCTAGCCTGCCGCTGCGCGCTCGTGGTGGCGGATCACCTCTTCAATGATGAAACGCAGGAACTTCTCGGAGAATTCCGGATCGAGATCAGCCTCTTCCGAGAGCTTCCTCAGCCGCGCGATCTGCCGTGCCTCGCGGTCGGGATCGGCCGGGGGAAGGGTCGCCTTCGCCTTGTATTCCCCCACCGCCTGGGTGATCCGGAACCGCTCGGCGAGCATATGGATGAGGGCCGCATCAATATTGTCGATGCTCTTGCGAAAGCCTGCAAGCACCGGGTCGGGTGCGGAGGGGGTTTGCGGATCATGCGCCATAGGCCGCAAAACTAGCACCAATTCTGCGCTTGCCAAGCACGCGCGGGCGGCCCTAGGAGCCATTCCAGCATGAGTGCCGACATCATTCCCCTGCCGCGCAAGGCACCGACACTCGATCCGATGCTGTCGCTGACAGCAGGCGGCATGAATTCCGTCAACGCGGTGATCCTCGACCGGATGCAGAGCGAGATCCCGCTGATCCCGCGTCTGGCCGGGCACCTCATCAGCGGCGGGGGCAAGCGGCTGCGGCCGATGCTGACGCTCGCCGGGGCGGAACTGGTGGGCTACAAGGGCACCCGCCACCACAAGCTCGCCGCGGCGGTCGAGTTCATCCATACCGCCACGCTGCTGCATGACGATGTGGTCGACGGCAGCGAACTGCGCCGGGGCAAAGCTGCGGCCAACATCATCTTCGGCAATCCGGCGACCGTGCTGGTCGGCGACTTCCTGTTCAGCCGCGCCTTCGAACTGATGACCGAGGATGGCTCGCTCCGGGTGCTCTCGATCCTCTCGCGCGCCAGCGCGGTGATCGCGGAAGGGGAGGTCTCGCAGCTTTCCGCCCAGCGCCAGATCAACACCAGCGAAGAACAATACCTCCACATCATCGGCGCCAAGACCGCCGCGCTCTTCGCCGCGGCCAGCCAGATTGCCGCGGTGGTGGCGGAATGTTCGGAAGAGCAGGAGCGCGCGCTCGAGGCCTATGGCCGCAACCTTGGCGTCGCCTTCCAGCTGGTCGATGATGCGATTGACTACGATTCCGACGCTGCCGAAATGGGCAAGGACCAGGGCGACGATTTCCGTGAAGGCAAGATGACCCTGCCGGTGATTCTCGCCTACGCCCGAGGGGGCGAGGACGAACGCAAGTTCTGGAAGGACGCGATCATCGGCCACCGCACCTCGGACGATGACCTCGCGCACGCGATCAGCCTGATCGGCAAGCACAATGCGGTCGAGGATACACGCGAGCGCGCCCGGCACTTCGCGCACCGGGCGATCGACGCGATCTCGATCTTCCCCGACAGCAAGGCGCGTGCGGCGATGGCCGAAGCGGCGCAATTCGCGGTCGCGCGGGGGCACTGAGCAGGCTATCGGGCGGGGCGTGAGCCTCGACCTTCCCATCCACGCCGTTTTGCCGCAAATCTGCGCCGCGCTAGCGGGCGAAGGTGCGGGCGTGCTGATCGCGCCGCCGGGAGCGGGCAAGACCACCGCGGTCGCGCCCGCAATACTGGGCGAGGCGTGGTGCAGCGGCCAGATCATCATGACCTCGCCCCGCCGCGTCGCCGCCCGCGCTGCGGCCGAACGGATGGCGGAAATGCTGGGCGAGAAGCCGGGCGAGACGGTCGGCTACATGACCCGGCTCGACAGCAAGGTCTCTTCGAAGACCCGCATCCTTGTCGTGACCGAGGCGATTCTCGTGAACCGGCTGGTGGAAGACCCGGAGCTTCCCGGCGTGTCCGCGCTGCTGTTCGACGAGGCGCATGAACGCGCGCTCGACAGCGATCTCGGGCTCGCGCTCGCGCTCGAAACGCGCGCCGTGCTGCGCGAGGATTTGCGCGTGCTGGTGATGTCGGCCACCATCGACGGCGCGCGTTTCTCTCGGCTGCTGGGCGAGGGCGCGCCGATCATCGAAAGCGAGGGGCGTAGCTTTCCTCTGACAATCAAATGGCTTGGCGGCGATGCCTCGCTCGCGATCGAGGATCGCATGGCGGCGGCGGTGATGACCGCATGGGGCGAGGAGAGTGGCGATATCCTCGCTTTCTTGCCCGGCGTGCGCGAGATCGAGCGGGTGCGCGAACGGCTGGAGGCGCGCCTCGCCGGCACCCCGATCCACCCGCTCCACGGCCAGATCGAACCTGCTGCCCAGCGCGCCGCGATCCGCCGCGATCCCGATGGCCGGCGCCGGATCGTGCTGGCGACAGCGATTGCGGAAACCTCGCTTACGCTCGACGGGGTGAGTGTTGTGGTCGACAGCGGCCTTGCAAGACTCGCCGAGTTCGACCGCGCGGCGGGCACCACCCACCTCGTCACCCGCCGCGCCTCGCAAGCGTCAGCAACGCAGCGGGCGGGGCGTGCGGCGCGGCAGGGGCCGGGGGTGGCTTACCGCTTGTGGGAGGAGGCCGCGCACGCGGGTCTGCCGCCTTTCGCGCCGCCCGAAATCATCCAGGCCGACCTTGCCCCGCTTTTGCTGCGGCTTGCGAAGTGGGGGACGGCAGACCCGGCCAGCCTGCCCTGGCTCGATCCGCCGCCCGAACCCTCCGTCGCCGCCGCGCGGCGCGCATTGGAGGCGCTGGGCGCGCTCGATGCGGGCGGGCGGATTACCGCTCTGGGAGAGGCCATCGCTGCGCTTCCGATGTCGCCCGATCAGGCCGCTGCCGTGCTCCACGGTGCGGCGGCGGGCGTGGGCGAGGATGCGGCGCGGCTGGTGATGCTGTTGCAGGAGCGCGGGCTGGGCGGGCGCGGCGAGGACTTGCTCCAACGCCTCGCGCGCTGGCGCAGCGACCGCGCGCCGCGCAGCACCGCGGCGGCAGGGATCGCGCGCGGCTGGGCCGGGCAGGCGGCCAAGCTCACCGGAGTGATCGGCGAAGCCGGCGCGCAGGACGCCGCCGAAGCGCTGGCGCTGGCCCGCCCCGATTTCGTCGCCCGCCGCCGCGATCCTTCGGGCGAGCACTGGATCAGCGCCGGGGGGCGGGGCTACATCCTCGATCCCGCCGCGCCGCTCGCCCGCGCTGAGTGGATCGTGATTGGCGATGCGCAGGGGCAGGCCAAGGGCGCGCGGATCACGGCAGGGGCGGAACTCTCCCCCGACCGGATCGGTGCCCTGTTTGCCAAGGAACTTGCAGAGCGCATCACAACCCGCTGGAACAAGGAAAAGAACCGGGTCGAGGCGCGGCGCGAACGGCGACTTGGGGCGATCGTTCTGGCGAGCACCCCCGAACCCGCGCCCGATCCCGCGCTGCTTGTGGATATCCTTGTGGAGAAGGCGCTGGAGAAGCTGGGGGAACTGCTGCCCCCCGGCTTTCTCGCCCGTGCCCGCTTTGCCGGGGTCGATGCACTCTCGCCCGAGAGCCTTCGCGCCCGCGCTGCCGACTGGCTCGTGCCGTTGCTCTCAGGCCGCCGCGATTGCGATCTGCCCCCGCACCGCTTTGCCGAGGCCGCGCTCGGCTTGCTCGACTGGAACGCGCGTCAAGCGCTCGACCGTGCCGCGCCGACCCACTTCACCTCGCCCGCCGATACCCGCCATGCGATCGACTATGCCGGCGACGACGCGCCGAGTGTCGAGGTGCGGGTGCAGGGTGTGTTCGGGCTCGATACGCACCCGATGATCGGCAGCACGCCGCTCTTGCTCAAGCTCACCAGCCCCGGCGGGCGCCCGGTGCAATCGACCCGCGACCTCCCCGGCTTCTGGCGCGGCAGCTGGCGCGATGTGGTGAAGGACATGAAGGGCCGCTATCCCAAGCACCGCTGGCCCGACCAGCCGTGGCTCGAAAAGCCGAGCATGAAGACCAAAAACGCGTTTAAAGGTTAGCCTCAAGCGCCGGCGGCCGCCTCCGCGGCCTTGGCTGTCCTCGCTCCCGTTGGTCGCTGCGGGCGCCCGGTCGGGCTTGCGGAACGCGCAGCGTTCCGATTCACCGCTTGATTTCTGAGCGGGCCTGACGAAAAGGGCGGGCCATGAGCGCGAGAATTTATCAGAAGACCAAACACGCCATGCAGTCCGGCAAGGCCCACACGGATGAGTGGGTGCTGGAGTTCGAACAGTCGCAGGCGCGCTTTGCCGATCCGCTGATGGGCTGGACAGGCACCGGCGACACCCAGTCGCAAGTGCGTCTGACCTTCCCCGACAAGGATGCGGCCAAGGCCTATGCCGCCAAGTATGGCATTGCCGCGCGCGTTCACGCGACCCCGCCCAAGCGGCTCAAGCTGCAAGCCTACGCCGATAATTTTCGTTGATCGTTTTGCGCAGCCCCGTCCGGGGCTGTGTCTTCGCTCGGCGCGCAGCAGAGCAGCGGGCGCGCAATCGCGCGCAATGCCTGCTTGAATTCTCCAGCATCTCCCGCCATATGCCGCACCGGGAGTCGGGTGGACGTTTGCGTCCGCTCACCGTGTCAGGGCCGGAAGGCAGCAGCACAGGTGGATTGCGGCGGGTCGCCCGGCTCCTTTTCAACGACATCGCTGCCATGCCCGGCATGACAAATGCGGCCCGAGCGCCTAGCTTGGCACCATGAACGATTCCGATCCCGAACTGGCTGAGGACGACTCCGGCCCGACCGCTGCCGAGCTTGAGGCGGCGGGGCAAAGCGCCCTGTTCGGCGATCCGGCGCCGCCGCCGCCGGCCGCCGCGCCCGCAACGCCGGATTCAGCGCCCGTATCCAAGCCCGCGCCGGCGTCGGCCAGCCAGCCATACCGCGTGCTCGCGCGCAAATATCGCCCGCAGACCTTCTCCGAACTGATCGGGCAGGAGGCGATGGTGCGCACCCTCGCCAATGCGATTGCGCGCGACCGGCTCGCCCATGCCTTCCTGATGACCGGGGTGCGCGGGGTGGGCAAGACTTCGACCGCGCGGCTGATCGCCAAGGCGCTGAACTGCATCGGCCCGGACGGGCAGGGCGGGCCCACGATCGACCCTTGCGGGGTGTGCGAGGCCTGCACCTCGATCGCCGAGGGCCGTCATATTGACGTGATCGAGATGGACGCGGCCTCGAACACCGGGGTCGATGATGTGCGCGAGATCATCGAGCAGGTGCGCTATGCCGCCGTCTCGGCGCGCTACAAGATCTATATCATCGACGAAGTCCACATGCTGTCGCGCAATGCTTTCAATGCCTTGCTCAAGACACTTGAGGAACCGCCCGCGCACGTGAAGTTCCTTTTCGCCACCACCGAGGTCGACAAGCTTCCCGTGACGGTGCTCAGCCGCACCCAGCGCTTCGATCTGCGGCGGATTCCGGCGCCGCTGCTGGCAGAGCACTTCGCCAATGTCTGCCGCCTCGAAGGGGTCGAGGCCGAGGGCGAGGCGCTCAGCATCATCGCCAATGCTGCCGAAGGATCGGTGCGCGACGGGCTCTCGATCCTCGATCAGGCGATTGCCCATGCCGACTTGGACGGGGAGGGCAAGGTCGCCGCGGCCCGTGTGCGCGATATGCTGGGCCTTGCCGACAAGAGCGCGCAGCGCCGCTTGCTGGGGCACCTTTTGTCAGGCGATGCCAAGGCTTTGCTGGCCGCTGTTGACGAGCAATATGCGTTGGGGGTCGAGCCGCTGGCGCTGATCCGCGCGTTGATGGATCTGACCCACCGGATCACGCTGGCGCAGGTCGCAGGCGATGCGCCCGAAGCGCCAACCGAGGAAGAGCGCGCGGCGCTCGGCGATTTTGCCAAGCGGCTGGGGGCGGCTGAACTGCACCGGCTGTGGCAATTGCTGCTGAAGGGCCATGACGAGGTGCGCACCGCGCCCGATCCGCTGGTGTCGCTCCAGATGGCCTTGCTGCGGATTCTCCACGCGGCGCAGATGCCCGATCCCGGCAAGCTTGCGCGGCGGATCGAGGAGCTTGCGGCGAGCGGCTTTGCTGCCGCGCCGGCTGGCGAGGGCGCTGCCCCTGCGCCAATGGCTCCGGTGGCCGCGGCGCCCTCGCAGGATTGGGCCGCGCTGGTCGAACAGGTCGATGCCTCCGGCCAGCTGCGCGTCGCCCAGATGATGCGTGATCGGGTGCGGGTGATCGAACTTGGCCCGGAACGGCTCGTCTATCAGCAGGCCGACAATTTCCCCGATGATCCTGCGCCCGATATCCGCGAGGCGCTGTTCAAGGTGACCGGCAAGCGCTGGCTGATCGAGCGCGGCGCGGGCGAGGCCCAGCCGTCCTTGCGCGAAGCCGCCGAGGCGGCTGCTGCGGCAGAGGAAGCGCGCATCCGCGCCGATCCGCTGGTGATGGCCGCCTTCGAGGCCTTCCCCGATGCCGAACTGATCCCCCCCGCCAAGGCCGCCGCTGGCGGCAGCCCCCCCTGGAACTGATGGAGTCCCCCGATGAAGTCGATGGAAGAAATGATGGCCGCAGCCCAGAAGGCCGCCGAGACCATCCAGAAGCAGATGAACGAAATGCAGGTGAAGCTCGATTCGATCGAGGTCGAGGGCACCGCAGGCGGCGGGCTGGTGAAAGTCCGCGCCAGCGCCAAGGGCCGCATCCTGGGCGTGCATATCGACGACAGCCTGATGACGCCGGACGACAAGCAGATCCTCGAAGACCTCGTCGCTGCCGCCTTCAATGACGCCCGCGACCGGGCGGACCGCGTGTCGGAACAGCAGATGCGCGAAATGCAGGGCTCGATGGGCCTGCCGCCGGGGTTCAATCTGCCCGGCATGGGGTGATACGCATGGCGGGGCGCAGCGTCGTTCTTGCACTCTTCGCCGGCTGGCTGTGGGTTGTTCCTGCCGCCGCAGAGCTGGTCAACGCGATCCGGCTCAATCCGATCACCGAGTGGCAGACCGAGCGGGTGGGCGACACCTGCACGATCTCGCGCAGCTTCGGTGACCGCGAACGGCCAACGACGCTGGTTTTGCGCAACCGCGACCCTTGGGACGGCGGCTTCGACGTCGGAATCTTCAGCCAGAGATATGCGCCAACCGGCACGGCTTTCCGCGCGGGCTGGCTACCCGACGGGCGGTTCGTCACTCGCGCAAATGCCGCGACCGGGAACCCGCAGGACGGCGGCATTCAGGTGCTGTTCCACCACGGCCTGTGGGACGCAAAGTTGCCTCAGGAAGGATCGCCGGAATACGCTGCCTACTGGCAACGCGACGAGCAGGGGGAGATCGTTGGGCCGATTACGTTCAAGCGTTCGGTCCAGACCTTCCTTGTCGACGGAGCGTTCGAGCGACCCTTGCTGTTCGCCACTGGACCGATGGACGGCGTGATCGCCGCGCGAGATAACTGTATTGCCGAGATGCTGGAAGCGATGGGGGTTGATCCGGCAGACGAGAATCGTTCGGACAGCCGCGCCGAGATGACCAACCGGACCGAGCTGTCCCGCCACATTCTCACCCGCGCCCCGCGTGCTCTATTCGCTGATGGCAAGGCGACCTTCATCAGCTTCCTTCTCTACCTCGATGGCAAGGGGAAGGTGAGCTCCTGCCGCTATGTCGATCTGCCGCACGACGCCGCTTTCGAGCAGTTCGGATGCGACGTGCTGAAAGAGCGCGGCAAGTTCCGCTTCCGCAAGGGCGAGGCAGCCCAGCCAACCTTCTTCAAGATGACTATTCACGCCGTTCCGCCAGGATGGGCCCGGTGATTTCGGATCCTTGCCCATTGTGACCGACCTCCTCGCCCGGATCGCGTTTGCGGGCGAGGTCGTCGAATGGCGCGGCCCTGCGCCGTTTCTGTTCGTGCCGGTGCCCGAGGAGCACCTCGCCGAACTGCGCTATGCCGCGCGCGAGGCGAGTTACGGGTGGGGCTGCGTCCCTGTGGCTGCAAGGATCGGGGTGACCGATTTCACCACCTCGCTCTTCCCGCGGGGCGAGACCTATTTCCTGCCCGTGAAGGTCGCGGTGCAGCGGGCCGAAGGGGTCGGGCTGGGTGACCGCGTCACCGCCGAAATCGCCATCACGCGCCGCTGACCACGGGCCAATCGCGCGCCCATCCACAGCCGAATGGGATAAGTTGTTGCAGGGCGCGAGGGCGCTTCCCATATCTCCAACATGACCCAGACGTTCCCCCTTCTCCCCCTGCGTGACATCGTCGTTTTCCCCGGCATGGTCGTCCCCCTGTTTGTCGGGCGCGACAAGTCGGTGGCGGCGCTCGAAGCCGCGATGGAAGCCTCCAAAGACATTGTCCTGCTCGCCCAGCTTGATCCGGGTTGTGACGATCCGGAGGGCGATGATCTGTATGACGTCGGCGTGATCGCGCAGGTGCTCCAGCTCTTGAAGCTGCCCGACGGCACGGTGCGCGTGCTGGTCGAGGGCAAGACCCGTGCGCGGCTCTCGGCGCTCGAAAACATCGGCGCCTATCTGCTCGCCGAGGTGGAGGCCATCGAGCCGGAAACCGTCTCGGGCAGCGAAGTCACCGCGCTGATGCGGCAGGTGACCGAGCAGTTCGGCGAATATGTGAAACTGAACAAGAAGATGGGCGAGGATGCGGGCACCGACCTCAGCGAGGTTGATGATGCCGGGCAGCTGGCTGACACCATCGCCGCCGCAATCAGCGCCAAGGTGGCCGACAAGCAGAGCCTCCTGACCGAGAGCAATCCCTTGAAGCGGCTCGAACTGGTGATGGCCTTCATGGAAGGCGAGCTGTCGGTGCTGCAGGTCGAACGCCGCATCCGCGGGCGCGTGAAGCGTCAGATGGAGAAGACCCAGCGCGAATATTACCTCAACGAACAGTTGAAGGCGATCCAGTCGGAGCTGGGCGGGGGCGACGATGGCGAGGGCAACGAGCTTGCCGAACTGGCCGAGAAGATCGAAAACACCAAGCTGTCCAAGGAAGCCAAGGCCAAGGCGCAAGGCGAGCTGAAGAAGCTGCGCTCGATGCAGCCGATGAGCGCCGAGGCGACGGTGATCCGCAACTATCTCGATGTGCTGCTCGGCCTGCCGTGGGGCAAGAAGTCGAAGCTGAAGAAGAACATTGCCGCCGCGCAAGCCGTGCTCGATGCCGATCACTATGCGCTCGAGAAGGTCAAGGACCGCATCGTCGAGTATCTCGCGGTGCAGGCGCGCACCAACAAGCTGAAAGGCCCGATCCTGTGCCTCGTCGGCCCGCCGGGCGTGGGCAAGACTTCGCTGGGCAAGTCGATCGCCAAGGCTTGCGGGCGCGAATTCGTGCGTCAGTCCTTGGGCGGGGTGCGTGACGAGGCCGAGATTCGCGGTCACCGGCGCACCTATATCGGCTCGATGCCGGGCAAGATCGTCGCCAATCTGCGCAAGGCCGGGACGAGCAATCCGCTGTTCCTGCTCGACGAGATCGACAAGCTGGGGCAGGACTTCCGCGGCGATCCGGCCTCGGCGCTGCTCGAAGTGCTCGACCCGGAACAGAACGCCAAGTTCCAGGATCACTACCTCGAACTCGATCTCGACCTTTCCGACATCATGTTCGTGTGCACCGCGAACAGCCTCAACCTGCCGCAGCCGCTGCTTGACCGCATGGAGATCATCCGGCTCGAAGGCTATACCGAGGACGAGAAGGTCGAAATCGCCCAGCGCCACCTGATCGAAAAGCAGGTCAAGGCGCATGGGCTGAAGAAGGGTGAATTCGCCCTTCAGGAAGACGCCCTGCGCGATCTGATCCGCTACTACACCCGCGAAGCCGGGGTGCGCACGCTGGAACGCGAGATTGCCAAGCTGGCGCGCAAGAGCCTGCGGCAGATCCTCGAAGGCAAGACCAAGAGCGTGACCATTACGCCCGAAAATCTCGCCGATTTCTCGGGGGTGCGCCGCTTCAAGCACGGCGTTTCCGAAGCCGAACCGCAGGTCGGCGCGGTCACCGGTCTTGCATGGACGTCGGTCGGCGGCGAGCTGCTCACCATCGAAAGCGTCACCACGCCGGGCAAGGGCGAGGTCAAGACCACCGGCAAGCTCGGGCAGGTGATGAACGAGAGCGTCGCGGCGGCCTTCAGTTTCGTGAAGGCACGCGCGCCCGCCTACGGGATCAAGCCGAGCCTGTTCAATCGCAAGAATGTGCACATCCACCTGCCCGAAGGCGCGGTGCCCAAGGATGGGCCGAGTGCAGGCATCGGGATGGTCACCTCGATCGTCTCGACCCTCACCGGCATCGCCGTGCGCCCCGATGTGGCGATGACCGGCGAGGTCACGCTGCGGGGCCGGGTGCTGGCGATCGGCGGACTGAAGGAAAAGCTGCTTGCCGCGCTGCGCGGCGGGATCAAGACCGTCCTCATCCCCGAGGAGAACGTCAAGGACCTCGCCGAAATCCCGGCCAACGCCAAGGAAGGGCTGGAGATCATCCCGGTCGCCCATGTCGACGAGGTGCTGGCCCGCGCGCTGGTGGCCCCGCTGGAGGCGATCGAGTGGACCGAGGCCGATGATCTCGCCAGTCAACCTGGCCCGGCGGCTCCTTCGGGCGCAACCCCCGCGTCTGGAGAGGTGCCAACCGCGCATTGAGGCGCTAGAAGGGCGCCACTTGCCGTGATTCGCGGCAGGGTCGCTTTCTTCCGGAAGATGGATCCCATCTCGCCCGCGGCTTCGGCCAGCGGTGCGATGGGCTAAGTTTCTGTCCTTTTTGCAGGCTTGGTGACCAAGGCTATTTGGCTTTGACAGCCCTTGCAAAAAGGTCTCAAGTTGCCCGCTTTCGACGAGCGCGATTCACCGACACAACGAAATCCTGACTTGAGGGGGTTCCCAGATGAACAAGAACGACCTTATCAGCGCCGTTGCCGACGCCAGCGGTCTTTCCAAGAATGATGCCTCGAACGCGGTCGAAAGCGTTTTCGATGCGATCACCAAGGCGCTCTCGGGCGGCGACGAAGTCCGCCTCGTGGGCTTCGGCACCTTCTCGGTCGCCAAGCGCAAGGCCTCGACGGGCCGCAATCCGCGCACGGGCGAGCCGATGAAGATCAAGGCCTCCAACCAGCCGAAGTTCAAGGCGGGCAAGGGTCTGAAGGACGCCGTCAACTAATCACCGTTGACGCGCGCCTCCGGCCTCGCGCCGGGGCATGAGAAAACCCCGTCAGCCCTGTGGCTGGCGGGGTTTCTCTTTGCCGGCGATGCGGCTGATCAGGGCGCGGCGGCGATCAGCGCGGTCGGTGCCTGCGTCGTGCGCGGCGAGACGCGCCAGATGAGCGTTTCGCCCGAAGCATCGGCCACCGGGCCTTCATCGGTGTTGTTGGCAAGGATGCGCATCCCCGGCGCGACGCGGATGGTGAAGGTGCCGTCGAGCACCGGCACGCCGGGAATGGCCTCAGGATCATTGCCTGCCTTGGCGGCTTCTTCGGCAGCACCCATCGCGGCGAGGCTTGCAAACGAGCCTGCGCCCAGCAGCGTGCCCAGACCGCCGGTGTCGCCGTTCTGAGCCCAGAAGCCCGGAGCATTGATCCGCACCTGTCCGCCCTTGCGCAGGTACACCTGCACGAAGGGATTGGTCGGCGGGAAGCCTTCGATCATCGGGAAGGTGAAATCGTGGCTCATGGTGCCCGAGATCCGGTAGCTGACGTCGAACACGCCGTCGCCCTTGTGCACCACGCGCTCCCAACCCTTCTGGCGGCTGAGCAGCTTGACCAGCTCGTCGGCGGCCTTGGGATCGCTCGGATCGATCCCGCCCATCAGCGCGGCCATCTGATCGGCCTTTTTCTTGGCCTCCTCAGCCCGGTAGGCTGCGCCGGCCTCCCACTCTTCGCGCTGGGTGGCTTCTTCCTCGGGCGTGCAATCGCGGCTTTCGTAGGTTTCCTCGCTGAAGCAGCTCGCGGTAAAGCTCTCGTTCGCCGCATCCATCTGCGCCAGCTTGGAGAGGCCGAGGAAGAAGATCTCGCCTTCATAGCTGAAGGTGAAGCTGTCCGGCCCGGTGATGGCAAGTTCGGAGGTGAACTTGCCCGGTGTCATGAAACAGCCGCTCAGCGCGAGCGCGAAGCCCGCCAGCAGCGCGCCCGCGCGCAGACGGATCGTGGAAAACATGGTCATGGAAACTCCCTCCCTCTCGCCGCCTTCTACCCGCGCGTGGCCGCCGCATAAAGCGCAATCGCGGCCGCGTTCGAAACGTTCAGGCTTTCCATTGCCGAGGCGATCGGCAGCTTGGCCAGCACGTCGCAATGCGCGGCGATATTGTGGCGCAGGCCTTCGCCCTCGGCGCCGAGCACCAGCGCGATCGGCCCGGTGGGCATGATGTCGGCGAGCACCGCTTCGGCCTCGCCCGCCAGCCCGATGCGCCAGTATCCGGCGTCAGCCAGCTCCTCCAGCGCGCGGGCGAGGTTGACGACGCGCACCCAGGGCACGCTCTCCAGCGCGCCCGAGGCCGCCTTGGCGAGCACGCCGCCCTCGGGCGGGGCGTGGCGATCCTGCGTGACGATCGCCGCCGCACCGAAGGCCGCCGCCGAGCGCAGGATCGCGCCGACATTGTGCGGATCGGTCACCTGATCGAGCACCACGATGGGATGCGCCACCTCGCCCAGCGCGACCTCATCGAGGAACACGTCTTCCAGCGGCGCACATTCCAGCACCAGCCCCTGGTGCGGCGCATCCTTGGCGACGAGGCGCGCGAGGTCAGCCGCCTGCGCGTGCTCGATCGGGAAATCGGGCGGCAGTTCGCCGTCGAGGCTCTCCAGCCCCTCGGGAGTCGCCCAGAGCTTGCGGTGCTGGCGTTCGGGGTTCTTGAGCGCGGCTTCAACCGCATGGCGACCCCACAGGCGCACCTGTCCGCTCGACGCGCGGCCCGACCCGCGCCCGCCCTTCATCCGACCAGCCCGGCCTCTGAGAGCGCGCTTTTTTTCACCTTTGCTCATTATCTGTCCCGCCTGCGGTGTTACAAATGCGCCCCCTGCCAGCAGGGCCATTGACAGGCAAGCAGTGCTTCGCCAAAGGGGCGCCTCTCGGCGGCGGGCCCCAAGCGGGACTCGCGCAATTTCGGAGCCCCTCGCGGCTCAGGATCGCCCCCCTCGATGCAGGGGACTGTGTGGACAGGTGGCCGAGTGGTTAAAGGCAGCAGACTGTAAATCTGCCCGCGCAAGCGTACGCTGGTTCGAATCCAGCCCTGTCCACCACTTCCTCCCGGCGATCAGGCGACATCGGTTCAATCTTTGGCACAACGATGCGCGCAGCAGGCAGCAGGCCGCAAGGCGCGTGGCCTTGTGGGTGGGTTTGTCGGTGATTTCGGGAGACTGGCTGGGGCGGAAGGATTCGAACCTTCGCATGGCGGTACCAAAAACCGCTGCCTTACCGCTTGGCTACGCCCCAGCAAGAGCCGCGCTCTATAGCGGCTCAATCGGGGTTGTGAAGGGGGCGAAAACGCCTGATCGCCCCCTTTTTTGGTTGGAGAGGCCTGTCAGCCGAGCCGCTTGCCTTCGAAGTCGGCGGGGGAGTGGCGTTCCTTCAGCTGGGTGTCCTCATCGCCCCACACCTTGTTGACGATCCGCCCCCGCTGGACAGCCGGGCGCGCCTTGATTTCGGCCACCCATCGCGCGACGTTGGTGTAATCGTCGATGCTGAGGAAAGTCTTGGCGTCGTTGTAGATCGTCCCTTCGGTGAAGGGCGCGAGCCAGGGGAAATTGGCAATGTCGGCGAGCGAGTACTCATCGCCCGCGAGGAACCGGCTCTCCGCCAGCCGCCGGTCGGCAACGTCGAAGATGCGCTTGGTCTCCATCGCATAGCGGTTGATCGGGTATTCGTACTTCTCGGGCGCATAGGCGTAGAAATGGCCGAAACCGCCGCCGATGAAGGGGCCGGATGCCACCTGCCAGAACACCCAGCTCAAGACCTCGGCGCGGGCCTGCGGGTCGGAGGGGAGGAACATCCCGAACTTTTCGGCAAGGTGGACGAGGATCGCGCCGCTCTCGAAGATGCGGAACGGGGCGGCCGGATCGCTCTTGTCGAGCAGGGCAGGGATCTTGGAATTGGGGTTCACGCCGACAAAGCCGCTGGTGAACTGCTCGCCGGCAGAGATGTTGACCGTCCAGGCGTCATATTCAGCGCCGCTGTGCCCGGCCTCGATCAGCTCTTCGAGCATGATCGTCGCCTTCACCCCGTTGGGCGTGGCGAGCGAGTAGAGCTGGAAGGGATTGTCCCCCTCCGGCAGCGCCTTGTCCTCGCGCGGGCCGGCGGTGGGGCGGTTGATGCTGGCAAAGCGCCCGCCCGATACGGTGTCGGCGCTCCAGACGGCGGGCGGGATATAGGTGGGATCGGCCATGACGCGGGGCTCCTGTTTGTGCTGGCGCCACACTTGGGGGCTGGCGCGCAAGCGTGCAAGCCGGACGCGCGCAACGAATGGCTATCGCGCGGCAAAGCAGGACTTTTGCGGCCTTGCGCTAGGAAGCATGGCGATTAGAGGCTAGAGGCCAAAGCCCTGCCATCCGGAGCGGCCGACCGAACATGAGCGCGACCTCGCACCCCTTCTTCGATTGCCACGAACACGGCTTCGTGCGCGTGGCAACCGCGACCCCTTGCAGCCGCACCGCCGATGTCGCCTACAACACCGCAGGCGTGCTGGCCGAAGCGAAGAAGGCGCACGCCGCCCATGTCGATCTGGTGGTGTTCCCGGAATTGACGCTGTCGTCCTACGCGATTGACGACCTGCTGCTGCAACACGCGCTGATCGAGCGGGTGGAGCAGGCGCTTGCCGAAGTCGTGGCGGCCTCGGCCGAGCTTCACCCGGTGCTGATCGTGGGCGCGCCGCTGCGCCGGGCGGACAAGCTCTACAACTGCGCCGTGGTGATTGCGGGCGGGCAGATCCTCGGGGTTGTCCCCAAGAGCTTCCTGCCCAATTACCGCGAGTTCTACGAGAAGCGCCACTTTGCCCACGGGCGCGGTTGCACCGATTTGTGGATCGGCGTGGCAGGCGAGGAAGTGCCGTTCGGCACCGATCTGGTGTTCGCTGCCGCCAACCTCCTCGGATTCCGGTTCGGCGTTGAAATCTGCGAGGATTTCTGGGCCCCGATCCCGCCGGGGATGCAGGCCGCGCTCGCAGGTGCGCTGATCCTGTGCAACCTTTCGGCCTCGCCCGTCACCATCGGGCGCGCCGATGACCGGCATCTGCACTGCCGCTCCTCGGCCAGCCGCGCGATTGCGGCCTATGTCTATTCGGCGAGTGGGCATGGCGAAAGCACCACCGACCTCGCGTGGGACGGGCAGGGGGTGATTTACGAAATGGGCACGCTCCTTGCCCAGTCCGAGCGCTTCGACCGCAGCGGCGAGCTCACCATCGTCGACATCGACACCGAACGCCTCGCGGCCGAGCGGATGCGCAACCAGACCTTTGCCGACGCCGCCGAATGGGCCGGGCGGCCGGAAGACAGCTATCGCAAGATCGTGTTCGAGCACCATTACGCAGCGGGCGACATCGGCCTGGTGCGCCCGGTGGCGCGCTTCCCCTTCGTGCCCGACCGGCCCGAAAAGCTCGACGAGGACTGTTACGAGGCCTTCAACATCCAGGTCGATGCGCTGATGCGGCGGATCCAGTCCACGGGTGCCAAGTCGCTGATTATCGGCATTTCCGGCGGGCTCGACAGCACCCATGCGCTGATCGTCGCGGCCAAGGCCTGCGACCGGCTGGGCCTGCCGCGCAGCACCATTCGCGGCTATACCATGCCGGGCTTTGCGACCTCCGATCATACCAAGGGCAACGCGCATCGCCTGATGGAAGCGATGGAGATCACCGCGGGCGAGATCGACATTCGCCCGGCGGCGACCAAGATGCTGGAAGACATCGGCCACCCCTTTGCCAGCGGGGAGCCGGTGCATGACGTCACCTTCGAGAATGTGCAGGCGGGCCTTAGAACCGATTACCTGTTCCGCCTTGCGGGCCAGCACGGCGGCTTTGTGGTCGGCACCGGCGACCTCAGCGAGCTGGCGCTGGGCTGGTGCACCTATGGCGTGGGCGACCACATGAGCCATTACGGGGTCAATGCGGGCGTGCCCAAGACCCTGATCCAATACCTTATTCGCTGGGTGATCCGCACCGGGCAATTCACCGACGCTTGCGCCGAGGTATTGGGCTCCGTGCTCGACACCGAGATCAGCCCCGAGCTGGTGCCGCCCGGCGCGGACGGGCAGGTGCAATCGACCGAGAGCCTGGTCGGCCCCTACGAACTGAACGACTTCTTCCTCCACCACATCATCCGCTTCGGCCAGCGCCCGTCCAAGGTCGCGTTCCTCGCGTGGCACGCATGGAAGGAGGCGGGCGCGGGGATGTGGCCTGCGGGCTTCCCGCCAGAGCGCAAGAACGCCTATGATCTTGCCACGATCGCCCGCTGGCTCGACAAGTTCTGCGCGCGGTTCTTCGGCTTTTCGCAGTTCAAGCGGTCGGCCCTGCCCAACGGGCCCAAGGTCTCCTCGGCCGGCGCGCTGTCTCCGCGCGGGGATTGGCGCGCGCCGTCCGATGCGGTGGCGAGCGTGTGGCGCGAGGAGCTGCGCGAAGGCCTGCCGGACGATATCGGGCGCGATCTCGCCCCCTGATGCCCCGGAGCCTGCCTCTCTCAGCGCTCGGAATCATGCTGTTCTGCAATGTCGCCTGGGCCATGAATGTCGTGGTCAGCAAGATCGCGGTGACGAGCCTTGGCCTGCCGCCGCTGTTCTACACCGTGCTGCGTTCGGCAACGGTGCTGGCGGTGCTGTTCCCGCTGCTGCTGCGCGGGAAGCCTGAGCGGCTGGTGCTGGTGCTGCTGATCGGCTTTGCCATCACCGGCGGGAGTTTCGGGCTGCAATTCGTGGGGCTTCAGACGGCGAGCCCCTCGGCGGTCGGGATCGTCAACCTTTCGGGCGCGCCGCTCACCGTGCTGTTTGCGATCCTGTTCCTCGGCGAAGAGGTGCGCTGGCGGCGCGGGCTGGGGATGGCGCTGGCGCTGGGCGGCGTGGGGCTCGCGATCGGCGCGCCGTCGGAAGCGGGCGATCCGGTGGGGCTGGGGTTTGCCTTTGCGGGCGTGCTGATCGGGGCTTTTGCCTCGGTCTTCGTCAAGCGGCTCGATATTGGCGCGGTTGCCTTGCAGGCATGGGCCGGGCTCGCGTCACTGGGCGTGATGCTGCCGGCCACGCTGGCGCTGGAGAGCGGGCAGATCGCCGCGGTCGCCGCTGCCCCGCTTGCCGTGGCGGGGTGCGTGCTGTTTGCCGGCGTGGTCGTCTCGGTCGGCGCACATTCGGCCTATTTCAATCTGTTCCAGCGGTATGACGCCAACCTGATCGTGCCGCTCACGCTGCTGACCCCGCTGCTGACGATTGCCTTCGGGACATGGCTGACGGGCGACACGATCGGCTGGCCGCTGATCATCGGCGGGTCGATGGCGCTCGCCGGGGTGGCGATCATCGTCATCCGCCCGAGCCGCACCTTCTTCAAATGGCAGCTGATGCGCCCCAAGCTCTGAGCGGGCGGAAATGCCCCACTTCCTGCCGTTACGGAGCGTCATGGGGTGACACGCGCGGACAAGACGCGCTGAAGACCCGCCACGATCTGCGCAAAGTCCGCCCAAGGCTGGCATTGGTGCAGGCATGAGGGTGGGCGGGAGACGGTGCGATCCTTGTCGTCCGTCCCCCGCCCATCGGTGCTGCCGATCAGGCAGCAAGCTTCAGCGCGGCTTCCTTCGCGGCGGCGATCTTGGCTTCGCCATCGGCGCCCATGATCCCGTCAGCCGCGACGATCTCCACATCGGTGATCCCGAGGAAGCCGAGGAAGAAGACCAGCCAGCGGCTCATGAAATCAATGTCGCTGCCCACCGGCGTCCCGCCGCTGGCGATGGCGAGATAGGCCTTCTTGCCCTTCAGCAGCCCTTCCGGCCCGGTTGCGGTGTAGCGGAAGGTGGTGCCGGCGCGGGCCACCAGATCGGCCCAGGCCTTGAGCGTGGCGGGCGGGCCGAAGTTGTAGACGGGGCTTGCGATCACGATGGTGTCGGCCGCCTGCAGCTCGGCGATCAGCTGGTCGGCGATGGCCGCCAGCTCGGCTTGCTCGGGGGTGCGTTCGGCCACCGGGGTCAGGTTCGCGGCAAAGCGCTCCGCACTGACGAAGGGCAGGTCGTTCGCGGCAAGATCGCGGGTGGTGATGCTCGCGCCCGTCTTCGCGGCGAGACCTTCGGCAATGCTGGTGCCGAGCCCGCGCGAAATGCTGTCCGCGTCCGAGCGGATGCTGGCGGTGATGGTGAGAATGTTGCTCATGGGCTTGGTTCCTTGTCGGGAGGGAGAGGGGGTGGAGCCGGCCGGGCGGGGGAGAGGGGGGGAGAGCCGGCCGGCTCCGGGAGGGCTTACGCCGCGTCGACCAGCACCACTTCGCTGTCTTCGAGCGCGGTGATGGTGACTTCGGCAAGCTTGGTGATCGCGACACCGTCACGGGCATTGGCCTCGACATCGTCGATGCGGATCTTGCCGGTGGCGGGCACCAGATAGAGGTGGCGGTCAGCGCTGCGGGGCGTGTAGGTCACGCTCTCGCCCGCCTTGATCGTCGCCCCGAGTACGCGGGCATCGGCGCGGATCCTGAGCGCATCATTGTCGTTCGCCACACCGCTGGCGAGCGGCACGAAGCTGCCGGCGCGGTCGTTCTTGGGGAACTTGCGCGCACCCCAGTCGGGCTGGCCGCCGCGTTCATCGGGGATGATCCAGATCTGGAACAGCGTGGTGGTCTCATCCTCGAGGTTGAACTCGGAATGGGCCACGCCGGTCCCGGCGCTCATCACCTGCACGTCGCCCGCTTCGGTGCGGCCTTCGTTGCCCATGCTGTCGCGGTGCGTGATCGCCCCGGTGCGGACATAGGTGATGATCTCCATGTCGCTGTGCGGATGGGTCGGAAAGCCGCTCTTCGGCGCGATCGCATCGTCGTTCCACACGCGCAGGGCGCCCCAGTGGACGCGGGCCGGATCGTGGTAGCTGGCGAAGGAGAAATGATGGTGCGCGTCGAGCCAGCCGTGGTTGGCGGCACCGAGGGTGTTGAAGGGACGCAGTTCGATCATGGCGTATCTCCTGTTTGATGGGGCGGAGATAGGCCACGCGGCGCATTTGGATAAGTGCGATAAAACTTGCCATAATGTTCAATATATTCGAACATAACGCCGATGAAACTCGGTGAACCCTCGCTCGATCAATTGCGGCTTTTCATCGCGGTGGCCGATCACGGCAGCTTTGGCGGGGCGGCCAAAGCGATGGGGCGCGCGGTTTCGGCGGTGTCTTACGGCATCGCGCAGCTTGAGGCGCAGCTGGCGCTCAGCCTGTTCGACCGTGAGGGCTCGCGCCGTCCGGTGCTGACCCAGGCGGGCGAGGGGCTGCTGGCCGAGGCGCGCGCCATCGCCGATGGGGCCGATGCGCTGCTCGCCAAGGCGCGCTCGCTCCATGCCGGACAGGAACCCTCGCTGACGCTGGTGATCGACGTGATGCTGCCGGGCGATGTCGCCGCCCATGTGCTCGGCGAATTCCGGCGGATGTTCCCCACCTGCGCGCTGACGCTGCGGATCGAGGGGCTGGGCGCGGTCGCGTCGTGCCTGATAGAAGGCGGGGCGGATCTGGCGATCGGCGGCCCGGTGATCGGCGATCAGCCGACGCTGGAGCGGCAGGCCGTGGGCGAGGTTGACCTGATCCCCGTCGCAGCGCCCTCTCACCCGCTGGCACGCCGCGGCGTTGGGCCTGGCGAGAGCCGCCGCCATCTGCAACTGGTGCTGACCGACCGCTCGCCCCTGACCGAAGGCCGGGAGTTCTCGGTGCTCTCGCCGCTGACATGGCGGCTGGGGGATCTGGGGGCGAAGCACGCGCTGCTGAAAGAGGGGCTGGGCTGGGGCAATATGCCGCGCGGGATGGTGGCGGGCGATCTGGCGGCGGGCACGCTGGTGGAGCTCGACCTGCCCGAAAAGCCGGGCGCGCAATATCGCCTCAGCGCGTTGTGGCGGCGCGACACGCGGCTTGGCCCGGCGGCAAGCTGGCTGGTCGATGCGTTCCGCGAGGGGTTGGCGGCGTGTCCCGCTTCCTCCACTGCCGTCACCCCAGCGCAAGCTGGGGCCTAGAGCGGCAGGCGTTGCCCTTTGGGCCCTAGGCCCCAGCTTGCGCTGGGGTGACGGAATGGGGCCCAAAAAACACCGGCGCATCGCCTTCGGCCCAAGGCGCGAATTTGCCCATGACGCTGCCGAACAGATCGGCGGCGAGCAGGCTGTCGAGCCATGCCTGAAGGCGGGGAAGGGGCTGGGCCGCAAACCACGCCGGGTCGATCGCGGCGAACTGGCGGATGAAGGGGACAAGCGCGATGTCGGAGAGGCCGCGCGCCTGCCCGCAGAGGAACGGCGCATCCGCCAGCCGCGCCTCCAGCGGGGCGAGCAGCGCGAGGGCTTCGGCGCGGTGGTCTGTCACGCCGTCCTCCTCGTAGCGCCCGGGATATTTCGCGCGGTCCAAGTGGTGCTTGAACACCCCGTCATTGACCGCAATCAGGTCGGCATCGTCGCGCAGTCGCCAGCCTTCGGGATCGCTTTGCGCCAGCGCCCAGCGCATGATGTCGAGGCTCTGGTCGATCACTTCTCCATCGGCGAGCACCAGC
The DNA here is from genome assembly GCF_028621955.1 of Erythrobacter sp. BLCC-B19. Classification (NCBI taxonomy): domain Bacteria; kingdom Pseudomonadati; phylum Pseudomonadota; class Alphaproteobacteria; order Sphingomonadales; family Erythrobacteraceae; genus Erythrobacter; species Erythrobacter sp. BLCC-B19. The sequence continues at coordinate 2,563,379 of NZ_CP117516.1, forward strand.
ACCGGCACTGTCCCCTTGGGGCTGGCAGCGATCAGCGCGGGAGGCTTGGCGGCGAGCTTCACCTCGCGCAATTCCACCCTCACCCCCGCCACCCAAAGCGCCATGCGCGCGCGCATCGCATAGGGGCAGCGGCGGAAGGAATAGAGGATGGGCGCGGGGCTCACGCTGAACAGACGGGGCAGCTTCCACCCACCGGATAGGGCCGTCCGCAAGGCTGGCAGCGGGTGTGGGTGCCCTGGGCAAGCCCGTGACCGAGGCTCACGCGCTCGTCGAACACGAAGCATTCGCCTTGCCACAGGCTCTGATCTTCAGGCACCTGTTCGAGATACTTCAGAATCCCGCCCTTGAGGTGGTAGACCTCCTCCACCCCCTCGGCGCGCAGGAAGGCGGTCGATTTCTCGCAGCGGATGCCCCCGGTGCAGAACATCGCGACCTTCTTTTTCCCCGCCAGAAGTTCCTCGCGGTGGGTGCGGAACCATGCGGGAAAGTCGCGGAAGCTTGGCGTCGCGGGATCGACCGCGCCGCTGAAGGTGCCGATGGCGACCTCGTAATCATTGCGGGTGTCGATCACCACCGTGTCGGGATCGGCGATCAGCGCGTTCCAGTCCTGCGCCTCGACATAGGTGCCGACGCTGAGCATGGGGTCGATGGCAGGCTCGCCCATGGTGACGATCTCGCGCTTCACCCGCACCTTGAGCTTGCCGAATGGCATGTCCGGCGCGCGCGAGAACTTCACGTCGAGCCCGGCGCAGCCCGGCAGCGTGCGGATATGGGTGAGGACGGTCTCAAGCCCCTCTGGCGCGCCGGCAATCGTGCCGTTGATCCCCTCGCGCGCGAGCAGCAAGGTGCCCTTGATGCCCGCCGCCTCGCACAGGCTCAGCAGCGCAGGCTGGAGCGCATGGGGATCATCAAACCGCGCGAATTGGTAGAGCGCGGCAACGCTGACGCCCGGCTCAGTTCTTGCGGCAGGCATAAATCCCGCTCATCGCGATTTGCGGCTTGCCGCCCGCCATGGCGATCCCGGTCACGACCGGCTCGCCCTGCGGGGTCGCCGTGCCCTTGTCCTTGCAGGCCTCGGCGGCCTTGGCCTTCAGCAGCGCCTCGCCTTGCGGAAAGGGATTGCCGGGATCCGTTGCTGCGAAGGTGACCGACACTTCGAAGCTGCCGTCATTCTTCCAGATGATCGCAGCGCCCTGATCGAGCATGGCAAGGGCGGCAAGGGTCAGTGATGCGATCATGTCCGTGTTCTCCTAGATCCGCGTCACCCAGCCATGGGTATCTGCGATACGGCCGGTCTGGATGCCGACCAGCGTTTCGCGCAAAGCCGCCGTGGTCTGGCCGATGCCGCCTGCGCCGATGGTGAACTCGCCCTCGGCGCCCGCGACCTTTCCGACCGCGGTGACGACCGCCGCTGTGCCGCAGGCCAACACCTCGACCAGATGGCCGCTCGCCGCATCATCGCGCCACTGGTCGATCGAATAGGGCGCTTCGGAGACGGTAAGGCCTTGCTCGCTCAGCAGGGTGATGAGCGAGTTGCGGGTGATGCCGGGCAGGATCGTGCCGGTCAGCGGCGGGGTGATGACGGTGCCATCGGCGAAGACGAAGAACAGGTTCATGCCGCCCAGCTCTTCGACCCACTTGTGTTCGGCCGCGTCGAGGAACAGCACCTGATCGTGGCCCTTGGCGAAGGCCTGCCCTGTCGGCACGAGGCTGGCGGCGTAGTTCCCCCCGCACTTGGCCGCACCCGTCCCGCCGGGGGCGGCGCGGGTGTAGTCGGAGATCCAGATGCTCACCGCCTTGGCGCCTGATTTGAAGTAGTTGCCGGCCGGACTTGCGATGACGATGAACTTGTATTGCTTGGCCGGACGCACCCCGAGGAAGGCCTCGGTCGCGATCATGTAGGGCCGCAGATAGAGCGAGCCGCCGTCCACCGCCGGATACCAGTTGCCGTCAACCTCAAGCAGCGCGCGGATTGCGCCCAGGAACAGCTCTTCGGGCAGGGCAGGCATGGCGAGCCGCTCGGCCGAGGCGTTGAAGCGCGCGGCGTTGGCTTCGGGCCGGAACAGCCCGAGCGCGCCATCGGGGTGGCGATAGGCCTTGAGGCCTTCGAAGATCTCCTGCGCGTAATGCAGCACGCTCGCAGCCGGATCGAGCGCGATGGGCTGGCGCGGGCCGAGGACGGGGTTCTGCCAGCCGCCCAAGGCTTCGTCATAGTCGATCACCACCATGTGATCGGTGAACACCGTGCCGAAGCCCGGATCGGCGACCAGGGCTTCACGGGTGGCATCGGGCGTGGGCGAGGGGTGGGGCAGGCGTGTGAGTTGCATGGATTGCGCCTAATCCTGCGCGGGAGAGAGAGCAAGATTACTCTTTGGCGGCGCATCGGTCGCGCAGCGACCGCGAGCGCACGCGCGCGAGCCGCAGGTGCTCGATCCTGCAAGGATCGAAACGCACCGAGGACGAACCTGCGGAGGCAGGTTCGAAAAACAAAAAATGAAAAGGGCAGCTTCGCCCGTCGGGAAGCTGCCCTCAACATGGTCAGCGGCCGGAAGTGCCGCTCACGGTGCCTTACTCAGAAGGATGATTACCGAGTATGCTCCGTAGGGATCTTCACCGACCTCGCTACTGAACCATGAGACATCGGATCACCTCCTTTCGCGCTTGTGAGCCAGACCCCGCGTTTCACCGGGGGCCGAGAGCCGCGTTCGCCGCTGGCCTCGGGTGCAATGTGAGTCATTGCGGGGGCACAGGCAAGACTTGAAATAATCTTTTCCGGCGTCATACTCACGCCTCGCCGCACAAAGGATGCGGACTGGCCGCCCGGGGGAAACCTCGGGCGTTTTTCGTTTCCGGCGCGGGTGTGGACAGGCTGGGGATGAGCCTGTGGATATTAATGTATGGAATCGGTTTCCCCTTCGTCATTGCGAGCCGCAGGCGAAGCAATCCATGGACTGCTGTTTCAATTGGGTGCAACGACAGTCCATGGATTGCCGCGTCGCCTCTGCGAGGCTCCTCGCAATGACGAGGCTCAGCGACAATCCTCGATCACCCGGCTGACCTCGGCATAGCTCGGCAGGTAGAGCGGCGGCTCCCCCTCGACCTCCACGGCAAAGCGCCCCTTGGAGAGCGCCATCGCATCGAGCAGCGGATCGTTGGCGGGCACGGCGACAGCGGTCATCTGCGCGCCCCCCCGCTGTGCCGCGAGCGCGCGGTCCATCGTTTCGGTGCGGATGGTCATGGTCAGATTGGGCCGGGCGGGCCTGCCGGTGCGGTTGAACAGAATTTCCGGCCCGTTGGGATAGGTCACGCAGTCGAGGCCGAAATACTCCGTGCCATCGGCAAAACTGAACAAGGCGCGCTTGCCGTTGCCCGGTCCGAAGTCCTGATAAGTCCAGGCTCCCGGCGTCAGGGCCGCATCCATCCACCCCACGCTCGGGCTCACCGGCAGCGGCGTGGCAGGCGCGGGCCGTGTCGGCGTGGGGGCCGGACGGGCGACAGGGGCAGGGGCGGCGGTAGGCGGCTTTGATGCAGGCACACAGGCCGCCAGCGCGAGCGTAAGGGCGAGGAAGGGCAGACCAGCTTTCATCCCCGCACTTTGCGCGCTAGGGGCCGTGCCTGTCCACCCCCGGAAAGCCCATGCCCGACCATCCGCCTCGTCCCCCGAAAGCGCAGAAGCGCCGTGTCGATCAATTGCTGGTCGAGCGCGGGCTGGCTGAAAGCCGCGCGCGGGCGCAGGCGCTGGTGATGGCGGGGCTGGTGTTTGCCGGCGAGACCAAGATCGACAAGCCGGGCCATCAGCTCGCCGAGGATGCCGCGCTGGATGTGCGCGGGCGCGATCATCCCTGGGTCAGCCGGGGCGGGATCAAGCTCGCCCATGCGATCGAGCACTTCGGCCTCGATCCGGCGGGCGCGGTGGCGATGGATATCGGATCATCCACCGGCGGGTTCACCGATGTGCTGCTGACCCACGGGGCGAGCCACGTCTTCTGCGTCGATTCCGGCACCAACCAGCTGGCGTGGCGCTTGCGCGAAGACCCGCGCGTGACGGTGCTCGAACAGCTCTCCGCCCGCCTGCTCACGCCCGAGCATATCAACCGCCCGTGCAACTGGGTGGTGTGCGATGCGAGCTTCATCAGCCTCGCCAAGGTTCTGGAGGTGCCGCTGCGCCTCGCCGCGCCCGAATGCCAGCTGGTCGCGCTCATCAAGCCGCAGTTCGAAGTCGGGCGCGAGGAGGTCGGCAAGGGCGGGGTGGTGCGCGATCCCGCGCTGCACGGCCGCGTGTGCGACGAGGTGCGCGGCTGGATCGAAGGGCTTGGTTGGGACGTGCAGGGCATCGCCACCAGCCCGATCACCGGGCCGCAGGGCAATGTCGAATTCCTGATCAGCGCCACCCGCCGATAGCTGACAAAAGAAAAAACCGGCAGCAACCCGAAGGTTGCCACCGGTCTTTCGTGTTCCGTTCCCCGATCCGAAGATCGAGGCCGAAAAGCCGTTAAGGCTTACTCGGCCGGGGTTTCGGCAGCCATCGGGGCTTCTTCAGCCGCGGCGGTGGCGTCAGCAGCCGGGGTTTCGGCAGCCATGGGCTCTTCAGCAACGGCGCTGGTGTCGGCTTCGGTGGCAGCTTCTTCAGCCGGCTTCGAGCAAGCGGCGGTGGCGAGAGCGAGGCCGGCGACGGCGACGAGAGCGATCTTCTTCATGGTTCTGTTCCCTTTGGCCCTCGCGGGCCGATAATGAGCACAAGCGCGTTATTCGTATCTCCCCACCGCCAACGCGCTTTCGAATCACGGCAGGAATGTGGCAGCATCTAGCAGAGGTTTTGGCAGACCCCAAAGGCTTTCGCGCAGGTCTGCCCAATTTTCACCACAATTTTTCCGGCCGGCGCGGGCAACGCGTGTCAAGGTGGTTCATTGCGGAGCAAGCAGCGCCATGGTTCTTGCCAGCCGCCATGCGTGATCCGACGGTGCGCTTGGCATTGGCGGGGGGGCTCTGGTAATGGCGCGCTTCCGGCAGTTCCGATAGGATCGTCGGCGTGTCGCCCACGGAGAGACCATGAACGTCCTTGCCTCACCTGCGCAATTGCGCGCGAGTTTTTTCCGTTGGGCGCTGTTTACCGTGCCGCTGGTGTTGCTGATCGGCTTTTCCGCCGGGCAATTGGGCGGGCCGGACACGCCGTGGTTTGCCGGGCTGGTAAAGCCCGCGATCTTCCCGCCGACCATCGCCTTTCCGATCGCCTGGACGACGCTGTTCGTGCTGATCGGCCTGTCGATGGCGCTGGTGGCAAGCGCCTGGGGCGCGCATGGACGCGGTCTCGCGCTGGCGGTGTTCGCGGTGCATTTCATTGTCACGCAGGGCTGGACGCTGGTCTTTTTCGGGATGCAGAACATGATCGCCGGGCTGATGGTTCTGGGCTTCGGCATCGCGAGCCTGCTGATCGCCCTGGCGCTGGTGTGGCGGGTGCGCCGCAGCGCCGGGCTGCTGCTGCTGCCCTATCTGGCGTGGCTGTGCTTTGCGCTGGTGCTCAACTACCAGTTCCTCGCCGCAAACCCCGACGGCGGCCCGCAGAACGCCGACGGGGCAGAGATGACGGTGACGTTGTAAGCGGGCAGGGCGAGGCAAAAAGGCGGCCAACCCGGACGGCTATCAATGCGGTGATCGGACGGCGAAGCCCGTCCGCAAGGCCGACCGGCCGCCCGCAGGCGCTCGATCCTGCAAGGATCGAAACAGCGCCGAGGACGAAGGCGCGGATGCGCCTTCGCAAGACAAGAAACACATGGCGAAGCCCGTCCGCAAGGCCGACCGGCCGCCCGCAGCGACGCGATCTTTAGATCGCATGAGCGAGGAGGGTGCTTGCACTTCGGTGCAAGCACCCCCAAAAAGAAAAAATGCAAAGCCAGAACCCGATCATCGCCGACCTCGTCAAACTTGCCAACTCTGCGGCCGGGACCATGGCCGGCATGACCCGCGAAGCCCGCGAAAGCGCGCGTGAGCGGATGCGGGAGGCCTTTGGCGGCATCGACTTCGTCAGCCGCGAGGAGTTCGAGACGGTCAAGGCGATGGCCCAGAAGGCCCGCGAACAGGCCGACGCCCTCGAAGCGCGACTCGCCGCGCTGGAAGCCAAATCCACCAAGAAGTAACGCGCGAGGCGCGCAGCCATGACCCTGCGCGCCTCCGCCATTCTGCTGGCCAGCCGTCCGCAGGGCGAGACGGGGGCGATGGCGCGGCTGCTGACGGCCGATCAGGGGCTGGTCGCGGCCTATGTCGCAGGCGGGCGCGGGCGCCAGATGCGCGCGGTGATGGTCCCGGGCAACCGGGTTGCGGCGGAATTCGCCTGGCGCCCCGGTTCGCAATTGCCCTTCGCCCGGCTGGAGCTGGAACAGTCCCGCGCCGCGCTTATGACCGAGCCGCTTCCTGCCGCCGCGATCCAGTGGGTCTGCGCACTCACGGCCGCCGTGCTACCCGAACGCCAGCCTTACCCCGCGCTTGCCGAAGCGCTCGACGGGCTGCTTGCCGCGATTGCCGTTGCCCCATCGGCGCGGGGCTGGGTGGGGGGACTGGCGGCCTTTGAGACGCTGCTGCTGAGCGAGCTCGGCTATGGCGGACAGGCACCGCTTCCGGCTGCGGATTGGCCTCAGCAATTGGCCATGCTGGGGATACTCGAACGCCAGCTCTCGACCTACCTGCTTGCAGGCGACAGACGCGATGTTATGGGCGCACGGCGGCTGCTGACCGAGCGGCTCCAGCGGATCGGGTGAGAGAACCACACGTATGAAGATTGCAGTCCTGCCCGGCGACGGGATCGGCCCCGAAGTCACGGCTGAGGCCGTGGCGGTGCTTGAGGCGCTGGGCCTGCCCGGCCTTGCCCTTACCGCCGCCGACGTTGGCGGGGCGGCCTATCACAAGCATGGTCACCCGCTGCCCGAAGAAACCCTCAGCCTCGCCCGCGCGGCCGATGCGATCCTGTTCGGCGCGGTGGGCGATCCGACCTGCGACGCGCTCGAACGCCACCTGCGGCCCGAGCAGGCGATCCTGGGTCTCAGGAAGCACCTCGGCCTGTTTGCGAACCTGCGCCCGGCGCGGGTGTTTGCGGGGCTGGAACACCTCTCTCCCCTGCGCGCCGACATTGCCGGCGGGCTCGATATGCTGATCGTGCGCGAGCTGACGGGCGATGTCTATTTCGGTGCGAAAGGCCAGCGCACCACCGACAGCGGCGAGCGCGAGGGGTGGGACGCGATGTCCTATGCCGACAGCGAGGTGCGCCGCATCGCCCATGTCGCGTTCCGCGCGGCGGCGGCAGCGGGCCTGCCGCTTACCAGCGTCGACAAGGCCAACGTCCTCGAAACCAGCCAGCTGTGGCGCGATGTGGTGATCGCGGTTGCGGCGGAATACCCCGATGTCGCGCTCGATCATATGTATGTCGATAATGCCGCGATGCAGGTGGTGAGCCACCCTGACCGCTTCGGCGTGGTGCTGACCGGCAATCTGTTCGGCGACATTCTGAGCGATCTGGCGAGCGCTGCCGTTGGCTCCATCGGCCTGCTCCCTTCGGCCTCGCTGGGTGAACGCGAGACGGCGCATGGCACCTTCGGTCTCTATGAACCGATCCACGGGTCCGCGCCCGACATTGCCGGGCAGGGCAAGGCCAATCCGATGGCAACGATCCTTTCTGCCGCGATGATGCTGCGCCATTCCTTCGGGCTGGAGGCTGAGGCCGCCCGGGTCGAGGCGGCGGTCGCGCGGACGCTGGCTGACGGCATCCTTGGCGGCGATCTGGGCGGCAGCCACGGCACGGCGGCGATCGGCGCTGCGGTGCGGGAACGCCTGTAAGCGCCATGAGCCTCGATCTTGCCATCATCCTGCCGACCCTCAACGAGCGCGGCAATCTCGCCCCGCTGGTGGAGCGGATTGACCGTGCCATCGGGTCGGCGGCGCGGTGGGAGGTCATCATCGTCGATGATGACAGCAAGGACGGCACGGCGGACGAAGCGCGCGCGCTGGCGCTCACTGATCCGCGGGTGCGGGTGATCCAGCGGATCGGCCGCCGGGGGCTGGCGAGCGCGGCGATCGAAGGCTTCTGCGCCACGGCTGCGCCCTATGTGGCGGTGATGGACGCCGACCACCAGCACGATCCGGCGCTGCTGCCGGGGATGCTCGCGGTCTTGCAGGCGGGCGAGGCAGACATCTGCGTGGCGAGCCGCTTTGCCGAGGGCGCCAGCACCGCCGAATGGGCCGCGCCCGAACGCGAGCGGCTCTCGACCTATGCCAATGCTCTGGCGCGCAAGATCACCGGCGTGGAGCTGACCGACCCGATGAGCGGCTATTTCATGCTGCCTGCCAATGCCGCGCGCGCGCTGGTGCCGCGGCTGACGGGGATCGGGTTCAAGATCCTGCTCGACCTGCTGGCAACCTCGGACACGACCATGCGGGTCAGGGAATTTCCGCTCAATTTCGCCGCCCGCCGCGAAGGAGAAAGCAAGCTGGACCGCGCCATTCTGTTCGATTTCCTCGCCGGGCTGTATGACAAGACGCTCGGCAAGGTGATCCCGACCCGCTTTGCCCTGTTCGGCACCGTCGGCGCGCTGGGCGTGGTGGTGCACTTTGCGGTGCTGACGAGCCTCTTGTTCGCCATCGGCCACCGCTTCGCCATCGCCCAGACCGCGGCGGTGCTGGTGGCGATGAGCTTCAACTTCTGGCTCAACAACTGGCTGACCTATCGCGACAAGCGGCTGGTGGGCTGGGCGGCGCTGCTGCGCGGCTGGCTGGGCTTTATCGCGACCTGCGCGGTGGGCGGCTTTGCCAACGTGGCGATTGCGACCTTCCTGGAAGGCAAGGGCCTGTTCTGGGCGCTCGCTGCGCTGGCGGGGATCGTGGTGGGATCGGTGTGGAACTACGCCCTGTCGAGCCGGTTCGTGTGGGGGAGGTTCTGACCCCTCGTCATTGCGAGCGAAGCGAAGCAATCCATGGACCGGAACCGGCATTTCCAGCCCGCCGTCTACATCATGGCGAACCACAAGAGCGGGACGATTTACGTCGGCGTCACTTCCGACTTGCCCAAGCGAGCCTGGCAGCACCGTGAAGGTGTAGTCGAGGGCTTTACCCGCAGATATGGCTGCAAACGTTTGGTCTGGTTCGAGCTTCACTCGACCATGGAATACGCCATCATGCGCGAGAAGCAGATCAAGGGCGGTTCACGCGGCAAGAAGATCGCGCTGATCGAGGCGGCTAATCCTGAATGGCGGGATTTGTTCTTCGAGTTGAGTTCTTAGTCCATGGATTGCTTCCCCCGGATCAAGTCCGGGGTCGCAATGACGAGGCTACCTCACCTCCACCCATCCCACCACATCCACAGGGTGTAGCTGTCCGGCCCGGCGAGCGGCAGGGCGGCGAGGATGGGGAAGAACCATGCGAACACCGCCACTGATGCCGCCGGGATGCCGAGCGCGAGCCACTTGCCGCGCCGCCAGCGTCTGAGGTCGCTGCACGCCAGCGCCAGCGCCGCCAGCAGGAAGAAGCTCGGTGCGAAATAGTGGTAGTAGAACTGCACCGGCTTGGGCGCGATCAGCCACAGGCCGAGGCTGGCGGCATAGCCCAGCGCCGCCGCCAGCCGCGCCCAATCTTTCGCCCACACCCCGCGCAGCAGGCACCACGCCAGCGCCGGCAGGCCGAGCAGCATCGTCACCGGATTGCCGATCAGCAGCACCCCGCGCTGTGCCCCGTCGACGGGTTCATAAAGATACCAGATCCCGCGCGCATTCAGCACCCATTGCGGCCAGGTGCTCATGTAGCGGTGCGGGGTCATCAGCTGGCTTTGCAAGGCAAAGATTTCGCGGTGGAAGGCGATCAAGCCCTGCTCGGCGAGCGGGGAGGGGTGGAGATACTCCGCCAGCCAATATCCCGGCGCAAAGGTCGCCGCATAGGTCGCCAGCGGCAGCAGGCCGAGCCACACGAAGGCCTCGATCAGCGTCACCCCCGGCACCGGCGCGCCCCGGCGGCTGAGCAGCAGGCGGCGGCGTCCGGCCATGGCGCGGGCGGCGAAGAAGGTCAGCCCCGGCACCATCGCGAGGGGTATCGCATTCCACTTCGCCCCCAGCGCCAGCCCGATGGCAATCCCCGTCAGCGCCAGCCGCCAGCGGCCTTGCTCTGGCCGGGCGCAGGCAACCGCGAACTGCCATGCGGCGACCGCCAGCGCCGTCACCATCACGATGTCGAGCATTGCGATGCGGGTGTGGATGAAGAGCGGAAAGCCCGTTCCCAGCAGCACCGCGAAGGCGAGCGTGGCGAAGCGATCATGGCTGGCGTGCCACAGCGCGCGAACGCTGGCGATGAAGGCGAGCACGCCGCACAGCCACGGCATGATCCGCCAGCCCAGCGGATTGTCGCCCAGCAGAGCAAGCCCTGCCGCGATCAGCGTCTTGGCGAACAGCGGATGCTCGCGGTTGATATAGGCGCCCTCGCCCGTCTGCCACAGCGAGAGAATCTCGCGCGCCGCGGGAAGGTAGTGCACCTCGTCGAAATAGGGGATCGACGGGGTCGCCAGCCGCCACCCGGCAACAAGGGCATAGAGCCCGGTCAGCGCGAGACACCACCGCAGCGGATCGCGCGGGCGCGGCGGCGGCGGGGCGGCGGCGGGAGAGGAGGGCGCTTGCGCTTCGGCCATGGCGGGGCCGCGCTTAGGCAGCGACAGCCCCGAGAGCAAGCGCGATCAGTCTGCGCGCGGGCCTGCCTGCCGCTCCAGCCAGAACAGTCGCGCGGCCATCGCAAGCAGGCCAATGCTGGCGGTGGCGAGGATCAACAGCACCCACGCCCACAGGTTCATGCCGACAGCACGCGCCCGCGGCAGGATCAGGAAGACAGCGATGCTCAGCGAAAACAGCAGATCCCACCACACCTGCACGCCCCACAGGTTGCTGGTGTGATTGACGATCACCGGCATCACCCCTTCGCTCGCAATGGTGACGGCAGTGAAAGCGGCAAAGCCCGCGGCCAGCGCCCCTGCCAGCACGGCATTGCCCGGCGCTTGCGGGCGCAGGGTGATGGACAGGATCGCGGCAACGGCAAACACCAGCCCGCCACCGGCAAGCGCAATGAAGGGGGTCAGGCTTTCGGGCATGGCGGTTTCTCTCTGAATATGTAGCGAGTGCTACGCGGGCTTGTAGCGTGATGTAGCGAACGCTACAAGAGGGCAATGCGCGAGACTGCCCGCCGCCCCTCTGCCAGACTGCCGATGTCGAAAGACACGCTGCTGCCGCTGCTGGCTGCCCATGTCCTTGCGCATGGTCTGGGCGGGGCGAGCCTGCGTCCTCTGGCCAAGGCGGCGGGGACGAGCGACCGGATGCTGCTCTACCACTTCGGCACCAAGGAGGCGCTGATTGCCGACCTGCTGGCCTATCTTGCGCGCATCTATGCAGGCACGCTCGATGCCGCGCTGGCGGGCGAGCGTCCGCAGACACGCGGGCAGGCGCTGGCGCGCATTCTGAAACACGCACGCGGCCCCGATATGCTCCCCTTCATGCAGCTTTGGTGGGAAATCGTCGCCGGTGCAGCGCGCGGGGTCGAGGGCTATCGTCCGGCCGCCCATGCGATGATGGCCGAACTGCTCGGTTGGCTCGAAGGGCAGATGCCGCAAGGCGATCCTGACCCCAAAGGCGGCGCGCGCTATCTGCTGACGCTGATCGAGGGCACGCTGATGCTGGCGGCAATCGGCCATGCCGATGTGGCGCGTGACGGAATCGAAGCAGGTCTGCTTGCGGGCGGGCGCGCCCCGTCCTAGAGACGCGCCCCATGAAGAAGACCACCGGCATGGACCGCGCCGCCACAAAGAACTGGCGCCCCGCAACCCGCGCGCTGCGCGGCGGCACCTGGCGCTCCGAACATGGGGAGACCAGCGAGGCGCTGTTCCTCTCTTCGGGCTATACCTATGACGATGCGGCGACGGTCGCCGCACGCTTCGCGGGCGAGGCCGAGGGGATGACCTATTCGCGCCTCCAGAACCCGACGGTGGCGATGCTGGAAGAACGTATCGCGCTGATCGAGGGGGCGGAAGCCTGCCGCACGCAGGCGAGCGGGATGGCGGCGATGACGGCGGCGCTCTTGTGCCAGCTTTCGGCGGGCGATCATGTCGTTGCCGCGCGCGCCGCGTTTGGCTCGTGCCGCTGGCTGGTCGATACCCTGCTGCCGAAGTTCGGGATCGAGACCACCGTGATCGACAGCGCCGATAACGCCGCGTGGGAAGCCGCGATCCGGCCCAATACCAAGGTGTTCTTCTTCGAGACGCCCGCCAACCCGACGCTCGATGTGGTTGATCTGGCTTACGTTTGCGGCCTCGCCCGCGCGCACGGGATCACCTCTGTGGTCGACAATGCCTTCGCCTCGCCCGTGCTCCAGCGCCCGATGGAGTTCGGCGCGGATGTGGTGGCCTATTCTGCCACCAAGCTGATGGACGGGCAGGGCCGCGTGCTGGCAGGCGCGATCTGTGCGAGCAAGCAGTGGATCGACGAGGTGTTGATGCCGTTCCAGCGCAACACCGGCCCGACGCTTTCGGCCTTCAACGCCTGGGTGGTGCTGAAGGGGCTGGAGACGCTGCCGATGCGCGCCTTCAAGCAGTCGGAGCAAGCAGTCGCGCTCGGCCAGTTCCTCGAACCGCGGGTGCAAGCGGCGGGCGGCCATCTGCTCCACCCCGGCCTGCCGAGCCACCCGCAGCACAATCTCGCGATCTCGCAAATGGACGCTACGGGTCCGATCTTCGCGCTCGATGTCGGCACCCGCGCGCGGGCCTTTGCGATCCTCGATGCGCTCAAGCTGGTCGATATCTCGAACAATATCGGCGATGCGCGCAGTCTGATGTGCCACCCGGCCTCGACCACCCACGCCGGCCTGACCGACGATGCGCGCAAGGCGATGGGCGTGACCGAAGGCCTGCTGCGCATCAATGTGGGCCTTGAGGACATCGAGGACCTCACCGAAGACATGGACCAGGCGCTCGCGGCGGCGGGGATGTGACTGGGGGGCGGACTCTCTTATTGGCGCTCATTGCGCTGGCGCCAGCGGGGTGCGGGAACGCGGTTTATCGCGCCGCCGAACCGTCAGAACCTGCCGCCATGCCTTCCCCCTCTCCTAGCGTTGCATCTGCCGCGGCCTCGCTGGGCCGCGATGAAGAGGCAACGCCGACCGAACAGGCCTTCGCTGATGCCGTCACCGCTGTTGCCCGCAGCCTCGGCAGCGACGACCCCGAAGCGACTTCGGCCCGCCCCGACGATGTGTTCGCGCCACTGCGGAACGCCGGGCTGGCGGGCGCTGGCTTCGACGGCCAGGTCGACCATTTCGGCTGGATCACCCCGCGCCGCCCCTTGCGCTTCCTCGGCTACGACGTCGCGCTTGTTTTCGCCGAGGAAATGCGCGCTGGAATCGTGGGTTGCTGCGTCAATGACGGCGTGACACTCATATTGGCACCGGGCGGTGATCGCGCCGCCGTGGAGCGATTCGCTGAGGCGCAGCGCTGCAAGATCGAACCGGCCAGCCGGAACACCCGCTTTGAAATGGCGACCTACGACAATTCGGCGTTGAGGGCCCGACGGGGCCTGATCGCGCTGAGCTGCCATGCAGGAGACATGATGGAATGACCAAACGCGTTGAACTCGTCTTCGATTTCGTCAGCCCCAATGCCTACCTGATCTGGTGGCCGCTGCGCGAACTGCTTGATCGCTATGAGGCCGAACTCGACGTGATCCCCGTCTTCCTCGGCGGGATGCACAAGCTCACCGGCAATGCCCCGCCGATGATCCGTGACGCCGAGGTCAAGGGCAAGAACGAATACGCGATGCTGGAAATGCAGCGTTTCATCGCGAAGCACGGCCTCACCCGCTATCGCCTGCATCCGCAATTCCCCTTCAATTCGATCCTGCTCCAGCGGATGCTCTACGCCGCCGATCAGGACGGACGCGGGGTGCAGTTTGCAGAAGGCCTGCTGCGCCCGATCTGGGAAGACGGACTGGACATCGCCTCGCCCGAGGCGATCGGCGCGGTGCTGGCGGAAGCGGGCTTCGATGCCGCCGACCTCTTCGCCCGCGCACAGACCGACGCGGTCAAGCAAGGCCTTGCCGCCAACACCGATGCCGTGGTCGCGCGCGGGGCTTTCGGGATCCCGACGATGTTCGTGGGCGCGTCGAAGGGTTCGGGGGGCGAGGGCGAAATCTTCTTCGGCAAGGAACGCCTCGGCCAGATCGAGGAACTGCTCGCCAAGGGTTGACCGTCCGCGCGGCGATCCATCGCAAGCCCCTTGCCATTCCAGCGCCAAATCATAGGCTTGGCGAATCAGGGAAGCACGGGGGTCGATGTGAAATCTTATGCACGGGCGCTGGCCGGTTGGGGGCCGCAGCTGGTCATGTGCTTCGGCCTGGCGCTGGCGGGCACGCCGGCGGCAGCGCAGGAGGCCGCCGCACCTGCGCCAGCCCCCACCCAAACCGCCACCACCGATACCGCTCCGCCCGAAATCCCCACCGCCCACTTCGCTGGCCGGTCGGCCTTCTGGGACGCGCAGCTTTCGCCCAATGGGGCGATGCTGTCCTTCATGCGCCGCCGCGAGGGGATCGCGCAGTTCCTTGTCACCGGGGTCGATGACAAGAAGATCATCCGCGCCTTCACCACCGATCCCGACGACCAGTTCGAATGGTATCGCTGGGTCACTGACGACAAGATCCTGCTGTCGCTGTCGCGCGCAGGCACGTTTTTCGGCGAGGATGTGCGCTACACCCGGCTGGTTCTGATCGAACTGTCGAGCGGCACCATGTCGCCGATGTTCAACCGTTCGGACGTGGTGCAGGGCGACAATGTGATTCACGTCGCCGAGGACGGCAGCTATATGCTCGTCGCGATCCAGAAGTCGATCTACGATTACCCTTCGGTGATGCGTCACGATCTGGTGGCGAACGGCAAGGTCACCACGGTCGAGCCCCCGCGCGACGGGGTGTGGAACTGGACGGCGGACGACGAGGGCAATGTCCGCATGGGCACCGGCTGGAAGGACGGGCGGCTCAAGATTTTCTACCGCTCGCAGCCCGGCGGCAAACTGGAACTGATCGCCCGGCTGAAGGAGGGCGAGAAGACCGAAGGCTATTGGGACGCGCTGCAAATCCTCAACGGCTCGGACGAAGGCTATGTCCTGTCCGAAGGGGAAAGCGGGCGGGTCGGCCTCAGGCGCTTCAACTTCGCCACGCGCGAGACGGTCGAGACGATCTATGAACATCCCGAATGGGACATCGACCGCGTGACCCTCAAGGACGGCAAGCTCTATGCCGCCTACTACACCGCCGACCGCGACGAGGTGCATTACTTCGACGAGGCCGCCGCCAAGCAGCACGCGCGCATGAAGAAGGCCTTGGGCGATGTCGAGGTGTGGGTGCCCAGCCGCGCCAAGGATGGCGCGCGGATGCTGGTCTATGCCGGGAACGAGGCCGATCCGGGCGTGCTCTACCTGTTTGAACCTGCCGCGCGACGGATGGAGGAAGTCTCGCAGCTGCGCCCCGCGCTCGATTTCAACGCGCTCGCCCGGCCGAGGCCAATGCAATACACCGCGCGCGATGGCACCGTGATCCGCGGCTATCTCACCCTGCCGCGCGGGCGCGCGGCCAAGGGGCTGCCGCTCATCATCATGCCCCACGGCGGGCCTTACGGCATCCGCGACAAGCTTGAATATAACGACGAGGTGCAGCTGCTCGCCAATCGCGGCTATGCCGTGCTGCAACCCAATTTCCGCGGCTCGGGCGGCTATGGCGATGCCTTCTTCGAGCTGGGCACCGGGCAGATCGGGCGCAAGATGCAGGACGATCTCGACGACGCGATGGACTGGGCGGTGAAGGAGGGGCTGGCAGACCCTGCGCGGGTGTGCGTCGTGGGCAGTTCCTATGGCGGCTATGCGGCGATGTGGGCCGTGCTGCGCAATCCCGAACGCTACCGCTGCGCCGCCAGCTGGGCGGGCGTGACCGATCTGGAAAAGCAGCTGCGCTATGACGGGCAATCCTTCACCCGCGGCGGGTTCAAGCGCTGGAAGGACCGGGTGCGCGGGGCGGGCGTGACCGAGGTCAAGACCGTCTCCCCCGTCGCCCGCGCCGAAACCCTCTCGCGCCCGCTGCTGCTGGCGCATGGCACCAAGGACGTGGTGGTGCCCTTCAGCCAGTACAACCTGTTCGAGAAAGCCACCCGCTCCGCGCCCGTGAAGCCCGACACGCTGGTGATCAAGGACGAAGGCCACGGCTTTTCCAAGGCCGAGAACGAACAGCGCTGGTATGACGCGCTGGAGGCCTTCCTCGACAAGCACAATCCGGCCGACCCGGCACCGGTGGCTGTCGCAGCGCGCACGGGATCCTGAGCGGTGGAGAGGGCAGCAATGATCCGGCGCAACAGCTTGCCGAGCCGGTTGGCGGCGCTCGCGCTTGGCGCTGGCCTGACGCTTGCGGCAGGAGCGCTCGCCGCGCAGGACGAGGGGCCGCCGCAGGAAGCCGCGCCTGCCCCCGCAGCGGCATCCGCGCCCGCGCCCGCCACCACCCGGCTTGCCGATCTCGCGCCTGCGCCCGATGCACTGGTGCCGCCGATCATCGCCACTGACGTTTTCGCCGAGCGCCGCGCCTTCTGGGGGGAGTCGCTCTCGCCCGATGGCACGGCGATGTCCTATCTCCAGCCGATGTCCAAGGGCCGCACGCGGCTGGTGGTGGTCTCGTCGGACACCGGTCAGCCGATCAACGCGATTGTGTTCGGCGATGGCACCCATGTCGACTGGACGCGCTGGATCAGCCCTGACCGGATGCTGATCAATACCTATGCGCGCGTGCTGACTGCGGGCGGATACATCCTGCCGATGAACCGCCTGATGCTGGCCCATCCGCGCGAGGGCAAGGCCGAGTTCCTGGTCGAGAATGCCCGCGGCCTCAATGGCGGCAAGGTGCTGCACGTCGCCCCGGATGGCGAGACAGCACTCATTGCCCACCGCGGCGATGGGCGGCTGTGGCAGCCCAGCGTGTTCCGCTACGAACTGAAGCCCGGCGGCGCGGTGACCAAGGTGATCGAACCCAAGGTCGGCATCACCCAGTGGATTGCCGATGATGCGGGCGTCGTGCGGGTCGGCATGGGCTGGCGCCAAGGGGCGTGGCAGATCCAGTACCGCGCCAGCGAGGCCGACAGCTTCAAGCCGATCGCCCGGATCAGACCGGGCAAGACCGACAGCTACTTCGATGCGCTCGCGATCATCAGCGGCACGGGCAAGGGCTATGTGCTCGACGAGGGCGATAATGGCCGCGTCGGGCTGAGGGTATTCGATTATCTCACCCGCGAAGTCACCGAGACGATCTACGAACACCCCCAATGGGATGTCGATGATGTCTGGATCGAGGACGGCAAGCCCATCGCTGCCTTCTACACCGATGACCGCGAGCAGGTGGTGTGGCTCGATCAGAGCTACCGCGACAGCTACGACAAGCTGCGCCAGGCGACCGGTGCGGCTGACCTGTGGATCTCCGCAAGGTCCGACAGCGGCAAGCGAATGCTGGTACGGGCCGGGGCCGAGGATGACCCGGGCGTGCTCTACTTCTACGATGCCGAGGCGCAGTCCCTGAAGGAGATGCTTCAGACTCGTCCGGCGCTCGATTTCCGGGTGCTCGCCAAGCCCCAGCCGATCACCTACATCGCGCGCGACGGCACCCCGATCCGGGCCTATGTCACCCTCCCGCGCGGGCGCGAGGCGAAGAACCTGCCGCTCATCATCATGCCGCACGGCGGGCCTTTCGGCATTCGCGATTCGCTGCGTTACGACGATCAGGTACAATTGCTCGCCAATCGCGGCTATGCCGTCTTGCAGCCCAATTTCCGCGGATCAGGCGGATATGGCGAGGCGTTCTACAACCTCGGCAATGGCCAGGTCGGCCGCGGGATGCAGGATGATCTCGACGATGCGATGGACTGGGCCGTGGGCGAAGGGCTGGCCGATCCGGCGCGGGTCTGCGTGGTGGGCGGCTCCTACGGGGGCTACGCCGCCTTGTGGGCGGTGCTGCGCAACCCTGAACGCTATCGCTGCGCCGCCAGCTGGGCAGGGGTGACCGATTGGGACAAGATGCTGCGCTATGATCGCCGGGTGCTGACCCGCAGTGCAGGCAAGCGCTGGACGGCGCAGATCGAAGGCGAGGAGGAGCTCGATCTCAAGGACGTCTCGCCCATGCGCCGCGCGGCGAGCCTGTCGCGCCCGGTGCTGCTGGCGCACGGCACGCTCGATGACAATGTGCCGATCGAACAATATGTCGACATGGAGAAGGCTGCCCGCGCGAGCGGCGCACCGCTGACGACGCTGGTGATCGAAGGTGAGGGACACGGCTTCTCCCTCGCCGCCAACGAGAAGCGCTGGTACGACGCGCTCGACCAGTTCCTGCGCCAGCACAACCCTGCCGATTCTGCCGACCCTGCCGAACCGTCACCGGCAGAGGCGGCAACGGCAGCGGAGTAAGGCCCGCCGCGCCGCGCGCCGGATTTGCTCTTGCTGGCGCTGGCCCGGCCTTCTAGAAATCGCGCGCACGGGGTAAAGCAACCTCCCGTCCAGGCCGAGACAAGCCCAAGCGTTGCCTCGTAGCCTTGCCGGTGTCGGCAGGGTGCATTGTGCGAGGTTGAATTGGCATCTCTGGCTTCTCCCCCTTCTGTAACCTTTCCTGATCTTCTGCGGGCCTTCACCCGGATCGGCTTGCTGAGTTTTGGCGGGCCTGCCGGGCAGATTGCGCTCATGCACCGCGAGCTGGTGGATGAACGCCAATGGATCGCGGAGGAGGATTTCCTCCACGCGCTCAATTTCTGCCACCTGCTCCCCGGCCCTGAAGCCCAGCAGCTGGCCACCTGGATCGGCTGGCGGCTGCATGGCTGGCGCGGGGGGCTGGCAGCAGGATTGCTGTTCGTCATCCCCGGCGCGCTCATCATTCTGGCGCTGTCGGTGCTTTATGCCATTGCCGCCAATCTGGCATGGGTCGCGGCGCTGTTTCTGGGCGTGAAGGCGGCGGTGCTTGCGATAGTGGTGCAGGCGCTGCTGCGGATCGCGGGGCGGGCGCTCGATACCGGGCTGAAGCGCGCGCTGGCGGCGGCGGCCTTTGCCGGATTGTTCCTGTTCGATCTGCCCTTTCCCCTGATCGTGCTGGGCGCAGGCGTGATCGGCATGGCGGTTGCGGCCGTGCGTCCCGATCTTCTCGCCATCAAGCCTGCCGCCGCCAGCGCTTCTGTGCCCGGCCGGCCATGGCGCAGCACGTTCCTTTCGCTCGCCGTGTGGGGCGCGGTCTGGGCCGCGCCGATGGCGCTGATCGCGGTCACGCTGGGGCAGGATCATGTGCTGTGGGAGATCGGCGCGTTCTTCTCGCAGCTGGCGGTCGTCACCTTTGGCGGCGCCTATGCGGTGCTCGCCTATATGGCGCAGGAGGCCGTGCAGGGCTTCGGCTGGCTGCGTCCGGGCGAGATGGCCGATGGTCTGGGGCTGGCCGAAACCACGCCGGGGCCGCTGATCCTGGTGACGCAGTTCGTCGGCTACCTTGCCGCCTTCCGAGCGCCCGAGCCGTTCTCGCCGCTGGTGGCGGGCTTGCTGGGGGCGGGCCTCACGACCTGGGTGACCTTCGCCCCGTGCTTTGCGTGGATCTTTGCCTTTGCGCCGTGGATCGACCGGCTGGGGCAGGCGGTAAGGCTGAAAGGCGGGCTGGCGGCGGTGACGGCGGCGGTGGTGGGCGTGATCGCCAACCTCACCGCATGGTTTGCGCTGCACGTGCTGTTTGCCGACGTCGGCCAGCGGCAGTTCGGCCCCTTGCGGCTCTACTGGCCCGATCCGGCGAGCTTCGATTGGCGCGCCGGGCTGCTGGCAGGGATCGCGGGCGTGCTCGCGTTTGGATTGAAGTGGTCGGTGCTGCGCGTGCTGGCGGTTGCGGGGCTGGGCGGCTTGGCTGTGGGTCTGGCGAGCTGAACCGCCGGCTCACCTCACCCCGCTGTCACATCCTCAAGCGCTGTGTCCATGATCGGATAGCGCCGCCACTCGGCCCAGTCGTAATGCCACCATTCGTTGGGGAGGGGGATAAAGCCCTCGGCGACCATCCATTCCTCCAGCATCCGGCTGGCGGCCAGCGCCTCTGGCGGGGCGGCGGTGTTGGAGCGGTAGGCGGCCGGGGTGAAGTCATCATAGGGGCTGGGCATGGGCACTTCCACGCCATTGCGGTGCAGGCTGAGGTCGATCGAGCAGCCCCTGTTGTGGCGCGATCCGGTCGCAGGGTTGGCGACGAATTCGCGGCTCTCGGGCGGGGTTTCCTCCCACATCATTTTCGTGATCCGCCACGGGCGATAGGCGTCGAAGATGAGGAGGCCATAGCCGGCGGCCTCGGCGCGGGTCTGCACCTTGGACAGCGCCTCGGCGACCGGGCGCTGGGCGACCGCGCGGGCGACGGGATAGAGCGTGCGGCCCATGAAATTGGCGGGCGTTGCATAGCGGATGTCGAGCTTCAGGCGCGGGTCGTGCCGGGCAAGGTCGACCAGATCGGGCCTTGCGGTAGCCGCAGGGTCGTGGGGAAGGGCGAGCGGGGAAGGGGGCTCGGCAAGGCTTCGCGGTGTGCAGGCGCCAAGCCAGCCCGCCAGCGCGCCTGCACCCAGCGCGCCCAATGCCCCGCGCCGTGAAAATCGGCCGCTTCCGTTTCCGCTCATCGTGCCCTGCGCTCCTTGTCCGAACGACGCATAGGCGCAGCGCTTCGGCGCGCCCACCATGAAATCCGCATGAGGCGCGGGATACAGGCGGGGTTAAGCGCGTTGCCCCTCTTGTGAGCGCATAAAGAATCGCTAACCTTGGAGGCGTCATGAAAGAGTTCTTCCAGCACGCCGCCACCACCGACGGGGTCACCGTGAGGGTCGCCGTCAACTACCTGCCGGAGCAGTCGCATCCCGAGGCGGGCAAGTGGTTCTGGGTCTATCACATCCGCATCGAGAACGCCTCGCACGAGCCGCTGCGCCTGCGCACCCGGCACTGGCGGATCACCGACGGGCGCGGGATGGTGAACCATGTCGATGGCGAGGGTGTGGTCGGCGAACAGCCGCTGCTCGCTCCGGGCCAGAGCCACGACTACGTCTCGGGCTGCCCGCTGACGACGCCGTTCGGCTCGATGGAGGGCTTCTACACTTTCGAGCGTGCCGATGGCTCGCCGGCCGAAGTGCGCATCCCCTTCTTCCCGCTCGCCGCGCCTGAGACCGCCGAGGGCCGCACGCCGCGCTGACCCTTGCGGTAAGCGGCTGGCGCGCCTAATTCACGCGCCGTGAAGCGCACCCACTTGCCCCTCAACGCCCTGCGCGTGTTCGATGCCGCCGCGCGGCACCTCTCCTTCACCCGCGCTGCGGACGAGCTGGCGGTGACCCCGGCCGCGGTCGGCCAGCAGATCCGCGCGCTCGAGGATGTGCTGGGCGTCGTCCTGTTCCGCCGCACCTCCAAGGGGCTGGAACTCACGCCCGAGGGCGAGGCGGGGCTTGATCCCTTGCGAGAGGGGTTCCTCAGGTTCGAGGAAAGCGTCGCCGCGATGCAGGCGGGGCAGGCGTCCGATCGCTACACCATCGCCACCCCGCGCGAATTCTTCGCCGAATGGCTCGCCCCGCGCCTTGCCGTGTTCCAGGCGGGGACGCCGGGGGTGCAATATATCCTCGCGCCCGACGAACACGCCGACTTCACCGAGGCGAACCTCGATCTCGCGATCCGGCTGGTCGACGGGCCGGGCGACTGGCAGGGGGTGCAGCTCGCGCCTGCCATGCGCGTGACCGTCGCCGCGCCCGAATATCGCGATGCCTGGATCGACTGGCCGGGGATGCCGCTGCCCGATGGCGTGAACCCCTGCATCCGCGCCGGATCGCCCGGACAGGCGCTCGCCTCGGCGCTCGCCGGAATGGGCCGCACGATCCTCCCGCTGGCGCTGGCCGAGGCGGCGATCGCGCAAACCCGCCTCACCGCGCTCACCGAGCCCGAGCCCGCCCAGCGCGCCTACTGGCTCCTCGCCCCTGCGCCGCAATGGCGCTCGAAGAAGGTCAAGGCGCTGGTCGCCTACCTCGCCGGCTGAGGGTTACGCCTCCGCTTCCGCATCATCATTCGGCCACCGCCCGGTGATCTCGTGGTGGACCCGCTCCCACAGCCAGTGGCCGCGCTTCACCTCCCGGCTGTCGACCATAAAGCGCGAGCGGTGCTCGAGCACCCAGCAGATCATCGAATTGGCGCGCGGGTTGTGCGCGCCCTGGTGGATCGCCCGCTCCATCGCGCAATCCTCAAGCCGCAGCCGCCCCCATTCGAGCGCCGCGTCCCACGCCCGCCGGAAATCCTCCGCCCCCGGCCGCTCGCGCAGCTTGTAGAGCGCCTCGATGCTCTTGCCGACCTTGGTCGCCGCCTGCTTGACGATGCCCGTCATCGCCAGCTGATAGATGAAGGCGCGCTGGACCTCCGGCGTGATCGAATTGCTCCGCG
Organism: Erythrobacter sp. BLCC-B19; assembly: GCF_028621955.1. Taxonomy (NCBI): domain Bacteria; kingdom Pseudomonadati; phylum Pseudomonadota; class Alphaproteobacteria; order Sphingomonadales; family Erythrobacteraceae; genus Erythrobacter; species Erythrobacter sp. BLCC-B19. The sequence continues at coordinate 2,585,859 of NZ_CP117516.1, forward strand.
GCCGCCTGTGGCAATAGGGCCGGAAGTCGAGCAGCGGATCATCGTCGGGAATGAGCATCTCCGCAAACGCCACCCGCGAGGTCGCCTGCCGCGTGTGCCTGCGCTTGTTGACGAGCAGCGTGTCGCGGGGCGGCGGGGCGGGGGAGGGGGTACGCTGTCTCATGACGCAGGGGGAGATTGCAGGTTTCGGGGGAGTAGGAAAACCTAATCGCCCCTCCCGCTCGCGCGAGGGTGGGGCGGAGCCACAAGGCCGAGGAGGCCCACCCCGCTGCGACTAGCCAGCAAGCTGGCAAGTCTCGCTCCCCTCCCGCAAGCGGGAGGGACGATCAACGCCACAAATCCCCCTCCCGTTCACGGGAGGGGCTAGGGGTGGGCGCGGAGCCACTAACACCGCGTGTGGCGATGAACCGGCGCGGAGCGCCGCAAGGCCGACCGGCCGCCGCGCCTTATGGCGCGTAGCCAAGCGGGCCGGACGGCCCGCGCCCGGCGCCTGAGGGCGAAAACAAAAGACTCGCGGAGCCACAACGCCAGCGTCCAACCCCCCTTCGTCTCCCCGGACTTGATCCGGGGCCCCGCTTTCTTCGGGTTCACGCAAAGACGCGAGGACGCAAAGAAGGCAGCGCGCGCCACCTCCTGCACCGCGTCATTGCGAGGCCCGCAAGGGCCGCGGCAATCCATGGACCGAGGTCGCGGTATGGGGCGAGGACAGGTCATGGATTGCCACGCCTTCGGCTCGCAATGACGAGAATGGGGAGCCACCACCCCCGCGTCCAACCCCGCCCTGCCGGTGGCAAAAGCGAGCGCGCGCAGAGCGCTCTCGCTAGTGTAGAACAGCGGGCGGAGCCGGGCGCGCCGGTTCTCGGCAGGGTTGCAGACGGTGACCCGGAGAGACGGGAGGGCGTGCAAGATAAATTGTGGTGGAATGACGTTAATTCTGGCTGCGGATAAAATTGACGAGCGCGGTCACCCTCTGGTCAAGATCCAACACCGACCAGTCAACAGGATTCTTGGTTACCGCTTTCGCGATTGCAAGCTTATCAAATCCATCTGCCTGCACTTTTCCATCTGTTTTACGATATTCAAGAGGTTTGCCGAATTTATGGCGAGCGCCCGATAATCGATCGCAATTTCGGTGTACTTCTTTAACTGCCATTTCACGAATGTCGTAGGAAACATAATTCTCGATCTCTCGACCATCTGTCACCCACGAGTAGCCTCCAATCCTGTTTACCTCTGACTCAACTCGGGTCTTCGTGGTCCGAAGTGACTGTCCCGCTGCACCCAGGTCGCTGTCAATAAGAATGGCAACCGATCGGTTAATCGGTAAAAGTTGTATAAAGTCGTTAACTTGATCGTCATCGACCGTAAGGTGACTGAGAAGTCGCCCGCCATAAAACATTATACTGTATTCAATGCCTTCGCGAAGGGATGGATCTTTTTGTGTTATCCAATGTTTCAAGTATATGCGATCAGAGGGGCCTTCAACCCAGACAATGCAATTTGATTGCAAAAGGTCACTTGCACGATATCCAAGTTCACGACAGGCTTGTCGTCTTTCCTGATTGGTAAGAAGGGGGTAAACCCTTGCTGACCCATCGATTGCTGAAACGCCAAAAACTTTCGCGTTCGGCGTATCAATTATAACCGGAGAGTGAGTAGTTATAAAAAATTGTCCATCGACCTCGTTCGTTAAGAAGTGCATTAACTTCCTCTGAAACTCGGGATGCAAATGAGTCTCGGGTTCCTCCAAGAGAACGATTTTACCTTGGTTTAGGATGATCTCTGCGGCCAACATGAATAGCTCATGGACGCCCGAGCCGAGCGCTTCTAGGGGCCGCAAGATGCCATTGGCCGAGACGTTTATCGTCGAGAGGTCGTGAGGGATCTCGATTTCGAGATCTGATATTTGGGTTATCTCGCGAATAAAATGCGTAAGTTTCGCGAATATTTTTTTCTGGTCTTGATTTTCATATGTTGGATTTGAGAATTTTATCAAATCGTTCGTGATATGATCTGACCCGGTTAAAGTTTCGTATTCTGATGAGAACTCACGCAACTTAGTTTTTACCTGCCTGAAAGCAGGAACGTACTTTGTTTCAGATTGCAATTTGTAGTTTTCATATATTGCGGAAAATACTTCCGCCATTATGTCAGATAGACTTCCTCGATTTTTGTTAATGGAATGAGCGATCGCCTGAGCCTGATTCGCATCGATTTCCGATAAATCCTGATTGGGGACGAATACCTTTCTCCCACTATCTGCGGACACAGTAAGAGAAATTCTTAGGTATTCTCCGCCAATACAGTTTGGCAAACTTCGAAAAAACGAAAGCATCTCATCCTTTTGGAATGGCCTTGAAAACGGAAATCGGTTAACGAGAAATCCTTCTTCCAATGGAACGAGAAGACTGAAATGGGTCGCTTCGCCGTCATATAGAAGTGGGCGATTTACCGCGCTGAGAGATGGCGGAGATCCTCTCTGCACGTTTAGCGTGGGCACCAGAAAATCTCTGACATACCGTAGGATGTTCGATTTTCCTGAATTGTTGGCGCCAATGAAGACGTTAATTTTCCCGAGGGGCCCAACGAGGTCTGGTTCTGAGCCAAAGTTTCGGAACCGAGAGATATCAAAGCCGTAAAGCATGCTTGCAGAATTGCTCTTTCTGGCCGTTCCCGCAACTGTCGTGCCCTAATTGCCCACACCCTTGACCCCCCGCCCAAACCCGCCTAAGGGCGCGCATCCTTTCGGGGGTCTCCCTCGGAAAGCGAGCTGAACATTGGCGGCCTCGTCTCTCTCCAGCAGAGGGGCAGCCGTCAAAGTAACCCGGTGGCCGAAGGGCCTGACCATGTGGGTGGAGCGTTTCGGCTTGGACGTCATGCCGGCTTCGGCCGGTTCTTTCCCGCTGGCAATGTGCTGGCGGCGAGCGGTCCCGGATCAAGTCCGGGATGACGGCTGAGGCCAACGCACTCTCTCCCCCATCGTCCGGCACCCGTGCTCACCATCAACCTGGTGAAGTGAGAACTTAATGCCGACGATCAACCAGCTGGTCCGCAAGGGCCGCGTTCCGCAGAAGGCCAAGAGCAAGGTCCCTGCGATGGAACAGAACCCGCAGAAGCGCGGTGTCTGCACCCGCGTCTACACGACGACCCCGAAGAAGCCGAACTCGGCGCTGCGCAAGGTGGCCAAGGTCCGCCTCACCAACCAGCGCGAAGTCATCAGCTACATCCCGGGCGAAGGCCACAACCTGCAGGAGCACTCCGTTGTGCTGATCCGCGGCGGGCGTGTGCGCGACCTTCCGGGCGTGCGCTATCACGTGCTGCGCGGCGTCCTCGACACGCAGGGCGTGAAGGACCGCAAGCAGTCGCGCTCGAAGTACGGCGCCAAGCGGCCCAAGTAAGGTTCAGGCGCGGGTTCGGCACGTTCCCCCACCCGGCTACCCTAACGAGGTAGGCATTTGGGTGGCCGGCCAAAGGGCCGGAGAACGGAGCGGGCCGGAGCCGCAGGGCGCTCACGGAGGTGAGCGACCACTCCGAAGGAGTTTTCAGATATGTCACGTCGTCGTCGTCCCGAAAAGCGGGTCATCCTGCCCGATCCCCAGTACGGGGATCAGATCCTGTCGAAGTTCATGAACAACCTCATGCTCGACGGTAAGAAGGCTGTTGCCGAAAAGATCGTCTATGGCGCGCTCGCCACGGTCGAAGCCAAGGCCAAGGCCGATCCCATCCAGCTGTTCCACGATGCGCTGAACAACGTGAAGCCGCAGGTCGAAGTGCGCAGCCGCCGTGTCGGTGGTGCGACCTATCAGGTGCCGGTCGAGGTTCGCCCCGAGCGTGCCCAGGCGCTCGCGATCCGCTGGCTGATCAATGCCGCGCGCGGTCGTCCGGAAACCACCATGGCCGCGCGTCTGTCGGGCGAGCTGCTCGATGCGGCGAACAACCGCGGCAACGCGGTGAAGAAGCGCGAAGACACGCACCGCATGGCGGATGCGAACCGCGCGTTCTCGCACTACCGCTGGTAAACCCTCGCGGATTGTGGGCAGCCGGGGGACGGGGTCTTCCGGCTGTCACAATCTTCCCTATATGGGGCCGTGCCGCACCCCGGCGGCCCTCTCATACCTAAGGAACCTGATATGGCCCGCGAGTATCCGCTGGAGCGCTATCGCAATATCGGCATCATGGCGCACATCGATGCCGGCAAGACCACCACGACCGAGCGTATTCTCTACTACACCGGCAAGTCCTACAAGATCGGCGAAGTGCACGATGGTGCCGCGACGATGGACTGGATGGAGCAGGAGCAGGAGCGCGGCATCACCATCACCTCGGCGGCGACCACGACCTTCTGGACCGCCGAAGATTCCTCGATGGACCCGATGAGCGATCCCGACGCGCTGCGTGAGGGCCAGCCCAAGCACCGCATCAACATCATCGACACCCCCGGCCACGTCGACTTCACCATCGAAGTTGAACGCTCGCTGCGCGTGTTGGACGGTGCCGTCGCGGTGTTCGACGGCGTGGCCGGCGTGGAGCCGCAGTCCGAAACTGTTTGGCGTCAGGCCGACAAGTACGGCGTCCCCCGCATGTGCTTCATCAACAAGCTCGACCGCACCGGCGCGGATTTCTACTACTGCGTCCAGTCGATCATCGATCGTCTGGGTGCCAAGCCGCTTGTTCTCTATCTCCCGATCGGAGCTGAGAGCCAGCTGCAGGGCGTGGTCGACCTCGTCAACAACCGCGGCATCGTCTGGAAGGACGAGAGCCTCGGCGCGAAGTACGAGTTCATCGAAATCCCCGCTGACCTCGCCGACAAGGCCGCCGAATATCGCGAGCGCCTGATCGAGCTCGTCGTCGAGCAGGACGACGAGATCATGGAAGCCTATCTCGAAGGCAACGAGCCCGATGTCCCGACGATCAAGAAGCTGATCCGTCAGGGCACCATCGCGCGCGCCTTCGTGCCGGTGACCTGCGGCTCGGCGTTCAAGAACAAGGGCGTGCAGCCCCTGCTCGACGCCGTGGTCGACTACATGCCGTCGCCGCTCGACATTCCGCCGATCAAGGGCGTGCTGCCCGACAGCGATCAGGAAGACGAGCGTCCTTCGAGCGACGATGCGCCCTTCGCGGCGCTGGCGTTCAAGATCATGAACGACCCCTTCGTCGGCTCGCTGACCTTCACCCGCATCTATTCGGGCAAGCTCACCAAGGGCCAGGTCCTGAACTCGGTGAAGGACAAGAAGGAAAAGATCGGCCGCATGCTGCTGATGCACTCGAACAACCGCGAGGACATCGATGAGGCGTTTGCCGGCGACATCGTCGCGCTGGCCGGCATGAAGGACACCACCACCGGGGACACCCTGTGCGATGCGTCCAAGCCGATCATCCTCGAGCGCATGGAATTCCCCGAGCCCGTGATCGAGCTTTCGGTGGAACCCAAGACCAAGGCCGACCAGGAAAAGATGGGCATCGCGCTCAATCGTCTGGCGCAGGAAGACCCCTCGTTCCGCGTGTCGACCGACCACGAAAGCGGTCAGACGATCATCAAGGGCATGGGCGAACTCCACCTCGACATCATCGTCGATCGCATGCGCCGCGAGTTCAAGGTCGAAGCCAATGTCGGCGCGCCGCAGGTGGCCTACCGCGAATACCTCGCCCGCGAAGTCGAAGTCGATTACACCCACAAGAAGCAGTCGGGCGGCTCGGGCCAGTTCGGCCGCGTGAAGGTCACGGTCACCCCGGGTGAACGCGGCCAGGGCGTGATCTTCGAAGACCAGATCAAGGGCGGGAACATTCCGCGCGAATACATCCCGGCGATCGAAAAGGGTTTCCGCGAGCAGGCCGAAAGCGGCCACCTCGTGGGCTTCCCGATCATCGACTTCTCGATCAAGCTGACCGATGGTGCCTACCACGACGTCGACTCGAGCGCGATCGCGTTCGAAATCGCCGCCCGCGGTGCCATGCGCGAAGTTGCCCAGAAGTCGGGCATCAAGCTGCTCGAACCGATCATGAAGGTTGAAGTCGTCACCCCCGATGACTACCTCGGTGACGTCATCGGCGACCTCAACAGCCGTCGTGGCCAGATCCAGGGCACCGACACGCGCGGCAATGCCCAGGCGGTCGAAGCCTTCGTGCCGCTCGCCAATATGTTCGGCTACGTCAATGAACTGCGTTCGTTCACGCAAGGGCGTGCGCAGTACACCATGCAGTTCTCGCACTATGACGAGGTTCCGGCCAACGTCGCAGCCGAGGTCAAGGAGAAACTTGCCTAAGCTGCCTCGGCAGTCTAGGGGCGGCGCCTGATTCTGCGGGTGCCGCCACTCTCCCGCGAACACACAGTTTTCATCCAAGAAGGTACACCAGAGAAATGGCCAAGGAAAAGTTCCAGCGGAATAAGCCGCACTGCAACATCGGCACCATCGGTCACGTTGACCATGGCAAGACCACCCTGACCGCCGCGATCACCAAGGTGATGGCTGAAACCTACGGCGGCAGCGCCGTGGACTTCGCCAACATCGACAAGGCTCCGGAAGAGCGCGAGCGCGGCATCACCATCTCGACCGCGCACGTCGAGTACGAATCGGCTGCCCGTCACTACGCGCACGTCGACTGCCCGGGTCACGCTGACTACGTGAAGAACATGATCACCGGTGCCGCCCAGATGGACGGCGCGATCCTGGTCGTGAACGCCGCTGACGGCCCGATGCCCCAGACCCGTGAGCACATCCTGCTCGCCCGTCAGGTCGGCGTGCCGGCGCTGGTCGTGTACATGAACAAGGTCGACCAGGTTGACGACGAGGAAATCCTCGAGCTCGTCGAACTGGAAGTGCGCGAGCTGCTGAGCTCGTACGACTTCGACGGCGACAACATTCCGATCGTCAAGGGTTCGGCTCTGGCCGCTCTCGAAGGCCGTGATGACAACATCGGCAAGGACTCGGTCATCGCCCTGATCGAAGCCGTCGACAGCTACATCCCGCAGCCCGACCGTCCGGTCGACAAGAGCTTCCTGATGCCGATCGAAGACGTGTTCTCGATCTCGGGTCGCGGCACCGTGGTGACCGGCCGTATCGAAACCGGCATCGTGAACGTCGGCGACGAAGTCGAAATCGTCGGCATCAAGGACACCCGCAAGACCACCGTCACCGGCGTGGAAATGTTCCGCAAGCTGCTCGATCGCGGTGAAGCTGGCGACAACGTCGGCGCCCTGATCCGCGGCGTGGCCCGTGAAGAAGTCGAGCGCGGCCAGGTTCTCGCCAAGCCGGGCACCGTGACCCCGCACACCGAGTTCTCGGCCGAGGTCTACGTGCTGTCGAAGGACGAAGGTGGCCGTCACACGCCGTTCTTCGCCAACTACCGCCCGCAGTTCTACTTCCGCACCACCGACGTGACCGGCGAAGTGATCCTTCCCGAAGGCACCGAAATGGTGATGCCGGGCGACAACGTGACCATCGGCGTCAAGCTGATCGCGCCGATCGCCATGGACGAAGGTCTGCGCTTCGCGATCCGCGAAGGTGGCCGCACCGTGGGTTCGGGCGTCGTCGCCAAGATCACCAAGTAAGGTGTTGCTCCGCTAAGGGGCGAAACTGAACATGAAGAGGCCCGGCGCTCTCACGAGCTGCCGGGCCTTTTTGTGTGGGAGTGCGGTCAGGAAAAGTGGGAACCACTTTTCCGGTTCGACCGCGCGACCAAAAAGGGCAGGGCAGGGCGCCTTTTTGGCCCGAAATTGCAGTCGTTTCACGGTCATGTAATTTTCGGTCGGAACGCCCTTGCCAGAATCCAACTCGCCCCGTATAGGCGCGCATCCCTGACGGAGATTCGTCTCTCGACGGCACGAGTTTTGAGGAAGGCCGCCCGCTCACGGGAAACCGAAGCAAGCGGGGCGGTCTTTGTTTTTGGGAAATGCCGGGCAACCGGTTGCTCCTTGGCTCTTTCGCATCGGTAGTAGGACATGGAAGCTCAGAATATCCGTATTCGCCTCAAGGCGTTCGACCACCGCGTTCTCGACCAGGCCACTGGTGAGATCGCTGACACGGCCCGCCGCACCGGCGCGCTTATTCGCGGCCCCATTCCCCTGCCGACGCGTATCGAGAAGTTCACCGTGAACCGCGGCCCGCACGTCGACAAGAAGTCGCGCGAGCAGTTCGAGGTGCGCACCTACAAGCGGCTGCTCGACATCGTGCAGCCCAACGCCCAGACCGTGGACGCGCTGATGAAGCTCGATCTGGCTGCCGGCGTGAACGTCGAGATCAAGCTGGCCTAAGGCTAGCCGAAATGCCCCTCGCTTCGGCAAGGGGCCTCTATCGTTGGGGCCATAAGCGCCCCGCCTGACGATAGGGTGGATACCGCCGGAGAAACTCTCCGGGCTGCGTCCCCCGTCTCGCTTCCAGCGGCCACCCGGCCAGCGGAGGCACTCAGCCCGGACGGGGCGATGCATCAAATTATGGGCTGAACGGGGCCGCAGGCGCATTTGTGTCTGCGGTCTCACACGCACCTGGCGGATGGTCTGTCAGGTGCCTCTGTTGAGGAGTGAACTGACGATGCGCACCGGCGTTATCGCAAAGAAAGTCGGGATGACCCGCCTCTTCCAGGAGGACGGACGGCACGTGCCTGTGACCGTTCTGTCGCTGGAAGATTGCCAGGTGGTCTCGCATCGCACCGAAGACCGCGACGGCTATTACGCCGTCCAGCTCGGCGCGGGCGAAGCCAAGCAGAAGAACGTTGCCAAGCCGCAGCGTGAACATTTCGCCAAGGCCGATGTCGGCCTGAAGAAGAAGGTCGCGGAATTCCGCGTGGACAGCGAAGATGCGCTCGTCCCCGTCGGTGCCACGATCAGCGCCGAACATTTCGTCGCGGGCCAGATGGTCGACATCACCGGCCACACGCAGGGCAAGGGCTTTGCGGGCGCGATGAAGCGCTGGGGCTTCGGCGGTATGCGCGCCACCCACGGCGTTTCGATCTCGCACCGTGCCCATGGTTCGACCGGTAACCGTCAGGATCCGGGCCGCGTGTTCAAGGGCAAGAAGATGGCCGGCCACATGGGCGACCGTCAGCGCACCCAGCAGAACCTCGAAATCGTCCGCACCGACGCCGAGCGCGGTCTGCTGTTCGTCAAGGGCTCGGTCCCGGGCGCGAAGAACGGCTGGCTGCTCGTGCGCGACGCGGTGAAGCTCAAGGCTCCGGCTGATCTGCCGTTCCCGGGTGCTGTGCTCGACAAGAACAAGGCTCCCGTCGCTGACGAGACCCCCGTGGCTGTCGAGGCTGTCGAAATCGACACCGCGGCCACCGAAGAAAACAAGGAAGGCTGAGCCATGAAGATCAAGGTTCAGAACATCGCAGGCGGCAAGGCCTCGGGCGACATCGAACTGTCGGATGACGTGTTCGGCATCGAGCCGCGCGCCGACATCCTGCACCGCGTCGTGACCTGGCAGCTCGAAAACCGCCGCGGCACCGCCCGCCCGACGCGCGAGCGTTCGGACGTGGCCCGCACCGGCAAGAAGTTCGGCAAGCAGAAGGGCGGCGGCACCGCCCGTCACGGCGACCGCGCGGCTCCGATCTTCATCGGCGGCGGTAAGGCCCACGGCGCCCGCAAGCGTGACTTCGAGCAGTCGCTCAACAAGAAGGTCCGTGCGCTGGGTCTCAAGATGGCGCTCTCGACCAAGGCCAAGAACGGCCTCGTCGTGGTCGACAGCCTCGAACTCGCCGACGCCAAGACCAAGGCGCTCAAGGGTCACCTCACCAAGGCCGGCCTGACCGGCAAGGTGCTGGTGATCGACGGCGAGCAGGTCGATGCGGGCTTCAAGAAGGCCGCCGGCAACCTGCCGGGCATCAACGTGCTCCCCGCGATCGGTGCCAATGTCTACGACATCCTCAACCACGACACCCTGGTGCTGACCAAGGCTGCGGTTGAAAAGCTGGAGGCGCGTTTCAATGGCTAAGAAGCAGACCGTCGACGCGCGTCACTACGATGTGATCATCGCGCCGCACATCACCGAAAAGTCGACCCTCGCGTCGGAAAACAACGCCGTGGTCTTCAAGGTCGCCAAGGACGCGACCAAGCCGCAGATCAAGGAAGCGATCGAGGCGATCTACGACAAGAAGGTCGTCGCCGTGAACACCCTGGTCCAGAAGGGCAAGACCAAGCGCTGGAAGGGCAAGGCCTACCAGCGTTCCGACGTGAAGAAGGCCATTGTCACCCTCGCCGAGGGTGAAATGATCGACATCACCAGCGGTATCTGAGGCCAAGGGACAGGAAACGAACAATGGCACTCAAGAACTACAAGCCGACCAGTCCCGCCCGTCGCGGCCTGATTCTGGTCGACAAGTCGGCGCTGTACAAGGGCAAGCCCGTCAAGGCTCTGACCGAAGGTAAGCGCAAGACCGGTGGCCGCAACAACAAGGGTCACGTCACCTCGCGCGGGATCGCCGGGGGCCACAAGCAGAAGTACCGCTTCATCGACTTCAAGCGTCGCAAGTGGGACATGCCGGCCACCGTCGAGCGTCTGGAATATGACCCCAACCGCACCGCCTTCATCGCGCTGGTGAAGTACGAAGACGGTGAGCAGGCCTACATCCTCGCGCCGCAGCGTCTTGCTGTCGGTGACCAGGTTGTGGCCGGCGAAAAGGTCGACACCAAGCCGGGCAACGCGATGCTGCTGGGTCAGATGCCGGTCGGCACGATCTGCCACAACGTCGAGATGAAGCCGGGCAAGGGTGGCCAGATCGCCCGTTCGGCCGGCACCTATGTGCAGGTCGTCGGCCGTGACCGCGCTTTCGTGATCGTCCGCCTCAACTCGGGCGAACAGCGTTACCTGCGCGCCGATTGCATGGGCACGGTGGGTGCGGTGTCGAACCCCGACAACGCCAACCAGAACTTTGCCAAGGCCGGCCGCTCGCGCTGGATGGGCAAGCGTCCGCTGACTCGCGGCGTTGCGAAGAACCCGGTCGACCACCCGCACGGTGGTGGTGAAGGCCGGACCTCCGGTGGTCGCCATCCGGTGACCCCGTGGGGCAAGCCGACCAAGGGTGCCCGCACGCGCCACAACAAGCAGACGGACAAGATGATCATCCGTTCGCGTCACGCGAAGAAGAAGAGGTAAGAGACGATGGCACGTTCCGTCTGGAAAGGTCCGTTTGTCGAGCTGAGCCTGCTCAAGAAGGCAGAAACGGCGCAGGAAACCACGAATGCCAAGCCGATCAAGACCTGGTCGCGGCGTTCGACGATCCTGCCGCAGTTCGTCGGGCTCACCTTCAATGTCTACAACGGGCACAAGTTCATTCCCGTTTCGGTTTCGGAAGAAATGGTCGGCCACAAGCTTGGTGAATTTGCGCCCACGCGCACCTTCCCCGGTCACGCTGCCGACAAGAAGGGCAAGCGCTAATGGGCAAGGCTAAGGCACCCCGCCGCGTGGGCGACAACGAGGCGCTGGCCGTCGGCACCACGATCCGTGGTTCGGCGCAGAAGCTCAACCTCGTTGCGGCCCTGATCCGTGGCAAGAAGGCCGAAGAGGCGATGAACATCCTCGCCTTTTCGAAGCGGGCGATGGCGCGCGATGCGAGCAAGGTGCTCGCTTCGGCGATCGCCAACGCTGAAAACAACCACAACCTCGATGTCGACGCGCTGATCGTCGCTGAAGCGAGCGTGGGCAAGTCGGTGACGATGAAGCGCTTCCACACCCGTGGTCGCGGCAAGTCGACCCGGATCCTCAAGCCGTTCTCGCGTCTGCGGATCGTCGTTCGCGAAGCAGAGGAGGCCTAAGATGGGTCAGAAGAGCAATCCGATCGGTCTGCGCCTGCAGATCAACCGCACCTGGGACAGCCGCTGGTACGCCGAAGGGCGTGACTATGCCCAGCTGCTCAAGGAAGACATCGCGATCCGCAAGTACATCATGAAGAACCTGCCGCAGGCGGCGGTTTCGAAGGTGGTGATCGAGCGTCCGGCCAAGCTGTGCCGCGTTTCGATCTTTGCGGCGCGTCCGGGTGTCATCATCGGCAAGAAGGGCGCGGACATCGAAAAGCTGCGCTCGAAGCTGGCGACCATGACCGCGAGCGACGTGAAGCTGAACATCGTCGAGATCCGCAAGCCGGAAATTGACGCGAAGCTCGTCGCGCAGGGCATTGCCGATCAGCTGGTGCGCCGCGTGGCGTTCCGCCGTGCGATGAAGCGCGCGGTGCAGTCGGCGCTGCGTCTGGGTGCCGAAGGCATCAAGATCGTGTGCGGTGGCCGTCTCGGCGGGGCGGAAATCGCCCGCGTCGAATGGTATCGCGAAGGCCGCGTGCCGCTTCACACCCTGCGTGCGAACATCGATTACGCCGAGACCGAGGCGCTGACCGCCTACGGGATCATCGGGATCAAGGTGTGGATCTTCAAGGGCGAGATCCTCGCTCACGATCCGACCGCGCAGGACCGCCTGATGATGGAAGCCCAGACTTCCGGCGTCCGTCCGGCTCGCTGAGGTAGATAGCCATGTTGCAACCGAAAAAGACCAAGTTCCGCAAGCAGTTCAAGGGCCGGATCAAGGGCGATGCCAAGGGCGGCACCACCCTGAACTTCGGTTCCTACGGGCTGAAGGCTCTGGAACCCGAGCGTGTCACCGCCCGCCAGATCGAAGCGGCTCGCCGTGCGATCACCCGCCACATCAAGCGTCAGGGTCGTCTCTGGATCCGCGTGTTCCCCGATGTGCCCGTGTCGAAGAAGCCTGCCGAAGTCCGTCAGGGTAAGGGCAAGGGTTCGGTCGAATACTGGGCTGCCAAGGTGAAGCCGGGCCGCATCCTGTTCGAACTCGACGGCGTTGCCGGCCCGCTGGCCGCTGAAGCGTTCGAGCGCGCAGCGATGAAGCTGCCGATCAAGACCAAGGTTGTCGCCCGTCTCGGCGACACCAGCCACCTGGGAGGCGAATAATGGCCGATATCGCGGACCTTCGCACCAAGACCGATGATCAGCTGACCGCCGAGCTCACCGAGCTCAAGCGCGAGCAGTTCAATCTGCGGTTCCAGGCTGCGACCAACCAGCTCGAGGCTCCCTCGCGCATCCGTCAGGTGCGCCGGACCATCGCGCAGATCAAGACGCTGCAGAGCGAGCGTGCGGCCAAGGCCGCCGCCGCCAAGGCGTAAGGAGTAAGCACAATGCCCAAGCGCATCCTCGTCGGGACTGTGACCTCCGACAAGACTGACAAGACCGTGACCGTGAAGGTCGAACGCAAGGTGCGTCACCCGCTCTACGGGAAGATCATCCGTCGTTCGAAGAAGTATCACGCGCACGACGAGCTGAACGAATACACCGTGGGTGACGTGGTGCGGATCGAAGAGACCCGCCCGATGTCGAAGACCAAGACCTGGATCGTCAAGGACCGGGTCGTGGCGGGTGGCGTGCAGGCGGTGGAAGCCGACCTCGACGTCGCAGCTGCCGGTAACTGAAACGTAGACGGAACTGCCGGGCCCCGGTCGGATCGGGCGTCCCGGTAAGCCAATGAGAAGGAAGACGGATCAATGATCCAGATGCAATCCAATCTCGACGTCGCGGACAACAGCGGCGCCAAGCGCGTCCAGTGCATCAAGGTGCTGGGTGGCTCGAAGCGTCGTACCGCAGGCGTTGGGGACGTGATCGTCGTCTCCATCAAGGAGGCGCAGCCGCGCACCAAGGTCAAGAAGGGTGACGTTCACCGTGCGGTGATCGTGCGCACCCGCAAGGACGTGCGTCGTCCGGATGGCACCGTCATCCGCTTCGACACCAACGCTGCGGTGCTCGTGAACAAGAACGAGGAGCCGATCGGCACCCGTATCTTTGGCCCGGTGGTGCGCGAACTGCGCGGCAAGGGCTTCATGAAGATCATCTCGCTCGCGCCGGAGGTGCTGTAATGGCCGCCGCTAAGATCAAGAAGGGTGACAGCGTCGTCGTGCTGTCGGGCAAGGACAAGGGCCGCACCGGTACGGTCGCTCAGGTCATGCCGAAGGACGGCAAAGTCGTTGTCGATGGCGTCAACATCGTCGCCCGTCACCGCAAGCCCAGCCAGGCCAACCCTCAGGGTGGCATCGATCGCTTCGCCGCGCCGATGGCCATTTCGAAGGTTGCTCTCGCTGATCCCAAGACCGGCAAGGCCACCCGCGTCCGCTTCGAAATGAAGGACGGCAAGAAGGTGCGCGTTGCTGTCAAGAGTGGGGAGACCATCGATGGCTGATTACACCGCCCGGATGAAGGCCAAGTACGATAACGAAATCGTCAAGGCCATGACCGAGAAGTTCGGCTACAAGAACCGCATGGAAGTGCCCAAGCTCGAGAAGATCACGCTCAACATGGGCGTAGGCGAGGCGAGCCAGGACAAGAAGAAGGTTCAGACCGCCGCCGAGGAAATGGCGCTGATCGCCGGCCAGAAGCCGGTCATCACCATCGCCAAGAAGTCGATCGCGCAGTTCAAGCTGCGTGAAGGCATGCCGATCGGCTGCAAGGTGACTCTGCGCCGTGAGCGGATGTACGAATTTCTCGACCGTCTCGTCACTGTCGCCATGCCGCGCATCCGCGACTTCCGCGGGCTGAACGCCAAGTCGTTCGACGGCCGCGGCAACTACGCGATGGGGCTGAAGGAACAGATCGTGTTCCCCGAGATCAGCTACGACAAGATCGAGAAGGTGCGTGGGATGGACATCATCGTCACCACCACCGCCAAGACCGACGAAGAGGCGCGCGAGCTGCTGCGTCTTTTCGGCTTCCCCTTCGCGGGCGAAGCCAAGACCGAACAGAAGGAAGCGGCGTAAGCCGCCTCCCGTTAGTGACACGAAAGCAGAGAGCTTAAGTCCATGGCGAAACTGAGTTCCATCAACAAGAATGAGCGTCGCAAGAAGCTCGTCAAGCAGTACGCTGCGAAGTACGAGAAGCTGAAGGCGATTGCCGATGATGAAAGCCTCGACGAGACCGAGCGCCTCATGGCCCGGCTCAAGATGGCCGAGCTTCCGCGCAACGCGAACCCGACCCGGGTGCGCAACCGTTGCGCCACCACCGGCCGCCCCCGCGGCTATTACCGCAAGTTCGGCATCAACCGTATCGAACTGCGCGACCTCGGCAACAAGGGCCTGATTCCGGGCCTGACCAAGTCGAGCTGGTGAGGACAAGACAATGGCAATGACCGATCCTCTGGGTGATATGCTCACCCGCATCCGCAACGGCCAGCGCGCCAAGAAGGACTCCGTCCTGACCCCGGCGAGCAACCTGCGTGCAAGCGTGCTCGAAGTGCTTCAGCGTGAAGGCTACATCCGTGGCTTCAGCGAAGACAATTCGGGCAAGCACAAGGCGCTGCGAATTGAACTGAAGTATTTCGAAGGCGAGCCCGCGATCAAGCACGTGGCGCGCGTTTCGAAGCCCGGCCGCCGCGTTTACTCGGGTTCCAAGGAACTTCCGACGATCCGCAACGGCCTTGGCATCACCATCGTCTCGACGCCGCGCGGCGTGCTTTCGGATGCCGAAGCGCGCAGCCACAACGTCGGTGGCGAAGTGCTGGCGGAGGTGTTCTGATGAGCCGCATCGGTAAGAAGCCGGTCGCGATCCCCGGTGGGGTGACGGCCAGCATCGAGAATGGCACGCTCAGCGTGAAGGGGCCCAAGGGCACCCTCACCATGGGCCTGTCCGATCTCATCACCTATTCGCTTGGCGAAGGTGAGATTTCGGTCAAGCCGGCCAACGACAGCAAGCAGGCCCGCGCTTTCTGGGGTATGCAGCGCACGCTGGTGTCGAACCTGGTGGAAGGCGTCAGCGCCGGCTTCACCAAGGTGCTCGTCATCAAGGGTGTTGGCTACCGTGCCAATGCGCAGGGTTCGACCCTGAAGCTGCAGCTCGGCTACAGCCACGATGTCGATCTGCCTGTGCCCGCCGGTCTTGAGGTGAAGACCCCGGATCAGACCACGATCGAGATTTCCGGCACCGACAAGCAGGCCGTCGGCCAGTTTGCCGCCGAGATCCGCCGTTGGCGCAAGCCCGAGCCCTACAAGGGCAAGGGGATTGCCTACAAGGGCGAGTTTATCTTCCGCAAGGAAGGGAAGAAGAGATAAGATGGCAAAGCTTTCCCTTTTCGAACGTCGCCGTCGCCGGGTTCGCACTGCGCTTCGTGCGCGTGCCGGTGGCAAGCCCCGTCTGTCCGTGCATCGCACCGGCCGTCACATCTACGCCCAGATCATCGACGATGCGGCCGGCAAGACCGTTGCTGCCGCTTCGACGCTTGGCGCTAAGACCAGCGGCGCGAACGTCGATGCCGCTGCCGAAGTCGGCAAGGCGATCGCCGAGGCCGCCAAGAAGGCTGGCGTGACGACTGTCGTGTTCGATCGCGGCGGGTTCCTGTTCCATGGCCGCGTCAAGGCGCTGGCCGATGCCGCCCGTGAAGGCGGGCTGGAGTTCTGATCATGGCTGACGAAAACACCATCGAAACCCCGGACGTTGCCGGCGACATCGGCGGCGACGCCGGTGAGGCGCAGGGTCGTCGTGGCCGGGGCCGTGGCGGCAACCGCGAAGGCGGCGAAGGCCGCGGTCGTGGTCGCGGGGGTCGTGACGACCGTCGCGGGCCCAAGCAGGAAGAAGATGACGGCATCATCGAGAAGCTGGTGCACATCAACCGCGTCTCCAAGACCGTGAAGGGCGGCAAGCGCTTCGGCTTTGCTGCGCTCGTGGTTGTCGGCGACGGCCAGGGCCGCGTCGGCTTTGGCCACGGCAAGGCGCGCGAAGTGCCCGAAGCGATCACCAAGGCGACCGCTTCGGCGCGCAAGAAGATGATCCGCGTTCCGCTCAAGGAAGGCCGCACCCTGCACCATGACGGCAATGGCCGTTTCGGCGCGGGCAAGGTGACCGTCCGCACCGCGCCTCCGGGGACCGGCATCATCGCCGGCGGTCCGATGCGCGCCGTGTTCGAGAGCCTCGGCGTTGCCGACGTGGTGACCAAGTCGGTCGGCACCTCGAACCCCTACAACATGATCCGCGCCACCTTCGACGCGCTCTCGGACCAGACTTCGCCGAAGTCTGTCGCCCAGCGTCGCGGCAAGAAGGTTGCCGACCTCCTGGGTCGCGGCGGGGCCAGCGCAGCCGAGGCGGAAGCCGACGCTGCCGCGATTGCGGAGTAATCCCAGATGGCTACCATCAAGATCAAGCAGATCGGCTCGCCGATCCGTCGCCCCGCCAGCCAGCGCCAGATCCTCATCGGTCTGGGGCTGAACAAGATGCACAAGATCGTCGAGCGTCAGGACACCCCCGAGGTGCGCGGCGCGATCGCCAAGATCCCGCATCTGGTGCAGGTGATCGACTAAAACCAGGCAAGGCCCCGCTAAGTCGGGGCCTTCCTTTCTCTCAGCGCGACAAAAGCGAAAGCGAGTGCACACAATGAAACTGAATGACATCCGCGACAATGCCGGCGCCCGCAAGGGCCGCATCCGTGTCGGCCGTGGTATCGGCTCGGGCAAGGGCAAGACCTCGGCACGCGGTCAGAAGGGCCAGAAGGCCCGTTCGGGCGTGGCCATCAAGGGCTTCGAAGGCGGCCAGATGCCGCTCCACATGCGCCTGCCGAAGCGCGGCTTCAACAATCCCTTCGCCAAGGACTACGCCGAAGTGAACATCGGCATGATCCAGAAGTTCATCGACGCCGGCAAGCTCGATGCCAAGGCGACCGTGACCGAAGACGCGCTGCGTGCAGCGGGTCTGGTGCGCGGCGGCAAGGACGGCGTGCGTCTGCTCGGCAAGGGTGAGATCACCGCCAAGGTTGCCTTCGCCGTCACCGGCGCGACCAAGGGCGCGATTGCCGCGGTCGAAAAGGCCGGCGGCAGCGTTGAAGTGGCCCCGGCCGCGACGCCCGAGCACGAAAAGAAGCTCGCCCGCCGCGACGCCAACAAGGCGGCACGCGCGAAGTAATCGACAAAAGGTGGCGCGCGGGGGTTCGACAAGAGCCCCCGCGCTCCCTATTTACGCTCCCGCGCGCCGCAGCGACTTCGATCAGGGGTCGGTCTGGCACCAAGTCAGGCGCGCGATGATGGGTTCGGGAAGGGCGACAAGCGGTCGCCAGCGCCGGATCAAGAGCTAGGATCGACAGAACGACATGGCATCACGCGCCGACAATATCGCGAGCAACCTGAACCTCGGCAATTTCGCCAAGGCGACCGAGCTCAAGCAGCGCATCTGGTTCACCATCGGGGCGCTGATTGTCTTCCGCTTCCTGAGCTTCGTGCCGCTGCCGGGTGTCAATCCGCTTATCCTGAGCGAGCTCTACAGCCAGACCCGCGGCGGGATCCTCGATCTTTTCAACGCCTTTTCGGGCGGTAGCCTTGAGCGCATGAGCCTCATCGCGCTCGGCGTGATGCCCTATATCACCGCCTCGATCGTGGTGCAGATGGCCTCGGCGCTGCACCCGGCACTTCAGGCGCTGAAGAAGGAAGGCGCGAGCGGGCGGCAGAAGCTCAATCAGTACACCCGTTACGGCGCGGTGCTTCTCTGCGCGATCCAGGGTTATTTCCTTGCCGTGGGGCTTGAAAGCTTCGCCTCGCAGCAGGGACTGCAAGCGGTCGTCGATCCGGGCTACCTGTTCCGCATCGTCGCCGTGATCAACCTCGTTGGCGGCACCATGTTCCTGCTGTGGTTGGGTGAGCAGATCACCAGCCGCGGGATCGGGAACGGCATTTCGCTGATCATCATGGCGGGCATCGTCGCCCAGTTCCCGAGCTTCGGTTCCAACCTGTTCGAAGGTGGCCGCACGGGGGCGATCTCGTCTTTCGTGATCATCGGCTTCATCGCCATGGTGGTGGCGCTTATCCTGCTGATCGCCTTCATGGAGCGCGCCCAGCGCCGCTTGACGATCCAGTATCCCAAGCGCGCGACCCAGCGCGGGATGATGCAGGCGGAGCGTTCCTACCTGCCGCTCAAGATCAACACCGCCGGCGTGATCCCCCCGATCTTTGCGAGCTCGCTGCTGCTCCTGCCGCTCACGATCACGCAGTTCGCGGGCAACTCGGTCGATACCAACAGCCAGTTCTACACGGTGCTGCAGGCGCTCAACCAGTATCTGGCGCATGGCCAGCCGCTCTACATGACGCTCTATGCGATCGGCATCATCTTCTTCTGCTTCTTCTACACGGCGGTTGTCTTCAACCCGGAGGAGACGGCGGATAACCTGAAGAAGAACGGCGGCTCGATCCCCGGAATCCGTCCGGGCAAGCGGACTGCGGACTATCTGGAATATGTTCTCACCCGCATCACGGTGATCGGCGCGCTCTACCTGACCCTGGTTTGCGTGCTGCCCGAATACATGATCGCGCAGACCAAGATTCCGCTGTTCCTCGGCGGCACGAGCCTGCTCATCGTGGTCAACGTGACGGTCGATACCATCAGCCAGATCCAGTCACATCTGCTGGCGCTGCAATATGGCGATCTCATCAAGAAGGCCAAGCTCAAGGGACGGATGCGCTGATATCCGACAATAGTCGGCTTGACGCGGCTCGCCTGTTGGTTGAACCCACTTGTCTGAAAGCATACGCCGCGGCCAGAACCGGGGTGATTATGGGGGACGGTTCGTGAATATCATTCTTCTTGGTCCTCCGGGCGCAGGCAAGGGCACGCAAAGCGCAGGCTTGGTGGAGCGGCACGGGATGCGCCAGCTTTCCACGGGCGATATGCTGCGCGCGGCGGTCAAGGCCGGCACGCCCGTCGGTCTCAAGGCCAAGGCCGTGATGGAGCGCGGTGAACTGGTCTCGGATGAGATCGTCTCCGACCTGATCGATGCCGAGCTGGCCGCAATGGGCCCTGAAACCGGCGCGATTTTCGACGGCTATCCGCGCACCGCAGCGCAGGCGGATTCGCTCGATGCGATCCTGGCGCGCAATGGCCGGAGCCTCGATCATGTGATCGAGCTTGAAGTGAACGAGGATGCGCTGGTCGAGCGGATCACGGGGCGCTTTTCCTGCGGCAACTGCGGCGCGCTCTACCACGACACGGCCAATCCGCCTGCCAAGGAAGGCGTGTGCGACACCTGCGGCAGCACCGAGTTCAAGCGTCGTCCGGACGATAACGAGGAAACCGTCCGGATGCGGATGCAGGAATACCGCGCCAAGACCGCACCGATCCTGCCCGGATATGAAGCCCGCGGGATTGTGACCCGGGTCGACGGGATGGCGGCGATCGATACGGTCGCCAATCAGATCGACGCGATCCTCAAGGGCTGAAGGCAGGCGGCAGGCCTCTTGCAGCGGCCGTGTTTTTCGCGCAGCCTTGCCTGCGATGAAGGCGCTTGGGAGGTTGTTCGATGAAGGCGGAATTGAAGGCGGCCAGTGCGGCGCTGCTCGCGGCGGGTCTTGCTTTTTGCGCGCCTGCTTCGGCTGAGGTCACGCGGGCCACCGACACCAGCTTTGTCTCGCGCCATGAGGTGATTGTTAAGGCCAGTCCCAAGGACGTGTGGCTGGCGCTGATCTCTCCGGCTGACTGGTGGACATCCGAACATACCTGGTCAGGCGATGCCAAGAACCTGTCGCTCATGCCCAAGGCTGGTGGGTGTTTCTGCGAGACGATCCCCGAAGTCGACGAGCCGGGCCGCTTTACGCTCGAAGGCAGCGTCGAGCATATGCGCGTGGTGCAAGCCTATCCAGAAACCGCGTTGCGGATGGTCGGCGCTTTGGGGCCACTTCAAAGCGAGCCGGTGAGTGGCGTGCTGACGATCGCGATCAGCAAGACTCCTAAGGGCACGCGGATTGTCTGGGAGTATAATGTCGGCGGGCCGATGCGTTATGAGGTGCCGGTCATTTCCAAGGCAGTGGACGGGGTGATGGGCGCGCAGCTCATGGCGCTGGCCAAGCCACTTGAGGTGGTCGAAGTGCCGGCACCCCCGCCGCCGCCTGCGCCCACGCCGCAGCCCGCCGCTGCGCCGCCGCCTGCTGTGCCCGGCGCTTCGGCTTCCACGGCGCCTGCGAAGACACCGTCAGGCCAGACGCAAGCGACACCCGCACCCAAGGCCGGCGCTGTGCCTGCGCCAGTGGAGCCAAAGCCGGTGAGTGCGCCTGCGGCCAAGCCAACAGCACCCACGCCTGCTCCGGCAGCCAAGCCTGCAGCCAAACCCGAGACGAAGCCGGCAACCAAATCGCCGTCGGTGGCAGAGGCCTTCGGTGACCTTGCGGACAAGCCGCCCAAGCGCTGATTACTGGCCAGATCGCGTTACGCAGCACAGGGCGTTGTTCTGTTGAAACGCAAGCCGCCAAGGGTGAGATCACCCGGCAAGGGCGCTGGCGGTTGACGGCCCGCGCGAATCAGCCTATGCGCGCGCCTCATTCGACACGTTCGAACCAAGTTCGGCAGGCATCGCCTTGCGCGTGCCGACCGGACTTTTTGCCGTTTGTGCACTTGCGACCTGCAGGCCACTCGGCAAGCGAACACGAGAATGAATTGAGCGTTGAGATAGGGGTGGCCCACCGATGGCCTCAAGCCCCTGTGGAGCATGGAGAAATAAGTGGCTCGTATTGCCGGGGTCAATATCCCCACCAACAAGCGCGTGATCATCGCGCTGACCTATATTCACGGTATTGGTCGTACCACCGCCGTCCAGATTGCTGACAAGCTGGGCATTGCGCACACCGCGCGCGTTCAGGATCTCTCGGATGAGGAAATCCTGCGCATCCGTGAAACCATCGATGCCGATTTCACCGTGGAAGGCGACCTGCGTCGCAACACCGCGATGAACATCAAGCGCCTGATGGATTTGCGCGCCTATCGCGGCCTGCGTCACCGTGCGGGTCTGCCCGTCCGTGGTCAGCGCACTCACACCAACGCCCGCACCCGCAAGGGCAAGGCCAAGCCCATCGCGGGCAAGAAGAAGTAAGCCAGCGGGACTTCCGCACAGGCTTTTTCCTTCTGACGAGCACAAGGACAATCTAAGATGGCACGCGAACCAGGCCGTATCCGGCGCCGTGACAAGAAGAACATCACCAGCGGCGTTGCGCACATCAACGCCAGCTTCAACAACACCATGATCACCATCACCGATGCACAGGGCAACGCCATTTCGTGGTCGTCGGCCGGCATGATGGGCTTCAAGGGCAGCCGCAAGTCGACCCCCTATGCCGCTCAGGTGGCAGCGGACGATGCCGGCAAGAAGGCCGCCGAACATGGCGTGCGCACGCTCGAAGTCGAAGTGAAGGGCCCGGGTTCGGGGCGCGAAAGCGCGCTGCGGGGTCTTGCAGCTGTCGGTTTCAACATTACTTCGATCCGCGACGTTACGCCGATCCCGCACAACGGCGTTCGTCCCTCCAAGCGTCGCCGCGTCTGATCCGCCGGGATGGCGGGGGTGCGTGTCGCCTCCGCCGCCCGAACGGGTCTGATGCCGCGTCGCTGCTGCGCATCCGGCCCGCCCAAATTTGAACCGCCCACAAGGCGAATTAGGGGAAATCCATGTCCGTCAACACCAAGAACTGGCAGGAACTCAAGAAACCCAACTCCCTGGAAATCAAGGATGGCGGCGATCGTCAACGCAAGGCGACCTTCGTGGCCGAACCGCTCGAGCGGGGCTTCGGCCTGACGCTCGGCAATGCGCTGCGCCGCGTGCTCCTGTCGAGCCTGCAGGGCGCCGCGATCACCTCGATCAAGATCGAGAACGTGCTGCACGAATTCTCGTCGCTCGCCGGCGTGCGTGAAGACGTCACCGACATCGTCCTGAACGTCAAGCAGATCGCGCTCAAGATGGAAGGCGAAGGGCCGAAGCGGCTCCAGCTTTCGGCGACCGGCCCGGGCGAAGTGCGCGCGGGTGACATTGCCGTCACCGGCGACATCGAGGTGATGAACAAGAACCTCGTGATCTGCCACCTCGATGAAGGCGCGACGCTCAACATGGAGCTGACCGCGGACACCGGCAAGGGCTATGCGCCGGCTGTGCAGAACCGTCCGGTCGATGCGCCGATCGGTCTGATCCCGGTCGACTCGCTCTACTCGCCCGTGCGTCAGGTGAGCTACAAGGTCGAGAACGCCCGCGTCGGGCAGGAGCTTGACTATGACAAGCTCTCGCTGACCGTCGAGACCGATGGCACCGTCACCCCGGAAGACGCCGTGGCCTATGCTGCGCGCATCCTTCAGGACCAGCTGACGCTGTTCGTCCACTTCGAAGACGGCATCCCGCAGCCGGTCGGCCAGATGATCGGCCATGCCGTGCAGCCGGAAGAAAGCGACGCCAACCAGCTCAACCGTTACCTTCTCAAGAAGGTGGACGAGCTGGAACTGTCGGTGCGTTCGGCCAACTGCCTCAAGAACGACAACATCATCTACATCGGCGATCTGGTCCAGAAGACCGAAGCCGAGATGCTGCGCACGCCGAACTTCGGCCGCAAGTCGCTCAACGAGATCAAGGAAGTGCTCTCCTCGATGGGTCTGCGCCTCGGCATGGACATCCCGGGCTGGCCGCCCGAGAACATCGAAGAGATGGCCAAGAAGCTCGAGCAGGAGCTGCTCGGCTGATCACCACTGTCATCCCCGCGAAAGCGGGGATCCAGTGCCTAGCCGCTCTAGGTTCCCGCTTTCGCGGGAATGACAATTCAGGGAAGGTCGGACCCTTTTCGACCAGCACTGGGGTACCTGAAACGGCCCCTTTTCGAACGGAGTAAGAAGAATGCGTCATGGTATTTCGGGCCGCAAGCTTGGCCGCAAGACGGGTCACCGTCACGCGCTGCTGCGCAACCTCGCGGCTGCGCTAATCAAGCACGAGCAGATCACCACCACTCTGCCCAAGGCCAAGGAACTGCGTCCCTATGTCGAAAAGCTGATCACGCTGGCCAAGCGTGGCGGTCTTTCGAACCGTCGTCTCGCCATGAGCCGTCTGGGTGACGAGACCCAGCTGAAGAAGCTCTTCGAAGTGCTCGCCGAGCGCTACAGCGACCGTGAAGGCGGTTACACCCGCGTGCTGCGCGCCGGTGTGCGCGCGGGCGATGCGGTGCAGATGGCGATCATCGAATTTGTCGATCGTGACGAAGATGCCAAGGGTCAGGATTCTGGCCCGGTGCAGTCGGAAGACGAATACGAAGACGCGTAAGCCGCGCTTCGACGAACGTATCAGAAGGGCCGCCCGAAACATTCGGGTGGCCCTTTTCTTTTGTGCGCGCCAGCCTAGGCTGTGCGCCATGATCCGCACCGCCCTTGCCGCAGCCACGCTGCTTATCGCTGCCTCCCCGGCCGTTGCCCAGACCCAGCAGGAGGCGCTCGAGACCCGCCACGACCGCGCGCTGGCGGCGGGATACAAGGCGCTGATGCTGTGCAGCGCCATCGCTATTGCCGAGCGCAACGGAGCAAGCCGGTCGCCCGAGAGCGTCGCGGCTTGGGAGTTGACCGGCGTGCAGGCGCCGCTTGATGCGGTGATCCGTGATTTGCCGTTCACCATCCGGCGCGGGCCCGAGGGCGAGGTCGCGCAGGTGGCGGTCGAATGGGCGACAGACATGGCTCCGAGGGTGGCGGTCAACTATGGCGCAGACACCGGTTGCTCCGCGCTCCCGATCGGCGCGAAGGTCGAGGGTGGCGAGCCTTCAGCCGCGACGAAGCCTGCCAGACCCAGCACCTTGCTTGCGCTCGCAGCGTCGCAGGAAGTGTCGCCAGCGCTTGTCGATGCGGTCGGTTCTGCCTTTGAGGATCGCTACGGCACGGGCACGCGCACCACGGCGGTGCTGGTGTCGCATCGGGGCAATATCGTCGAACAATACCAGTCCGACTTCGAAGAGAATGTGCCGCAGCGTACCTGGTCGGTCGCCAAGAGCATCGCAGCGACGCTGGTTGGTGCAGCAGTGAAGGCTGGGGATGCGAGCGTTGAAGACCCGGTCGGGCTGAATTACTGGCGCGGAGGCGGCGGGATTGATCCGCGCAATGCCATCACCATTGATCACGCGCTGCGCATGGCGAGCGGGCGCTATTCCGACACGCCGGGCAATCGCACCGATCCGCTTTATTATGGCGGATCGAGCGTGGATGAAACGGCGACCGCTTGGCCGATCCTGCACCCGCCAGGCACGGTGTTCCGCTATGCCAACAATGATACGCTGATTGCGGTGAAGGCAATCGAGCAGTGGCTCGAGTTCTATCCGCCGGCCGGTTTCTTCGCGAAGCTCGGGATGACGCACACGGTCGCGGAGACCGACTGGAAGGGCAATTACATCCTTTCCTCGCAGGTCTGGACCACGGCGCGCGATCTGGCGAAGCTGGGGCAGCTTTACCTCAATGACGGCAAGCTGCCTTCGGGCGAGCGGGTGTTGCCGGAAGGCTGGGTGAAGTATGTCAGCACCCCGTCCGGCCCGCAGCCGCCCACCGGCACCTTCGGATATGGGGCGGGGTTCTGGCTGCTGAACAAGGAAGAGGGCGTTCCCCCCGATACCTTCGCGGCGATCGGCAACCGGGGGCAATATGTGGTGATCGTGCCGTCGCGCGGGGTGGTGATCGTGCGGCGGGGTGAGGATCCGGCGGGGGCTGGGTTCGATATTGCCGCCTTTACCCGCGATGTGCTGGCGGGGCTGGGGGGCGACTAATAGGCGCCGTTCAGTAAAAGAGCCTCCAACATTAACAATTCCTGCCAAGCCAATTCAGCTTCGCATCAGTCCGAATCGCGCAAAAGCATCCTCGACACCCACGGCAATCCCGCCTCAGGTGCCAGACGAGGAATGTTTCGATGACCACCAAGACCAACCGGCTGGCCTCCGGCAAATCGGCCCGGCTTGTCCTCGGCGCGGTCGCGGCGACTGCGCTGACCGCTGCTTCCGTCACGCCTGCGCAGGCGCGCGATCGTGACCGCGACGGCATCAGCGCGGGCGAGATCATCGCTGGCGCAGTGGTGATCGGCGGCATTGCGGCGCTGGCCGGGGCCTTCGACGGCGACCGTGACCGCGACCGCTGGGACGACCGCGGCCGCTGGGATCGCGGTGACCGCTGGGATCGCGGCGGATACGGCTTTGCCGGTGGCCCCCGCGCGGCGGTGGATCGCTGCGTGCGCGCCGCCGAAAACCAGGCCCGGCGCTTTGGCGGCTATCGCTATGCCGATGTGATCGACGTGCGCGATATCGACCGCACCCGTGACGGGTTCCGCGTGCGGGGCCGGATCGATGTCGGTGGTGGCTGGAACCGCAATGATCGCGGCAACTTCACCTGCCGCCTCGATGGTCGGGGCGCCCCTCTGATCGACTTCAGCGGCATCCGCGGCCTGCGCTGATCGCCCTGTTCCCTGCCGCGCGCCGCCCTCTCCCCCCTTTGCCTCGGCGCGCGCATCCTTGCCGCCCCGTGCCGACACCCGGCGCGGGGCGGTTTTTCGTGTGAACGGTTCAGCCCAGCGCAAGCTCGGCACGGTTAGTCTTGCGCGTATCGGGGCGTTGGTGGGCGCCGCACACGGCAACAGGAGAGAGCGCAATGGCTCTGATGGTTCGCGCGGCTGCGATGGCGGGCGCGCTTGTGGGTTCCACCTTGATCGCATCCCCTGCTCTGGCAGCGCCGCTATCTTCGGCGCCGTCCTTCAGCGCGCCCCAGAACATTCTGGCCGCAAGCCGCTACGATCCCGCCGACGCGGTTGCCGACTGGCGCTGCCGGGGCTGGGGCTGCGGCCGCCGGGGCTGGCGGCGCGACCGGGTTGATGCGGGCGACGTGATCCTGGGTGCGGTGGTGATCGGCGGGATTGCCGCGATCCTCAGCTCCAACAACCGCCGCGAGCGGGAGCGCGATGTCGTGATTGTCGAGCGCGACGCCGATTTCCGCGACCGTGACGAACGCCGCGATGATCGGCGCGCGGCACCGCGCGGCACCGGATCGGCGGGCCTCGATAATGCGGTGAATATGTGTCTCGACCGGATCGAGCGTGACGTGCGTGTCGATGCGGTCGACAATGTGCAGCGCACCGGTGCGGGCTGGCAGGTCACCGGTTCGCTGTTCAATGGCAGTGGGTTTACCTGCCGCATCGGCAATGACGGGCGGATCGAGACGATCGATTACAGCGGCAGCTTTGGCGCAGCCGATTGGCGCGATGATCGTCAGGCCGCAGCGGTGCCCGCTCCCGGTCAGTGGGATGATGCCCGCTATGCCAGCGCGCGTGCGGCAGTGGGCGGCACGGTGCGCCCCGATATTGCGGTGAGCGAAGCCGATATGAGCGCGTCGGTCGATATCCCGCGCCGCGCCGCCAGCACCGCGATGCCTGCCTATCCGGGCGGGCCGATCCCGGGCGAGGTGATCCCCGAAACGATCGACGAGGATATCGGCGGCTAGCTTGACTGTGCGGGGCCGCCGTAGCTCGGCAGCCCCCATTCCCAGCGGATCGCAGCGCTGCGAAGTGCAAAGCCGCAGGCAAATGCAAGGCTCCATGCGGCCGAATCCGGCAAGCCCAGCGACGGTGCGGCCAGCATCCCCGCCACGCACAGCGCCGAACTGAGTGCGGCGGGCGTGACGTAGAGCTCTGGGCTCATGATGATCGACGGGCGGCCGGCCACCACGTCGCGGATGATGCCGCCGACGCAGCCGGTGATCACCCCCATCAGCGCGGCGGGCACCGGCGGAATGCCATAGGCCAGCGCCTTGGCGCTCCCCAGCACCGCATAGGCGGCGAGCCCCGCGCCGTCGGCATAGTCGAAGCCCTTGCCCTGCCACCAGCGAACAGGTGTGAACCATGCGATCAGCGCCGTGCCGAGGCAGACCACCGCGACCCAGGCGTCAGTGATCCAGAACACCGGCGCCCCGATCAGCAGATCGCGCACCGTGCCGCCGCCGACACCCGTCACCAGTGCAAAGAAGCCCATCGTCACGAAGGTCTGCTTCAGGCGCGCGGCCAGCACGGCACCGGACAGGGCGAACAGCGCGATCCCGGCGATGTCGAGCCAGTCGAGGATCGGGGTGAGGACGGCAGCTGGCGTCATGCGGCAGGCGTGGTGGGAGCAGGCCGGGCCTTGCGGCGGCGGAACATCAGCACGCAGCCGATCAGCGCGCCCGTGAGCGACAGGGCGGCAAACGCGATCAACAGGGGGTGACTGGTATCCTCGCGCTCCGACAGATCCATGATATGCAAGCCCCATGCGAGGTCGAAGGCGCGCCACCAGCGGGTGCGCACCGCCTCGATTTCGCCGGTGTCGCGCCCGACATAGACATTTGTCCCGTCCGCCAGCGCGACCTGCCACACCGTCAGCGGGCGGCGGAAATCGAAGGGGGTCTGGTCAGCCGGGAACAGCGTGACCCGCGCGGTCTTGTCGCCACCCACGATCCGCGCCGCCACCAGCGCGCGGGCGGCGGCGGCATCGAGCGGGGGCAGGGGCGTGCCGGTTGCGAAGTCGACCCGGCGGGTGGTCCCGTCGAGCCCGGTCAGGATGGCCACGGCCCGGCCATTCTGCATGGTGACGTGCATGGCAGCGAGCTTCGCCTCGGCACCGGCGAGCGTGCTGCCGGGAATGGCGAGTGGCTGCGCGGCGATCTCACGCCGCAGATGCTCGCCGCGCACCTCCTCGATGGGGCGCGAGACCATGAACAGGCCGGTCGCCAGCCACATCGCGATCGGAACACCGACCAGCCAGCCGAGCCAGACGTGCCATTTTGCAAGCGAGCGCATGGTGATCTTCATGCTGCGAGCCATGGCCGAGGCCGATCAGTGGTGCAACACCTGGCCGATCGCCTCTGCCGCCGCGATGCAATCGAGATCGCGCCAGCGCGGGCCGATCACCTGCATCCCGCACGGCAATTCGCTTCCGAGATAGGTGCCGCTGCCGATGGGCAGAATGGTCGCGGGCAGACCGGGGAAGGTCGCCATGCCTGACCACACCAGCCCGCTGCTGCCCGGGTGTTCGGCTCCGTTGATCGTCAGAGTGCCGCGAAACACCGCAGTATCGGCATGGGGGACGGCCAGCACCGGTGCGGGCGGGGCGAGCACGAAGTCATAGAGCTCGAACAGCGCCTCCCACCGCGCCATGGAAGCGGCCTGCGCGTCGAGCAGGTCGAACCAGTCGGTCGCGCTGGCCCGCTTGCCATCGGGGGCAGGCGCGCCGCGCGCCATGACGATGTTCATCATCTTGAGATAGGCGCGGTATTGCACAGCCTGATCGGGCAGCAGATCGCTGGCCCTGTCGATTGTCACGCCTGCGCGTGCAAGGGCCTGGAGCGCCGCCTCGGTCGGGCCGGCGACGCTCGCGTCTACCTCTGCGCCGGGCAGGGAGGTGACGGCGAGCAGGCGGCAGTCCTTCAGCGGCTTGGGGCGGCGGCGCAGCGGCATGTCGGCACCGACCTCGACCAGCGCGGCAAGATCGGGTGCATTGCGGGCCAGCGGCCCGGCGATGCTGAGCGGACTGTCGGCTGCGGCGATGAAACCATCAGCGCGCGACATTCCCGGGAAATCATGGCCATGCTTAGGGACAAGCCCCCAGGTCGTCTTGTGCCCCCACACCCCGCAGAAATGCGCGGGCACCCGCACCGATCCGCCGATGTCGGTGCCATATTCCCCCGGCACGATCCCGGCCGCGACCGCCGCGGCGCTGCCGCCAGACGATCCTCCGGGGGAACGCTCGGGATCATGCGGGTTGCGGGTGCGGCCATAGACCGGGTTGAAGCTCTGCCAATCGGTGAGGTCGACCGGCACGTTGGTCTTGCCGATGATCACCGCACCTGCGGCCTTCAGCCGCCGCACCAGCAGCGCATCGCGCGGGGCGATGGCGTCGCGATATTGCGGGTGGCCGAAGGTGGTAGGCAGGCCCGCGACATCGAAGCTCTCCTTCACCGTCATCGGCACGCCGAAGAGTGGCTGGTCGAGCCGCCGCTGCAGCTTGTCCATCGCCCGCGCGGTTTCATACGCGCGTTCGAAATCGGTGACGGCGATCGCATCAAGTTCGGCATCGAGCCGGCCGGCGCGGGTGATCGCCGCATCGACGGCTTCCGCGACACTCAGCTTGCGCGTGCGGATCGCCAGCGCGGTTTGCAGAACCCCGGCTTTGTCAGTCAGTTGCGGATAGGCCATGCGGCGATGTTTCCCCTGTCTCCCGCAGCAGGCTCTATCGGGACGCGCGGCAGGCTGGAAGACTGATAATTGAGGGGGTGCCTAATTCAATCGCTGCAACCGGGAATCAACCCGCAGGACAAGGTCGACCGGCAGATAGAGCCCCTGACCATGCGCGCGAATCTCTCCGGTCTGGAGCGAGAGGATCGTTGCTCTGGTATCGGTGAGCCGGCCCCTTGGCGCTGCCAGCGCGCGGTCGATCTTGCCGCGCAGTTCGGCGAAGTCCTTCTCGAAATTCTGGGTCAGCGCCGCGGTGATGGCGTCCTGAAAGCCGGGCGAATTGGCGAGCGCGAAGAGAAACTCCTCGCCCACAAGGTCGGTGCTGCCGGTGATCGTGACATCGGCGAAGCGCACCATGCGCGATCCGGCCTCGGTGAGGGGGCGCGCACTCAGCCAGATCCGCCCCGAGGCCTTGTCGATCATCGCCATGTCCGAGGTGGCGCTGATCTGCGCGCCCACCGCGATGCGGCCCTCGCCGGTGCCGTAGACCCTGATCTCCTCAAAGCGCGCGGTCACGCTGCCGTAATCCGGGATGACGAAGGGCCGCTGGGCGCGCTTGGCCAGCGCCTCGGCGATGACGGGCTCGAGGACGGCATAGTCGGCGATCACCGGCACATGGAGGTCGGACAGGGGGAGCGACTTTTCCCGCCGGGCAAGGGCAGGCAGATCGCTCATCGCAGGGCGTTCAGGCTTGGTGCCGACAAAGGTCTCGAGCAGCGCATCGAGCCCAAGCCGCAGCGTCAAGGCGCGCCCCTCAACGGCGTAGCCACCGAAGCGGAACCGCTCAGGGGTCATGCGGCCCCAGACCGCCGGATTCTTGCGATTGAGCACGAACACCCTGTGCGCTTCCTTCCACCCTTCCGCGGCCGTATCGCGCACCGGCAGCCGCGCCAGTTCGCGCGCAACGATACGCTCGACCTCGCGCTTGACCGGACGCAGCTCGCGGTCGGCTTCCGAGGTGAAGGTGATGCGCTGGCCCATGAAGTCGATCCCCGGTTCGCGCGTCCAGCGGTAATCGAGCCGGGTGGTGCTCATCAGCCGCCAGTCGGGGGCCAGATCGAGCGTGAGAGCCAGCGTGACCTCAGCCGCGCCGGTAGCGGTTTCCCCCTTGAAGATCCCCGCCACATCGCGCGCGGCAATCGTGCCCCTCACCGGCAGGGTGACAAACAGAGATTCGCCCTTGCCGCTCAGCCGCAGCTTTCCGCGCGTGACCGTGCCGATGATGTGGCACTCGATCCGCGGCGACTTGATCTTGAACAGTTCAAGATCGACCTTCTTCGAGGCGACACATTCGCTCCCCGGCCGGTCGATCTGCCACAATTTGCGCGGCACCTCGCGTTCGAGCGCGGCTTCGAGCTGCGCCAGATCGACCTTGAGATCGACCGCGACTTGCGAGGTTTCCTTGGGAAAGATGATCGGGTCGGTCGCGCGCGGCGGGCCACCGCCTGCCGGATCGGCAGCATTGCCGCACCCCGCCAGCAGCAGCAGGGCCGCGCTTGCGCCCGCGATCATCATTCTGCCGAGCGCGCCCACGCCATCCTCCCCGCTTTGGCCTGTCGCAATAAGCGATAGCGGATCAAGACCTTGCGTGAAAGTGCGCTAAACCTGTGGTGGGGGAAGGCGTTCGGCGACGCCCAGCGCCAGCGCAAAGCCCAGGATCGGGGCAGCGCCGTAACCGATCAAGGGAAAGGGGAAGGGGGCCATCACCGCAACCGCGCCAAGCCCGATCAGCAGCGCGGCGAGCGGCCAGCCCTGTTCGGGCGCAAGCCGGGGGGCGGTCATCAGAAACCACACGGGCACCAAGAACAACAGGATCGCGAGCACCCCCGCCTGCCATGGCGAATGCTCTGCGATATGGGCCAGCACGCCCTCGGTAAAGCGCTGGGGTTCGAGCGTGCCTGCATCGAAGGTTGCCATCGCCAGACCCAATGCAGCAAGGCTCACAAGGGCGTGGGCGGGGCTGCGCCACATGGCAGCGAGCACCCCGCCCGCGAGCCCCAGGGCGGCCAGCGCCGCCGCATCCGGTTGCAGCGTTAGCGCCGCGCCCGCCAGCCCCAGCAGCGCTGCGCTGACCCACCGCGAGAGCCGCCCAGCCAGCACGACGATCAGCGGCAGCAGCAGCGGCCCGGATTGCAGCATCATCGGGCCTGCCGGAAACCAGCGCGATACCCCGCCAACCACGGGGCCGAGGATCACAGGAAGATTGAGTGCAAGCGCCGCGAGTATGCCCAGTGCAAGGCGGGTGGTGTCGTTTCGAGGCGCCCGTCCGGCCAGCACCCACGCCACACCAGCCGCCAGGGCCGCGGCATTGACCGCGATCAGCCGCGCGGGCGCACCAAAGGCCCAGAGGTAGAGCAGCCCGGCCAGCACCGGGATGGCAAGGGGCAGGGTGAGCCGCCAGCGATCAAAGGCAGGCCCGCTCACCCTTTCGCCATTACATATGGATCGGCTTGCCCGTCACCGCCATCGCCGCTTCCTTGAAGGCCTCGGCATGGGTGGGGTGGGCGTGGCAGGTATAGGCGATGTCCTCGGACGTCGCGCCGAATTCCATCGCCTGCGCGGCCTGAGCGATCATCGTGCCCGCGAGGGAGTTGATCATCCACACGCCGACCACGCGGTCGGTTTCCGCATCGGCGATCACCTTGACGAAGCCGTCGGTGTCGCGGTTGGCCTTGGCGCGGCTGTTGGCCATCATCGGGAACTTGCCGACCTTGACCGCGAGCCCGCGCTCCTTGGCCTGCTCCTCGGTGATGCCGACGCCCGCGATTTCGGGCGCGGTGTAGACGACGCTCGGGATCACATCGTGGTTCACGATGCCCGTGAGGCCCGCGATGTTCTCGGCGACCGCGATGCCCTCATCCTCGGCCTTGTGCGCGAGCATCGGGCCGGGGACGACGTCGCCGATCGCCCAGATGTTCGGGACGGCGGTGGCGAAGTCGTGGTCAATTTCGATCTGGCCGCGGTTGTTGAGGGTGAGGCCCGCCTTTTCCAGCGCCAGCCCCTCGGTGTTCGGGCGGCGGCCGATGGCAACCAGCACGTGGCTGGCGGTGACGGTCTTGGCCTCGCCGCCCGCTGCCGGTTCGACAGTCAGGGTGACGGTCTTGCCGTCCACATTCGCAGCCGTGACCTTGTGGCCGAGCATCATGTCCATGCCCTGCTTCTTGAAGATCTTCTGCGCTTCCTTGCGCACTTCGCCGTCCATGCCGGGGAGCAGCTGGTCGAGGAATTCGATCACGGTGACCTTCGCGCCCAAGCGGCGCCACACCGAGCCAAGCTCCAGCCCGATGACGCCGCCGCCGATCACCACGAGGTGTTCGGGCACTTCATCGAGATCGAGCGCGCCGGTGCTGTCGACGATGCGCTTGCCCGCGTTATCGACCGTCACGCCGGGCAGCGGCGTCACCGAAGAGCCGGTGGCGATCACGATGTCCTTGGCGGTGACCTTCTGGCCCGCCACATCCACGGTGTGCGCATCTTCGAAGGCCGCATGGCCCTTGAGCCAGGTGACCTTGTTCTTCTTGAACAGGAACTCGATCCCGCCGGTCAGCTCGCCCACGGCCTTGGTCTTTTCGGCCATCATCTTGCCGAGGTCGAGGGTGGGGGTCGCAGTGATGCCCCAGGTGGCGAAATGCCCGCCCGCGGCTTCCTCGAACAGCTCCGAGCCGTGCAGCAGCGCCTTGGAGGGGATGCACCCCACATTGAGGCAGGTGCCGCCGAGCGTGGCGCGGCTTTCGACGCAGGCGGTCTTCAGCCCCAGCTGCGCCGCGCGGATCGCCGCGACATAGCCGCCGGGGCCGGCACCGATGATGAGGACGTCGTAATCGTAGGAATGGTCAGCCATTTCCAAAAACTCCGTTCGCCCTGAGCTTGTCGAAGGGCTGCACTTTCTTCTGTCCGTCGGTCCATGAAGCAGGACAGGGCTTCGACAAGCTCAGCCCGAACGGATATTTGGTCGAATGATCAAAGATCAATGAGCATCCGGGTAGGATCTTCGATCGCGTCCTTGATGATCTTCAATGCGGTCACCGCCTCGCGCCCGTCGATCAGGCGGTGGTCGTAGGACAGGGCGAGATACATCATCGGACGGATCACGATCTGGCCGTTGCGCACCACCGGGCGGTCTTCGATGCGGTGGAGGCCCAGCACCGCGCTCTGCGGCGGGTTGATGATCGGGGTCGACATCAGCGAGCCGAACACGCCGCCGTTCGAGATCGTGAAGGTCCCGCCGGTCATGTCCTCCATCGTCAGCGTGCCCGCCTTCGCGCGCGCGCCGAAATCGGCGATGTCTTGCTCGATCCGGGCAAAGCCCTTCTTGTCGGCGTCGCGGATCACGGGGACGACGAGGCCGTTGGGGGCCGAGACCGCGACCGAGATGTCGACATAGTCGTGATAGATGATCTCGTCGCCGTCGATATAGGCGTTGACCGCGGGCACGTCCTTCAGGGCAAGGCACGCGGCCTTGGCGAAGAAGCCCATGAAGCCGAGGCGGATGTCGTGCTTCTTGGCGAAGAGGTCCTTGTACTTGTCGCGCGCTTCGATGACGGCGCTCATGTCGACGTCGTTGAAGGTGGTTAGCAGCGCTGCGTTGTCCTGCGCGGCCTTGAGGCGCTTGGCGATAGTCTGGCGCATCCGCGTCATCTTGACGCGCTCGGTGCCGCGTGCGCCGGAGCCGCTGGTGACTGGCGCCACGGGGGCGGCGGCAGGCGCCGGAGCGGGGGCAGCGCCGCCCTTGGCCTTGGCCTCAGCCGCGGCAAGGACGTCTTCCTTGGTCAACCGGCCGTCCTTGCCGGTGCCCTTGATGGTCGAGGGATCAACCCCGTGTTCGAGCACTGCGCGGCGCACTGCGGGCGACATGGTCTGGGCAGGCGTGAGCAGTTCGCCGGTGGCCGCCGGGGCCGGGGCCGGGTCAGCCTTGGCAGCGGCGGGAGCCGGGGCGGCCGCGCCATCCTCGATGATCGCGATCACCGCGCCGACTTCGACCGTGTCGCCGACAGCGACCACGTGCTGGCTCATCACGCCTGCGACCGGCGAGGGCACATCGACCGCGACCTTGTCGGTCTCGAGGCTGGCGATCGGTTCGTCCACGGCGACAGCCTCACCGGGCTGCTTGAGCCATTCGGCGATGGTGCCTTCGGTGACGGATTCGCCGAGGACGGGAACTTTGATTTCGGTGGCCATTGGAATGGGTTCCTGAAACTTGCTTACATCGTGTCTGAAGAAAGGGCGGGCCGGTTACAGCCCCAGCGCGGCAGCGATCAGCGCTTCCTGCTGGGCCTTGTGGCGGCTGGCGAGGCCCGTGGCGGGCGAGGCGGCGGCATCGCGTCCGGCATAGCTCGGCCGCATCCCTGCATGACCCGCCTTGGTCAGCGATTCCTCGATCCGCTCGTTGACGAAGAACCAAGCGCCGTTGTTGCGCGGCTCTTCCTGGCACCACACGACCTCTTCGAGATTGGTCATGCGTTCCAGACGCAGTGCCAGCGGATCGCCGGGGAAGGGGAAGAGCTGCTCGATCCGCACGATCGAGACATCATCCTTGCCCGCCGCATCGCGCGCTTCGATCAGGTCATAGGCGACCTTGCCCGAACACAGCACCAGACGCCGCACCTTGTCGTCGGCGATCGGCTTGGGGTCGGACAGGATGCGCCGGAACTGACGATCACCGAGGAACGAGCTCTTCTCGCTCTTGGCCATCGGGTGGCGCAGCAGCGACTTGGGGCTCATGATGATGAGCGGCTTGCGGAACGACCGCAGCATCTGGCGGCGCAGCACGTGGAAGTAGTTGGCCGGCGTGGTGATGTTGCACACACACATATTGTCGTCGGCGCACAGCTGGAGGAAACGCTCCAGACGGGCAGACGAGTGCTCCGGCCCCTGGCCTTCATAGCCATGCGGCAGCAGCATCACGAGGCCGTTGGCGCGCAGCCACTTGCTCTCGCCGCTGGCGATGTACTGGTCGATCATGATCTGCGCGCCGTTGGCGAAATCGCCGAACTGCGCTTCCCACAGCACGAGGCTCTTTGGATCGGCCATGGCAAAGCCGTATTCGAAGCCGAGCACGCCATATTCCGACAGGGTGGAATCGTGCACCTCGAACTTGCCGTGGGGCAGGGTGGAGAGCGGCACGTATTTGCGCTCGGACTTCTGGTCGACCCACACCGCGTGGCGCTGCGAGAAGGTGCCGCGACCTGAATCCTGCCCCGACAGGCGCACGCCGTAGCCTTCCATGATGAGGCTGCCGAAAGCCAGCGCCTCGGCGGTCGCCCAGTCGAAGCCCTCACCGGTCGCGAACATCTCGCGCTTGGCGGCGAGCACTCGGTCGAGCGTCTTGTGGACTTCGAGATCGGCGGGGACTTCAGTCAGCACCCGGCCCAATGCGTCGAAGGTCTTGGGCTCGATCGCGGTTTCGACCGAGCGGCGCGCGGTTTCAGGGTCGGCGGGCTTGTTGAGCCCGGCCCAGCGGCCCCCGAACCAGTCGGCCTCGTTGGGCTTGTAGCTCTTGCCGGCCTCGAATTCTGCTTCGAGCAGCGCAGTGAATTCAGCGGCGATCCGATCACGCGTGCCGGGCTCGACCACGCCTTCACGGATCAGGCGCGCTTCGTAGCTGACGCTGACCTTGGGGTGCTGGCGGATCTTGTCGTACATCACCGGCTGGGTGAACTTGGGCTCGTCACCCTCGTTGTGGCCGAAGCGGCGGTAGCACCACATATCGATCACGACGTCGCGGTGGAAGGTCTGACGATATTCGACCGCGAGCTTGCAGGCGAAGGTCACCGCCTCGGGATCGTCACCGTTCACATGGAGGATCGGCGCCATCACGCCCTTGGCGACATCGCTCGGATAGGGCGAGGAGCGCGCGAACTTGGGGCTCGTGGTGAAGCCGATCTGGTTGTTGATGATGAAGTGGACGCAGCCGCCGGTGTCGTAGCCGGGGACGCCCGAGAGCGAGAGGCTCTCCCACACCACGCCTTGCCCCGCGAAGGCCGCATCGCCGTGGATCAGCACAGGGAGCACCTGGTCCTTCTTCTTCAGGTCGTCACGGATCGCCTGCTGCGCGCGGGTCTTGCCCAGCACCACCGGGTTCACCGTTTCAAGGTGCGAGGGGTTGGGCACAAGGCTCATGTGCACCGAGATCCCGTCGAACTCGCGGTCGGTCGAGGTGCCGAGGTGATACTTCACGTCGCCCGAACCGCCGACATCGTCGGGGTTGGCCGAGCCGCCCGAGAATTCGTGGAAGATCACGCGGTAGGGCTTGGCCATCACGTTGGCGAGCACGTTCAAACGCCCGCGGTGGGCCATGCCGTAGATGATCTCGCGCACGCCCGCGCTGCCGCCGTGCTTGATCACGGCTTCGAGCGCCGGGATCATGGACTCGCCGCCATCGAGGCCGAAGCGCTTGGTGCCGACATACTTCTTGGCGAGGAATTCCTCGTAGCCTTCCCCGCGCAGCACCGCGGCGAGGATCGCCTTCTTGCCCTCTGGGGTGAACTGGATCGTCTCGCCGGGCTTTTCGAACTTGTCCTGAAGGAAGCGGCGTTCCTCGGTGTCGGCGATGTGCATATATTCGAGGCCGACCTTGCCGCAGTACACTTCGCGCAGGCGCAGGTGCAGCTTGCCGACCGTCGTCCACTCCATGCCGAGCACGCCGCCGACATAGACTTCCTCGTTCTCCTTGCCCGCAAGGCCGTGCCATTCGAGCGTGAGGTCAGCCGGGCCTTCGCGGTTCGACAGGCCGAGCGGATCGAGGTCCGCCGCCATGTGCCCGCGCACACGGTAGAGGCGCACCAGCGTCATCGCCGCGATCGAAAGCTTGGCGGCTTTCTCGACCGCTGCGGGGTCGGAGGCCTTGCCCGCATCCTTCGCCGCCTTGGCGACCGCGAGCTTCATCTCGGTCGGGTCCATCGCGGCGGTGAGGTCCGCGCCGCTGTCAGCCAGCGTGTCGAGCCAGCCGCGCTTCGCCCACGAGGGGCCGGGCTGCGGGCCTTCCTGATCGGTGAAGGCGGGGATGAAGTTCTGCGGTTCGTTGCCCATCGGGGGGACTCCTGGGGAGGAGGAAGCAATAAGGGGAGGGCGGTCCCCCGGCGCTCAGAACGCCGGGGAGCACGCGTCGTTAACTCAGGCGTTTTCTTTCAGCATCGCCGCCAGCGTCTCGCCGAGCAGCGAGGGCGAGGGCGAGACGCGGATACCCGCGTCCTCCATCGCCGCGATCTTGTCTTCCGCGCCGCCCTGGCCGCCCGAGACGATCGCGCCCGCGTGGCCCATGCGGCGACCCGGAGGGGCGGTGCGCCCGGCGATGAAGCCGACCATCGGCTTCTTGCGGCCCTTGGCAGCCTCGGCCTTGATGAAGGCGGCGGCTTCCTCTTCGGCCGAGCCACCGATTTCGCCGATCATGATGATGCTCTCGGTTTCCGGATCGTCGAGGAACAGGTCGAGCACGTCGATGAAGTTGGTGCCGTTGACCGGATCGCCGCCGATGCCGACCGCGGTGGTCTGGCCGAGGCCCGCCATGGTGGTCTGGTGCACGGCTTCATAGGTGAGCGTGCCCGAGCGCGAGACGATGCCGACGCTGCCCTTCTTGAAGATGTTGGCCGGCATGATGCCGATCTTGCACTCGTTGGGGGTCAGCACGCCGGGGCAGTTGGGGCCGATCAGGCGCGACTTGGAGCCCGCGAGCGCACGCTTGGCGCGGACCATGTCGAGCACCGGGATGCCCTCGGTGATGCAGATGATCAGCTCGATCTCGGCATCGATCGCCTCGCAGATCGCGTCGGCGGCGAACGGCGGCGGGACGTAGATGCACGAGGCAGTCGCCCCGGTCGAGGCCTTGGCTTCGCGCACGGTGTCATACTGCGGAAGGCCGATATGGGTGGTGCCACCCTTGCCCGGCGTCACGCCCGCGACCATCTGCGTCCCGTAATCGAGCGCGGCCTGGGTGTGGAAGGTGCCGGTGTTGCCGGTCATCCCTTGGGTGATGACCTTGGTGTCTTTGTTTACGAGGATGCTCAACTCATCTCTCCATTATCGTCACCCCGGCGAAGGCCGGGGCCCAGTTTAGTGGCAAACCAACTCGAACAGGTCGTTCCAGTCGGGGTTCATTTCTTCGATGCGGCGCAGCTTCCACGCCCGCCGCCATTCCTTCATCTGCTTCTCGCGGAGGATGGCTGCTTCGATGGTGCCGTGGTGTTCGAACCAGACCAGCATCTTGCAGCCATACTTCTTCGTGAAGCCGTCAATCAGTCCTTCCCGGTGCCCCCACGCGCGCTTCGCAAGATCGCTGGTGACACCGATGTAAATCGTTCCGTTGCGGCGGCTTGCCATGATGTAGACGTAGCCGCCGTATTCCATCGTAGTCCTTAGTCGCCTCCCCGGCGCAGGCCGGGGCCCAGAAGCGAGGGCAGAACTGGGTCCCGGCCTTCGCCGGGATGACGAGGGAGAAAATCAAGCAAGGCTGCTATCCAGCGCCTTGCACGCCTCGAGCAGTTCCTTGACCGCGTCGACGCTAACCTGGAGGTTGGCCTTCTCTTCATCGGTGAGGTTGATCTCGATCACCTCTTCCGCGCCGCCTGCGCCAATCACCACCGGCACGCCCACATAGAGCCCGTCGACGCCATACTTGCCGTCAACCTGCACCGCGCAGGGCAGGATGCGCTTCTGGTCGTAGAGGTAGGCTTCGGCCATCGAAATGGCGCTGGTGGCGGGGGCATAGAAGGCCGAGCCGGTCTTGAGCAGCGCGACGATCTCGCCGCCACCGGAACGTGTGCGCTGGACGATCTCGCCGAGGCGCGCTTCGGAAATGCCCTTGATCTTGGCCATGTCCGCAACGGGGATGCCGTTGATGGTCGAGTAGGACAACACCGGCACCATCGTGTCGCCGTGGCCGCCGAGCACGAAGGCGTTCACGTCCTTCACCGAAACACCGAATTCCCACGCAAGGAAGGTGGCGAAGCGCGCCGAGTCCAAGACGCCCGCCATGCCGACGACCTTGTTCGCGGGCAGGCCCGAAAACTCGCGCAGCGCCCAGACCATCGCGTCGAGCGGGTTGGTGATGCAGATCACGAAGGCATCGGGGCAGTTGTCGCGGATGCCTTCGCCGACCGCCTTCATCACCTTGAGGTTGATGCCGAGCAGGTCGTCGCGGCTCATGCCGGGCTTGCGCGCGACGCCCGCGGTGACGATCACGACGTCCGCGCCCGCGATGTCGGCATAGTCGTTCGAGCCGGTGATGCTCGCATCGAAGCCCTCGACCGGGCCGCACTGGCTGAGATCGAGCGCCTTGCCCTGCGGGATGCCTTCCGCGACGTCGAACAGGACGATGTCGCCAAGGCCCTTCAGAGCCGCGAGGTGAGCGAGCGTGCCGCCGATATTGCCGGCGCCGACGAGGGCGATCTTCTTGCGGGCCATTTTTAGGACTTCCTTCCCTGATCCTCGGGACGAAGCGATGAAGCGCGCATGAACAAGCGTGGCGCCAGTGCCCACCCCCGTCCCAAGCGGCTGGGCACCCGTTACATGAGGCGCGGTAGGCCGCTCAAAACACGATTGCAACCGTCAAAAAGTCGTAAGCGGCAACTATCTTTGCAAACAGTTCGCAATTGCATTAATGCGTGGAGCGGGCGCACTAAGGGAACGCCCTGAGGCGGTGCCGTAAGGTAAGCGGCAGTGGGGGGAGCAATCAGGCCGGTTCGAGGCTGCGCTCGGCCCGCGCGGCGAGGCGGCGGTCGAACATCCGGGTCACCGCCAGCCAATGATCGCGCGCATCGGCATCGTCGCGCGCGCCGGCTTCGGCGGCGAGATCGACCGCGGCTTCGGCAGCGGCCAGCCCGTGGACGGCAAAGTGCTTGAGCGCCTCTGTCAGCAGCGGATCGAACCGCACGCCGCCGACTGCCGTGTCGCCATTGTCATTGGCCGCCCGCGCCAGCGCCGGGGCGACCAGCCCGCGTCCTGCCGCGCGCCACCCGAGACGGCGGGCGGGATTATTGGCGGAGGCAAAGCGGACAGACATTCGGCGGGCGGTTCCTGTTTTTTGTGAGCGCTGGCAACAAAAATGCGCCGGCGCGTCACAATTCTCTAGGCTCCGTGCCGCTAAGGCTTGGTGTGGCAACAGGGTTGCCAACGTCTTAACCGTGTTCCGCGGTGCGTCAGTTGCCCGGCGAGGGGGCGGCGCCCGGCTGGGCTTTCCACTGCCCGGCGCGGGCATATTCGCTCTTCACAGCGCCCGTTCCGGCATAGGCTTCGGCCGGAGCCGAGGTGGGGGCGGCGGCGGGTGCGGGGGTCTTGCCTGCGCGTTCGGCCTGCGCGCGCACCGGCACGGGGCCGAGATCATAGGCGATCACCGGGCGGCTGGCTCCGGCGCTCGCGTTGGCGGGGAGCGGCGTGGCAGCCGCAGGGGCAGGAGAGGTCCGCCCGCTCACCACCGGTTCAAGCCCGGCATAGCCGCTGCTGAAGGCGCCCGCCTGCCCGCTCGCCCCGCGGGTGCGGTAGAAACGGTGTGCGCCGATCGTGCCGATATGGTCGAGGCTCGCGGCCCAATAGGGATTGACCCAGAGCGTGTGGTAATGGGTCGCAAGGCCGACGGGGGCATAGACCGCGCCGTTCAGCGCCTCGTTCGCAATCGCTTGCGCGCGCGCCCAGCTCGCCCCGCCCGGACGGCGCGCCAGGCTGCCGTCGCAGGTGAAGGTGAACTGGCACCCGGTGCTGCGCTCCGAACCCTGATAGACGACCCCGCACACACTCGAGGGCCAGCTGGGGTGGGCGACGCGGTTGAGGACGACCTGCGCGACGGCGCGCTGTCCGGCCTCGCTCTCGCTGGCGGCCTCGTACCAGATGGCCTGCGCAAGACATTCGGCGGCGCGCATCTGGGTGATGCCGCTGCCGGCACCGAAGAACGGCTTGGCCGCCGCGCCGACATCGATCAGCGCGCCAAGCTCGCGCCCGCTTTCCGCGCCGAGGCCCATCGGATCGTCGGTCGGCAGAGCGACCAGCGCGGTGCCCGCAGGGTCGGCCATGTAGAAATAGGCGGAGCCGGGAAAGCTCATCCCGGGCCGCTCGAACGGCAGCGCAGCCTCGGCCGCCTTGCGGGTGGCGAGCGCGGCGGTGCTTTCGACCGCGTTGCCGGGAAGGGTCGTGATCCCGCGATCGGTGAGGCCCGGGGCGGCCATTGCGGGCACGGCGATGGCCGCGATCAGCACCGCGATCCGCTTGCGCCACAGCGTGCTGCTGAAGGCCGCGGGCAGCCGCCAGCGGCGGGCCGGGCGTTTGGCCGAAGCCGAGGGCATGAAGCCAGAAGAAGGGGAGCGCGCAGCAGCCATGTTCGCGGCCCGCTCTACGCGCCGGGGCGCCGCGGGGCGAGGGCGGTGCACCCCCGCGTCCCGTTTCAGGACAGCGCGCGGGCAGGCGTTAATCCGTTGCGCAGCGACCAGCGCCGCCCTATCGCGAGGGCGAGATATGGCGCGGGATCGCATCAGGTTTTGGGGGGCAGGCGTGCTGCTGGCGGCGGCGCTGCTGGGGTCTTGCGCGCCCGCAGCATCGGTGCGCGGCGACGATCCGGCGCATCCGACCATCGTCAGCCTCAACCCCTGCCTCGATGCGATCCTGGTCGAAATCGCCCCGCCGGGGCAGGTGCTGGCGCTGTCGCACTACAGCCGCGATACCGCCTCCAGCTCGATCCCGGCCGAAGTCGCCGCGCGCTATGGCGTCACCGGGGGCACCGCCGAGGAAGTGATCGCCGCGCGGCCCGATCTCGTGCTCGCCTCGATCTTCCTCCCCCAGCCGACCCGCACCGCGCTGGAGCGCGCCGGGCTCAGGGTCGAAACCTTCGGCAGCCCTTTGACCATCGCCGAGAGTGCCGAACAGGTGCGAGAGGTTGCGCGACTGGCGGGGCGCGCGCAACCGGGCGAGGCGCTCGCAGAGCGCATTGCCGCGCCATCCCAGGCGGCGGGCGCGCCGATCGACGCGCTGCTGTGGCAGGAGGGCGAGATCGTCGCGGGCGAGCAGACCCTGATTGCCGAACTGCTGCGGCAGGAAGGCTTTGCCAGCCATGCCGCCGCGCGCGGATTGCAACAGGCCGACCGGGTCAGCCTCGAAGCCCTGCTCGCCGATCCGCCGCGCGTGCTGCTGGTGGCGGGCGATGCGCCGGGGCAGCGCCATCCGCTGGTCGCCGATGTCTACAAGAGCATGGTGGTCGCCGATTTCGACCCTTCGCTGATCTATTGCGGCGGGCCGACGATCCCCAAGGCGCGCGCCCGCCTGCGTGCCATCCGCGCCAGGGCCGAGGCGCGGATATGACCCGCGCCAATCTCGTTTTCGCGACCCTGCTCGCGATGCTGTTCCCGCTTTCGCTGCTGGCGGGGCGGGTGTGGATTGCGCCCGCTGACTTCGGCCCTGGCAACACGCTGCTGATCCTTGCCGACCTGCGCCTGCCGCGCGCGGTGCTGGCGGTGACCATCGGCGCGGGGCTGGGGGCCGCGGGTGCCGCAATGCAGGGCTATCTGCGCAATCCGCTCGCCGACCCCGGCCTGTTCGGCATCGCGCCGATGGCAGCGCTGGGCGCGGTGGCGAGCTTCTGGCTTGGCAGCGCCATTCCGCCAGCGTGGGCGGCGTGGAGCCTGCCGCTGATGGCGCTCGCAGGCGCAGGGCTGGGCATGGCCGCCCTCGCGCTGATTGCCGGGCGCACGTCGAGCGACGCGGCGGGCGGGGCAGGGGGCGGCATCGCGCTGTTCACGCTCGCGGGGTTGATGCTGGCGAGCCTTGCAGGCGCCCTGACCGCGCTCGCGATCACGCTCGCGCCCAATCCCTTTGCCCTCTCCGAGATCGTGATGTGGCTCAACGGCGCGCTGACTGACAGGTCGTGGCGCGAGGTGTGGATCGCCGCGCCCCTGACGCTTGGCGGGGTCGCGGTGCTGGCGCTCGCCGCGCGCAGCCTCGATGCATTGACACTGGGCGAGGAGACGGCCCGCTCGCTCGGCGTTGCGCCGGGGCGGCTGCTGGCGCTGCTGGTGGCAGGCGTGGGGCTGACGGTTGGCGCGGGGGTGGCGGTGGCGGGGATCATCGGCTTTGTCGGCCTCGTCGTCCCCCATCTGGTGCGCCCGCTGACCGACCGGCTGCCCTCCAGCCTGATCCTGCCGAGCGCGCTCGCCGGAGCCTGTCTCGTGCTGCTCGCCGACAGCGTGGTGCGGGTGCTGCCGCTGGTGACCGAGCTGCGGCTCGGCATCGCCCTGTCGCTGATCGGCGCGCCATTTTTCGGCTGGCTGCTGCTGCAGATGCGGAAGGGGCAGCTATGACCCTCGCAGCGGAACGCCTGACCCTGCGACGCGGCGGCCGCGCGGTGGTGCGCGATGTCACGGCGGCGCTTCTGCCGGGGCAGATCACGACGATCGTCGGTCCCAATGGTGCGGGCAAATCATCGCTGCTGCTGGGGCTGGCGGGCCTGATTAGCCCCGCTGGCGGCGATACGATGCTGGACGGCGCCGCCCTTGCCGCGCGTCATCCGCGCGATCGGGCGCGGGCCGTCGGCTATCTGCCGCAGAGCCCCGAGATCGCCTGGGACGTCGCGACCGAGGCGCTGGTGGCGCTGGGCCGCCTGCCATGGGGTGACCGGGGCGAGGCCGAGGTGGCCGCCGCGCTCGCTGCACTCGATTGCCAGGACTTGCGCCATCGCCCCGTCAGCCAGCTTTCGGGCGGCGAGCGCGCGCGGGTGCTGCTTGCGCGGGTGCTGGCAGGAAGCCCGCGCTGGATCCTCGCCGACGAGCCGCTCGCCGCGCTCGACCTTGCCCATCAGCTGCGCCTGATCACCCATCTCAAGGCCTGCGCCGGCGCAGGGCAGGGGGTGGTGGTGGTGCTCCACGATCTCGCCCATGCGATGAACCATGCCGACCGGGTGCTGGTGCTGAAGGACGGCGC
The DNA here is from genome assembly GCF_028621955.1 of Erythrobacter sp. BLCC-B19. Classification (NCBI taxonomy): domain Bacteria; kingdom Pseudomonadati; phylum Pseudomonadota; class Alphaproteobacteria; order Sphingomonadales; family Erythrobacteraceae; genus Erythrobacter; species Erythrobacter sp. BLCC-B19. Next base: position 2,630,711 of record NZ_CP117516.1, read on the forward strand.
GCTGATCGCCGACGGCCCGCCACAGACAGCACTGGCGCCGGAGATGATTGCGCAAGGCTGGGACGTGAAGGCCCGCTGGATCGGCACACCCGGCGCGATGGCGCTGGTGACCGGCTAGCACCCCAAGCCCGGGAAAAGAGGCCGGGAAACCGGAACAGGAAGGCGGGGATTTCGGGGCCCCATCAACCATGTCCCGGCCCCAGACCGGGTCTCTCAAGCCAAGCCAGGATGCGACCCTGAAGGCCCCGGCGGGAGAACCGCGAAGAGGGGGTTCTTATGGCGGGCCTAGGGGATTCTGGCGACTTCAGATTTTCTGTAGGGTGGGCGGATTTGTTGCAAACCATTGAAAAAAATGAAACCTTGAGGTTCAGCGGTTCAAGCCGCAGCTTTTTGACCGGATGATCTCATTCCACCACGTAGCACCAGAAATCACCGACGAGGATGCTGGCGCTTCCATATGCGATGCGTCCAAATCCTTTCTGGCCCCATCGCGAACCCATGCTGTTCTGCACGATCCAGCACTGCTCCTCATCGTCGTAGCCGATCAGCAACATGGCGTGGTTGAATGTTTTTGCTTCGCCGATCTGGTCTCGATAAATGCTGTCATCTCTGATGTGCTTCAAGCTTTCACCTGCGGACACGAGAGCGACCAAGGGCGCATATGTGGCGAGAATACCCTTCACCAACTCCGGGGTGCTTGCTGAGTTATAGCTGGCTGCGCGCACCACACTGGGCGTGAAGTCCTTGCACGCGAGCCCCGGCGCATATCCGGATCCCGCGCGCGGCGCGCCCACATCACAAAGATTGTCCAGGCTGCGCTTTACCAGATAGTTCCCTTGAGAAAGCGGTAGGCCCATGGTGCAGGCGTGGAACATCTCCGCATCAAGGGGAGGAATGGGTGCTTCCACAATCTGCCGCCGGGCACGAAGCGCCGCAACCAGGCTATGAGAAAAGCAAGTCTGGTGTTCTCCCTGATCCGCGACTGGCGGCAGCACGCCCCGGTTCCTCCAGCTGAATTTGCGGCCTGATGTTCGACCGAAGGGCACAGCCTTGAACCGTAGCTTTGCCGGATCGAATTCGGGTATGCCTTCAACTCTTGCCCACCCAGCGCCGGATAATGGTTGTTCGTCTGTCATTGCCACACTCGCCCACTTGGTCTGATCGTCACCTGTTATGGCGTCGCGCTACTTTGGCGCGGTCGCTTCGGCATAGCGCCTCTCCGCTTCAAGCTTGGCGAGTGCGGCCTCGGAATTGGCGGTCTCGGCCTTCCGCAATGCGGTACTAGCAGCGAGCGCCTTGATGGCTTCGTCATTCGGGTCGAGGGTCTTTTCAACAAGCGCAGCCTCGGCGTCCGCTTGTCCCTTTTTTGCTTTGGCCAGCGCTTCTCTGGCCTTTGCGAGTTCCTCCTGGCGCTTGACTTCGTTCAGGTCGGCCTTGCGGGATTGCCCGATAGTTGTCTCGACTTCGCCTAGCAGTGTTTTGACAACGCCGGCGGCAGCGTCGCTCTGCGCGCGCTTCTGTTCGTAACCCGCACTGGTAAGCACGCCGCTTTGCGAGAAGGTGGCAGATAGCGTCGCGTTGGTGAACATGGCGCTCTTGAACGGCAGGAAAAACGTAGTGTCGGCGTTCATCATCTGAACGGGAAACGCCTTGACGACATTGGCCTTCGCTGCTCCGCCGTCGCCAGGGGCACCGCCTACCACTGGCTTGCTACATTTTGATGCCGCACACACCGTCAGGGTAGCAGGAACGGCGATCCTATACCTCACGCCGCTTGCAGCGTCTCCTCTTTCGCCCCCGGTGTAGCGATCAGCGAAACGCGAATTGACAGCCAAATCCAAGTAGAGCGAGTTTTTCGTCGCCAGCTTCTTGGCCTCGTCGTCAAAATTGACATTCTTGATCGCTGCCGCGCAAATCTTGTCATCTTGAGAGCAATACTTGAGCGGATCAGTCTCGATCCATTTCAGCAGCTTGTCGGGATCGATCATGTGCTCCTCAGCACCTGCTGATCCCGCCTTTGTTTCAGAGACAAGGATGGTCTTGGTGTAGGTGATGCCCTTCTGGGCTTCAGCCAAAACCTTCGATGCGCCGTCGAGTTCGTGCTGTGCAGCAGAAACCTCGTTGATCAGTCTGAAGTGCTCGTTCCTCTGGGCATCGGTAATTGATGCTCCTGCCCTGATAATGACGCTGCCATATGCTTCAAGACTCTGTGTGGCTGCCTTCAGTTTATCTGTCTTCTGGTCAACGCCATCAACGAAGCGACCGCCATCCAAGGTCTTGCCCGATTTGGCCTCCTTGACCTTTTTGAGGGCGTCGATGAGTTCAGCTGAACAGACAAGCTGGATCGGTTTCTGACCATCACGCCCGTCGCCAAAGGCCATCATTCGGCCAAGCGCGCCGACAGCCGTGAGCGATGTGGTCAACAATTCGCCGGTCTTGTCGTCGGCCGACGCGTTGATGCTCTTGATCGCGCCGTTGTCATAGAAATCGACCTTGACGCTGCTCGTCTTGGTGAAGGCATCAAGCGACGCATAATCAATGACGTAGAGGCCATCGGGATCCGCAGCGGTCGCCGATGTCATTTCGGCCTTCGGCGTTAACGTAAGGGCCTTGTCGTTCTCTCCGCAGCTCGCTGTCCAGGACAGCTTCGTCTCAAATTGTGTGACGGGCAAGAAATAGGCGATACCCTGCCGCGAGGGCGCTTTGCCCTCGTTAAAGTGATGCACCTTCAGCGTGGTGCAGCCTTGCAGGATGACGCTTGAGATTGCGACGAACAGTACCGACTTTTTCATGACGCCCCCTGATTGTTCAACCTAGGCTGCTATCTTCGCGCCACGAACGCGGACTGCGTGCGTGCAGTCGTCAGCCACCCCACCCGGATCAATCCCTCATCTGCCGCGTTAAGTCGCGTATGTGGGGCCACATCGGTCCTGTGTCTTTTCCCACACCCCGCCCTTGACCCGCGCGAACATTTCCGGAACACGTCACGCCCATGAGCCTCACCAAAATCTCCGTGCGCGGTGCGCGCGAGCATAATCTCAAGGGTATCGACATTGATCTGCCGCGCGATGCGCTGATCGTGGTCACGGGCCTCTCGGGCAGCGGCAAGTCTTCGCTGGCGTTCGACACCATCTATGCCGAGGGCCAGCGGCGCTATGTCGAGAGCCTCAGCGCCTATGCGCGCCAGTTCCTCGAGATGATGCAGAAGCCCGATGTCGAGCATATCGACGGGCTCTCGCCGGCGATCTCGATCGAGCAGAAGACGACGAGCCGCAATCCGCGCTCCACGGTCGCGACGGTGACCGAGATCTACGACTATATGCGCCTCTTGTGGGCGCGGGTCGGCACGCCCTATTCACCCACCACCGGCGAGCCGATCAGCGCGCAGACTGTCAGCCAGATGGTCGACCGGGTGATGGCGCTGCCCGAGGGCACGCGCGCCTATCTGCTCGCGCCGGTGGTGCGCGGGCGCAAGGGCGAATACCGCAAGGAAATCGCCGAATGGCAGCGGCAGGGCTTCACCCGCGTGCGGATCGATGGCGAAATCTACGCCATCGAGGACGCGCCTGCGCTCGACAAGAAGTTCAAGCACGACATCGAAGTGGTGGTTGACCGGATCGCGGTGAAGGACGGCCTCCAGACCCGCCTCGCCGAAAGCTTCGAGACCGCGCTGAAGCTCGCCGAGGGGCTGGCCTATGTCGACCTTGCCGACGGCGTGGTGCCGGGGCGCGAGGCCGAAGAACAGGGCGGCGCGATGAAGGGTGCAGGCCTGCCCGCGAACCGCATCGTCTTTTCCGAGAAATTCGCCTGCCCGGTGAGCGGCTTCACGATCGAGGAAATCGAACCGCGGCTGTTCTCCTTCAACGCCCCGCAAGGCGCGTGTCCGGCCTGCGACGGGATCGGCGAGAAGATGCTGTTCGACCCGCAGCTGGTGGTGCCCAACGAGGCGCTGACCCTCAAGCAGGGCGCGGTGGTGCCCTGGGCCAAGTCCAACCCGCCGTCGCCCTATTACATGCAGGTGCTCGCCAGCCTCGCCAAGGCCTATGGCTTCGACCTGACGACCCCGTGGAAAGACCTCGCGCCCGAACAGAAGCTCATCATCCTCCACGGCACGGGCGGGCTGCCGGTGCCGCTGACCTTCAAGGACGGGCGCCGCGAATATACCGTCCACAAGCCGTTCGAGGGCGTGATCGGCAACCTCAATCGCCGCCTGCTCCAGACCGAAAGCGCGTGGATGCAGGAGGAGCTGGGCAAGTACCAGACCGCGCAGCCCTGCGAGACCTGCGGCGGCAAGCGCCTCAACGAGAAGGCGCTGTCGGTGAAGATCCCCGGCGCGAACGGGCCGACCGACATCGCCACCCCGGTGCAGATGAGCGTCGCCGATGCCAAGGCGTGGTTCCTCGATCTCGACCAGTATCTCACCCCGCAGCAGAGCCAGATCGCCAAGGCCATCCTCAAGGAGATCAACGAGCGGCTGGGCTTCCTCGACAACGTGGGGCTCGATTACCTCAACCTCGACCGCACCTCCGGCACGCTGTCGGGGGGTGAGAGCCAGCGCATCCGCCTCGCCAGCCAGATCGGCAGCGGGCTGTCGGGCGTGCTCTATGTGCTCGACGAGCCCAGCATCGGCCTCCACCAGCGCGACAATGACCGGCTGCTGGAAACGCTGAAGCGCCTGCGCGATCTCGGCAACACCGTGATCGTGGTCGAGCATGATGAAGACGCGATCCGCGCCGCCGACCATATCGTCGACCTCGGCCCCGGTGCGGGGGTGCATGGCGGGCAGGTGGTTGCGGAAGGGACGCTCAAGCAGATCCTCAAGGCCAAGGGCTCTCTCACCGCCGATTACCTCACCGGCAAGCGCAAGATCGACGTGCCGGCCAAGCGCCGCAAGGGCAACGGGCATCACATCGTGGTCAAGAACGCGCGGGCGAACAACCTCAAGGGCGTGACCGCCAAGATCCCGCTCGGCACCTTCACCTGCATCACCGGCGTGTCAGGCTCGGGCAAATCCTCGCTCACCATCGACACCTTGCAGGCGGGCGCCTCGCGCGTGCTCAACGGCGCGCGGGTGATCGCGGGTGCGCATGACGAGATCACGGGCTTGCAGCACTGCGACAAGGTCATCGAGATCGACCAGTCCCCCATCGGCCGCACCCCGCGCTCCAACCCCGCCACCTACACCGGCGCCTTCACCCAGATCCGCGACTGGTTCGCCGGCCTGCCGGAGAGCCTCGCGCGCGGCTACAAGCCCGGGCGCTTCTCCTTCAACGTCAAGGGCGGTCGCTGCGAGAAGTGCCAGGGCGACGGGCTCATCAAGATCGAGATGCACTTCCTCCCCGACGTCTACGTCACCTGCGAGGAATGCGGCGGCAAGCGCTACAACCGCGAGACGCTCGAGGTGAAGTTCAAGGGTCACTCGATCGCCGACGTGCTCGACATGACGATCGAGGACGCCGAGGAATTCTTCAAGGCCGTCCCCCCGATCCGCGAGAAGATGCGGATGCTGAACGAGGTCGGCCTCGGCTACGTCAAGGTCGGCCAGCAGGCGACCACGCTGTCAGGCGGCGAGGCGCAGCGGGTGAAGCTGGCGAAGGAACTGGCAAGGCGCTCGACCGGGCAGACGCTCTACATCCTCGACGAGCCGACCACCGGCCTGCATTTCGAGGACGTGCGCAAACTCCTCGAAGTGCTGCACCGGCTGGTGGAGCAGGGCAATTCGGTGGTGGTGATCGAACACAACCTCGACGTGATCAAGACCGCCGACTGGATCATTGATCTGGGCCCCGAGGGCGGGGTGCGCGGGGGGGAGATTGTCGCGGAGGGCACCCCGGAGAAGGTGGTGAAGGAGCCGCGGTCGTTCACGGGGCGGTATCTGGCGCCGTTGTTGGGGGGTAATCCTTCCCGGAACGGAGAGGGGGCAGTCCTGAGCCTGTCGAACTGATGGTGGAGCGGTGAGCGCCGCTGATCAGGACGCTCCTGTTCACAAGCCTCGTCATGCTTAACTAGTTTCTTCATCCAATCTGCAGCAAACGTTCGCGTCGCTAGGGGAAGAATGGTTCTATAGAAAATTATAGAGATAGAACGAAAACATAGTTAATAAACTGAAGGAATATTTCTATAAATTTTATATGAAGAAAATTTTATTTTAGAATGTCGGTATATATTTCAACATTTCAAATTTTATTGATTCTCCTAGATCGTTATTTATTTCAAGTTGCCGAAAAACTATTTTTTGATAACGTTTCAGATCGCATCCCAGAGCCGCTGAAATCCGGCTGCCAATGATGGTATTCTTAATCGGAATGCCCCGTATGCCGTCTATTCCCACAGAGGATGCTGCAATATTCGAGATTTCGTCATTTGTATTTTCAATAATTGATGAAAAATCGAATGACTCTTTTATGGTCTCGCTTTCGCGAATTTGGGATACGCTGACTTTAGCTTCTGCCAATTCCCTATTGATACGCCAAGCTGCGAGCCGCGCAGAAATCTCAGGAGTTGCAATATTCAGAGCTTCTTGGGCGGCAGACTGTGCCGCAGCGAGGCGTGCTTGAACCTCTAAGCCACCCTCGCTTTGAAAGAGAATTGTGGCCACAGTCTCTGACACCTTCTCAAGGAAGAGTAGGTTCTCAGACGTTGGGCATCTCAGGGCATAAATTCCTTCACTCTCTAAAGTCTGAACCTCGGATTCGGTGCGACCATCGCGGTCAATCAAGCCCGCAGCCTCAACCCAGTGAAGCTGCTGGTTTCTTCTGAGCGACTTTACGGCATCAATTACATCTTGTGCACCGCCCTTGGGAGTGATTTTCCAGTCGGGAAAGAGGCAATTATAAATCTTGAAATCAATAGAGTTTGTTGTTCCCTCAACAAACAATAATTTCTGCCTACTACCTAGGAGATCAAGTCTAATCGACTCATCAATATTTTCTAGTTCTGATAAAATTTCGACATCGAAGCTTCTTGTTTCGGGGCGGGTAGAGATCACACTCGAATTTTTGACATATAATATTCTGTCAACGTTGGTGCCTGAAATTAGATTAACATCATGACTTGCAAAAAGAAATGCGACATCAGGCCTTGCTGTGATAAGGGAGTTAACAAGTGGTGCTGCTATACTTGGATGAAGATTGCGCTCCGGTTCATCAATTGCGATGACAGTATACGGGTCTTGAACAATAACAGCTCCGGCAACAAAGAGTGCTGCCCTTTCTCCGTCAGAAAGTTGGTCAATGTCGTATTCATTGTTTTCTCTGACCACCCGCAATCCGCGCCCACTAGATTTAAAGCGGACTGCCATGCGGGCAGCTTGAAAGACGCGATTGAGCGTCTCCACCGGGCCGGGTTGGGCCTTATGTTCCGCTTGCGCCTCATCAGGATTATTCCCGAGCAAGCGTACGAGTTCCGCATTGTAAGCCGCGTCAGTGTTGGCGAGTCGCCTCACGACAGATTTGAATAAATCTTCGGCCCACTGATTCTTATATCTATTAAATACATCAACGTGAGTGAACATATTTGTGCGGAGCTGATTAATATCTTGAGCAAGGTTGTCCCAGCCGTTATTGAATGTAATTTGTCTATGCCCGGGATAATACTCTGCTCGTCCGGCTCCGACTGAACGATAAATGGTGTAGAGTAAGGCTGATTTACCTGCCCCATTTGGCCCGGCGACCATGAAGGCGTCGCCAGTTTTGATAGGGATTTTGGCAGGTCCAGAATTCGTCAGGAACTCAACAACGCCGAGGGTTACCGGTTGTAGGTTAACTGTATCAATCATGGTTGGTACATTAGCTTAGTTGTGATTCGTTCTGTCAAGCAGTTGCTGTAGATCCATGCCGCGAAGGTTCGATTTTTATCGATTTTCTGTGGAGGATTTTTGGTGCTGGCTACGATGACATTTGCCTGTCCTCTCGTTCCATCCCCCCTTTCCTACACCCCCACCCCAACATACCCTCCCACCCAAGCGTCGGCCCTGTGCGGCTCTCTCCCGCCAAGCCTTCCTCCCCGCCAGCCCCTCGGCGCGCTGCCACGGGGGCAGGGGTCTCGGGCGCGTGGTGACACAGAGAGCCAGCAGGTTCGGCGCGCGTTGCGGCGTTTTTGCCGCCTGGCAGGAGCCTCCGCCCATGAACCGCATCAACCAAGCCTCCTTCGATCCGCAGCCCTATGACAACACGCGCAAGCTGCCTGTCGGGTCTGCGCCGGTGGGCGATGCCGGGGAGGTTGGGTTTGTCGCCGCATGGCTCGGCCATGTCGAGGCGGGGCGGATCGGCGGGGGTTCTTGTGGGCCTACCGTTTCGCGACCTGAGGCCGATCCCCGTGCGCCTACCCCAGAGCAACCCGAGGCCCGGGCGTTCAATGCCGAGGCGCGGGCGATTGTGCTTGCCAATGAGCGGCTGATGTTCGGGCGGCAACGCACCATTCTTGGCTGAGGCCGGGGGCGGGCGGCGGGGGCGGTCTGCGTCGCTCGGCGGGAGGTAACGCGCCGCTGCGGCCTCTCCCACGGGTGCGGAATTCGGTCCGGCGTTTGCGCAGCTGTTGACTGTCCTTGCGCGCCCTTGTGCGGGTTTTCCCCTCCCATAACCGGTTTTGCGCAAGGCCTGTGCGGCGCTGGCGCGGGCTGCTTGACCCCTCGGGCGGGGGGCTGCATAGCCCGCGCTGGCCTTGCAGGCGGCAGGGCGCGCCAGGGGAGCGGGGCCGGTGACACGCCTTTCGGACAAGACCTATCCGGCGATCCTCCTCGCGCTCGCGATGCTGGGGGCGTGGTGGGCCTTGCGCGATATGGTGCTGCCCCATGATGTCGGCTGGCAATTCTGGACGGCGCGGCAAATGCTCGGCGGAACAGAGCTTTACGCCGAGATCTGGGAGGTCAATCCGCCGCTGTGGTTCTGGTCGGCAATGCCGCTGGCGTGGGTGGCCGAGCAGACCGGGGCGCCGTGGGGCGCGGTGCTGGCAGGCGCGGTGGCGGGGCTGGGGGCGCTGTGCGCGGGGCTGACGGCGCATCTGCTCGGCCCCCGCTCGGCGATGGAGCGCGCGGTGTGGGGGCTGCTGGTCTTCGCCATGACGGTGATCCTCCCCGCCAGCCAGACCGGCCAGCGCGAACCGCTCGCCCTGATCGTGAGCCTGCCCTATGCGGCGCTGATCGCGCGGCGCCATGCCGGGGTGGCGGTGCCCGGATTGCTCGCGGCAGGCGTGGCGCTGCTGGCGGCCTATGGCTTTGCGTTGAAACACTATTTTGTCGCGGTGCCGTTGGTGCTCGAGCTGTGGCTGATCGCCCGCCAGCGTGGCGCATGGCGTCCGTGGCGGCCCGAGGTCGCGGTGCTGGCGGGGCTGGCGGCGGCCTATGCGGCGGCGGTGGTGGTGCTTACCCCGGCGTTCTTCTCGGTGATCCTGCCGATGGTCGAGGCCGCCTATTTCAGCTCGCAGGCAACGCTCGTCTTCACGCTGGTGAAGCCCTATGTGCTGTTCTGGGTGGTGGCGGGCGGCTTCCTGTGGGCGACGCGCAAGCTGCCCCTGCGCGCGGTGTCGCCTGCCGCCGAAGCCGCTATCCCGGCGCTGGTGCTGACGTGGGGCGCCTTTGCGCTGGGCTATGTTCTGCAGAGCCGCGGGTGGAATTATCACAGCATCGCGGCGACCGGGACGATGGGCGTGGCGGTGGGGCTGCGGGCGTGGCGGGTCGAGGCATGGCCTGCCCGCGCGATCGGGGGGGCGATGCTGGCCGCGCTGGTGTGGCTGATGTACCCCTATAATCCCCGCCCCGCTCCCGAGGAGCCGTTGCTGGATCGGGTCGCGCCGGGCGAGGGCGTATTCATCGCCGACTTCAACGCCGGCGCGATCTGGCGGCGCGGACGCGAGGATCTGGTGTGGGTCTCGCGCGCCTATTCGCTGTGGATGGTGCAGGCGATCACCGCTGCTGAGGCCGAGGGGCGGGTGACTCCAGCGCTGGCCCGGCTGCGGGGCGAGGTGCTCGCGGCGACATCGCAGGACATCCGCTGCCATCCGCCGCAGCTGATCCTGTTCAAGGCAACCCCGGGGACCCGCGGCGCGGACGGGGCGTTCAGTTTCGAGGCGTTCCTGCTGCGCGACCCGGCGCTGCGGGAGTTCCTCGCGGCGCACTACGGGCCGGCGGAGCGCGCCAAGGCCGGCACGGCCTATTGGCGGCGGGGCACAGCGGCGGGGCTTGCCGCGTCCGCGTGCCGCACGATCCGCTGAGCCTCAATCCGCGCTGGCAGCCGCCGGACGATCCAGCACGCTGACGGCGGCGAAGGTAAGCGTCCCGCTCGCGATCATCCACAAGAAGGCACCGGGCAGGCCAAGGCTCCAGTCGAGCACTGCCAGCACGCCAGTCTGCACCACGATCGCAGCCAGTCCCGCGCGGGGGCGGCGCCATCCGGCAAGGCCGGCGATGATCGGCACGGCGAGCACCGCGGCAATCGCGCCTGCATCGAGAACGAGGTTGCGCAAGCTCTCCCCCTGCATCGCCAGCCACGCTGCGAGCGCCGCCGCGCCCACCGTCGCGGTGCGCGCGGCGCGCAGCAGGGCGAGGGGGGAGGCGTTCGGATTCAAGCGCTTGTAGCCGCTTTCTGTGACAACGGCGGAAACGGCCAGCAGCGCGGAATCGACCGAGGATAGGATCGCGGACACCAGCGCTCCGGTAAAGACCACCATCAGCCATTCAGGCAGCAGCGCTGTCGCAAGGCTGGGCAGGTAGGCCTCGTCAGCGCCCAGCGACAGGCCAAGCTGCGGGCCGAACAGGCCGAAGCTGACCGGGATCAGCCCGGCTGCGAGATAGATCCCCGCGCCCCACAACGCTCCGGTGCGCGCCACCTCAGGCGAGCGCGCGGCCAGCGTGCGGGCGAGCGCCTCCTGGCTCACCATCGTGCCGGCAATGGGGATGAGCCACAGCTCGGCCCTGTCGACCCAGCTTTCCCCCGGTGCTGTGAAGCTCCAGACGGTTGGCGGCGTGCTTGCCCACATCGGCCCGAACCCGCCGTGGGCCGCCACCATCAGAGCGAACATGATCAGGATTGCGACAATGATGACAATGCCTTGCAGGATGTCGGTCACGACATCAGCGGCCAGTCCGCCATAGAGGGTGTAGCCCATCACCAGCAGCGTCGCCCCGATCAGCGCAGGGGTGAAGTCGAGGCCCGAGGCGCTCGCAATGATCGTGGCAAAGGCGAACAGCTGCGCGGCTGACCAGGTGGTGGCCGACAAGGCGATCACGGCGGCGGCAAGGCTCTCGGTGCCCGGCCCGAACCGGTCGCGCAGAAAATCGGCAATGGTGATGAACCCGCCGCTGCGCAAGCGGTGCGCGAAGAACAGCGCGATGGCGAGGATCCCGATGGCATAGGCGAAGGGTTCGGCCCGTGCGCCCGCAAGGCCATCGCGCGCGACTTCGCCCGAGGTGGCGATCAGGCTTTCCGAGGCGAACCAGGTCGCAAACAGGCTCATCCCCACCGCAAACGGCCCGAGGCTGCGGCCCGCGACGAGGTAATCGGCATCGGATTTGGCCCCGCGTCCGGCCCAGATGGCAAGCGCAATCTGGGCCGCGACATAGGCGAGGATCAGCACGAGCGTCAGCGAAATGGCGGTGGCCCCCACACTTGTCCCGCCGGTCAGCCCCTGTCGCTGGCACGGCGGTGTCGATCAGTTTGGCGCCAGACCCTAACCGCGCGCCGCATGATCGCAAGGCCCAGATCAGGCGCTATCGTCAGCCCGCTGCATCCGCCTTGCGCATGGCGGCGTAGCTCGATGCGGACGGGGCAAGCGCAAGGAAGCGCCGCTTATGTCATTGGCTCGCATATCTGCCGCATTCATCCTCGCCGCCGCGCTCTCTCTCACCGCGGTGGCCGAGGCCGGGACGATCAATTCCAACCTCCAGATCGAAGCGGGAAAGACCTTCGAGCTGGGCGGCGGGCAGGAGGGCGGCTTTGTCGTCACGGGCACCAACACAGGGCCGGTCGCAGTGGTGGTGCTCGGCCAGCGCGAGGGCAGTGCGCCCGAGGTGCGCGGGACGGTTCAACCCGGCGGCAAGATCGATGCGAAATTCGCGGCGGGCGAGATGGCGCTCTTGCGCAACACATCAGGCCAGCAGATGGCCCGGCTCAAGCTGAAGGTGACGGGGGACACGTCGAGCCTCGGGATGACCTATTCGGCCAACCCGTAAGCGCGCCGGATCAATCCTCGATGACGGCAAGTTCGACCGTGGCATGGCCGCGCGCGACGAGGCCGAGCTCTTCGGCGGCGGCGCGGCTGACATCGATCATGCGACCGCGGGTGAACGGCCCGCGATCATTGATCCGCACCACGACGCTGCGCCCCGTCGCGACATTGGTGACGCGCACCAGCGTGCCGAAGGGCAGGGTGCGGTGCGCGGCGGTCATGTCGTCATTGTCGAAGCGTTCGCCGCTGGCGGTGCGGCGACCGTCAAACTTGGCGGCATAATAGGACGCGCTGCCCCGGCCGAGCACGGTTTCCTGCGGGGCCGAGGGGGCGGGGGCTTCGACGATCGCGGCGGGAAGGGTAACGTCGGCGGCGGGTTGCACCGGCACCAGTTCGATGAGGGCCGCGCTCGCGGCAGGCTCGATCGCGGCAGCGGTCGCGGTTTCGGTGGTCGCGGCGGTGGAAGCGGCGATCGGCGCAAGGCCGAACAGCGCGGCAATCGCGGCGGCCTGCACGCTGCGCTGAGCGAGGCTGCGGGCACCGAGGCCATGTATGCGATTTTCCCTCCGCATGACGAGCGCCGTTACAGGGCCGGGTTTACGGAAGGCAAACCGGCGGCTTCATTCATCGCCGTGAACCGTCCACTCGGGAACGAGTCGAGCCGGAAACGCGACGAAGCGTTGAATGACGCGGCGCCGCAGCTGGGAGAAATACGGGTGCGGGCAGGGGGCGACTCGGGTCTTGGACCCAAAATGGGGTGTCGCTGGTAGTCGGTGGCCGGCGCACAGTGCGCAATGCAACCAGTGCGCAATGCAAATGGGGCCGGCATTGCTGCCGACCCCACTCTCACCGGCGTGTGGATGACCCTCGCTCGTGCTGCGTCCGGCGAACCTTCCGCTTCATCCGCGTGGGGCCATGCTTGGCGCCCGATGTCTAGCCTCTCGCTGCCCGGCCTTGCGGCTGGCTGCCAAGAGATTTGTCACCGGCGCTCGCGCCGGCATCCGGCTTTCGCTCCCCGTCCGCTGCGTCCGTCGTCCGGCTTTCGCCCTTCGTCTTTCGCTGCCGTGCGGTTCGCGTCCGCCGAGGCTTTCGTCCCTTTACTGTTCACAAGAGCCGCGGTTTGGGGGCTTTCGCCGTGTCCGTTGCACTTCCAATCAGCCAGGTTCTCAGCCTGTCCGGTGCCACCGCGTCGCTCCGATCCTTGAATGGGGCCGACTTGCCTTTGGCCGAAGCCTTCTGCAAACCGTCTCCAGATCGGCGCGTGGACAGATGTCACCGCCATCCTTGGGATAAAAACCTCCGGTTCTTCAAGGCCTTGCGGCTTTCCGTTCCGGTTGTCTCGTTTCCCGAAGACAGGTTCAAAGTGCGCCTGAATCGGCGTTCTGACAACATTCCGGCTGGCGACTTTTCCACTTCAGGCAGTTTAGCCTGTGGACACGCGTGGATAACTCAACGCTTCGTCGCAATTGTCACGACGCGCGCGAAGAGCGGGAACGAAACCGCCCTCAAATTGTCACGTTAATGCCCACCCGCCGCCGCGACGAGCGCGGCGACTCGGTTTTCCACGGCTCGGATGGGCGATCAGGCGTCCCGGTTGCGGCGCGAGAGCAGGCGCAGACGCAGGCCGTTCAGCTTGATGAAGCCCTCGGCGTCCTTCTGGTCATAGGCGCCCGCGTCATCCTCAAAGGTGACGTGCGCTTCGGAATAGAGCGAGTAGGGCGACTTGCGGCCAACCACGCTCGCCAACCCCTTGTAGAGCTTCAGGCGCACCGTGCCGGTGACCTTGTCCTGCGAATGGTCGATCGCCGCCTGCAACATCTCGCGCTCGGGCGAGAACCAGAAGCCGTTGTAGATGAGCTCGGCATATTTCGGCATCAGCTCGTCCTTGAGATGCGCCGCGCCGCGATCCAGCGTGATCTGCTCGATCCCGCGATGCGCGCGGGCGTAGATTTCGCCACCGGGGGTTTCGTACATCCCGCGCGATTTCATGCCGACGAAGCGGTTTTCGACGAGGTCGAGCCGGCCAATGCCGTGTTTGCGGCCGAGATCGTTGAGGGCGGCGAGCAAGGTGGCAGGCGACATGGCCTCGCCGTTGAGGGCCACGCCGTCACCCTTCTCGAAATCGACGGTGATGTATTCCGGCTGATCCGGCGCGTCTTCGGGATTGACCGTGCGGCTGTAGACGTAGTCGGGGGTCTCCTCCCACGGGTCTTCCAGCACTTTGCCCTCGGACGAGGTGTGCAGCAGGTTCGCATCGGTCGAGAACGGGCTGTCGCCGCGCTTGTCCTTGGGCACCTGGATCTGATGGGCTTCGGCCCAGGCGATCAGCGCGGTGCGGCTGGTGAGGTTCCACTCGCGCCACGGGGCGATCACCTTGATGTCGGGATCGAGCGCATAGGCCGACAGCTCGAAGCGCACCTGATCATTGCCCTTGCCGGTCGCGCCGTGGGCGATGAAGTCTGCGCCGGTCTGGTGCGCGATCTCGACCAAGCGCTTCGAGATCAGCGGACGCGCGATCGAGGTGCCGAGCAGGTAGTCGCCTTCATAACGGGCATTGGCGCGCATCATCGGGAAGACGAAATCGCGCACGAATTCCTCGCGCACATCCTCGATGAAGATGTGATCATCGGGGATGCCCATGGCGCGGGCCTTGGCGCGCGCGGGTTCGATTTCCTCGCCTTGCCCCAAGTCAGCGGTGAAAGTGACGACTTCCAGCCCGCGCTCCACGCTCAGCCACTTGGCGATGACGCTGGTATCGAGACCGCCCGAATAGGCGAGGACGACTTTCTGGGGCTGGGTCATGGGAGAGGTTCCTTGGGGAATGAATGCGCGGCGCGCCCCTAACAGCGCGGGCGCGCGGGGGCAATCGCGCTTTCGCGCGCGGGCTACGCGGCGCGGCATCTTGGCAATCGGCCGCTAAGGATTACCTGTTAAGAGCTTCGCGCGATGGCGTATTATCCGCGCGGTCAATCAGGGGTCATTGATGCTGACAATGTGGAGCAAGGCGCGCGAGATGGCGGTGGCAACCCCGCCGGAGCGCAATCGCTGGGTCGATTTTCTGCGCGCGGTCTCGATTCTGGCGGTGGTGTTCGGCCACTGGCTGATGGCCGGGCTCTACGTTAACGAAGCGGGCGAGCTGACGCGCGGCGATCTCTTGTCGGTGTCGCAATGGGCGCACTGGCTGACCTGGGGGTTCCAGGTGATGCCGGTGTTCTTCCTTGTCGGCGGCTATTCCAACTCGGTCAGCTGGGATGCGGTGACGCGCAAGGCTGCGCCCGATCAGCCGGGCGTCTATCGCGACTGGCTGGCGAGCCGGGTGCAGCGCCTGATCACCCCGACCTTTCCGGTGCTGCTGCTGTGGGCCGCGTTGGCGCTGATCCTGACGCAGGTAGGCCTGCCTCGGACACAGATCCGCATGGCGACCGAGGCGGCGCTGATCCCGGTGTGGTTCCTTGCGGTCTATCTGCTGGTCACGGCCTGCACCCCGGTGATGTTCCGCGCATGGCAACGCTTCGGGTGGCTGAGCTTTGCCGCGCTGATCCCGCTTGCGATGCTGACCGACTGGCTGACCTTCACGGCCAAGGTGCCATGGGTCAATTTCACCAATTTCCTCTGGGTGTTCCTCGCGATCCACCAGCTCGGCTTTGCGTGGCGGGCGGGCAAGTTCGACAATCGCCTTCTGGCATGGGGCTGGTTTGGCGTGGGGCTTGCGGTGCTGGTGCGGATCACGGTTTTCGGGTTCTACCCGGTGTCGATGGTGAGTGCGCCCGGTGGCTTTTCCAACTCGCTGCCGCCGACGCTGGCGCTGCTGGCGCTGGGGATGGTGCAGGTGGGGCTTGTGCTGGGGCTGGAGCCATTGGGGCGGCGGATGCTGGGCAGCGTGCGCCTGTGGACCGCGACCGTGCTGATGAACGGCATGATCATGACGGTGTTCCTGTGGCACCTCACCGCCTTCGTGCTGGTGATGACGGTGGCGTGGCTTGGTTTTGGCGGAGCGGGGCTGGATACCGTGCCGGGGAGCGCGGCGTGGTGGCTCTCGCGCCCCTTGTGGCTGGGCATCTATATCCTCGCGCTGCTGCCGATGATCGCGATCTTCGCGCGGCATGAGCGCAGCTTCGGCCCGATCCGCGGCGGGCGCACGGTGCCGCGCCTGCGCGCGGTGCTGGGGGTGCTAGCGATCTGCGCCGGGTTGGGAGCGACCGCGGGACTGACGATTGCCAGCCCCGAAGGCGTCACCGGCGTGCGCCTGTGGGTGATCGCCCTGCCGCTGCTGGGCGCGGCGATGATGGGCTTCGGCCCGGTCTATCGCCCGCGCAACCGGCCCGGATCGAGCGGCGAGCCGGCCTAGCTGCCGATCAGATAGTCGCGCGTGATCGGCAGGGCGTGGCGGCTGCGCACGTACTGAATCTGGTAATTGCCCATCCCCCCGTGCTCGAACACGGTCGCAGCACCGGCGAGATAGAACGTCCACATCCGGAAGAACGTCTCGTCATGGAGGGCGATGATTGCATCGCGGTGAGCGAGGCAATTGGCATACCAGGCGCGGATCGTCTTCGCGTAGTGGAGCCGTAGCGTCTCCACGTCCGCCGCGATCAGCCGCACTTTCTCCGATGCGGCCAGCGTCTCGGACAGGGCCGGGATATAGCCGCCGGGGAAGATGTACTTGCGGGTAAAGGCATCGGTGGTGCCCGGCCCGCCGAAGCGGCCGATGGTGTGGAGCAGCATCACCCCGTCGTCGGCCAGCATCCTTGCGCAGGCGGCAAAGAATGTGTCGAACTGCGCGCGGCCGACGTGTTCGAACATCCCGACCGACACGATCCGGTCGAACCGCCGTCCACTGGCGGCGGTATCGCGGTAATCTTCCAGCAGGATCGTCACCCGGTCGGCCACCCCTGCCGCCTGCACCCGCTGCCGGGCGAGCGCGGCCTGTTCTTCCGATAGCGTGATCCCGGTCACCCGCACGCCGTGTTCGCGTGCGAGTTGGATCGCCATGCCGCCCCAGCCGCAGCCGATGTCGAGCACCTCCTGCCCTGCCGACAGATGCAGCTTGCGCGCGATATGCGCGAGCTTGGCCCCCTGCGCCTCGGCCAGCGAGGTAACACCCTCGCGCCAATAGGCACAGGAATACTGCCAGTGCTCGGCATCGAGCATCAGCGCGTAGAGATCATTGCCGATGTCGTAATGGTGCGCGACGTTCTGCTTGGAGCTTATCGCATTGTTGATCTGCTCGGCGGCAAAGCTGGCGCGGCCGATAAGCCGCTTGATCCGGCTGGGCCGTCCGAGATCACCGCCCTTGTCCCAGGGGTTGTTGGCACGCAGCAGGCTGACGAGGCCCATCACGTCGCCCTCCTCGATCACCAGACGCCCAGCGATGAAGGCCTCTGCCGCGCCCAGCCGCGGATCGAGGATGATGTCGCGCGGAACGTGGGCGTCGGTGAAACGGATCACGATGTCCGGAAAGCCGTCAGCCGCATGGCCATAGGTCGCAGCGCTGCCATCGGCAAAGACGACGCCGAGCCGCCCCTGCTTGACGGCACGGGCGAGAAACCGGTCGAGGAGAGGCTTGCTCATGGGGCTCCTTTCGTGGCTCGTGAATGAAACGCGCGCGTGTTATTGTGGTTTCACATCGGCGCGGCCACGCGGACGCGCGCTTGCGGGGGGAGGGCGAGAATGGCTGAAGCCAAGACCAAGATCACCGAGGTAACGGTCGAGGCGTTTCTTGAGGGCGTCGAACCACCGGCCAAGCGCGAGGAGGGCCGCTTGCTCGATGCCCTGTTCCGCAAGGTCACGGGGGAGGTGCCCAAAATGTGGGGCCCGACCATCATCGGCTATGGCCAATATCGCACCACCTACGAAAGCGGGCGCGCCGTGCACTGGATGCGCACCGGCTTTTCTCCGAGAAAGGCCAAGCATTCGCTCTATTTCATGGGCGGATATTGCGATCCCGTGACCGGGTCGGGTCGTGATGAAAAACTGATGCGGCTGGGCAAATACACCACCGGCAAGAGCTGTCTTTACGTGAACAAGCTGGGCGATATCGACCTCGGCGTGCTGGAGGAAATCATCGCTGCCGATTGGGCCGCGATGATGCGGCTGTTTCCCGAAAGCTAGACGCCCGCGTACCACTGGTATCCGGCCACATCCTCCCAGAAGCCGCCCTTGCCCTGACCGATCTGTTCAAAGCTGGTGACGGCCTCGATCGCCTTCACATATTTCGCCTGCTTGTAGCCCAGCTGCCGCTCGATCCGCATCCGCAAGGGCGCGCCGTTCTTCTCGGGCAGGGGTTCGCCGTTGAGGCTGTGCGCGATGATCGTTTGCGGGTGATAGGCATCGACCATGTCGATGCTCTCGTAATAGTCGCGCCCATAGAGCGTATCGGCGCAGCGGAAGACGAGGAACTTCGCCTCGGGCTTCACCTTGGCGGCATCGAGCAGCGCGGAAAGCTGCGGCCCCTGCCACTCGCCGATCGCGCTCCAGCCTTCGACACAGTCGTGGCGGGTGATCTGGGTGCGCTGCGGCATGGCCTTGAGCTCCGCCAGCGTCAGGGCGAGCGGCACCTCCACCAGCCCGCGCACCTCCAGCCGCCAATCGGGAAAGCCACTGGCCAGCTGCGCCTTGTAGAACGGGTCTTCAACCGTCACCGAGCCATTGCCGCGAAAGGTGGGCGAACGTTCGGCGCGGGTATATTCCGGCGCGAGGCCTTGCTTGCCCGCCAGCGCGCGGTGGACGGCACGGTGCCCGTCCTCGGCAGCCTCGAACAGGCTTTGGGTTGTCTCGCTCTGGTTGATCTTGGAACAGGCGCTCGCGCCCAGCGCGGCAATCCCGGCAAGCAGTGAACGGCGCGGCAGATCAACCATGAGCGGGCACTCCTTCCTGGGTGTCGGCGACGGGTGGAGGCGGGGCAGGCGGCGGGGGCGCGGGCGCCGTCTCGTCACGCTTGCCTCCGGTGAACATTTCAACGATCAGCCGCCAATCGGTCAGCGCCAGCAACAGGTGAATGACGAAGAAGCCGAAAATCCCCCAGGCGGCAATGAAATGGAGCGAACGCGCGCTCTGCCGGCCGCCGAGCAGGTCGAGCAGCCACGGCGCGACCGCCTGAAAGCCGGGACTGATCGCCAGTCCGGTGAACAGCATCAGCGGCAGCAGCACGCCGAACACCATGCCATAAAGGATGCGCTGCACCGGGTTGTAGCCATGCGCGGCCCCTCCCGGCGCATGGGCCTTGATCGAGGCAAGCACGGCGCGCGGAGTCCAGTCGGAGGGCCGGGTGGTGAGATCGCGGCGGAAATGGCCATTCACCAGCATCGCGATCCAGATGAAGGCAACGCCCAGCCCGAATGGCCAGGCGGCGGTAATGTGCCAGTCGCGCGCCACGGCGAGGTTGTAATGCTGCGGGATCGTCCCCCAGCCGGGGAACTTGATGACGTGCAGCCATGCGTCCTTGGGATCGAAGCCGTAATCGCCCCAATAGAGGTGGCGGTGGGCGTTGGAGATATTGAGCCCGGTCATGAACAGCACGATGATCGCGGCGGCATTGATCCAGTGCCACAGGCGTGTCGATAGAGCGTGCTTCGGTCGTTTCATGCCGTTCCCCCTTGTCCCTCCTCACGCGCCAGCCAGATCACGTCGCGCGGCTGATCCATGAGGTGCTGTCCGCTGTCGATGAACAGGCTCTGCCCGCTCGCCAGCGCGCCGCTCGCCAGGAACAGCGCCGCATCGGCGATCTCGTCCGGGCCGGTCTTGCGCCCGAGCAGGTTGAGCCGGTGCGAAATCTCGGTCTCTTCCTCGCGCTGGTCGTGGCTCGCGAGAATGGCGCCGGGGGCAATGCCGTAGATCCTGGCGCCGCTGCCAGCGTTGCCCTTGGCCAGCATCCCGATTGTCGCTGCCAGTGCGTGTTTGGACATGGTGTAGCTGAAGAAATCGGGGTTGGTGTTCTCGATCTTCATGTCGGTGACATTGATCACGCTGCGCACGCCGTCACGCCCCCCGGTGAGGGCGATAAAGGCCTGGGCCAGCCGGGCCGGGGCGAGAGCGTTGACTTGCATCGCCTCCCGGTTCGTTGCGGGATCGAGTGCGGTTACACTGTCATAATCAAAAACTGATGCCGAATTGACGAGGCACCGCCAACCGGGCAGCCGCGCGGCCAGCGCGGTGATGGCGGCGACGGCAGCGTCATCGTCGAGCAGGTCAAAGCCGATCGTCTCGGCAGAGGGGAGCGCTGCGGCCAGCGCATCGGCAGCGGTGGCAGAGGCGCGGTAATGGATCACCACGTGCCATCCGGCCTCGGCAAAGCGGCGCGTGATCGCTGCGCCGATACGGGTCGCCCCGCCGGTCACAAGAACGGCGGGGCGGGGAGTGTGGGGCGCTGCGGCGGTCATGTCGGGCATGACGCCAGCGCTATCAGTGCGGGGGCCGCGCTTCAATCGGGGAGCGGCGCGCGGCCCTCCTGCCGATTACGGCGCGCTTAGCGACAACGCAGCTCGCCCCGGTCAATCTCGCGGCCGAGCAGACCGCCACCGATCGCGCCGAGCAGCGTGCCGACGGTGCGATCGCCGCGGGTGTCGACCGTGCGGCCGAGCAGCGCGCCGACACCGGCGCCGATCACAAGGCCCGTGGTGCCGTTGTCGCGGCGGCAGTAGTAGCGGTTGCCATCGCGCCAGATGCGGTCATTGCGGCCCAGGCGGCGCGGCTCGTAGTAGCGGCCGCGATCATCGTAGATCCGCTTGCGCTTGCGGTGTTCGGCGATGTCGGCCGTCAGCGGCAGCGAGTTGGCATCGGTCGCGGCAAAGGCGGACGGGGCCGGTGCAGCCGCGCGCGGCAGTTCGGCAGCCTGAGCGGCGGGGACACCCATCGGCAAGGCCATGCTGGCCGTGGCAACGATAAGGGCGAGCTTCTTCATGACAGGTCCTTTCGGTTTGTCTGCATTGGAAGGGTAGGAGGTTAAGCGGGTGTGAGAGGGCGGGGCCGGTGCGCCCTAGGCGCTGTCCGGCCCCGCCCCGTCACGCATTAGCGGCAACGGGCCTCACCGCGGTCGATCTCGCGGCCGAGCAGGCCGCCGCCGATGGCGCCGAGCAGGGTGCCGAGGCTGCGGTCGCCGCGGGTGTCGACCGTGCGGCCCAGCAGAGCCCCGCCGACCGCACCGACCACCAGGCCGGTGGTGCCGTTGTCGCGGCGGCAGTAATAGCGGCCGTCATTGCCGCGCCACACGCGGTCATTGCGGCTCAGGCGACGCTCGCGCTGCCAGTCGCGGCGATCCTCGCGCCAGTCGCGGCGGTCGGCACGGCGTTCGCGCTTCCAGTCGCGGCGGTCTTCGCGCCAGTCGTCACCAAAGGCGGCGACCTGGGTGAAACCCGCGGGCGCGGCGTTGTAGCTGGCGAACAGCGGTGACGGCGCGGCGGGGAGTTCGGCGGCCTGCGCGGGGGCAGTGGCGGCCAGCATCGAGCCGGCGGCTGCTGCGATCAGGAGGAGGTTCTTCATGGTCGTTTCCTTGTAGCGGCTCCCCGATGGAGCGACCCCCTTTTCGTTCAGGTTGGACGAACCTTGGCTGAACGATGCGGTCAGGAAACAGAAGGATTTGTTCAGATTAGGCGGGTTCGGGATGAACCGTGCCTCAGCTGCGTTTGGCTGCGGCCTTGGCCCGCAAATAGGGCGAGAGCGTTTCGAGATCAGTCAGCGCGGCATAGTCCTGCGGGCTGGCCTTGCCGCCATTGAACGCCCGGAACACCCGCGCCACGCTCCATTCGGCCGCGCCGATGGCCACCCGTTCGAGCGAATCGCCCGCTGCGACGGTGCCGGTCTCGATCACCCGGAAATACCAGCCGCAACGTGCCGATTGGACGATGGCGGCGACCATGCCCTTGTGGCCGAAGCGGTGCTCGATCTTCCAGCACGGGCTGCGCGGACGGCTGACTTCGATCAGCGCGCTGCCGCAGGCGAAGCGGTCGCCGATGTGGACGTGTTCCTCGGTCAACCCGGTGACGGCGAGATTCGATCCGAAGCCGCCCGGCTCGTCCAGGGCCGGATGATCGCCGATCCGCTCGCGCCACCAGGCATGGTGATCGAGCGGATAGAGATGCAGCGCCTGTTCCGGCCCGCCGTGAACCGTGCGGTCGGCCTGTTCGTCAGGGGCGAGCCCTTCTTCAAGCACCTGCACCGCGCCCTCGCGCGGACGCTTGGCAAAGGCGCTGAGTTCGGCGCCGTGGAAGGGGCGGGCGGTGCCGGTGCAGACGGCTTCGATAGTCCAGCGGGTCATGCTTTCCTCACGATAAGATCGATCCAGTCGCGCTGCGTCCCGTCGCTGGCCTTGCCGGCGTAGGTCTCGTGCGACTCGATGGTGAAACCGGCATCGGCGTATGCGGCAAAGAGCCATTCGGGGGAGGGGAAATTATGCAGGCGGCCGAGCAGATCGCGGCCCTCGGAAGGGTTGGCCGAGTCGCCGAGCTTGTAGCTCGAGAAGAACCAGCCGCCGGGCATCAGCGCGCGGTGGATGCGGGCGAGGACATCGGGCAGTATGGCGCGCGGGCAATGGAGCAGGCTCGCATGGGCCCAGACCCCGGCATAGGCGGCCTCGGCGTCCAATTCGTCGAACGCCATCACCCGCGCACCGAGCGCGAAGGCCTCGTTGGTGCGCCGGATGAGGGCGGGGGTGGCGTCGGTGGCATCGATGATGAAGCCGCGCTTGCGGATATGGTCGGCATCGCGCCCGCCGCCGCAGCCCAGTTCCAGCACCGCGCTACCCGGCGGCAGGCGATCAAGGAAGGCATCGAGCTGGTGGCTGGGCGCCTCGCCCGAATGGAACACCCAGTGCGGCGCGCGGGCCTGATAGAAGGCGATGGTGTCGGGGTCGGTGCTCAAGCGCCCTCGGCAGCCGCAGCCGCAGCAGCGGCTTCGCGGTCACGCTGGGCACGCGACTTCTTCTCGGCGGCGGTCTTCAGCTGGCCGCAAGCCGCGTCAATGTCGCGCCCGCGCGGAGTGCGCACCGGGGCTGAAAAGCCGCCCTCGAACACGATTTCCGAAAAGCGCCGGATGCGTTCGGGCGCGGAGGTCTCATAACCTGCACCCGGCCATGGGTTGAACGGGATCAGGTTCACCTTGGCCGGGAGGTTGTATTCGCGCAGCAGGCGGACAAGCTCGCGCGCGTCATCGTCGCTGTCGTTCTTGTCCTTGATCATCACATATTCGAAGGTGATCCGCCGCGCATTGCTCGCGCCCGGATAGTCGGCGCAGGCCTGAAGCAGATCGTCGATGCCGTATTTCTTGTTGAGCGGCACCAGCTCGTCACGCACTTCCTTGCGCACGCCGTGGAGCGAGACCGCGAGGTTCACCCCGATCTCCTCGCCGCAGCGCTCCATCATCGGGATGACGCCGCTGGTCGACAGCGTGATGCGGCGCTTGGAAAGGGCGAGGCCGTCGCCGTCCATCACCAGCTTCAGCGCATCGCGCACGTGGTCGAAGTTATACAAGGGCTCGCCCATGCCCATCATCACGATATTGGTGAGCAGGCGGCCATCGGCGGTGTAGTGGCCCGCCTCGTCATCCTCGTCGATCGCGTCGGCGTCCGAGACCATCGTCCCGCGCGGCCATTCGCCCAGCGCGTCGCGGGCGAGCATCACCTGACCGACGATCTCGCCGGGGGTGAGGTTGCGGACGAGCTTCATCGTGCCGGTGTGGCAGAAGGAGCAGGTGAGGGTGCAGCCCACCTGGCTGGAGACGCACAGGGTGCCGCGCGTCTCGTCGGGGATGAACACCATCTCGAAATCGTGGCCGTCAGCGGTGCGCAGCAGCCATTTGCGGGTGCCGTCGACCGAGTGCTGGGCCTCGACCACGTCGGGGCGGCCGATCACGAAGCGCTCTGCCAGCCAGGGGCGCATCGGCTTGGCGATGTCGGTCATCGCCTCAAAATCAGTGACGCCGCGGTGATAGAGCCAGTGGAACACCTGCTTGGCGCGCAGCTTGGCCTGACGGTCGTCCAGCCCCGCCTCGGCAAAGAGTTCGCGGATGCGCGGGCGGGGCAGGCCGATCAGGTCGACGCGGCCATCGGCGCGCGGCGTGATGTCGCGCGCGGCGGGAACCGGGTCGACGAGGCCCGGAATGGACATGAGTGCGGTATCGGCCATGGGTGGCGGCCATATAGTGCGCCTTCGCCGGTTTGGCGAGTCAGCGCTTGGCACATCCCACGGTGGCTGCGTCGATGGCGGTTGCCGCGCCTGCCAGCGTGTAGCGATCGGTGAAGCCCGGCCCCGAAACGCTCATGCGGGCAGCAGAGCGCATCGCCGCGACAATCGCCGCGTCCGCGCGCGTATCCGCGCCCCACGCATTGCGGCCCTTGGCGACGAGATCGAAACGCTTGTCGCCCACGGTCAGGCGCACGGCGGCCTTGGCGGGCACCTCGCGCGAGAGCACCAGATGCACCGTGCCGCGCACCCCCTTGTCGGGCCAGTGCGAGACCGTGGCATAGGCCGGCGCGGCAGGCGTCCCTTGCGCCTTGGCGATGGCATAGCAGCGCAGCGGCGCGGCATCCTTGAACGCCGCCCAGCTGTCATAGACGCCAAGGCTCTCGCGCGCAGCCAGCGGCGCGGCGAGGGCGAGGAGGGCAAGGGCAACGAACCTAGTCATAGGCGATGGCCATCACTTCCCACTCGCGGCTGCCCGAGGGCAGGGCGACCACTCGCACATCGCCCACAGCCGCGCCGCGCAGCGCGCGCGCCAGCGGTGCGTTCCAGCCGATCCGGCCTGCGGCAGCGTCCTGTTCATCATCGCCCACCAGCTGCACGGTCTGGTGGTTGTCATCCTCGTCCGCGATGGTCACGCGCGCGCCGAAGAACACGCGCTTCCGGTCCACCGCCGCCGCCGGATCGACCACCCGCAGCACCTTCATCCGGCGGGCGAGGTGCGCCAGCTCGCGGTCGATCTCGCGCATCTTTTTGCGGCCATAGAGATAGTCGCCGTTCTCGGAACGGTCGCCATTGCCCGCCGCCCAGCTGACGATCTCGACAATCGCCGGGCGTTCGGTGCCGAGCAGGTGGTCGTAGCGCGCCTTCAAGGCCGCCATCCCCGCTGGCGTGATCGGTGGCCCCGCCGGTTTCACCCCCATGTGCTCCGTCAGCGCAGGAAGGTATCGACCGGGCGCGGCAGACCGGCTTGCTCGGGATACATATGCGAATAGGTCACCGCATTGCCGATCACGCGCATTATGTAATAGCGGGTTTCGAAATTGGCGGGGATCTTCTCGACCCAGGTAACCCAGTCGATCGCGCCGGTGCGCGGGTCGCCGTTCTTGCGCAGCCATTCGTTCACGCGCCCCGGCCCGGCATTGTATGCGCCCACGGCCAGCGGATAGGCCCCGCCGTAATAGTTCATCATCCGCGCGAAATAGGCATCGCCGAGCTGGATGTTGTAGTTCGGCGTCGCGGTCAGATCGGCGGCGAGATATTGCACGCCGAGCTTGCCTGCCTGCTCGCGCGCGGTGCCCGGCATCAGCTGCATCATCCCGCGCGCGCCGGCATGGCTGACGCGGGTCTGGTCGAACTCGCTTTCCTGCCGCGCGATGGCGTGGACCATCACCCAGTCGTTGACGATGGGCGGGGTACCGACCACCGGAAAGCCGATGCGTTCAAGCCCCGAGATCCCGTTCTCGCCCGCCTTCATGCCGAGCACCACGGCCATTTCGTCGAGGCCCACCTCGTTGGCGAGCATCGCGGCCATGAGCATTTCGTTGGGGGTCTTGGCCTCGTCGCCCAAGGCCTCGAAGAAGCGGCGCTCGGTGCGCCAGTCGCGGCGGTTGCGGGCGAGGCTGCGGATCGCCTTGACCAGCGGGCGCGCTTCGAAATCGGCGCGCTCGCCCGCGGACATGGCGGGCTGGGGCAGGCCGGCAAAACCCGGCATGGGGCGGCCAAGCGCCGACAGGGCAAGCTGGCCGTAGTAGTAATCGGGCCAGCGTGCGGCCATTTCGAAGTAGCGCGTGGCCGCGGCCTGATCGCCTGCGGCGCGCGCAGCACGGCCCGCCCAGAAATAGCCCTTGGCCTTGGTCAGCGGGGTCTTGGCGGCATCGCCATAGCGCGCACTGACTGCCGCTGGCCTCGGCCAGATCGAGCAGCTGACCAATGAAGGCCTCAGGATCGCGCGCCGGGCGGTTGAAGGCCGGGCGGTTGGAGAAGACCCGCGCGGCCTCGCCCGTCTGGCCGCTGGCGCGCAGGAACTTCACGAGGTTGAAGACATAGCCCGGATCGGCCTCGGCCCCGGCGGGGACAGCGATCCCGGCCGCCTCGGGCCTGCTGCCGCGCACCAGCGACAGGCGGGCAAGCGCCATCGGGCGGTCGGCATCGTCAAGGTTGAGCATCTGCCGCCCGGCGGCATCGGCCTTGCCCTGCCACAGCAGCGCGTCGGCGCGCAGGGCGTGATCCTCAGGCGTGAACGCGGCCCCGTAGATCTGCGAGATATAGAGCTCGACCGCGTCGGCCATCTGCCCGCCGCGCCACGCCTTGCGCGCCTCGGCAAGCGCCTCGGGCCGCTGCGCTGCGGCGAGCGCAAGGGCATAGCGCGCGCGGGCCGGATTGGTGAGCGGGGGGTAGGCATCGAAGAACGCCAGCAGATCGGCCTGCGGCGGGGCTTCGTTATCCAGCGCCGCTTCGGCCCTGAGGCGCAGGATATCGGTGCGCGGGAAGCTGGGGTAGGCCATCACGAACCCGGCATAGTCGGCAAAGGCGTGCGTGCGGCTGGCTTGCAGCACTTCCCACCGGGCAATCGCGGCGTCCATCGCACCCGGCTGGCGCGCGACCAGATCGTTCCCACCTGTCCCTTGCGCAGCGAGCGGAGCGCCCGCCGCCATGCTCACGCCAAGGCCCAGCGCCGCCGCATAAATCCGTGAAGACATGACAATGTTACGGACCATGCTGGACATAGTGCCGATCGGCTCCTTATCAGGCGGTGAACGAGAGGGGGCGGGGGTGCCCACTTGGCTGACTATCTAGAGATGAAGGCAGGACAAAGGCAATGTTCAGCGGCTCGATACCCGCTCTGGTGACTCCTTTTCGCGGTGGAGCGTTCGATGAGGTCGCCTTCCGGCGGCTGGTCGACTGGCAGATCGAAAACGGTTCTGCGGCGTTGGTGCCGTGCGGGACGACGGGGGAGGCCTCGACCCTCTCCAACGCCGAGCATCACCGCGTGATCGAGGTGTGCATCGAACAGGCCGCGGGCCGCGTGCCGGTGATCGCGGGCTGCGGATCGAACGACACGCGCAACGCCCAGCTCCACATGACCTTCGCCAAGAAGGCAGGCGCGGCAGCAGGCCTGTGCGTCGCGCCCTATTACAACCGCCCGAGCCAGCGCGGGCTGATCGCGCATTTCAGCTATCTGGCAGAGAATTGCGACCTGCCGATCGTGCTCTACAACGTGCCCGCGCGCACCGTGACCGACATTCTCGACGACACCGTGGTCGAGCTGGTGCGCAAGTATCCCGACCGGATTATCGCCATCAAGGATGCGTCGGGCGACCTGTCGCGCGTGGCGGATCACCGCATGGGGATCGGGCGCGAGTTCTGCCAGCTGTCGGGCAATGACGAGCTGTGGCTGCCCCATGCGGCCGCAGGCGGGCGCGGGTGCATCTCGGTGACGGCCAATGTCGCACCCAAGCTGTGCGCGGAATTCCACGAGGCCATTGCCGCCAACGAATTGAAGAAGGCGCGCCAGCTGAACGACCGCCTGTTCCCGCTGCACTACGCGATGTTCTCCGACGCTTCCCCTGCACCGGTGAAATATGCGCTCTCCCGCGTCCACGGCTGGATCGAGCCCGAAGTGCGCCTGCCGCTGGTGGAATGCTCGGACGAGGCCAAGCGCGCGGTCGATGAGGCGCTGGTGTCGGCGGGCGTGCTCCCGGCCTAGACCACTTCGTCTTCGTCGAGCAGTTTTTCCGCGCTGCCCTCCGGCTCGCTTGCCAGAATGGCGTCGGTGATGGTGTCGATCTGGCGGCCGACCCGTTCGGGGTGCGCGATGGCCGCGATGTGGAACAGCGCGTCGCCCTGATGCACCACCGGCAGGGTCGCATGGCCGATGATGATGCCGTCGGTCGGGCTGACCAGATCCTGCGCATCCTCGCCGAACAGCCCGGCCACGCGGGCGAGCAGATCGCCCTTCCTCACCGGAGCGCCGCTCTTGCGCACCCGGTGCGTCACGCCCCCGCGGGGGGCGCGCACCCAGACAGACTTGTTCGCCCGCGCCGGGATGCCGACCGCGCTGAGACCGTCGTCGGCTTCGATCATGCCCATGTGGGCAAGAACGCGCGTCACGCCCTCGACCCCGGTCTCGATCGACAGCCGATCAAACCGCAGCGCCTCGCCCGCCTCCATCAGCAGCATATCGACACCCTTCTTCTGGGCGAGATCGCGCAAGGAACCGTCGCGCAGGGGGCTCTCGATGATCACCGGCGCACCAAAGGCCATCGCCAGTTCCACCAGCTTGCGATTGCCCGCCGCGATGCGGATTTGCGGCAGGTTGTAGCGGTGGATCGCGGCCGAGTGGATGTCGATCCCGAGCTGGCAGCGCGCCACCACTTCGCGGTAGAAGATATGCGCCAGCTGCCCGGCGAGCGATCCGCCCGCGCTGCCCGGAAACGAGCGGTTGAGGTCGCGCCGGTCGGGCAGGTAGCGGCTGTGGGTGATGAAGCCGAAGATATTGGCGACCGGCACCAGCAGCACCGTGCCCGCCAGCGCCTCTGCCCGCAGCGCCTGTGCCAGCCGCTGGATGATCGCAGTGCCGATGATCTCATCGCCGTGGATTGCCGCGCTCACGAACACCGCCGGGCCGGGCCTTGCCCCGTGCACCACACGCAAGGCCAGCGAGGAGGCGGTGCCGGTGGCCATGGTGGTGACCGGGAAGGCGACGTCGCGGACGCTGCCGGGGGCGATGCTTTCTCCGGCGATGATGAACGGCTGCGGCGTTTCCATTGGCGCAAATCCCCCTGAAGCCCCGGCGCTGATGCTAAGCCCAGCGCGGGAAAACGCAAATACCCTCGCTTTTTGGCGAACCAGCGCCTACATCGCGCGCCCCATGGCCCGTCCCAAACCCATCACCTTCGACAAGACCAAGATCGTCGCCGAGAACCGCCGCGCGCGGTTCGATTACTATGTCGAAGACGTCTTCGAGGCCGGCCTTGCCTTGCAGGGCACCGAGGTCAAGGCGCTCAGGGCGGGCGAGGCGAGCATTGCCGAAAGCTATGCCGAGGTGAAGGACGGGCAGGTGTGGCTGGTGAACGCCAACATCCCCGAATACAGCCACGGCAACCGCCTCAACCACGAACCGCGCCGCCCGCGCAAGCTGCTGCTGCACGAACGCGAGATCGACAAGCTGTTCGGGGCGGTCGAGCGCAAGGGCATGACGCTGGTGCCGCTGTCGATCTATTTCAACCGCACCGGCCGGGCGAAGGTCGAACTCGCGCTCGCCAAGGGCAAGCAGACCCACGACAAGCGCGCCAGCATCAAGGAACGCGACTGGAAACGCGACAAGGCGAGAGTCATGCGCGAGCGGGGGTGAAAAATTCTCGCGAGGGAAGGGATTCACCTACTGGTCACCACCGCCATGCTACCCATATGGGCTCTCATCATGCAGCCCCGGTTCCGCCTTCGATCCCGATCATGCAACATTTCCGCCCTCCCGCGACTGACGAGCGCCAGCGCATGAGCCCTGCGCCGCGCCCCCGGCCGAGTGTTTCGGCACGGTCGAAGACCTGGGCGATGGATATCATCCGCAAGAACACCCCGACGCGCGAGGAGATGGCGCAGAACAAGTATCTCGCCCCGATCGCGCACCGGTTCCTGTCGCCCGAGCTGTGGCGCTTCACCCGCCGCTCGGTGCCGCGCGGGGTGGCGCTGGGGCTGTTTGCGGCCTTCATCATTCCCATCGGGCAGATCTTCCTGTCCGCCTTCCTCGCCCTGCCGACCCGCGCCAATGTGCCGCTGGCCGCGCTGGTGACCTTCATCACCAATCCCTTCACGCTGCCCTTCTGGATGGCGATTGCCTACAAGATCGGCGATTTCGCGCTGCGGATCGATGCTGGCGCTGCCGCTGCGGCCAGTGCCAAGATGGAAACCGGCACCTGGGCATTCCTGATGGACGCCTATCAGGTCGCAGGCGCCACGGTGGTGGGCTATCTGGTGCTGTCGGTGGTAACGCCGCTGATCGGCTATCTGGTGTCCGGCTGGGTGTGGCGCGCTGTGGTGTCCCGCAAACGCGCCAGACGGTTGAAGGCGATGGAAGCGCGGCTCGACCAGCGGCTCGGAGCGCAGTAGGGAAGCGCTTCCGGCGCGCAGCCTTGCGCCCGACCCTTTCACCCGAGGAGCGCTTCTCTTGTCCCGCCGCACCGGCCCCGATCACTCCCCTCCTGTCGCCGCCGAAGCGCCGCCCGCCCAGCTGCTGGCGATGCTGGGCGGTGCGCTGGTGGGGAGCGCCGGGGTGCTCTATTTCGCCACCGGCAGCGGGCTGGTCGCACTGGCCTTCGTGCTGGCTTCGGCCGTGCTGCTGGGCGGGGTGGTGCTGCTTGACCGGGTGCGGATCGCGCCTTTGGGCGAAGCGCCGCCCGCGCCCGACTGGAGCGTCACCGTCGCTGCAATCGAGCGTCCGGGCGAGGCCATCGCGATCACCGACCGCGCCAACCGCATGGTCTGCGCCAACCGCTTCTATCTCGACAGCTTCGGTGCCAATGCCGCGCCCCCGGCGCTGCCGATGGGGCGTGCGGCGCTTGAGGCTGTCACGCTGCTCGCCCGCCATGCCTGGCGCGATGGCACGGCGGCGCTGGACGAGGTCGAAGCCGAGGACGAAACGAGCTGGCAGGTCACCGCCACCCGCGCCGGGCGGGGCGAGGATCACCTGATCTGGCGGCTGAAGCCCACCGCCCGCGCCCGCGCCGGGGCTGATCTGGGCGCGCTCGATCTGGCAGGGCCGTTCGGCAAGATGCTCAGCCGGGCAGGGATCGAGACCGCGATCACCACAGCGGACGGCGTGATCCGCGCGGTCAGTTCGGGCTTCGCAGAGCGCGCGGCAGGCGATGAACGCGCGACTTTGGTGGGGCAGGATTTCGTCAGCTTCCTGCGTTCGGACGAGCGTGACCGGATCTTCTTCGCCCGCGAAGGGCGGGGCGGCACACCGCAGACATTGGTCGATGTGCCGCTGGTCGACCCGGAGGAGCGCGTCACCGCCGCCGGGCCGGACGAGGCGACCTCGCTGATGCTGCTGATCGATTCGGGCGTGGGCATCGGCAGCGGCTTTGACGGCGCGGCGCAGGCCGGGGTGGCGCAGCTTGACGCGCTCTTGGCGCAATTGCCGCTGGGCCTCGCCATGACCGACCGCGACGGGCGCTTCCTGTTCGGCAATGATGCTTTCCTGCGCTCTGTCGGGCGCGAGGGGCGGGGGCTGCCCGCCTTCCCGACCGATCTGGTGGTGCGCGAGGACAAGGCCGCGCTGTCCGATGCGGTGCGCCGCCACGGGCGCGGGCCTTCGACCAGCGGCGATGTCGCGGTGCGGCTGACCAATTCGCCGGAAGAGCCGGTCAGCCTTGGCCTTGCGGGCGTGCGGGGGCTGGGCGAGGCGGCGGTGCTGCTTTCGCTGGCGGATACCAGCCAGGAGAATCAGCTGCGGCGGCAGGTGGCGCAGGCGACCAAGATGCAGGCCGTCGGCCAGCTCGCGGGCGGGGTCGCGCATGATTTCAACAATGTGCTGACCGCGATCATCGGCACCTGCGATCTGATGCTGCTGCGCCATATTCCGGGCGACAGCGATTATGACGACATCCAGCAGATCCGCGCCAATTCCAACCGCGCCGCCGCGCTGACCCGGCAATTGCTCGCCTTCTCGCGCCAGCAGACGCTGCGGCCCGAGATCATCCAGCTGCCCGACGTCGTCAGCGAGGTCAGCCCGCTGATCAAGCGGCTGCTGGGCGAGAAGATCACCTATTACGTCCAGCATGACCGCAATCTCGGCCCGGTGCGCGCCGATCCGCAGCAGCTGGAACAGGTGATCATGAACCTCGCCGTCAACGCCCGCGATGCGATCCAGTCGCGCGGGGACGGGCGGGGGCGGATCTCGCTTTACACCCGCACGCTTCAGGCCAAGCAGGTGATCCAGCTTGGTTCCGAGGTCTTGCCGGCGGCGGACTATACCGTGCTGATCGTGCAGGACACCGGCGGCGGGATTCCGCCGCACGTGCTGCCCAAGCTGTTCGAGCCGTTCTTCACCACCAAGGAACAGGGCAAGGGCACCGGCCTTGGCCTCTCGACCGCTTACGGGATCGTCAAGCAATCGGGCGGGTTCATCTTCGCCGACAACATTGCCGACAAGACCGGCCATCCGGTGGGTGCGCGCTTCACGGTCTATTTCCCCGTCCACCGCGGCGAGGCACCGCGCAAGCGGCCCGTGCCCGAACTGGTCTCCTCGGACTGGTCGGCGGGGGGCAAGGTGCTGCTGGTGGAGGACGAGGACATGGTCCGCACCGTCGCCGAGCGCGCCTTGTCGCGGGCCGGCTACACGGTCACGGCCTGCGCCAATGGCGAGGAGGGGCTCGCCGCGATCGAGGAGGGCACGACCGAATTCGACATCGTCGTCAGCGACGTGGTGATGCCGGGGATGGACGGGCCTGCCATGGTTCGCGCGATCCGCGCGCGCCATCCGCGCCTGCCGGTGTTGTTCATGTCGGGCTATGCCGAGGAACAGCTGCGCCGCGACATCGACATTCCCGATATGCACTTCATCGCCAAGCCTTTCAGCGTCGCGGCGATCGGCGACAAGGTCGGCGCGGTGCTGCGCGAGGCGCGCGCGCTTGAAGGGTCGCGTCAGGGATAGACGGCGCAAGGGGCGTGACTTCCCCCGAAATTCGCGCTGTTCACCTTGGATAAAGCCGCCGGATCGTTCATCTCGTGTCCCAGAGGACTTGAGGGGACATGGCTATGGCACTTCGCGCAATTTCGGCCGCTTGCGGGCTTTCGGCGGCGGCGCTTCTGGCCGCGGGGGCTTTCGCGCCCATGGCTATTGCGCAAGGCGTGCCCGATCCCGATGCGACCGCGCAGGGCGATGTGTCGCTGACGATCTACAACAATGATCTCGCGCTGGTGCAGGACGTGCGCCAGTTGCCCATCGCGCAGGGCAAGACCCGTGTCGAATTTCCCGATGTCTCGGCGCAGATCCAGCCCGAAACATTGAGCTTCGCGGCCGCCGATACCACCATCATCGAACAGAACTTCGATTACGACCTGCTCACCCCCGGCAAGCTGATGGAGAAGGCGGTCGGCCAGATGGTGACGCTGCTGCGCACCAACCCGGCGACCGGCGCCGAAACGCGCGAGCGGGCCAAGGTGCTCTCGGTCGCGGGCGGCACGGTGCTCCAGATCGGCGACCGGATCGAGGTGCTGCGCGACGATGGCCTGCCGGTGCGCGTGATCTTCGACCGCGTGCCTCCGGGCCTGCGCGCGCGGCCCACGCTCTCGGTCAATCTCGACAGCACGCGTGCCGGCACCCGCCCGGTCAACTTGCGCTATCTCACCGACGGTCTCGGCTGGAGCGCGGATTATGTCGCGCTCTATAACGAGGCGGGCGGCACCATCGACATGCAGGGCTGGGTGACGCTGACCAACAACACCGGCACCACCTTCCACAATGCCGATACGGTGCTGGTCGCGGGCAACCCCAATGGCGGCGGCGGCCCGCGCGGGTTTGGCGAGCGCGGCATGACCCGCGCCGGCACCGAGGCCGCCTCGCGCGAGCGGCTGGGCGATTTCTACCTCTACCCCATCACCGGCCGCACCACGGTCGCCAATGCCCAGACCAAGCAGGTGAGCTTCCTCGACGTGCAATCCGTGCCCGCGAAGAAGATCTATTCGCGCGGCGTCTACTGGCAGCAGAACGACGAGCAGCCCCAGAACGTGCAGAGCCGCATCGCCTTTTCCTCCTCGAAGGATCAGGGGCTCGGCGACGCGCTCCCCGCGGGCACGGTGCGCTTCTACCAGCGTGACAGCCAGGGCACCCCGCAATTCATCGGCGAGAATAGCATCGGCCACACCCCGATGGGCAGCGAGCTCTCGCTGGTGACGGGCGACGCCTTCGACATCACGGTCAAGGCCGAGGTCGAAAAGCGCGAGACGATCACCTCCGACGAATGGGTCAAGACCGAGCGCTTCCGCATCACCGATGGCGCGCAGAGCCGCACCATCACGCTTGAACGCCCCAAGACCTATTACCGCACCGTCATGCGCTACACCGTCACCAACGCCAAGAAGACGCCGGTCGAGGTCGAACTCACCCAGACCGGCCTCAATCGCAGCTGGTGGGCCGACGATTTCCGCATCCCGTCCGAAGACATCAAGGGCGAGCAGCTGAACTACGACACGCGCCGCTACAAGGTCGCCGTGCCGGCCGAGGGCGAGCGGGTGTTCCGCGTCACCTACGAAACCCGCTACTAAGGCGCGGGGCGATGCGGCGGGCCGCAATCTGGCTGGCGGGCGCGGCGGTGGTCGCAGCGCCTGCCTGGGCGCGCGAGGTGGTGGACGCCTCCGCGCCGACCGATCTTGCCGTCACCATCTACCGCAACCCCGACCGCGACCCGGACGAGGCGCTGGAGCGTGACGATCCGCAAGGCCTCGCGATGATCTCCGAGACCCGGCGCGTCACTCTGCCCAGGGGCGAATCGACCATCCGCTTCGAAGGCGTGGCCGAGGGGATGATCGGCGTCTCCGCGATCGTCACGGGCCTGCCCGGCGGCACGATCGAAAAGAACCGCAACGCCGCGCTGCTCTCGCCCGCCGCGCTGGTTGACGGGTCATTGGGCAACCGCGTCACCATCACCCGCACCAATCCCGCGACCGGCCAGCAGGTGAGCGAAAGCGCTGTGGTGCGCACCCGCGCCGATGGCGGGCTGGTGCTCCAGACCGGGCAGGGGTTCGAGGCGGTGCGGTGTTCGGGCCTCCCCGAAACCCTCAGCTATAACCGCGTGCCCGCCGGATTGTCCGCCCAGCCGGTGTTCTCGGTCGACACCCGCTCGGCCGAGGGCGGCACCTATGACGTGACTCTCACCTACCTCGCCTGGGGCTTCGACTGGCAGGCCAACTACGTCGCCAACCTCACCGAAAAGCAGAGCGGCGAGACCTTCGAGATGGGCCTCTTGAGCTGGCTCACGCTGGTCAACGACAATGGCCAGAACTTCGATGCGGCCCGGCTCCAGATCGTCGCGGGCGAATTGAATGTCGAGAGCGACTATCAGAGCCTCGCCGATCCGCCGGTGGCCGAGGGGCTCTATCTCACCTGCTACCCGCTCGGCACCACCTCGGATGTGCCGCCTCCGCCGGTGCCAATTCTCTACCCGGCGCCGCCACCCCCGCCGATGGCCTATGCGCCGGCGATGATGGACGACACGATCATCGTCACCGCGATGCGGCGCGAGGCGTCCTATGAAGCCGCCATGCCCATCTCGGTCGTCACCGCCGACGAGGAAGACCTGGGTGACCTCAAGCTGTTCCGCGTGCCAGACCGGGTCGATGTATCGGCCAAGGGGATGAAGCAGGTCGCCTTCCTCAACAAGGACACAGTCAAGGCGCGCTATCTCTATCTGGCGCAGTGCGATGCGGACGATGTGATCGACCCCGAGCTGGACGATCCCACCCCCGCCAATCTGCTGCTGGTGACCAAGAACGAGGACAAGCAGGGCCTCGGCATCGCGCTCCCCCAGGGCGCGCTGACGGTCTATGAGCCCACGGCGCGCGGCCCGCAGGTCGCAGCGCAAACCACCTTGCGCGACTACGCGCGCGGGCAGGATGTGGAACTGGGGCTGGCGACGAGCGCGCAGGTCTTCAGCCATTGCGGCAATTACACCCGTGACGGACGCGCCTCGGATCTGTCGAAATGGGCACCGATGCGTGCGGTGCTGACCAACGCCAACCCGCACCCCGTGCGCGTGCGCCTGCAACTGGGCTGGGCGGGCGACTACGAGATCCGCTTCCCGCGTCACAAGGTCGAGATGAAGAACGGCTGGCAGACGGTCGAGGTGAGTGTTCCGGCCAACGCCACCACCAGCTTCGACTGGAAGGCGCGCGACGGGCAGGGCGAGTAGGACGCGCGCGGGCGGCGCGGCGGAAAAAATTTTCGTTCCCTACTTGTTCCATGAGAACAAACGCGATACATAGCTGTCACGGGCGGCGGAAAACTCCGCATGGCCCCTAGGCAAGCGAAGGAGCGCGTGCGATGGCTACCCAATTGAAATTGGTGGAAGAGGACAAGAAGGCCGTGGACCGTCAGAAGGCTCTCGAAGCCGCGCTCGCGCAGATTGATCGTGCATTCGGCAAGGGTTCGGCGATGAAGCTGGGCTCGAAGGAAGCGATGCAGGTCGAAGCCATTTCGACCGGATCGCTGGGGCTGGATATTGCCCTTGGCATCGGCGGCCTGCCGCGTGGCCGGGTGATTGAAGTTTATGGCCCGGAAAGCTCGGGCAAGACCACGCTCGCGCTGCACGTCATTGCCGAAGCGCAGAAGATGGGCGGCACCGCGGCTTTCGTCGATGCCGAACACGCGCTTGATCCGGTCTATGCCAAGAAGCTCGGCGTCGACATTGACGAGCTGATCGTCTCGCAGCCCGATACCGGCGAACAGGCGCTCGAAATCACCGATACGCTGGTGCGCTCGAACGCGATCGACGTGCTGGTGGTCGATTCGGTCGCGGCGCTGGTGCCGCGCGCGGAAATCGAAGGCGAGATGGGCGATTCGCACGTCGGCCTTCAGGCGCGCCTGATGAGCCAGAGCCTGCGCAAGCTGACCGGCTCGATCAGCCGCTCGCGCTGCATGGTGATCTTCATCAACCAGCTGCGCATGAAGATCGGGGTGATGTACGGCAACCCGGAAACCACCACCGGCGGCAATGCGCTCAAGTTCTATGCTTCGGTGCGTCTCGACATCCGCCGCACCGGCCAGATCAAGGAACGCGACGAGATCACCGGCAACACCACCCGCGTGAAGGTGGTCAAGAACAAGGTCGCCCCGCCGTTCAAGCAGGTCGAATTCGACATCATGTATGGCGAAGGCATCTCCAAGATCGGCGAAATCCTCGACCTTGGGGTGAAGGCGGGCCTGGTCGAGAAATCGGGGAGCTGGTTCTCGTACGATTCGATCCGCATCGGGCAGGGGCGTGAAAACGCCAAGAACTACCTCAAGGACAATCCTGAAGTTTGCGACCGGTTGGAAGCTGCGATCCGCAGCCGCACCGATCAGGTTGCCGGGGAAATGATGACCGGGCCGGACGCGGACTCGGAAGACTGATCCCCAAGCGGGCGTGAGGCCAGCGCGTGTCCCGCGCGCTGGCTGCCAGATCCGCGCCCGGACACCCGGAACGCCGGCGTGTGCTCCTCCCCGGAAGCGCGCGCCGGCTTTTCGGTTTGCGCGGTGCTTGCGGCCGGAACCCCTTTCATCACCGCTGTTGTCGGCGTTTGCGCAACTGTTGCGACGCCTTGTCGCGGCGTGTCGCCGCGTAAACCGCGAAATTGCGCGATCCATTGCGAAATCCCTGCGGTTTGCCTAACTGCACGGCCATGACGTCGACCAACGAAATCCGCCGCTCCTTCCTC
This sequence comes from Erythrobacter sp. BLCC-B19, assembly GCF_028621955.1. NCBI lineage: Bacteria > Pseudomonadati > Pseudomonadota > Alphaproteobacteria > Sphingomonadales > Erythrobacteraceae > Erythrobacter > Erythrobacter sp. BLCC-B19. The sequence continues at coordinate 2,668,459 of NZ_CP117516.1, forward strand.
GACTACTTCGGTAGGAACGGGCACACGCCCACGCCGAGCGCACCGCTCGTTCCCTACAACGATCCGACGCTGATGTTCGTCAACGCGGGGATGGTGCCGTTCAAGAACGTGTTCACCGGGCTGGAAACCCCGGCGTCCCCGCGCGCGGCCTCCTCGCAGAAATGCGTCCGTGCGGGCGGCAAGCACAATGACCTCGACAATGTCGGCTACACCGCGCGGCACCATACATTCTTTGAAATGCTTGGGAATTTTTCCTTTGGCGACTACTTCAAGGAAGAGGCGATCACCCATGCATGGACGCTGCTGACCAAGGAATGGGGTCTGCCCAAGGACCGCCTCACCGTCACCGTATATCATACAGACGACGAGGCCGCCGCACTTTGGGCCAAGATCGCGGGTCTGCCGGACAGCCGGATCATCCGGATCCCGACCAATGACAACTTCTGGTCGATGGGCGATACCGGCCCCTGCGGCCCGTGCTCGGAAATCTTCTACGATCACGGCGAGCACATCTTCGGCGGCCCTCCGGGCAGCCCGGACGAGGACGGGGATCGCTTTGTCGAGATCTGGAACCTCGTGTTTATGCAATACGAACAGCAGGTTGATGGCACGCGCCGCGACTTGCCCAAGCCCTCGATCGACACCGGCATGGGAATCGAGCGCGTCGCCGCCGTGCTTCAGGGCGTGCACGACAACTACGACACCGACACCTTCAAGGCGCTGATCGCCGCAAGCGAAAGCCTCACCGGCGTCGCCGCCGCGGGCGAGTCCGCTGCCTCGCACCGCGTCATCGCCGATCACCTGCGTTCGACCAGCTTCCTGATGGCCGACGGCGTCCTCCCCTCCAACGAAGGTCGAGGCTACGTCCTCCGGCGCATCATGCGCCGCGCCATGCGCCACGCCCACCTGCTCGGCGCGTCCGAGCCGCTGATGCATCGCCTCGTCCCGGCGCTCGTGACCGAGATGGGGCAGGCCTATCCCGAGCTCCAGCGCGGGCAGGCGCTGATCGCCGAAGTGCTGGAGCGCGAGGAGACCCAGTTCCGCCGCACGCTCGACAAGGGTCTGAAATTGCTCGACGAAGCAACCGGCGATCTGGCGAGCGGCGGCGAGCTTGATGGCGAAGTCGCCTTCCGCCTCTACGACACTTACGGCTTCCCCTATGACCTCACCGAAGATGCCCTGCGCGTGCGCGGGATCGGGGTCGACAAGGCCGGCTTCGATGCCGCGATGGCGCGCCAGAAGGCCGCCGCCCGCGCCGCCTGGAAGGGCAGCGGTGATGCCGCGTCCGGCGAAGTCTGGTTCGACATCGCCGAGCGGGAAGGGGCGACCGAATTCACCGGCTATGCCTCAACCAGCGGCGAGGGGAAGGTTGTCGCCATCGTCAAGGGCGGGGCCGAAGTCGCCAGCGCTGCGGCAGGTGACGAGGTCGTGATCCTCACCAACCAGACGCCGTTCTATGGCGAAAGCGGCGGCCAGACAGGTGATGCGGGCACCATCGCCAGCCTTGCCGGCCTGCGCGCGCAAGTCACGGATACGTCGAAGCCTTTGGGGCGTCTCCACGCCCATCAGGTGCGTATCGAGGCAGGCGAAGTCACGGTCGGCGACACGGTTGAACTGAAGGTCGATGCCGAGCGCCGCGACCGCATCCGCGCCAACCATTCGGCCACCCACCTCGTCCACGCCGCGCTGCGCAACCGCCTGGGCGGCCACGTGACGCAGAAGGGCAGCATGGTCGCCGAGGATCGCTTGCGGTTCGATTTCTCCCACCCTGTGGCCCTCACCGCGGAGGATATCGCCGCGATCGAAGCTGAAGTGAACGCCGAAATCCGCGCCAACGAGGCCGTCAGCACCCGCCTGATGACACCCGACGATGCCGTCGCCGCTGGCGCATTGGCGCTGTTCGGCGAAAAGTATGGCGATGAAGTGCGCGTGCTTTCCATGGGCCGTTCGGGCAAGGAAGGGCGCAACTATTCGGTCGAGCTGTGCGGCGGCACCCATGTGCGCGCCACGGGTGACATCGGCGTGTTCCGCATCGTCTCGGAAAGCGCGGTGTCCTCGGGCGTGCGCCGGATCGAGGCGATGACCGGCGAGGGCGCGCGCCAGTGGCTGGTCGCGCGCGAAGAGGCGTTGAAGTCCGCAGCCAGCGTGATCCGCGCCACTCCCGAGGAAGTCCCTGCAAGGCTCGCCGCGCTGCTCGATGAAAGGAAGCGGCTCGAAAAGGAACTGGCCGAGGCCAAGAAGGCGCTTGCGCTCGGCGGCGGCGGATCTGGCAGCGCGGCCAGTGCCGACGAGACCGTCGCGGGCGTGACCTTCTCCGGTCAGGTGCTCGAGGGGCTCGATCCCAAGGAACTGCGCCCCCTGCTTGATGCGGCCAAGCAGCGCATGGGCAGCGGTGTTGCGGCGGTGATCGCGGTCAATGATGGCAAGGCGAGCATCGCGGCCGCGGTGACCGATGATCTGACGGCGCGGTTCAGCGCGGTCGATCTGGTGCGCGCAGGGGTCGAGGCGCTCGGCGGCAAGGGTGGCGGCGGGCGGCCCGACATGGCGCAGGGCGGCGGGCCGGACGGCAGCAAGGCAGCCGAAGCGCTGGCGGTGGTCAAGGCGGTGCTGGCGGGGTGAAGCCGGAAGGCTTGGCCCTTTCGCCCCGCGTGAAAATCAGGCTTCGCGTTCCCGCAAGCTGCTGGTCTTGAGCAACGGCTTTTCGCTGAGCCCGCCCTCGCGCTCCAGCTGTTCGCGGAACTCGTCACGCTTGGCGTGGATCGAGGCGATCACCGGGCCCATTGCCACGCCGATGTCGACCAGTACGGCTTCCGATAGCTGGAGCGAGGCTTCCAGTGTCTCGGGCACGGCATGGCTGGCACCGGCGCGGTACATTGCGGCGGCATGATCCGGATCGCGTGCGCGGGCGACAATCAGGAGATCGGGGTAGTCGCGGCGCAGCTTGCCCACCAGGCGCTGGGCGAGCACGGGTTCGTCCATCGTCAGCACGACGGCAGGCGCGGTTTCGACCCCAAGGCGCGCCAGCGTATCGCCGCGGCCCGCATCGCCAAATGTCGCGCGGTATCCGTCAGCCCTGGCGGCGGCGACCAGATCGGGGTTCGAATCGATCATCACATAGGGCTTGCCATGGGTGCGCATCATGTCGGCAATCAGCCGCCCGACGCGGCCCCCACCGACGATGATGGTGCGAATTTCTGCCTCGTCCTCGTCACCGGCAGGGTTGCCCGCGCTGTCGACCCGCCGTGCCAGAACCGCGCCCAGCTTGGCCAGCAGCGGGGTGATGGTAAGGCCGATCGCGGTAACGGTTTGCCAGAAGCGCGCGGTTTCCTGATCGAGCACCAGAGCGCTGGTCGCGGCGGCGAGCACGATCAGCGTCGTCTCAGACGGTGAGGCCATCAGCAGGCCCGTTTCTGCCGCCGTCCCGCGCCGCGCGCCCATCAGCCGCAGCAGCAAGCCTGTGACCAGCGCCTTGAACACCACCACGCCGACCACGGCAGCCGTGATGATCCCGATCTGCGCGCCGATTTCAGCCAGATTGATGCTCATGCCGACGGTGATCAGGAACACGCCAAGGGCAAGACCCTTGAACGGCTCCATGATGACTTCGACGTCGGTGTGATACTCGGTCTCGGCGATCAGCAGACCTGCGATCAGCGCGCCGACAATCGGCGAGAGACCGACCAGCGCTGTGGCGAGGCTTGCGCCGATCACCACGAGCAGCGAGGCGGAGAGGAACAGTTCAGGGCTCTTGGTTCGGGCGGCCTGCGCGAACAGGCGGGGGAGGGCAAAGCGGCCGGCAATCAGCAGCACCGCGATGACAAGACCGCCCTGCCACAATGTCGCGACGATGCCCGACCAGCCATCATCGGCGGCATTGGGGGCAAGCGCGCCGAGGATGAAGATGATCGGCACGATCATGATGTCCTCGAACAGCAGCATCGAAAGCGCCGCCCGGCCGACAGGCGAGCGGGTGCCCGAGATCGGCAGCACCATTGCGGTCGAGGAAAAGGCGAGTGCGAAGCCCAGTGCGAGCGCCGCGGTGAAGCTCATCCCCGATGCCATTCCCACAAACAGCGCCAATGCGCTGCCGCTGATCAGCACCTCGAGCGCGCCAAGGCCGAACACCAGCTTGCGCATTTCCCAGAGGCGGTTGAACGACAGCTCCAGCCCGATTGCGAACAGCAGCAAAACGATGCCGAAGTCGGCAAAGGGCGTCAGCGAATCCGGATTGCTGATGGTGAAATGGTAGAGCCATGGGACGCGCTCGACGAGGGAGCCGAGGCCATAGGGGCCGACCAGCACGCCGATCAGGATGAACCCGATGATCGGCGTAATGCGGAACCGCGCGAAGACGGGAATCACGATGCCGGCTGAGCCAAGGATCACCAGTGCATCGGACAGGAACGGGGAGAGAGTCAGTTCACCAGCCACTCCATCGGCTTAACGACCCGGGGCGGGGCTGTCACCCGCCTTGGGGACACAAAAAAGCCGGGCAGGCCATGGGGCCGCCCGGCTTTCTGTTTCAATGATGCAGGATCAGGCCCAGGTGGCCATTTCCTTTTCGAGGTTCTGGACGATGGTCTCGAAGAACTGCTCGGTGGTCTGCCATGCCTGACCCGGGCCGATCAGCAGCGCGAGGTCCTTGGTCATGTAGCCCTTCTCGACGGTCTGGATGCAGACCCGCTCGAGCGTCTCGGCAAACTTCACGACATCGGGGGTGTTGTCGAACTTGCCGCGATACATCAGGCCGCGCGTCCAGGCGAAGATCGAGGCGATCGGGTTGGTCGAGGTCGCCTTGCCCTGCTGGTGCTGGCGATAGTGGCGGGTGACGGTGCCGTGGGCGGCTTCGGCCTCGACGGTCTTGCCGTCCGGGGTCATCAGCACCGAAGTCATCAGGCCGAGCGAGCCGAAGCCCTGCGCGACGGTGTCCGACTGCACGTCACCATCATAGTTCTTGCAAGCCCAGACAAACTTGCCCGACCACTTGAGCGCCGAGGCGACCATGTCGTCGATCAGGCGGTGTTCGTAGACGATGCCCTTGGCCTTGAACTGTTCGGCAAAGCCCTCGGTGTCGAACACCTCCTGGAACAGGTCCTTGAAGCGCCCGTCATAGGCCTTCATGATCGTGTTCTTGGTGCTGAGGTAAACCGGCCAGCCGAGGTTGAGGCCGTAGTTGAACGAGGCGCGGGCGAAGTCGCGGATCGAATCGTCAAGGTTGTACATCGCCATCGCGACGCCGGCGCTGGGGAAATCGAACACGTCGAGGTCGATCTTCGTGCCGTCTTCACCGTCGAAGACAAGGCGCAGCTTGCCCGGGCCCGGAATACGGGTGTCGGTGGCGCGGTACTGGTCGCCGAAGGCATGGCGGCCGACCACGATCGGATCGGTCCAGCCCGGCACCAGGCGCGGCACGTTGTCGATCACGATGGGTTCGCGGAAGACCACGCCGCCCAGGATGTTGCGGATCGTGCCGTTGGGGCTCTTCCACATCTTCTTGAGGCTGAATTCCTCGACGCGCTGTTCGTCGGGGGTGATGGTGGCGCACTTCACGCCGACGCCATATTGCTTGATCGCGTTGGCGGAATCGACGGTCACCTGATCGTCAGTGGCGTCGCGGTTCTCGATCGACAGGTCGTAATACTTCAGGTCGATATCGAGATAGGGCAGGATCAGCCTTTCGCGGATCCACTGCCAGATGATGCGGGTCATCTCGTCGCCGTCGAGTTCGACGACGGGATTGGCGACTTTGATTTTGTCCATGTGTGTTGCCCTATCCTTCTTGCCCCGTCTGGTGCGGGGCTAGGTGTGATCGACAGGAAGCTGTGTAAGATCCCGCCGCGGCTTTAGCAGAGGAGGACAGGCTTGCAAGCGCGCGGCTTGCGAATGAAACGCAACAGCCGTTGCGATCGTGGCGCGGTTGGCGCGGGGCACAAAAAAGCCCGCCATGGGGGCGGGCGCTTTCGCATTCAGCCGATGGTGGGCGTAGCAAGGATTGAACTTGCGACCCCTACGATGTCAACATAGTGCTCTACCACTGAGCTATACGCCCACACCATCGGATGTGCGCCCCTTGGGGCGGAGCGGCCCTTTATCGCAGCCCCTCAAAAGGTGCAAGCGATTCGAACCCAAGTTTTGACCTTGTGGCCGGGCCTAGAGCCGGGCGGCCTCTGCTTCCTCGAACACGCGCTCCACTTCGAGCACAAGATCGCGCAGGTGGAACGGCTTGGAAAGCACCTTGGCGGTCGGCTGTTCGCGGCTGGCGCGCAGGCTGACGGCCGCAAAGCCGGTGATGAACATTACCTTGGTGCGCGGGGAAATCTCGGCGCAGCGCTGGGCGAGCTCGATCCCGTCCATCTCGGGCATGACGATGTCGGACAGCAGCAGATCATAGTCGCCCGTCTCCAGCAGCGGCACGGCATCGGTGCCGCGGTCGACCGCGCTGACTTCGTAGCCGGCGTTGGTCAACGCCCGTTCGAGATAGGCGCGCATCGCCTCTTCGTCTTCGGCGAGGAGGATGCGGGGGGTGCGTGTCGCTGTCATGCGCGTGGCAATAGCAGAGCGGGTTTAAGAAATCTTTGTGCGCGCGGCAGGTTGCCTCCGGGCTGGTGCAATTGGTCGCGGCGGGAAGGGCGATCAGGCTTTGACAGCTGGGCGCAAAGCGGTCAGCAAGGTCATCGACGATGGTACCGCCCTCACGCCCCTCACGTCCCGCATTTCCCGCTGTCCGCACGTCGGAGAGCGGCGGCATCGTGCCGGGCCTTGGCGCTGCGCCCGCCTTTACCCTGACAACGCCCGCGCGCATGAGCTTGCCTGTGCTGATCGCGGTGCCCCATGCGGGCCGTGCCTATCCCCCCGCAGTGACGGCGCGGATGCGCGACCCGGCGCTGGCCCAGTTGCGCTTGGAAGATCGCCATGTCGATCGGCTGGGGATCGCGATGGCGCGCGAAACCGGGGCCGCTCTGCTGGTCGCCCATGCGCCGCGGGCGCTGCTCGATCTCAACCGGGCCGAAGACGACATCGATTGGGACATGGTTGATGGCGGAAGGCCGGATAGCATCGCCGCGGCCGATCCCGGCCAGCGCGGCAATGCCCGTGCGCGCAGCGGGCTCGGGCTGGTGCCGCGCCGACTGCCGGGATCGGGGGAAATCTGGCGCGGCCGGCTCGCCCCGGCAGAACTCGCCGCGCGGATCGACGGGATCCACAGAGCCTATCACACCGCGCTCGCGCAGGCGCTTGCGGACATCCGGGCGCAATGGGGCGCGGCGCTGCTGATCGATCTCCATTCGATGCCTCCGCTCCGGGCAGCAGAGGGTGAAGCGCCGACATTCGTGCTGGGTGACCGCTTTGGCGCGGCCTGTCACACAGCGCTGATGGGGCGCGCGCTGAACTTCCTTGAAGGGCGCGGTGCGATTGCAGCGCACAACCGTCCCTATTCGGGCGGCTACGTGCTTGATCGTCACGGCGCTCCGTCGGCGCAGGTACACGCGATGCAGATCGAGGTGTGCCGCAGCGCCTATCTTGACCGGCAGATGATTGAACCCGGCCCCGGCCTGCCGGCCATTGCAGCGCTGCTGGCCGGACTGGTGCGCGAACTGGGTGCGGAAACCGCGTTGCAAGGTGGCGGTGAAGGACTGCGGCAGGCCGCCGAATAGCTCACATAGCAGAACGGGCAGGCGACCTCTTGGTCTGCCTGCCCGTCCTTGGGTTCGTTCAGAGACGACGCGCTTAGTTCAACGCAGGCGCCGCTTCGCCCGGAACCGGCACCTTGCCCTGCGCCGTCTGGCGTTCGAACAGGTTGCGCATCAGGTTGAGCGAATAGAGGTGCGCATAGATCAGCGCGAGGATGCCGTTCTTGACCAGGCCTTCCAGCGTTTCGGCCGGAAGCTCGCGCAGCTTGTTTTCGTCCACCATGCGGAAACCGCGGTAGATGAAGGGCTTGTCGGGCATATCGTTGCGCGTGATGGCGATTTCGCCGTCGATCAGGATGTCGAGCTTGACCAGTTCGTCCATGAACAGCTTGGTGCGCTGGCCGGCTTCTTCAAAGCGGCGGCAGAACTCCAGCACGCCCTGCGTGTATTCGGTCGCCTGTCCAGCTTCGTCGAACAGTGCGAGGCCTTCGGGGAAGTTGCCGAGCAGGCCAGCCGAGGGATCGAAACAGAGCGACATATCGTCGCTGTTCGGCTGAAGCTTGGCGAGGATGAAGGGATAGCGGCGGGCGTAGGCGGGCAGATAGATCGCCTCGTTGATCTTCATGTCATCGCCCACGAAGGTGTTCACGCCTTCGTTGAGGCCGAACAGCGCGATCGGCAGCGGGTTTTCACCGGCGGTGAAGACGATCGGGAAGTCGCGCTGGGCATCGACGAATTCGTCCGAGGTCAGCGGGATGGCATGGGTCGCAGCAAGGTAGGCAGCGCTTTCGAGCGTACCGGCCTTCCAGCCCGCGTGATCGCGGCTGTTGAGCGGAAGGAGATCCTTGTAGAACAAGGGAAGTTGCGGTTGCGGCGCGCTGGCCATGACGTCGTCTCCGGAAAATGCGTGTGTGGTTGATCCCCTCAGCGGAAGCGATCACCCCGCCGAAAGCGCGCCCCTTACGGCTTTGCCGGGGGCGGCGCAAGCGGCGAAGGGTCAAGCCCCGGGGGTGAGGGGGAGGAGTTTCCCCGGATTGAGCAGACCTGCCGGATCAAGCGCCTGTTTGACCGCAGCCATCACCGCCAGCGCGGCAGGATCATGCAACCGCGCGAGGGCATCGACCTTCATCTGTCCGATCCCGTGCTCGGCGCTGATCGACCCGCCCCATTGGGTGACGAGGTCATAGACCTGCGCACTCACGGCCTTGCCTTCGCTTTCTTCCCACACCCCCCGCACCGCGCCTTGCGGTGCGAGGACGTGGAAGTGGACATTGCCATCGCCCAGATGCCCGAAGGCGGCGACACTGGTGCCGGGAAAAGCCGCCTCGATCTGCGGCGTGGCGGCAAGGATGAACTCGGGCATGGCCTCGACCGGCACCGAGATGTCGTGCTGCATCGCCGGGCCGAGCGCGCGCTCGGCAGCCGAGATGCCGTCGCGCAAGGCCCAGACGGCCTCGGCCTGGGTATCGTTGGCCGCGATGACCGCATCGGCGATCAGACCATCCTCGAACGCAGCCGCCAGCGCCGCCTCCAGCGCATCGCGCAGGGCGGTGCTGTCCTGCGTGGGCGAGACGCACTCGATCAGCGCATTCCAGGCATGGCGTCCGTCCAGCGGTGGGCGTGCTCCGGGTTGATGGGCGAGGACGGCGGCGAGGCAATGCTCGGGCACGACCTCGAACCCCTCCAGCGCATCGCCCATCGCGGGCTCCATCTGCCGCAGCAGCGTGCGTGCCTCGATGATCCCGCCAAGCCCCACCCATGCGGTCGCGCGCCCGGTGGTGGCCGGCAGCAGCCTCAGGCAAGCGGCGGTGACGATGCCGAGCGTGCCTTCCGATCCGATCAGCAACTGCTTCAAGTCAAAGCCGCGATTGTCCTTCTTGAGCGGTGTCATCAGGTCGAGCACGCTGCCGTCGGCGAGCACCGCCTCCAGCCCAAGCACCTGCGCGCGCATGGTGCCGTGGCGCAAGACCTGCGTGCCGCCCGCGTTGGTCGAAATCAGACCGCCAATCGTGGCTGACCCCTTGCCGCCGAGCGTGAGCGGGAAGCGCATCTGCGCCGCCTCGGCCGCCTCGTGCAGCGTCTGGAGTACCACGCCAGCCTCGCACACGACCTGACCGGCCGCCGCATCGAGCGAACGTATCGCGGCCATCCGACGGAGCGAGAGGATGATGGCCGACCCGCTCGCATCGGGAGTCGCGCCGCCCGCCATCCCGCTATTGCCGCCTTGCGGCACGATCGGCACGCCATGCTCGCCGCACAGCTTCACCAGCGCCGCGACCTCGGCGGTTGATGATGGCGAGGCGAGCGCCAGCGCGCGGCCGGTGTAACGCCCGCGCCAGTCGGTCAGCCAGGCATCCATTCGTTCCGGATCGCTGGTCAGCCCGCGCGGGCCGAGCAGGGCAGCGGCGGCGGCGAGGAAGGCTTCAGCCTTGGCTGGCGCGGTGGGGGGTGGGGCAGGATGATTCATTGTTGCCTTCATGCCACAGTCGGAAATGAATATGCCACTGCTTTTGCATCCCCGCAGGTTGGAATTAAGGCAGGGTTCAATTGGCGGTGCTAGGGGTGCGGCATTGTGCAGCGTCCGCTGACGCACCCCACGCCTTGCACCTGCCCGCCTTTAGGAGACCCCACTCCGCCCATGGAAAGCCTGATTGCCCTTGCAGCGCCCTTTGCGCTGATGCTGCCGATGGTGGCAGAGGGGCTCGGCTTGGCGGAGGAAGGCGCGCCGCCGGCAATTGCCGCGCCGCAGTGTCAAGCCGAACCGCCGATCACGGACACGGCGCCGCCCCCGCCTTCGCCCCTGAGTTTCCTGCGCCAGTCATCGACGGCCCGGCAGGTGCGGATCGAGCAGCGTGTGGTGGTGCGCATCGCGCCCGCAGCACCCGGCACGCGGCCCAATATGCTGGTTGATCTGCCGCGCCGCGAGGTGGCCCCCCGGTTCGAGGAACGCGGCAAGGAAAAATGCGTGCCCCTCGATCAGATCGCCGGCGTGCAGACGGGCAGCGGCAACCGGCTGGTGCTGTTCCTGCGGGATCGCCGGATGATTTCGGTCAACCTTGAAAAGTCGTGCCGCGCCCGTGACTTCTACTCGGGTTTCTATGTCGAGCGGAACAAGGACGGGCGGCTGTGCGTGGAGCGCGACAAGCTGCAATCGCGCAGCGGTGCGCGCTGCGAGGTCGAAACCATGCGCCAGCTGGTCGAAGTGCGCAGCTGATCGCCTGCGAGACCCGCGCGATTCCTTGACTTTTGCGTTGGTTTGAGTGAAAGGCGCGGCGGCCCGGCACCGCGCCGCACAGGCGCAATCCCTGCAAGCGGTAAGGGCCGGCAATCCCGGCAGCATTTCTGCCCGCTATTCTCGGACACCACACCAAGCATGACTTTCGCCGATCTCGGCCTTTCGCCCGAATTGCTCAAAGCCGTCGAAGACGCGGGCTACACCACGCCGACTGCGATTCAGGCGCAGGCCATCCCGACCGTGCTGATGATGAAGGATCTCATCGGCATCGCCCAGACCGGCACCGGCAAGACGGCAAGCTTCGTGCTCCCGATGATCGACGTGATGGCCGCAGGCCGGCGCCGCGCGCTGATGCCGCGCTCGCTGATCCTCGAGCCCACCCGAGAACTCGCCGCTCAGGTCGCCGAGAATTTCGAGAAATACGGCAAGAACCACGATCTCAAGATGGCGCTGCTGATCGGCGGCGTGCAGATGGGCGACCAGCTCAAAGCCTTGAGCGACGGTGTCGACGTGCTGATCGCCACGCCCGGCCGCCTGATGGACCTGTTCGAGCGCGGCAAGATCATGCTCAACGGCTGCGAATTGCTGGTGATCGACGAGGCCGACCGGATGCTCGACATGGGGTTCATCCCCGATATCGAATTCATCTGTTCGAAGCTCCCCGAGAGCCGCCAGACCATGCTGTTCTCGGCCACCATGCCCGCGCCGATCGAGAAGCTGGCCAAGAAGTTCTTGAACAATCCCAAGCGCATCGAAACGGCGCGCGCAGCGACCACCAACAAGGACATCACCGCCTTCAAGGTGCCGGTCAAGACGCGCAGCAAGCGCGAGACGCTGCGCTGGTTCCTCGAAAACGACCTCGTCGAAAACGCGATCATCTTCGCCAACAAGAAGACGACCGTGCGCGAACTGAACCAGAGCCTCAATCGCCACGGCTTCCGGTCGAGCGAGATCCACGGGGACATGGACCAGTCGAGCCGGATCAAGGAGCTTGACCGGTTCAAGAGCGGCGAGGTCAACATTCTGGTCGCCTCAGACGTTGCCGCGCGCGGCCTCGATATCAAGGGCGTCTCCCACGTCTTCAACTTCGATACGCCCTGGCACCCGGACGATTACGTCCACCGCATCGGCCGCACGGGCCGCGCAGGCGCCAAGGGGCGGGCCTTCACTTTCGTGTCGGAAGGCGATGACGAGGCGATCGCCAATGTCGAGAAGCTGACCGGCGCGCCGATCAAGGTATTCGGCAAGGAAGACGTACGCGTCGACCTGTCGGAAATGCTCGCCAAGGCTGAAGCCGCCAAGGCCGAAACCCCGCGCGAAGAGGAGCGGGAAGAGCGTCCCGAACGCAAGCCGCGCCGCGCCCGTGACGAACGCCGCGAAGAACGCGCCCCCCGCGAAGAGCGCGCGCCGCGCGAGGAACGCGCGCGCCGCGAAAAGTCAGCCCCGCGCCCTGACCGCGTCGCCGCCAGCAATGATCGCAAGCCGCGTCGCTATCACGAGGACGACGAACCCGTCCCCGCCGGCGAATGGAACGGCCCGCGTCCGAGCTTTCTGGATGTGGGGTTCGGGTAACTACCCGACCACTGTCACGAAGCTGTCGAGCACGCGCTTTTCGCCCGCGTCCTCGAACAGAATAGTGAGCTTGTTGCCCTCCTGATCGATCACGCAGCCGGTGCCGAACTTGCTGTGGCTGACCATCGCGCCGATGGCGATGTCCGAGCGCGCCGGGGCGGCGAAGCTGGCGGCTGACCGGGTGTTCTCCCGCACTCGGGCAGGCTTGGTCTCATAGCCCGATGAAAGCGCCCGCTGCCAGCCGGGGCCACGCATCTGGGCCTTGTCGGGATAATCGCGCGCGACATGGGCAAAGGGGTCTTCCTGCTCGCTCCAGTTCGCTCGCCACAGCGACGCGCCGCCCGAAAGGGTGCTTTCCTGCTCGATGTGCTCGGCGGGCAAGTCCTCGATGAAGCGTGAAGGGATCGAGCTGACCCACTGGCCATAGATCCGCCGGTTGGCGGCGTGAAGGATGGTGCAATGCCGCCGCGCGCGGGTGATCGCGACATAGGCGAGGCGGCGTTCCTCCTCGAGTGAGGCAAGCCCCCCTTCGTCGATCGCGCGCTGCGAGGGGAACACGCCTTCCTCCCAGCCGACGCAGAACACATTGTCGAATTCCAGCCCCTTGGCGGCGTGGATCGTCATGATCGTCACCACCTCCTCGCTGTCCGACCGGTCATTGTCCATGACCAGGCTGACATGTTCGAGGAAGTCGCCGAGGGTCTGGTATTCCTCCATCGCGCGGGCGAGTTCGGAGAGGTTTTCCGCTCGGCCCGCGCTCTCGGGCGACCGGTCGGCGGCGAGCATGGCGTTGTAGCCCGATTCCTCCAGCACCAGCCGCAGCAAGTCGGCAGGTGAGAGCGTCTCGGCCGCCTCGCGCCAGCCGAGAAACTGGCGGAGCAGCCCGCCGATGGTGATCGCGGCGCGCTTGGGCAGTTCGTCGCTGTCGGCCAATTGCAGAGCGGCGGCCGCCAGCGGCAGGCCCGTGCGGCGGGCGTGGCTGTGCATCGCTTCGAGCGCCTTGGCGCCAAGCCCGCGCTTGGGCTGGTTGTGGATGCGTTCGAACGCGAGATCGTCCTGCGGCTGCGCAATCAGGCGCAGATAGGCCAGCGCATCGCGGATCTCGGCGCGTTCATAGAAACGGAAACCGCCGATGATGCGGTAGTTGATGCCGATCTGGATGAAGCGGTCTTCGAACTCACGGGTCTGGTACTGCGCGCGCACGAGGATCGCGACCTGGTTCAGCGCGGCGCCTTCACGCTCCAGCCGCTCGATCGCCTCGCCCACCCGGCGCGCTTCCTCGGGCGCGTCCCACACGCCGATCACCTTGACCTTCTCGCCGCCGTTCACTTCGGTCCACAAGGTCTTGTCGTGGCGCTGGCTGTTGGCCCGGATCAGCCCCGATGCCGCGCCAAGAATATGCGGGGTCGAGCGGTAGTTCTGTTCCAGCCGGATCACCTCGGCGCCGGGAAAATCTTTTTCGAACCGCAAGATATTGGCGACCTCGGCCCCACGCCAGGAATAGATCGACTGGTCATCATCGCCCACCACGCAGATGTTCTTGTGCCCCTGCGCCAGCAGCCGCAGCCACAGGTACTGCACCGCGTTGGTGTCCTGATATTCGTCCACCATGATGTAGCGGAAGCGGCGCTGGTAATCGCTGAGGATGTCCGCATGGCCGCGCAGGATGTTCAGCATGTGCAGCATGAGGTCGCCGAAGTCGCAGGCATTCAGCTGCTTGAGCCGTTCCTGATAGCGGGCATAAAGTGCCGTGCCCTGACCATTGGCATAGGCCTCGTTCTCAACCGCATCGAGATCAGCCGGATTGAGTCCGCGATTCTTCCAGCGGTCGATCAGGCCGGCCAGCTGCCGCGCGGGCCAGCGCTTCTCGTCAAGCTCAGCCTCGGCGATCAGCGCCTTCAGCACCCGCAGCTGATCGTCGGTGTCGATGATGGTGAAGTTGTGTTGCAAGCCGACGAGTTCGGCATGGCGGCGCAGCATCTTGGCGCAGATCGAGTGGAAGGTGCCGAGCCAGGGCAGGCCTTCTGCTGCCGGGCCGAGATGATGCGCTACACGCTCGCGCATTTCGCGCGCGGCCTTGTTGGTGAAGGTGACGCACAGGATCTGCGAGGGATAGGCGCGGCCCGTTGCGACCAGATGGGCGAGGCGGGCGGTCAAGGCGGCGGTCTTGCCCGTCCCTGCGCCTGCCAGCATCAGCACCGGCCCTTCGGTGGCGAGCACAGCCGCGCGCTGCGGCGCGTTGAGCCGTGCAGCATAGGCAGGCACGGGATCGCGCTGCGGGGCAGGGGAAGGGAGATTCTGGCTCATGTGTGATGTGAACAGGTAGGGAACAATTCCAGCAGGGGCAAGCGGCCTCGCACCCATGTCACCTCAAACCGCGGACGCGCCTCAATCAATCCGCCGCTTTTCAGCCACATTTCCCGACCGATTGTTGCCTCGGCGGGGTTGTCCGACCTGCGCAGGGATTGCCTCATCCGGCCCGCCTCCCGATAGTTGGGGTGTCCGGTCAGCAGGGGACTGTGCGGCTGGACATGCCTTTGTGTTCGTCATGCTTGGGTCAATCAATGATGGAGATACCCATGCACAAGTCTCTGAATACTCTCGGCCTCGCTGGTGTGGCCATGGCTCTGGCGCTGACCCCGGCGATGGCTGGTGCGCAGGAACAGCCCGCGCAGGAGACCCCCGTGGATGCTGCCACCGAGGCCGCTCCGCAGGCTGCCGAAGCAACGGCGGCTGCGACCCCGGCTCCGGCGCCGACGGCTGAGCAGACCGCGCAGGTCGAGACCTGGCCGGCTGACAAGCAGGCAGCCTACAAGGCATGGCCGGCTGACACCCAGGCCTATTTCTGGTCGCTCGACACCGAACGTCAGGACATCTTCTGGCGCCTGAAGGACGCCGACAAGGTCACCCTCAGCAAGATGGCCGAGCCGCAGCGCGAATCCACCTGGAAGCTGATGGAAGACAAGGTCAAGGCGATGCAGAGCTAAGCGCCAGCGCGCCTCAGGCTTCCCCAGCAGGGGGACCCGGGCCGGCATCGGCGGCAGCGAGCCTCAACAGGCTGAGCTTCCCCTTGCCGACCCGGCGTTCTGCTTCCAGCGTCAGGCCTTTGACGGCGACATCCTCGTTGAACGCCGTCTCCAGCGCGATCCACGTCTCAGGGCCGATCCACCCGAGCCGCAACATCCGGTCGAGCGCCACGTCGCCCGCACCGGACTTGTACGGCGGGTCGGCAAGGATCAGGTCGAGCGGCCGGGTAGCGGCGCGCAATTGCATCACCGATCCGGCCTCGACCCGCGTCTTCGCTTGCGCGCCGAGCACCGCGATATTGGCGCGGATCACATCGACCGCTGCCCGGTCCTGCTCAACAAACAGGCAATGCGCTGCGCCGCGCGACAGAGCCTCCAGCCCGAGCGCGCCAGAACCTGCAAACAGGTCGGCCACCTGCAAGCCCTCGAAATCGCCGAGCCGGCTGGTAAGCATCGCAAACAGCGTTTCGCGCGCGCGGTCTGCCGTTGGCCGCGTTCCTTCCCCCTTGGGCGCGGCAAGCTTTCGCCCGCGCCATTCGCCCGCGATGATCCTCACTTGCCTGGTCCCTTCGCCAGGTCGGCGAGGAATCGGTCGACCGGCTTGCCCTTCAGTTCCACCGCCTGCCCGCGCGGCAGGTCGCCCAGATTGAAGGGGCCATAGCCGACCCGGATCAGGCGGTTGACCTGAAGCCCGAGATATTCGAGCACCCGGCGCACTTCCCGGTTCTTGCCTTCGGTGATCGTCATCTCGATCCACAGGTTACGCCCCGAGGATCGCTCAAGATTCGCGTCAATCGAGCCATAGCGCACGCCGTCAATCTCGACCCCTTCGATCAGGTCTTCCAGCTGCTCCTGCGACACCGCGCCAAAGGCGCGAGCGCGATAGGTGCGGGGGATGCCGCTGGCGGGCAGTTCCAGCTTGCGCTTCACCGCGCCATCATTGGTCAGCAGCAGCAGGCCTTCGGTGTTGAGGTCAAGCCGTCCCACCGGCATCACCCGGCCCGCGCCCTTTGGCAGGGCGTTGCGCAGCGCGGTGTAGATCGTCGGTCGGCCGGCCGGATCGCGCTCGGCGGTGATGAGGCCGGTGGGCTTGTGGAAGGCGAACAGGCGCGTCGGTTCGGCCGCGGTCACCGGCTTGCCGTCGACCGTCACGCCCCTCAGGCTGGGCAGGATCGTCGCCGGAGTCTCCAGCACCTTGCCATCAATCGCCACGCGCCCTTCGGCAATCATCCGCTCGACCTCGCGGCGGCTGGCGATACCGGCGCGGGCCAGCAGCTTGGCGATGCGGTCGCCTTCGGGGCGGGTGTCGGAACGGGGGGGCTGGGTGGGCATGGCGGCGCGCCTAGAGCATTTCGGCAGGAAATGCGACCGAGCAATGCACACGCATTTCTTTGCGAAATGCGACCACTGAGCGCGCCCTTCAGCCCGCCACCCGCAAGGCTTCGCTGACGATCTGGTCGAACCGCGCAATCCCGCCTTCCAGCGTGCCGAGGGTGATGTGGCTCACCGCGCCGCTCGAAAGCCCCTGCTGGCCAAGTTCGGCAGCACGGAAATCCTCGCTCGCAAACACGCCCCCGTCGAGCAGGTTCCAGCTCTTCTCCCAATGCGCCAGCGCTTTCTCGGTCGCCGGTGCCTCAGGAATGAGCATGAAATCCTCGACCAGCGTCAGATCTGCTGCCTGCGGCATCAGCACCATCACGTTCACGTAGTCCGGGCTGGGGACGATGATGGTTGCCGGCAGGAGCTGATAGGCGAAGGTCACCACGCGCCTGAGGCTCGCCATGTCGGTGAGATCGACGCCCTCCATCTCCTCCAGCCGACCGACGGCAGAGCGCTGGTGCGGGCCGATCTGATCGCCTGCGGTGATCCCGTCCTTGAAGAACGGGCCGATGGTCGCGGCGTGGAGACGCGTGACATGGTAGCTTTCGAGGAAGGCATCCATGATCAGCTTCCAGTTGCCCTTCACCGTGTGGAGCTTGCGCCGGAACAGGTGAGAGCCGCGCAATCCGAAGGAATCCAGATCCCTGCCCAATTCTTGTGCAGCACTGAAATCGGCATCTTGGATGGGCGCGAACCAGATCAGGCCGCCTGCCTCAATCGTGGGCAGCTCCACCAGGCCGTAATCCGCCTTGTCGAGACCCGGAAAGGTCTCGGGCCGGGGCAGGGCCATCAGTCCCCCGTCGAGCCGATAGGTCCAGGCATGATAGGGGCACACCAGACGCTTGGCGCAGACTGCCTCGCTCCCTTCCACCAGCCGGGTGCCCCGATGGCGGCAGACGTTGAGGAAGACGTGGGCCGTGCCGTCATTGTCACGGGTGATCAGCAGTGGGCGACCGGTGGCATCGTGCGGCACGGCCATGCCGGGCTGAGGCAGCAGGGCAGAAGGGCAGATCACCTGCGGCAGCCGGTCGAACAACGCTGCCTTTTCGCGCGCAAAGTGATCGGGGCAGGTGTAGTTTGCGGCCGCCACCGTCTGGATTGCGCCCGCCTGCCGGCCAACGCCCCCGCGGATTGCCTCGGCAAGAGCCAGTTGCCCGGGCGTAGGGCGCAAAGTGGGCATATCTGTTGTTGCGGCGTTCATCGCTCTTTTCTCATCCTCTCAACCGTGGCTAGTGTGCCACGAAACCGGGCCGGAGCAAATCTCCGCCCGCCTGACCGGGATCGTCCATGGCCGAAGCCACTTTCGAAAGCCCCACGCGCCTGTCGCGCTGGCTGTCTCTCCTGGCCGCGCTGCGCCATCCGAAGACCGGCTATGTGCTGCTGTTCGGCTTTGCCAGCGGGCTGCCCTATGCGCTGCTGCTGGGCACGCTCTACGCCTGGCTGACCGACGCCAAGGTCGATGTCGAGACGATGGGCGTGTTCTCGCTGGTGGGGCTGGCCTATGCGTTCAAGTTCCTGTGGTCGCCGGCGCTCGACCGGATCGATCTGCCGGGGCTGCGCAGGCTCGGCAAACGCAAGCAGTGGATCGTGACCGCGCAGCTTCTGCTTGGCGCAATTCTGGTGACCCTGTCGCTGCTCGATCCGCTGTCCTCGCTTGGATTGTTTTCGCTGCTCGCCGGGATCGGCGCCTTTGCTTCGGCGACACAGGATGTCGTGATCGACGCCTGGCGTGTCGACGTTGCCGACGAGGTGGCGACCATCGATATCCTCTCGACCGTATTCCAGATGGGTTATCGCGTCGCTGCGCTGGTGGGGGGCGCGCTGGCGCTGTTCATGGCCGAGCGGCTGGGCTGGCCGACCGTGTTTGCCAGCATGGGGGGTATCCTGCTGGCCGTCGGCTTCCTCGGGTTGTTCGCGCCTGACGCCGAACGCAGCGCCGCCGCGTTGGAGAGCGAGCGCGCCAATCTTGGCACGCTGCGGCAGGCGGGACAGATCGCGCCGCGGGTGCGTGCCTATGCGCTGGGGGCGGTCGCCGTGCTGTGGGGCTGGGCGCTGGTCACGGTGCTGACCTTCATGATCCAGTCCTTGACCGCCACGCCCGAAACCCGGCCCGACTCCACCGCCTTCGTCGCGCAGATGGGCCCGCTGATCGTGATCGCGACCGTGGTGATCCCCGGCCTCATCGCCGGCTGGCTGGAGGCGATGCGCAAGGCGGGCCGCCATGTGCTTAGCCACGATGCCCCGGCGAACGGCGCGCTCGATACCGCGCTCGACCACGGCTACCGCGCGCTGATCCTGCCGCTGGCCGAGATCATCGGGCGGCTTAAGTGGGCCGCGGTGCTGGTGATCGCGCTGGTGCTGTCCTACCGCATCACCGATGCGATCTGGGGGAGCTTTGCCTACCCCTTCTATCTGGGCGAGTTGCAATACACCAAGGACGAGGTCGCGATTGCCTCCAAGTTCTTTGGCGTCGGCGCGCTGATCGTGGGCCTGGCGGCGGGGGGCACGCTGCTGACGGTGATCGGCCGCATGACCACGCTGACCTTGGGCGCGGTGATCGCGGCGCTGACCAACCTGCTCTATGCCGATCTTGCCGTGGGCGGGGCGCGGATGCAGCTGGCAAGCGACCTCATCGGCTTCACGTGGCTTGCCGGGCAATTCGGCGCAGATGAGCGCATGGCGCGCCTGATGCTGACGATCGGGGCGGAGAACATCGCGGTCGGCATCGCCGGGGCGGCCTTTGTCGCCTACCTCTCGAGCGTGGTCGCCAAGGGTTACAGCGCAGTGCAATATGCGCTGCTGTCCTCGCTGACCATGCTGGTGGGAACGCTGGGCCGCCCGGCGCTCGGCCAGATGATCGAGGAGCAGGGCTATTACAATGTGTTCCTGCTGACGACCGGGATCGGCGGGTTTGCCGTGGTGCTGTGCCTGATCGAGTGGGCGCGGCAGGCAAGGTCGGGACGGGCAGTGAATGCGCCCCCGCCCGAGCCGGAGATCTAGTCCGGCAGCTCGTCGTTGAGCCTGAGCACTTCGCCTGCAAGGTAGAGCGAGCCGGCGATGAGGATCGGCAGGCCGTCCTTCGGAATCATCGCCAATGCGCTCGGCACATCGGGCGCCGCGCGTGCCGAGGGGCCGAAGGCTGACGCCGGGTGCCAGTCATGCCCCGGCACCGGCACGGCGGTGATGCTGGCGAGCTCGTGCCCGAGCGGCCCGATCAGTGAAGCGGGGTCCTTGCCCTCGATCATTCCGATGACGAGGTGCAGCCGCTGGCCTGCAAAATGCTCACCCAGCATCGCACCGGCCTGCGGATTGTGCCCGCCGTCGAGCCAGACCTCGCGCGCTCCCGTCAGTGGGCCGGGGGACAGGCGCTGCATCCGTGCGGGCCAACGGGCCGACCGCGCACCCTGCTTCAGCGCATCGAGCGAGACAGCGACCCGATCCTGATACCGGATCATCGCCGCCGCCAACGCACAATTGGCATATTGGTGGTCGCCCGCGAGCCCCGGCGGCGGAAGCAGCATTGCCTTGCCGTCAATGGTCAGGCCGACCCTATCGCCCACCCCGATGTCATAGTGCCAGTGCCGCCCTTCGTCGCGCAGCAGCGCGCCCGCCCGTTCGGCCTGAGCGGCAACGGACTCATGGATGTAGTCCTCATACCAGAGCGTCACCAGCGGCACGCCCATCTTTGCGATCCCCGCCTTCTCGAACGCGATCCGCGCCATCGGCTCGGTCGGCACGCCTTCTTCCGGCGCGAGCAGGAAGCGTTCGTGATCGAGGCCCAGCGCCGCGATCCCGCAGGCCGCGAGCGCCTCGGGCTCCAGCACATTGGTCGCGTCAAACCGCCCACCCATGCCGACTTCGACCACGCAGGCATCGGCAGGCGTGCGCGAGAAGGCAAGGAAGGCGGCGGCGATGGTGACTTCGAAGAAGCTGGGGCCAAGATCCTCGCCCGCATCGAGCACTTCGGCCAGCACCTCAGCCAGCATGGCATCGGAGATCAGCTCTCCGGCGACGCGGATACGTTCATTGTAGCGCACCAGATGGGGTGAGGTGGTCACGTGGACGCGATACCCTTGCGCCTCCAGCATCGCGCGCAGGAAGGCGCAGGTCGAGCCCTTGCCGTTCGTCCCTGCCACATGGAACACCGGCGGCAAGCTTCGGTGCGGATTGCCGAGCCGCTCCATCAAAGCGCGGATCGTCTCCAGCCCAAGCCGACCTTGGGGGAGGCTTAACGCGGCGAGGCGGTCAAGCTGGGCCTGAACGCGCGGATCGTCGGATTTGCCGAAGTCTCTCATGCCCACCCCCGGCCCCTCCCACAGGCGGGAGGGGAGGACTTACGCCGCCTTCACGGGTGCCAGATAATCGAGCACGCTCGCCAGCGTCGCCTTCAGCTCGTGGCGGGGGACGACCATGTCGACCATGCCGTGCTTGTGGAGATATTCTGCGCGCTGGAAGCCTTCGGGCAGCTGTTCGCGGATCGTGTCTTGAATCACGCGCTGGCCCGCAAAGCCGATCAGCGCGCCGGGTTCAGCGATGTGGATGTCCCCGAGCATGGCGTAGCTCGCGGTCACCCCGCCAGTGGTGGGGTCGGACAGGATCACGATATAGGGCAGCCCGGCCTGCTTCAGTCGCCGCGTCATCACCGTCGCGCGGGGCATCTGCATCAGGGAGAGAATCCCCTCCTGCATCCGCGCGCCGCCCGCCGCGGTCACCACGACATAGGCGCAGCGCCGGTCCAGCGCCTTCTGCGCGCCCTCGCAGAAGGCCTGCCCCACGGCCATGCCCATCGAGCCGCCCATGAAGCTGAAGTCCTGCACGCCGACCACCGCCGGCCGCGTGTCGATCGTGCCCGAGCCGACCACGAAGGCATCCTCATGCGGGTTCGCGGCGCGCGCGGCCTTGAGGCGGTCGGTGTATTTCTTGGTGTCCTTGAACTGCAGCGGGTCTTCGGTGACCTTGGGCAGCGGCAGCACCTCGAAGCCCGGATCGAGCAGAAGCGCAAGCCGCGCATCCGCGCCGATCCGCCCGTGATGCTCGCACTTGGGGCAGACGCTGAGGTTGTCCTCATACTCGGCGACGAACAGCATCTCCTGACACGAAGGACACTTGATCCACAGATCCTTTTCCGTGGTGGTCTTGGTGTTGGCCGAGAAGCCGAGCGAATTGCGGACGCGGGTGAACCAGTTCATGGGCGGTGTCCTAATCGAATTCTTTCGTCATTGCGAGCCGCAGGCGACGCAATCCATGGACAAACGGTCGAGCAGGCTGCGACGTTCCACGATGGGTTACGTCGTCGCTGCGCTCCTCGCACCGACGAAGGGCTAGCGGGCTGAGTGCACTGCCTCGGCGAGCGCGGCAGTCAGCGTCTTGAGTTGCGCGGGCGCTTCGGTGCCATATTCGCCGCAGATTTCCACCAGCGCCGAGCCGACCACCACGCCGTCAGCCACCTTGGCGATTTCCGCAGCCTGCTCGGGCGTGCGCACGCCGAAGCCGACCGCGACGGGAATGTTGGTGGATTGCTTGATGCGCGCGACATTCGCTTCGATGCTGGCGATCTGCGCCTGCTGCTTGCCGGTGATCCCGGCGACCGAGACGTAGTAGAGGAAGCCCTCCGATCCCTCGAGCACCTGCGGCAGGCGTGCGGCATCGGTGGTGGGGGTGGCAAGGCGGATCGGAGCGATGCCCTTCGCACGCAAGGCCGGGCCGAGCGCATCGTCTTCCTCGGGCGGAATGTCGACGCAGATCACCCCGTCAACGCCCGCTGCGGCAGCGGCCTCGGCGAACCATTCCGGCCCGCGACGAACCATCGGGTTGGCATAGCCCATCAGCACCAGCGGCACGTCCGGGTGCCGGGCGCGGAAATCGGTGGCGTAGCGCAGCACGTCCGCCGTGGTCGTGCCTGCGCCGAGGGAACGCAGATTGGCGCTCTGAATCGCGGGGCCATCGGCCATCGGATCGGTGAAGGGCATGCCCAATTCGATCACATCTGCCCCGGCTTCTACCAGAGCATCGAGATTGGCCGCGGTGTCGCCGTCGCCTGCGGTGATGAAGCAGACGAGCGCGGGGCGGGGGGCGGCGAAGGTGGTGGTGAGGCGGGTCATTTCCTATTCCATTTGCGCTGCATTCGCGCGGTGATGGTCCACGACAGGGGCAGCGACACAATCCCGGCTGCAATCAGAGCGGCGATGAACCAACCATCCGAAAGCCAATCAAACCAAAGGACGACAAGAAGAAACGGGACAGCAACGCACAACGTCATGAGCTGACTGGCATAGTTCCAGTTCACCTTGCGGATCAAAGCTCCACCCCCAGCCGCTCCGCCACGGTGAAGATGTCCTTGTCCCCCCGCCCGCACAGGTTGGCGAGGATGATGCTGTCCTTCGGCATAGTCGGCGCGACCTTCTTCACTGCCGCGATGGCGTGCGAGGGTTCGAGCGCGGGGATGATGCCCTCGGTCGCGCAGAGCAGCTGGAAGGCGTCCAGCGCCTCCTCGTCGGTGACGGCGGTGTAATCGACGCGGCCGCTTTCCTTGAGCCACGCGTGCTCCGGGCCGATGCCGGGGTAGTCGAGCCCGGCGCTGATCGAGTGGCCCTCGGTGATCTGGCCGTCGGCGTCCTGGAGCAGATAGGTGCGGTTGCCGTGGAGCACGCCGGGCGAGCCGCCGAGGAGGCTCGCGGCGTGCTCGTCGCCGTCGAGGCCGTGGCCTGCCGCTTCGACGCCGAGCATCTTCACGGAGGGATCATCGAGGAAGGGATGGAACAGCCCCAGCGCGTTCGACCCGCCGCCGATCGCCGCCACCAGCAGGTCGGGCAAGCGCCCGGTGCGGGCCAGCATCTGGGCGCGGGCTTCCTTGCCGATCACGCTCTGGAAGTTGCGGACCATCTCGGGATAGGGGTGGGGGCCGGCCGCGGTGCCGATGATGTAGAAGGTGTCGTGGACGTTCGCGACCCAGTCGCGCAGGCCCTCGTTCATCGCGTCCTTGAGCGTTGCACCGCCGCTGGTGACGGGGATGACCTTGGCGCCCAAGAGCTTCATGCGGAACACGTTGGGCGATTGGCGCTTCACGTCCTCGGCGCCCATGTAGATCACGCAAGGCAGGCCGAAGCGCGCGCATACCGTCGCGGTCGCCACGCCGTGCTGGCCCGCGCCGGTCTCGGCGATGATGCGGGTCTTGCCCATGCGGATCGCCAGCAGGATCTGGCCGATACAATTGTTGATCTTGTGCGCGCCGGTGTGATTGAGCTCGTCGCGCTTGAACCACACCTGCGCGCCGCCCAGTTCCTCGGTCAGACGCGGCGCGAAGTAGAGCGGCGAGGGGCGGCCGACGTAGTGCTCGAGCAGGTCGTCGAATTCCGCCTGAAACGCCGGATCGCTCTGCGCCTTCCTGTATTCGCGCTCCAGATCGAGCACCAGCGGCATCAGCGTCTCAGCGACATAGCGCCCGCCAAACTGGCCGAAATGGCCGCGGTCATCGGGAAGGTTGCGGAAGGAGTTGAGGGGTGTGTTCATAGGCGGCTCGCTTTGCAGAAGGCGGCGATCTTGTCCACGTCCTTGATGCCGGGGCCGCGCTCGACCCCGCTGGATGTGTCCACCAGCGGCGCACCGGTCAGGCGGATGGCATCGGCGACATTGGCCGGGGTGAGCCCGCCCGCCAGACCCCAGGCGAGCGGGGCGTGCCAGCCTGCCAGCAGGTGCCAATCGAAGGCCGTGCCATTGCCGCCGGGGAGGGCGGTCGCGGGGGCATCGAGCAACACGCGGTCCGCCGCGCCCCTAAAGACGGCGACGCCGGAGAGGCTTTCCGCATCCTTCACCGCCAGCGCGCGCCATGCTTCGATGCCGGTTTCGGTGCGGAAGCGGGCGAGGGTCTCGGGCGTTTCCGCGCCGTGGAACTGCACCACATCGGGCGCGACGGTGCGCACGACCTCGGCCAGCAGCGCCGTATCGGGGTTCACCAGCAGCACCACCGCCTTGACGTGATCGGGCACTTGCCGCCGCAGCGCCGCCGCTTCATCGAGGGCAAGGTGGCGCGGGCTTTTGGCGAAATGCACAAAGCCGACATGGCTCGCCCCCGCCTGCACGGCGGCGGCGAGGGTTTCGGGGGTCTTCAACCCGCAGATCTTGACGAGCGTTCCAGCCATGGCGCGCGCTCTACGCCGCCACAGGCACGGCGTGAAGCGCGAAAAGCTTGATCCTGCTTGCAATGCGCGCCAGATTCAGCGGCTGATCAGCAGAGGGGCGCGCACATGATTTTCCGCATTTTTCTTGGCCTTGCAGGCGCGCTCATGCTGGCCGCGTGCAATCCGGGCGCGCAGATCGAGGATGCGAAAGGGCTGATCAAGCAGTTTCAGGCCGATTACAATCGCGGCGATGCCGAGGTGCTCTACGACAGCGTCGGCGCGGCTTGGCGCAAGGCATCGCCGCCCGCCCAGCTGGTGGCGCAGCTGGGGCTGATCAAGGCGCGGCTGGGGCAGATCGAATCGACCGAGCAGGTCGGGTTCAACGCCGGGTTCAACAACGGCCTCACCACCACGCAGGTGGTGATGAAGACCACCTTCGAAAAGGGCGTGGCCGAAGAGGTGTACCTGTTCCACGGTTCGGGCGAGGAGATGGAGGTGGTTGGCTGGACGGTCAATTCGCCGCTGCTGCAACTCAGCCCCGAAGACGTAAGCAAGCTGACCGAAGGCGCCAAGAGCGCGCCGACGCCGCGTTAAAGGGGCTTTTCCAGCACCACGAAGGTGATCGGCGGATCGCGCGGCACCGGAAAGGGGCGCGTTTCGCCGGTGCGGGCATAGCCGCGCCGTTCGTACCACGCGATCAGGCTGGCGCGGCTGTCGATCACGGTCATTTCCATCGCGGCAATGCCCTCGGCGCGGGCGCAGTCTTCGGCGGCGTCGAGCAGCCGCCGTCCAAGGCCCGCCGATTGCAGGGTCGGCAGGACGCATAGCATCCCGAGATAGGCGAGGCGCGCATCCTTGCGTGTCACCGCGACGCAGCCGATCAGCGTGCCGGCATCCCGCGCGGTCAGGATCGTCACCGCCGGATCGGCGAGCAGCGCGTCCAGTTCCTCGCGGCTGGTGCGTTCATCGTCGAGGATGTCGGCCTCATGGTTCCACCCCTGCCGCGCCGAATCGCCGCGATAGGCGGCTTCGAGCAGGTCTTTGAGGGCCGGCGCATCTGCGGCGGAGGCGGGCGTGATTGCGATGGTTTCGGTCATGGTCAGTCGTTCTGGATAAGGCGCAGCAGCGTGCCGTCGGGGTCGATCAGATAGGCGATGGTCAGCCCGCTCGGATCGGGCGCGGCGGGGTGATAGCGCGGGATGCCGTGGCGCGCATCGGGCACGCCGCCGGCTTCCACCTGCGCCATCATCGCGGCCAGATCATCGAGCCTGAGGCAGCAGCTGAAGGACGACTGGAAAGGGTCGAGATCGGGATAGGGAAAGAATTCGAGCGTCAGATCGCCGCGCGAGAGGATCATCCAGCCGTGGTTGCGGAAATCCTCCTCAAACCCCAGCCGGGCATAGAACGAGGCAGTCGCCGTGAAATCGCGCGCGGGCAGGTTTGGGGTCGCCGTATCCGCCACGCAAGAGGCCTACAGCGTCGCCTCGATCGCCCGTGCCGCCGCCGCCGGGTCTTCCGCGCGGCTGATCGGGCGGCCGATGACGAGGACGCTCGCGCCGTTGTCGCGCGCCTGCCGGGGCGTGACGACACGCTTCTGGTCGCCGGTGCCGTTCCCTGCGGGGCGCAGGCCGGGGACGACGAAGAAGCCGTCCTTCCATGCCTTCCTGACCATTCCCACTTCCTGCCCGGAACACACGATCCCGTCCAATCCCGCCGCATGGGCGAGTTCGGCAAGGCGCATTACCTGCGTCTCGGCGCTGCCATAGACGCCGGTGGCGGTGAGGTCGCTTGCATCCATGCTGGTCAGCATCGTTACCGCCACCACCTTGCACCCCTCGGCCGCAGCGGCCTTGGCATCCTCCATCATCGCACGCCCGCCGCTGGCGTGGACGGTGACGATCGCCGGCTGATAGACGTGGATCGCCTGCATCGCCGAGGCGACGGTGTTGGGGATGTCGTGGAACTTCAAGTCAAGGAAGATCGGCAGGCCAAGATGCGCGATCTCGTGCACGCCATGCGCGCCGTGGGCACAGAAGAATTCAAGGCCCAGCTTCACCCCGCCAATATGCGCCTTAACCTTGCTAACCAGCGCTTTGGCCGGTTCAAGCTGCGGCACATCCAGCGCAAGGTAGACCGGATTGCTCATTTCCCACTGCTCCCGTCATGGCCCGCGTCCGACGGGCTGAAGATGTCCGCTGGTTCTCCGCTCGCTGTGCCCGGTTTTTCCACAGAGCTGTCCACGGTCGGCGCCGCCGCTGGGGTCGCGTCACGCTCACGGGTGTAGGCGGTGTTCTTGAGCGAGTTCTCCAGCGCGCGGATGCGCCGGTTCTGCCGCCACAACACGCTGCGATGCACCCCCCACATCGGCACGAAACCGAGCGCGAACACCAGCAGCACCAGCGCGGGCAGGGGGGTTTCCAGCACGAGGTTCTGCCACAGCTTCAGCTCGACCCGGTTCCAGTTGTAGAAGGCGAAAATCAGGAAGCCGAGCGCCGCCAGAACCCACAGGATGGTGCGAAGGATCTTCACGATGCGTGTCTCTCCACTTGGCCCGTTGCAGCGCCGAACCTAGGGGATTTGGCCCCGGTGTCCAGCATCGCTGCGATCAGCCAAAAACCCGCGCGAAAATCGTGTCGACGTGCTTGAAGTGGTAGGCAAGGTCGAACTTTTCTTCGAGCTGTTCGGGCGTCAGCGCGGCAGCAACGTCCGCGTCGGCCTTGAGCAGATCGAGCAGCGACAGCGCGCCATCCGACTCCCACACCTTCATCGCATTGCGCTGCACCAGCCGGTAGCTCTCGTCGCGAGTGAGGCCTGCCTGCGTCAGCGCCAGCAGCACGCGCTGGGAATGAATGAGGCCGCCCATGCGGTTCATGTTCTTTTCCATGCGCGCCGGGTAGACCAGCAGCTTCTCGACCACGCCTGTCAGGCGGGCGAGGGCGAAATCGAGGGTGATGGTCGCATCCGGGCCGATATAGCGCTCGACCGAGGAGTGCGAGATGTCGCGCTCATGCCACAGCGCCACGTTCTCCAGCGCCGGGGTGACCGCCGCACGGACAACGCGGGCGAGGCCGGTGAGGTTCTCGGTGAGGATCGGGTTGCGCTTGTGCGGCATCGCCGAAGAGCCCTTCTGGCCGGGGGAGAAATACTCCTCGGCCTCGAGCACTTCGGTGCGTTGCAGGTGACGGATTTCGACGGCGAGGCGCTCGATCGAACTGGCGATCACGCCCAGCGTCGCAAAGTACATCGCGTGCCGATCACGCGGGATGACCTGGGTGGAGACGGGTTCGATCTCCAGTCCCAGCTGCTCGGCCACGTAAGCCTCGACCGCAGGATCGACATTGGCAAACGTCCCGACCGCGCCCGAGATCGCGCAGGTGGCAATCTCGGCCCGCGCAGCGACCAGCCGCGCGCGGCAACGGGTGAATTCGGCATAGGCTTCGGCGAGCTTCAGGCCGAAGGTCACCGGCTCGGCATGGATGCCGTGGCTGCGGCCAATCGTCGGCGTGTATTTGTGTTCCTCGGCGCGGGTCTTGATCGCCGCGAGCAGCGCGTCGAGATCGGCAAGCAGAATGTCGCTCGCCCGAGCCAGCTGCACCGAGAGCGTCGTGTCGAGCACGTCCGAGGAGGTCATGCCCTGATGCATGAAGCGCGCTTCCTCGCCCACTTCGCGCGCCACCCAATCGAGGAAGGCGATCACATCATGCTTGGTCACGGCTTCGATGGCGTCGATCGCGGCGACATCAATCGCCGGATTGGTCGCCCACCAGTCCCACAGCGCCTTGGCAGCCGAGGGCGGCACAACGCCGAGATCGGCGAGCTTCTGCGTGGCGTGCGCTTCGATCTCGAACCAGATGCGATACTTCGCTTCCGGCTCCCACAGAGCGGTCATTTGCGGGCGGGCGTAGCGGGGGACCATGTTCGACTCCGGCAAGGCTGTTTGCAGCGGCGCCTAGGGAAGGGGACGCATCAAGGCAAGTTTGGGGGGAGGGTCGGCAGGGTGGCCACCACCCGCCGCGCGCCCGCCAGTGTGAGATGGTGCGTGTCCCAGTAGTTGAGGCGTCCGTCCTGCATCACGAGGCAGCGCCCTTGCCGGCATAGCACTGCGGCCGCATCCACATAGGCAAACCGTGGGTCGCGCGCAGCCAGATCGCGCAGCTGTGCATTGATCGCGATGCCCTGCCGGTTGGCCTCGGGCCCGCCATCCGGGCAGGTGATATTGCGGTAGGCGAGGCACCGCAGCGGGCCTTTCCCGTGTTCTTCGGCCAATGCCCAGGCGGTCGGGACATTGCCGATCAGAACGATCCGGGTGCCCTGCGGCAGCTGGTCGGCAAGCGCCAGCATCCCCTGTTCCAGACTGCGCAGGCGCTCGGCAGGCGGGATCGGTGTCAGGGCGCCATTCGCGTATAGATCCCGATCCCAGATCTGCGCCCAGACCACGGTCTTGATCTGGCGCGCGCGCACAAGCGCGGCAAGGCGGGCCGGCATGGCGCGGCACGCCTGATAGGCCGGGTCATGGGCCGTCATGTCGCTGATGCCGGGCACGGCGAGGCAGGCGGAAAGCGAGAACAACGCGCCTGCGCCGAAGCGTTCGGTCATCGCATCGTGATATTGCGCGGCATGGCTGTCGCCAAACAGCACGAAGGGGATCGGGCCGCTGGGCGGAATGATCTGGGGGAAATCGTGCACAGCGGGCCGCAAGGCGCCAAGCCGTTCCGCCTCGGCCCATGTCGCGGGGCGCAGCAGGCCAAAATGTCCGGCAACCCCGGCCGCCGAAGGCACGGCGAGCGCTGCTGCACACACCAGCAGCAAGGCCTTGCGCGATCCCAGCAGGCGCTTGGAGCGCACCGGCTGTTCGATCAGATGATAGGAAGCAGCGCCAAACCCGATCGAGGCTGCGACAAGTCCGATCACCGCCAGCAGCGGCAGCGGGCCGAACCAGAGATACTGCGCCAGCACCAGTAGCGGCTGGTGCCACAGATAAGTTCCGAAGCTGACAAGCCCGAGCCACACGAAGGGCCGCCACGCCAGCACGCGCCCGGCGGCATTGGTCGGGGCAGCGAACAGGATCACCAGCACCGTCCCGATGGTCGGCAACAGGAACATCGCGCCCGGCGCCGGTGTCTCGGGGCCGATCACCGCATAGCCTGCCGCGATCAGCGCCAACCCGGCAAAGGCCAGCGATCCGCGCGGGGCCGGACGCAGCGGCAGCAGCGCGGCGCCTGCGCCCAGCGCGAACTCCCAAAAGCGCGTCGGCAGCAGAAAGAACGCGCCCTCCGGCCACGGCCCGCTCAGGAGCAGCGCCAGCGCAAAGCTAACGAGCCCGAGGGCATAGACCGCCGGCAGCATCGCCTGCTTGCGCCACTTGTGGCACGCGATCAGCACCAGCGGAAAGATCAGGTAGTATTGCTCCTCCACCCCCAGCGTCCAAGTGTGGAGCAGGGGCAGCATTCCGTCGAGCGAATCGAAATATCCCCGATCACCTGAAAACAGGATGTTCGAGACGAACAACGCCGAGGCGGTGAGGCTCTTGGAGAAGGGGAGGAAATCTTCCGGGATCAGGATTGCCCAGCCAGCGAGCGCGGTGACCCACAGCATCGCGGCGAGCGCCGGAACGATGCGGCGGATTCGCCGCTCGAGAAAGCGCCACTGGCTGAAAGTGCCCGCCGCCATCTCGCCGGCAATGATCCCGGTGATGAGATAACCCGAAATGACAAAGAAGACGTCGACGCCGGTGAACCCGCCCGGCACGATCCCGAGATCGGTATGGTGTGCGACCACGCCGCCCACAGCCAGCGCGCGCAATCCGTCGATTTCCGCCCGGTAGCCGGTGCCGCCCGGATGCCCCGGGCCGTGGCCTGCATTCATCAGATAAGCCCTTTTGCCCGCAGGCTCGTGTGTCCCTCGCGTCCGATGATGACATGATCGTGGACGGTCACGCCCATGTGCCGTCCGGCCTCGGCGATGCGCTGGGTGATCTGGATATCGGCGCGGCTTGGTTCAGGCGAGCCCGATGGATGGTTATGGACAAGAATCATCGCCGACGCCCCGACATCCATCGCCCGGCGGATCACTTCGCGCGGGTGGATCGCGGCTTCATCGATGCTGCCATCGCCGACATGATGATCCTCGATCAGGCGGTTTTTCGTATCGAGATAGAGCACCCTCACGCGCTCGACTGTCAGATGGGCCATGTCGGTCGTGAGATAGTCGATCAGCGCCTGCCAGCTGCCGAGCAGCGGCTTGCCCATGATCTCGCCCCGCGCCATCCGCCGGGCCGCGAGCGCGACCGCTTTGAGCGCCGCTGCCGAGTTTTCGCCCACGCCCTTGACCCGCTGCAGCGCCTTGGGATCGGCGTTGAGCACGCCGGCAAGGCTGCCGTACTGCGCCAGCAGCGTCTTGGCGATCGGCTTGGTGTTGCCGCGCGGGATCGCCGCGTAGAGGAGGTATTCGAGGACCTCGTAATCGGCCAGCGCCTCGGCTCCACCGGTCAGTAGCCGCGCACGCAGCCGGGCGCGGTGCCCGTCGCCTGCGGCTTTGCCCGCATCCCAATCGGGCGCCGCGGAATCGAGAAAATCGAAACTATCTTCAGCTTCCGGCAATGCGACCTCCGGGAAAGCGTTGCGCTTGGCTAGCTCATTGCCTTTGGGCGATGATGCGCGCAAGGGTCGGGAACAATGCCGCAAGCGGACGCGCAGGATATGGACGAGCCGCAGGACGGCAAGCAGCAGGGCAGCAGCCCGCGCCGCTGGCGCGGCCGCCTTGCGCTGGGCCTTGCCGGAGCAGCCGTGCTGGGCGGCGGCGTGGCATGGCTGAACCGCGAGCGAATCGCTGAAAACGTGATCGACGATTACCTCGCCGAAAAGGGCGTCGCGGCGCGGTACGACATCGTCAGCCTCACGCCGCGCACGCAGGTGGTCGAAAATCTGGTGATCGGCGATCCGGCACGCCCCGACCTGACAGTGAAGCGCATGGTGGTCGAGCTCGGTGTCGGATGGGCCGGGCCCGAGGTGCGCAAGATCACGGTGGAAGGCGCCCGGCTCTTCGCCAGTGCGAGGGGCGGGACCTTTACTCTGGGCGCGCTCGATCCGCTGGTGTTCACCGGAGCGGCCGGGCCGCCAGCGCTGCCAGCGCTCAACGTGGCGCTGGTCGATGCACGCGCGCTGGTGGAAAGCGATTACGGGCGGATCGGGGTCAAACTCGACGGGGCAGGGCGGCTGGATGATGGCTTTGCCGGAACCCTTGCCGCGAGCGCGCCGGGGCTGGGGATGCCGGGCTGTGCGACGCAAAGCGCGACGCTCTATGGCAAGCTGACCAGTGACGATGGTGCCCCCCGGATCGCCGGGCCGCTGCGGCTGGCAGGAGTGGACTGCGGCGGGGCCACGCTCGCCAAGGTCGATATCGGCACCTTGCTGTCGGTGAAGCGCGATTTCTCGGCGGCGGAGGCCGATCTGACACTGGCAGGCGCGGGCGCCGCCTTTGCCGCCAACACCGGTGCTGAACTGGAGGGCACGGCGCAGGTTACCTGGACGCCCGAGCGCCTCGCGCTGGGGCACGACCTCACCTTGCTGGATGTCGCAACGCCGCAGGGGCGGCTCGCGCGGCTGCGCGCACAGGGCGATTGGCGCGGATCGGCTGACCTTGCCAGCGGGCAGTGGGAAGGCACGCTCAGGGGAAGCGCGCTCAAGCCCGCACCGGGCCTGACCGCCAGCCTCGCCGCGGCCGAGCGCGGGGCGCAGGGCACGCTTGTCGCGCCGCTGATCGCCAAGGCGCGCGGCGGATTGGCGCGCGCGCTCGACGGCGCTGATTTCCGCGCCGACGCCCAGCTGAAGCGCAAAGGCGATTCGCTGGCGCTGGTGATCCCCGAAGCGGGCATAATGTCCCGCAGCGGCGAGCGCGTGCTGGCGCTGTCACGGGCCAGTGCGAGCATCGGTCAACAGGGCGTCTCGGGTCTCGGCGGCAGCATCCTCATCGGCGGCGCGGGGCTGCCTGACATCAATGGCCGGATCGAGCAGCAGCGCGGCGGCGGCTGGGCGCTGCGCATGGCGATGGCGGACTACGCGGCCGGGGGTGACCGCATGGCGATCCCGCGTCTGACCCTGCGCGGCACGCCCGGCGGGGCGATGGCATTTGACGGGCTGATAACCGCCAGCGGCGCGCTTCCCGGCGGCGGGGTGAGTGAATTGACGATGCCGCTGGAAGGCACGTGGTCGGAAACGCGCGGGCTCGCAGTCGGGACGCGCTGCACCCCGATCAGGTTCGCCCGTCTTGCGCTGTCGGGCCTGTCGCTCGATTCCCGCGAGCTCAATCTGTGCCCCGAAGGCGGCGCGCCAATCCTTGTCTGGAACAACAGCCTGCGCCTTGCCGCGCGCACCGGGCCGCTCGATCTGGCAGGGACACTGGGCGAAAGCCCGGCCCTGCTGACCGCGGCGGGCGCAGTGCTGCGCTATCCCCAGCCGTTCAGCGTGGAAGGCCTCTCCGCCACCATCGGCACGGGCAGCAGCGAGGTGCGTCTGCGCGCGGCCAATCTCTCCGGCAGCTTCGGCAGCAGGATCGAGGGCAGCTTCGATGGCGGCGCGGCGCGGCTGGCGGCGGTGCCGCTCGATCTCGACAGCATCGCCGGGCGCTGGGCCTATGCGGGCGGCGCCTTGCAGGTTGGCGAGGCGGATTTCACGCTGACCGACCGGCCCGCCGAGGGTGCGGCGCGCTTTTCGCCGCTGTCGGGCCGGGGCAGCAGCCTCACGCTTGCCGATGGCCGCATCAATGCCGAGGCGCGCCTGTCGCATCCCGCCTCAGGCCGCGCGGTGGCGACGGCCACGATCACGCATGATCTCGCCGCCGCCACCGGCTCGGCCCGGCTGGCCGTGCCCGGTCTGGTGTTCGACAAGGGCTTCCAGCCTGAAGACCTGTCCTATCTTGCCAAGGGCGTGATCGCCTTTGCCGATGGCACCATTCGCGGCAACGGGCGGATCGACTGGAACGGCGAGACCATCACCAGCAGCGGCACTTTCGGGTCGGACGGGTTCGATTTTGCCGCCGCCTTCGGCCCGGTGCGCGGGGTCAAGGGCGATGTCGTCTTCACCGATCTCCTGAACCTCACCACCGCCCCCGATCAGCGGCTCACCATCGCTGCCATCAACCCCGGGGTCGAGGTGCTGGCGGGGACAGTGCAGTTCGAGCTGAAGGACGGCACGCTCCTCGCGCTCGAGGATGCACGTTTCCCCTTCATGGGCGGCAAGCTCGAAATGCGCCCGCTGGTGATGGACTTCGGCAAGCCGGAGGAACGCCGCTACGTGTTCGAGATTACCGGGCTCGATGCGGCAACCTTTGTGGCGGAAATGGAGCTGTCGAACATTTCCGCCACCGGTGTGTTCGACGGCACCGTGCCGATCGTGTTCGATGCCAATGGCAACGGCCGGATCGAAGGCGGGCTGCTGATCGCGCGGCCCGGCGGGGGGAATGTCGCCTATCTGGGCGAACTCAGCTACGAAAACCTCGGCACGATGGGCAACTTCGCCTTTGCGGCGCTGCGTTCGCTCGATTACCGCCAGATGAGCGTCACGCTCGATGGCGATCTGGCAGGCGAGATCATCACCAGTTTCAATTTCGACGGCATCCGGCAGGGTGCGGGCACGAGTCAGAATTTCGTCACCCGCCGCCTCGCCAAATTGCCGATCCAGTTCCGCATCAATGTGCGTTCCGAAAGCTTCAGCCAGCTGGCAATGATCGCGCGCGGCCTGTCTGATCCTGCCACCTGGCTTGACCTGTTCGAGGACAGTCAGGTGCGCGAGCAGGTCGATCGGCTCAAGGCGGCGCGGCAGAGTGGGCCGAAGGCCACGCCGTCCGCTCCCGTCTCCACATTTCAGTCGCAGCGCTGAGCGATGCGCTTGCTGTCACCTGTATTCCGCGTTCAACCTCCAGAAAGCGACCTTCCGCCATGTTTCCAGCGAAATTGACCCGAGCGCTCCGCAATGCGAAAGCTGACACAGGCCGCAGCATGGCGAGGGGGCAGAAGGTGAAGGCATTTGCCGCGTTGACGGGGCTGGCCGCGATGCTTGCAGGGTGCATCAATATCCAGGCGCCCGACAAGCCGATCGTGATCCAGCTCGACATCAACATCAGGGCCGACGTGGTGTTGGCTCTGGCGGAAGATGCGGCGAACACGATTGAGGACAACCCGGACATCTTCTGATGATCCGGCGTGAGGAGACATAATGATGCACAAGACAGCACTTGGCGGGTTTGCAGCGCTTGCCGCGATCAGCGTGCTGGTGGCGCCTGCCGTCGCCCAGCAGCGCGACCCGGCCTATGCCGCCGCGCGTGCAGCAGGCCAGGTGGGCGAGCAGCCGGACGGCTATCTTGGCATCGTCGGCGCGCCGACCCCGGCGTTGCAGCGGCTGGTGGACGACATCAACATCAAGCGCCGCGCGACCTATGCCGAACGCGCCAAGGAAAAGAAGCAGACGCTCGAAGCCTATGCTTTCACGGCCGGCTGCACGCTGATCGACCGCACCGAGCCGGGCGAAAAGTATCGCGCGCCCGATGGCAGCTGGGAAACCCGCACCGCCGCCGCACCGACCAAGGACTCGCGTTGTCCTTAATGTTTGCGTGCCCGCCTCCGCGGGCACGTCCTCGGTGAGTATTTGTGTTCCGCATCGCATCCGCGATGCGAAATCCTCGCTCACGCGACCTGAAGGCCGCGTCGCTGCGGGCGGCCGGTCGGCCTTGCGGTCGCTGCGCGACCGAAACCGCGACACCCCATGATGTTGGCGTATGGCTCTGACCGGCCCCTAAGGGGCCGCAAGGGCGACCGCCCGCCCACTGGGCCTGAAACTCGCCGAGGACGCGGCCGCGGAGGCGGCTGCGCAAAACAGCTTCGCACCTGCACAAAAGTCATGCCCCGCGATGTTGACACGTATGTGCCCCCCTTCTAAGGGGGCGGCGCCCTCGGCGGGCACCTCAATGCGCGTGCCTGCTCTCACTTCATTCGGGATCACGGTATGAGCGACGAGAAACCCGCCCGAGAACCCATTCACGAGGATGCGCGGATCGACGCGCTCGAAGCGCGGCTCAAGGCCGCACGCGAGCGCGAAGAGCAACGCAACCGGCCGCAGGTGAAGGGTGTCGATGCGAATTATCGCAGCGGCAACCGTGCCTTGGCCAATCTTCTGGGCGGGATCATCGGTGGCTTGGTGATCGGCTTTGCGATCGACGCATTGCTCGGCATCGCGCCCTGGGGTCTGTTGACCGGTCTGTTCCTCGGGACGGTATCGGCCTTCAGGAGCATTATTCTGAGCGCGAATACGCGCCCCGCGGACGGCGGTGAGGGCAAGGACGGTGAAGGCTAGGCCTCGCCAGACCTCCCACGCAGCCGCCTCAGGGGCGCGTTTGATGTAAAACTTTTGGGGATTGTTCGATCGTGGCAGCCGAAGAAGGCAAGGTCGATCCGATGAAGCAGTTCACCATCGAACCCCTGCTGGGGTCCGATTGGCAGCTGGCTGACGGAATCAACATCGCGTTCACCAATTCCGCGCTGTGGATGGCTATCACTGCCATTCTGGTGACGGTGTTTGTCGCGGGCGGCATGAAGCGCGAGCTGGTGCCGGGGCGCTGGCAGATGGCGGTCGAGACCCTGACGGGCTTCATCGACGATCTGCTCGAAGCGAATATCGGCAAGGCCGGGCGCAAATATGTGCCCTACATCTTCACGCTGTTCATGTTCATCCTGTTCGGGAACCTGCTCGGTCTCGTGCCGCTGGGCCTCATCCCGCACAT
Organism: Erythrobacter sp. BLCC-B19; assembly: GCF_028621955.1. Taxonomy (NCBI): domain Bacteria; kingdom Pseudomonadati; phylum Pseudomonadota; class Alphaproteobacteria; order Sphingomonadales; family Erythrobacteraceae; genus Erythrobacter; species Erythrobacter sp. BLCC-B19. The sequence continues at coordinate 2,705,189 of NZ_CP117516.1, forward strand.
GCACGCCTTCACCTTCACCAGCCACTTCACCGCTACCGGCGTGCTGGCGATCATGAGCTTCTCGATCGTGCTGATCGTGGGCTTCTGGAAGCATGGCTTGCACTTCTTCTCGCTGTTCTGGCCGTCGAACACGCCTGCGTTTCTGGCGCTGCCGATCAGCCTCATCGAATTCGTGTCCTTCATGGTGCGCCCCTTCAGCCTCGCGCTGCGACTGTTCGTCGCGATGATGGCGGGTCACGTGCTGCTGAAGGTGCTGGCGAGCTTCGTGATCGCCGGCGGCGGGGCTGGCCCGGCGCTGGGCGCTGCGATCGGCATTCCCAGCTTCGTGCTGATGGTCGCGATCAGCGCGCTCGAGATTCTGGTGGCAGGCATCCAGGCCTATGTCTTCGCGCTGCTGACCTCGCTCTACATCAACGACGCGGAAAACCTTCACTGAGGGCTGCGAAGCTCTCTTCACAACCCTCGACAACACTCAGATTTTTCTCAAGGAGTTTACTATCATGGACGCAACTGCTGCTGCTCTCCTCGGTGCCGGTCTCGCCGCGATCGGCGCTGGCATGGCCGCGCTCGGCGTGGGCAACGTGTTCGCCTCGTTCCTCGAAGGCGCGCTGCGTAACCCCGGTGCTGCCGACGGCCAGCAGGGCCGCCTGTTCATCGGCTTCGCGGCTGCCGAACTTCTCGGCCTGCTCGCCTTCGTTATCGCCGTTCTGCTGATCTTCCGCTAAGATCCGGCGTGCCGGAGCGGCGAGCGCAGCTGCGCATCGCCGCCCGGCTCACCTGCATGAACTGACGATAACGCCGACGCAAACAAGGGCGACCCATGCCTCAGATCGATCAAATCTCCGACTTCTGGTCGAGCCAGGTGTTCTGGCTGCTGGTGTTCTTCGGGCTCACCTTCCTCATCGTTGGCCTTGGCATGGTGCCCAAGGTGATGGGGACCGTTGACCTGCGCGACAACCAGATTGCAGGCGATCTGGCTGCGGCTCAGGCTGCGCGCGACGAAGCGACCGCGCAGGAAGAGGCCTGGCGCAAGCGTGAGAACGCCAACCGCGCTGCGGCACAGGGGCTGATCGGCGAGGCCAAGGCCAAGGCGGCGGCTGCCAACGCAGCCAGGCTGGCCGAGGCGCAGGGCCGCCTCGACGCCCAGCTTGCCGAGGCCGATGCTGCCATTGCGGCGGCCCGCACCAGCGCCATGGCCGAAATCGAAGGCGTCGCTGCCGAAGCCGCGCGCGAGATCGTCGCCCGCGTTGCCGGTGCTGCGGTTGAACCCGCCGCCGCCGAGGCTGCGGTCAAGGAGGTGATGGCCCATGGCTGACATTCTGACGCTGCTTGCCAGTGGGGCTGAAGGCCACGCCGAACCGGGCGTGCTGGGCATGGACTCCTACCAGTGGGTCGCGCTCGCCATGACCGTGCTCATCGCGGTGTTCATCTGGAAGAAGGTTCCCGGTCTGATCACCGGTGGGCTGGACGCGAAGATCGCCGAAATCCGCAAGGCGCTCGATGACGCCAAGCTGCTCCGCGCCGAGGCCGAGGCGCTGCGCGCCGAGTATGCCGCCAAGATCGCATCGGCCGAAAAGGACGCTGAAGCGATGCTGGCTGGCGCCCGCGAAGAAGCCGACGCGATCCTCGCCAAGGCCGAAGCTGACAGCGAAGTGATGGTCGCCCGCCGTCAGAAGATGGCCGAAGACAAGATCGCCGCTGCCGAGCGCGCCGCGATTGCCGAGGTCAAGGCCAAGGCTGTCACCGCTGCCGCTGCCGCTTCGAAGGTGCTGATCGCCAAGGCGCATGACGGCGCCGCTGACAAGAAGCTTGCCGACGAGGTTATCGCCTCGCTCTGAGCGGCAGCACAGCTCAAGAACACGAGGGGGCGGTCCGAAAGGGCCGCCCTTTTGCGTCAGGTCCCCGGAACGAACACCACTTTGCCGACCAGATCGCGGCTCGCCATCGCGGTAAAGCCTTCGCGCCAGTGCGACAGGGGGAGCGTGCGGTCGATCGCGGGGCTGATCGCCCCTGCTTCCGCCAGCCGGTTGATGGCGGCGTGAATGGCGCGGCCCCTTTCGGGGAAGCGGCGCGCATATTCGCCGGCGCGCAGGCCGACAATGCTGAAGCCCTTGATCAGCGGGATGTTGGTCGCAATGTCGGCGATCCGGCCCGAGGTGAAGCCGACCACCATCAGCTTGCCGCCAAAGGCGACGCAGCGGGTCGATTCGTCGAACACATCGCCGCCCACCGGATCGAACACGATGTCGCACAATGCGCCGCCGGTGAGGTCAGCGATCTGCTCGCGGAAGCGGCCTTCGGCCACGATTACCGCTTCGGGATGGGCGAGGGCGGCGATCCGTTCGGCTTTGGCGGGGGAGCCGGTTGTGGCAATCACCCGCGCCCCCAGCGCGCGCGCCAGATCGCAGGCGGCCAGGCCCACGCCCCCGCTTGCGCCATGCACCAGCACCCACTGGCCCTCCTGCAATCCGCCGAGTTCGACGAGGCCGGTGAAGGCGGTCGAATAGGCCGCACCCATCGCGGCGGCGGCGGGGAAGTCCATGCCGCTGGGCATGGGCGAGAGCTTGTCGGCGGCCACGCAGGCCAGTTCGGCAAAGGCGCCGGTCTTGTTGCCGCCCATCACCCTGTCGCCAGGAGCAAAGCCGCTCTCCGGGTCAGCTTCCAGCACTTCGCCTGCGAATTCGAGGCCGCTGGTGAAGGGCACTGCCGGTTTGAACTGGTAGCCGCCCTGCGTCATCAGCAGGTCGGGGAAATTGAGCGAGGCCGCGCGCACCTGCACCAGCACCTCGCCCGGAGCGCGGGCGGGTGGGGGCAGGTCAGCCAGTGTCACGCCGGACAGGTCGTCCGACAGGCGTTCGACGACGAGGGCCTGCATCAGGTCAGAAATTGTCCTTCGCTGCCCGCAGCGCCGCGAAGGTCTCGTGCGGGGCGCTGCCGCCCCACTTGGCCATCATCGCGGGATCATCGGCGCGCAGGAAGGGGTTTGTTGCCAGCTCGCGTTCGAGCGTGGTCGGCACCGTCCACTCGTCCTTCGCGCGCTTGGCGGCGATTTCCTCGGCATAGGCTTGCAACGCCGCATTGTCGGGATCGGCGTGGAGCGCGAACTTGGCGTTCGACGCGGTGTATTCGTGCGCGCAGTAGAGCAGGGTCTGCGGCGGCAAGGCCTTGATGCGGCTGAGGCTCGCCCAGAACTGCCCCGGCTCGCCTTCGAACATCCGCCCGCAGCCCAGCGCAAAGACCGAATCGCCGACAAAGGCGACCCCGGCCGAGGGCAGGTGGAAGGCGATATGGCCGTTGGTGTGGCCCGAGACGTCGATCACCGCAGCCTCGACGCCGCCGAGCGTCACCGTGTCGCCATGCGCCACGATCCGGTCGATCGGGAATTTGCCTTCGATCTCGGCGGGGCCGGTGATGGTGCAGCCGGTCGCCGCCTTGATGGCTTCGTTGCCGCCGGCGTGATCGGGATGCCAATGGGTGTTCCAGATCTGGGTGATGCGCCATCCCTTGAGATCAGCCTGGCGCAGATATTCCGTGCCATCGGGCGTGTCGATCGCCGCGGTTTCGTGGCTGTCGGTGTCGTGGATGAGGTAGCCGTAGTTGTCGCTAAGGCAAGGGAACTGGTGAACATGGATCATGCGCGCCACCCTACAGCCGCGCTCCCCAAAGGAAAAGGCCCGCCTGCCGAAGCAAGCGGGCCTTTCTTGTTGTGTAACGCCCGCCCCGAGGGGCGGGTGCACTCAAATTACTCCGCGCCCTTCTTGAGCGCAGCGCCGAGGATGTCGCCGAGCGAAGCGCCCGAATCCGACGAACCGAACTGTGCGACAGCTTCCTTCTCTTCGGCGATCTGACGCGCCTTGATCGAGAAGTTCGGCTTCTTCGAACGGTCGAAGCCGATCACCATCGCGTCGACCTTGCTGCCGACCTGGAAGCGGTCGGGGCGCTGTTCGTCGCGGTCGCGGCCGAGGTCGCTGCGCTTGATGAAGCCGGTCGCGCCGTCTTCGCCAACCTGCACTTCCAGCCCGCCGTCGCGCACTTCGAGCACGGTGACGGTGACGGTCTGGTTCTTGCGCAAGCTCGAGCCGGTCGTGGCCGCTTCAGCCGAAGGCGCGCCCTTTTCGAGCTGCTTCATGCCGAGGCTGATGCGCTCCTTCTCGACGTCCACATCGAGCACGACGGCCTTGACCATCTCGCCCTTGCGGTGGAGCGCCAGCGCGTCTTCGCCCGAGATGCCCCAGGCGATGTCCGACATGTGCACCATGCCGTCGACGTCGCCATCGAGGCCGACGAACAGACCGAATTCGGTCGCGTTCTTGACTTCGCCTTCGACAACCGAGCCAACCGGGTGCTTCTCGGCGAACTCGTCCCACGGGTTGCGCTGGGCCTGCTTGAGGCCGAGGCTGATGCGGCGCTTGTCGCTGTCGACTTCGAGCACCATCACATCGACTTCCTGCGAGGTCGAGACGATCTTGCCCGGGTGGACGTTCTTCTTGGTCCAGCTCATTTCGCTGACGTGGACGAGGCCTTCGATGCCCGGCTCCAGTTCGACGAAGGCGCCGTATTCGGTGATGTTGGTCACCTGACCCGACAGCTTCATGCCGACCGGATACTTGGCCGAGACGCCATCCCACGGATCGCTTTCAAGCTGCTTCATGCCGAGGCTGATGCGCTGCGTTTCGGCGTTGATGCGCACGATCTGCACGGTCACGGTGTCGCCAATGGCGATCACTTCGCTCGGGTGGTTGACGCGCTTGTAGCTCATGTCGGTGACATGCAGCAGGCCGTCGATGCCGCCGAGATCCACGAAGGCGCCGTAATCGGTGATGTTCTTGACCACGCCGTCGATGATCTGGCCTTCGACCAGGTCATTGATGAGCTCGCTGCGCTGTTCGGCGCGGGTTTCTTCGAGGACGGCACGGCGCGAGACGACGATGTTGCCGCGACGACGATCCATCTTGAGGATCTGGAAGGGCTGGGGCACGTCCATCAGCGGGGTGACGTCGCGCACCGGGCGGATGTCGACCTGCGAGCCGGGGAGGAAGGCCACGGCGCCATCGAGGTCGACCGTGAAGCCGCCCTTGACGCGGCCGAAGATGCGGCCTTCGACGCGCTTGCCTTCGCCAAATTCGCTTTCCAGCTTGTCCCACGCGGCTTCGCGGCGGGCGCGGTCACGCGAGAGCATGGCTTCGCCATCGGCGTTTTCGACGCGGTCGACATAGACTTCGACTTCGCCGCCCACGGTCAGGCCGTGGTCGTCTTCGCCGCGAGAGAATTCCTTGAGAGAGATGCGGCCTTCGCTCTTGAGGCCGACGTCGATCACGGCATAGCCGTTTTCGATCGCGGTGACGGTGCCCTTGACGACGCGGCCTTCAAAGCCGTCTTCGCCGGCGCCGCCGAGCTGTTCATTGAGGAGCGCCTCGAAATCGGCGCGTGAGGGCATTTGCGTTGCCATAGTCAGGTAAGATCCTGTTTCGTTGTGCTACCGGCCGCCGGTTTTTCCGGGGTCTTTCACCGCTTCCCAGGCACCATTGCCGGGGCTGGCGGGGCAAGAGGCAGACTTCTCCGCAAGGCCCCATGCCTGTGCGAAGGTTCCTTCAACCAGTGATGATTGGGCAGAACGGGGCCGCGCCTAGGCCAGACCCTTGCGAAAAGCAAGGAAAATGGCGGGTCAGCCCGCGCGCGCCAGCACCGCCTCGATCGCCGCCTCGATAGCGGCGTCGCGGTTGAAATGGGTGGTGTCGAGCACCAGCGCATCGGCAGCGGCGACCAGCGGCGCGTCCTTGCGGCCCATGTCGCGGGCGTCGCGCGCGGCGATGTCGTGTTCGATTGCAGCGAGGGCGACGTTGATCCCGCGTCCCGTCATCTCCAGCCAGCGGCGGCGCGCGCGTTCTGCCACGCTGGCGGTGACGAACAGTTTCACCGGCGCTTCGGGCGCGATCACCGTTCCGATATCGCGCCCGTCGAGCACTGCGCCGCCTTCCTGCAAGGCAAAGGCGCGCTGGCGCTGGTAGAGCGCGTGGCGCACATCGGGGTGGACCGACACGCGGCTCGCATAACCGCCGACCTCTTCCGAACGCAGGGTGTCGTCATCCAGCAGGCTGTCCGGAAAGGCGCAGGCGGCCAGCGCCGCGTGCGGATCGTCAGGGTCGCCGCCCGCCAGCATCACCTGTCGCCCGACCGCGCGGTAGAGGAGACCAGTGTCGAGATGCGGCAAGCCGAAATGCGCGGCGAGCGCTTTCGCGATGGTGCCTTTGCCGCTTGCTGTCGGCCCGTCGACGGCGATGATCATTTGCCGGTCTCGCTCGCGTCCTTGCGGTTCATCCAGTCGCGATAGATCGCCTCGGCAACTTCGGCGCGCTCGGCGATGAAGGCGTGGCTGCCGCCGGGGACGACCGCGAGTTCCGCGCCGGGGGTGAGGGCGACGAAATCCTGCACATCGTCGATCCGCGCCTCGTCATACTGGCCAACGACGAACAGAATGCGCGTGCCATCGACGCGGGCGAGCAGGTGGGTGGCATCATAGGTGCCGAGGCTGCCCGAGGCGCGGAATTCGGTCGGGCCCCACATCGCGTTATAGACTGTGGCGTTGAACCCCTTGCCGCCATAGCGCTTGCGATAAGCGATGGCTGCGGGCGAGGGGGCGGGGCGGTCAGGACGGCCGTTATAGGCGGCGTAGAAGGCGGCGGTGGCAGGCTCGCAGACCTCGGGCGCGGGCGGGGTCGGGCCTTCGCAGGCGCGGATCGTGGCCGCCACATCGTCAGGCAGGTCGCGGATCAGTAGGTTGGTTCCGGTGATCCAGTGCGGGGCCGAAATGAAGGTGCCGCTGAGCACGGCCGAGACGGTGTGCTGCGGATAGGCGGCGGCATATTCGAGCGCGAGGGCCGAGCCCCAGCTGTGCCCGATCACGTGCCAGCGATCGACCCCTAGTGCCTTGCGGATCGCCTCAAGCTCGGCAACGAAGCGCTCGGTCCGCCAGTTGGCGGGGTTCTCGGGCCGGTCGGACATCCCGCTGTCGAGCTGATCGTAAAGGATCACGGGGCGCTGGTCGGCAAGGCTGAGGAGGTTGCCGAAGTTCACATGGGTGCCGCCGGGGCCGCCGTGGATGATGATGACGGGGGCTTGGCCTTGCCCGATCACGCCGTTGACGCGCACCCACACCTTGCCGCCCTCGACCGCGATGCGGTGTTCGGAAGTCGCCACCGACCAATCGGCAGCGGTGTTGGTGGGAAGCGCGGTGTCCTGCGCCTGCGCGGTGAGCGGCACCAGCGCGAGGGCGGCGGCGACGAGAGTTCTGGCGATCATGAAAAAATGTCCCGTGCTTTGGCAGGCGTAATCGCCACGCGCTCGCGGCGTTTCCAGCGGATATGAAGGATCACCAGCGCCATCATCGCCATGAGGAGGTGGCTGGCCAGCGTGAACCCGTCCGGCTTGCCGTCATGTCGTGCAAAGGCGGCGATCAGCGCGCCGAAAACCAGTATTGCGCCTGCAATCAAGCGCCGAACCAGCGGCGAACGGCCAAGATCGAGAAGCGCCCGGATCATTCCCCGCTCATATCGCGGCCCGCCCGGCCTCGCCAAGCCCTGACCAGCCCGATGATGGCAATCGAGGCCCAGAAGAATTCGAGCACCAGGCTCGCCCAATTGGTGTGATAGACCAAGGACACGGTCAGCAGCGCCGCGCCCAGCAGATTGGTGCCGTGGAGCAGGAAGGGGTTGGTCGCCTTGGCCAGCGTCAGATAGGCATAGGCGCCGATGATGCAGGCGGTGCCGCAAAGTCCGATGATGCTTGGCCAGTCGAGCGGGGTGTTCATGGCTCGTTCCAGTCGCGTTCAGCCTTCTCGATGATATTGCGCATTTTGGCCGGTCCCCAATCGAACTGGAACCAAGTCAAAAGGCCGGCGACTGGCGATAAAAGCAATGCTCCGACAAGCTCCCACGGAGTGATGGTCCGAATCTCGGTAACATGAAGAAAGATGACCACCCCGCAGGTCACGATCCCAGAGAAGATCGAATAGACAGCGACTTTTTTCTTCACGCCGCGCTCGCCTCATCGAGCAGCCCCATGAAGGTCGGGAAACTGGTGTTGATCGGGCTGATATCGTCGACCTCGACGCCGCCCTCGCTGACGAGACCGGCAACCGCCATGCTCATTGCAATGCGGTGATCGAGCAGCGATTTGACGCGCGCGTTGCTGGTGCCCCGGAGTGGATCGCCGCCGCTGCCATGGACGGTGAGGCCGTCCTCATGTTCTTCCACGCGCGCGCCCGCTGCGGTGAGCGCGGCGGCCATGGCGGCGAGCCGGTCGCTCTCCTTGACGCGCAGTTCCTCAAGGCCGGTGGTGCGGGTGGTGCCCTTGGCAAGCGCGGCGGCGACGAAGAGCACCGGGAACTCGTCGATCATGGCAGGCGCGATGGCCGGGTCGACATCGACGCCCGAAAGCTGCGCATGGCGCACGCGCAGGTCGGCGACCGGCTCACCGCCGACTTCGCGGGGGTTCACCTCCTCGATGTCCGCGCCCATCTGGCGCAGCACGTGGAGCAGCCCGGCGCGGGTCGGGTTGAGGCCGACGTTTGCGATCGTAAGGTCGCTCCCCGGCACCAGCGTCGCGGCGACCATGAAGAAGGCGGCGGAGGAGGGATCGCCGGGGACGGTCACGTCCATGGGGGTGAGTTCTGCCTCGCCGTGGATGGCGATGACGGTCTCGCCGTTCTCCTCGCCCACTTCGAGCTTCGCGCCGAAGCCTGTCAGCATCCGCTCGGTATGGTCGCGGGTGGGAACGGGCTCGATCACGCGGGTGATCCCGGGGGTGTTGAGGCCCGCGAGCAGCACTGCGCTCTTCACCTGCGCGCTGGCGACGGGCAGGCGATAGGTGATCGGCACGGCCGGACTCGCCCCGCGCAGCATCAGCGGGAGGGTGCCGCCCGCCGAGGCTTCGAAGCTCGCGCCCATCTGTGAGAGCGGGTCGATCACGCGCTTCATCGGGCGGCCCGAAAGGCTGGCATCGCCGACGAAGGTCGCGGTGATGTCATGGCTCGCGACCAGACCCATCAGCAGTCGCGTCGAGGTGCCCGAATTGCCCATGTCGAGCGCGGCCTTCGGCTCCAGCAGGCTGCCGACCCCGACGCCGTCCACCACCCAGGTGCCATCCGCCTCGCGCGCGATCTGCGCTCCGAAGGCGCGCATCGCGGCGGCGGTGGCGAGGACGTCCTCGCCTTCCAGCAGCCCGGTGATGCGGCTGCGGCCCACGGCAAGCCCTGCAAACATCAGCGATCGGTGGCTGATCGACTTGTCGCCGGGGACGCGGATCGTGCCCGTCAGCGGGCCGGAGGGGGCGAAGGTGTGGCTGCTCATAAGGCGGCGGTCTTTGACAGCGCCCCGCGCTTCTGGCAAGGCGCGCCGCGCTCGCGGTGCAGGCTCTTGATAAAGAGCTTGCCGGAACCCATTTTTCCGATCAATCCGCCCAGTGTTTTGCAGTTTCTGGCCCGCCCCGCATCAAGGGGCTGGCCCTGTTTCGAGGAATAAAGATGGCCAAGCCCGAATGGGGTACCAAGCGTACCTGCCCGAAGTGCGGGACACGTTTCTACGATCTCGGCAAGGAAGACCCGGTTTCCTGCATCGAATGCGGTGAGACCTGGTCGCCGGAGCCGGTGCTCAAGTCCAAGCAGCCGATTCCCTTCGAGGAAGTCGAGAAGAAGGTCGATGCCGACGCTGACGCGGATCTCGGCGGCGATGATGATCTGGGTGATCTCGAAGACATCGAGGATATCGACGAGGACGGCGATTCGCCCGACAATGACGTCGACCTTGGCGGCGACGATGATCTCGGCGTGTCGACCGGCACTGGCGACGACGACGACGAAAACTGATTTTTTCGCTTGCAAGCGGGATGCGGCCCTTCTAATGGCCGCCTCCCGCAGGCAGGGCACACGCTCTGCTTCGCATGATGACTGGCTCGGGGCCTTAGCTCAGCTGGGAGAGCGCAACACTGGCAGTGTTGAGGTCAGCGGTTCGATCCCGCTAGGCTCCACCAGTCACCAACTGATCAAAGTCGGGAAGTCCGACCCCGCCATGGGGTGCTTTTCGCAACGCTGGCCGACGAGGTTTCGTCCGCCGGCGTTTTTCGCATTTTCCGGGCGCTTGCGTGTCCGGCAGGAGAAGTGAGCGATGTTCGACACGCTGTCTGACCGTCTGGGAGGCGTATTCGACAAGCTGAAAGGTCGCGGCGCGCTGCGTGAGCAGGATGTGCGCGATGCCATGCGCGAAGTGCGCATCGCTCTTCTCGAAGCCGATGTTGCACTTCCGGTTGCCCGCCGCTTCATCGATGCCGTCACCGAGAAGGCTGTCGGTCAGGATGTCCTGAAGTCGGTCACCCCCGGCCAGATGGTCATCAAGATCGTCCATGACGAGCTGGTCGAGACGCTGGGCGGGATGGAGGTCGAAGGCCTCAAGCTCGATGCCAAGCCGCCGGTCGTGATCATGATGGTCGGCCTTCAGGGCTCGGGCAAGACGACAACCACCGCCAAGCTCGCCAAGCTGATCCGCGAACGTCACGGCAAGAAGGCGCTGATGGCCTCGCTCGACGTCAACCGTCCGGCTGCACAGGAGCAGCTCGCGGTGCTGGGCGGCCAAGTCGATGTTGCGACCCTGCCGATTATCGCCGGGCAACAGCCGGTCGACATTGCGCGGCGCGCGATGGAAGCCGCGCGCCTCCAGAATTTCGACGTGCTGCTGCTCGACACCGCGGGCCGCCTCCACGTTGACGATGCGCTGATGGCCGAGATGAAGGCCGTGGCCAGCGTTTCGGCCCCCAACGAAGTGCTGCTGGTGGTCGATTCGCTGACCGGCCAGGACGCCGTCAACGTCGCGCAGTCTTTCAGCGGTGAAGTGCCGCTCACCGGCGTGGTGCTGACCCGCATGGATGGCGATGCCCGCGGCGGCGCAGCGCTGTCGATGCGCGCGGTCACCGGCAAGCCGATCAAGTTTTCTGGCACCGGCGAAAAGCTCGACGCGATCGAGCCCTTCCGCCCCGGTTCCGTTGCCGACCGCATCCTCGGCATGGGCGACGTGGTCAGCCTGGTCGAACGCGCCGCCGCGACGATCAAGGAGGAAGAGGCCGAGAAGCTCGCCCGCAACCTCGAAAAGGGCAAGTTCGACCTCGACGATCTGGCCATGCAGCTCAAGCAGATGCGCAACATGGGCGGTCTGGGGATGCTGGCGGGCATGATGCCGGGCATGAAGAAGGCCAAGGCCGCGATGGCCAACTCCGGCATGGACGACAAGGTGCTGATCCACATGGAGGCGATCATCTCCTCCATGACCGCCAAGGAGCGCGCCAATCCCGACCTGATGAACGCCAAGCGCAAGAAGCGCGTCGCGGCGGGCAGCGGCACCGATGTGCAGACAGTCAACAAGGTGCTCAAGATGCACCAGGAAATGTCGCGCGCGATGAAGCAGATCAAGAAGATGGGCGGGCTCAAGGGCTTGGCGGCCATGTTCGGCGGCGGGGGCGGCCCGATGGGCGGTCTTGGCGGAGGGATGGGCGGCATGGGCGGCCTTCCCAGCGGCGGTGCCGGGGGCCTTCCGGGACTGGGCGGGCCGGGCGGCCTGCCAGGGCTCGGCGGATTGCCTCGCAAGAAATAGTTTCAGTTCAAATATTTCAGTTCAACAGTTCATATTCAATCGAAAGGTAACATCATGTCGATTTCCATCCGGCTCTCGCGCGGCGGTGCCAAGAAGCGTCCCTACTACCGCATCGTCGTCGCCAACAGCCGCAGCCCGCGCGACGGCAAGTATCTCGAGCAGATCGGCACCTACAACCCGCTGCTCGCCAAGGATTCGGCCGACCGCGTGAAGCTCGTCGAAGACCGCGCCCGCTACTGGCTCGGCGTCGGCGCGCAGCCGACCGACCGCGTGGCCCGCTTCCTCGATGCCGCCGGCATCAAGGAGCGTGCGGCCCGCAACAACCCCAAGAAGGGTGAGCCGGGCGAGAAGGCCAAGGAGCGCGCCGAAGAGCGTGCCGCCAAGATCGCCGAGGCCGAAGAAGCTGCGCGCGCTGCTGAAGAAGAAGCCAAGGCCGCTGCCGCTGCCCCGGCTGCGGAAGAAGCTGCCGCTGAAGAAGCGCCTGCCGAAGAAGCCGCCTCTGAAGAGCAGGCCGAAGGCTAAGCTGCTATGACCAAGCCCGTCACCCTAGCCGCCATTGCCGGCGCGCACGGGGTGGCGGGCGAGGTGCGTCTGAAGCTGTTCGGCGAGGGGATTGCCACTCTCGCCAAGCAGAAAAGTTTCAATGACGGCGCGCTCACCCTCGTGAAAATCCGCGAGGACGGGAAGGGCGGGGCCATTGCCCGTCTTGCCGAAAGCACCTCGCGCGCCGACGCCGAGAAATTGCGCGGCACCGTCCTCACCGTCCCGCGCGAGGCGTTGCCGCCGTTGGGCGAGGGCGAATTCTACCATGCCGACCTGCTCGGCCTGCCCGTCGTGACCAACGCGGGTGAAGCCGTCGGCACCGTCCTCGCTATCGAGAATTTCGGTGCGACTGACATCATCGAGATCTCGCTCGATCCGGTGCCCGAAAAGGGGCCGAAGACCTTCATGGTTCCGATGATCCCTGCCGCCGTGATCGGCTGGGACGACAAGCAGCTTGTGATCAGCGCCGATTTCGCCGATAATTGAGGGCGTGAGTTCGCCCGCCGACGCCGCTCTCTGGCAGCGCATCGCCGATCACCACATCGGCCCGGCAGACGCATCGCTGTCCTTCACCGCTCGCCTCGCCCGCGAAAACCGCTGGGACGCCGCCCATGCCGAACGGGTGATCGGTGAGTACAAGCGCTTCTGCTATCTCGCGATGACCGCCGGCCACGAGGTGACCCCGTCCGATGCGGTCGATCAGGCCTGGCACCTCCACCTCACCTACAGCCGCGACTATTGGCAGACCTTCTGCCCCGCCGTGCTGGGCGCTGATCTGCACCACGGCCCGACCGCCGGGGGTGCCATGGAGCGCGAGCGTTATTACCGGCAATATGCCGATACGCTCGCCGCCTACGAGGTCGCATTCGGCGCGCAGCCGCCGCGCGACGTCTGGCCTGACGCGCATAGGCGCTTCGCCGTCGATCCAAAGAATGTTCGCGTTAACCTCTTCGATGGTATCTTCGTTTCACGCCGGGTCGCGCTGGCGCTGGGTCTGCTTGCCTTTGCGGTGGGCTGGCTTGCGGGAAGGATGATGTGATGCAGCTGTTCTCGTCCTGGACGGGCAGCGATTTCCTGATCTTTTACAGCGTTCTGCTGGTTCTGGCGAGCGTGGCAGCTTGGTGGATACCGTCACACCTCAGGGATGCCGGGCGGAGCGGGGAATCACAGGATCTGGAAAGTGTGGCGTTGCTGGCCGGCGGCCGGGAGCGATTCGCCGAATCGCTTCTGGCCGATCTGTACGTGCGCGGCGGGATCGAACTGCGGGCGCAGGGCTATCTGGCAGTCGCCGAGCGGCAATTGTCGGCGAGCCCGGCGGGGCAAGCCCTGCTCGCCATGTCGGCGCCGATCACCCTTGCCGATGCGCAGCGCATGATCGACGTCCATGCCGAACGCGTCGCCGCGCGGTTGCGGCGCAGCGGGCTGATGCTGTGGCCTGAGGATTATGCGCGGCTGCGCTGGATTTCGGTGGCGCCCTATGCGCTGCTCTTCGTGGTTGGACTTTATCGCCAGCGGGCCGGGGATGCGCTGGGTGAACCGACGCAAGCTCTGGTCATTCTGCTCGGGCTGACGGCTGCCTTGGCCACGATCCGCTTCTTCAAGAGCGACCCGCGCACCGCCAGCGGGATCGAGGCGGTAAAGCGGCTGCGCGCGCAGAATGACCGCGTGGCCCGCGCGCCGCGTCCGGATGAAGCGGCGCTGGCAGTGGCGCTGTTCGGGACGAGCGTGCTGGTGGGCACACCCTGGGAGCCGGTGCACGCGATCCGCAAGAAGGACGGCGACAGCAGCAGCGACAGTGGCGGGGATGGCGACGGCGGATCGGGTTGCGGCGGCGGCTGTGGCGGTTGCGGGGGCTGATTTCCGCGCGTAAGCGCACGCCATGACGAAACTTCCTGTCGCCGTCGTGCAAGCCGCGCCTGTCCCGCTCGATTTTCAGGGCGGGATCGACAAGGCCGTGGCGCTTGCCCGCGCCGCGGTGAAGAATGGCGCGGAGGTCGTCGCTTTCGGCGAGACCTTTCTGGGGGGCTATCCCCTGTGGCTCGACGAAGCGCCCGGCGCGGCGCTGTGGGATCACCCCGGGTCGAAGGCGCTGCACCGGATCATGCTGGAACAGGCGGTGGTCGCGAATGACGAGCGGCTGCTGCCCTTGCAGGAACTCGCCGATGCGAGCGGCGCGATCATCTCGATCGGCGCGCATGAGCGCGTGCGGCGGAGCCTCGTCAACAACCAGCTGACCTTCCGCCCCGGTGCGCCGGTGCTCGATCACCGCAAGCTCGTGCCGACCCACGGCGAACGCCTGATCTGGGCGCGCGGCGATGGCTCCACCTTGGGTGTGCATCAGGCCGAGTGGGGCAGGATCGGCACGCTGATCTGCTGGGAGCACTGGATGCCGCTCGCCCGCGCGGCGATGCACAACCTCGGCGAGGACGTCCACATCGCCGCCTGGCCGACGGTGCGCGAAAGCCACCAGATCGCCTCGCGCCACTATGCGATGGAGGGGCGGTGCTTCGTGCTGGCGGCGGGGCTGGTGCAGAAGCGGGATGATCTGTTCGAGGGTTTGGAGCGGGTGGGCGGTTCAGATGTGGCCCGCGAATTGCTCGAAGCCATCCCCGGCGAGATTCTCAACCGCGGCGGTTCCCTGATCGCCGCCCCCGACACCCGCGTTCTGGCGCAGGCGGGCGCGGGGGAGGAGACGCTCTTCGCCGAGCTCGATCTGGCCGAGGTGGCCGAGGGGCTGGCGAACCTCGATACCGACGGGCATTATTCTCGGCCCGATGTGTTCGAGCTGACGGTGGATACGCGGGCGAAGGATGGGGTGACGTGGGGGCGCAATCAATGATTTTGGTCGTCATTCTGTCGCTCGCGATCACGTTGACCATTCTTCTTGCGACGAGGCGGCTGCTGCCGCGCATTCCAGACTGGCTGACCATCGCCTTCTTGGTGATCGTGCCTCCCGGCCTTTACGTGATCTACTCGATTTATCAGAGCTTGGTAGAAATCGGGAAGTATGAAGCGATAAACGGCGCGGCCCCGCCCAACGCGGTTGAGACCTTTTCTGATTCGGTGAACGAGGCTGTGCTGGGAGGAGCTGTTTGGGCAGTTCTGGCGCTTGCGGTATCGCTGATCATGATTAAGCGCAGGCCAGCAAAACCCGATCCATCCGTCTTCGACTGAATGACCTTCGCCGCCACCATCCTCACCCTCTACCCGGAGATGTTCCCCGGGCCGCTCGGGCACTCCATCGCGGGGCGCGCGCTGGCTGATGCCAAGTGGGCCTGCGAGACAGTGCAGATCCGCGACTTCGCCACCGACAAGCACCGCACGGTCGACGATACGCCTGCGGGCGGAGGGGCGGGTATGGTGCTGAAGTGCGATGTGCTGGCGCGCGCGCTCGACAGCGCTCCGGCCGCCGGGCGCCCCATTCTCGCCATGACCCCGCGCGGCAAACCCATCACCCAAGCCCGCATCCGTGAGCTCGCGAGCGGCCCCGGCGTCATCATCCTGTGCGGGCGCTTCGAGGGCTTCGATGAACGCCTGTTCGAAGCGCGGCCGGAGATCGAGCAGGTCTCCCTCGCCGACATCGTCCTCTCCGGCGGCGAGATGGCGGCTCTCACCATCCTTGACGCTTGCATTCGCCTCATTCCCGGCGTAATGGGCGCGGCCTTGAGCGGGGCGGAAGAGTCGTACGAAAACGGCCTTCTCGAATACCCGCACTACACCCGACCTCAGGAATGGGAAGGGCGCACGATCCCCGAAGTGCTGCGATCGGGGGATCATGCGAAGATCGCTGCTTGGCGCAAGGCAAGGAGCGAAGAAGACACACGGTTACGCAGGCCGGACTTGTGGGAGCGCCATGAGGGTGCTCGGGTTCAGCCTGCCTCTGGCGCGCGGCAAAAACGAAGGAACCGGACCAGTGAACCTGATCCAGCAGATTGAAGCCGAAGAAATCGCCAAGTCCGGCAAGGACATCCCAGAATTCCGCCCGGGCGACACCGTCCGCGTCGGCGTGAAGGTGAAGGAAGGCAACCGCGAGCGTATCCAGGCCTATGAAGGCGTCGTGATCGCCCGCTCGAACCGCGGCATGGGTTCGAACTTCACCGTGCGCAAGATGAGCTTCGGCGAGGGCGTCGAGCGCGTCTTCCCGCTCTACTCGCCGATCGTCGAGAGCATCACCGTGGTCCGCCGCGGCGTGGTGCGTCGCGCCAAGCTCTATTACCTGCGCGGCCGCACCGGCAAGAGCGCGCGTATCGTCGAGCGCAAGGCCTCCGCGCCCAAGGCGTAAGGCTCTCCAAGCCACCGAAACACGAAGGGCGGCTCCGGCAAGGGGCCGCCCTTTTGCTTTGGGCCTCTTGCCAATACCTCTCGTCATTGCGAGGAGCGTCAGCGACGAAGCAATCCATTAACCGGCGGTCGGATCATGGATTGCTGCGCCGCCCTAGGCGGCTCGCAATGACGAGGTGAGCTTTGGATGCGTTCGGTTCTTGCTGCGGTTGCCCTTTCGCTTTCGACCTGTCTGACAACGCCCGTTTTGGCGGAGGCGCCGACAATGGCTGAAACCGCCCCTGTGCTGACCTTCGAACGGGTGTTCGCCTCCCCCGGCCTTGATGGCCCAGCGCCCCGGCAGGTGCGGCTCTCGCCCGATGGCCGCTATCTCACCCTGCTGCGCAACCGCGCGGAGGATCGCGATCGGTATGACCTGTGGGGTTACGACATCGAGACCCGTGAGTGGCGGATGCTGGTGGATTCGGAGAAGCTCGGCTCGGGCCGCGAGCTGTCCGAGGACGAGAAGATGCAGCGTGAACGCGCGCGGGTCGGCAGCCTCAAGGGGATCATCAGCTATCAGTGGGCGAGCGACGGCGCGGGCGTGTTGGTGCCGCTCGATGGCGACCTGTTTCTTGCGAAGCTCGATGGCACGGTCACCCGGCTGACCGATACCGAAGGCACGGAATTGAACCCACAGCTGTCGCCCAAGGGCGGATCGGTCAGCTTTGTGCGCGACCGGCGTTTGTGGGTCGGCCCGGTGGGCGGCGAGGCCAAGCCGATCACCCCGGCAGGCGAGGCCGAGACGATCCGCTGGGGCGAGGCGGAGTTCGTCGCTCAGGAGGAAATGAGCAGGCTGCAAGGCTATTGGTGGTCGCCCGATGACAGCCGCATCGTCGTCCAGCGCACCGACGAGGCCTCTGTAGGCATCGTCACCCGCGCCGCGATCGGCGCGAAGGGCACCAAGGTCTATGACCAGCGCTACCCGGCAGCGGGCACCGACAACGCGGTGGTCGAACTGTTCGTGATGAACCCCGACGGGTCGGGCAGCGTCAAGATCGACCTCGGTGCCAATCTCGACATCTATGTCGCCCGCGTCGACTGGGCGCCGGATGGCAGCGCAATCTACGTCCAGCGGCAAGACCGCGCGCAGACGAAGATCGATATGCTCAAGGTCGATCCCGTGACGGGCGCTTCGCAGATCTGGTTCACCGAAACCGCCGCGCGGCCGGATTACTGGGTCAACCTCTCGGACAATTATCGCTTCCTCAAGGACGGCAGCCTGCTGTGGTGGTCGGAGCGGGACGGTTATGGGCATTTCTACCGCTTTGACGGTCAGAATTGGCTGCGGATCACCGGCGGCCTTGAACCGGTCACCGCGCTGGTCGGCGTGGACGAGGCGGCGGGCACCTTCACCTATCAGGCGACCAAGGATGTGCTCACCCAGCAGATCTACCGCGCCAAGCTTGGCGGGGAGGGCGGTTATGAATTGCTCACCGATCCCGCCTTCACCAATTCCGCGAGCATGGATGGGGCGGGGCGATTGCTTTACGTCTCGCGCTCAAGCCCCAATCAGCCGCCGCAGTCCTATCTGGCGACGCCCGATGGCAAGCAGGTGGCGTGGATCGAGGAGAACCGGGTCGAGGGCGATCACCCCTATGCGCCCTTCCTGCCTTCCCATGTCACGCCCGAATACGGCACGATCGCTGCCGAGGATGGCACGCCGCTGCACTGGATGATGCTCAAGCCCAAAATGGAGAAGGGCAAGCGCTACCCCGTGTTCTTCAGCCACTATGGCGGCCCCGGCCCCCAGATGGTGACCAAGGGCTGGGGCGGCGCGCTCGCCCAATCCATCGTCGACAAGGGCTATATCTACTTCGTGCTCGACAATCGCGGCTCGGCCAACCGCGGCGTGGATTTCGAACAGCCGCTCTATCGCGCCATGGGCAGCGCCGAAGTGCGTGACCAGAAGGCCGGCGCGCTGTGGCTCAAGAGCCTCGACTATGTCGATCCGGACAAAATCGCGATCTACGGCTGGTCATACGGCGGCTACATGACGCTGAAGCAGCTGGAGGCCGACCCCGGCCTCTATGCCGCGGGCATCTCCGGCGCGCCGGTGACGCGGTGGGAGCTTTACGACACCCACTACACTGAACGCTATATGGGCGATCCCCGCGAAGTGCCGGATGCCTATGCCAAGGCCAGTGCCATCCCCGATGCGACGAAAATCGCCGATCCCATGCTGCTGATCCACGGCATGGCCGACGACAACGTGGTATTCGAGAATGCCAGCGAACTCATCAGCGTGCTTCAGGAAAGCAACACGCCCTTCGAGATGATGCTCTATCCCGGCTACACCCACCGTGTGTCGGGCGAGAAGATCGGACCGCACGTCTGGAACAGCATTTTCCGCTTCCTCAATGCGCACGGGGTCACGCCGCCCAAGTAGGAATAGGTCTGCGCAAAGACGAATGATGTTGCGCTGAGGGCAGCGCACGCTATTTCGCGCGTGCGAAATGATAGGAGAATGCGCAAGTGGGTTACCGGGTGGCAGTGGTCGGCGCGACCGGCAATGTCGGGCGCGAAATGATGCAGGTTCTCGCCGAGCGCGAGTTTCCGTGCGACGAGGTCGCCGCGGTGGCCTCGCCGCGTTCGACGGGAAGCGAGGTCGAATTCGGCGACACCGGCAAGATGCTCAAGTGCAAGAACATCGAGCATTTCGATTTTGCCGGATGGGACATTGCGCTGTTCGCGGCCGGTAGCGGCCCGGCCAAGGAATATGCCCCCAAGGCGGCGGCGGCCGGCTGCATCGTGATCGACAACTCGTCGCTCTACCGCATGGACCCGGATGTTCCGCTGATCGTGCCGGAAGTGAACCCCGATGCGATCGACGGCTACACCGCGAAGAACATCATCGCCAATCCCAACTGCTCGACCGCGCAGCTGGTGGTCGCGCTCAAGCCGCTGCACGATGCCGCGACGATCAAGCGCGTGGTGGTGAGCACCTACCAGAGCACGTCTGGCGCAGGGAAGGCAGGCATGGACGAGCTGTTCGCTCAGAGCCGCGCGATTTTCGTCGGCGATCCTGTCGAGAACCACAAGTTCACCAAGCAGATCGCCTTCAACGTGATCCCGCATATCGACGTCTTCCTCGACGATGGTTCGACCAAGGAAGAGTGGAAGATGGTGGTCGAGACCAAGAAGATCCTCGACCCCAAGATCAAGCTGACCGCGACCTGCGTGCGCGTGCCGGTGTTCGTCGGCCACTCGGAAGCGGTGAATATCGAGTTCGAGAACGAGCTGTCGGCCGAAGCCGCGATGGACATTCTGCGTGAAGCCCCCGGCGTGATGCTGATCGATAAGCGCGAAGATGGCGGCTATATCACCCCCATCGAATGCGTCGGCGATGCCGCGACCTTCGTCAGCCGCGTGCGCGAAGACCCGACCGTCGAGAACGGCCTCACCATCTGGGTGGTGTCTGACAATCTGCGCAAGGGTGCCGCCTTGAATGCGGTGCAGATCGCCGAACTGCTTGGCCGCCGCCACCTCAAGAAGGGGTGATGATCGAACTGCGCCCCGTCGCCGGAGAGCCGGAGCTGCTCGATCCGGCGGTGACGGGCGCGTTCGCTGAGCAGATGGCGGCGCTCGCCGCCACGCCGCAGGTCGAGCCGTGGTGCGGCTATATCGGCTGGCGCGGCGATATCCCGGTTGGCTTCGGCGGGTTTACCGCTGCCCTTGATGCTGCCGGGGTGACGGAGCTCGGCTACCTCACGTTCCCCGCCCACGAGCGCACCGGGGTAGCGAGCGCCGTGTGCGCCGGGCTTGTCGCCATCGCCCGCGACAACGGGGCGACAGCGCTGATCGCCCACACCCTGCCGTCGGAGGGGCCATCGACACGGGTGCTGGCGAAATGCGGCTTTGCGCGCGACGGGGTGGCGATCGACCGCGACGAGGGCGAAGTATGGCGCTGGCGGCTCGTGCTCGCGACCGAATGACGATCCCCGATCGCCAGCGCTGGATGTTCGCGGCCATCGGCCTCGGCATTACGCTTAGCGCGTGGGGCGCGCTCTACCCCGGTAATACGTGGCTTCAGGTGGGGCCGGTCGCGCTTGCACTGCCGTTCGCTTGGCTTGCGCTGCGCCGCACGCCGATAAGCAACGCTTCGGCCGCCTGCATGACCGCCTTCGTGCTGCTGCACCTGTTCGCGGCGCGCTGGTCTTACAGCTTTGTGCCCTATGCCGACTGGGCGCCGATGCTGGAGACGCAGCGTAACCATTTCGACCGCCTCGTCCACTTCGCCTTCGGGGTGCTGGCAATGGCGCCGATGGTGGAGGCGGGGGTGCGGTATTGGGGGCTGTCAGCCCGCATGGCGCTCGTCTTTGCGATGCTGTTCGTGCTGGCGGTCGGCGGGCTTTACGAGATTTTCGAATGGAGCCTGACACTTGCCCTCGCGCCGGAGGCAGCCGGTGCCTATAATGGCGAACAGGGCGACCCGTTCGATGCGCAGAAGGATATGGCGCTGGCCGGGCTGGGCGCAGGCCTTATGCTGCCACTGGTGGCCCGGGCCGCGTGGTGGAAAGGAAACGAGAAATGACGAAGCGACTGGCTCTCATGGCCCTTGGCGGCGCGCTCGCGCTGGCAGCCTGTGACGATGGCGCGGTGCCAAGCCCGACCGAACGTCAGCAGCAGCAAGCAGGCAGCGCCGAGACGCCTGCCGCTGTCAACGCCGTCGAACTGCGCGGCGAGGGGCTCACCGCAGGGGCCGAAGCGTTCTACTTTGCTGCCGGACAGAAGGAAGTCGAAGCCGCGCTCGGCAAGGCTTTGGGAGCCGCGCTGCGATCGGGCGAGAACCCCGAATGTGGGGCGGGGCCGGTGACCTTCACCGATTATGCCGGCGGGCTGACGGCGCATTTTCAGGAAGGGCGTCTCGTGGGCTGGAACTGGCACCTGCCGCAGGACGGCGATGGCGCGGCAAGTGGCACGGTGCGCCTCAAGGGCGATGTTCAGCTCGGCACGGCGCGCAACGTGCTCGAGGCCGCGCCCGGTTTCGCCAGGATCGAAGGCAGCACGCTGGGCGAGGAGTTCGCGTTGGGCGAGGCCATCGGCGGGTTCGTCAAGGCCGATCGTGTCGAGATGCTCTACGCCGGAACGCAGTGCTTTTTCCGCTGATTATTCGGACAGCGCCACCGGCCCCGCCGGGCGGGTGTTCTTCTTCATCAGGAGCGCGAGCGGCGCGGCGGCCAGCGTGATCCACATCATCAGCCAGAAATCGTCGATATAGGCGATCATCGCCGCGTGCCGGTTCACCTCGGCATCGATCAGCGTCATCGCGCTATCGCCCAAGGCCTGAAAGCGGTCGATGGTCGAGAAGTCGATGATGTTGCCGGTCGCGGCCGTGATGTTGCTCCCGAGGTCTTCGTGGCTGGTCTGAATGTTGCGGGCGAGCAGCACCGTCATCCACGCGATCCCGGCCGATGCCCCCAGCGAGCGGAACAGATTAAGCAGGCTCGACCCGTCGGTGCGGAGCATCGGGCTGAGGGTCGCAAAGGCGCTCACCTGCAAGGGGATGAAGACCAATCCCATACCCAGACCTTGCAGCAAGCCGCTGACGATCACGTGCAGCTCGTCCACATCGAGCGACCAATGCGCCATTTGCCACAGCGAGAAAGCGCAAATCAGAAAGCCGCTCGCTACCACCGGCCTTGCATCGACCCCGCGCCGCATCAGCAGCCCCGAGACCTGCATCGAGACCAGAATGCCCACCCCGCGCGGCATCAGCACGATGCCGGTGTCGATCACGCCGTAGCCGAACAGGTTCTGGAGCATTGGCGGCAGCAGCGCCATTACCGCAAACATCACGATCCCGATCACGATCATGAAGGCGAGCGCGATGGCAAAGTTGCGGTCTGCAAACAGCGCGCGGTCGAACATGGGCGCGCGCGCGGTGGCGAAGTGGATCACCACCATCCACGTCGCCGACAGCATCAGGAACAGATAGATCCAGATTTCGCCCGAGGCGAGCCAGTCTTCCTGCTGGCCGCGATCGAGCATCAACTGGAACGCGGCCAGCGCGACGGCAAGCAGCAGGAACCCCGCCAGATCGAACCGGCGCGCGCGCTTGGGACGCCTGGGCAGGTAGGCGATCAGGATCGCCAGCGATGCAATGCCGACCGGCAGGTTGACGAAGAACACCCAGCGCCAGTTTGCGGTCTCGGTCAGCCAGCCACCAAGGATTGGCCCAAGGATCGGGCCGATCATTATTCCCATACCCCACACCGCCATGATCTGCGGATGGCGCGATGGGCGGGTGGCATCGAGCATGAAGGATTGGGAGAGCGGCGCAATGAATGCTCCCGCGACGCCCTGCAAGGCGCGAAAGGCGACCATCTCTTCAAGGTTCTGCGCGATTCCGCACAGCATCGAGGCAAGAATGAACCCGGCGACCGAGCCGATGAACAGCAGGCGCGCGCCGATGCGGTCGGCCAGCCATCCTGTCAGGGGCAGCGCCACAGCCGAGGCGATGATGTAGCTCGTCAGCACCCAGGTGATGGTATCGACCGTCGCGCCGAGCGAGGACTGCATGTGCGGCAGCGCGACATTGGCGATGGTGGTGTCGAGGATCTGAAGCAGCGAGGCGGCCATCACCCCGACGATCATCAGCGGATAATTGCCGCTCTCCAGTTCCGCCACATCCGGCGGCGGGGAGGGCGGCGCGGGCACCTCGCCCGCCTGCGGGGCGGCGTGGCTGGCCATGTCAGTTGCTGGTCGCGCCGCTTCCGGTGAACACCGTCACCTCGCTTGAGAGGCCCGCAATCAGGGCGCGCGGGCTTTTGCCCTCAAGCGCAATGCGCACCGGCACGCGCTGCGTGACCTTGACCCAGTTGCCGGTCGCGTTCTGCGCCGGGAGCACCGAAAACTCGGCCCCCGTGCCCGCCCCGATGCTGGCGACCCGGCCCTTGAGGACGAGATCGGGATAGGCGTCAAACCGCACCTCGGCGCGCTGGCCTACGGCCATCTCCCCAAGGTCGGTTTCCTTGAAGTTGGCCTCGACATAGGTGGAGCCGGCGCGCACCAGCGTGAGGACGGGAAGATTGGGCACGACTTGCTGGCCGACCTGAAGCCGGTCTGCCTGGGCGATCCGTCCGGCGGCGGGCGCGCGCACTTCGGTGCGGCGCAGCGACAGTTCAGCCGTCGCGCGGCTCGCCTCGGCGGCGGCGACCTGCGGGTTCTTGCCTGGCACCGCAGCCCCGGTTGCTAGCCGCGCGCGCGCCTCGCTCTGGCGGTCTTGCGCCTGCTTGACGGCCTCGCGCGCCTGCACCACAGCCTGCTCGGCTGCCTCATAGTCCGCCTTGGTCGAAAAGCCCTTGTCGCGCAGTGCCCTGACCCGCTCGAACCGCGCTTCGGCAAAGGCGACATCGCTGCGGGCTGCCTCGATGTCCGTCCCGGTCAGCTCCGATGCGTTGCTGAGCGCGGTGACATTGGCCTGAGCCCCGGCGATGGCGGCATTGGCTTCGGCAATCTGCAGCCTGAAGGGTTCAGGATCGATGCGGAACAGCAATTGTCCGGCCTGCACTTCCGATCCGTCCTCCACCAGCGCCTCGACGATCCGTCCGCCGACCTCGGCGCTGACAGCGATCATGTCCTGTTTGATATAGGCATTGTCGGTCGAGACCTGGCCCTGAAGGCTCTGCCAGTAGAAGAGAGCGCCGGCGGCCAGCGCCAGCGGCACCGCCAGCATCAACGCCCAGCGGCCCCATGGACGCCGGGTCGGTGGGGGCGCGGCAAGCGGCGTTGCGGCGGCGGTATCGGGCGCGTGGACGGGATCGGCTTCAGCCATGGGCGACCTCCGGCTGGCGGGCGGCAAGGAGATTGGCGGCGATACGGTCCAGCATTTGCGCGAAGACCGCACGCTCGTCCGGCGCGAAGCCTTCGAGCATATCCTCGGTCAGCCCTTCGACGCTCATCCGCAGCCGGGAGACGATCCCGCGGCTCTTGTCGGTGAGGTGGAGGATCCGCGCGCGGCGGTCAGCCGGGTCGGCCTGCCGTTCGATCCAGCCTGCATCTTCCAGCCGATCGACGATACGGGTGAGGGTGATCGGCTCGATCTCCAGCCGCTCGGCATAGAAGGCCTGATTCTGATCGGGATGGCGTTCGAGCGCCAGCAGCAGCCGAGCTTGCGGGCCGGTCAGCCCGATCCCGCGCACGCGATCGTCAAACAGGCGGCGCAGTTGGCGCGAATTGTCGGCGAGTCGGTAGCCTGTCTCGATGCTCATGCGTGCCCTTATAATAAGTGGGCTTACTATATTCAAGCGGACTGGCCGCGATCCGCGAAGATCGCTAGCAGGCGGGGCATGACCCACACGACCGAGCATTTCGCCAGTTTTGACGGCACCCGCCTTGCGATCCACACCGAAGGCGAGGGCCGCCCCGTGATCCTGCTGCACGGGCTGTTCTCCTCGGCGCAGATGAACTGGATCAAGTGGGGGCACGGCGCGCGGCTGGCCGCGGCCGGGTTCCGGGCGATCATGCTCGATTTCCGGGTGCACGGCGAAAGCGAGGCTCCGCGCGAGGCCAGCGCCTATCCCACAGGCGTGCTGGTGCGGGATGTGGCGGCGCTGGCCGAGCATCTGGCGCTGGAGCCGGGCGGATTCGATCTTGTCGGATTCTCGCTCGGCGCGCGCACCGCGATCCACACCGTCGCCCACGGTATCCTCGAACCGCGCCGTCTGGCGATCTGCGGGATGGGTGTGGCAGGTCTGGCCGGGTGGGAGCGCCGTGCGGACCATTTCAAGCGGGTGATCGACGAGTTCGACACCATCAGGCCCGGCGATCCGGCCTATACCGCGCGCACCTTCCTCAAATCGCAAGGGGTCGACCGGGTCGCGGCGCGGCTGCTGCTTGATGCGATGGATGATTTCGATCTCGCCCGGCTGGCCGATATCACCATGCCCACGGCCGTG
Organism: Erythrobacter sp. BLCC-B19; assembly: GCF_028621955.1. NCBI lineage: Bacteria > Pseudomonadati > Pseudomonadota > Alphaproteobacteria > Sphingomonadales > Erythrobacteraceae > Erythrobacter > Erythrobacter sp. BLCC-B19. Next base: position 2,730,588 of record NZ_CP117516.1, read on the forward strand.
ATTTGCGGCGACGAGGATTTCGACAATGGCTCTGCCGAAGAGCTCGCCGCATTGCTGCCGCAGGCGCGCTATGTCGCGGTGCCGGGCACTCACATGAACAGCGTCACCAAGCCCGATTTGGGCGTGGCCATCGCGGAGTTCCTCGCCGCTTGATTCCCGCGCCCGAGGGGTTCAAACCGCTCGCCATTGTCATCTGACAGACGGGAATGTTGAACCTATGAAACCTGCCGCCACCGCGCTGCGCTGTGCTGCTGCCGCGCTCGCCATCGCCTTTGCTGCTCCGCTTGCCGCCGAAGAGGCTGCCGCACCGGCTGCGACCGCGTCTGCCGCAACCTATCCCGAAACGCCCGAAGGCGCGAAGGCATGGCTCGCCATGGTTGAGGCCGATCTGGCCGCCTTTGCCACCGAGTTCGCCCATGTCTCGTGGATCAATGCGACCTACATCACGCACGATACCGATACGCTTGCGGCCCGCTATGGCGCGGAGCTGACGGTCAAACAGGTTGGCTATGCCGGCGAGGCCGCGCGTTATGCCCGCGTTGCAGGGCTGGACGCAGAGACCCGTCGCAAGCTCGATATGCTGCGCAATTCGATCAGCCTGCCCGCGCCTAGCCGCGCAGGGGCAGCGCAAGAGCTGAACGATATCGCCACCCGTCTCGGATCGGCCTACGGACGCGGCAAGGGCACCTTGAATGGCCAGCCGATCAACGGCAGCGACATCGAGGCCGAGATGGGCAATCTCGAGCGCACGCCTGACGAACTCAAGGAAATGTGGGTCAGCTGGCACGACAATGTCGGCGCGCCGATGCGCAAAGATTACACCCGGATGACGGCGCTCGCCAACGAGGGCGCCAAGGAACTGGGCTTTGCCGATTTCGGCGCGATGTGGCGGTCGGGCTATGATATGCCCCCCGAACAGTTCGCCGCCGAGACCGAGCGGATGTGGCAGGAAGTGAAGCCGCTCTACATCGCGCTCCACACCTATGTCCGGCGCAAGCTCAACGAGAAGTATGGCGATGCCGTCCAGCCGCGCACCGGCCCGATCCGCGCCGATCTGCTCGGCAATATGTGGGCGCAGGAATGGGGCAATATCTATCCGCTGGTCGCCCCCCAGGGCGCGGGCGATATCGGCTATGATCTCACCGATCTGATCGTGAAGAAGAACCTCGACGCGCTCGGCATGGTCAAGGTGGGCGAGCAGTTCTTCTCCTCGCTCGGCTTCGCCCCGCTGCCTGCCACTTTCTATGAACGCAGCCAGTTCCTGAAGCCTGCCGACCGCGAAGTGGTGTGCCATGCCTCGGCCTGGAACATCGACAATGTCGACGATCTGCGCATCAAGATGTGCATCAAGCCCAATGCCGATGACTTCATCACCATCCACCACGAGCTTGGCCACAACTACTACCAGCGCGCCTACAACCAGAAGGATTACCTCTATCTGACCGGCGCCAACGACGGCTTCCACGAGGCGATCGGCGACATGATCGCGCTGTCGATCACGCCCGAATATCTGGTGCAGATCGATATGCTGGCGGCCGAGGATGTGCCCAGCGCCGACAAGGATATCGGCCTGTTGCTGCGGCAGGCGATGGACAAGGTCGCCTTCCTGCCGTTCGGCCTGCTGCTCGATCGCTATCGCTGGGGGCTCTATGACGGCTCAATCCCGGAAGCCGCGACCAACACGGCGTGGAACGACCTGCGCCGCGAATATCAGGGCGTGGTGCCGCCCGCGCCGCGCTCGGCCGAAGGGTTCGATGCGGGGGCCAAGTATCACATCCCCGGCAATGTCAGCTACACCCGCTACTTCCTTGCGCGGCTGCTCCAGTTCCAGTTCTACAAGGCCGCCTGCGACACCGCCGGATGGGAAGGGCCGCTGCATCGCTGCTCGTTCTACGGCAACAAGGAAGTCGGCGCGAAGCTCAATGCGATGCTGGAAATGGGGGCGTCCAAGCCCTGGCCCGACGCGCTCGAAGCCTTCACCGGCGAACGCCAGATGAGTGGCAAGGCGATGGCGGAATATTTCGCCCCGCTCAAGAAGTGGCTCGACGAGCAGAACAAGGGCGAGAAGGCCGGTTGGTAGGCGGGCGCGCGTTGCAGGTGGTGGGCTGGCGCGAACGCGTCAGCCTGCCAGAGCTTGGCCTAGAAGGGATCCCGGCCAAGATCGATACCGGCGCGCGAACGTCATCGCTCCACGCCCATGTGCTGGAGGATTTTCAGCGCGGCGGCGAGCGCTTCGTGCGCTTTGCGGTCGACTGGGGCGGGACACGGCATTTCTGCGAGGCGATCCATGTCGATGTGCGCGGCATCACCAGCAGCAATGGCGATCAGCAGCGGCGCTTTGTCATAAAGACGCCGCTCAGAATCGGTAATCTCACTTTCAGGGCGGAAATCAGCCTGGCGGATCGGTCCCAGATGCAATTCCCCATGCTGATCGGGCGCACCGCGCTCAGGCGGCGCATGGTGGTGGATAGTGGCCATTCGTGGCTGCAATCGCCGGGAAATGCAGCTATGCGCCCGACCCCCGCCGGCCAGACGCCGGACTTGAAAGGCATTCCATGAAAATCGCGATGCTGGCGCGCAACGCCAACCTCTATTCGCACCAGCGGCTGAAGGAGGCTGCCGAAGCGCGCGGCCATACCTTCGACATCCTCAACACCTTGCGCTGCACCGTCCACATCGCCAGCCACCGCCCGCAGGTGTTCTACAACGGCGCGCCGATAGCGGCCTACGACGCGGTGATCCCGCGGATCGGGGCGTCGATCACCAACTATGGCCTCGCGATCCTGCGTCAGTTCGAAATGGCCGGGATCTGGTCACTGAATGAAAGCGTCGCCATCGGCCGCAGCCGGGACAAGCTGCGCTCGCTCCAGATCCTCGCTAAGCATGGTCTCGGCCTGCCGCTCACCGCCTATGCCAATGATCCCAAGGCGGCCGAGGAGATCATCAGGGCGGTCAAAGGCCCGCCGGTGGTGATCAAGCTGATCGAAGGCACGCAGGGCATCGGCGTGGTTCTGGCCGAGACGATGAGCAGCGCCAAGTCGGTGATCGAGGCCTTCCGCGGGGCTAACGTCAACATTCTGGTGCAGGAGTTCATCAAGGAAGCCGGCGGCACCGACATTCGCGCGCTGGTGGTGGGCGGCAAGGTGGTCGCAGCGATGAAGCGCACCGGCGCGCCGGACGAGTTCCGCTCGAACCTCCACCGCGGCGGCAGCGCGCAGGTGATCAAGATCACCCCCGAGGAACGCTCGACCGCCGTGCGCGCAGCCAAGCGCATGGGGCTGAATGTGTGCGGGGTCGATATGCTGCGCAGCAATCATGGCCCGGTCATCATGGAGGTCAATTCCTCCCCCGGCCTTGAAGGGATCGAGAGCGCGACCGGCAAGGACATCGCCGGCCAGATCATCGACTTCATCGCCGCCAACGCAAAAGGCGGTGCGACCAAGACCAAGGGCAAGGGGTAGGGGGTAACAGGAGCGCCCTTCCTGCTCGACATGGCCCGGCACTTACCCTAAAATTCAGGCACTTGGAGGAGGGCGCTGGGGTGATCCGGATAGTTGTGCTGGCTCTGGGCCTGCTTGTGTCGCCCCCGTTACTGGCGCAGTCACCCCCGCGCGAGGTCAATATCCAGATGGGGTCGGAAGCCGGTTGGGTGCCTTCCGACACGCTCGAACAGCAGGCAAGGGCCGCCTTTGATCGGTTCAATGCCCTGACGGAGGCGGGCGACTATCCTGCCGCCCACGCGATGCTGAGCGACAGCTTTGCCGCGGCCTATCCGCTCGCCCGTTTCGGCGAACAGCGTGAAGAGGGTAGGATAGCCCGAGGCGCGCTTGTGTCGCGCAAGGTGCTGCAGCTGACCTGGGCCAAGGATCCGCCCGGCGCTCCGGTTCCGGGCATTTTTGCCGTGTTCGACAGCAGCGCACGGTTCGCGCAGGCCGAGCGCTTCTGCGGCTACACCGTTCTCCATCTCGCGCCCGGTGCCAGCGATTTCCGGGTGATGCGGATTGAGGAAAACGGCCTCGACGATGCGACCTTTGCGGCCATCGCAGCCCAGCACAGCCCGGTGCAGGCGTTGCTGGTGTGGCGCCTGCTGGCGCGCTCTTGCCCTAATTTCACGCCCGAACCGCTGCCTGCCGATCTGTCGGCGGGGATCGAATATACCAGCGTTGCCGAGGCCCGTACCGCGGTTGCGGTTCGCCCCGGCATCGACACCCGCACGATCAATGGCTGGACGGTGCTGACCGACGAGGCCGCGCGCGCGATCTGGTCATTCGCGCCCGAAAGCTCGCCTGCCTACCCCGCCGTGATCAAGCGCTGGGTTGATGCGGTGGGCGAGAATGCCTCGGCCGCACGCATGGCGATGCTGTGCGAAGGCGACAAGCGGACCTGCGATGCCGCGATGGACGACATGGCTCTCAAGAACGGCTTTACGCCGGTGTCCTTCGAGCAATAGCCCGCCGCTGCGTCAGGCGTTGCGCGCCATCAGTCCGCCGTCGACCGGGATCGCGACACCGGTGATGTAGCTGGCCGCCGGCAGCACGAGGGACAGCGTCATATGCGCAACCTCCTCGGGCTCGCCATAGCGTCGCAGGGCGGTGCGGCGCTTGGCGAAGATCGCCTTGTGCTCCTCGGCGACAGCATCGGTCATCGCGGTGCGGATCGGGCCCGGGCAGATGCAATTGACCGTGATGCCTTCGGGGCCGAGATCGACCGCGAGGCCGCGCGTCAGGCCCACGACGCCGCTCTTGGCCGCGACATAGGGCGTATCGCCGGGGGTTGCGCCCAAGCCCTCGGTCGAGGCGATGTTGACGATCCGGGCCGCATCGCTCTGGCGCAGGTGGGGCAGGGCGGCGCGCACCATGCGCTGATGCGCGGTCAGCATCACCGCAAGCGCGCGGTACCAGATGTCCTCATAGGCGGGATCATCGAGGGCGCAGAAGCTCGAAACCCCGGCATTGTTGACCAGAATGTCGATGCGGCCAAAATCGGCAGCGATCTGCGCCACGGTGCGCGTGATGGCCGCCCCGTCCGCCACATCGAGCGCATAGGCGCGCGCGCCCGCGCCGCATTCCGCCGCGACCGCCTCGCAGGCGGCAAGGTCGAGATCGACCACCGCCACCTGCGCCCCCTCGCTAGCGAACAGGCGCGCCGTCGCCCGGCCCATGCCGCTCGCCGCGCCTGTAACGATGGCGACCCGGCCCGCGATGGAGCGTGACAGGCTCACCGGAATGGCGGCTCGTTGAAGGCGCGCAGCTTGCGGCTGTGCAAGCGGTCGCCCTCGTCGCGCAGCATGGCGCAGGCGACGATGCCCATTTGCAGGTGGGCGGCGATAGCTTCCTCGTAGAACTTGTTGGCCTGCCCGGGCAGCTTGATCTCGCCGTGGAGCGGCTTGTCCGAGACGCACAGCAGCGTCCCGTAGGGCACCCGGAAGCGGTAGCCCTGCGTGGCGATGGTGGCGCTCTCCATGTCGATGGCGATCGCGCGGCTTTGCGAGAAGCGCTTCGCCGATGACGAGTAGCGCAGCTCCCAGTTGCGGTCGTCGGTCGTGACAACCGTGCCGGTGCGCATCCGCTGCTTGAGGTTCGCGCCCTGCACACCCGCGACCTTTTCGGCCGCGAAGGCCATCGCCTGCTGCACTTCGGCAATCGGCGGGATCGGCACTTCGGGCGGGAGCACGGGATCGAGCACGTGATCGTCGCGCAGGTAGGCGTGGGCCAGCACGAAGTCGCCGATCTTCTGGGTCGAACGAAGCCCGCCGCAGTGGCCGATCATTAGCCAGGCGTGGGGGCGCAGCACCGCGAGGTGATCGCAGATCGTCTTGGCGTTGGAGGGGCCGACGCCGATATTCACCAGCGTGATCCCGCGCCCGTCCTCGCGGATCAGGTGATAGGCGGGCATCTGGTGCCGGCGCCAAGCGGTGTCGTTCAATTGATCCTGCGCGTGAGTGGTCGGCTCGCGGATGTCGAGCCCCGCCGCCCCGGTCAGCGCGACATAGCCATCCGTGCCGATCTGCGCCGCACCCCAGTTCACGAATTCATCGACATAGCGGTGATAGTTCGTAAACAGGATGAAGTCCTGAAAGTCGCTGACCTCGCTGCCGGTATAGTGCTTCAGCCGCGCGAGCGAGTAATCGGTGCGCAGACCATCAAACAGCGACAGCGGAATGTCCGAGGTGCCATCGAGCTCAATCCCGTCGGCCAGCTCGTCGCCGATCAGCGCAAGATCGGTCGAAGGGAAGTGCGCGGCGATATCCTGAGGCGAAATGCCGACCATCGCGGCGCCTGCCTCACCATCGAGGACATAGGGGAAGGGGATTTCCTGACGCGACCGTTCGACCGTGACATCGACCTCGTATTCGGCGGCGATCAGGGTCAGCTGCTCGGTCAGGTAATGCGCGAAGAGATCGGGGCGGGTGATGGTGGTGGCATAGGTACCGGGCATCTCGAGCCGGCCGAATGCGCGGCTGCGATCGCGCGGGGCGCCGACGCCGGCGTAGCGCAGGATGACCTGCGGGTAGGCATAGCTGCCATCCTCGCGCTTGCGGGCCGGCGGGACGGTGCCGTCACGCCCGAAGGCGATCACGTCGTCGCGCAGGGTGCGCACCGCGTCGTCGTAATGCTGCTGCAGCTGGCTGAGGATGCTGGGAATGTCGATCATGGCAGTTGTTCTGCTCCTTTGTTGTTATCGTTGTGTGGCAGCACCTTTGCGTGAGTGGGCGCTGTTTACAAGAAGGGCGCGAAGATCGAGGTGATCTTCGCGCCCTTTTTGTAGTCTGTGGCCTGAGGGCCGGAAGGCTTAGGCGTCGTCGCCGCCTTCGAGCAGCTCGGCGGGGATTTCACCCGGCTCGAGGCTGGTGTCGATGCGGGTCGCTTCGGCCTGCTCTTCGATTTCGCGCTGTTCGTCGGCGAACATCGCGGCGAGCACGTCGACGCCTTCGCTCTGGAGCTTGGCTTCGTCGTCCGAACGGGCAACGTTGGCCTTCACGGTCACGCGCACTTCGGGGTGCAGGGCAACGGTGACGTTGTGCATCCCGATGTTCTTGATCGGCGCACCGAGGATCACCATGCGCTTGTCAACGCTGTGGCCCTGTTCGGCAAGCCCGGCGACGATGTCGCGCACGCTGACCGAACCGTAGAGCTGGCCGGCGTTCGAAGCAGCGCGGATCAGCACCACTTCTGCGCCTTCGACCTTCTGGCCCTGCGCTTCGGCGTCGCTGCGGCGGGCGGCGTTTTCGGCCACCAGACGCTCACGGTTGGCTTCGAAGACCTTCTTGTTGGCTTCGTTGGCGCGGAGCGCCTTCTTCTGCGGCAGCAGGAAGTTGCGCGCATAGCCGTCCTTCACGGTGACGATGTCACCGATCGCGCCGAGCTTTTCGATGCGCTCAAGGAGAATGATATCCATGTGTCCTTCTCCTCTTACTTCACGATGAAGGGCAGCAGGCCGATCTGGCGCGCGCGCTTGATCGCCTGAGCCAGTTCACGCTGCTTCTTCGCCGAGACGGCGGTGATGCGCGAAGGCACGATCTTGCCACGCTCGGACATGAAGCCCTGCAGCAGGCGCACGTCCTTGTAATCGATCTTGGGGGCGTCCTTGGCCGCGAACGGGCAGGACTTGCGGCGGCGGAAAAACGGGCGGGCCATCAGTCGCGCTCCTCACGGGTTTCGCGGCGCTTACGCTCGCGTTCGTTCTTGCGCATCATGACGCTCGGGCCTTCCTCGTGGGCGTCCACGCGGATGGTCATGTAGCGGATGACGTCTTCGTTGATGCGGGTCTGGCGCTCGAGCTCTGCAACGACCGCGCCGGGGGCGTCGATGTTGAGCAGCACGAAGTGCGCCTTGCGGTTACGCTCGATCTTGTAGGCAAGCGACTTGAGGCCCCAGGTTTCGGTCTTGGTGACCTTGCCGTTGCCGGCTTCCACGATTTCGGTGGCTTGCGCCGCCAGCGCGTCAACCTGAGCCTGGCTCAGGTCCTGACGCGCAAGAAAGACGTGCTCGTAGAGCGCCATCTTGCGTCCTTTCACTTCCTGCCGATCGCTGGCTGATCCGTTCCAGATGAACGGGGCCCCTCCGGCTTTCTTCGCTATCCGCAAGGGCGCATCCCATGCGAAGCGCGGCCCCTTACAGCTTTGGCGGTGAATTGCAAGTCTTGTCCGCAGGGAACCGGACGGGCAGTCGCCGGGTTTCACTTGCACGATTCGCATAAGGGGGAACCACGTGCCGTCAGGACTGGTCGCACTGCTCGACGATATTTCGGTGATTGCCAAGGCGGCTTCGGCCTCGATCGACGATGTGGCGGTGGCCGCGGGCCGCGCGGGCACCAAGACCGCGGGGGTGGTGATCGACGATGCGGCGGTGACGCCGAGCTACGTCACCGGGCTTTCCCCTGCGCGCGAATTGCCGATCATCTGGAAGATCACCAAGGGCAGTCTGAAAAACAAGCTGCTGTTCCTGCTCCCAGCGGCGTTGCTGTTGTCGGAATTCCTGCCTCAGGCGATCACCTATCTCCTGATCGTTGGCGGCGCCTTCCTGTGCTATGAGGGCGCGGAGAAGGTGATGGAAAAGCTCGGTTTCGCTAAGCACGGCGAAACGCTTGAGGATGAGATCACCGACCCCGTCGCCTTCGAGAATGAACGCGTGGGCGGAGCGATCCGCACCGACTTCATCCTGTCGGCCGAGATCATGGCGATCGCGCTTGCCGAAGTCGCCGACGAGACCCTCGTGATGCGCGGCGCGGTGCTGGCGCTGGTGGCGGTCGCGGTGACGGTGGCGGTCTATGGCGCGGTCGGGCTGATCGTGAAGCTCGACGATATCGGCCTGCACCTCACCAAGCAGGCCAGCAAGGGCGCGCAAGGCTTCGGGCGGTTCCTGCTGCGCTTCGTGCCCAAGCTGCTGACCGCGCTCTCGATCATCGGCACGGCGGCGATGCTGTGGGTCGGCGGGCATATCGTGGTCGATTCCCTGCACAAGCTGGGCGTCGATTGGTTCTACGCCCCGATTCACGGGGCCGAGCACGCGGTACACGAGATGGCAGGCGGGGTTGCCGGGTGGCTGATGGCGACCACGCTGTCGGCGATCTTTGGCCTGATCCTCGGCAGCATCATCGCCTTTGTCCTGCATAAAGTGCTGGGTGTGGGCGCGGACAAGGCGCACTAAGCCTCCGCCCCATGAGCAAACCAATTCTCTACACCTGCGCCCGTTCGCGCGGGCTGCGCGCAACCTGGGCGGCGGAGGAAGCGGGGGTCGACATTGACCTCAGGATCCTCCCGTTCCCCCCGCGCTACCTTGCGCCTGAATACATGGCGATCAATCCGCTGGGCACCGTGCCGATGCTGGTGGACGGCGAGACGCAGCTCACCGAAAGCTGCGCCATCGCCCAATACCTCGCCACGCGCGGCGGCTATACCGATCTTGCGATTGCACCGGGGGAGCGGGACTACGGCGAATATTGCGACTTCACCTACCACGCCGATGCGACGATCACCTTCCCGCAAACGGTCTATATGCGCTTCTGCCTATTCGAGAAGGACAAGGGCTTGCAGGAGGCCGGTCTCGCCTATGCCAAGTGGTTCCACAAGCGGCTGATCAAGGTCGAGCAGCGCCTCGCCACCCGCCAATATCTGTGCGCCGACCGCTTCACTGTCGCCGACATCTGCGTTGGCTATGCGCTGATCCTCGCGCAAAGCGTCGGGCTGGATGACGGTGTGCCGGAGAGCCTCAAGGAATATCGCGCCCGTCTGATCGAGCGGCCTGCCTATCGCCGCGCGTATGAGCGAGAAGAGGCTGGGCGGCTCGCGCTGAAGGCCTAGTTTTCGGCCTTCCAGCCCCATGCGAGCACGCAGGGCAGGACGTTGAGCCATTCGAACCCGTCATCAACCCGGTCGAAATATTGCGCCGTCAGATCGCGCGCGACCTTGCTGAACTGGTAGGTCAGGAATGCCCCGCCGGGCCGAACCGCGCGCGCGGTGGCTGCCGCGATGCGCGGGCCGACCCCGTCGGGCAAGGTCGAGAAGGGCAGGCCGGAGAGCACGTAATCGGCATGGTCGTGGCCATGGGCGCGGATGATGTCTTCCACATCTTCGGCCGAGCCATGCACGGCAATGAAGCGGCTGTCTCCGATGGTGCGCTTGAGATAGTCGATGAACAGCGGGTTGGTGTCGATCACGATCAGCGTGCCATCACGCGCCAGCCGGTCGAGCACGGGGCGGCAGAAGGTGCCCACGCCCGGCCCATATTCGACGAACAGCTTGCAACGATCCCAATCGACCGGAGCAAGCATCTTGCGGATGGTGTAGCGCGAGGAAGGAATGATCGAGCCGACCATCACCGGGTGTTCGACGAACCCCTGAATGAACACCCCCCAGGGGCCGAAAAACTGACGCACCTTGCGCTTGATGCGCGTCAGACGGCGTTCCCGGGTAAGCTCGTAACCTGCCATGATCGATCAGTTTCCCTAGCCATGCCCCCGGCGTGAGGACCGATCTGCATGCCACTCGAAATTGCAAATCCTTGACCGGATTGCAAGGCTCAGGCGATGCGTTTTGTCGCTGTCCGTCAGACCGCCCGGCGCAGGCGACGAACCGCTTTCAGGCGGCCTGATCGGGCGTCACGGGCCGGGCCGAAAGCTCGCGCCGCAGCAGCTTGCCGATCGGATCGCGCGGCAGGCTGTCGACGAATTCGATATAGCGCGGGCGCTTGTATCCGGCGATCTGGCCCTTGAAGCGGGCCGTGATTGCCTCGCGGGTCAGCTGTGCGCCGGGTTTCAGCACCACGAAGGCCTTCACCGCTTCGCCCCATTGCCTGTCGGGCACCCCGCAGCAACCTGCATCGGCGACTTCGGGCATGGCGGCAAAGACCGCGTCGACCTCGGCCGGATAGACATTCTCGCCACCGGTCTTGATCAGCTCCTTGGCGCGCCCCAACAGGTAGCCGCGCCCGCGATCATCCATCGAGCCAAGGTCGCCGGTGCGCAGCCAGCCAGCTCCAAGCGCCGCCTCTGAGGCTTCTGGGTTGCGCCAGTAGCCGAGCATCACCGATGGGCCCCTCAGGCACAACTCGCCCTCTTCGCCGGGAGGCAGGTGGTGGCCCTCGGGATCAAGCACGGTCATCGTCACGTGCGGGAGAGTCCAGCCGATCGAGCGCGGGGCTTCGATCATGTCGGGATAGTCGATGAAGGTCGCAAAGCCGCAAATCTCGGTCTGGCCGTAGCCGCCGACGACGCGCGCGTCCCACTCGCGCTCGATGAATTCGTACATTGTCGGTCGGCCCATGCCCGCGCCGCCGGTGTAATTGGTGAGCGGCATCCGCCCGCCGCGCACCGGATTCATGGCCTGCCACGGAAAGCAGATCGTGGGAAAGGCGCTGGTGGTGGTGCAGCCTTCGCGGTGGAGCAGATCGAGAATCGCGGCATTGTCGTCATCGCGGCCGGCAAAGACGCTCGTGCCTCCGCAGGCCAGCATCGCGGCGACCTGCTGCATCCCCACCACATGGAACAGCGGGTTGACCGAGAGCAGCACTTCGTCCGCGGTAAAGCGTCGATGCTGCGCAAAGCCCAGCGCGCTGGCGGCGACCGCGCTCCCCGCCTGCAGGCACCCCTTGGGTCGCCCGGTCGTGCCGCTGGTGTACATCATGTAGAGCGGGCGATCGGGGGCAAGCCCGAGGCCGAGGTCATAGGCGTGCGGCACTTGTCCGTGGGCGGTGAGGGCGGTGGTCTCGAAGAAGCCGTCGGCGGCATGGGCTTCGTCCACCGAGTGAACCTCGCCCGCCTCCGCCCCATCCAGCAGCGTGGCGAAGCGGGGGTTGACGAAGGTCATCGCGGGCTCGGCATTGCCGCAGATCCACGCCAGTTCGGCAGGCGCGAGCCGCCAGTTGAGCAGCACGGCAATCGCTCCGATCCTCCCGCAAGCGAGCAGGATCGTGAGGAACGGCGCGCCGTCCGTCAGCAGCAGGGCGATCCGGTCGCCCGGCGCGATCCCTCGCGCCAGCAGCCAGCGCGCGAGGTTGGTGACGCGCACATCGAGTTCGGCCCAGGTCAGGCGCTGGCTGCCGTCGACCGTGGCAAGGCGGTGCGCATGGCGCTGGGCGCAGTTGGCGAGTAGGGTGTCGAGGGAGAAGTCGCGCGGGTGCATATGGCGCTCAGGCTACCGCTCGCAAGGCGCTGCGCCCATCAGCGATTTTGCGAAGGGGCGCTGTCGAGATCATGCCCGCAGCGCGTGCAGATGCGGTTGGGCCAGGGCACCACAAAAGGCCCGCGGAAATAGGCGTTCTTGCCGCATTGCGGGCAGTTGAAGCGCAGCATCGGAGCATTGACGATCAGCAGCAGCAGGATCGCAGCGGCAAAGGCAAGGGTCGAATGGCCCCAGACCTGATCGACCGTCACCACCAGCAACACGCCGAACGCCACCGCGCCCAGCATCCGCCAGCCATGGCGCACCGCACGGGCATAGAGGCTCATGGCAGGCGGGCGAGGATCGAGCGGGCGAATTCGGTAAGGGTATCGTCGCGCGCGCCCATCACCACGATCCGGTCACCGGGCTGGGCCAGTTCGGCGATCCGCGCCCCGCAATCCTCGCGCGCCGGGATATGCTCGGCCCGGCCGCCAGCCGCGTTGATGAGGCCGACAATCCGCTCGCTGCCCTCGCTGCGGTCGACCGTCCCGCCGAAATAGACCGGATCGCAGAAAATGGTGATGTCATCCGGCCCCAGTTCGCGTGCGAAGGTCTGGGCAAGCTCCTTGCCCATTTGCCGGAGCGGGCCATAGCCGTGGGGCTGGAAGAAGGCGATCACGCGGCCAGGCGCGGCCTTCAGCGTGCGCAAGGTGGCAGCGCACTTTTCGGGGTTGTGCCCGAAATCGTCGATCACCGGGATGCCCGAAGGTGATGTGCCGACCACATCGAACCGCCGCGCCAATCCTGCGAAACTGCGCAGCGCGTAAGCGGCATGGCCCACGCCGATCCCTGCCGCGCTCGCCGCTGCGATGGCGGCCAGCGCATTGGACAGATTGTGCAGCCCCGGCATCGGCAGGATCAGCGGGAAGACCTCGCGCTTGCGGTTGTCGATCACCGCTGCGCGCAGCCCCATTTCGCTCATGTCGATCGAATCCGGTTCGACCGTGATGTCGGCATCGCGCGCCTTGATCCCGAAGGTTACCCGCGCCCCCGCACGGGCCGCCAGATAGCCCGCCTCGGGACTGTCGAGATTGATCACCGCCGTCCCCGACCGGGCGACGAAATCGCCGAACAGCACCCGCAATTCCTCGATGCTCTTGTGATCGAGGCTGACGTTGAGCAGCACGCCGATGGTGGGGCGGTAGAGCGCGATCGAGCCGTCGCTCTCGTCGACCTCGCTTACGAACAGGCCGGGCGACCCGATCCGGGCGCTGGCGAAGGGATTGGCGGGGGAGACGAAGTTCTTCATCACCGCACCATTCATCACCGTTGGATCGTGGCCGGCTTCGGTCAGGATCCAGGCGATCATCCCGGTCACGGTCGACTTGCCCGAGGTGCCGCCCACCGCAACCGAGAAATCGGCCGTGTTGAACAGGCGCGAGAGCAGCTCGGCGCGGCTCAGGCGCTCGCACCCCAGATCGCGGGCGCGGGCGACTTCGGGCACGGTGTCTTCGATCGCCGCCGAAGCGATCAGCACCTGATCGGGCGAGGTGACGCCGCTGCCGTCCTGGGGAAACAGGGCAAAGCCGCTGCGTTCCAGCCATGCGAACTTTTCGGGTGTGCGCCCCTGATCGCGGCTCCGATCCGACCCGGCGACAGGGTGGCCCAAGCCGTGGGCGATCTGCGCGAGCGGCAGCATACCGGACCCGCCGATGCCACAGAAAAACAGCGGACGCCCCGCAAGCGACCCGGCCTTGACCCCGATATCCATATCCCGCTTGGTTATTGGCTTGCGTGCGCCCTGACAAGCGCCATAGGCTGGGACTTATGACGAATATCGCCATCTGCGCCCCTGCGACCCCGATCACCCCCGAACAGCGCGCAGCGTGCGAGGCGCTGGTGGCCGCCGAGTTTCCCGGCCACCGGCTGACCTTCCACGATCAATGCTTCGAGCGGGCCGGGCACTTTGCCGGCGATGATCTGCGGCGGCTGACCGCCTTGCTCGAATGTGCCAATGATCCCGCTTTCGATGTCGTGTGGTTCGCCAAGGGCGGTTACGGCTCCAACCGCATCGCCGAGGCGGCGGTGGCGCGGATGAACGCGAGCGCGCGAACCAAGACCTATATCGGCTTTTCGGACTGCGGCTATCTGCTCGCCGCGCTGTACCGGGAAGGGATCGGGCAGTGCGTGCATGGCCACATGCCGGTGAGCGCGCGGTCGGACGGGGGCAAGGAGGCGATCCGCCGCGTCCTGCGCTGGCTGGAGGGCGATACCAGCGGATTGGAACCCAGTCTTGACGGAACGACGCCGGCGGTGGCCTTCAATCTCATCACCCTCGCCATGCTCAGTGGTACGCAGATGATGCCCGATCTCACCGGCCATGTGGTGATGGTCGAGGAAGTGGCCGAACATCTCTACTCGATCGACCGGCTGTTCTTTCACCTTGCCGGCACCCTGCCGCGCATTGCCGGCCTCAGGCTCGGCGCGGTCACCGATGTGCCGGAAAACTACGTCGAATTCGGCCAGAACGAGGAAGAGATCGCCCAGTTCTGGTGCGCGCGGATGGGCGTGCCATACCTTGGCCGTGCGCTGATCGGGCACACGTCTGCCAACAGGGTTGTGCCCTTCGGCCTTGCCAGCCCGCCCGCACGGACGTAACGGCGCGGCCCAAAATCGTCAAAGCGATGGGGTCTGAAATGCGCGCGTTCATTTTTCCGGGGCAGGGTAGCCAGAAGGTCGGCATGGGAACGGAGCTTGCCGCGGCAAGCGAAGCGGCGCGTGACGTCTTCGGCGAGGTGGATGAGGCGCTGCGCCAGAACCTCACGGCGCTCATGCGCGACGGGCCGGAAGACCGGCTCACCCTCACCGAAAACGCCCAGCCTGCGATCATGGCCAATGCCATCGCCACCCTTCGGGTGCTCGAGCGTGACTTCGGCGTGAAGCTGCTCGAAACCGCCAACTGCGTCGCGGGCCATTCGCTGGGCGAATACACTGCGCTCGCCGCGATTGGCGCCTTCAGCCTCCCCAACACCGCGCGGCTCCTCAAGCTGCGGGGCTGGGCGATGCAGGCCGCTGTGCCGGTGGGCGAGGGGACGATGGCGGTCTTGCTAGGGGCCGACATCGAACAGGCCAAGGCACTGGCCGAAGCGGCCGCACAAGGCGAGGTCTGCGAGGTCGCCAACGACAATGACCCCTCGCAGGTCGTGCTCTCGGGCCACACCGGCGCGATCGAGCGGGCCGTGGCGCTGACAAAGGAGCACGGGATCAAGCGCGGCATGATCCTCAATGTCTCGGCCCCGTTCCATTCGTCGCTGATGGCGCCTGCGGCCGAGAAGATGGCCCATGCGCTCGCCGCAACCCCGCCCGGCGCGCTGGCATTGCCGCTTTATGCCAACGTCACCGCTGCCCCCGTCACCGATCCCGAAGAGGAGCGCGCTCTGCTGGTCGAACAGGTCACGGGCCGCGTGCGCTGGCGCGAAAGCGTGCTTGCCATGCGCGCCGATGGGGTAGAACACTTCGTCGAACTGGGCGGCAAGGTGGTCGGCCCGATGGTGGGCCGGATCGACAAGGCGGCGCAGGTGACCAGCCTCGTCACCATGGCTGACCTTGAGGCCTTTGCGAAGGAGATCGCGTGATGTTTTCACTGAAGGGCATGAACGCGCTGGTCACCGGCGCATCGGGCGGGATCGGGTCGAGCATTGCGCACGCGCTCGCCGCCCAGGGCGCGCGGTTGGCGCTGTCGGGCTCCAACGCGGCCAAGCTGCGCGCCTTCCGCGATGAATTGAACGAAGCCTACCCGCACGACCACGATGGCCATGTCGAGATCACCTGTGACCTCGGCAATGCCACGCAGGTGGAAGAACTGATCCCGGCGATGCTCGACACGCTGGGGACGGTCGACATCCTCGTCAACAACGCCGGCATCACCCGTGACAATCTGGGGATGCGGATGAAGGACGAGGAATGGGATCAGGTGATCCGCATCAACCTCGAAGCCAGCTTCCGTCTGATGCGCGCCGCTGCCCGGCCGATGATGAAGGCGCGCTTCGGCAGGATCATCAACATCACCTCGGTGGTGGGGGCGACCGGCAATCCGGGCCAGATGAACTACTGCGCTGCCAAGGCGGGCCTGACCGGTATGACCAAGAGCTTCGCGCAGGAAGTCGCCAGCCGCGGGATCACCGCCAACTGCGTTGCCCCCGGCTTCATCCGCACCGCGATGACCGCCGCCTTGGACGAAAAGCAGCAGGCCGCGATCAACAGCCGCATCCCGATGGGCCGGATGGGCGAGGGCGCGGAAATCGGCGCTGCAGTCGCTTTCCTCGCCAGCCGCGAGGCGGCTTACGTGACGGGCGAAACCCTCCACGTAAACGGCGGGATGGCGATGCTGTGATCAAGGCGATTGGGCTGCTTCCTGCCGCGTTTGCAGCTCTTGCCGGGCCGGTATCGGCGGGTGAACTCGGATTTGTGCACCCGGCCGAAATCTGCATCGAGAAACGTGCTGACGCGGAGCTTGGCGCTCCAGCCGTCGATGCTGTTCTGGCCGCCGCGGGCTTGGCGCAGCCGCCATCCGATTTCGCCGCCCGCTTTGTTGCGATTGCCATCGATTGCGTGTCTGCGCATGGCCTGCCCGACACGAATGGCAGGCGGACTGGCGCAATGGTCACGGCCAAGGCCATGCGCGACGAGGCTGGACGCCGCTTTGCGGATCGCGGCTTTAGCGCCGCCTGGCTCGAAAGAGCCGTCGCACAGGTGCAGCCCGAAACCGGGGGCGATGCCACCCTGACCAGCGAAGCCGTTTATGATCTGATGCGGCAGGGGCCACCCGAGGGGCTTTCGATCAACGTCGAAAGTGGCGAGGAAGGGGACCGGCTTCTGGGTGTGCTGGTTCACGCCTATGTGTCAGGGGCCGTCCAACTTGCGCAATTGCGCGCCGAGGCTGCTCGCTGAGCTTGCGCTGCCCCCTTATCCCCAGCACAATGCCCCCGCGCATTGTCGCCAACTTGCCCGCCGCGATGCCTGCGCTAAGGTTTCCGGAACTTTCCGGCGCTTGAGGGCGATTCCTTTCGTCCCCGCGCAAGACACAGGACCGATAAGGGACAAGCGATGAAGGCCACGATCGAACGCGCGACGCTGCTGCGGTGCCTTTCCCATGTTCAATCCGTGGTGGAGCGGCGCAACACCATTCCGATCCTCTCCAACGTGTTGATCGACGCGGACGTGGGTGGCAGCGTGCGGGTGATGGCGACCGACCTCGACCTTCAGGTGGTCGAGACGATGAGCGCATCGTCCGTGGATCAGCCTGGCGCGATCACGGTCTCGGCACACCTGCTGTTCGACATTGCGAGGAAGCTGCCCGAGGGGAGCCAAGTCAGCCTGACCACCAACGACAACCGTCTGGAGGTCAAGGCGGGCCGCTCGAACTTCAAGCTGCCGACCTTGCCGCGCGATGACTTCCCGGTGATCGTCGAAGGCGACCTGCCGACCAGCTTCGAAATTCCTGCGCGGCTGCTCGCCGAGCTGATCGACCGCACCCGCTTTGCGATCTCGACCGAAGAGACGCGCTATTACCTCAACGGCATCTTCCTGCACGTCACCGATGAGGACGAACCGTTGCTCAAGGCTGCCGCCACCGACGGCCACCGCCTTGCGCGCTTCACTCTGCCGCGCCCGGAAGGCGCTGCCGGGATGCCCGACGTGATCGTGCCGAGGAAGGCCGTGGGCGAGCTGCGCAAGCTGCTGGAAGAAGCGCTCGACAGCAATGTCCTGATCGACCTCAGCGCCAGCAAGATCCGCTTCACGCTCGGCGGCGAGGGCGGGGTGGTGCTCACCTCCAAGCTGATCGACGGGACCTTCCCCGATTACAGCCGCGTGATCCCGACCGCCAATGACAAGCTGCTGAAGGTCGATCCCAAGCTGTTCTTCTCGGGCGTCGACCGCGTCGCGACCATCGCCACCGAGAAGACCCGCGCGGTCAAGATCGGGCTGGATAACGACCGCGTGACGCTCTCGGTCACCTCGCCCGACAATGGCACGGCGGCTGAGGAACTGGCCGCCGAATACCGCGCCGAGGGGCTCGAGATCGGTTTCAACGCCAATTATCTCAAGGATATCCTCGGCCAGATCGACAGCGACACGGTGGAACTCCACCTCGCCGATGCTGGCGCGCCGACGCTGATCCGCGAAAACGATCAGGCCCGCGCTCTCTATGTCCTAATGCCGATGCGAGTGTGATGATGATGCGCAACCCGATCCTTGCCGCTGCAACCGCCGCCCTCTTGCTGTCCAGCCCCGCAGGCGCCCAGCAGGCGACCGTGGACCAGAACCTCGACTGTGCGATCTGGGCCTCGTTCCGCCTTGGGGTTTCGCAGGATGAGGCCGAACGCACCGGCCTGATGATCGCCACCGCGTGGTTCATCGGGCTCTATGAAGGGCAGAGCGGCCGCAAGATCGGCGAGGTCATGGGCGCGCGCGCCATGGCGCTTTCCCCTCAGGAGGTGCAGGCGCTGGAGTCTTCGTGCCTGCCCCGGTTTCAGGACTTCGGCAATCGCATGACCAAGTTGGGTAGCGATCTGAAGGCTTCGGGCGGATAGGCCGCAGGCCCGCGCAAATGTCGGGTCGCCAGCAGACGGGATGAGGGAAAGATGGCGCAGCAGATTCACGTCGAAAAGGCCGCGCTGACTCGCGCTGCTTTGGTCGAAGTCCCCCTTGCTACGCTGGCCGAAGGCGCGGTGCGGCTCCAGATCGAGAGTTTCTCGGTCACCGCCAACAACGTCACCTATGCGGTGGTGGGCGACGGGTTCAAGTACTGGGATTTCTTCCCCGCGCCCGAAGGCATGGGCATCGTGCCGATGTGGGGCCATGCGCGGGTGATCGAAAGCCGCTGCCCCGAGATCGCCGTGGGCGAGCGGGTCTATGGCTATCTGCCGATGGCAAGCCATCTCGATGTGATCCCGGGCAAGGTGACAGCCGGCGGGTTCGTCGATACGACCGACTATCGCCAGCCGATGAGCCCGGTCTACAACAGCTACACCCGCCTTGCCGCCGATCCGGAACATGATCCCGCGCGCGAGGCCGAACGGATGATCTTCGGCCCGCTGTTCCGCACCGGGTTCCTGATCGAGTATTTCCTGCGCGGCGCGGACTGGTTCGGCGCGCAGCAACTGGTCGTCACCAGTGCTTCGTCCAAGACCGCGATGGGGCTGGCAAGCGTTGCGCGGCAGACCTCGCCGGGGGTGAAGCGCATCGGCCTGACCTCCAAGGGCAATGTCGCCTTTGTCGAGGCCAGTGGGCTTTATGACGTGGTTTACGCCTATGATGACCTCGCCAGTGTGCCGGTGGCGCCGTCAGTCAGCGTCGATTTCGCCGGTAATGCCGAGCTGCTGGCGCGCATCCACCACCATTTCGGCGATGCGCTGGCGCAATCGGTGCTGGTGGGCGCGACCCATATCGAGGCGCGTTCGGTGTTCGGCGCAAACGCGCCGCTGCCCGGCCCCAAGCCGCAGCTGTTCTTCGCTCCCGACCACGCGGTCGCCTTCTTCAAGGCCCATGGCCCTGTGGAGGGCGGCAAGCTGGTCGCCGCCGCCTGGCACGAATTCCTGAAGGCGGCAGAAGGCACGATCACCATCGAACGCCACGCCGGGCTTGCCGCGGCGCGGGATGTGTTCACCACGATGGTCGCAGGCCAGATCGACCCGGCCAAGGGCATCGTGATCGAGCCCTAGACCGGATGCTTGCCGCAGCGGTGGCGGATTACTCCGCCGCCTCGGCCAGCTCCACCCGCTGCGGCCCGCGGATCAGCCCGCCCGGTGTCTGGCCGGTCCATTGTCCGTCGCGGAAGGTGACAGTGCCGCTCTTGATCGTGGCGACATAGCCGGTCGCCTTCTGCAGCAACCGCTTGCCGCCCGCAGGCAGATCGAAAGCGAGCCACGGCTTGCCCAGCTTCAGCTTGTCCAAGTCGATCACGTTGAGATCGGCGAGATAGCCCGGCGCGATCACCCCGCGATCCTCAAGCCCGTAGAGCCGCGCGGTATCGCGGCACTGGCGCTTGATCGCCTGTTCCAGCGTGATCGTTGCCCCGCGGCGGCGCGACTTCACCCAGTGTTCGAGCATGAAGGTCGGCGATGCCGCATCGCAGATCGTCCCGCAATGCGCCCCGCCGTCCGACAGCGAATTGACCGTGTCGTCGGCGTGCTGGAGGGGGTGGAGGAAATCGAGATTGCCGTCCGCATAGTTGAGGATCGGCAGGTATATGAAGCCCTTGCCCTCGTCGCGGCACAGCAGGTCATAGGCATATTCCTGCGGCGCCACGCCCGCTGCTGCCGCGCGCGCGTTGATGCTGGCATCGGCGGCGGGTTCGTAGTCGAAATCGGGGTCCATCTCGTATTGCAGCGTCCAGCCCATGCTGATCGCCATGACGACCCCGCCGATGTCCTTGGGCGCATCGGTGTAGTCATTGGGCTCGGCGAGCATCTGCGCCTTGAAGGCCGGATCGAGCAGCTTCGCGCGCTGCTCCTCCCACGGCAGGCCTTCAATCGCCATCCAGCTTGGGCGGAAGCGGAAGGGGTGGACCGTGCCCTGCCATGCCATCACGATCCCGTTCCCGCGCAGCGCGATCTGGGCGACGATGTTGGCGCCATTGTCATTCTCTGCGCGCATCTGGGCGATCTGTTCGTCGAGCGACAATTCCTTGGCGATGGATTGCAGCGCGGCGAAGGTGACAGGGATCTTGGCTTCGCGGCTGAGCTTGCCCATCCAGTCGAACTCGTTCCATTCGCGCTTCAAATCGCTTGCCATTTCGAACACCGCATGGCCGCCTGCGGCGGTCGCGCGGCCCATGGCGTGGCCGATCGCGATCAGTTCTTCGGGCGTCGCGGTGGTGCCGGGAACGAGCTCGCCATCCACCGACTTGTGCAGCACCGTGCGCGAGGTCGAGAAGCCCAGCGCGCCGGCCCGCACGCCTTCCTCCACGATGGCCGCCATCGCCGCAATGTCCGCTTCCGTCGGCACCGCGCCGGGTTGTTCGCGGTCGCCCAGCACATAGGCGCGCACCGCGCCGTGGGGGACGTGGGTGCCGACATCGACCGTGCGGGGGAGCTTTTCGAGCGCGTCGAGATATTCGGGGAAGGTCTCCCAGTCCCAGGTCATCCCCTCCGCGAGCGCGGTGCCGGGAATGTCCTCCACCCCTTCCATCAGGCTGATGAGCCATTCGTGACGGTCCGGCTTGGCGGGCGCGAAGCCGACGCCGCAATTGCCCATCACGACCGTCGTGACCCCGTGCCAGCTGGAGGGCGCCATTTCCTGATCCCAGGTGGCCTGCCCGTCGTAATGGGTGTGAATGTCGACAAAGCCGGGGGCAACGATCATCCCGGTGGCATCGATTTCCTCGGCGGCACTGCCGGTGATCCGGCCCACGCCCGCGATCAAGCCGTCCTTCACCGCGACATCGCCGACATAGGCGGCCGCCCCGGTGCCATCGACGATTGTCCCGCCCCGGATGATCAGGTCATATTGCGCCATTCTCTCTCTCCCTTATGGGGGCAAGGATGACGCAAACGGCGCAGCCCGACAAGGGGGCGGGCACCGTCGATAATGGCAGTCCGAAGGCAAGGGTAAGCAAGAATGGGTCGCATGAAGGTCTTGAAGCTCGCTTTGGCAGGCATGGCGGCGATGGCCACCCCGCTGGCCGCGCAGGATGGCGGCGCGTGGCGTCTCGCGCCCGAAACCGATCTGTCAGCAATGCTCGATTGCTTCGAGAACGCCGGGCAGACGCTGGTGTCGGCCCATCGCGGCGGGCCGACCCCCGGCCTGCCGGAGAACGCGATCCCCACCATGGAGGCGCTGCTGATGGCCGCGCCCGCGATCATGGAGGTCGATGTCGGCCAGAGCACCGATGGCGTGCTGTTCCTGCTGCACGACGACCGGCTCGATCGCACCACCACCGGCACGGGCGAGGCAGCCGCGCAGGATTGGGCGGCGCTGAGCGCTCTGAAACTCAAGGACAATTGGGGCTGGGTCACGCCCTATGCGATCCCGAAGCTGAGCGAGGCGCTGGCCTGGGCCAAGGGCCGCACCGTGATGCAGATCGACTTCAAGCGTTCGGCCAATGTAGACAAGGTCGTCGCCGAAATCCGCGCGGCGGGCATGGCAGGCAGCGTCATCCTGATCGCCTATTCGGTCGAGCAGGCAGCAAGCCTGCACCGCGCCGCGCCGGAAATGCTGCTGTCGGTCTCGGTCGACGCGCCCGGCGATGTCGCGGCGCTGAAGGCGGCGGGCATCCCGGAGGATCGCATGGTCGCCTTCACCGGCACTCGCCTGCCGCGCCCTGAACTTTACCGCGAACTCGACAAACAGAACATCGAAGTGATCTTCGGCACGCTCGGTCGCCCGCCGCGGTCGATCGATGCGGTGATCGACCGCTATGGAATGGATGAACGCTACGCCGAACTGGGCAAGGAAGGCATCGACATCCTCGCCACCGACCGCCCGCGCGAAGCTGCGGCTGCTCTGGCCGAGGCGGGGCGCTTGCCCAAGCCGGGCCAGTGCGGGGTCAGCCGGGCTGCGCTCGAAGAGCCACAAGAAGCCCGCCAATAGGCCTCACGACCGGGGCGGCTACGCGGGAGTTTCCAGCGCTTCAATGAACTGCTTGAATGTGAACCCGAGGCGCTGCACGCCATCGTCGGTCGGAAAGCTGTTGTCGTCTTCGTTCGGCAGCAATTCGTGATCCAGCCACACCACTTCGCCGCCCGGCACCGACAGGTCGAGAGCGAACTGGTTACCATCCCAATTGCCGCCAATCACAATCCAGCACGGCGGCACGTTCACGTTATCGCCGCCTGTCTCTTCCAGCCATTGGCGCAGGGTCATCACCTGGTAGTTGCGGATGGAGGTTTCGCTCCAGTCCGGTTCCAGCGATGTAACGCAATAGAATTGCTCGATCGCGTGGCCGTCCCGAGTCACCAGCGGTGGCTGCTCGCACGCGGTCGGCGAGGTGAAGCCTCCATTGCGGAGCATCAGGAAGGACTTGTAATCCTCGGGCAGGTTGGCGCCCGCTTGCTGCGCCACGTCTGCGAGGGTAACCGCATCAAGCGCGATCTGATCTCCCAGCAGGTAATCAGCAACAGCCTCGGGCGTCATGTCTGGTCGCCTCAAGCCGCCGAGCGCTTGGATTCCTTCGCCGTCTCCGGCGCATCGAGGAATTCGCGGATAGCGGCCACGCTTTCGTCCGCATGGGTCAGCAAGAACAGGTGCCCGCCGCCTTCGAAGGTCTGAAGCCGCGAATTGGGGATCATCGCCTTCAGGATCCGGCCATTGATCAGCGGGACGATCTGGTCGTCCTCGCCCATCATGATGAGGGTTTCCTTGGTCATGAAGGGAAGGGCAGGCAGGCTCGTCCAGCCGAGCATACACATCAGCTGATACATATAGCCGCGCGGGGAAGGGGGCTTGAGGCGGCCGATGTGGCTGTCCTTCTGGTGCGCGGCCCCATCCTTGTCGACCCCGCCATAGAGCGTGGCGAAGTGTTCGTTCATGAATTCAGGGTCGATGTAGCGGCGCGGATTGGCCATCTTGGTGAAGGCTGCCGGGTTGCCCGGCACCATCAGCATCCCCGGCGTGGTCGCGATCAGGGTCAGCCGCCGGGTGCGGCCCGGGTGCTGGAGCGCAAAGTGCTGCGCCATCGCGCCGCCCCACGACACGCCCATGACATCGACCTCGTCGAGACCGAACTTGTCGAGCAGCTGGGCCGCCGTCCAGCTCATGGTGAAGGGGTTGTAGGGCACCAGCGGATCGGGTGATTCGCCGACACCGGGCATATCGAACATGATAAAGCCGCGTTCGGGCAGGGCGGCGGCCAGCGGGGCCACGGCCTCGATATTCGCGCCGATGCCGTTGAAGAACAGAACCGGCAGATGGTCGGAAGGCATATCGAGCCGCCAGGCCGCAGTCCGTAGCGTCCGGCCGCCCACTTGCTCCATCGAGACGACCGCGTCGTCCATGGGATTTGTCACCTATTCACGTCCTTTCATGCGCCCCCCGAAGGAAGGCGGGTTGGGCGCGCACACCGATCCCATAGCGCGCGCGCCCATAAGCTTGTGCGTCCTTGCCCCGGTGCCGGAAAGCCCCAGACGCGCTGCCGCCTTATCAGACTTCTTCGACGACGTAGAGTCCCGGCGCCTTGTCGGTCGGTTTGTGGGTGGCATTGCCGAGCGAGGCGGGCGCCGGCTTTTTCTTGCCCGAGCGCTTCTGCACCCACTCCATCCACAGCGGCCACCAGCTGCCCTTGACCTCTTCGGTGCCCTGCAGCCACTCGTCGGCGGTGGCCGGGAGCTTGCCCGGCTTGGCCTGCACGAAGTACTTGGCCTTGGGGTTGCCCGGCGGGTTGAGGATCGCCTGCATGTGGCCGCTCTGCGAGAGCACGTAGGTCACGTCCTTCGATCCGAACAGCTGGGTCGAACGATAGGTCGCCTTCCACGGGGTAATGTGATCGGTCACCCCGCCAAGGATGAACAGATCGGCGGTCACCTTGCTGAGGTCGACCTTGTGCCCGGCCATTTCGACTTCGCCCTTCTTGGTGAAGGCGAGGGTTTCGAACAGGGTGAGGAAATCCCCCATCAGGCTGGAGGACAGGTTGGTCGCGTCCGCGTTCCAGAACAGCACGTCGAAGGCCGGTGGGTCTTGTCCCAGCAGGTAGTTGTTGATGACGTAGTTCCAGATCAGGTCATTCGGTCGCAGCCATGCAAAGCCGCGCGCCAGATCGTCGGCCTTGATCACGCCCTGCTTCATCGCGCGCTGGCGGGCGAGGGCCATGCCGTTCTCGCTGACGAGTGATCCGGCTTCGATATCGGTCGGCTTGGGGTGCAGCACGCACACCATCAGCGTCAATGTGCCGAGGATCGGGTTGCCAGTCGCCGCCAGCTTGGAGGCGAGCACCGAGGCCGTCTGCCCGCCCGAACACCCGGCCGAGACGTTAACCTTCTTCGATCCGGTAATGTCCGCGACCACTTCCAGCGCCTTTTCGCAAGCCGCGATGTAATCCGCCATGCCCCAGTGGCCCTGATCCTTCGACGGGTTGCGCCACGAAATGACGAAGGTCTGGATGCCGTTGTCGACCTGCCATTTGATCACCGACTTGTCGGGCGAGAGGTCGTTGATGTACATCTTGTTGATCTGCGGCGGGATCGTCAGCTGAGGAATTTCATACACTTCCTCGGTGGTCGGCGCATAGTGCAGCACCTCCATGATCTCGTCGCGGTAAACCACGGCGCCCTTCGAGGTCGCGATGTTCTCGCCGATCTTGAACGGGCGCTTGTCGACCTGGCTGACCATGCCCTTGTTGTGGACGAGGTCGTTATAGGCGTTCTGCAGCCCCTTGATGAGGCTGAGACCGCCCGAATTGATGATCTGCTTTTGCGCAGTGGGGTTGCCGATCAGCGAGTTGGTCGGGGCAAGGCCATCAAGGATGATGTTGGCGATGAAGTTCGCGCGGTTGCGCTCCAGCTCGTCAAGTTCGAGCTCCTCCAGCCAGTTCTTCATCCCCTTCTGCACGGCGAGGTAATATTGCGCGCCGGCGCGGAAGAAGGGGTTGTATTGCCACGCCGGATCCATGAACCGCTTGTCCTTGGGATCGGGGGCCAGCTCGCTTTTGCCGGTCATGATCTTGACCATGTCCTGCGCCATCGCGGTGGAGTGGCGGATGAACCGCGACGGATCGGAGGCCGTTTCGCGCAGCAGCAGCGCGACCGCGCTGACGAAATCCTCGCGCGCAAGGCCCACCAGCGGCCCCAATGCATTGGTCGACTGGGCGGCTTCGTTTTCGAGTCTGACTTCGCTGCGTGCCATCGAGATCCCCTTCTCCTGCTTCCCGCGCGCGCATCCGGTTGGCCCGGTGCTTCGATCCGCGCGATCTTTGCGGCCCGTTGTGCCGCCTCGGTTGCCAAGTTGCAAGCCGTCCCCGCCACGGCGCCGGAGCAATCCCTGAAAGAATTAAGGATGCAGATTAACGCTTTTCTTAGCGCTCTTCGGGCATGGGATGGAGGATGGCTGGGGACCCAATTCGAAAGTTTGCAAGTGTCGATCCGCGTCCTGCGATGCGGCGCGATTTGCGTTCTGTTGCATTGGCCAAGCAAAGCGAAAACGATCAACGCGCGCGGGGCGAGCGGCGGGGAGCCGAGCGACTGCGCACCAGCCAGCCCGGCGGGCTGAAACAGGCTATCGACGAGCCGGCCAGCGAGCAGAATTTCTTCCTTCCACGCCAGGCTGGCGGGATGACGGTGTTCCTGCTTTTCGCCTTCACCATGTCTGCCCTGGTGTTTCAGGGTCTGCCAACCCCGATCACCTGCGGGGCTGCCCTGGCATCAGCGGCGCTGTTCGCTTGCGGGACGCTGTTTGCAAGACTGGAGCGCGGCGCCGGTTCCAGCGCCGCCATGCGCGGCTTTGTCGTGATGGTGGGCATTGTTCTGCCTATGGCCTGCGCAGGCGTGGCTCTGGCGCGCTGGGTGGCAGAGGGGCTGCCGTGGCAATGGGCCATCGCGACGCTGGTGTGCATCAACGCTGCCGCCGCCGCGCTGTTCGATATGCGCATCATCTCGCTGTTCTTTTCCAAGATCGCCAGCTGGATGGGCTTTTCGCTGCTGGTTCCCGGCACGCTGACCTATGCCGCGCTGCTGGCTGCGGCGATCACGCTCTCGCTGATTGCGCGGCTTGAATGGAAGGCCGCCGAACGCCGCCGGCTTGCCCGCGAGGCGCGCGAACGGGTGGCGGCGCGGGCTGAGGATATTCTGCGCAGCTTCGAGGAAACCGGACAGGGCTGGTTCTGGGAGACCGACCGGCGCGGGCTCATCACCTATATCTCCCCCAAGGCCGCGATGGTGCTGGGCAAGTCGCCCGACGAGGTGATCGGCTGCCCCCTGAGCGAGATCGTCGATCCCTCGCAAGGGGCCGCCGATGCCGAACGCACGCTGGCCTTCCACCTTTCAGCGCGCTCGGCCTTTCACGATGTCGAGGTGCGCGCGGCGACCACCGGTGACGAACGCTGGTGGGCGCTGGCCGGCCGCCCGGTCTATGACAGCTTCAAGAACTTCTGCGGTTTCCGCGGCCACGGCACCGACCTCACCGAAAAGCGCCGCAGCGAACAGCAGGTCTCGCGCCTGGCCCATTACTGCTCGCTGACCGGGCTGGCCAACCGCGTGCAGATGAGCCAGGCGCTCGAACAGATCCTCAGCGCCCCCAGCGGACGCGAGCGCGCCTGCGCGGTGCTGATGCTCGATCTCGACCGGTTCAAGCACGTCAACGATACGCTCGGCCACCCGGCGGGGGATGCGCTGCTCAAGCAGGTCGCCCAGCGGCTCGAACGGGCGATCGGGGCGAGCGGGCGCTGCGGGCGTCTGGGCGGCGATGAATTCCAGGTCATCGTCCCCGGCCATCAGGATCGCCACACACTGGGTCACATCGCGCAGGACATCATCAACGCCCTCTCGCAGCCCTATTCGCTTGAAGGGCAGAGCGTGGTGATCGGCGCCTCGGTCGGGATCGCGCTGGCGCCCGAGCATGGCGCATCGAGCGACGAATTGATCCGCAATGTCGACCTTGCGCTTTACGCCGCCAAGGACGCCGGGCGCGGGGTCTACCGGTTCTATGCCGAGGATCTTCACGCCGCAGCTGAAGAACGCGCCGAGCTGGAGCAGGATCTGCGCGAGGCGATCACCAAGGGCGAGCTTGAACTCTATTACCAGCCTGTGGTCTATGCTGCTGACGAGAAGATCGTGGGCTTCGAGGCGCTGATGCGCTGGAACCACCCCAAGCGCGGGTGGATCAGCCCGGCCAAATTCGTGCCCATCGCCGAGGATGCGGGCCTGATCGACCGCATCGGCCAGTGGGCCTTGCGCACCGCCTGCGCCGACCTTGCACGCTGGCCGCGCTCGATCCGCTGTGCGGTCAACGTCTCGGCCCTGCAATTTGCCAATCCCGACCTTCCCGCGATTGTCGCCAATGCGCTTGCGCATAGCGGGGTTGCGCCTTCGCGATTGGAGCTGGAGATCACCGAAAGCGTGTTCCTCAACGACAACGCGGGCACGGATGCGATGTTCAAGGCCTTGAAGCGCGTTGGCGTGCGGCTTGCTCTCGATGATTTCGGCACCGGCTATTCCTCGCTCGGCTATCTGAAGAAAGCGCCGTTCGACAAGATCAAGATCGACCGCAGCTTCGTGCAGGGCGCCACCGAAGAAGGCAGCCGCAACGGCGCGATCATCGCCTCGATCACGTCGCTGGCCGAAGCCCTGCACATGGACACCACGGCCGAAGGCGTGGAGACACTCGACGAGCTGGAACTGGTGCGTCTGCTGGGGTGCAGCCACGTTCAGGGCTACATCTACTTCAAGCCGATGAACGCCTCGGATGCGACCGCGCTGGTGTCGGGCAATCTGGTCGCCGAGGCAGACGGCCCGCAATGCGCCCGCGCCCCGCGCCAGAACCTGCTTCGCAAGGTGGTGGTGGTGCACAACGGCAACCGCCTCAACGCAACGCTGCGCAACATCTCGGAAAGCGGCGCCATGATCGAGGGCTTGTGGAATATGCCCGCAGGCAGTGCGGTGCGGATCGAGTTTTCCGCCGACAAGTCGGTGACCGGGCAGGTGCGCTGGTCGCGCGAGAACCGGGTCGGGATCGAGTTTCATGCCCCGCTTCGTCGCCGGGCGGACGGCAGCTTTGCCGTGCTCAAAAGCCCGCACGGGCAGGCGGCGGCCAGGGGCGGCTGGTGACGAGCTGCGCCTCGGCCCCATGGTTAATGCAGCCTTTGGCGAGCCTCTTAGCGAAAAACTAACCATCGGGCTTTACGCCTTGTGCGGCAAGGCCATGCCGCAGGCGTCCTGCCTCGCGGCCTCAGGCTGAAGAGGTGTGCCCCACAGATGTCCCTGAAGGGTCTCTTGTCGTCACGTAGCAATGGTACCGCGCGCGGTGCCCTGCCGCCTGCCGCCTCGGCCATGACCGATGGCGAACGGCTGGCCATGCTCGACGATCTGGAGCAATCGGGGCTGGGGTGGTTCTGGGCGAGCGATGTGAGCGGCCAGCTGACCTATCTCTCGGCGGCCATTGCTGCACGGCTCGATGTGCCGCTCGACGCCCTGATCGGTCAGCCCTTGACCTCGATCTTCACGGCTGCCGACCGTGAAGGGCGTGCCAAGTCGCTGCCTTTGATGCTCGGCGCGCACAAGGGTTTTGTCGGGATGGCCGTGCGCGCGGTGCGCCAGCCAGAGGGTGCGGTGCTGCGCCTCTCGGGTCAGCCCGTGTTCGCCGCCGATGGCAGCTTCGCGGGCTTTCGCGGCACCGGCACCGACATCACCGAGGAGTTCTACCGCGAGGAAGAAACCGCGCGTCTGGCCCGTTACGATTCGCTCACCGGCCTCAGCAATCGCCACCGCATGGCGCATCAGATCGAAGCCACGCTGACCGCCTTCAAGGCCGCGCGTCGCAACTGCGCGGTGATGATGATCGACCTCGACCGCTTCAAGCACGTCAACGACACGCTGGGCCATGCCGCAGGCGACGAGCTGCTCAAGCAGGTCGCCACGCGCCTGACCCGCGCGATCGACCGCGAATGCGAGATCGGGCGACTGGGCGGCGATGAGTTCCAGGTGATGATCCCCGATCTCGACGATCGCGGCGTTCTGGGCGAGATTGCGCAGAAGATCATCACGATGCTGCGCCAGCCCTACAGCCTTGAGGAAGGCCGCTGCGTGATCGGCGCCTCGGTCGGCATCGCCATCGCGCCGCATGACGGGGTCACTCGCGACGAAATCGTGCGCGCGGCTGACCTTGCGCTCTATGCCTCCAAGAATGGTGGGCGCGGGCAGTATCGCTTCTTCTCGGGCGAGCTTGAGAACGAGACGATCTTCCGCCGCCGGCTCGAACAGGATCTGGGCACGGCGCTGCGGGAGGAGCAGCTGTTCCTGCGTTTCGAGCCGATCGTGGCAACCGCGAACGGATCGGTCTGCGCGCTTGAGGCCCATGTGTGCTGGAACCACGCCCAACGCGGGGTCATCGACGAGGAGGAATTCGCGCAGATCGTCGAAGGCTCGGCATCGCTCCCCGATGTCGGCCGCTGGGCGATTGCGGCAGTGTGCGAGCGAGCGGCAGCATGGCCCGAAACGGTGCGGGTGGCGGTCAATGTGCCGGTGGCGCTGTTTCTGGCCGACGACTTCCTCGAAACGGTCGCCGCCGCAATCGACAGCGCCGGCATCACTCCTGCCCGGCTGGAACTGGAAATCAGCGAGGCGGTGTTCTTTGGCGATACCAATATCGTCGACCGAACGCTGGCTGCGTTGTTCAAACTTGGTGTGCGCCTGACCCTCGACGAGTTTGGCAGTGGCTATTCGTCGCTCGCCTATCTGCGGCGCGCGCCCTTCGATGCGATCAAGATCGACGAGAAGCTCGTCGCCGAGGCCGAGCGTCACGACAGCCGCGAGCTCGGACTGGTGCGCGCGATCGTGGCGCTGGCGGGCGCGCTGCAGATGGATACGATTGCCAATGGCATCGAAAGCGCAAGCCTGGTGGCGGCGCTGAGCGAATGTGGCGTGCGCTTTCTCGAAGGCCCGATCTTCAGCGAGCCGCTCGACGCCGAGGCGGTGACGCAGGAGATGGCGGGCGGGGCATGGAAGATCGATCCCGGCAGCGACCGCACCCGCCGCGCCCGGCGCCGCACCGTCTTCCGCAAGATCCAGGTGATCCACGACGACTATGCCTATGAGGTGACGCTGCGCAACCTGTCCAAGTCGGGCGCGCTGATTCAGGGTCTGGCTGACGTGCCCAAGGGCACGCAATTCGTGGTCGACCTTGGCGGCGGCCAGCTCGCGGTGGCGACGGTGACGCGCTCCAATGGCGATGTGCAGGGGCTCGAGTTCGAGCAGTCGCTGATCGAGGACGGATCGGGCGGTCTGTGCACCCGCAACCGGGTCTCGCCCTATGCGCTGGCAGCCGCCGGAACCCCGCTTGCCGCACTCGCTCCGGGCAAGCTGGCGGGGATGGATCAGGGCGGGGCGATCCCCAAGTTCGGCTACGCCGCGCCCTCTGCCTAGGTGTTGCGTTTTTGGCGAATGACATTGCCGTGACCGGGCGCTACATCGCGCGGCGATGACTGACCTCTCCCATATCCGCAATTTTTCGATCATTGCCCACATCGACCATGGCAAATCGACCCTCGCCGACCGGCTGATCCAGTTCACCGGAGGCCTCTCCGCGCGCGAGATGTCCGAGCAAGTCCTTGATAACATGGACATTGAGAAGGAGCGCGGGATCACCATCAAGGCGCAGACCGTGCGCCTCAACTACACCGCCAAGAATGGCGAAACCTACCAGCTCAACCTGATGGACACCCCCGGCCACGTCGACTTCGCCTATGAAGTCAGCCGCAGCCTCGCTGCGTGCGAGGGCGCGCTGCTCGTCGTCGACGCAGCCCAAGGCGTCGAGGCCCAGACCCTCGCCAACGTCTACCAGTCGATCGAGCACGATCACGAAATCGTCCCTGTCATCAACAAGATCGACCTCCCCGCCGCCGAGCCCGAAAAGGTCAAGGCCGAGATCGAGGACATCATCGGCCTCGACGCCTCCAACGCCGTCCTCGCCTCCGCCAAATCGGGCATCGGCATCGAGGAAGTGCTCGAAGCCGTGGTCGAACGCATCCCCGCGCCCAAGGGCCAGATCGACGCCCCGCTGACCGCCAGCCTCGTGGACTCGTGGTACGACCCCTACCTCGGCGTCGTCATCCTCGTGCGCGTCATCAACGGCAAGCTCACCAAGGGGCTGAACATCAAGTTCATGCAGGGCGGCACCCAGCACCTCGTCGACCGCGTCGGCTGCTTCACCCCCAAGCGCACCGACCTTGCCGAACTCGGCCCGGGCGAGATCGGCTTCATCACCGCGCAGATCAAGGAAGTCGAACAGGCCCGCGTCGGCGACACCATCACCACGGTGAAGGGCGGGGCGACCGAGGCGCTCCCGGGCTACAAGGAAGTCCAGCCGGTCGTCTTCTGCGGCCTCTTCCCGGTCGACGCCGCCGATTTCGAAAAGCTGCGCGAAAGCATCGCCAAGCTGCGCCTCAACGACGCGAGCTTCTCCTTCGAGATGGAGTCGAGCGCGGCACTGGGCTTCGGCTTCCGCTGCGGCTTCCTAGGCCTGTTGCACCTTGAAATCATTCAGGAACGCCTCAGCCGCGAATACGACCTCGACCTCATCACCACCGCCCCTTCCGTGGTCTACCGCATCCACCTCGGCCATTCGAAGACCGAGGACGCCAAGACCATCGACATCCACAACCCCGCCGACTGGCCCGACACCAACCGGATCGAGTCGATCGAGGAGCCGTGGATCAAGGCGGTGATCTACACCCCCGACGAATACTTGGGCGCGATCCTCAAACTGTGCCAGGACCGCCGCGGCATCCAGACCGAACTCACTTACGTGGGCGGCCGCGCGCAGGTGTCCTATGAACTGCCGCTCAACGAAGTGGTGTTCGATTTCTACGACCGCCTGAAGTCGATCTCGCGCGGCTACGCCAGCTTCGACTACGAACAGATCGGCACGCGCGAGGGCGACCTCGTGAAGATGAACATCCTCGTCAACAACGAGCCGGTCGACGCCCTGTCCCTGATCGTCCACCGCGCCAACGCCGAAGAACGCGGCCGCGGGATGTGCGAGCGCCTCAAGGATCTCATCCCCCGCCACCTGTTCAAGATCCCGATCCAGGCCGCGATCGGCGGCAAGGTAATCGCGCGCGAGACCATTGCGGCGCTGCGCAAGGACGTGACGGCGAAGTGCTACGGCGGGGATATTACCCGGAAGAAGAAGCTGCTGGAGAAGCAGAAGAAGGGGAAGGCGCGGATGCGGGAATATGGGAATGTGTCCATTCCGCAGGAGGCGTTTATTGCCGCGCTGCGGATGGGGGAGGAATAAGGCCCAGCGCCTAGCGCAGACGGTCGCAAAGCGACCGGCAAGCTAGAAGCGAGAGGCCGCATTCCGGCCGGCGGGGCCGCGCAGCGGAACCCTTTCGACGTCATGGCCGCGGCTTTGCCGCGGCTTATCATCAGCGCTCAAATAAGTTCGCCAATTGATTGAGATATCATTTTTTGGAGATCCAACGGTGCTCGCGAACTATGGACTAAATAGTCCGAAGAACTAATGATGAATTGTGAGACTCGCGGCTCTCGCTTAAGAATTTCAGAGATATTTTTGTCGAGTTCTGGAAGCTGATCCGTAACTTCGCGTATACTTAATTCCCTTGCCACAAGAGCAGATGTCAGAAGATGCTTGGGTTCAGCTAAGGCATGGCTAACAAATTTCTGAAGTCGGCCCCACTCTGGTAAATCTGCATTCTCAGACTCAAATTTTTTGCCGATCTCTTGTCTGATGCTAAAGGACTCTTGTCCACCCCAAATGTAATATCGCAGCATCTGAACAAATTCTTCTGGCTTCGAGTCGGAGCGATATATACGGCGTACCTCCTTTGCTATGCTGCTCCATAAGATGAGCATGCCGCATATGAGATCGAAAAAGATTGCACGATGAGCGGGTTTCGCAGGGTCTATTTCCCCCCGAACAGCACGGAGTTCGCTAATTAGTCGGCGAAATGTTTTGGCCGGATCACCCGATATAGGTATCAGGTGCCGTGAGCACTCAAACAAATTTTTTGACCAAGGCCAAGAGGTATATGCCTCTTGCTGCTGCTGCCATCTATCTGCCGTTGACTGATAAAAAATATCTTTATTAAAGCCCGGGCTTGAAAGAGCTATGAGATCTGAAAAGGTTTCTTCACTGTGCAAATCGACGCACATCTTTAAAGCGGCCAATCTGTGATTCTCTAGCGGACGTACCTTCAATAATATGATTGCAGACTCGATGCCTGTAAATGATGTCAAA
The DNA here is from genome assembly GCF_028621955.1 of Erythrobacter sp. BLCC-B19. Taxonomy (NCBI): domain Bacteria; kingdom Pseudomonadati; phylum Pseudomonadota; class Alphaproteobacteria; order Sphingomonadales; family Erythrobacteraceae; genus Erythrobacter; species Erythrobacter sp. BLCC-B19. Next base: position 2,764,591 of record NZ_CP117516.1, read on the forward strand.
CCGCTAGCCCAAAGTGCTCGATTTATCGCACTCATTTTGCCTGATTTGCAGTCAAAAAGGGTGCGCCGCATTCCGCCGTCATCCAAAGGCTCCAATCCGACAACATCAAGATCGGTAAGTGGCTCCGGCTCCTTCGTGAGATCAGATGGGCTATAAACGACCACTTCGGGGCACGGGACATGGCCAGCCGCCAAACATGCGCGGATAGCGAGCTGCTTCAGATATCGATCTTTGTCGCCCTTGTTCATGTGTCGAACTTTAGCATAAGTTGCGTGAATTCCTCAGCTGCCTCTGGGTCTGATATTTGTTTTTCCCGTGTTTTCAAATTTGACGCAGATATCAGCGACTGGATATAACTGTCATCCTTCGTAAGGGCGATCCTGGCTTCTTGGTCAACCTCCATCCCTGACACCTGCCCCGTGGCTAGCATTCTAATCGCTAGATCGATCGCTTGCTGGTTCTCTTCGGTCGCGTTGAGATGAAATTCAGAGCGCCCAAACCCAGTTGGCTTGAGTGTCCCAACGCGCATCTGGACTAGGTTCTGGTACTGCTTGTCTGCTTCGCTGTTCGAGCGAAGATAGCCAGTGTCACGTAATGACCTAAGGATCGCGAGTGGTGACCGAATAGCGATTTTTTCCGGTAGCAACTGGCCCTTCCTGACGGCTGAAATCAAAGCCATTGCTCGCTCATAGATTTCTCGGTTTGATGCATTTAGTCGTGTTCCACCCGGGCTTGGAGTGAAAAGGAACGACTCTGACTTTTGGCCAAAATTGATTGTAGGGGGCTTTATCATTCCTTCGGCGGCTAGCTTCGTCATGAGCGCAATCTCAGTCGGGTTAATTGAAAATCCCCCGATTTCCTTTTGGCTAATGGCGAGTGACATTGGCCAACCTTGATTGCGACCAAGTTTTTCCAAGAGCTTTTGGAGATTGCTCGCGCCTGCTGATGCGGCGGCATCGGCAAGCCCCTCTAAGTTATCTACAAAATGGTAGGGGCTAATTAAAATCTCTCGCCCCCTAGCTCTTTGGCTTGATATGATACCAGACTTGGTACCCACCACTAATGTGCGATCAAAGAGCTCGCGCTGCATTCCGAGTGAATTGAAAACCGTATCTTTATTTTGGGGTGCCTTCGAAAGATGCGATAGGAGCTCTACAATTGCAACTTCTTGCTCATTAAAACTGAGTTCAGACGATGCATAATCTCCAAGGCCCGCATATACGTTTTCGAAAATCGGAATATCCGGAATAACGCTCTTTATAGTTTTGCCAGAAGATAAAATCGATACAAATCCTGCCTCTTCCAAAATTTCAAGAACAGGTCGCAATGCAAACGACGGGATACCTATGAAGTAATCCGAGACCTTTCTTAAAATCTCAAAGTCTATTGGTGCGAGGCCCTTGATATGTAGCGCAAGCGTTGCCGCCATTCCAATCATTTCGAGTTGATCAAACTCGGGGACCCGCGCGCCCGCCAAGCCGGCATGAAGATCGTATGCGTGCTCAACAAGGACTTGGGACATGTGCGGCCTTTACCGTCATGATGCAAATAATCGTTCTAAAATAAGATGTTCGGAGAGATTGTCAAATGTGATGGCGTATCGTCTTCCAGCTTGGCTTCCGCGGCGTAAACGCCTGCTTTGGGCGCCTCGCCCTCACGGATCGAACGAGTCGTCCTTGAGGCTCCACACCGTCTTCGGCTCTGGCGCAGGCTTCTTCGCGCGCCAGCCTTCGGGCGGGCCGTCGGCAAAGTCGCCGTTTGGTTCGGCGGGGCGCTCGGGCGCGGGAAGTGCGGGCACTTCAACCGGGTCGTAGTAGGTGGTCGGGGTGTCGAGGCTCCCGCCCACGATCTTGCGCGTGCGCTCGTCGGCCCCGGCGGCGGCGAGGTCGCGGTCGCGTAGCTCGGCGAAGCGGGCGAAGGCGGCGAGGGTTTCGGCGCTGAGGACGGCGCGGCGCTTGGGGCGGTCGCGGGCGATGCGGGTGCGGATCTCCTCGATCTTGCGGTCGATGCTCGCGCGCACCTCGGCGGTGGAGACCTTGGGCTGTTCGGCCTCCCACTCCTTGCGCCACTGCTTCTTGAGCCGGTCGAGCTGCATCTGGCTGACCGCGTTCAATCCCTTGGGGGCGCCGCCTGCGGCAAAGCGTTCGGGCGCGCGGTTGCGCAGGATGAACATCAGCAGGGAATCGTTGCGCTTGATGCGGGTGCCGATGAACTTGCCGTAGGAATAGACCGGCTCCTCGGTGCCGTTGAGGGCGCGATCCATGGCGACGTCCTCGATCCGCTGGACGCCGAGCTGGAGCGCGGCTTCCCAGGCGGCGCGGAACTCCTCGGCGCCGGGCTGGCGGCGCAGGTAGTAGGCGCCGACGCTGCTCATGTCGACGGCGCGGGCGGCGGCCTCGACGCTGCCGAGATCGGCGAGCGCCTCGATAAAGCTGCGCTGGCGTTCGGGGGTCCAGCCGTCGTGGCGCGCGCATTGGCGGGGCACGGGGGTGAAGGCGGGAAGCTCTCCGGCGGGGACGGGGAGGCGGGCGGAGCGGGGGTCTTTCTTGCGGGTCATGCGGGGAAGGGATCACATTTTGCGCGAGTAGGAAAATGTGGGGTGCGGGCGCGCCGCGGCAAAGCCGCGTCGTCGAACGGGTTCGGCTGACGCCGACCCGCCGGCCGGGCTTTGGCCTCTCATGCCCAAGCCAATGCTTGGGCATAGGGCCTCAGCCTTCACTTGGCGTTCAGGGCTGCCCTCGTTATACGGCTCCCCATGTCGATGAAGCTTCACACCCTTGCCGCGCGCGCTGCGCTTGCTGCTTTCACTCTTGCGGGCCTGTCGGCCTGTGCCGGCGGCGGGGAGGGCGAGGATGTCGCCTATGTCGCGCGCGATGTCGAATCGCTCTATGCCGAGGCGCAGCGGCGGCTCGACAAGGGCAACACGCTGCAGGCCGCGGCGCTGTTCGACGAGGTGGAGCGCCAGCACCCCTATTCGCCCTGGGCCCGCCGCGCGCAGCTGATGAGCGCCTTCAGCTATTACACCGCGCGCGATTACAACAAGGCGATCCAGAACGCGCAGCGGTTCCTGTCGATCCACCCGGGCAACAAGGATGCGCCTTACGCCTATTACCTGATCGCACTGAGCTATTACGAGCAGATCAGCGACGTGAACCGCGACCAGAAGATCACCGAGCAGGCGCAGACCGCGCTGCGCGAGGTCAACCGGCGCTTCCCGCAGACCGAATATGCCGCCGACGCGCGTCTGAAGCTTGACCTTGTCGCCGATCACCTCGCGGGCAAGGAAATGGAGATCGGCCGCCACTATCAGCGCATGGGCCTGTGGCTTGCCGCCGATATGCGGTTCCGCAATGTGGTCGAGAAGTTCGATACCACCAGCCACACCCCCGAAGCGCTTTACCGCCTGTGCGAGAGCAGCCTGGCCCTGGGCGTGCCGCAGGAAGCGGTGAAATATGCCGCGGTGCTGGGCGCGAACTACCCCGGCAGCGAATGGTACGAGCGCGCCTTCAAGCTGGTCGGCAAGCACGCCGATGGGGTGAGCGCGAGCTGATCCGGTTCCTCTGGCCGCGTCGGCCCGCGCCCGGCTGACCGCCCGGCCACCACGTCGCCCGCTACGCAGCCACCCCGAGGCGAGCGGCCAGATTATCTTCAAATCTGCATGGGAAACAGGCACCCACGAAGGGTGCCGCAAGCCCGCGGTGCCTGACCGGTCCGATCGGTGGGGTACCCATGCCAATGCGGTTGAACCCAAGGCACGCGCGGGCGGTGGCGCTCGCCGCTGCTTTCTCGGCAGCACCGGCCCTGTGCGCCGAGGAGCCTCAACCCGCCGCCGAAATCCCGGCACCCGAAGCCCCGGCGTCCGGCGGCCATCCGGCGATCACATTGTCGGGCGAATACATCCTCGATGCCGTCGCCGTCGCGCGCGGCACCGCCACCGGGGTGCGCTATGTCGACCTTGCCACGCTCACCGCCGCGATCGATCTCGATGCTGCCGCGGGCTGGCGCGGCGGGACGCTGGTGGCAGAGGTGATTGCGGGCACCGGGCAGCGGCCCAACGACCTTGCCGGAACGCTCCAGGGCATCAACAACAGCGAAGTCCCGCAGGGCCGGGCCAAGCTCTACCAGTTCTACCTCGAACAGCAGCTTGGCGCCGCGCCGGTGACGCTGCGCGCCGGGTTCATCGACCTCAATGCCGAATTCTACAGCAACGAGGCCGCCGGATTGCTGATCGCACCTGCTTTCGGGATCGGGTCGGAACTCGCCGCGACCGGCCCCAATGGCCCGGCGATCTTCCCGTCGACCGCGCTCACCGCATCGGTGCGCATTGCGCCCACGGACGAGACCTACGCCGCTCTGGCGGTGGTCAATGCCGAGGCGGGCGTGCTGGGCGATGTCGGCGGAATGGCGCCGCTGCTGGATCAGGGTGCGCTCCTGATCGGCGAGGGGGGGTGGGCTACGCCAGCGGGCAAGGTCGCGCTGGGGCTGTGGCGCTACACCGACCGGCAGGACGACCTGCGCCTCACCGATGCGGCAGGCGATCCGCTGCGCCAGCGCGCGCAAGGCGCTTACGTGCTGCTCGAACGGCCGGTGGGCGGGCGGATCGGCCCCGAACCCGATTCCCCGCGCAAGGCCGCGCTGTTCGTGCGCGCAGGGTTTTCCGATGGCAACACGACCCCCTATCGCGGCGGCTGGCAGGCCGGAATCCTCGTCAACCGCGTGCTGGCCGCAAGGCCCGACAGCCAGCTTTCGATCGGCGCTAACCAGGCCTATCTTTCGCGCAAGTTCCGGCTCAACGAGGCCGATGCCGGCAACCCCCTGCGCCGCGCGGAAACCGGCATCGAGATCACCTATGCCGACGCGCTTGCCCCGTGGCTGACCGCGCAGGCCGACGCGCAATATGTACGCAATCCCGGCCATGCCCCGCAGGCGCGCGATGCCGTGATTTTCGGCCTGCGCTTAACTTTCGCCTTTTCGCACGAGTGGTGAGCGTCCCGCTTGCCCGGAGGACTTGTGACCCATGACCATCAAGCGCCGCGCGATCCTGATCGGATCGATCTTCATCGCTCTCATCATGCTCCAGACCGGCGCTGCCGCCTGGAACGATTACCAGCGCGCGCGCACCGATGCCGAGGGCGAGGTGATCGTCTCGATGCTGCGCAACCACATGGTCGGCGACATGATGCACGATGCCGTGCGCGGTACGGTGTTCGCATCGCTTTATGGCGCGGCAAGCGAGAACCCGGCGGCGGTCAGGCAGGCGAGCGCCGACCTCGATGAATATGCCGCCAACTATCGCAAGATCATGGCCGACAACCTGAAACTCGCCGCCGATCCGGACATCCGCACGTCGCTTGAGGCGACCAACCGCGATGTCGAGCTCTACCTTTCGACCGCGCGCAAGATGGTCGATGCCGCCGCGCGCGGGCGGGGTGCGGCAGAAGCACAGTTTCCCGGATTCAACGCCAGTTTCGACCGGCTTGAGGCTTCGATGGAGAAAATCGGGCTTCAGTTCGAAGATGTGCTGGCCGCGCGCAATGCCGCCACACGGGCAAGCAGTCTGTGGTTGCTGGTGGTGCTGACGGTGGTGTCGTTTGCGGTGCTGGCCTGGACGATGCGGGCGGTGCAGCGCACGGTGGTGCTGCGGCTCTATGCCCTGTCCGAAAGCTTCAAGACGATGACCGGGGGCGATTATGGCGTGCCGGTCGACGGGGTCGGGGTCGCTGACGAAATCGGAGAGATCGCCAGCGCCGCCGATGTCATGCGGCTGGCGGCGCTCGGGCGGCAGAACGCCGAGCGCGATCAGCAGGTGGTGGTCGCCGCGCTCGCCGGGGGCTTGCAGGATCTTGCCGCGCGCGACCTCACCCGCCGGATCGACACCCCCTGGGCGCCCGAATACGAAATGCTGCGCGAAAACTTCAACCGCACGGCTGCCGAGTTGGCGGCGGTGATGTCGCAGGTGGCCATCGCTGCCGAAGGCGTCTCGACCGGCGCGGACGAGATTCACAGCGCTTCGAGCGATCTGGCGCGGCGCAACGAATTGCAGGCGGCGCGGGTCGATCAGACCAGCAGCACGCTGGGCGAGGTTGCGGCCAATGTGCAATCGAGCGCGGCCAGCGCCAAGGAGGTGCAGCGCCTGATCGCCGAGGCGCGGCGCGAAGTCATCGAAGGCGATGCGATCGTGCGCGAGGCGGTGGACACGATGGCCTCGGTCGAACAGTCCTCGCAGGAGGTCGGCAACATCATCACCCTGATCGAGGGGATCGCCTTTCAGACCAATCTGCTCGCCCTGAACGCCGGGGTCGAGGCGGCGCGCGCGGGCGAGGCGGGCAAGGGCTTTGCCGTGGTCGCCAACGAGGTGCGCGCGCTCGCCCAGCGCTCGGCCGAGGCCGCCAACGAGATCACCGCGCTGATCAAGGCGAGCGCCGATCAGGTCAGCCGCGGGGTCGCGCTGGTGGGCAAGACGGGCGATGCCTTTGGCTCGATCACCGCCAATGTCGGCACGATCGATACCTATGTGCGCTCGATTGCAGAGGCCTCGCAGGGGCAGGCGGACAGTCTCCAGCAGGTGAGTGCAGCGGCGAGCGATATCGGCCGCACCACCCAGGCCAACGCCGCGATGGTCGAGGAGGCGAGCGCGGCGGCGAGCAATCTTGCGCGGCAATCGAGCGATCTGCGCGCGCTGGTTGGCGCGTTCCGGATCGATGGTGCGGGCGGCAACGCAGGCGGCGACGCGCGTGATTGGGACGCCGGTGAGGCACGCATCCTGCGCTTGGGGATTGGCTAAGGACACCGCGTGACGCGGGCGCGGGTGTGCGCTATCTGTTCCGCCGATGCTGACCCGCCTCTCGATCCGCAATATCGTCCTTATCGAAGCGCTCGACCTCGATTTCGCGCGCGGGCTCGGTGTGCTGACGGGGGAGACGGGGGCGGGCAAGTCGATCCTGCTCGATGCGCTGGGGCTGATTCTGGGCGACCGGGCGGAGACCAGCCTGGTGCGCGCAGGCGAGGACAAGGCGAGCGTTGCTGCCAGTTTCGAATTCGCGTCTCTGCCTCGGGCCATCGCGGCGGCGCTCGATGAGGCCGAGATCGCGCTCGAACCCGGTGAGCCGCTGCTGATCCGGCGGCAGGTCAAGGCCGATGGCGGCTCCAAGGCCTTCATCAACGATCAACCGGTGAGCGTTGCGCTGCTGCGCGAACTTGCCCCGGCGCTGGTGGAACTGCACGGCCAGCATGATGACCGCGGCCTCGTCAACCCGCGCGGGCACCGGGCCTTGCTCGATCGCTATGCGGGCACCGATGTCGCCGGGCTGGAGCGCGCCTATGCCGAATGGGCGCGCACCGAGGCGCAATTGGCCGAGGCGCGCGATGCGGTGGAGCAGGCGAAGGCCGATCAGGATTTGCTGATCGCGCATCTTGCGGAACTCACCGCGCTCGATCCGGTGGCGGGCGAGGAAGCGCGGCTCGCCCTGACGCGGGCGGATATGCAGAAGGGCGAGAAGCTGTCGGGCGATCTCGAAGCGTTGCGGCATCTATGGGACGGCTCGGATTCGCCGCTCGCCTCGCTCCGCGTGGCGGCGCGCAAGCTTGACCGAATCGCCGAACAGCACCCGCTTCTCACCGAGGCACTGGCGGCGCTTGACCGCGCAGTGATCGAAGCGAGCGAGGCGGAGGACAAGCTGCGCCTTGCGGCTGAGGCGCTGGTGCATGATCCGCACGAATTGGAGCGTGCCGAAACCCGGCTGTTCGAACTGCGCGCCGCCGCGCGCAAGCACCGCTGCGAGGTCGATGACCTGCCCGAATTGATGCGCACCATGCGCGCGCGTCTGGACGCGATCGAGGGCGGGGAGGCGCAGCTCGATGCGCTGGAGGCGGCGGCAAAGGAAGCGCGCGCGTCCTATGTGACACTCGCCGAAGCGGCCCATGGCGCGCGCGTGGCGGGGGCGGGCCGGCTCGATGCGGCGGTGGCCGCCGAGCTGGCGCCGCTGAAGCTCGATGCGGCCAGGTTCCGCACCAGCGTGTCGCTGCTCCCCGAAGAACGCTGGGGCGCGGGCGGGATGGACGCGGTGGAGTTCCTGATCTCCACCAACCCCGGCGCGGATTTCGCGCCGCTCAACAAGATTGCGAGCGGCGGGGAGCTCTCCCGCTTCATCCTCGCATTGAAGGTCGCGCTGGCCGAGCAGGGCGGGGCGGCGACGATCATCTTCGACGAAATCGACCGCGGCGTGGGCGGGGCGGTGGCTTCTGCGATTGGCGAGCGGCTGGCACGGCTGGCGGCGAACGAGGGGCAATTGCTGGCAGTCACCCACTCGCCGCAGGTCGCCGCGCGTGGTCAGCAGCACTACTTCATCGCCAAGGCGAGCACCGGGACGGTGACGAAGACCAGCGTGGTGCTGCTCGACCATGCCGGACGGCAGGAGGAAATCGCCCGGATGCTCTCAGGCGCCGAGGTAACGCCGGAGGCCCGCGCGCAGGCGGACCGGTTGCTTGAGGGGGTGTGATGCGCCTTCTGCCGCTGTTCCTGCTCGCCGCCTGCACCCCGGCCATCTCCGCAACCGAGGAGGCTCCGCCGCCCGTGCAGCCCAATAATGCGACCTATGGCACCGACGCCAATCTCACCGCCTCCAAGCCGGACGCGATCCTGCGCTATGCCGACCACGCCCGAGGCTTTGCCGAATTGCGGCTGCCCCCAGGAGACGGCCCGTTTCCGCTGGCGGTGATCTATCATGGCGGATGCTGGAAGACCGGTATCGCCTCGCAGGCCTACATGGCCCCGCTCGCCACGCGGTGGCAGGAGCAGGGCATCGCCACGCTCAATGTCGATTACCGCGAGGTGGGCGATGGCGGCGGGTGGCCGGGGTCGTTCGAGGACTGGGCGGCATCGGCCAGGCTGATCGACGAGATCGCAGCAAAGTATCCCATCGACCGCGCGCGCGTCACGCTGGTGGGCCATTCGGCAGGCGGTCTGCCCGCCGTGTGGCTGGCGAGCGCGAGCGGCGAGGGCGGGCCGGTCGGCACCCGCGCTCCCACCAGGGCGCGCGCCGCCATCGTGCTTGACGGGCCGGGCGATGTCGGGCCGGAGCAGCCTGCCTTCGACGCGCTGTGCCAGTTTGCGGCCGTCGCGCCGTTCATGGGCGATGCGCCCGCTGCCGCGCCGCAGCGCTACGGCGCAATTTCGCCCGCCGCCCATGCGCCGCAGCTCGCCGCCTTGCTGTTCGTGCAGGCGAAGCTCCCCGCCCCCTCCGCCGCCACGCAAGGCGCGCTGGCTGCGCGCGGGGCAGAGGTAACGGTGCGCGAGAACGCAGGCGCAAGCCACTTCGCCATCATCACCCCCGGCCATCCGATCTACACCGCCAACGAGGCGGCGATGCTGGCGGTGCTCAAGGGCACGGACTGATCAGGTTGCCCGGCATCGGGATGGCAGGTTATGGTGCCACCGCTCAAGGGGAGGGACGATGATGAAGCCTGTCATTTCATTGATGGCTCTGGCCGCGACGCTGGCCGCCTGCGCGCCAAAGGAACCGGTCGCCGAGGCTTTGGCTGCCCCCGATCCACGCTTTGCCGTTACCGACACCGCCGATTACGATCCCGTCACGGTCAACCAGCTGCCCGCCGATCCGCCGACCCTGAAGGTCGCCTATGGCACCGCGTCCGAGCGCCAATATGGCGAATTGCGGATGCCCAAGGGCAAGGGGCCGTTCCCGCTGGCGGTGCTCTATCACGGCGGGTGCTGGGCGGGGATGGGCGGCACCGTCAACCTTGCCCCGCTGGCGAGTTTCCTCGCCAGGAACGGTGTGGCGACCTGGTCGCCTTCCTACCGCGAATTGGGCTCGGACGGCGGCTGGCCGAATACCTTCAGCGACTGGGCGCAAGGGCTGATCCATGTGAAGGCGCTGGCCAAATCCTACCCGCTTGATCTGTCGCGGATCACGGTGATGGGCCATTCCGCCGGTGTGACGCCGGTGATGTGGCTGCCGACCGGGCACAAGGGCGATACCGCGATCAGCGCCGATCTGCCGCCGATCCGCGCTGCGGTCGCGCTCGACGGACCGCTGCGGATTGGCGATTTCGTCGGCATTGATCAGGCGGTCTGCGGCCAGCCGGTGATCGCTGCCATGATGGGCGGCACACCCGCCGAGCAGCCGACACGCTATGCGATGCTCGATCCGCTGGTGAACAAGCCGCTGGTGGGGCGCCTGCTGGTGGTCGACGGCGCGCTGCCCGAGCCCGATCCGGCGCTGATTGCCGGCCTGCGCGCGCAGGGCATCGCGGTCGAGGTGATCCGCGTGGCGCAGGATCAGCATTTCAACCATCTGGTGCCCGGCACGGCGGATTTTGCGGCTATCGGCCCGGCGCTGCTGGACATTGCCGGCGGTCGCTGAAAAAGCTCCCGATATGGGAATCGAAGGACTGTCCGAGGCGGATGCCGCCAATGAACTGATGCGGCTTGCCCGTCAGATCGCGCACCATGACCGGCTCTATCACGCCGAAGACAGTCCCGAGATCACCGATGCCGAATATGACGCGCTGGTGCGCCGCAATGCCGCGCTGGAGGCGGCCTTCCCGCACCTGATCCGCGAGGATTCGCCATCGCGCAAGGTCGGCCACCAGATCGCCGCCTCGCCGCTCGGCAAGGTGGTGCATGAGGTTCGGATGATGAGCCTCGACAATGCCTTCTCTCCGCAGGAGGTGGCCGAATGGCTTGCGCGGATGCGGCGCTTCCTCAACCTACCCGACGATGCCCCGCTCGCCTGCACGGCGGAGGACAAGATCGACGGCCTGTCCTGCTCGCTCCGCTACGAGAACGGCAAGCTGGTGCGCGCCGCCACGCGCGGCGATGGGCAGGTGGGCGAGGACGTGACGGCGAACGTTGCGCATATCCCCGACATCCCGCAGCAGCTCCCCGCTGGCGTGCCGCAAGTGTTCGAGGTGCGCGGCGAAGTCTATATGGAAAAACAGGCCTTTGCTGCACTCAATGCTGCGCAGCAAGAGGTAGGCGGCAAGCTGTTTGCCAACCCGCGCAATGCCGCTGCCGGATCGCTGCGTCAGAAGGATGCGAGCGTCACGGCCAAGCGCCCCTTGCGGTTCTGGGCGCATGGCTGGGGCGCGGCGTCGGCGGTGCCGGGAGCAACGCAGAGCGAGGTGGTGGCAAAGCTCCGCGAATGGGGTTTCCCGGTCTCGCCGCTGTTCGTGACGATCGAGGGCGGGGCAGACGAACTGGTCGCGCACTTCGATGCCATCGGTGCCGCGCGTCCGGGCCTTGCCTATGATATCGACGGGGTCGTCTACAAGCTCGACCGGCTCGACTGGCAGGAGCGTCTCGGCTTCGTGGCGAAAGCCCCGCGCTGGGCGCTGGCGCACAAGTTCCCGGCTGAACGCGCGGAAACGACGGTTGAAGCCATCGACATTCAGGTGGGCCGCACCGGCAAGCTCACGCCCGTGGGCCGCCTCGCGCCGGTGCTGGTCGGCGGGGTGACGGTGACCAATGTCACGCTTCACAACCGCGACGAGATTGCGCGTCTTGGCCTGAGGGTCGGCGACCGCGTGGTGATCCAGCGCGCGGGCGATGTGATCCCGCAGGTGGTCGAGAACCTGACGCGGGAGGAGGAACGCCCCGCTTTCGCGTTCCCCGATCATTGCCCCGAATGCGGGTCGGAAGCGGTCGCCGAGGAAGGCGAGGTCGATGTACGCTGCACCGGCGGGCTGATCTGCCCGGCGCAGCGCACCCAGCGGCTCGAACATTTCGTCAGCCGCAAGGCCTTGGACATCGAGGGGCTGGGCGAGAAGACCATCGCGCAGTTCTTCGCGCTCGGGTGGCTGGAAAGCCCGGCGGATATCTTCCGGCTGAAGGAACGCCGCGCAAACATTCTCGGCCTTGAAGGCTGGCAGGAGAAGTCGGTCGATAATCTTCTCGCCGCGATCGAGGCCAAGCGCACGCCCGATGCCGCGCGGCTGCTCTTCGCGCTCGGTATCCGGCACGTGGGCGAGGTCACGGCGCGCGATCTGATGAAGCATTTTCACGAGCTTCCGAGAATTCGCGAGGCGGCTGAATACTTGAACAAGTGGTTCCGGGCGGAAGGCGGCGCTCGCCTCAAGCCCCCGAAAGATGATGACAGATACCTCGCCTTCATTTCGATTGATGGCGTGGGCGATGCGGTGGTGGAGTCGTTCCGAGACTTCTTTCACGAACCGCACAACGTTGCCGTCTGGGACGATCTGCTCAGCCAGGTCACCCCGCCGCGCTATGAGGTCAAGACCGTCGCCTCTCGCGTCGCGGGCAAGACCGTGGTGTTCACCGGCAAGCTTGAAACCATGAGCCGCGACGAGGCCAAGGCGCAGGCCGAACGCCTGGGCGCGAAGGCGGCGGGGAGCGTTTCGGCCAAGACCGATCTGCTGGTCGCCGGGCCGGGGGCGGGCTCGAAACTCAAGAAGGCCGCCGAACTCGGGATCGAGGTGACCGACGAGGCAGGCTGGGCGGCGATCGTGGCTGAGGCGCTGGGTTAGCGGGCGCACGACAAACCGGCTGACGGCGCCGCGTGCCTGTGGCATGACACGGCCTTCTTGGCTGGGGGGCCGAGCAAGACCCATGCGTATCGCCATCATCACGCCCTATTGGCAGGAGCCGCGCGCCGTGATCGAACGCTGCATCGCCAGCGTCGCGGGGCAGACCATCGCGTGCGATCATCTTCTCGTGGCGGATGGTGCACCGCATGACTGGCTCGACACAGCGCCCGTGCGGCACTTGCGGCTCGACCGCAATCACGGCGACTATGGCAATGTCGCGCGCGGGATCGGAGCCTTGCTTGCGGCGGGCGAGGGCTATGATGCGATCGGCTTTCTCGATGCCGATAACCGGATCGATCCCGACCATGCGGCGCTGTGCCTGGCGGCGGTGGGGACGCAGGGCGCTGGCGCCGATGTCGATGTCGTGATCGCCCGGCGCCGCTTCGAACTGCCCGATGGCACCGGCGTGGCGCTCGCCGATGATCCTGACCTGATCGACACCAACTGCCTGTTTCTGCTGCCCGGCGCCTATCCGGTGATTGCGCGTTGGGCGCTGGTTCCCGCACCCTTGGCCACAATCGGCGACCGGGTGTTCCACGCGGCGCTGGTCTCGGCCGGTTGCCGCATGGCCCACACTGCCCGCCAGAGTGTGACCTATGTCAGCCAGTGGGTGGCGCATTATGCCGCGAGCGGGGGAGCGGTGCCCGATGATGCCCGTGCCATTGATCTGGATGCCATCGCCCTATGGGTCGCCGCGCTTTCTCCTGAAGAGCGCCGCGCGCTCGAAAGGCGCGTTGGCGCGCGGATCGCGCTGGCATAGTCCGATGCGGGGCGGCTATGTTGCGCGCGGAATGATCTGAGGGAATGGCGCGTGATCCTTGAAGAACTCCATCCGCAAGCCCTTCGCATCGGCGCCTTGCTGCGTGCGCGCGGCGAGAAGGTGGCGGTGGCTGACGGGGCGACGGGCGGGTTGATTGCCGGCAGCCTGCTGACCGTGCCGGGCGCGCTCGACTTTTTCGTGGGCGGCGGGGTGGTCTATTCCTTCCGCGCGCGCGACGTGCTGTTTGCGCTCCCGCGGGAGGCCTACAAGGGGATGCGCGGCGCCTCGGCGGACTACGCGCTGCTGCAAGCCCGAGCGATACGGGACAATTTCGGCGCGCAATGGGGGTTGGCCGAGAGCGGATCTGTGGGCGGTTCCAGCCACCCTTCCGGCGCGCCTGCGGGCACCAGCGTTGCCGCGCTGGCAGGGCCGGGGGGCGAGCACACCCGGCTTCTGGAAACCGCCTCGGACGACCGGATCGCCAACATGGCCGCCTTCACCCGCAACGCGCTGGCCCTGCTGGAAGACGCCCTCGCACAATAAATTTCGCGTCCCCTGTCGAATCCCGCTTGGCAAGCCCGTCTGCGTATCAGAGCCTCGCCATGTCGGCGGGGCCGAGGAAGGAGACGACCCATGCAATTCATGCTGATGATCAACGAGGACGAGAGCGTCTACGCCGGCCCCGAGGGTGCCGCGCTGATGGAAGCGACGCTGGCCGGGCACATGAAGCTGGCCGAGGATCTGGCAGCGGCCAATATCTGGTTCTCGGGCGAGCGCTTGAAGCCTGCCGCCACTGCGACCACGATCCGCTGGGCCGATGGGGCCGAAACCCTGCATGACGGCCCCTTTGCCGAGACTCACGAGGAATTGGGCGGGTTCTACATCATCGATGTCGCCAGTCTCGACGAGGCGCTTGCCTGGGCGCGGCGCATTCCGGTTCCCAAGGGCGGGATCGAGGTGCGCCCGGTCTGGCCGATGGAGGGGTGAAAGACCCCGCAGCCTTTGCCGCGCGCGAGCTGGCGCTGGCGATCATGGCGGCGCGGCCCCGGGTGGTGGCCGCGCTTGCCGCGCACTTGCGCGATCTCGATGCGGCAGAGGATGCCTTCAGCGCCGCTGCCGCGCGTGCGCTGGCCCTGCCCGAGCCCCCGCGCGATGTGCCCGCGTGGCTGTTCGTCGCCGCCAAGCGTCAGGCGCTCGACGGGTTGCGCCGCGCCGATGCCGCAGCGCGCACAGCCGAGGCGCTTGCACAGGTGTCCGATATGGCCGAGATTCTGCACCTTCCCGAACCGATCCCGGACGAGCGGCTGCGGCTCTTGTTCATCTGCTGCCACCCCGCCATCGCCGCCGAGGCGCGCGCGGCGCTCGCCCTGAAGGTGATCTGCGGCTTGCCGGTGGCACAGATTGCCCGGCTGTTCGTGGTGAGCGAGCCGACCATGTTCCAGCGCATCACCCGCGCCAAGACCAAGGTGCGCGAGGCGGGGATCGCCTTCGAACTCCCGCCGCGCAAGGCGTGGCCCGAGCGGTTGGGCGCGGTGCTGCTGGCCTTGGAACTCGCCTTTACCGCCGCTTATGCCGATGCCGGCGGCGAGCTGTCGGCGGATCTGGGCGAGGATCTCGGCGCGGAGGTTGAGCACCTTGCGCTGCTGGTCGCCGAATTGCTGCCGCAGGAGCCCGAGGCGCTGGGGCTCGCCGCACTGGTGCTGCTCGCCCGCTCGCGCAAGGGGGCGCGGCTGGACGGGGAGGGCGCGATGGTGCCGCTCTCGCAGCAGGATGTGACCCGCTGGAGCTATTCGCGGATCGAATATGCGCAAGGCTTGATGGAGCGTGCGCAGCGGATCGGACGTTCTGGGCCCTATCAGGTGATGGCGGCGATCCAGCTGACGCACACCCGCCGCGCTTTCGACGGGGTGGTCGATTGGTCGGCGGTGTTGCGGCTGTATGATGTGCTGCTGGTGCTGCGCCCTTCGCCGATGGTGGCGCTCTCTCGCGCGCTGGCGCTGGCGCAGATTCATGGGGCCGAGGCCGGGCTGGCGGCCCTCGATGCGCTGCCGGCCGACCGGCTCGCGCTGGCCCGGCCGTGGCACGTCGCACGCGCCGATCTGCTGGCGAAGGCAGGCCGCCCCGAGGAGGCCGCCGCCGCGCTCGATGCGGCGCTCGCCCTCGGCCCGCCGCGCGCTGAACGCCTGTGGCTGGAGCAGCGCCGCGCGAGGCTAGGCTAGGCCTATTCGGCAGGCTCGGCCACAGGCTGCGCGCCGCGCTGGCGGGTCGTCACCTCACGGAACGCCTCACGGTAGCGCGGGTGCTCAGTGCCCATCCAGCGATCCCACCAGGTGAAATAGAAGCCGAAATTGTGGCCCGAGGAATGGTGCAGGTCGTGGTGCGTGGTGGTCGCGATCCAGTCGGTCCACGGATTGTCGACCCAGCCTGCGGGGAACAGCTCGCTGCCCGCGTGCGCCATCACGTTGCGGATCATCTGGTGCCAGATGAAGATCAGGATCGCATAGCCGGCATAGGCAATGCCCAGCTGGCTGGTGACAAACAGGAACACCGGCACGAAGGCGACCTCGATCACCGCCTCGGTCATGGTGAAGCTATAGGCGGTCCACGGCGTGGGCGTGCGCGACTTGTGGTGGTGGAGGTGGGTGGCGCGGAACAGCCGCTTGGAGTGCATCGCCCGGTGCGCCCAGTAAAACCATGCGTCATGCGCCAGCACCATCAGCACGACCTGCCAGGCGATGGTCCACGCCGTCGCATTCTGGAGCTTGAGCAGGATCACCCCCGTCTCGCGCCCCACAAGAATCGCAAGGGTGACGACCGCATAGACCACCACCGTCCGCATCGATGACAGGATCTCGCGCTGGTAATCGGCGCGGTTCGCGCGCCGGCCCACCTGAATACGGCGGATTTCGGCAAAGCCCCGGAAGACCAGCAGCAACACCGTCAACACCCCCGCCGCGATCAGGTAGCGGCTGAGATCGAAATAGATGCCGAACATGAAATGATCCGCCACCCGGTTGGTGGCATATTCGAGCGTGGCGGGATCGGCGGGAATGGTCATGTGCGAAAAGCCCTTGTCAGCGAAGGACTATGCCATGCCAGCCGCCTTGGGCCTAGGCTCGTCGCGTATGAAAAAGACCGAAGGATTTCGGAAAGCGTCGCGCTTTTTCAGTTCTGACCGATGGCGGCGCGGCGGTAGTCAGTGGGGGTCTGCCCGGTCTCGGTGCGGAAGGCGCGGTTGAAGGGGGGCAGCGAGTTGTAGCCGAGGTCCATCGCCACCGTCAGCACCGGCAGATCGACCTTGTCGCGGTCGGCGAGAATCGCGCGCGCCTCGGCGATGCGGTAGCGGTTCAGGAAAGCCGAAAAGTTGCGATAGCCCAGCCGCTGGTTGATCAGCGCGCGCAGGCGGTGTTCGGGCGCGCCGAGGCGCTCGGCAAGGCCGGCGATCGACAGGCCGGGGGTGCGATAGACCCCCGCCGCCATCAAGGCTTCGAGCTTCTGCTTCAGCACCACCTCGCTCGGTGACAGGGCGGGCAGCGGCCTTGCGGGTTCGCCTTCGGCCTCGCTGTCTTCCCCGGTGGGCGAGGGCTGGCTGCGGACCAGCAGTTCGGGCTCGGGGGCCAGCAGGGTCTTGCCCGCGAACAGCGTCACCGCAAGGATCAGCACTGCATTGACCAGCTGCACCACCGGATCGCCCCCCATCGCGCTGCCGCGCCCGGTGATCAGTTCATAGCCGAGGATGCCCCCCGCCTGCGCCGCCACCAGCAGCGGCAGCCACAGGCGAAACATGCGGCGCTGTTCGACCAGATCGTCCTCGCGCTCCAGCAGGGCGACGCGGAACAGGTCGGCGACCAGCGCAAGGCCGGTGACGTGGATGACGATGAAGCCCACCTTCATCTCGGGCGCGAGGAGATAGCCCACCAGCCATGCCCCGATCAGCACCGCCAGCGCGCCCCATGTCGCCAGGCGCAGAGGATCGCGTTCAAGCACCCGGCGCGCGAACAGCCAGGTGAAGTAGGGCGTGAAGATCGACAGGAAATCGCCCAGCGGCAGCGAGGTCGGATCGCCATAGAAGAACTGCGAGGTCGAATTGGACAGGTAGCCGATCGAGCCGACCAGCAGCCCGGCGAGCGGCAGCTTGAGCCCGCGGCGGATCTCGCCTGCGAGCAGCAGCACCAGCAGCAGCAGGCTCGCCCCGCAGGCGACCAGCCGCACTGCGATGTCGATCCGCTCGATCATGGAGCTAGCGCACGCGCCCCCAATCCTTGCGCCGCCGCAGCCACAGGATGGCCCAGTCGCCGCGCTGGAGCCGGGCGGCCATGCGGAAGCCTGCCAGCTGCATCGCGCGCTTGACCGCAGCCTCCTGCTCGCCCGCCAGCAGACCGGCCAGCAGCAGGCTGCCGCCGGGCGTGACCGCCTTGCCGAAATCTTGCGCGAGGCTGACCAGTGGGCCGGCGAGGATGTTGGCGATCAGCAGATCGTATGGCCCGCGCACCTCAAGCAGCGGATCGTCCATCCCGTCGGCCACGATCATCACCGCCTCGCCCGCGCCCGGGCCCATCGGCACAGCGTTGAGCCGCGCATTCTCCTCCACCACGCCGGTGCAGACCGGGTCGATATCGGTGAGGGTGCACTGCGCGCGCGGCCACAGCGCGAGCGCGGCAAAGCCGAGCAGCCCCGTGCCGGTGCCGATATCGGCGACATTCCTCGCCACCACACCGCTCGCCTTCATGTGCCCCAGCATCTCGAGGCACCCGGCGGTGGTCTTGTGCTGCCCGGTGCCGAAGGCCTGACTGGCAGGGATCACGAAGTCGATGAGATCGGGGGCGGCAGGGTAATCGGGCGTGTGGACATGGAACCGCCCGGCACGGATCGGCGGCGCGTTGTGCTGGCTGAGGGTCACCCAGTCTTCGGGCGGCAGTTCCTCGATGGTGATCTTGGGCGCGCGCCCCGCGAACAGCCCGGCGAGCGCGGCTTTCTCGGCCTTGCCCGGCTTTCGCGGATACCAGCCCTCCAGCACCCAGTCATCGGGCCTGTCCTCGGCGACTTCGCGGCCTGCGATGACGAGTTCGTAATCCCAGTCGTCGATTTCGTCATGCGCCAGCAGCGCCGCCTGCACGACGGGCTTGGGGGCGAAAGCCGACAGCTTCCATGTGGTGCTATCGGACAAAGCTTGCTCCATTGGCGTCGATCACCGCGCCGGTCATGCTCGGCGGCGCATCGAGGGCGCAGAAGGCGATGATGCTCGCGATCTCCTCCGGTGTCGCCACCCGCCCCAGCGGTATGTCGGCGAGCAGCCCCGGCCCGCCGCGGCTGGCGAGGTAATCGCCTGCCATGCTGGTGTCGGTAAAGCCGGGGGTGACGGCAAAGCTGAGGATCCCGTCCTTGGCATAGGCGCGCGCGATGGTCTTGTGCATCCCCACCATTCCGCTCTTGGCCGCCGCGTAATGCCAGTGCGCCGGGCTGTCCCCGCGATAGGCGGCGCGGCTGGCAACGTGAACGAGCCGTCCGGCAACCTTGCGCTCCTGCCAGTGCAGCACCGCAAAGCGCGACAATTGCGCCGCGCTAGTGAGGTTGACGCGCAGCGTGTCCTCCCAGGCATCGAGCCATTCGATGTCCGATCGGTCGAGCCGGTTGGCCTCGAACCGCCCGGCATTGTTCACCACGACGTCGATTTCCCCCCCTGCGAGGTCGAGCGCTTCGTCCCACAGGTTCTGCACGCTCAGCGGATCGCCGAAATCGGCGGCGATGATCGGCACGCTGCCTGCGGTGCTGGCCTGCGGGCGCGAGGCGTGGCCGATGACCTTTGCGCCCCGTGCGGCGAGGGCGGCGAGGGCGGCCCTACCGATTCCGCGGCTTGATCCGGTAACTAGAATGTGTCCCATGCAAGTCGCTATCCAAAACTTTGCAAGCTGTGTCCACCATGTCGCGGCTTGCCTCGCGCGACAGCCGCGCTAAGTGGGGTGGCACAAGACAGGGACACGACGGGATCACCATGAACCAAAGACCGCTATCGCCCCACCTCCAGATCTGGCGCTGGGGGCCGCATATGCTCGTTTCGATCCTCCACCGCGCGACCGGCGACGGCATGGCGCTGGTCGGCCTTGCCGTGCTGCTGTGGTGGCTCGGCGCGCTGGCGAGCGGGCCCGAGGCCTACGCGACTTTCCAGAGCGTGATGGGTTCGGTGCCCGGCATGATCGTTCTGGTCGGCCTCAGCTGGGCGTTCTTCACCCACATGATGAGCGGGCTTCGTCACTTCGTGCTCGATATCGGGGCGGGGTACGAGCTTGATACCAACCGGATGTGGTCGATCGCCGCGCCGGTGATCGCGATTGTCTGCACCGCGGCCTTCTGGGCCGTGATCATGCTCGGCTGAGGGGAGAGATACCATGGGTAACGGAACTTCCATCGGCCGCGTGCGGGGTCTGGGCGCTGCGCACCACGGCGCGCATCACTGGCTGGTGCAGCGCTTCACCGCGATCGGCAATGTGGTGCTGATGAGCTGGCTGATCGTCAGCCTCGCGCTGCTGGGCGATTATGGCCACGCCAGCGTCGTCAAGTGGCTCTCCCAGCCGGTTTCGGCGACGGCGATGATCCTGCTGGTGTTCAGCCTGTTCTGGCACGCGCGTCTGGGGCTTCAGGTGCTGATCGAGGACTATCTCCACGAGCCCGGCACCAAGTTCGCAGCACTCGCTGCGCTTAATCTTGCAACCATTGGCGGCGGCGCCTTCGGGATTTTCAGCGTTGCCGCGCTCGCATTCGGAGGTAACGCCTGATGGCAACCGCAGCTCCCAAGGGAACGGCAAACGACGTGGGCGGCGCGCATCTGAAGGGCGCCTATACCATCGTCGATCACACCTATGACGTGGTGGTGGTGGGCGCGGGCGGAAGCGGCCTGCGCGCAACGATGGGCGCGGCGGAAGCCGGCCTGCGCACTGCCAACATCTCCAAGGTCTTCCCGACGCGCTCGCACACGGTCGCCGCGCAGGGCGGGATCGCCGCTTCGCTCGGCAACAACAGCCCCGACCACTGGACCTGGCACATGTATGACACCGTCAAGGGGTCGGACTGGCTGGGCGATCAGGACGCGATCGAATATCTCGCGCGCGAGGCGCCTGCGGCGGTCTATGAACTCGAGCACGCGGGCGTGCCCTTCAGCCGCAATGCCGACGGCACGATCTACCAGCGGCCCTTCGGCGGGCATATGCAGAACATGGGCGCCGGCCCGCCGGTGCAGCGCACCTGCGCCGCGGCTGACCGCACCGGCCACGCCATGCTTCACGCGCTCTATCAGCAGAGCCTCAAGTATGACGCGGACTTCTTCATCGAGTATTTCGCGCTCGATCTTATCATGTCCGAGCGTGACGGCCAAAAGGTCTGCGTCGGCGTGATGGCGATGTGCCTTGATGACGGCACGATCCACCGCTTCCGCGCGCAGTCGGTCGTTCTGGCGACCGGCGGCTATGGCCGCTGCTACTACACCGCCACCTCGGCCCACACCTGTACCGGCGACGGCGGCGGGATGGTGCTGCGGGCCGGCCTGCCGCTGCAGGACATGGAATTCGTGCAGTTCCACCCGACCGGCATCTACGGCGCGGGCGTGCTGATCACCGAAGGCGCGCGCGGGGAGGGTGGCTATCTCACCAACTCCGAAGGCGAACGCTTCATGGAGCGCTATGCCCCGAGCGCCAAGGACCTCGCCTCGCGCGACGTGGTGAGCCGTTCGATGGCGCTGGAAATGCGCGAAGGCCGCGGCGTCGGGCCGGAAGGCGATCACATCTACCTGCACCTCGATCACATCGATCCCAAGGTGCTGGCCGAACGCCTGCCGGGCATCACCGAGAGCGGCAAGATCTTCGCGGGTGTCGATCTCACCCGCCAGCCGCTGCCTGTCACCCCGACGGTGCATTACAACATGGGCGGCATTCCGTGTAACTATCACGGGCAGGTCGTCACCCTCGGGCCGGACGGCAATCCGGACACCGTCATCCCCGGCCTCTATGCCGTGGGCGAGGCGGCGTGCGTGTCGGTGCACGGGGCGAACCGCCTGGGCTCGAACTCGCTGATCGATCTCGTGGTGTTCGGCCGGGCGACCGGCCACCACCTGCGCGACAATCTGACGCCCAATGCCAAGCAGCCCGAACTGCCGGCCGACAGCGCCGACTTTGCGCTGACCCGTCTGGATCACTTCCGCTATGCCGAGGGTGGCTCTCCCACCGCGCAGATCCGCGCGGAAATGCAGAAGGCGATGCAGAAGCACTGCGCCGTGTTCCGCGACCAGAAGCTGATGGACGAGGGCGTGGCCAAGCTGGCCGAGCAGAACAAGCGGATGGAGGACATCCACGTCACCGACAAGTCGCTGATCTGGAACTCCGACCTGATCGAGACGCTCGAACTCGACAACCTCATGGCGCAGGCCAACGTGACGATCGCGTCCGCCGCCAACCGCAAGGAAAGCCGCGGCGCCCACGCACACGAGGACTACCCCGAGCGCAACGACAAGGAGTGGATGAAGCACACCATCGCCTGGTTCGACGGCTGGGGCGGTCGCGGCAGCAACATCCGCATCGATTACCGTCCGGTCCACGAATATACGCTGACCGACGACATCAAGTACATCGAGCCCAAGGCGCGCGTTTATTGATGCTTTGGCGGCTGGCAGGACTGGTGATTGCACCGGCCCTGCTGGCGGCGTGCTCGCTGGATGCCGATCGGGCGGGGGAGGATGCCCCTTCTCCGCCCGATGACGCCATCAACCTCGAAACCACCGATCTTGAGGGCGAGGCGCTCGCTGCGAAAGTCAGGCTGGACACCGGCCGGAGCGATCCGGTGCCGGAGAACCTGATTGGCGACTGGAAGTATTCGCACGACGAATGCGAGGAAGAGAGCGGTCCGCCCGAAAATCGCGATATCCGGGCATCGATCGCCTTCGAGGCAAACCGCACCTACTGGATGGATGTAGAGGGCTTTCCGTTTTCGGGCAGCTATCGCTACGAAGGCGGCGATCATCCGAGCATCACGCTCGACAACTGGCTCAATTTCGCAGTGGTCGGCGATACCTTGCAGAACTGGAGCGAGGGCGATGCGGTCTATCAATGCGGCCGCGTGTTCGTGCGCGCGCCAGCCTCGGGCAAGGCCGGGGGCTGATGCCGGACAGTGGACGGGTGACCAAGCGGCTGACCTGGTACTGGCAGGTCGAGGTCGCCAATGCCGCCTTGGTTCCGGCGGCGTTCTTCATTTTCGGCGCCTGGCTCGGCGCGCCGCTCGGGTGGCCGTCAATGGCCGCTCTGGTTCCGGTGATCGGGCTGCTGATCGTTGGCGGGCTCTATTGGCGCGGCAAGCTGCGGGCCTTGCAGGGTGAGCGGGCAGCGCTGGACAAGGCGCTGCGCCTCGCCGACCGCTGGGATCGCCCGCTCCTGGTGCTGACGCTGGCGGCGCTCGGTCTGGCTGCCGGAGGCTTCGTCATAGCCTGGCCGGGCGCAGGGCCGGGGGATCGCTGGGGCGTGCTGATCGCCGCGCTCCTCGCGCTGGCGGAATATGTGAATTACTATCACCTCCAGCTGCAACACTTCGACAATTGGCCTGATTTCCAGCGACTTGTTACCGGCAAAGGCTTTCGGCCAGCCAAGATGGCCGTAGACCTCGCAGCATGGCGCAAGCAAAGGCAGTCGCGCTGCCGCCTATAAGTCGCGGCAGATGTGTGGAACGCCACAGTCCTGTTGCGCGATGGGCGTTATTTCTTCTCCCCGTATCTTGTAATTGGCAGGATACTGATTGTCAGAGCGATCCGGAATTTCATTGGATTGCCATGCGTTTGGGGGAAGATCATGCGATATTTCATGCTACTGCCGCTCGCCCTGCTGGCCGCTTGCGATGGGGCCGCTCCGGCGCCCGATGCTGCTGAACCCAGCCCTGCCGCGCCCGAGACCGCCGCTGCCGAAGCGGGCCAACCGAGCCCCAAGATCGTGATGCGGGTGACAGAGCCGGCCGGTGAAGCCGAAGGGTCGGCGGAAACCTCGGGCGAGCAGCGGAGCCCTGCCTCGGCAGATGATGTGCAGGCGACGCTGAGCAAGCTGTCCTCGTCGCTGTCGCAGGAATCGCTTGCGCCCAACTGCTTCAAGATCGTGACCGTCGAATGCGAGGTCATCGACGGGCGCAGCGTCTGCGTCAGGACGATCACGATCGAGTGCTTCTGATCGCGCAAGGCGGTGTCCTCTTGCGGGGGCGGCGCGGCAAACCGTGACTGGCGGGAGCGGGCCGACAGCTCCCGCCAATCACCTGCGATCACAGGCGGCGAATGGCGGCTTGACGCGCCGCTGCCGCGAATGCAGCTTGCCGTCTTGATGAACAGGGGCCGGATCATCGCTGGAGCCTTGGCGGCGCTGCTCGCTGCGCCTGCCCTGTCCCAGTCCGCCGCCCAATCTGCTCCGACCAATCCCCACCAGCCGCCGCCCCATGTCGCGCCCTGGCCCGATCTCGGCAGCGGGGAGAGCCGGGACGACCGGCGCAAGTCCTTCGCGCTTTCACCCGAACTCCAGCGCGGGGTTCCGGTGGCGACGATCCGCGCGCAGCAGCGGCGGCTCGATGCTGCGCTGGCCGCCTTGCCGCGCCATGTGCCGGGCGTGCCCGAGGCCTATGTCGTCACCGTCGCTCTCGACAGCGATCCCGTCTTCGCCCGCGAGGCGCGGGAGGCGGCCAAGGTGCTTTCCGCGCGCTACGGTGCCGAGGGACGCACGCTGACGCTTGCCGGGCCGGACGGGACGCGCGACGACGCGCCCCACGGCTCGATCACCGCATTGCTGCTGGCGCTCAGCCATATCGGCACGCTGATGGACGGCGCTGAGGATGTGCTGGTGCTCTACACCACCAGCCACGGGGCCGATATCGGGCTGGCCTATCACTATGGCGACAGCGGCTATGGCATTCTTTCGCCGGTAACGCTCAAGGCCGCACTGGCCGAGGCCGGGATCAAGCGGCGGGTGCTGATCCTGTCGGCCTGCTATTCGGGCGTGTTCGTGCCCTTCCTCGCCAGCCCCGACACCGCGATCCTCACCGCGGCGGCGAGCAACCGCACCTCCTTTGGCTGCCTCGCCGAGAATGACTGGACGTTCTTTGGCGACGCGCTCATCAACCGCGCCCTGCGCCAGCCGGTGGGCCTCGAAGAAGCCGCGCGCACGGCGGGGCGATCGGTGGCCGAGTGGGAGACCAAGGCGCGCTTCCTCGCCTCGCTGCCGCAGGTCAATATCGGCATGAATGCGCGCAGCTGGCTACCGCAGATCGAGGCCGCGATGCCGCGCCAGGCGAGCGCGCCGGTGGGCCGCCCGGCCTTCGACGAGGCCGCAATAATGGCCAAGGCGCCGCCCGCCGCGCCGAAATAGACAAGGACTGCCTCCATGAACCCCGCCGACGCCATGCCGTTCTCAAAGCTGATGGGTGTGCAGATCACCGCCGCCAGCGCCGATGCGGTCGAGGGCGAGATCACGGTGCGTGATGATTTGTGCACGGCGGGCGGGATAATGCATGGCGGGGCGATCATGGCCTTTGCCGATGCGCTGGGCGCAGTGGGCGCGGTCGCCTGCCTGCCCGACGGTGCCAAGGGCACGACCACGATCGAGAGCAAGACCAATTTCCTGGGTGCAGCACCCGTCGGCAGCCTTGTGCGGGGCGTGGCAAGGCCGCTCAAGACCGGGCGGCGGATGTCGGTGTGGCAGACCACCATCACCGCTGCCGATGGGAAGGCGGTGGCCGTGGTGATCCAGACGCAGCTGGTGCTCTAGGGCGCTGGCGCAGCCCGCCGCGCGGTGATGATCCGCACCGGCTCGGCCAGCATCTGCCCCTTCATCAGCCCCTCGCCCTGTTCGGGATCGCGCGGCGCGGCGTGGATGGCAGCGACGATGTCCATGCCCGCCGTGACATGGCCAAACACCGCATAGCCATCGCGCCAGGTCGGGTCGGAGGACGAGGGGTCGGCATCAAGGCCGGTCTGATCCTCGATCATGATGAAGAAGTCGCCGTCCGCTGTCCCCGCGCCAAGGCTCGCCATCGCGACTGCGCCGTGGGTGTGCGAGAGGCCGGTGAGGTTGGTCGGCTCATGCGCGATCGGCGCGCGCACCCGCTTGGGATCGCCGCGCGCGCCGCCCTGCAGCACGCCTGAGGGGGAATAGGCGCTCGCGACATCCATCGCGCGGTAAAAGGTCGTCCCGTCCAGCCGCTTTTCATCGACATAGCGCAGGAAATTGCCCGCGGTGATGGGCGCGCGTTCGGTTTCCAGCGCGATGGTGATGGGGCCAAGGCTGGTTTCGAGCACCACGCTGACTGACGCGGCTTCGGGGAAGGGGCGGACGGCGGGGCGCGCCGAGCGGGTCGGGCCGAAGTCCTGCGCGGTGAGCGGCGCGGGGCCGGCGGGCGGGGGCTTCAGCTCGAACTTCATCAGCAGCGTGCGCTGGCAGCCTGCGCCGGGCCGGGTCTCGCAATTGCGGAAATTGTCGTCCGAGGCGAGGTAGAGGAAGGTGTGGCCCGGCTCCTCGCGCAGCGCCAGCCCTTCGAAATTGTCGAGGGTGAGCGGCGGGGTCAGCACGGCGAGGGTGGCCGCGCTGTTATCGGGCGCAAGCGCGACAATCGCCGCGCGGTTGCCCTGGCTGGCCTGATAGCTGCGGAAGAGGACAAAGCAGCTGCCATCCTTGCGGCACGCGGCATCGGTGGGCACGCCGCCAGCCTCGGCGATGCCTTCGGGCGCTGCCAGGGCGAAGGACACAGCGCCGCTGTCGGTGATCCGCAGGCAGTTGGGGCGCGCAGGGTCGGCCCATTCGCCGCAAGCCAGCAGCCCGCCATCATAGGCGGCGAGCGTTTCGATCCCCTCATTGGGCGCGGCTCCGGCGAGAAGCGCAGCCGCGCGGCTGTCCTCGCCCGTCGCAGGCCCGGCAAGGTCGGCATAGCGCCAGATGCGGTGTTCCTGCTCGAAGGCGACCAGCCATTCGCCCGAGGCAAGCCGGGTGATCGCCTCGGCATCGCCGCGCTCCTTCGAGCCGAGCTTGCCGCCTTTGGCATCGCGCAAGGGGGCAAGGCTGATCGACGAGACATCGACCAGCCGCGATCCCTGATCATCGGGGGTCATCACCACACGGCGGCCATCATCGGTCACGGCGTAAAGCTGGCCGTCATGCCAGGTGAGGCTGGAGATGCCGCCGATCTGAGCCTTGTCGGGCGCAATCGCCACGCCCCCGCGGAAGATCAGCTCACCCACTTCGCCTTCGCTCTGGCCCGGGGCGAATTCCACCGGTTCGGTCGCGGGGAAGAATTCCTCCTGCGCGGCCAGCGGCGCGGCAAGCAGCAGGGCGAGGGCGGTGGCAAGGGCGCGCTTCCATGTCATTCGTCCGGGTGTATCGCCGCTTGAACGAAGCGCAAGCCGTGGCGGGCCCTGTTCAGCCGCGCGCAAGGTTTACAGGCGTAGTCGTGATGACTACAGGTGTAATCAGCAGCGAGGGAGACGCTTTCGTGAACGCGCCCGACGAAGACCAGAACCCGCGCCCCGGTGAGCGCATCACCGAGGCCGAACACGCGGTGATGGAAGTGCTGTGGGATCGCCCGCGCCAGACCGCTGCCGAAGTGTGCGAGGATGTCTGCGCCACGCGCGGCTGGAGCCTCGCCACGGTCAAGACCCTGCTCTCGCGCCTTGTCCAGAAAGGCGCGCTGGAAGCCGAGCCCGATGGGCGGCGGTTCCTCTACACCCCGCTGATCGCGCGCGAGGATTATGTCGGCGGCGAATCGCGCCGTTTGGTCGAACGCCTGTTCGGCGGCAGCGCGGTCTCGCTGGTCGCGCATCTCGCCGAGACCGAGGCCTTGAACGATGATGACCTCGCCGAGATCGAGGCCTTGCTCAAGGCGCTGCGGTCATGAGCGCGGTGCTGATCGAAACGCTCGCCTGGACCGGCGTGCTGATCGCTGCCGTGCTGGTGCTGCGCCGCCCGGTGTCCCGCCATTTCGGCCCCGAGGCGGCCTATGCCCTGTGGGCGCTGCCGTTGCTGCGGCTGATCGTGCCGCCGGTGACGCTGCCTGCATGGATGGCGCCCAATCCCGAGGCGGCGCCCGCAGCGCTCGCAAATGCAGGGCCAATGGCTGATGCGTCTGCGACTGCGAGCGATCCTGCGCTGTGGCAGGTGGCAGCAACGGCGCCTGACACCGCGCTGCCCGCGCCGCTGCCCATTTCGGCGGAAGCTGCAACCGCGCCCTCTGCCGGGTTCGACCTTATCGCCGCTTTGTCGGATATTCCCGTGATCGAAGGTCTGCTGGCGATCTGGCTGGTCGGCACGGCGGTGTTCCTTGCCCTGCGGTTTTCCGCCTACTTCACCTTGCGCGATCTGCTGCTGGCCGAGGGGCGCGAGCTGGGACGGGCGCGGGGCTTCCTTGGCCTGCCCGTGCGGCTGATCGAGACCCCTGCGACCGATGCCCCCCTGGCAATGGGCGTGCTCGACCCGGTGATTGCGCTGCCTCCCGGCTTTCTGGCGCTGCATGATCGGGCCGCGCGCGATCTCGCTCTGGCGCATGAACTGGCGCACCATCGGGGCGGGGATCTGCTGGTCAATATCTGCGTCCAGCCGCTGTTCGCGCTGCACTGGTTCAATCCGCTCGCCCGCTATGGCTGGCTGGCGCTGCGGCGCGATCAGGAGGCGGCCTGCGATGCGCGGGTGATGGCCCATCGCTCAGCCCATGAACGGGCCGCCTATGGCGCGCTCATCGCCCGCTTTGCCGCTGCGCCCGGCAGTGCCCACCACGCCGCTCTCACCGCGCCGATGGCGTGCCCGGTGCTGGGCGAGAAATCGATCATTCACCGTCTGAGGAGCCTTGCCATGTCCGATCTTTCCCCCCGTCGCCGTCTGGCGGGCCGCGCGCTGCTCGGCGCTGGCCTGCTGGCCCTGCCGCTGACCGCCTCGATCAGCTACGCCGCGAGCGAGGCAGAGCCTGCGCCGGTGGAAGCGCCCGAAGCGCCCGAACCGCCCGCACCCCCGTCCGCGCCGGAGGCTCCGGAGCCGCCGGCCGCGCCAGAAGCGCCTGAGCCGCCGACTGTCGTCATCATCAAGGAAGACGGCACGACCACGACCTCCACCAACACCGAAGTCACTGAACAGGTGTGGCGCGATGCAGATGGCAAGGAGCATCGCATCCGCATGGTGTTCCGCGCTACGCCCGATGGCGAAGCGATTGCCCGCAAGTTCGAAGGCATCGAATCCGCCGACAAGGCCGAGCGCGCGGAAATGTTCGCAGCGCTTCAGGAAGGCCTCGCCGAAGCCGAACGGGTGCGCGCCGACTTGCCCCGCATCATGGCCGAAGCCTTCGCTGCCGCTGACGCCGCCAGCGCCCAGAGCCAGCGCGTGATCGTCAAGCGCGAATGCAAGCCGGGCAGCGACGAGGTGTCGGAGACCACCACCAAGGACGGCGTGCAGATCGTCAGCATCTGTCAAGCGCGCATCTATGCCTCGGCCCGCAAGGGACTGGAGGAAGCCCGCGCCGAGATCGCCCGCGACAAGGACATCCCCGAGGATACCCGCAAGATGATCCTGCGCACGCTCGACAATCAGATCGCCCGCTGGAGCGAAAAGGAAGGCTGACCCAGAGGCCCAAACAGGGGGAGGGGGCGGCGGGTCGTTACTGGCTCGCCGCCTTCGGCCGGGCCGGGTAGGCGCAGCCGCGTCCCAGCCCCAGACCTTTCAGGAATGCGCGTCTTGCCATCCCCGCAGTATAGGCAGCGCGCAGGGCGCGGTCGTTATCGGCCGCGCCCGTCACTTCGCGCAGGATGCCGCGAAACGGGATCACCGAGCCGACGATGCTCTGCCCGATCCGCCCTTCGCTGATGCGGTCGCCGCCGTCGTCCTCGGCGATGTCGTAATCCGCGCCCAGCTCCATATCGAGTGCGGCGATTTCAGCGACGATGGCGTTGCACTTGCCAAGGCCTTCGGTCGCATAGGGATTGAGCACCGCCTTTTGCAGCACCTCCGGTATGTCGCGTCCGTCGATATTGAGATCGCGCAGCGGGGTCTTGGCGACTTCCTCGGCGTCGGGCTCGGGCATGGCCTGTGCATGGACGGGCAGGGCCGGAGCCGCAGCAAGGACAAGCAGGGCAGCAAGGGGGAGGGGGCACTTCATGTCAGTCATTATCCTTCGAAAAAGGCATTGCAGGCGGCAAGATCGGTGCTCTCCAGCCCGAGCCTCAATGCTTCCATCCGCTGGCGGCTGGTGCCGTGGGTGAAGCTTTCGGGGTTCACACGCTGCCCGGCATTGCGCTGCAGGGTATCGTCGCCGATCGCGCTGGCGGCCTTGAGGCCTTCCTCCAGATCGCCCGGCTCGATCAGATTGCGGTTCTGGCCCGCCCACATTCCGGCATAGCAATCGGCCTGCAATTCCATCGCCACCTGCAGGCGGTTGGCGGCGGCAGGGTTGCGCTGCTGGGCCTCGCGCACCTTGGGCGAAAGGCCGGTGATGGTCTGGATGTGGTGGCCATATTCATGCGCGATCACATAGAGCCGCGCAAAATCGCCGCCGGTGCCTGCCATCTGGGCGAGCTGGTCGTAGAAGCTGGTGTCGATATAGATGCCCTTGTCTGCGGGGCAGTAGAACGGCCCCACGGCTGACGTCGCGCTGCCGCAGCCCTTGGTGTCGACCCGTCCGCCCTGATAAAGGTCTAGCACGGGCTGTTCGAACCTGAGGCCCGAGCGCGCAAAGGCAGCTGCCCAGGTTTCATCGAGGCTGGTGAGCGCGTTGCACGCCTCCTGCGCGTAATCGCTGCTGGTGCAGATCTGCTGCTCGCTGAGCGTCTGCCCGCTGTCGCCGCCTTGCGAGGCAGGCGCGCTCTGCTGCTGGACGGACTGGACAAGCCCGATGGTCTGCGCAGGATCAAGCCCGAACACCACCGCGCCGATCAGGGCAATCACCAGAGTCCCGCAGCCCACGCCGCCCGCACGGCCCATCCCCCCGCCGCCGCCGCCATCGCTGGAGCGGACATTGATCCTCGAGGTATCGAACGGCCCCAGGCGCATCGGCTAAATCTCCCTCACCCCAACGAACGCAATGACATTCGCTCAAGCAATTTGCTGGACAGCCGCAGTTTGGACGGCAAAAGCGAACACCAATAGGCCAAACGTGCAGGAGATGCGGCGAATGCTCAAGGACAAGCGCGCCCTTGTCACCGGATCGACCTCGGGAATCGGCCTCGCCGTGGCGCGCGCGCTGGCGGCTGAAGGCGCCGAGGTGATTCTCAACGGGCTGGGCGATGCGGATGAAATTGCCAAGCTGTGCGAGGAACTTGGCGCTGGCTACAACGGTGCCAATCTGATGGATCCGGCGGCGATCGCTGCCATGATGGCGGACGTCGGCCCGGTCGATATCCTCGTCAACAATGCCGGGATGCAGCACGTCGCCCCGGTCGAGGATTTCCCGCCCGAAAAATGGGACGCGATCATCGGTCTCAACCTGTCGGCGGCGTTTCATACCACGCGGGCAGCCGTGCCGGGGATGAAGGCGAAGGGCTGGGGGCGGATCATCAACACAGCCAGCGCGCACTCGCTCGCCGCATCGCCGTTCAAGAGCGCCTATGTCGCGGCAAAGCACGGGCTGGCGGGTTTTACGAAGACCATTGCGCTCGAACTCGCGACCCACGGGATCACCGCCAACTGCATCTCGCCGGGCTATGTCTGGACGCCGCTGGTCGAAAACCAGATCCCCGACACGATGGCCGCGCGCGGCATGACGCGCGAGCAGGTGATGAACGACATCCTCCTCGCCAAGCAGCCGACCAAGCAGTTCATCGGCCCCGATGATGTCGCCGCGCTCGCGGTGTTCCTGTGCGGCGATGCGGCGCGCGGGATCACGGGGGCAAATTACACCATCGACGGAGGCTGGACGGCCGAATGACCGCCCTGCGCGTCCGGCTGTGGCTGATCGGGCTGGCAAGCCTGCTGCTCGCAGCCTGCGCGCGCGCGCCGGTGGAGGTCGCGCCCGATCCCGCGCATGACGATATCGCAGCGCGGCTGATGGCCGACATCACAGTGCTTGCCAGCGATGAATTCGCCGGGCGCAAGCCGGGGACGCCGGGCGGGCGGGCGACCTATGAATATCTCGAGCGGCGGTTCGGCGAGGTCGGGCTGGTCTCGGGCACCAATGATCCCGGATCCTATTGGCGGATGCCGGTCGATCTGGTCGCGACCGAGCCGCATAGCGGGCGGCTGACGCTGGGGCAGGGGCGGAGTGCGGTGACGCTGACCGACAGCGAGGCCGCCGTCTTCACCCCGCGCCGCCGCGCCCTGGCGGCAGGTGGGCCGGGGACGGGGGTGCCGGTGGTGTTCGTCGGCAATGGCGACGGGTCGGTGCTGGGCGATGCGTTGGCCGGGGCAGCGGTGCTGATGCTCGCCGATCCGGGCCGCGATGCCGCGCGGCGCGACGCGCTGTTCGCCCAGCGCGCCACGGCCGTGGTGACCGTGCTTCCTGATGCCGATGCGCTCGCCGCCGTGCGCCGCCGGGAGGAGCGCGGCCGGCTTGAGCTCGCCAGCGAGGAGCGCGACAATCTCTCGGCCTATATCACCGATGCAGCGCTCGCCCGCGTGCTCGGCGCGAAGCGCTGGGACCAATGGAAGGCCGAGGCTGCCAAACCTGATTTCGCCCCGCTTGAACTCAATCTGGCCATCACCCTCGAAGCGAGCGCTGACCGCCGCGAATTTCCCAGCCAGAACATCATCGGCATGATCCCCGGCACCGTGCCCGGATCGGGCGGCGTGCTGTTGCTCGGGCATTGGGATCATCTCGGCGAATGCGCCGGCTACGAAGCCCCCGACCGGATCTGCAACGGCGCGGCCGACAATGCCAGCGGGATCGCGATGATGCTGGAACTGGCCCGGCGGCTGAAGGCCGGGCCGCCGCTGGCGCGCGATGTCTACGTGCTCGCCACGAGCGCCGAGGAGGCCGGGCTGCTGGGCGCGCGCGCCTTTGTCAAAGGCACCCCCGTGCCGCTGTCGGGCTTTGTGGCGGCGTTCAATTTCGACATGATGGCCGTCGCGCCCGCGGGCAGCCCGCTGGGCGTGATCGGGCGAGGGCAATCGCCCGCTCTCGATGCGGCGATCGATGAGGTTGCGGCGCAACGCGGGCGGGTGCTGGGCGACCAGAGCCTCGCGGACAGCTTCCTGCAGCGTCAGGATGGCTGGGTGCTGTTGCAGGCGGGCGTGCCCACGGTGCTGATTTCCAGCACCTATGGCAGCCGCGCCGTGCTCGATCCGTTCATTGCCAGCCACTATCACCGCCCCTCGGACGAGGCAGCCCTGCTGGAGCTGGGCGGGGCGGTGGATGATCTGCTGCTGCACGAGGCGCTGATCCGGCTGGTGGCCGACCCGGCGCGCTATCCGGCACCGGCTGCGGCGCGCCCCTAGCGTTCGTCGCAAAGCGCGGTTACATGGGCCGCCACGAATCTCCCGCCAGAGGAGATGCACCTCTCATACTCATGCGAAAGTGGCGCTCATGGATATCCCGCTCGGTCTGACCTTCGATGACGTTTTGCTCCGCCCGGCGGAGAGCAGCGTCCTGCCGAGCATGGCTGATACCTCGACCCGCCTGACGCGCGACATCCGGCTCAACATCCCCGTCCTGTCCTCGGCGATGGACACCGTGACCGAGGCCGACATGGCGATTGCCATGGCGCAGCTGGGCGGGATCGGGGTGCTCCACCGCAATCTCGACATCGACGCGCAATGCGCCGCGGTGCGTGCGGTCAAGCGCTACGAGAGCGGGATGGTGGTCAACCCCATCACCATCGGCCCCGATGCGACGCTGGGCGAGGCGCAGGCGCTGATGCAGGCCAACCGCATCAGCGGCATTCCGGTGGTGGACGCGGGCGGCAAGCTCGTCGGCATTCTCACCAACCGCGACGTGCGCTTTGCCGAGAACCCGGCGCAGCCCGTGCGCGAGCTGATGACGACCGAGAACCTTGCCACCGTGCCCCTCGGCACCGGTCAGGAAGAAGCGCGCCGCCTGCTCCACGCCCGCCGGATCGAGAAGCTTTTGGTGGTGGATGATGCCTTCCACTGCATCGGCCTCATCACGGTCAAGGATATCGAGAAGGCGGTGAATTACCCCCACGCCACCAAGGACGGCACCGGCCGCTTGCGCGTGGCGGCGGCGACCACGGTGGGCGATGCGGGTTTCGCGCGCACCGAAGCGCTGGTCGATGCCGAGGTCGACGTGATCGTGATCGACACCGCCCATGGCCACAACATCGAAGTCGCCCGCGCGGTGGACCGGGTGAAGAAGCTCTCCAACCGGGTACAGGTGATCGCGGGCAACGTCGCCACCGCAGAGGCGACCCGCGCGCTGGTCGATGCCGGGGCCGATGCGGTCAAGGTCGGGATCGGCCCGGGCTCGATCTGCACCACCCGCGTCGTCGCGGGCGTGGGCGTGCCGCAGCTGACCGCGATCATGGAGAGCGCTGCCGAGGCGGCGAAGTCGGGCGTCCCGGTGATCGCCGATGGCGGCCTGCGCACCAGCGGCGATGCCGCCAAGGCGTTGGCGGCGGGTGCTTCCTCCGTGATGATCGGCTCGATGCTCGCGGGCACCACCGAAAGCCCGGGCGAGGTGTTCCTCTATCAGGGCCGCTCCTACAAGGCCTATCGCGGCATGGGCAGCGTCGGCGCGATGGCGCGCGGTTCGGCTGACCGCTATTTCCAGCAGGATGTTTCCGCCATGAAGCTGGTGCCCGAAGGGATCGAGGGGCAGGTGCCGTTCAAGGGCCCGGCGGCCGACGTGGTCCACCAGCTGGTCGGCGGGATCAAGGCAGCGATGGGCTACACCGGCTCGCGCACCATCACCGACCTTCAGGAGCGCGCGCAGTTCGTGCGGATCACCAATGCGGGGCTTTCGGAAAGCCACGTCCACGATGTTGCGATCACCCGCGAAGCGCCCAATTATCCCACACGCTGAGGCCTCGATATGACCCCCGCCGCTAGAATACAGGCGGCGATCGAGCTGCTCGATACCATTATCGCGTCCGCCCGCAGCAAGGGCGCGCCCGCTGACCGCATCATCGCCGACTACTTCCGCGCGCGCCGCTATGCCGGGTCGAAGGATCGGCGGGCGGTGCGCGATCTGGTCTATCGCGCAATCCGCCTGTGCGGGCCGGTGCCTGCCAGCGGGCGGGCGGCGATGCTGGCGGTGGCGGGACAGGACGAAGCGCTGGCCGCGCTGTTCGACGGATCGCCCCATGGCCCCGCACCCCGCGCGGAGAACGAGGAAGCCGCCAATTCCGGCCTTGCCCCCAAGTGGCTCGCCGCCGCCTTGCGCGCCTCAGGCCTCGGCGGGCGCGAGATCGCCGCGCTGCTGGGCCGCGCGCCGCTCGATGTGCGGGTCAATGCGCTGAAGGCCGACCGCGAAGGGCTGGCGCTCCCCGAAGCGGGCGAGCCGCTCGCCAGCGCGCAAGGCCTGCGGTTTGCGACCGGCACTCCGGTCGAACAATGGGAGGCTTACGAACAAGGTCTCATCGAAGTGCAGGATCTGGGCAGCCAGCTGATCGTCGAGGCGCTGCCGGTGGCGGCGGGCGACACGATCATCGACCTGTGCGCAGGCGGCGGGGGCAAGACGCTGGCGCTGGCCGCCCGTCTGGGCAATGCTGCGAGCCTTGTCGCGGCCGACACCGACAAGCGCCGCCTCGGCAACCTCGCGCCTCGCGCCGCGCGGGCGGGCGCGGCGGTGGATCATACCGTGCTGCTCGATCCCGGCCGCGAGATGCGCGCCCTCCAACCATGGGCGAACAAGGCCGATCACGTGCTGGTCGATGCGCCGTGTTCAGGCAGCGGGACATGGCGTAGGAGCCCCGAGGGGCGCTGGCGGCTCGATCCGGCAGAACTCGCGCGGCTCAACGCCTTGCAGGATCACGTGCTCGATCTGGCCGCGCAGCTGACGCGCTCTGGCGGCACCATTGCCTTTGTCACCTGTTCGGTGCTCGATGCCGAAGGGGCCGACCGCATTGCCGCCTTCCTGGCCCGCCATCCGGGCTGGCGCGCGGAGCCGCTCACCCTCCCGCTCGGTCGTCCGCGCGGCGCGGGTATCCGGCTCGATCCGCTCCACGATGGCACCGATGGTTTTTTCATCGCCTGCTTGCGTTCACCATGATAGCCTCGCATGATATGGTCCAGCCTCTCGGTTCCCGGTCTCATGCACTGAAGGAGCTTTTCATGCGTTTCGCGCCCGCTGCTGCTGCCCTGTCCCTGTGCCTCGCCATCACGGCGAGCATCTCGCACGCGGGCGATGTCGGCACACCCGATCCGCAGGCAGCGGCGCTGATCGCGCAAGGGCAAGCGGCGCTGGCTGCAGGCGATGCGCAGGCCGCGATCGACGCGTTCGAAGCCGCACTCGCGGTCGATCCGGCCTATACGCCGATCTTCATCAACCTCGCCGATGCGGCGCGCCAGCAAGGCCTGCAAGGCAAGGCGATCCGCTATTACCGCGAAGCGTTGAGCCGCGATCCGGGCAATGTTGCCGCGATCTCGGGCGAAGGCGCCGCGCTGGTGGAAAAGGGCGCGCTCGAAAAGGCGAAGAAGAACCTCGCCAAGCTGCAATCGCTGTGCGGGGATGATTGCCCCGAAACGGTCGCGCTGCAATCGAGCATCGCGCGCGGGCCGTCCCCGCGCCTCGCCATCGAAAGCAAGGCCGAGGACGCGCCGGCTTCGAACTGACGGTTCAGATCAGGTCGCGGAACTCCGCCAGCACCTCTTCATAGACAGCGCGTTTGAAGGGCACGATCAGCTCGGGCAGCTGTTCGGGGTCGATCCAGCGCCATTCATTGAATTCGGGCGGATCGTGGGCTTCGAGGTCGATGTCGGCATCCGCGCCGAGGAACCGGCCGAGGAACCAGTATTGTTCCTGCCCGCGATACTTGCCCTTCCATACCCGCCCGAGCAGTTCGGGCGGCAAGTCGTAACGGATCGGGCGCGAGGTCTGGCCGATCACGTCGACCATGTGGGCGGGAACGCCCACTTCCTCCTCCAGCTCGCGCAGGGCGGCGGCGCGAATGTCCTCGCCCTTGTCGATCCCGCCTTGCGGCATCTGCCAGAAGCCGTGCGCGGAAGGGTCGATCCGCTGGCCGACGAAGACCTTGCCCTCGGCGTTCACCAGCATGAAGCCCGCGCAGGGGCGGTAGGGGAGGCTTTCGGGGTCGATCACGCCGGGTTCTCCAGCATGAAGCGCATCGCCGCGATCACGCGTTCGAGATCGGCTTGGGTGCTCGGCACCATCTGGCGCAGGTTGGTGAAGCTGTGCGTCACCCCGCGCATTTCGATGAACACGCAGTCGCGCCCCGCATCGACCAGCGCCTTGGCATAGGCGCGGCCCGAATCGCGGATCGGATCGAGGCTGGCGGTGACGACGATTGTGGGCGGGGCATTGCTGTGATCGCCCAGGATCGGGAAGCCGCGCGGGTCTGCGCGGTCGGCGCCATAGGCCGCATCGAAGAATGCCATGGTGTCGGCGGTGAGGAGGAAGCCTTCGCTGAAGGCTGCCATGCTCTCCGAACCATTGGCGTCGGCCACCAGCGGGAAGATCGGCACTTGCAGGAGGACGGGGACAGCGGCCGGGTTTGCGCCCAGCAGCTGGCTCACCACCACCGTGGCATTGCCGCCCGCCGAATCGCCGATGGTGATGATCCCGGAGGCGGTCAGGCCCAGTTCGTCGGGGCTGCCTGCCACCCAGCGCGTCGCCGCCTCGCAATCGAGGATCGCGGCGGGGAAGGGCGCTTCAGGGGCGCGCGCGTAATGCACCGCCACCAGCGGCAGATCGATCAGCGCGGCAATCTCGGTGCAGAGCGCGTGGTGGGTTTCGAGGTCGCCAATCACGAAGCCCCCGCCGTGGTAGAAGGTGATGACGGGGGTGGGCTGCTCGCGGCTCTCGCGCGCGTCGTAGAGGCGCAGGGGAATGTCGCCATTCGGGCCGGGGCAGGCAAGGTCGCGGATCACCGGCAGCGCCCGCGCGGGACGGTCGGCGATGCCGTGCATCTTCACATAGGAATCGCGCGCCTCTTCGAGCGTCATGTCGGCCATCTTCGGCCCGTTCACCTGCGCCATCATGTCGAGGAAGGCCTTCATGTCGGGGCGGATATAGGGCGCGTCGGTCATCGTGGTTCTCTCCCGTGTCTTTGGCGGTGCGATAGGCGAGCAGGCGGGCGATTTCCACTCGCTTGAATGCGAGCGCCGCGCTAGCCTGAAACGCGATGGACAATCTGACACATAGCCTGGTCGGCGCGGTGCTGGGGCAGGCGGGGCTGAAGCGCACCACCGGCCTTGCCATGCCGGCGCTGATCATCGGCGCGAACCTGCCCGATGTGGACGCGGCGTGCTTCTTCTGGCTGGAGGGCACCGAGCACCTGGCCTTCCGCAGAGGCATCACCCACGGCCCGCCCGCGCTGGTGCTGCTGCCTTTGGTGCTGGCGGGGCTGTTGTGGGCCTTCGACCGCTGGCAGACCAAGCGCGGCACCCGGCCCGAGGGGCGGCTGCCGGTGCGCTTCGGCTGGCTCTACGCGATGGCGTTCATCGGGTGTCTCAGCCACCCCTTCTTCGACTGGCTCAACGTCTACGGCATCCGCCTGCTGGAGCCGTTCTCCTCGCAATGGTTCTACGGCGATACGCTGTTCATCGTCGACCCGTGGCTGTGGGCGATGCTGGTCGCGAGCGTGTGGGTCTCGCGGCGGCGGGAGAAGGCGGGGGCGGCGAAGTGGGCGCGGCCTGCGCGGGTAGGGATTGTGGCGGTGCTGGCCTATATCGGGGTCAATTGGGCGATTACGCAGCATGTCGTCCGCGAGACGCAAGAGTCGCTGGGACTAAGCGAGGGCGTTATCGCCAACCCTCGACCTATCATCTTTTTTGATCGCGAAGTCCTGATCCGCGACAATGGCGTGTGGTGGCTCACTCTAGAAAGCTCAACGAACCAGATCGGGGAATTTCCCAACAAGTTGAGCGTGGTGCCGTGCCGAATCCCTGACCTGTCACAGGAGCGGCTCACGAATTCGGAACTTGATGCCTTTCTCATATGGTTAAGGGCTCCCCTACCAGAGCGCGCCGAGGACGGCTCGGTGATCCTTCGCGATGCGCGCTTTATCGACCCGCGGGTGGGGGACAGGTTCAGCCTCGCGCTCCCGGATGTGCGGTGCGAGGAACTTCCCAGCCCCTAATTCGTCATTGCGAGCGAAGCGAAGCAACCCATGGACCGAACCGTTCGGCCATGGATTGCCACGGCGACTGCGTCGCCTCGCAATGACGAGAGAAAATCAGAACCCAATGCCCCATCCCCAAATCCTATGGCTGCGGCGCGATCTGCGCCTTGCCGATAATCCTGCGCTCTACCACGCCGCCAAGGCTGGCCCTGTGATCGCGGTCTATGTCCTCGATGACGAGAGCCCCAAGCACCACGCCTATGGCGGTGCCTCGCGCTGGTGGCTGCATCATTCGCTGGCGAGCCTTGCCGAGAGCCTTGAGGCCAAGGGCAGCAAGCTGATCCTGCGGCGCGGAGAGGCGGTCGCGCAACTCAACAAGCTTGCGGCAGAGGTCGGCGCGGCCACCATTCACGCAAATTGCCACTACGAACCGTGGTGGCTGAACGCTGAGCGCAAGCTGGCCAAGAGCCTCGACCTGCAATTGCACCACGGCAACTACCTCATGCCGCCGGGCAGCATCACCACCGGTACGGGCGGGCAGTACAAGATCTACACCCCCTTCAGCCGCGCCGTCCGCGCCGAATTTCCGCCGCGCTCCGAAGTCCCCGCGCCCGAACGCCTTGAAGCCCCCGCCAGCTGGCCCGCCTCGGACGATTTGGCGTCATGGAACCTCCTCCCGACCAAACCCGATTGGGCTGGGGGAATGCGCGACTTCTGGCAGGTGGGCGAGAACGCCGCCCACGCGCGCCTCGCCGCATGGGAAGCGGACGTCGACGACTATGACGACAAGCGGAACCTGCCGAGTGTCGACAAGGTCTCGAGACTCTCCCCGCACCTGCATTTCGGCGAGATTTCGCCGATCCAGATCTGGCACCGCTTCAAGGATCGCCAAACCAAAGGCTGGGAAACCTTCGAAGGCGAGCTGATCTGGCGCGATTATTCGCAGAACGCGATTTACCAGTTCCCTGCCTACGCCACCCAGAACTACCGCGAGGACTTCGACCGCTTCCCCTGGCGCCATCCCGCGACCGATCCGGCCGCCGCGCGCGACCTGAAGGCATGGCAGCAAGGCCGCACCGGCTACCCCATCGTCGATGCCGGGATGCGCCAGCTGTGGCAGACCGGCTGGATGCACAACCGCGTGCGGATGATCACCGCGAGTTTCCTCATCAAGCATCTGCTGATCGACTGGCGCGAGGGCGAAAAGTGGTTCTGGGATACGCTGTGCGATGCCGACTACGCCTCCAACGCCACCAACTGGCAGTGGACCGCCGGGACAGGGGTGGACAGCAATATGTTCAGCCGGATCATGGCGCCGCTCAGCCAGTCGGAAAAGTTCGACGCCGCCCGCTATATCCGCACCTATGTGCCGGAATTGAAGGGGCTGGAGGAGCCCTATGTCCACGACCCCGAAGAATTCGGACGCCGCCCGGCGGGGTACCCGCGCAAGATCGTGCCCCACAAGGCCGCACGCGAGCGGGCACTGGCGGCGCTGAAGACGATCAAGGCGGGCTGACGGGGACTTGCCCGTGCCGCCCGCGAAGGCCTATGCAGCCTCTCAGCGAATAGAGAGAGGGTGAGATCATGGGTGTTTTCAGGGTTGCGGTGTCGCGTGCCGCGCTGGCTGTGCTGCTCGTTGCGACCGGGGCTCAGGCCGAGGAGCATGGCCCGGCCACTCCGGATGCCCGCATGACCCAGCCACCCGCGCGCGATCCGGCCGATCTGGCGGTGCTGTTCTGGAGCGATGCGCAGCGCGCCGAGCGGTTCCGCGCGATGGAACAGTGGTTTGCCGGTCACGAAGTCGCTGCTGCGGCGACCCCGCGCGCGCTGCCACAGGGCGCGCCGCTGCCTGATGCGCTGCGGGCAGAGATCTCCGCACTGATCAAGGCGACGGACACCGCCGGGGTCATGGTGCTGGCAGATGGCAAGGTGGTGCACGAGGAATATGGCCTCGGTATGGGACCGCAGGATCGCTGGACGAGCTTCTCGGTCGCCAAGAGCTTCACCTCGACCTTGCTGGGCGCGGCGGTGAAGGACGGACATATCGCCAGCCTCGATGATCCGGTGACGAAGTATATCCCCGGCCTTGCCGGCAGCGCCTACGAAGGGGTTACGGTGCGCCAGCTCGCGACCATGACCAGCGGGGTGAAGTGGAACGAGGACTACACCGATCCCAATTCGGACGTCGCCCAGA
Organism: Erythrobacter sp. BLCC-B19; assembly: GCF_028621955.1. Classification (NCBI taxonomy): domain Bacteria; kingdom Pseudomonadati; phylum Pseudomonadota; class Alphaproteobacteria; order Sphingomonadales; family Erythrobacteraceae; genus Erythrobacter; species Erythrobacter sp. BLCC-B19. The sequence continues at coordinate 2,805,274 of NZ_CP117516.1, forward strand.
TGAACCGCTTCGTGGTCGAGTATGGCCCGGAAGCGATCGTCGCGCAGATGAAGGCGCTCCCGCGCGAGGCCGAGCCGGGCAAGAAGTGGGTCTACAAGACCGGCGAGACCAACCTGATCGGCCTGCTGGTCGAGAACGCCGTCGGCAAGCCGCTGGCGGAATATGCCAAGGCCAAGATCGTCGATCCGGCCGGGTTTGCGGGCGATCTGTTCTGGATGGTCGATCCGCGCGGTGGGAATATCGGCGGATGCTGCCTTTCGATCCGTCTCGCCGATTACGCCCGCATGGGGCAGTTCGCGCTCGAGGGCGGCAAGGGCGTGGTGCCCAATGGCTGGTTCGCCGAGGCGACCGACAGCGCCGTCGATTTCGGCGACAGCGGCTTCGGTTATGGCTACCAGTGGTGGACCTATCCGCAAGGCACCTATGGCGCGCAGGGCATCTTCGGGCAGGGGATCACCCTGTTCCCCGACAAGCAGGTGGTGGTCGCCTATATCGGCAACTGGGCGACCGCAAGCGGTGGCCCGGAGCGTGGGCAGATGCTTGATCTCAGCCGGAAAATTGCGGCTGCGGTCAAATAGACCGCAGGCCGGGCGGCCTTAGCCCATCTGGCGATAGACGCCGGTGTTGCTGTAGCGCTGGAGGATGTTGTCGTGGACGATCGGGCTGAGCAGCTCGGTAAAGGCGCATCCCACAACGCAATTGTCCCACCACACCACCTCGGCGCGGAGCGATTCGAGGCCGGGCAGGGTCAGCCAGCACATCTGGCCTTCGTGCATCCGGTTGATCGAGGCCGCCGAAAAGCCCGAGATCGACAGGTCATGCACCACGCTCTGGAACGCCCGTCCGCCCGAGGCGCGCAGCGTTGCGGGGATGGTGAGGCGCGTGCGCGGGCCGCAGCGATCTTCCTGCGCGGCGGTGCGATAGGAGTCGGAGCTCGACGGCATAGTCATTAACCCTGTGCTGGCGTCAGCGGTCTCGCGGCGGAATGGTTCACCGCTGTCATTGCGCCAGATTTCGTTAAGCGCGACTTTCGAGCATTGGTTAACGGCCGGGTAGGGAGACCGCCCGAGAAACGCGGTCAGTCGATCCGTTCGCGGTGCAGCGCCGGGAAACCTTCGGTCAGCAGCGCCACGAGCCGCTCGGCGACGACTTCGGGTGCCTTTACCGTCTGCGGGTCTTCGCCCGGATAGGCACGCGCGCGCATCTCGGTGCGGGTCGCGCCGGGGTCGATGATCGCCACGCGCAGCGGGCTGAGGCGTTCGACTTCTGCCGCATAGGTCGCCAGCAGATTGTCGAAGGCCGCCTTGGTGGCGCTGTATGCCCCCCAATAGGGCCGGGGCGCTGCGCCGACGCTGCTGGTGAGGCCGATGATCTTGCCCGCCTTGGCATGGCGCAGCAGCGGATCGAACCCTGCGATCAGCGCCTGGGTCGCGACCACATTGGTCAGCAGCGCCTGGTTGAACTGCTTGGGCTCCATCTGCGAGGCCGGGGTCAGCTCGGGCAGATAGGCAGCGGCTAGCACCATGATGTCGAGCGTGTCCCACCGTCCGGCGATCGCAGCGGCGAGGCGGCTGACGGCGTCGGGTTCGATCAGATCGACCGGCGCGATGGTCGAGGTGCCGCCCAGAGCGTGGATCTCATCCTCGATCGCTTCCAGCGCCTTGACCTTGCGCGCCACCAGAATGACGTGCGCGCCTGCCGCAGCCAGCGCCTTGGCGGTGGCGGCACCGATCCCGCGGCTGGCACCGGTCACAAGCGCGGTCTGGCCGGCGAGCGGCTTGGCGGTGGAGGTGTCGGTCATAATGGGTCAGGCAGCCTTGGGATCAGCGAAGGGAAGCTCGGCGGTCTTGGCTTCCGCGAGCGCGAGGTCGGTAAGCGAGGTCGGGTATTCGCCGGTGAAGCAGGCGTCGCAGAACTGCGGGCAGGCCTTGTCGCGGCCCTGCTTCCCGACCGCGCGGTAGAGCCCGTCGATCGAGATGAAGGCGAGGCTGTCGGCCTTGATGAATTCCCGCATCGGCTCCAGCTCCATGCGCGCCGCGAGGAGCTTCGAGCGTTCCGGCGTGTCGACCCCGTAGAAGCAGGAATGGGCCGTCGGCGGGCTGGCGACGCGGAAGTGGACTTCCCGCGCGCCTGCCTCGCGCATCATCTCGACGATCTTGAGGCTGGTGGTGCCGCGCACGATCGAATCGTCGATCAGCACGATGCGCTTGCCTTCAACCAGCGCGCGGTTGGCGTTGTGCTTGCGCTTGACGCTCGAATGGCGCGCGCCATCACCCGGTTGGATGAAGGTGCGCCCGACATAATGCGAGCGGATGATGCCGAGTTCGAACGGCAGGCCTGAAGCCTGCGCAAAGCCGAGCGCGGCAGGCACCCCGCTGTCGGGCACGGGAACGACGAGATCAGCCTCGCACGGTGCTTCGATGGCAAGCTGGGTGCCGATGGCCTTGCGCGCCTCATAGACCGAGCGGCCCGCGAACACGGAGTCAGGGCGGCTGAAATAGACGTGCTCGAAGATGCAGGGGCGCGGGGCTGGGTTGCCGAAGGGACGAACCGAGCGGATCTCACCGGCAAAGTCGACCAGCACCAGCTCGCCCGGTTCGATCTCGCGGATCACTTCCGCGCCGACCACGTCGAAGGCGACCGTTTCGGAGGCGAACAGGATCGCATCGCCCATCCGCCCCATCACCAGCGGGCGGATGCCGAGCGGATCGCGGCAGGCGATCATGCCTTCGGGGGTCATCACGATCAGCGCATAGGCACCCTCGACCAGCCGCAGCGCGTCCACCAGCCGGTCGGCAATGGTGGGATAGCGCGAGGTGGCGACGAGGTGGATGATCACCTCGGTGTCCGAAGTTGACTGGAAGATTGACCCCTTGGTGACAAGGTCGGTGCGCAGCATCATGGCGTTCGAGATGTTGCCATTATGCGCCACCGCAAAACCGCCGCTCGCCAGTTCAGCGTAAAGCGGCTGGACGTTGCGCAGACCCGATCCGCCCGTGGTCGAATAGCGCACGTGACCTGCTGCCATGTGGCCGGGCAGGGCGGCGATGGCATCGGAGCTGGAGAAATTCTCGGCCACATGGCCAAGCCCGCGGCTGGCGTAGAATTCCTTGCCGTCATAGCTGACGATCCCGGCCGCTTCCTGCCCGCGGTGCTGGAGGGCGTGGAGGCCCAATGCCGTGGTCGCGGAAGCATCATTGGCGCGGATCACGCCGAAAATCCCGCATTCCTCGCGCAGCTTGTCGCCATCGGCATCGAGGAAGGGGTGGGTCACATTGAGCGGTGTCATCGGCATCACCAGACAGTTCCGTGAAATGGGCCCCTGCGGCGCAACGCCCCAATGGCGATGTGACGGATCAATTACAAGGGGAAGCGATGTTGCCATGCGCGCCTTTTTGGCGACCGGTCTGTGACAGCGGGGCTGGCGCGGCCTGATGCGGCGGGGATTGCCGGGGCGTGCGGGCGGCCTTACAGGCGCAAGGAACCTAAGTTTCAGGGCGCCTTACACCTCTCATGCTTTCCCCCTTCGAATGGATGATCGCCAAGCGCTACCTCTGGCCGGGCAAGGGCGAGGCGTTCATTGCGCTGGTCGCCGGGATTTCGGTCGGCGTGGTGATGCTCTCGGTCGCGATGCTGGTGATCGTGATGAGCGTGATGAACGGCTTTCGCGGCGAATTGCTCGACAAGATCACCGGGCTGAATGGCCATGCGGTGGTGCAGGGCTATGACGGGCGGATCGAGCAGTGGCGCGGGGTCATGGATGATCTCGTGAAGACCCCGGGCGTCACGGCGGCCTCGCCGATGATCGAAAAGCCGCTGCTGATCAGCTACAAGGGCAGTGTCGAGGCGATCTTTCTGCGCGGCCAGACCGACACGGATCTGAAGACGGTCGGCGACAAGGTGCTGCTCGGCGACATTGCCAGCCTCTATGCTCCGCCCGGTGAGGATGGCTTGCGCAGCGTCGCCATCGGCAGCCGGCTGGCACAGAACCTCGGCATCCGGGTGGGCGACAGCATCACCATCATCAACCCGGCCGGGCGCACCACGCCATTCGGCACCACCATTCGCCAGCTCCCTTACAAGGTCGGCGCGATCTTCGAGGTCGGGATCTACACCTTCGACGAGAAATTCGTGATGCTCCCGCTCGCCGAGGCGCAGAGCCTGCTGCTGATGGGCGATTCGGTGGCGCAGATTGAAGTGACCGTCGATGATCCGGACAAGGTCGGCGAAATCCTCGCGCCCGCCGCCGAGCGCCTGTCGGGCCGCGCGGTGATCGCCGACTGGAAATCGATGAACGCGGCGCTGTTTGAAGCCTTGCAGGTCGAGCGCGTGGCGATGTTCTTTGCCCTGTCTTTCATGGTTCTGGTCGCGGCCTTCAACATTCTCTCCAGCCTTGTGATGCTGGTGCGCGCCAAGACCCGCGACATTGCGATCATGCGCACAATGGGCGCAACGCGGCGCTCGATGCTCAAGATCTTCGTCACCACCGGCACCACGGTGGGTGCGATCGGGACGGTATCGGGGCTGGTGCTGGGCGCGGTGGTGCTGTTCTTCCGCGAGCCGATTGTCGCCTTCATCGCCTTTGCCACCGGCCAGCAGATCTGGGATCCGGAGGTGCGGTTCCTCTCCACACTGCCCTCGCGCACTGATCCGTGGGAGGTGGCAGGGATCGTCGCCCTTGCCTTGGGGATGAGCTTCCTTGCGACGCTCTACCCGGCCTTGAAGGCGGCCAATACCGATCCCGTGCAGGTGCTGCGTTATGAATAGTGGTGCCCCCATCGTCAGCCTCAAGGGGCTGAAGCGCGCCTTTCAGCAGGGCGATACGCGCATCGAAGTGCTGCGCGGGGTCGAACTCGACATCATGCCGGGGGAAATCGTGGCGCTGCTCGGGCCTTCGGGATCGGGCAAGTCGACCATGTTGCAAGCCGTGGGTCTGCTGGAGGGGGGCTTCGAAGGCTCGATCAGCATTGCCGGCCAACGCGCCGAGAGCATGACATCGGACGAACGCACCCGGCTCAGGCGCGAGCATCTCGGCTTTGTCTACCAGTTCCACCACCTGCTGCCCGATTTCAACGCGCGGGAAAATGTGGTGATGCCGCAGATGATCCTCGGCACCAGCCGTGAGGACGCGCAAGCACGCGCCGATGCCTTGCTCGCCAGCCTCGGCCTGGGCGAGCGGCTGACCCACCGGCCCAGCCAGCTTTCGGGCGGCGAGCAGCAGCGCGTTGCTGTCGCCCGCGCGCTCGCCAACCGTCCGACGCTGGTGCTGGCCGACGAGCCGACCGGGAACCTTGACGAGAACACCTCCGACGCCGTGCTCGAACAATTCCTCGCGCTGGTGCGCGGCGAGGGCAGCGCGGCGCTGGTGGCGACCCACAATGAACGCCTTGCTGCGAGGATGGACCGGGTCGTGCGGCTCAAGGATGGCGTCCTGGTCTGACGGCTGGGCCATTTGCGGCCCTGCTGCGATGGACGGTTGATCCGCTGCCGCGCTCGTGCGAACCAGCACGAGGACGTTGAGGGGGGATGCCATGTCCGGACTTGATTGGGATGCCGAGGCGACGCTGCACGAGCGCGATGACGATGGCTCGGAGCTGCAATACAACTTCACCGAGCTCAAGACAGGCGCCTTGCGCGATGTCGTGGCCGAAGTTGCGGCGATGGATAGCGCCCAGCGGGCACGGCTGGTGATCGCGGTCGCGGGCGGACAATCACTCGGGGTGAGCGAAATTCTCGCACTTGCAAAACAGGAAGGCCTCGCATGACCACGATTGCCGATTTCACCGTCACCACCAACAAGGGCGAACCGCTCGACCTGTCGGCAAAGCTCGGCACCGTGCTGCTGGTGGTCAACACCGCCAGCAAGTGCGGGTTTACTCCGCAATACGACGGGCTTGAGGCGCTGTATCAGCGCTTCAAGGACAAGGGCTTCGAAGTGCTCGGCTTTCCCTGCAACCAGTTCGGCGGGCAGGAGCCGGGCAATGCCGAGGAGATCGAGCAGTTCTGCAAGATCAATTTCGGCGTCACCTTCCCGCTGATGGCCAAGATCGACGTCAACGGCGCCGATGCCTCGCCGCTGTTCGATTGGATGAAGTCCGAGAAGAAGGGCTTGATGGGCACCACCGCGATCAAGTGGAACTTCACCAAGTTCCTGATCGACCGCAAGGGCAACGTGGTGAAACGCTATGCGCCGACCGACAAGCCCGAGGCGATTGCCAAGGACATCGAGAAGCTGCTCTGACTTATCCTTCGCCTGTGGAGAATTAACGGGCGGCGCGCTTTCGGGAATCGGCGCAAATTCCTACATTGCGCTCCATGCCCTTCGCCCCCTTCGTTCCCTTGCGTGTGCTGTCGTCCTATTCGATGCTCGAAGGGGCGATCGATCCCAAGGACATCGCCAAGCTGGCGAAGGAGCGCGGCTTTCCGGCGATCGCGATCTGCGACAGGAATGGCCTTTACGGGATCATGGCTTTCGCCGCCGCGTGCAAGGGCGAAGGGGTGCAGCCGATCATCGGCACGCTGCTGGGCGTGGCGCGGGATGAGGCGCGAACACTCGTCGACTACCTGCCTTTGTTTGCGCAGGACAATGCAGGCTATGACAACCTGTGCCACCTCGTCTCGGCCGCGCATCTTGATCGTCCGCTCGAACGCGATCCGCACGTCACGCTCGCCGAATTGGAAGGCCGCACTGACGGCTTGATCGCGCTCACCGGAGCGGGCGAGGGCGGGCTGACGCGGCTGCTGGCGGAGGGGCAGCAGGACGCCGCCGAAAGGCTTGCCGACCGTTTGCAGGCGCTGTTCCCGAGCCGGCTCTATATCGAACTGGCGCGCGCGGGCGATTCCGTCTGCGAGCGGGCTGAGGATGCGCTGATCGACCTCGCCTATGCCCGCGATCTCCCGCTGGTCGCCACCAACCCCGCGAACTTTGCCGAACCCCATATGCACAAGGCGCATGACGCCATGTTGTGCATCGCCAACTCCACCCAGATCGATGCGGATGATCGCCCGCGCTCCAATCCGCAGGCCTTCGTCAAGCAGGCGAGCATGATGGAGGAGGCCTTCGCCGATCTCCCCGAGGCGACCGCCAACACGCTTGTGATCGCCCAGCGCTGCGCCTTCGCGCCGCCGTACCGCAAGCCGATCCTGCCGAGCCTTGCGGGCGATCTGGCAGGCGAGGCGCGGATGCTGGCGGAGGATTCGCGGGCCGGGCTGGAAGCGCGCCTTGCCGCCTATCCCGATCTCACCGAAGACGAGCGCCGCGTCTATTTCGACCGCCTCGAATTCGAGATCGACGTGATCGTGAAGATGGGCTTTCCCGGCTACTTCCTGATCGTTGCCGACTTCATCAAGTGGGCCAAGGACAATGGCATCCCGGTAGGGCCGGGGCGCGGCTCGGGCGCGGGCTCGGCGGTCGCATGGGCACTCACCATCACCGATCTTGACCCGATCAAACTGGGCCTGCTGTTCGAACGCTTCCTCAACCCGGAACGCGTGTCGATGCCCGACTTCGATATCGACTTCTGCGAAACCCGCCGCGGCGAGGTCATCCGCTACGTCCAGCGCAAGTACGGCGGCGATCACGTTGCGCAGATCATCACCTTCGGCAAATTGAAGGCCCGCGCGGTGCTGCGCGATTGCGGGCGCATCTTGCAGATGAGCTACGGTCAGGTCGATCGGCTGTGCAAGATGGTGCCCAACCATCCGACCGACCCATGGACCCTGCCGCGCTCGCTTAACGGTGCGGCCGATTTCAAGCGCGAGTATGACAACGACAAGGAGGTGAAACGCCTCGTCGACCTAGCGATGCAGCTGGAAGGCCTGCCGCGCAATTCATCGACCCACGCGGCGGGCGTGGTGATCGGTGATAGGCCGCTGGCGCAGCTGGTGCCGCTCTACCGCGACCCGCGTTCCGATATGCCGGTGACGCAGTTCGACATGAAGTATGTCGAAAGCTCTGGCCTTGTGAAGTTCGACTTCCTCGGCCTCAAGACCCTGTCGGTGCTGCGCAAGGCCACCGACTTGCTTGAAGCGCGCGGCATTTCCATCGATCTGGGCGCGCTGCCGCTCGATGATGCCGAGGTGTATCATCTCATGCAGGCGGGCAACACCGTGGGGGTGTTCCAGCTCGAATCCGAAGGGATGCGCCGCACACTCAAGGCGGTGAAGCCGACCAACTTCGGCGACATCATCGCGCTCGTCTCGCTCTATCGCCCCGGCCCGATGGACAACATCCCACTGTTCGGCCAGCGCAAGGCGGGGCAGGTGCCGATCGAATATCCGCACCCCAAGCTCGAAGGCATCCTTGCCGAGACCTACGGCATCTTCGTCTATCAGGAACAGGTCATGCAGGCCGCTCAGGTGCTTGCCGGTTACTCGCTCGGCGACGCAGACTTGCTGCGCCGCGCGATGGGCAAGAAGGTGCAGGCTGAGATGGACGCCCAGCGCGGGCGCTTTGTCGAAGGCTGCAAGGCGGTTTCCGACATCGAACCCAAGCGCGCCAATGAACTGTTCGACTTGATCGACAAGTTTGCAGGCTACGGCTTCAACAAGTCGCACGCCGCAGCTTACGCGCTGCTTGCCTACCAGACCGCGTGGATGAAGGCGCATTACCCGGAAGAATTCTACGCTGCCTCGATGTGCTTCGATATGCACCAGTCGGAAAAGCTGAATGTCTTCGTCGATGATGCTCGCCGCTACCCCAACGGACAGGGCGGCGTGCAGGTGCTTGCGCCGTGCATCAACGCTTCCGAGGCGGAATTCACGGTCGAGCAGACCGATGAGGGGTACGCCGTGCGCTATGCGCTCGCTGGCATCCGCAATGTCGGCGAAAAGGCGATGGAGGCCATTGTGGCCGAGCGCAAGGCGGGCGGGCCTTACACCAGTCTCAAGGATCTGTTCGAGCGCCTGCCGCAGGGCACGATGAACCGCCGCCAGCTCGAAGGGCTGATCTGCGCCGGTGCGTTCGACGGGCTGGAGCCCAACCGCGCGCTGCTGTTCGCCAATGCCGATATGCTGATGGCAGTCGCAGACGCAGCGATCCGGGAACGCTCCAGCGGGCAGGCCGGGCTGTTCGGCGGTGATGCGGGGCCAGCAGAAGACCTGCGTCTCCAGCCGACCGAACCGTGGAGCCGCCCTGAGAAGATGGCGAAGGAGCGCGAGAATTTCGGCTTCTACTTCTCCGCCCATCCGGTGCAGCAATATCGCGAGGCGGCGAGTGCCAATGGTGCGCGCACCTATCAGAGCCTGATGGAAGCGGGCGCGCCAGCGGGCGGGCGCGGCACGGCGGTGATGGCGGTGCTGGTCGAAGGGATCACCAAGGCCCGCACCCGCAAGGGCGGCACCTTCGTGCGCGCGGATTTCTCCGATGCCTCGGGCCAGTTCTCGGCCGCCTGCTTTGAAGAGGCGCTGGTGCCCGATTTCGAACGCTGGGCGCAGGCGGGCGAGTGTTTGTTGCTGACGGTGGAACTGGATTCGCCCAACCCCGACGAGCCCCCGCGTCTCACCGTGCGCGGTGCGCGCCCGCTGGCTGCCGTCAGCGGCGCGACGGCGATGGAGTTGACCGCCGATATCGCCAGTATCGAGGCCTTGCGCGAACTCCAGATCGAACTCGCCGCCGCGCAGGGCGAGCGGCCGACGGGCTCAGGCGAGGTGGTTGTGCGCCTCACGCTCGCTGGCGGCGGAGACGTGGATATGCGTCTGGGGCGCAACTTCGTGCTGACCGGCGAATTGGCCGAGCGGCTGGCTTCGGTCGCGGGCATTTCGCGCGTTGCGCTGGTGCCGCTCAAGCGACGCAGCAATCTCAGGCTGGTGGCCTGATATTTCATCTCCGATTGTGATGCTGCCCGATTGCCAAGCGTAACGGCTGCGGGCATTCAATCGCGCTGATTCCCACACAATATGCGCAACATGATTGCGCCCGAATGGAGAGAGTAATGGCACGCCTCGGAGCAATGCAGGACTGGACGATGCGGGTGACCGCGGTGATCGATCACGCCGCGCGCGAGGCGGGCGGGCGCGAGATCGTCAGTCGCTGGGCCGACGGCAGCGAGACCCGCACCGATTGGGCGGGTATCCGGGCCGATGCGCTCAAGATGGCGCAGGCGCTCCAGCGGCTTGGCCTCAAGCCCGGCGACAAGGTTGCAAGCCTCGCCATGAACCATTCGCGCCACCTGGTCAGCTGGTATGGCGTTGCAGGGATGGGCGGGGTGCTCCACACGGTGAACCCGCGCCTGTTCGACGACCAGCTCGAATATATCGTCAACCACGCCGAAGACCGGGTGCTGTGCTATGATGCGGCCTTCCAGCCGATCGTCGACCGGATGAAGAGCCGCTGGCCTACGGTCGAACACTATATCTGTTACGATAGCGGCGCCCATGCCCCCGCTTTCGAGGACTGGATCGGCGCCGAGGACGGCGATTTCGAGTGGGTCACCGGTGCCGAGACCGATCCCTGCATGATCTGCTATACCTCGGGCACCACCGGCAATCCCAAGGGCGTGCAATATGAACACCGTTCGACCGTGCTCCACGCGATGGCAGGGCTGCAACCGGCTGCGTTCAACTTCTCCAGCGCCTCGGTGATGCTCCCGGTCGTGCCGATGTTCCACGCGGCGAGCTGGGGGCTGCCCTATGCGGGCGCGATGGCGGGGATCAAGTTCGTGTTCTCGGCGGTCAATGACCCGGCGGTGCTGCACGATTTGATGATCCGCGAGGGTGTGACCGATTCAGCCGGCGTGCCGACCGTGTGGCTCGCACACTTCCAGTATTGCGATGCCAACGGCCTCGACCTGCCGCCGCTCAAGGCCGCCACCATTGGCGGCTCGGCAGCGCCCAAGTTCATGATCGAGCGCCTTTTGCGGAACGGCACCCGCGTCCAGCACGCCTGGGGGATGACCGAGACCTCGCCGATCGGCACCGTCGGCGGTCCGACCTGGGACTGGGACACGTTGACCCTCGAACAGAAGGTCGAGAAGACCGCGATGCAAGGGCGGCCGATCTTCGGGGTGCAGCTGCGCACCGTCGACCTCTCCGACATGGCGACCGAGCTGCCGCGCGATGGCAAGACCAGCGGCGCACTCCAGATCCGCGGGCCGTGGATCATCAAGCGCTATTTCAAGGCCGAGCAGGATGCGGTCGGCAATGATGGCTGGTTCGACACCGGCGATGTCGGGATCATTCACCCCGACGGCACGCTCCAGCTGACCGATCGCACCAAGGACGTGATCAAGTCGGGCGGGGAGTGGATCAGCTCGGTTGAGCTTGAGAACGCCGCCTGCGGCCATCCGGGCGTGGCTGAGGCCGCCTGCATCGGCATCTACCATCCCAAGTGGGACGAGCGTCCGGTGCTGTTCGTGGTGAAGAAGGCCGGGGCCGAAGTGACCTCGGACGACATCATCGATCATCTGAAGCCCCAGATCGCCAAGTGGTGGCTGCCCGATGCAGTCGAATTCGTCGACGACATCCCGCACACCGCCACCGGCAAGATCAGCAAGAAGGATCTGCGCGACCGGTTCGCGGACTACAAGCTTGCCTGACGCGGTGATCCGGCCTGCGCGCTCCGGGGATGCGCAGGCCATTGCTGCGATTTACGAATGGCACGTCGCCAATGGCACCGCGACGTTCGACACCGCCGCCCCAGGCGCTGGAGAATGGGCCGGAAAGATCGCCGATTTTGCCGCGCGCGGGTTTCCCTTCCTCGTTGCCGAGCGGGAGGGCGTGGTGACAGGCTATGCCTACGCCGCCCGCTTCCGTGACCGGGCGGCCTATGCCCATACCTGCGAGGACAGCATCTATGTGGCGCACACCGCGCGCGGGCAGGGGGTCGGGAGCGCGCTGCTCCCCGCGCTGATCGCGGCTGCGCGCGCGGCGGGGTTCCAGCAGATGCTTGCCGTCATCGGCGGGGGCGAACCGGCGTCGGTCGCGCTCCATGGCAAGTGCGGCTTTGTTCATGCTGGGCGGATGCGCAATGTCGGCAAGAAATTCGGGCGGTTGCTCGATACCGTCTATATGCAATGCGATCTCAGGGAGGAGGGCAATACATGACCTGCGAGACCTATATCGACCCGTCGCCGGCGAACTTTCAGGCCTTCAAGGATCTGCCGCGCGATCAGCCGATCAATATGCTCAACTTGCTGCTTTACCGCGACTTGGCCGCCTATCCGGAGGGCCACGAGCACGCGGACAAGGGCTGGAGCGGGCGGCGCGCCTATCAGGAATATGGCCTGACCAGCGGTCCGATCTTCCAGCGGCTGGGCGGGGTGATCCTGTGGCGCGGGCGGTTCGAGACGGTCGTGACCGGCCCCTCGGGGGAGCGCTGGCACGACGGCTTCATCGCGCAATATCCCAATGCGGGCGCCTTCTTCGCGATGATCAAGGATCCCGATTACCAGAAGGCTGTGGTCAACCGAGGCGCCGCGCTGATCGATAGCCGGCTGGTGCGGTTTGCACCGGGGGAGGCGGGCGACAGTTTCGGCTGAACCTGCAACTGCCACGCCCGCCTGCCGCGCTGTCACTTCGCGGCTTCTGCCTCTTCCGGGTAGAGATAGCCGAAGAAGTTGTCGAGCGAAGACGTCCACAGCGCAATCTGCGTCTCGTAGTTCTGGGGCGTGATGCCGCCGTCCGAGATGATGTAGATCCGCACGGAAATCACGCCATCGGGATCAATATAGGCGCGTCCGAAATTCTCGTTGTAATTGTAGGTGTTGATCGCTTCGAGCACCTTGGTGCGATTGGCGCCCGGCGGGTCTTCGAAGGTTGCCAGGATCGATGTGCCATAGCAGTTTTTCTCGGCTGCTTCGTCCTCGCAGGCGAGCAGCAGGCCATCGGCCAGGATCTCGCCTTCGAAGGTGATGTCGATGTTGCGTTCTTCGCTGCGGGCTTCGAAGGCGGCATTGATGGCAGTGAGCGCACGTTCGAAATCGTCGCGGGTGAAGACCTCGATCGGCTTCGATTGCGCCTCGCCTGCAGCGCCGCTGAGCGCCATTGCGCCTGCAGCGAAAATTACCATCCAACGCATCAATTTCCCCTTCCTCGCAATGACCCTGTGCCCGCCTTATCTTAAAGAAGTTGCAGTTGACCACCGCTTTGTGGCGGGCGGAACCGGCTGGCATCGAGGGTGAAGCGCGGGCGATCACCCTCGCGGCCGATCCCGGCCTTGCGGCAGGCCAGCCGGAAGCGCGCGCGGATCAGATCGGCCCATACGCCCTTGGGGTTCATGCGGCTGTGGAAATTAGGATCATTGTCGCGCCCGCCCCGCATTTCGCGCACGATCCCCATCACCTTGCCCGCCCGTTCGGGGTAGTGAACCGCGAGCCATTCGCGAAACAGCGGGGCGACTTCGTGGGGGAGGCGAAGGGGAATCCAGCCGACGCTTTTCACCCCCAATTCCGCCACGCGGGCGATGATGTTCTCCATGAATTCGTCGGTGATCGCCGGGATGACGGGGGAGAGCGAGCAATGCACCGGCACCCCCAGCTCCACCAATTTCCCCAGCGCTGCCAACCGCTTGGCGGGCGCGGCGCAGCGCGGTTCAAGCTTGGCGGAGAGCGCCGGATCAAGCGTAGTCACCGAAATCGCCACGGCCACAAGGTTCTCGCGCGCCATGGCTTCGAGCAGGTCGGCGTCCATCAGCACCCGGTCGGACTTGGTGGTGATGGTGACGGGGTGACGCGCCTCGAGGCATACTTCGAGCAGCGCGCGGGTGATCCGCCAGTCGCGCTCGATCGGCTGATAGGGATCGGTGTTGGTGCCAAACGCGATGGGCTTGGGCGAATAACCCTTCTTCGCCAATGTCTTGCGCAGCAAGTCTGCCGCCTCGGGCTTGGCGAATAGCTTGGTCTCGAAGTCCAGCCCCGGCGACAGATCATGGTAGGCGTGGGTCGGCCGGGCAAAGCAATAGACGCAGCCATGCTCGCACCCGCGATAGGCGTTGACCGATCGGTCGAAGGGGACATCGGGCGATTGGTTGAAGGTGAGGATCGACTTGGGCCGTTCCTCGGTCACGGTGGTGCGCAAGCGGACCGGGGGGCCGTCAAGGCTTGCGACATAGTCGCGCCAATCGCCATCGACCTCCCGCTCCGCCAACCCAAAGCGGGTGGGGACTTGCCCCGATTGCGCACCGCGCCCTTTGACTGGCGAATGTTCCACGTGGAACATTTACGGAACAAATGCCCGTCTGCCAACCCCGCCGCGCTGCAGATTTTGCGCAAACCGCGTTACCAGCGCGCTAAAACCCGACAGGCTCTGCGATCAGATCTCTCTTAGCCGGGGCATGAGTTCCACAAAGTTGCAGGGCCGGTTGCGGCTGTCCAATTGCTCGGCGAGGATGCCGTCCCACCCGTCCTTGACCGCCCCGTTCGATCCGGGGAGCGCAAAGATATAGGTGCCGCGCGCGACCACCGCCATGGCGCGGCTCTGGACGGTGCTGGTGCCGATCGACTTGAAGCTGAGCCAGCGGAACAGCTCGCCAAAGCCGGGGATTTCGCGCGCGCCCGCGATCATCGCCAAGGCCTCGGGTGTGACATCGCGGCCCGTCAGGCCCGTGCCGCCGGTGCTGACCACGGCATCGACCGCCGGATCCTCGATCCACGCCTCGAACTGTGCGGCGAGCAAGGCGGCATCATCCTTGACGATCATCCGCGCGGCGAGATTGTGCCCGGCCCCTGTCACACGGCCTGCCAGAATATCGCCCGAGGTGTCCGTCTCCGGCGTGCGCGTATCGGACACGGTCAGAACGGCAATGTTGATCGGCTTGAAGGCCCGGCTTGCGTCAATCGCCACGCTTGTCTCTCTCCCGCTTACGGCTCCAATCGGGCCGAGCGGGTGGTAGCAGCCTGCGGGAAATCGGGCCAGCGTCCTTGCGCCAGTGCGCGGCGGCTGGGCGAGGTGACCCCCGCGGCGCGTTCATACATCCAGTAATTGCGCATCACGATCGCGACATAGCCGCGCGTTTCCCAATAGGGGATGGACTCCATCCACAAAAGCGGATCGTTCTGGTCGTTGATCTCGGAATTCCAGCGCCCGACCGGGGTGAGCCCGGCATTATAGGCCGCCATCACCTTGGGCAGCGCGCCGCCGGTCGCCGGGCTGTCGCGCAGCATTTCGAGGTGGCGCTGGCCATAGGCGAGGTTGACCTGCGGGTCGTTCAGATCCTCATACGAAGCGCCAAGGCTGAGACGGCCCGAATGGTCGCGCGCGGTGCCGGGCATGATCTGCATCAGGCCACGCGCATTGGCGGGGCTGACCGCGGCGGCGCGGAAGTTCGATTCCTGCAGCGCGTGGGCAAAGGCCAGCGCCGGATCGACCTGCCAGCCGCCCACCGGCTGCCAATAGGCGACAGGGAAGCGAAGCGAGGGATCGCTGCTGGTGCCGTAAGGCGCGTTGTGTGCCATGAACAGCTGGGTCGAGGGCAGGCCCAGCTCGCGCGCCAGCCGGGAAAGCGCGGCATATTGATAGGACGGGCCGATCCGGGCCTCGTGCCGCAGCACTTCATCGGCCAGCGCCGGGCGGCCGATCTCGATCAGCGCGGCGGCGACCTTGGCATTGCTGCGCGTGGAAAGCTGCGCCCAGTCGTCGCTGCTCAAACGCTGGGGCGGCGCGTGCTGGGGCAGTTCGACACCGAGCTGGTCAGCCGCGAGCATCCCGTAGAGCGTCTCGTCAAGCTGGGCGGCCGCGCTCAGGTGCTGCTGCGCCTGACCCGGCTCGCGGCAGCGCACCAGCGCGCGGCTGGCCCAGTAATGCCCGGCAGCGGCGAGTTCGACATTGGCGGCCTGCGATGCGGTGCGGGCAAAGGCATCGCCCGCCAGCTGGCAATAGCCCATGCGCCATGCGGCGAGCCCCTCGACCCACGCGCCTTCGGCCACCCACGCGCCCGAGCCTTCGGCGGCGGTGCGCGCGAGTTCGAGCGCGGCGTTATCCTGGTTCTCGATGTAATAGCTCCAGGCCACGCGCTGGCGCCATTCGGCGCGCGCTTCGGCGGAGAGCATGGGATCGGCTTCGGTGAGGAGGCGGTGGGCTTCGGCGGGGTTGTCGGCCTTAATCGCGGCAAGGATTGCGGTGGCGGTGCTGCCCGGCATGGTGCCGTCGTTCACACCGCGCGGCAGGATGCGCTTGGGGGCGTAGGGCTGGCGCGCGAAGCCCTGCTCGCTCGGCAGGGCGGGGAGCGCAGCAAGCCCGCGCTTGGCCCCCATGCGCACCAGCTGTTCGGCCTGCGGCAGATCGGTGCCAGCATTGAACCATGCCGCGATCTGCTCGGGCGAGACCTTGGGGCTTTTGGCGTGGGTGTAATATTCCGCCCGCGCGGCCTGGGTCAGCACGCCATCGGGGCGCTGGGCGAGCAGGCTTTCGACCACCGGCCACTGTTCGGCATCGATCGCGGCAAACAGCTGGCGATAGAGCGCCTTGTCCTCGGCCGACAGCACAGGCGCGACCGTCCGGTCAGCCGGTGTCGCGCCGTTCCAGCGTGCCACCAGATCGCCCGATTGCGCCGCTGCCGCGCCCGGAAAGCTGACCGCCGCCAGCACGATCGCCGCAAGGCCTGCGCCGTGTCGCTTCCCCAAACGCCTCAGATTGTGGCCGACCATTCCATCCATCTCCGCCAGAACCGGGCCTTGAGCCGGGGGCTATCCATCAGGGCGTCGAGCGTCTCGCACGACATCACGGGGACATTGCCCCCGATATAGTTGATTTCACGTAAAGGTTGTTCGCCGGTGAGGCCCAGCATCGGGGCAAGGCCGGTGCCGAATACCAGCAGTCGCGCGGGCGCTACCAGGCCGATGTGATGCGCAGTGACGGCATCCATGCCGCCCGCCGCAAGGCTCGGCAGATCGGCCATCGGCGTGTGGCAGGGCAGGGCCGAGGCGATATAGGTCGCGCTGTCATCCAGCCCCATCGCCGCAAGGATGTTGCCCAGCAAGCGCCCCTGCGGCCCGCTCAGCAGCTGATCGCGATCATCGGCTTCGGGGTGGGGCACCAGCACCATCAGCGCGGCGCCTGCGCGCCCGCGCGCAGCGATGCGCGGAAAGGCGCCGGTGGTGCCCAGTGCCGGTGCGCTCAGCCACCAGTCGTGGAAGGCGGCGCAATCGGACGGGGGCGATTCGCCGAGCAGATCGCGGCGGTGGGTCTGCGGGGCAGGGGCGGGCGGGGCCAGCCTTGCGCCCTGCCGGAGCCCTGCCACCGGCGGCTCGCCCTGTGCATGGCCTGCGGGCCGAGCAGCCGCTGCACCCTCGCCTGCGCCGTGAAGGTCAGGGTCAGCCAACCACGCCGTAGCGTCATCGACAAAGTCGCAGTCCACCCC
Organism: Erythrobacter sp. BLCC-B19; assembly: GCF_028621955.1. NCBI lineage: Bacteria > Pseudomonadati > Pseudomonadota > Alphaproteobacteria > Sphingomonadales > Erythrobacteraceae > Erythrobacter > Erythrobacter sp. BLCC-B19. Next base: position 2,822,567 of record NZ_CP117516.1, read on the forward strand.
CGCCGCCTGCCACCAGGCAAGCGCCGCATCGAATTCACGCGCAAGGGTGAGGTCGGGCCGGGTCATCAGGGGGTCATGCTATCCAACGCGGGTCTTGACTGTCCCCGCGCTGGTTAGCAAGTGGACGGGCAAGCCATATCGTCAGGCTGTGCGGAGCGCGCGGCCAAACCCAACAAGGATCAGGAAAGCTTCGATGAGCGAACGTGAATCAATGCCCTGCGACGTCGTGATCGTCGGTGGCGGGCCGGCCGGGCTTTCCGCAGCGATCAAGCTGAAGCAGATCAAGGCCGATCTTGAAGTGATCGTGCTGGAAAAGGGCTCCGAGATCGGGGCGCATATCCTCTCGGGCGCGGTGGTCGATCCCAAGGCGCTGAGCGAGCTCTTCCCCGAGTGGCGCGAGATGGGCTGCCCCATGGCCGAGACCCCGGTGACCGACAACTGGCACTGGGTGCTCTCCAAGACCGGCAAGACCTCGATGCCGCACGCGATCATGCCGCCGCTGATGAGCAACCACGGCTGCTACACCGGCAGCCTCGGCAACCTCACCCGCTGGCTCGCCGAACAGGCCGAGGGGCTGGGCGTGATGGTGTTCCCCGGCTTCCCGGCCGCCGAAGTGATGATCGATGAAAACGGCGCGGTCGCGGGCGTGATCACGCAGGACATGGGCGTTGCCGCCGATGGCAGCCACAAGGGCGATTACCAGCCCGGCATGGAGATCCACGCCAAGTACACCCTGTTTGCCGAAGGCGCGCGCGGGCATCTGACCAAGCGCATGAAGGCGATGTTCGATCTTGAGGCGAACTGTCAGCCGCAGGTCTATGGCCTCGGCATCAAGGAGCTGTGGGACATCGATCCCAAGAAGCACAAGCCCGGCCGCGTGATCCACACCCAGGGCTGGCCGCTGACCGAAAGCGACAGCTGGGGCGGGGGCTTCCTCTACCATCAGGCGAACGGGCAGGTCGCGCTCGGCTTCGTAACCGCGCTCGATTACAAGAACCCCTGGGTCTCGCCCTATCAGGAATTCCAGCGCTGGAAGAACCACCCGGCGATCCGCGAATATCTCGAAGGCGGCAAGCGCGTGTCCTATGGCGCGCGGGCGATCAACGAGGGCGGCTGGCAGTCGGTGCCCAAGCTCGCCTTCCCGGGCGGCGCGCTGATCGGCTGCGCGGCGGGCTTTGTGAACGTGCCGCGCATCAAGGGCAGCCACACCGCGATGAAGAGCGGGATGCTGGCGGCCGAAAGCATCGCGGCGGCGATTGCGGCGGGTCACGAGAAGACCGAGCTGGCCGATTACGATGCGGCAGTGCGCTCCAGCTGGATCGCGACCGAACTGAAGCTCGTTCAGAACGCCCAGCCCGCCGTCGCCAAGTATGGCGGCGACATCGGCACCGCGCTGGCGGGCATCGACATGTGGATGCGCACCCTGAAGATCGGCCTGCCCATCAGCATGAAGCACAAGCCGGACTACACCTACACCGGCCGCGCTGACCTGTATCCCAAGATCGACTACCCCAAGCCCGACGGCGTCATCACCTTCGACCGCCTCACCAACGTCGCCTACAGCTACACCAACCATGCCGAGGACCAGCCGGTTCACCTGCAGGTGAGCGACATCGGCTTGCAGAAGGCGAGCGAGCTGGAAGTGTTCGGCGGCCCCTCGGCGCGTTATTGCCCGGCGGGGGTCTATGAATGGCTTCAGGAGGCCGACGGCAGCCCGAAGTTCCAGATCAACTCGCAGAACTGCGTCCACTGCAAGACCTGCGACATCAAGGACCCCAACCAGAACATCAACTGGGTGACGCCGGAAGGCGGCGGCGGGCCGAACTATCCGAATATGTGATGCGCCCTCGTTTTCTTCGTCATTGCGACCCCGGACTTGATCCGGGGGAAGCAATCCATGGAACAGCTGCAAATCAGCGGATCGAAGGTCATGGATTGCCGCGTCGCCTGCGGCGCCTCGCAATGACGAAGAACGGAAAATTGGTTCTGCCCACGATCACTTACGCAAAGACCATCGTCGCGTTGGTCGCAGCGACGGCGCTGGGGGTTTGCGCCCCTGCTAAAGCTCACCAACCGGTGGTCTCCGAAGATCAGGCTTGCGAGCGGGTGATGTCTGTGCTGGCCGCCAATAAGACCTACCGTGCAGAGCAGATGGCAGGCTGCGACGGCGGTGTTAGTGACGAGTTTCCCGGCCATTACGTCCTGCGCGTCAATGCCTACTGCCGCGATCCGCAAGGCTGTGGCAGCGTGTTGCTCGGCTGGTATGCGGTCGAGGCGGCGAGCGGGGCTGTGCACGATTGGGATGTCGGCGAATGGCGGATCGGCGCAAGGATCGACCGGGATAGATGATGCGCGAAACCGCCTCGGAAATTGGATACGCCAAGATCAACCTCGCGCTGCACGTCCGCAGGCGGCGGGAGGACGGGTATCACGAGCTTGAGACCCTGTTCGCCTTCGTCGATGCGGGCGATGTGCTGACGGCGACACCCGCCGCGCAGGACAGCGTCACCACGCTGGGCGAGTTTGCTGGGGTGCTCGATAATCCCTTCGACAACCTCGTCGCCCGCGCGCTCAATGCCCTCCCGCGCCCGCGAGGCCTCGCGATGACGCTGGAGAAGAACCTCCCCGTTGCGGCTGGTCTTGGCGGTGGGTCGGCGGATGCGGGGGCGGTGTTTCGCATGGTCCAGGCATTGCACGGCCTGCCGGAGGACTGGCAGGCGCGCGCGGCGAAGCTCGGCGCGGATGTGCCCGCCTGCGTGCTCAGCCGCACCCATATCGGCCTCGGCACCGGCACCGAGCAGGTGGACGTCGAGGATGACCTCGCCGGAACCCCCGTCCTGCTGGTCAATCCGAGAGTGCCGCTTGCGACAGGCCCGGTGTTCAAGGCGTGGGACAGGGAGGATCGCGGCGCGTTGCCTGAAGGCTGCGCCAGCCGGATCGCGCGGGAAGGGCGCAACGACCTCGAAGCCCCGGCCATTTCGCTCTGCCCCGTAATCGCCGAGGTGCTGGCGGCCCTCCAGACGACGAACCCGTGGCTCGCCCGAATGTCCGGCTCGGGCGCGACCTGCTTTGCGCTCTATGACACGCCCGAGGCCCGCGATGCGGCGGCGGCTGCCATGCCGGAGGAGTGGTGGACCATGGCGGGGCGGCTGCGGTGATCTCTCCCACATCCGTTCGCCCTGCGCTTGTCGAAGGGCCGTCCTTCCTTGAAAACCAGCGCCTTCGCAAAGGCAGTGCGGTGCTTCGACAAGCTCAGCACGAACGGGTTCTGGAAAATGAGTGAAGCCTTCCGCCAGCTTGGGGTGCCCGCCCCCGGCGGGATCGTCTGCACCGCCGACCATGCCTCGAACCATGTGCCCGAGGACATCCCCCTCGGCATCCCCGAACACCTGCTCCACGAGCACATCGCCCTCGACATCGGCACCGAGGCCATAGCCGAATTGCTGGCGAGGGATCACGCCATCCCCGCCCATATCGCCGCCGTCAGCCGCCTCGTGTGCGACCTCAACCGCGAGGAGAGCGCCCCCGGCCTCATACCGCCGGAGAGCGATGGGCACCCCATACCCGGTAATTTCGGCGCCGACAGGGAAGCGCGCCTCGCCCGCTTCCACCGCCCCTACCACACCGCGCTCGAGCAATGGCTGGGGCAGGCCGCACCGGCGCTGATCCTTTCGCTCCACTCCTTCACCCCGCGCTTGGCGACTTCCGAGGCCGCGCGGCCGTGGCAGGTGGGGGTGCTCTACAATCAGGATGATCGCGCCGCGCGCATCGCTATACCGCTGCTCGAAGCCGAGGGGCTGAATGTCGGCGACAACCTCCCCTATTCGGGGCGCGATCTCAATTACACCATGAACCGCCATGCCGAAGCCGAGGGTCGTCCTTATCTCGGCGTGGAATTGCGGCAAGACCTGACGCAGACCGCCGAAGATCACACCCGCTGGGCCGCGCTCTTGGCAAAAATTGCGCAAAGGGTTGCGTCGGAGCTTCGCTAAAGGCAAGGGCGTGTCGTAAATTGCCGCCAACGGGAAATCTTATGTCGCAGAAGTTTGACAAGTCGAAGCTCCCCAGCCGCCACGTCTCGGTCGGCCCGGAGCGCGCGCCGCATCGCTCCTACTACTACGCGATGGGCATGACCGAGGAAGAGATCGCCGCGCCCTTCGTCGGCGTGGTCAGTGCAGGCAATGATTCCGCACCCTGCAACACCACCCTCAACGCTCAGGCCGATGTCTGCCGCGAGGGCGTGATCGCCGGCGGCGGCACCCCGCGGCGGTTCAACACCATCACCGTCACCGACGGCATCGCGATGGGCCACCAGGGGATGAAGTCCTCGCTGATCAGCCGCGAGGTGATTGCCGATTCCATCGAGCTTTCGATGCGCGGGCACTGCTATGACGCGCTCGTCGGGTTCGCGGGCTGCGACAAGAGCCTGCCGGGCATGATGATGGCGATGCTGCGGCTCAACGTGCCGTCGATCTTCGTCTATGGCGGCTCGATCCTGCCGGGGAGCTATGACGGCAAGGATGTGACGGTAAAGGACGTGTTCGAGGCGGTGGGGCAATATGCCGCGGGGAACTGCCCGCTCAAGGATCTGATCGCGCTCGAAAAGGTGGCCTGTCCGGGGCATGGCGCCTGCGGTGGCCAGTACACCGCCAACACCATGGCCTGCGTGGGCGAGGCGATCGGGCTGTCCCTGCCCAACAGCAACATGGTGCCCGCGCCCTATCAGAACCGCGCCGAAATCGCGACGGCGGCAGGCAAGCAGGTGATGGAACTGCTCGCGATGAACTTGAGGCCGCGTGACATTTGTACCCGCGAAGCCTTTGAAAATGCAGCGCGTGTTGTCGCTGCGACCGGGGGCTCGACCAATGCGGGGCTGCACCTGCCTGCGATGGCGAGCGAGGCGGGTATCGCCTTCGACCTGTTCGATGTCGCGGAGATCTTCAAGACCACCCCCTACATCGCCGATCTGCAACCCGGCGGGCGTTACGTCGCCAAGGATATGTACGACGCGGGCGGCGTCTATATGCTGATGAAGACGATGCTCGAAAACGGCCTCCTCCACGGCGATTGCATGACCGTGACGGGCAAGACCTTGGCCGAGAACATCGATCAGGTCACCTGGAACCCCGACCAGAAGGTGATCTACGACGTAAAGACCCCGCTCAGCCCCACCGGCGGCGTGGTTGGCCTCAAGGGCAGCCTTGCGCCCGACGGGGCCATCGTGAAGGTCGCCGGGATGGCGCGGCTTCAGTTCACCGGCCCTGCGCAGGTGTTCGATTGCGAGGAGGATTGCTTTGCCGCGGTCGAAGCGCGGCAGATCAAGGAAGGCGCGGTGATCGTGATCCGCTACGAAGGCCCGAAGGGCGGTCCCGGAATGCGCGAGATGCTCTCGACCACCGCCGCGCTCTACGGGCAAGGCATGGGCGAGAAGGTTGCGCTGATCACCGACGGGCGTTTCTCGGGCGCGACCCGCGGCTTCTGCATCGGCCATGTCGGCCCGGAAGCCGCAGACGGCGGCCCGATTGCGCTGGTCGAGGATGGCGACATCATTTCGATCGATGCGGTGGCGGGCACGATCGACCTCGACGTTCCCGAAGACGTGCTGGCCGCCCGCCGCGCCAAGTGGCAGCCGCGAACCAATGATTACCAGTCAGGCGCGCTGTGGCGTTACAGTCAGGTCGTTGGCAAGGCCCGCTATGGCGCGCTCACCCATCCGGGAGCCAAGGCGGAAACCCATGTCTTTGCGGATATTTAACGCCCTTGGACTGACGGTTCTGCTGGCGGCCTGCGGGGCCGGGGAGAGCCCGCCGCCTCCCGGCGACGAGGTCGAATGTGCGCTGGGCGCGGGGGCTGCGTTCTCGCCGGTCTGCACCCTCGAAGTGGTGGCGGGCGGGGGCGAGATCGTCCTCCACCACCCCGATGGCGGGTTTCGTCGCCTGGCGCGCGATCCTGCTACCGGAACGCTCACCCCGCGTGACGGGGCCGATCCGCTGGTTATCGAAGCGGACGATGAGGGCGCGCTTGCCTTTGCCATCGGGGCGGATCGCTATCGCATCCCCCGCAGGCTGCTGGCCCCGCCGCCGCAGTGACAAGCGCGCAGGTTCTCACCGCCGCGCAGATGCGCGCTGCCGAACAGGCACTGTTCGATGCAGGAGTGAGCGTCAGCGCATTGATGGAGATTGCCGCTGGTGGCGCTGCCGAGTGGGTGCGCCGGGTCGCGGCGGGCCGGGCGGTGACGGTGCTGTGCGGCCCCGGCAACAATGGCGGCGATGGCTATGTTATCGCACGGCTTTTGCGAGAGGCGGGCAATGCGGTCAGCGTCATCGCACCGCTAGATTCGACCACCGATGCCGCGCGTGAGGCCCGCGCGCGCTGGAACGGGCCGGTCGCAACGGCAGGCGGTGGCGCTGCGGGTGATGTCTTCGTCGATTGCCTGTTCGGATCGGGCCTGTCGCGCCCCTTGGTCCCCGAACACGCGCTGATGCTGCGCGATCTGGCCGCGCGGCACCGTTACCGCGTGGCGGTTGATCTGCCCTCGGGGATCGCCACGGATAGCGGCGCCTTGCTGAATGATCGGCTCCCGGCCTATGATCTGACGCTTGCGCTGGGGGCGTGGAAGCTGGCGCATTGGAGCCTGCCGGGCCGCGCGCTGATGGGGCAGATGCGGTGTGTGCCGATCGGGATCGGGGCGGTCGAAGGTGCGGCGCAGCTGGTGGAGCGACCCTCCATTCCCGCCCCAGCGCGCGACAGCCACAAGTATCGCCGCGGGCTGCTCGGGATCGTCGCGGGCGCCATGCCCGGCGCGAGCCTCTTGGCGGCGAGCGCGGCGCAGGGGGCAGGGGCAGGCTATGTCCGGCTCTTGGCTGAGGCCGCCGACCCGCGCACCCCGCCCGATGTGGTGAGCGATACCGCGCCGCTCGAACAGGCGCTCGCCGATCCGCGGATGGCGGCGGTGCTGGTCGGGCCGGGGCTGGGGCGCGATGCGGCGGCGGCCATGCGGCTGACGGCTGCGCTTGCGGCCAGCCGGGCGCTGGTGGTTGATGCCGACGCCCTGATGCTGCTCGGGCCGGCGATGCTGCGGCAGGGTCAGCCACTCCTTGCCACCCCGCATGATGGCGAGCTTGCGGCGCTGTGCCGCAGCTTTGGCGTGATTGCGGAAGGGCGGCGCGCCCGAGCCCTGGCGCTGGCCCGGACAAGCGGGATGATGGTGCTGGCCAAGGGGCCGGACAGCTGCGTGGCTTCGCCCGATGGCCGCCTCGCGCTGGCACCGCCTGCATCCAGCTGGCTTTCAGTGGCCGGAACCGGGGACGTGCTGGCGGGGATCGCCGCAAGCCGCATGGCGACCGGAGACGATCCTTTCACCGCGGCCTGCGCTGCGCTGTGGCTTCATGGAGAGGCCGCAAGGCGCGCAGGGGCGGCGTTCAGCCCGACGCAGCTTGCCCAAAGGGTGCCAGAGGCGCTAGCGGCCTGCGGGTGAGCAATTCCGAAATCATCATTCGCCTCGCCGCCAAGGGCGACGGCGTGACCCCCTCGGGCCGCCATGTGGCAGGGGCAGTGCCCGGTGATCAGGTGGATGCCGCGGGCGTAATCACGCCCGGCCCGCATCACCAGACGCCGCCGTGTCGTCACTTCGCAACCTGTGGCGGATGTCAGCTGCAACACGCTGATGATGAGGTGCTTTCTGACTTCGTGCGGGACCGGGTGGTCAATGCCGCGCGCGGGCAGGGGCTTGAACCGGACGAGCTGCTCCCCGTCCACCTTTCGCCCCCGCACACCCGTCGCCGCGCCGGGCTGCACGCCCTGCGCACGGCGCGGGGCGCGGTGCTCGGCTACCGCGAGGGCGGTTCGCACAAGGTGGTCGATCTGGCCGAGTGCCCGGTGCTCCACCCTGATCTTGCCGCGCTGATTGCGCCGCTGCGCCAGTTTGTCGCCGCCCACGGCCCCAAGGGGATGGTGGGGATCGACCTCACGCGCGCCGATCAGGGGGTTGAGGTGGGGCTGTCGCACTTCCCGCTCGAGGGGCTCGGCCCGACCGAGGCGGCGCTCGATTTTGCGCGCGACCATCAGCTTGCCCGGCTTGCGATCGATCAGGGCTACGCGCCTGAGACGGTGTGGGAGCCGGAGCCGGTCACGGTGACGCTGTCGGGCGTGCCGGTCGGCCTGCCGCCGGGCGCTTTCCTTCAGGCAACCGATGATGCGCAGGAACAGATGGTCGCCGATGCGCGGGCCTGGCTGGGCGAGGCGCGGGTCGTGGCCGATCTGTTTGCGGGCCTTGGCACTTTTGCCTTCGGGTTGAGAGCCAAGGACGATGGTGCTCGCAAGGTGCTCGCGGTCGAGGCCGAGCGTGCGGCGCATCTCGCCTGCAAGACCGCAGGCGCGCGCGCCGGGGGGCAGGTTCTTGCCTTGCACCGCGATCTGTTTCGCAGCCCTTTGCAGCCGGACGAGTTGAACCGTTTCGACGCGGTCGTGCTCGATCCGCCGCGGGCCGGAGCGCGGGCGCAAGTCGCGGAAATCGCCCGGAGTACCCTCAGCCGGGTGGTCTATGTCAGCTGCAACCCCTCAAGCTGGGCCCGCGATGCGGCGGTGCTGGGCGAGGCGGGCTTCCGGCTGACGCGGCTGCGGCCGGTCGGCCAGTTCCGCTGGTCGACCCATGTCGAGCTGGTGAGCCTGTTCGAGCGCTAGGCGCGCAGCATTTCAAGCAGCTGCGCATCAAGCCACGCGCTGTGCTCGGGCTCGACATAGGCATGGCCCGCGCCCTCGCAGCGGCGGATGCGGGGATCGGCCTTGTTCCATGCCCCTTCGAACACCTGCGCGGTGCGGTCAGCCGTCGCCAGCAGGATGGCAACCTCTCCGCCGAAACCCGCGAGGCCTGCGGCCATGTCCTGTGCAAGGCTGGACGGTGGCGGGGGCGGGCTGAGCGCCTGTCTGATCCCATGCGCAAGCTTGCGCAGGTTCACACCGCCGCCCAGCAACCGCATGACTTCACGCGGGTTTGTGAGCTTCTCGAGGTAGCGAGCGCGGATCGCTGCGGGGGGCGGGGTATCGTCGGTCGCACCGCTGGCGCTGTCCTGTTCGATCGTCCACGGATTGGACAGCACCAGCGTATCCATCCCCGCGCCGCCTGCCAGCATCAGCGCCGAGGCCGCATCGCAATTGCCGAAAGCCACCACCCGCGACATTTGCGGCACCATCGCCCGAAAGGCATCGAGCGCGGCGGCGATGTCCTTGGCCGAATGACGAAAACCGCGATTTTCGCCTTCGCTGTCGCCGATTCCGCGGCGATCGAAGCGGAACACCGGGAAGCCCGCCTGCGCAATCCGCGCGGCCATCGCCGCCTGCCCGCCAAAGGCACCGCTGCGGATCTCGTTGCCGCCGGTCACGATCAGCAGGCCGCTGCTGCCCGGCGCGGTGTCGAGCGTCCCGGCAAGCGTCTGATTGCCGCAAGCGAAGGTCAGCGACAGACGGCTCATCCCGCTGATCCTGCGATGGAATCGGCAATCAGGGCGGCGAGACGATCGGCCTGCGCGGAATCGTCATCGGGTTCTGCGCGCAGCCACAGGCCCGGGCCGCCGATGGCGGATTGGGCGATCTCGGTCTGACCATCGGAAAGCCGCGGCTCGGCATCGGCAAGGCTCTGGATGAGCCCGGCGCCAAGCGACCAGCCGCCCAGCGTCAGCCCCTCGGTCCGGCCCAGCGCCAGCAGCGCTTCGGCGCGTTCCTCGCGGCCTGCCTCACGCGCGGCGATGGTGCGCGCACGGATCATGCCGCGCAGCAGCTTGGGGCCGGATTGCGGGGCATAGTGCCAACCGGGCAGGTGGTCGGGGGTAACCAGCGCGCCCGCGCGGATCGCCAGAACATGGGTGGCCGCGAACTGCTGCGCTGCGGTTGCCATGCCCGCCTGCCATCCGGCGAGCGTCTGCACCGCCAGTGGGGTGAGGCTGTCATTGCAGCCGGGCAAGTCGGGCAAAAAACTGTCGATCCCGGCGCGGTCGAGCCGCCGCATCACCTCGACCGTGAAGCGACGCAGCTTGTTCGCCTCGTCGAACCACGCCGGACACACCAGCACCCGCCGCTGGCGCCCCTGATCGAAGGCGACCAGCAGTTCCTCCCGGCCCGCGCCATCCGCGCCGGTGGGCGTCCAGGTCGAGATCATGCCCACGCGGGGACTTAACTGTCGGCGAGCTTGGCCTTGGCGAAGGCCAGCAGCCCGCCATAGGTCTCGAGCATCTCGCCATCGACATCATCGTCTTCGATCACGATGCCGAGCCGGTCTTCCATTTCGGTCAGAAGGCCTGCGACCGCCATCGAATCCAGTTCGGGCAGGTGGCCGAACAGGCCCGATTCAGGGCCGAAGGCGGCCGCCTGCGCCGGGTCAAGCCCGAGGACATCGGCGATCAAGCCCTTGAGTTCCTGATCAAGCGCAGCCTCGGCGGCTTCGCCTGGCATGGTCGGAAGTGAAGTCATCGGATCGCCCAAATCCCTGTCAACGGCGGATGGCCGCGGGGCTTAGCCATGCCGGTGCCCCGGTGCAAGCGTCGCACAGCGTCACGCGCGCGCCCCAGCGAGCAGACGCTTGGCCAGCGGCGCCCATGCTTTGGGCTGTCCACGATCGAGACAGTCGATCCGGAACCGGGGGCGCACCTCCTCCATCCAGTCGGCCTTGTAGCTTTGGTCGCCCGTGCCGAAGTCGACGAGGGCGACTGTGTCGACGTCGATCACATGGGCAAACAGCGCGGCGGTCAGCGTGGTTCCGGCCGACAGCGGCTTGTGGCTTTCGAGATGGGCGAGCTTGTGGATGTAGGCGATGCCGTTCTCGACCGTCCAGCATTGCGCGGCGACCGCCAGCCCTTCTGCCCGCGCGACACCCAGACGCAAGCGACCGGCCTCGCCCTCGCTTTGCGCAAAAGCGCGCAGCATGGCGGGCTGATCTTCGGCGGGTTTCCAGCTGGCGGCGTAGATCGCCTCGTAATCAGCCCAGACGTCTGCATCGAAGCGGGTGAGCACCTCGACCTCGACCTTCTTCGCCTTGCGCTTCAGCGTGGTGCGCAAGGGGCCGGGGCGGGTCTCCCAATATTCGGCAAAGCTGCGCCCGCGCACGGGGAGGATGTGGTTGATATCGCAAGGCTCGACTGCGACCTGCCAGCCTGCCGCCCGGAAGGCGCGGGCGAGCCGGTCAGCCGAGCCATCCTCGCCCGGCACCGGTTCGAGCGTCACGCGCCAGCCGCGGCTTTTCAATTGCCGCGCGATCGCTTCGAGCAGCCGGTCGCCCGCTGGGCCGGGCGGGGCGAGCTCGCGCCAGGTGAAGCTGTACCAGTTGCGTAAGGGGGTGATCCGCCCACGATCGCTGGTCAGCGCAAGCGCTGCGGTCGCCTCGCCATCGCCCGCCATCGCGACCAGCGGGACAAGCCCCGTCTCGGCGAGCAGCGCAAACCACTCGGCCCGGTCAAAGGGCGCGGTCGCTTGCGGCGCAGTCAGCGCTTGCAAGACGTTAACGCTATCGTGATACCGCGCTTCGATCACTGGAAAAGAATGCTCCTGACTATGCCGCAACTGCCCGATCCGCTCCCCTTTCCGCTCGATCACCTGGCCGAACTGGCCGGGGCGGCGGGGCGTGGGGAGAGCCCGGCGCTGGTGCTGCGCGAGGGCACGCTTAACCACAATCAGTTAAGGTTGCGTGTTGCTCGGTTGGCCGGATGGCTGGCGCAGATGGTGCCCGACAAGGGTGCGCGGGTCGCAACCTGGGCCGCGAAGGGCGAGCTGACCTGCCTGCTGCCGCTGGCGGCGGCGCGGGCCGGGCTGGTTCATGTGCCGGTGAATCCGCTGCTGAAACGCGCGCAGGTGGCGCATATTCTGGCTGACAGCGGCACGCGGCTGCTGATCGGCACCGGCTCGCGGCTTGCCTCGCTCGAACCCGGCGATCTGCCCCCCGGCTGCGCCGCGCTGGGCGAGGGCGAGGCGCTGGCGGCGGCAGAAGCGGCGGGGCGCGAGCTTGGCCCGTCTGCGGCTGATCCGGCGGACCTTGCCGCGATCCTCTACACCTCGGGTTCGACCGGCCGCCCCAAGGGGGTGATGCTGAGCCATGCCAATATGTGGCTCGGCGCGGTGAGCGTGGCGCATTACCTTGGACTTGCCGAGGACGACGTGACGCTCGCCGTGCTGCCGCTGTCCTTCGATTACGGGCAGAACCAGCTTCTGAGCACCTGGTATGCGGGCGGCTGCGTGGTGCCGCTTGATTTCCTGTTCCCCAAGGATGTCGCCAAGGCCTGCGCCAGGCATGGAGTGACGACGCTCGCCGCCGTGCCGCCCTTGTGGGTGCAGCTGACCGAGATCGACTGGCCGCCCGAGGCCAGCGCGCCGCTACGGCGGCTGACCAATAGCGGCGGGGCGCTCACGGTCGATCTGGTGCGATCCCTGCGCGGCCTGTTCCCGCAGGCGCGGCTGTTCCCGATGTATGGCCTGACCGAAGCGTTCCGTTCGACCTATCTCGATCCCGCGCTGGTCGATACCCACCCGACCTCGATGGGCAAGGCGATCCCCTTTGCCGAGATCCTCGTGGTGAACGACGCGGGCGAAGTCGCCGCCGATAGCGAGGAGGGCGAGCTGGTGCATTGCGGCCCGCTGGTGGCGCAAGGCTATTGGCAAGACCCGGAACGCTCGGCGGAGCGCTTCAAGCCCGCACCCGCTGCGTCCACCTATGGCGGGATGGCGGTGTACTCGGGCGACCGGGTCAAGCGCGAGGCGGGTGGATTGCTCTATTTCGCCGGGCGGCGCGATGCGATGATCAAGAGCGCGGGCAACCGCATCAGCCCGCAGGAGATCGAGGAAGCCGCACTCGCCACCGGGCTTGCTGCCGAGGCGGTGGCGCTGGGCGTGCCCCATCCGCGTCTCGGGCAGGCGGTGCATCTGGTGGTGCGCGGCGATCCGGCGGGGGCGGAGGAACTGCCGAAACGGCTCCAGCGCGATCTTCCCAATTTCATGCAGCCTCAGCACATTCACTGGCGCGAAGCGATGCCGCTGAACCCCAACGGCAAGATCGACCGCACCGCGCTGCAGGCGCAGCTCAACAAGGAATATGGCGAATGAAGCCCGTCGGCCCGATCCCTGCCGGTTACGAGACGCTGGACGGCGAGCTTGCCATCGGCGGCAAGACCGCAAGCGCGCTGGTGGCCGAGGCGGGGCGCACGCCGCTGTTCGTCTATTCGCGCGCGCTGCTCGATGCGCGGGTGGCGCAATTGCGCGCGGCACTGCCAGCGCGGGTGGGGGTGAATTATGCCGTAAAGGCCAACCCGCACCCGCTGGTGATCGCGCACATGGCGCCACTGGTCGACGGGTTCGACATTGCCTCGTCAGGCGAATTGGCGCTCTGCATTGCGGCGGGGATCGACCCCCGGCGGATCAGCTTTGCCGGGCCGGGCAAGCGTGACGACGAGCTTGAGGCCGCGATTGCCGCTGGCGTGACGCTCAATTGCGAGAGCGAGGGCGAGGGGGTGCGCGCGCTTGCCATCGGGCAACGTCTGGGCACGCCCCCGCGCATCGCGATCCGGGTGAACCCCAGCTTTGTCATGACCGGATCGGGCATGAAGATGGGCGGCGGGGCCAAGCAGTTCGGGGTCGATGCCGACAAGGTGCCCGCTCTCGCGCGGCGGCTGATCGGCGAGGGGGCCGAATGGCGCGGCCTGCACATCTTCACCGGCAGCCAGACCCTCAGCGCCGATGCGATCATCGAGGCGCAGGCCAATGTCCTCGCTCTGGCGGCGGAGCTGACCGAGGCAATCGGCCACGGCTGCCCCAAGCTCAACATGGGCGGGGGGCTGGGCATACCCTATTTCCCCGGCGACACGCCAGTCGATCTCCCCAAGGTCGGCGCGGCGCTGGCCGAGCGGGTCGCAGACCTGCCGCCCACGCTGGCGGAGACCGAATTGTGCATGGAAATGGGCCGCTATCTCGTCGGCGAGGCGGGGGTGTACCTGTGCCGCGTGATCGACCGCAAGGACAGCCACGGCACCACCTTCCTCGTCACCGATGGCGGGCTGCATCACCAGCTGGCCGCATCGGGCAATTTCGGCACGGTCGTGCGTCGCAACTATCCGTCAGCGATTGCAACACGTTACGGGGCGGAGCCGACGGAAGAAGTCAACATCGTCGGCTGCCTGTGCACCCCGCTCGATCGGCTCGCCGACAATGCCATGATGCCGCACGCCGAGGTGGGCGATCTGGTCGCGGTGTTCTGTGCCGGCGCCTATGGTGCGAGCGCCAGCCCGAGCGCCTTTCTCGGCCATGGGCCAGCGGCTGAAATGCTGGTCTGACACGCGGCTCGCTCGGCTGCGTTAACCCCTGCCAGGCCGCTGTCCCGATCCGGGATAGGGCGGGATTTGGCGCTGTATAACTAACCAGATGTTCACCAAATCCTGCGACACAAGCCCCGATATCCGGGCGCTCCCGTGTCGCAGGTCGCTCCTGCGCGTTAACGCGGCGCCCGCAAGAACTGGCCAAGGATCGACCACCAATGACCCATCATCTGCCCTTCAAGCATCTCGCAAGCCTGGCGATCGGCGCTGCCTTGCTCGGCGCCTGTGCAGGGGGCGGCAAGGAGCTTCCTGCGGCAAGCTATGGCGATGGTTCGGTCGCACCGTCCGAGGAATACACCATCGGGCCATTGGACGAGATCACCATTCACGTCTGGCGCAACCCCGAACTCAGCGCCGACAAGGTGCGGGTGCGCCCCGATGGCCGCCTGACGATCCCGCTGGTGCAGGACATCCCGGCCGTGGGCAAGACCGCGACCGAACTCCAGACCTACATCGCCGGCGAGCTGTCCAAGTATATCGAACAGCCGATCGTCTCGGTCATCGTCAACACGCCGGAAGGCAACTTCACCCAGCAGGTGCGCATCATCGGCGCGACGCCGCAGCCCGCCTCGCTGCCGTTCCGCGCCAACATGACGGCATTGGACGCGATGATCGCGGTGGGCGGCCTTGGCGAATTTGCCGCTGGCAATCGCGCCAAGCTGATCCGGCTCAACCGCGAGACCGGCACGCAGACCGAATACCGCCTGCGTCTGGCTGACCTCATCCGCAAGGGCGATGCCTCGGCCAATGTCATGCTCAAGCCCGGCGATACCATCATCATCCCCGAGAGCCGGTTCTAAGGGGCGCGCGGGGGCATGAGCGATATCTTCGACGAATTGCGCGCGGCGCTCTGGTCGGTCTGGCACCGGCGCTGGATCGCGATTGCGGTCGCGTGGGGTGTGTGCGTGCTGGGGTGGCTGGTCGTCAGCATGATCCCCAACACCTTCGAAAGCAAGGCGCGCGTCTATGTCGACGTGCAGGATGTGCTCTCCAAGCAGCTCGGCATTGCCGGGGACGGCAAGGAAGAGATCATGCGCGTGCGCCAGACGCTGTCGAGCGCGAAGAATCTCGAAAAGGTCATCACCTCCACGCGCCTTGGCGAAGGCATCACCGAGCGCGGCGCGCTGGATGCGGCGATCAGCGAGCTGGAAAAGAAGGTCAAGGTGACGAGCGAGCAGGACAACCTGTTCGAAATCACCGCCGAGATCGGCAAGGGCGATCTGGGCGATGCCGAGAACGCCGTGCTGGCGCGCGATGTGGTGCAGAAGCTGCTCGACATCCTGCGCGAGGAGCACGTGATCGGCAACCGCACCGGGATCAGCACCGCGATTGGCGATCTCGACCGCCAGCTGGACGAGCGCAAGCTTGAGCTGGAACAGGCCGAACAGCGCCGTCTGGCGTTCGAGGCGCAATATCCCGATCTTGTCGGCGGCTCGGAAACGCTGTCGGCCAAGGTGCAGCAGGCGCGCACCGAACTGCGCAATGTCGATGCTGATCTGGCGGCGGCGGAAAGCGGGCTGGCGGCGATCGGTTCGCAGCTGGCGAGCACCCCGCGCACGCTGCCCGGTGGCGGCGGCCCGGCGATGGGCCCGCGCGCGGCGCTGCTCCAGGCGCAGACTCAGCTCGCCGAACTGCGCGCCCGCGGCCTCACCGACAGCCACCCCGATGTCGTCTCCACCACCAAGCAGGTCGCGATCCTGACCCGTCAGGCCGCAGGCGCGGGCGATGATGTGGGCGGCACGCCCAACCCCGCCTATGCCTCGCTGATCGCGATCAGGAGCGAGCGTCAGGCGAGTGTCGAAGCCTTGCAAGCCCGCCGCGCCGCGCTCCAGAGCAACTTCGCCGCGCTGATGGCGAGCCAGGCGAGCGAGCCGACCGTCGCCGCCGAAGCCAACCGCATCAGCCGCGATTACGACGTGCTGCGCCAGAACTACGAAAAGCTGCTGCAGGACCGCGAGGCGCTGAAGACACGCGGCAAGGTCGAGGACAAGGCGAGCCAGTTCCGCTTCGACGTGATCCAGCAGCCGAGCGTCCCGCAAAAGCCCGCCGCACCCAACCGCCCGTTGCTGCTGCTGGGCGTGCTGATCGTCGGCCTCGGGGCAGGCGTGGCGGGAGCCTATGCGATGGGGCAATTGAAGTCGAGCTTTGCCACCCCGCAGAAGCTGGAGCGCAGCTTCGATCTGCCGGTGATCGGTTCGATCTCGCTGACCATTTCCGAAGCGGCGCGCGCGGCCGAGAAAAAGCGGCTGAAGCAGTTTGCCGGAGCCTGCGCAGGGCTTGGCGCGATGTTCGTGATCCTGCTCGCGATCGAGGTCGTCTCGGTCGGATCGATTGCGTGAGGGGGGACACACGATGACCGACAACAGCAAGATCAACCGGGATGGCGCAAGGCCCGCCTCGCTGTTCGAGCGGGCGGACGCGGCCTTCGGGCTCGATCCGCGCCGCGAAGGGCTGAAGCTGCCCCCCGTGCCGATTGACGTGCCGCCGGTGCCACAGGCGCTGCGCCGTCCGGCCCCCCAGCCGCAAGCCGCGCCGCAAGCCGCGCCCCAGCCTGCCGCGCCGTCTTTCGCCAAGGCGCCTGCGCCGCAGCCCGTCGCCGAACCGGCCAAGCCTGCCGCAGAGGCACCGCGCGCGGTGGCCTTTGCGGGGCCGTTTGCGCGGATCGACCGCGAACATCTGCGCGATGGCGGGTTGATCGTGCCCGAAGACCCGGTGACCGGGCTTCTCGAAGAGTTCCGCATCGTCAAGCGCGAGCTTCTGGCCGATGCCCGCGCCGGTGCCAGCGCGCTGGCCCGCCGCATCCTGGTCTGCTCGCCGCATCCGGGCGAGGGCAAGACCTATTGCGCCACCAACCTCGCGATCGCGCTCGCTGCCGAGCGCGGGCTTGAGGTGCTGCTGGTCGATGCCGATGTGGTCAAGCCGAGCGTCACCCAGCGCTTCGGGATCGAGGCCGAGCAAGGCCTGATGGACGCGCTCGCCGATCCGTCGATTGCGCCGGAAAACCTCGTGATCCGCACCGATATCGAAGGGCTGTTCGTGCTGCCGGCGGGCACCGCAACCTCGCGCGATGCCGAATATCTGGCGAGCGCCCGCACCGGCGCGGTGCTCGACCGCCTCACCGTGGGCGCGCCTGACCGGATCGTGATTTTCGACACGCCCCCCGCGCTCGCCGCATCGCCCGCCGCAGAACTCGCCCAGCATGTCGGGCAGGCCTTGCTGGTGGTGCGTGCCGACGAGACGAGCCGCGCTGCGCTGGAAGACGCACAGCAGCTGCTCTCGGCCTGCGCGGATATCAAATTGCTGCTGAATGCCGCGCGCTACAGCCCCTCGGGGCGGCGCTTCGGCACTTATGGCACGAAGGGAAGGTAAGCGATGCTCCCCCGCATTCTCACATCGGCACTGACGCTGGCGGCGCTGGCTGCGGCGGGCCATGCCGCGCCCGCTTTCGCACAGGCGCAAGGCGGCGCCGGAGCCGGGCAGGGCGGCGACGTCCCCGGCCAGCGCGCCAACCGCGTGGTGCAGCCCTATATCGAAGTCGGGCAGGTGGTCTCCGCCGAGATCAGCCCGGGCAACGACGTCGTCACCTTCACGCAGGTGGCCGCAGGCGTCGACATCAACGTGCAGGGCCGCAATTCGGGCGCTGCCGTCTCGGTGCGCTATGAACGCAATATCGGCTATGGCGACGACAGCGTCGACAGCAACACCATCAGCGGGGTCGCGCGCGGCACGCTGGGCGTGGTGCCGGGCAAGCTCAGCCTTGAGGCTGGCGCGCTCGCCTCGCGCAGCCGGATTGACGCAGGCGGCGGCACCACCGCCAACCCGCTGGTGCGCGAGGATGCCGAAAGCCGGATCTATTCCGCCTATGCCGGACCGAGCCTCAACACCCGCGTCGGCGATGTCGCCGTGCAGGGTGTGGCCCGCGTCGGCTACAACCGCTTCGAGGCCGATGATGCGCTGGTGACCCAGCAGGGGCAGGCGGTCGACGTGTTCGATGACAGCGTGACCTATATGGGTCAGCTGCGCGCCGCCACCCGCCCGGGCGAGCCGCTGCCGGTGGGCCTTGCGGTCACCGCAGGCGGCTTTCAGGAAGACATCGGCAATCTCGATCAGCGCGTGCGTGACCTTTACGTGCGCGGCGATGTGACCGTGCCGGTCAGCCAGAGCCTCGCGCTGGTGGCGGGCGCGGGTTACGAGGATGTCGAGATTTCCAGCCGCGATGCGGTGCGCGATGCCAATGGCGTGCCGGTGATCGGGGCCGATGGCCGCTTTGTCACCGATCCCAATGCGCCGCGCCGGATCGCCTTCGATGTCGACGGGCTGCTGTGGGATGTGGGCGTGCTGTGGCGCCCATCGTCGCGCACCAATCTTCAGGCGGCGGTCGGGCGGCGGTACGATTCGACCACCTATTACGGCACCTTCACCTATGTCCCCAACCAGCGCAGCGCCTTTGCGGTGTCGGCCTATGACGGGGTCAGCGGCTTTGGCGGGGTGCTCAACAATGCGCTCGCCGGGCTCGACAGTGATTTCCAGGCGATCCGCAATCCGGTGACCGGCGACTTTGCCGGGATCGTCACCGGCACCGAGGGGCAGGCGCTGATCGGCGGGCTCGGCTCGACCCGGTCGGCGGCGTTCCGCGGGCGCGGGGTGCGCGCTTCGTACCAGCGCACCATGGGCCGCACCGTCGCGGCGCTGGGCGCGGGCTATGACCGGCGCACCTTCATTGCGGCAGCGGGCACCGTGCTCGCCCCGGTCAACGGCCTCACCGACGAAAGCTATTACGTGGTCGGCGGCCTCACCCGCCAGATCGGGCAGGACGCGAGCCTGACCACCAACGCCTACGTCAACTGGTTCGACGCCGCCGGCAACACCAACGACGTCACCGCCGTGGGTGCCTCTGCTGCTTACAACCAGGCCATCACCCAGCGCCTCGTCGGCCGGGCGGCGATCGCGGTCGACTGGTTCGACAGCGAATTCACCGCCGAAGACTTCGCCTTCGCCACCGCGCTGGTCGGCCTGCGCTACAACTTCTGATCGGGACACGCGGCTCATGTACGAACAATTCTACGGCTTCACCGGGCGCCCCTTCCAGCTGACCCCTGATCCGCAGTTCTATTTCGAGAGCACCAGCCACAAGAAGGCGATGAGCTATCTGGGCTATGGCCTGGTGCAGGGTGAGGGCTTCATCGTCATCACCGGCGAGGTCGGTGCAGGCAAGTCGACCCTGGTCGCGCATCTGATGGAGCGGATCGACCCCAATGCCCTGAGCGTCGCGCAGGTCGTCACTTCGGCGCTCGACGGGGCCGAGATCGTCCACGTCGTTGCACAGGCCTTCGGGCTTCATGTCGAAGGGCATGACAAGGCCGGAGCGCTGGGCGCCATCGAACGCTTCCTGCAGGACGAGGCCCGCGCCGGTCGCCGCTGCCTGCTGGTGGTGGACGAATGCCAGAACCTCGATCTGACCGCGCTGGAAGAGCTGCGGATGCTCTCCAACTTCCAGCTGGGCGCGCATCCGCTGCTGCAATCGCTGCTGCTGGGCCAGCCCGAATTCCGCCGCACCGTGGCACATCATCCCGATCTCGAGCAGCTGCGCCAGCGCATCATCGCCTCGCACCATCTTGAAGCGCTCGATGAGAGCGAGGTCGAGGCCTATGTCCGCCACCGCCTTCAGCACGTGGGTTGGAATGGACGGCCGGCCTTTGCCGCAGGGCTGCTGGAAGGGCTCTACCGCCATACCGACGGCATCCCGCGCCGGGTCAACCAGGTGATGAACCGCCTGCTGCTGCTCGGCGTGATCGAGGAGCGCGAGGAACTGACGCTTGCCATGCTGGGCGATGTGATTGCCGAGATGGCCGCCGATCAGAACCGCGGCGCGCGCGGTGGCAGCGATCTGCGCGCGGCACCCGAAGCCGCGCCTGCGGCCGTGCCGCCGCCGCAGGGCAGCCTGCCCGCGACCGAAGTCGCCGCGCTGCTCGCCGAGCGCGATGCGCGCACGGCCGAGCTTGAAGCGGCGATCGGCGAATTGCAGGCCGCAGGTCTCGCCCGTCGGACCGGCGAGGGCGAGGCCCTCAATCCCGAGGAGGCGCAGGTGGCCGAGGCTCGCCTTGCCTCGGCGCTCGAACGGATCGAGGCGCGGCTTGAGGAACAGGAGCAATCCTTCCGCCACGTGCTCACCATGCTGATCGAGTGGCTTGAGGAAGACCCGTCGCGCAGGGCCGCCTGAGCATGAACGCGCCCTTTCCCGAGTTTCCCGGCTCTGACCTCCACAATGGCATCGTCAACGGCCTGTCGGTCGATGTCGAGGACTGGTTTCAGGTCGGCGCCTTCGAGAACGTCATTGCCCGCGGAGAGTGGGACAGCATCAAGACCCGCGTGGAAGACAATGTCTACCGCGTGATCGATCTGTTCGCCGAAGCCGATGTCAGCGCGACCTTCTTCACGCTGGGCTGGGTGGCGCAGCGCCATCCCAACATGATCCGCCGGATCGTCGATGCCGGGCACGAGATTGCCAGCCACGGCTATGACCATGCGCGGGTGTTCACCTTCACGCGCAAGGAGTTCGGCGAGGATATTCGCAGGGCGCGCGAGGTGATCGAGGATTGCTGCGGGGTCGCGGTCAAGGGCTACCGGGCACCGAGCTTCTCGATCGAT
Source organism: Erythrobacter sp. BLCC-B19 (assembly GCF_028621955.1). Classification (NCBI taxonomy): domain Bacteria; kingdom Pseudomonadati; phylum Pseudomonadota; class Alphaproteobacteria; order Sphingomonadales; family Erythrobacteraceae; genus Erythrobacter; species Erythrobacter sp. BLCC-B19. The sequence continues at coordinate 2,843,563 of NZ_CP117516.1, forward strand.
CACCGCACGCCCTGGGCCTTCGCCGAACTGGCCGAGCAGGGCTACGTCTATTCGAGCAGCGTCGCGCCGGTGGTGCACGATCACTATGGCTGGCCCGAAGCGCCGCGCTTTGCCTTCCGGCCTCTGCCGTGGTCGTCGATGATCGAAATTCCGGTGACGACCGCGATCCTCGGCGGGCGGCGTGTGGCGGCGGGCGGGGGCGGGTTCTTCCGCGTGCTGCCCTATGCCTTTTCGCGCTGGGCGATCCGTCAGGTCAACCGCAGCGATGGCCGTCCGGCGGTGTTCTATTTCCACCCGTGGGAGGTCGATCCGCAGCAGCCGCGCGTCGGCCATGCGCCGCTGCGTTCGCGCTTCCGGCACTATACGGGCCTTGCCAAGATGGCGGGCAAGCTGCGCGAGCTGGTGCATGATTTTCGCTGGGGCCGGATGGATCTGGTCGCCCACCGTGAAGCTGCGCGGGCAGAGCCGCTGGTGCTGCCCGAACCGGCCGAGGCCGAGGCGGCGGAATGAATGCGCCGGTGAAATCCGGCGAAGTGGTGCGCGTCGCCGACTGGCGTGATCCGGGCGAAGCGCGCCGGATCGCGGGCTTTGTCGCCGAAGCGGGCGCGAGCCTGTTCCACAGTCCCGCCTGGCTCAAGGCGGTCGAAGCCGGCACCGGCCAGCGCGCTGGCGGGCTGGTGGCCGAACGCATGGGCGTGCTGACAGGCTGGCTGCCGCTCACCGAAGTGCGCTCGGCCCTGTTCGGCAAGGCGCTGGTTTCCAGCGGATTTGGCGTGGCAGGCGGGATCATCGCCGCGAGCGACAGCGCCATGCAGGCGCTCGCCGAGGGCGCGCAGGATTACGCGCGCCGCGCCGGATTTGGCGGCATCGAACTGCGCGGCGGGCCTGTTCCCGCAGGCTGGGAGGCGTGGTCGGACAAGCATTGCGGCTTCGAACGTGCGCTTGCCAGCGACGATGAAGCAGAGCTGCTCGCGATTCCGCGCAAGGCCCGTGCCGAAGTGCGCAAGGGGCTGGGTTTTGGCCACCGTGTCACGGTGGGGCGAGCCAAGGAAGACCTCGCCGCGCATTATGCCTGTTACAGCGCCAGCGTGCGCAATCTCGGCACGCCGGTGTTCCCGCGTTCGCTGTTTGCCGCGATGCTGGAGGCCTTTCCCGACAAGAGCGACATTCTTACCGTCTGGCAGGACGATACCCCGCTGGCGAGCGTGCTGAGCTTCTATCACGATGGCGCGGTGATGCCCTTCTGGGGCGGGGGCGTGTTTGCAGCGCGGGGCGCGCGGGCGAACGAGGTAATGTATTATGCACTGATGCTGCACGCCCGGCAGCAGGGCATGAGCCGTTTCGACTTCGGTCGCTCCAAGACCGGGAGCGGGCCTTTCGCCTTCAAGAAGAACTGGGGCTTCGAGCCGCAGCCGCTGACCTATTGTGCCTGGACCGCCCCGGGCGCGCCGCCGCGCAACATCGATCCCACCGACGCGAGCTACAGCCGCAAGATCGAATTGTGGAAACGGCTGCCGCTTCCGGTCGCCAATCTTGTGGGGCCGTGGATCGCGCGCGGGCTGGCGTGATGGCAGGGATCCTGTTCCTCGCCCACCGCGTGCCGTTTCCGCCCGACCGGGGCGACCGCATCCGCTCACACCACCTGCTCGCTGCGCTCGCCCGGCTTGGCCCTGTCCATGTGGGCTGCTTTGCCAATGAGGATGGCGGCGGGGACGACGCGCTCGATGCGCTTGCGGCCTCCTCTTGCATCGTGCCGCGCGCCAAGCCCCTGCCGCTGGCGGGGGTCGAGGCGATGGTGACAGGCAAGCCGGTCAGCCTCACCGCGTTCCACAGCCGCAGGCTTGCCGCCTGGGTGCGCGAGACAATCGCCCGCGAGGGGATCGAGGCCATCGTCGTCTTTTCCGGGCAGATGGGGCAGTATGTGCCGGCGGACTTCACCGGCCGCGTCGTCATCGACCTGTGCGATGTGGATAGTGCGAAGTTCGAATCTTACGCCGCCGCGGGCGAGCGCGTGTGGCTCAACGCCCGCGAGGCGCGGCTGCTGGCGGCGGAAGAGGAACGGCTTGGCCGGCGGGCCGATGCGACGATCCTGATCTCCAAGGCCGAGGCTGCACTCTATCGCAGCCGCCTGACCTCACCGGACGCAGCCCATGTGCAGGTGATCGGCAATGGCATTGATGCCGGGTTTTTCGACCCCGCCGCATCCGCGCCGCATCCCGCGCTCACAAGCGGGGCGGGGCCGCACTTCACCTTCACCGGCCAGATGGATTACCGCCCCAACGAGCAGGCGGCGCTGTGGGTGATCGAGGCGCTTATGCCGCTCCTGCGAGCCAAGCACCCGAATGCGACCTTCCATGTCGTGGGGCGCAACCCGACCCGTGCGCTGATGGCGCATCATGGCACGCCGGGTGTCCATGTCTGGGGTGCGGTGCCCGACGTGCGTCCCTTCATCGCCGCAGCCGACGCCGTGCTCGCCCCGCTGCTGATTGCGCGCGGGGTGCAGAACAAGGTGCTGGAGGCCATGGCGATGGCGAAGCCCGTGGTGCTCACCCCTGATGCGGCCACCGGGATTGCAGCCGAGGACGGCGCGCATTGGCTGCTGAGCCCGCCTGCACCTGAGGCCATGGCCGCGCGGATCGCGGGCCTGCTTGAAGACGCCGAAGCGCCCGTCCGGATCGGCGCGGCGGCGCGGCGCTTTGTGCTCGAGCATCATGGCTGGGAGGCGATGATGGCCCCGCTTGCCGGATTGATCGGCCAGCCCTCGCAATCGCGCAGCGAGAAAGCGCGCCATGCCGCCTGAAGCTGCCGCTCTCAATGGCGGACCGATGCCCGGCACAAGGCTTCCCGCAGCCTGGAAGGCACCGCTTGGCGCCCTGGCGCTGGCGGCCGCCGCCTTGCTGGCGATTACCGCGCCAGCGTGGGGCGCGATGTGGCACCAGTGGTGGAACATCGACACTTACAGCCATCTCTTGCTTGTCCCTTTCATCATCGCCTGGCTGGTGGCGCTGAAGGAAGAGGAACTGGCCGCAATGGTGCCGCAACCGTTCTGGCCGGGGCTTGGCCTGGTGGCGGCAGGGCTCGCGCTATGGACCGCGGGAACGCGCCTCGGCATCAACCTTGTTGCCGAGGCGGGGGCCGTCGCGGCGCTACAGGCCGCGGTGGTTGCACTTCTCGGTGTGCGGGTGAGTGTGCTGCTCGCTCTGCCACTCGCCTGCATGGCCTCCCTCGTGCCCTTTGGCGACGAGATCATCCCGCCCTTGCAGATGATAACCGCCGACATCGCCATCGCGCTGACCCATGCAAGCGGCGTGGCGGCTCGGATCGACGGGATCTACATTCACACCCCCGCCGGGCTGTTCATCGTGGCCGAGGCGTGTTCCGGGGTGAAGTTCCTGATCGCGATGGTCACGCTTGGCGTGCTGGTCGCCTTCACCCGGTTCCAGCACAGGCGCGCGCGGATCGCCTTCCTTGCCGCCTGCGTGATCGTCCCGATCCTTGCCAACGGCGTGCGGGCATGGGCGACGATCTACGTCGCGCAATTCGTCGGAGCCGAGCGGGCGAGCGGTTTCGATCACATCGTCTATGGCTGGATCTTCTTTGCTATCGTGGTCATGGCAATGCTTGGCGCGGCTTGGCGCTTTTTCGACCGGCAGCCGGACGATTATGGCTGGCCGCCCGAGACCATCGCTCGCTGGAACTGGCTCACGCGCACCGAGGCGCTGACAACCGCGCCGAGCCGGGCCGTGATCGCGATCGTCACCATGGCCGCGATTGCCGCCGTGGCCACGCTGCTCTAGGCCGCTTGGACGATGTGCGGAATTGCCGGGATCTTCCATGCCGAGAACCCCAAGCCGGTTGATCCGGCGCGGGTCGTGCGAATGTGTGATGCGCTGGCGCATCGCGGGCCGGATGGGGCAGGGGTGTGGACCGATCACGGCGTCGGCCTTGGCCACCGCCGTCTGTCGATCATCGACCTTGCCGGTTCGCCGCAGCCGATGCACAGCCCCGATGGCCGCGCGGTGATCGTCTTCAACGGCGAGATCTACAACTTCCGCGCCTTGCGCGCCGAGCTGGAGCAGGCTGGCTTCACCTTCCGCACGAGCGGCGACACCGAGGTGATCCTTGCGGCTTGGCAGAAATGGGGGCCGGATTGCCTGTCGCGGCTCGACGGGATGTTCGCCTTCGCAATCTTCGATCTGGCCACCCGGCGGCTGTTTCTGGCCCGCGACCGCTTCGGAGTGAAGCCGCTGTTCCTTGCCCATCTGTCGGATGGCAGCATCGCCTTTGCGTCGGAACTGAAGGGCTTGCTTGCCCACCCGCTGCTGCGCCGCCGGGTCAACCCCCAGGCGATCGAGGCCTATATGGCCTGGGGCTATGTGCCTGACAGTCATTCGATCCTTGCCGGGGTCGAAAAACTGCCCGCCGGGCACTTCTTGCTGCTGGAACAGGGCAAGCCGCCAGCCCGCCCGCAGCGCTGGTGGGACATATCCTTCACCGAGCGCGAACGCGGGAGCGAGGCCGATCTGTCGGCCCAGCTCGTCCACCTGCTGCGTGAAGGCGTGCGTTCGCGGATGGTGGCTGACGTTCCCTTGGGGGCGTTCCTGTCGGGCGGGGTCGATTCCTCGGGCGTGGTCGCGCTGATGGCCGAGGCGAGCGCGTCTCCGGTGCAAACCTGCTCGATCGGCTTCGATGTCGCAGCCTATGACGAGACCTCCTACGCCCGTCAGGTCGCGGCCAAGTTCGGCGCGGACCATGCCGAACGCATCGTTGCGACCGACGATTTTTCCGCCATCGACCAGCTCGCCGAGATGTTCGACGAGCCCTTCGCCGACGCGTCGGCGCTGCCGACATGGCGCGTGTGCCAATTGGCGCGCGAGCGGGTGACGGTGGCGCTGTCAGGGGACGGGGCGGACGAGGCTTTTGCCGGATACCGCCGACAGGTATTCCACCACCACGAGGAACGCGCACGCTCAGTCCTGCCCGCTGGCCTGCGCGCCCCCCTGTTCGGCGCATTAGGCCGGGCGTGGCCCAAGGCCGATTGGGCGCCGCGCCCCTTGCGCGCCAAGGCGACCCTGCTGGCATTGGCCGAGAGCGGGGAGGAGGGCTATGCGCGCGGGCTTTCGGTCACGCTGCCGGGCGCGCGGGCGGCGCTTTATTCCGACAGCTTCGCCGCCAGCCTTGCAGGCTTCCGCGCCGAGGACGAGCTGATCGCGCTGATGCGCGGCGCGCCGGGGCGTTCGGGCCTCGACCGGGCGCAATATGCTGATCTCACCTTCTGGATGCCCGGCGATATCCTCACCAAGGTCGACCGCACCAGCATGGCGGTGAGCCTCGAAGCGCGCGAGCCGCTCCTCGATCACCGCCTCGTGGAGTTCGCGGCACGGCTGCCCGAACGGATGCGGGTCAAGGGCAGCGTGGGCAAGCACCTGCTCAAGAAAAGCCTCGAACGCTATCTGCCCCACGACATTCTCTACCGGCCCAAGCAGGGCTTCGTCACTCCCATCGCCGAATGGCTGAGGGGGCCGCTGGCGGGCGCTGCGCGGAGCATTGCGAGCGGCAGTCTGGCGCAGACGGGGTTCTTCAATCCCAAGGCCATCGCAGGGCTGGCCGAGGCCCATATCGCGGGCCGCGCGGATCATTCGCGTACCCTGTGGCAGCTCTTGATGCTGGAGAAGTCGTTGGGGCAGCTGGGCGTGAGTGCCTAGCCCTCAGCACCGTGCCCGAGCGCCATATAGGCGTCGCTCTGCATTTCGTTCAAGCGGCTCACCGTGCGTTCGAACTCGAAGGCGCCGTCACCCGTCTGGTAGAGCTCCTCCGGCAGTGCGGCGGCGGTCACGAACAGCTTGACCCGGTGTTCGTAGAGCGCGTCGATCAGCTTGGTGAAGCGGATCGCCTCGTTGCGGTTCTCCGGCCCCATCTTCGGGATGCCGACGAGGATCACGGTATGGAACGCGCGGGCAATGGCGAGGTAATCGGCTGCCCCGCGGTTCTCGGCGCACAGCTTCTTGAAGCTGAAGACACCCACGCCCTTGAGGCTCTTGGGGACATGGAGACTGCGCCCGCCACCCAGATCGAGTTCGCCCGAGGGCACGTGGGCGGCGTCTTCGGGCTCGAAGTCGGTGAGGCGGAAAAACGCCTCGCGCACCTTGGCCGTTGCCGCGTCGCCAAACGGAGCGTGCCACATTGCCAGACCGCCAATGCGATCAAGGCGGTAATCGACCGGGCCGTTCAAACTCAGCACATCCATGCGCGCCTCGACCAGATCGATGAAGGGCAGGAACAGCGAGCGGTTGAGCCCATCCTTGTAAAGATCGCGCGGTGGGCGGTTGGAGGTGGTGACGATCACCGTGCCAGCCTCCATCAGCGACTTGAAGAAACGGCCCATGATTGCGGCATCGGCGGTGTTGGTGACGACCATCTCGTCGAAGGCGAGACAGCGCACCTCCTGCGCCATCGCCAGCGCAACACTCGCCAGGGGGTCTTGCCGCTCCGCCTTGCGCGCCGCGGTGATGCGGCGGTCGAGTTCGAGCATGAAGGCGTGGAAGTGGACGCGCCGCTTCCTTGGGATGCCGAGGGTGTCGACGAACAGATCCATCAGCATCGACTTGCCGCGCCCCACGCCGCCCCACAGGTAAACCCCGCGCGGGTCGGGTAGGGTCGGGCCGCTGCCGAGGATCGCGGCATACCAGCGTTTGGGGGGCGGCGGTGCTTCGAGCTCGTCCTGAAGCCGGGCGAGGCGCTCGGCCGCGGCGCGCTGGTCGGGATCGGCGCGCAGTTCGCCGCGGGCGATCAGGGCGTCATAGCGGGCAAGCAGACCGGTCACGCTAGCCGCGTGGCAGCATCTTGCGCACGATGCCCGAGAAGCTGGCGACCACGTCCTCGTCCTGCACCACCAGCCCGCGAATGAAGACCAGCTTGCCCGTCTCGCGCACGATTTCGGTCACGGCATCAAGCGGCCGGTTCGGATCGCCGCCGCCCACGAACTGGCTCGACAGCTCGAGCGTCACCGAAGGGCCGGCATTGCCGGTGCCGATCCGGTGCATGGTGACGAACAGGGCAATGTCGATCAGCGCGAGCGTAACCGCGCCGTGGATGATGCCCTGAAGGTTGAGGTGGCGCCGCTCGGGGAACATCCGGAGCCGGGCTTTCCCGTCCGGATCGACGCGGGTGATGAGCTTGCCCATCACCGCGCCGTTGAACAGCGTTTCGTCCTTGAGGTTCCAATGGTGCCAGCCGGGATTGTCCGGATCAGGCCCGTGTTCGAACACGTCGTCCTTGAAGCTCACCGGATCAGATAGCCCGCTCGGCCATCATCTTCTTGGTTTCGGCGATCGCCTTGGCCGGGCTGAGACCCTTGGGGCAGACGTTCGCGCAGTTCATGATGGTGTGGCAGCGGTAGAGGCGGAACGGGTCTTCGAGATCGTCGAGGCGCTCGCCGGTCATCTCGTCACGGCTGTCGGCGAGCCAGCGATAGGCCTGCAGCAGGATCGCCGGGCCGAGGAACTTGTCGGAATTCCACCAATAGGACGGGCACGAGGTCGAGCAGCAGGCGCACAGGATGCACTCGTAAAGCCCGTCGAGCTTTTCGCGCTGCTCGGGCGACTGGAGCCGCTCCTTGCCGCTCGGCGTGGGCGAGACGGTCTGGAGCCAGGGGCGGATGCTCGCATACTGGGCGTAGAAATGGGTGAAGTCCGGCACCAGGTCCTTGATCACGTCCATGTGCGGCAGCGGGGTGATGCGAATCTCGCCCTTGAGGTCCTCGATCGCGGTGGTGCAGGCAAGGCCGTTCTTGCCGTTCATGTTCATCGAGCAAGACCCGCAGATGCCTTCGCGGCACGAGCGGCGGAAGGTCAGGGTGGGGTCGATCTCGTTCTTGATCTTGAACAGCGCGTCGAGAACCATCGGCCCGCATTCGTCGAGATTGATCTCGAACTTGTCATAGCGCGGGTTCTGCCCGGAATCGGGATCGTAGCGGTAGATCTTGAACGACTTGACCCGGCCCCCACTGGCCTTGTGCACCTTGCCGGCGTTGTTGATCTTGGAGTTCTTGGGCAGAGTGAAGGTCGCCATTACGTGATCCCGCGTTGCAATTTGCACCCTATCTAGCGGCTCTGCCGGGTGAGGCAAGCGGGCGCTGGTTGCGCGGATTCGCACAGGGGTTGAATGCGCCACACTTGCCGGAACCGAGCCGGGGCCTGAGCGCTTGGGTAAGCGATGACTAAACTGGCACAAGTAGCGAAAATGGCGAAAGACGGCCCGCAGGTAGCGGCGGTGTTCGGGGCGAGCGGCGGGATCGGGCGGGCGCTGTGCGACGCCTTGGCAGACGGAGGCACGCGCAAAATCTACGCCGGGTCACGCAGCGGCGAAGGGCCGGCGGGTGCGGCCATCTGCCCCTTTGCCTTCGATCTTGCCGAGGAAGCCAGCATCGCTACTGCCGCCACGCTGATGCACGACGATCCGCCGGAGTGGGTGATCATCGCGACCGGCGTTCTGACACTGGCCGACGGCACCGGGCCAGAGCGGAGCTACAAGCGGCTTGAAGCGCGCAGCATGGCCGAGGTTTTCGCGCTCAACACCATCGGCCCGGCGCTGATCGCCAAGCATATCCTGCCCCTGATGCCGCGCGGGCGGGCGTTCACCTTCGCGGCGCTTTCGGCCCGCGTCGGCTCGATCAGCGACAACCGCCTCGGCGGGTGGCATTCCTACCGGGCGAGCAAGGCGTCGCTCAATATGCTGATCCGCAACTTCGCGCTGGAGATGGCGCGCACCCATCCGGACAGCGTGATCGTGGGCCTGCATCCGGGGACGGTCGACAGCGCCTTGTCGCAGCCGTTCCAGTCAGGTCTCCCGCAAGGGCAGCTGACCACGCCCGATCAGGCGGCAGCGAACCTGCTGGCGGTCTTGTCCGGGCTCGGGGCGGAACATTCGGGCCGCGTGTTCGACTTCAAGGGCGAGGAGATCCCGGCCTAGACGACGGCTCTCACATAGAGATGCCAGGTCGCATGGCCGAGCACCGGCAGAGCGACCAGCAGTCCGAGAAACGCCGGCAGCAATGCGGCAAACAGCACAACTGCGATAACCGCTGCCCAGCCGATCATCACCGCCGGGTTGCGGCGCACGACGGCAAGGCTGGTGATGATCGCTGTCAAAAAATCGACCTTGCGTTCCAGCAGCAAGGGCAGGCTGATGACCGTCATCGCGTAAAAGGCAAAGGCCATGACGCCGCCGACCGCGCTCCCGACGCCCAGCATCGCCAGCCCCGGCGCGGTGATCAGCGCGGCGAGCGGATCGCGGCCCATCCCGCTTTCGCCGACGAAGATCGCGAAAATGGCGTGAGCGACGATCATCCAGAAGGCAAAGGCGACAAAGACGATCACGCCCATCGACAGGATCTGGTCGTCCCCGTGCCCTTTCAGTGCCGTCAGCACCGCACGCCATGACAGCGCCTCACCCGCCGCCCGGCGACGGCTCGCCTCATAGAGCCCGACTGCGACAAAGGGCGCGACCAGCGGGAAGCCGGCAATCGCGGGGATCAGCCAGGTAAGGCTCCCGCCGGTGATCGTGGCCCAGCCAATCGCGAGGCCCGCCACAACATACACCCCGCCGAAAAACAGCCCGAAACCCGGCATGGCGAGAAAATCAGCCCAACCGGCCGCGAGCGCCCCGCGCAGGTCGGCCCAGCCGAGGTCTTCCCTGACCTGCGGGCTGCGCCTGGGCTCGGCAATCGCGGTGGTCGGATCGAGGCCGATCATCTGCTGCGCGTCCTTCCCGGAAATGCTCTACTTCGCAGGCGCCGGCTTGAGATGACGGTCGAACCACTCAACCGTGCGGCGCAGCGAATCCAGCTGGTTCTCGCGCTTTCTGAACCCGTGCCCTTCGAGCGGATAGAAAACGGTTTCGACGGTGCGTCCCTTGGCCTTGAGAATGTCCTCCACCTCCTGCGCCTGACCGCGCGGCACGCGAATGTCGTTTTCGCCCTGAAGCGTCAGCAGCGGGGCTTTGGCATTGGCGATATAGGTGAGGGGGGAGGCACGATCATAGCCTTCGGGGTTTTCCTCGGGCGTGCCCATGAGGCTGCGCAGATAGGCCTTCAGCACCTCGTCCATGTCGCGGTACATGGTGCGCCAGTTGATGATGCCGAACCATTGCACGCCCGCCGCGAATTCGTCGGGCGCCTTGCCGATGGCCATGAGCGTCATGAACCCGCCGTAAGACCCGCCGAAAATGCCGACGCGGCTTTTGTCGACATAGCCGGTTTCCACCAGGAAATGCTTGGCCGCGATCACATCCTTGAGGTCGCCGCCACCCAGGTCGTTGGTATTGGCGGTCTGGAACGCCTTGCCGTAGCCGGTCGAGCCGCGGAAGTTCGGGGCGATCACCACATAGCCGCGGCTTGCGAGGGCTGCGGCGACATCGTCGAAATAGTCGTCGGATTTGCCAGTGGGGCCGCCGTGGGGAATGACGATCGCAGGGTTGCTGCCATCGCGCTTGAGGTTGGCAGGCATGGTGACAAGCGCGCTGATCAGGGTTCCGTCAAAGCTTGTGTAGGTCACCATCTGCGAGGCGGCGAGCGCTTCGGGCCGGACGCTTGCCAGCGCCAGCCGGGTGATCGGGGTCACGCTGTCGGTGGCCAGGTCGTAGCGATTGAGTTCGCCCGTCACATTGGCCGCCATGTTGACCACCAGCAGGGCCTTGCCATCGGGCGAACGCGGGTCGGCGCCCGAGGTGAAGTTGATGCCCTGCGGCAGCTTGAGCGCGGTCTCGGTGCCACTGGCAAGATCGACCTTCACGAGCTTGGAACGCAGGTCGTCGCTGCTTTCGACCAGCAGCGACTTGCCATCGCGCGTGAAGCGCAGTGCCGATTGATCCCACACAATCGGCTTCAGCCAACGCCACTGCTTGCTGGCGAGATTATAGAGCCCGGCGTGCAAGCGGCCGGTTTCCATATCGGTGGTGACCGCGATCCATTCGCCATCAGGGCTGACATCGGCGACCGCGAAGATTGTCCCCTCCTGCCCCAGCACGCGGGTTGCCGCACCGGTGGCGACATCGACGCGCCAGACTTCACTCATGGTCGAGTCGATCTTTTCGCGGTTGGCAAATATCGTCGTGCCGCCATTGGCCCAGACCCGCGGCGACCAGCCGAAATCGGGATCGGCTTCGGCGGTCAGAACATTGACCGAGCCGTCGGGTGCCAGCACCGCAAGATTGGACTGCGCCTCGCTCTTGGCCTTGGTTGACAGCGCAATCAGCCCGTCCGCGTCGCCGGGCACCAGCGCTGCCTCGCTGATGTCTGGCGTGCGGGTGACCTGCTCGACCGCGCCGCCTGTGGCGGGGACGCGGAAGATGTCATAGTATTCGTCGCCGCCTGCATCCTGCCGGAAATAGAGCCACTTGCCATCGCGCGATGCCGCCAGACCGGTTTGCGTCTCGTCCGACTGGGTCATCTGCAACGGCCAGCTTCCGTCCGCATCGGTGCGCCAGATGTTATAGCGTCCGGTGAGGTTGGTGGAGAGGAAGATGTGGCGGCCATCCGCACTCCATGTCACCCCGGCGATGCCGCGCGAATTGCCGATGTCTTCCAGCGGCACGGCGCGCGCTTCGGGATTTGCGGGGGAGACGACGCTGGCCGGATCGGTCACCGGCCGCTCCGGCGTGGCAATCTGCGCTGCAAGCGGCGCGGCGCTTGCCAGCAAAAGCGTGACGATCATCGAACGCATGGCATCTCCCCCCAGAGTCGCGCGCACCAACCGGAGCGCGACCCTGTGATACCATTACATCCCGCGCGTGCCAGCGCGGAAAATGGGGGCGGGCAATCAGGCCTTTCGAGCGACCGCTGAATTGGCCGCGCTGAGAACCGCGCGCACAGAGGCCGTGGCGATGTCCTCGTCGATCCCGCAGCCCCAGATGGTGCCGCCATCGGGCGAGCGACATTCGAGATAGGCCGCCGCACGCGCATCGGTGCCGGCACCCAGCGCGTGTTCGGTGTAGTCGACCACTTCCAGCTCGACCCCGAAGGCCTCGCGCAAGGTTCCCATCACGCTGGAGATGAGGCCGTTGCCCCGGCCCGAGACGCTCTGCTCGGCGCCATCGACCGCGATGGTGCCGGCAAAGATGCGCGTGCCATCGGCAGCACGGCTTTCCTCGTAGCGCACCAGCTGGAAGTGCTTGGGATGGATCTTGACGTGGTAGGCCTTGCGGAAGGCGTCCCAGATGTCGGCGGCATTGAGTTCGCGGCCCAATTCGTCCGCCATATGCTGGACGTGCTTCGAGAAATCGGCCTGCATCTTCTTGGGCAGCTTGAGGCCCTGATCCTTCTCCAGCACCCAGGCAAAGCCGCCCTTGCCGGACTGCGAATTGACCCGGATCACCGCCTCGTAGCTGCGCCCGAGATCGGCAGGGTCAATCGGCAGATAGGGCACACGCCACAGCTCGTCATTCTGCGTCTCGCGCGCCTCGAAGCCCTTCTTGATCGCGTCCTGATGGCTGCCGGAAAAGGCGGTGTAGACCAGTTCGCCGCCATAGGGGTGGCGCTGGTGGACGGGGAGGTCGTTGCAATAGGTGACGGTCTCGATCACCCGGTCGATATCCGAGAAGTCCAGCTTCGGATCGATCCCCTGCGTGTAGAGATTGAGCGCCATCGTCACCAGACAGCAATTGCCGGTGCGCTCGCCGTTGCCGAACAGGCAGCCCTCGACGCGGTCCGCGCCCGCCATCAGCCCCAGTTCCGCCGCCGCAACACCCGTGCCGCGGTCGTTGTGGGTGTGCAGGGACAGAACAGCGCTCTCGCGGTTCGGCAGGTGGCGGGCGAAGTATTCGATCTGGTCTGCGTAGATATTGGGCGTCGCCGCTTCGACCGTCGCGGGCAGGTTGAGGATGATGGGATGATCGGGGGTGGGGGCGAGCACCTCCATCACCGCGGCGCAGACCTCGATCGAGAAATCGACCTCGGCGGTGGAGAAGGTCTCCGGCGAATACTGGAAGTGCCAGTCGGTGCCGGGATACCTCGCCGCCTCGTCGCGCATCACTTTCGCGCCAGCGACGGCGATGGCCTTCACCTCGTCCTTGCTCATCCGGAACACGATGTCGCGCCATGCGGGGCTGACCGCGTTGTACAGGTGCACGATCGCCGCCCGCGCGCCTTCGAGGCTGGCGAAGGAGGTGCGGATCAGATCCTCGCGGCTTTGCGTCAAGACCTGCACGATCACGTCATCAGGGATCGCGTCGGATTTGACGAGGCCGGAGATGAAGTCGAACTCGGTGCTGCCTGCACTGGGGAAGCCGACTTCGATTTCCTTGAGGCCGACTTCAACCAGCAGGTCGAAGAAACGGCGCTTCTTCACCGCGTCCATCGGGTCGATGATCGACTGGTTGCCGTCGCGCAGATCGGTCGAGAGCCAACGCGGGGCTTTCTCGATCAGCTTCGAGGGCCACTGACGATCGGGCAGGTTGATCTGGCCGAAGGGGCGATACTTGACGGAAGGGTCACGGAGCATGGGCATGGGAAAGGCTCGTCAAAACGGGATGGTAAGGCTTGCGGCGGTTACCCTTGGGAGCGGTGCCGCAGGCGTCTGACGCGCGGCTACCTACGCCCAAGGGCGCATAAGTCGAAGCAGCGCAAGTCCGTTTCCGATCATGGCCAGCGTCATTGCCGATTCTTGCGCGCGGTGCAAGCTGCGAATGGCCGCAATGTCGCGGCCCTCCGTCTTATCCGCAGCGCGCGTCGCGGATGATGTTCTGCGCATCGAGCATGATCGACAGGCGCGGATTGGTGGGATCGGGGTTGACGTTGGCGGTGCTGCCAAAGGTGACAAAGCGCAGGTTGTCGGTGCGCCCCAGCATCTTGGCGATCTCGGCGCGGGTGGCCTGATCGGCGAGCTTGCCGATGAACGGCCCCATCAGGGGCGCGCCGCAGGTCTTGGAGGCGGGATCGGTGAGCGTGCCCCGCGCAAAGGCACCCGGCGCGGCGCCGGGCAGGGGCTGGGCGATCTGCGGCGTGGCGGTTGCGCCCGGCGCGGGTGCGCCGCCCGGTGCAGGGGTCGCGCCCGCGCCGATGCGCGCGGCGAAGTCCTCGGCATCATTGCCCGGCTGCGTGGGCTCCGACCCGCACGCGGCAAGCGCAAGAGCGGCACAGGTAAGCGAGAGGACGGCGCGGCGGATCATCGGCAGGGTTCCCGGACTGGCATGGTTGCCAGATGCAAAGCCTGCCTTTCATTACCCGATTATGACAAGCCTGGCGATGTCAGCGCATGCGGATGCGGTCGGCGGTCAGTTGGTTCACGCTTGTCACGCCCATCAGCCGCATCCCGCGCTCGATCTCGTCCTTGAGGATGCCGAGCGCGCGCTCCACGCCCGCCTGCCCGGCTGACGCGAGCGCATAGAGATAGAGCCGCCCGCCCGAGGCCGCGGTGGCCCCGCTGCACAGCGCCTTTAGGACATGGGTGCCGCGCCGCACGCCGCCATCGCAGATGATCTCGATCCGGCCGCCGACCGCATCGACGATCTCGAGCAGCTGGTCGAAAGGCGCGCGGCTGCCATCCAATTGCCTGCCGCCATGGTTGGAAATCATGATCGCATCCGCGCCCATTTCCACCGCCCGGCGCGCATCGCCCGCGCTCATAACGCCCTTAAGCACGAAGGTGCCGCCCCAGTCCTGCCGGATGCGCGCGGCGGTGTCCCAGTCCATCGCGGTGTCGAGCATGGTGTTGAAATACTGGGCGATACTCACCGCCTTGCCTGAGCCTTCGCTGACATGGGTGTCGAGATTGGGGAGGCGGAACTTCTCCCGCAGCACGTAATCGAGCGTCCACCTGGGCCGCGTGGCATAGCTCCACACACTCGCCGGGGTGAAGCGGGGCGGGGTGGTGAAGCCCGAACGCAGGCACCGCTCGCGCTTGCCCGACACGATGGTGTCGACCGTCAGCGCCAGCGCATCGAACTTCGCCGCCTGACACCGCTCGATCATGTGAGCGTTCAGCCCCTTGTCCTTGTGGACATAGAGCTGGAACAGCTTTGGCCCGCTGGTCAGCGCGGCGATCTCCTCGATGCTGCGCGTGGCAAGGCTGGAGATGCCGAACCACAGGCCGTATTTCTCCGCCGCCCGCGCCACCGCGCGCTCACCCTCCCAGTGGAAGGCGCGCTGCACTGCTGTGGGCGAGAGCATCAAGGGGAGGGCGGATTTGCGCCCGAGGATCATGCAGGATGTGTCGATCGTCTCGACCCCGGCAAGCACATCGGGCACCAGATCAACGCCAGCAAAGGCAGCCGTGTTGCGCGCCTTGGTCAATTCGTCATCGGCCGCGCCGTCGATGTAATCGAACACGGGGAAGGGCAGGCGCGCCCTCGCCAGTCGGCGGAAATCGTCGATATTGTGGCAATCGGCAAGGCGCATCGTGCCGCCGGTCTTGAAACAGCCTGTGCATCAAGTCGAACAATTTTTTGCCGCCTGCGCCCGCCTGCTGTCACCTTTGCCAGCAGCCGCGCGAAGAAGGGGCATCACGGTGCGACAAAACCCCGACGCGCCTTCCGCAAGACAGGACGCACTCCCATGACCCGCAATCACCTCGCAATCGCGCTCGCCGCCCTTACTGTGCCACTTGCCATCACCGCGCCGGTGCTGGCCGAGGGCGGGATCTATGTCGGCACCGAAGGCGCGAAGCTGGCCGTTGGCGGCTATGACACGGTCAGTTATTTCCGCGGCAAGGGCCAGCCCGTGAAGGGCAGCGCGGCCCACAAGCTGACCTGGAAGGGGGCAACCTGGCATTTCGCCAGCGCCGAGAACGCCGCGGCCTTCAAGGCCAATCCGGCCGCCTATGCCCCGCAATATGGCGGGCATTGCGCCTGGGCGATGGCGCGGGGCTATCTCGCGCCGGGCGATCCGACCGCCTATGATGTGGTTGGCGGCAAGCTTTACCTCAATTATGATCAGGACATCCGCGCCAAGTGGCGGGCGAGCATGGCAAGCCACATCGCCAAGGCCGCGCCCAATTGGGCCAAGATCCCGGCGGGCAAGACCTACACCGGTTCGTCCTGGTTCGGCCTTTAACAGTCTGGCCTGCAACAGTTGGTGACGGGCGGATGCGGCGACCCACGCGCCCGCTCGTCACCTTGATGGGGCCTACTGCTTCTCGAACGCCGCGCTGATCGTCAGGGTTACGTCCTTGCTCACGAACGGCACCCCATAATTGACACCCCACTGGGTGCGGTCGATGGTGGTGCGAGCATGGAAGCCCACCGTGTCCTTCTTGTTGAACGGGTTGACCCCTGCGCCGATGAACTCGGTCTTGAGGGTCACGGGCGCGCTCTTGCCGTTCATGGTGAGGGTGCCGGTGATGTCAGCCGTGGTCGCGCCGGTCTTGACCACCTTGGTTGAGGTGAAGGTCGCCATGCCCTGCGTCGGCCCGAAGAAATCGGGCGCGCCGCCATCCTTCCCGGCGCGCAGCAGGTGATCCTTGAGCCCGGCGCTGGCAACGGTGACGTCGGCGATGGGCACGTTCACGGTGAGGCTGGCGGCCTCGATATTGGCCGGATCCATCGTCAACGTGCCGGTGATATTGCCGAACAGGCCGATGTAGTCGTTGAAGCCGAAATGGCTCACCTGCCAGTCTACGAGTGTATGCCCGGCATCGAGCGCATAGGTGCCAGCGGTGACGCGCGATGCGTCCTGAGCGCCGGGGACTTGCGGCGCACCTTGCGCAAACAGCGCGGGGGCGGCGGCGATCCCGCCGGTCACGATGGCAAGCATGGCAGCGGCGGCCACAGCGAGGGTGGTGCGGTTCATCAGGTTGGTCTCCTCTTGGGTTGAAAGACCAATACCCGACGCCCCGCGAAGGTTCCACCGCCCGCCGCATCGGGCGGGCGGTGAAAATCTTTCAGGCCTAGTTCTTGGCCTTGTCGACCAGCTTGTTGGCGGCGATCCACGGCATCATCGCGCGCAGCTTCTCGCCAGTCTGCTCGATCGGGTGCGCGGCGGCCTGCTTGCGCGCTGCCTTGAGTTCGGGCTGGCCCGCGCGGTTGTCGAGCACGAAGTTCTTGACGAAACGGCCCGACTGGATGTCGGCGAGCACGCGCTTCATCTCGGCCTTGGTTTCGGCGGTGATGATGCGCGGGCCGGTGGTGATGTCGCCATATTCGGCGGTGTTCGAGATCGAGTAGCGCATGTTGGCGATGCCGCCTTCATAGAGCAGGTCGACGATCAGCTTGGTTTCGTGGAGACACTCGAAATAGGCCATTTCGGGAGCGTAACCGGCCTCGACCAGCGTTTCGAACCCGGCCTGGATCAGGTGGGTGATCCCGCCGCACAGCACCGCTTGCTCGCCGAACAGGTCGGTCTCGCATTCCTCGCGGAAGTTGGTCTCGATGATGCCCGAACGCCCGCCGCCCACGGCAGAGGCATAGGCGAGGGCGACGTCATGCGCCGCGCCGCTCGCGTCCTGGTGGACGGCGATCAGGCAGGGCACGCCGCCGCCCTTCACATATTCGCTGCGCACCGTGTGGCCCGGCCCCTTGGGCGCGATCATGATGACGTCGATATCGGCAGGCGCCTCGATGAGGCCGAAGTGGATGTTGAGCCCGTGCGCGAAGGCGAGCGCGGCGCCCGGCTTCATGTGGCCCTTGAGGTCGTTCTCCCAGATCGCGGCCTGATGCTCGTCGGGCGCGAGGATCATGATGATGTCGGCCCACTGCGCGGCCGCGGTGTTGGAGAGCACCTTGAACCCTGCGCCTTCCGCCTTCTTCGCGGTCGCCGAACCTTCGCGCAGCGCGATGGCAACTTCGGCGACGCCGCTGTCACGCAGGTTCTGGGCGTGGGCGTGGCCCTGCGAGCCATAGCCGACGATGGCGACCTTCTTGGGCTTGATCAGATTGAGATCGGCATCGGCGTCGTAATAGACTTTCATTTTATCTTCCTCGTCATTCCGGCGAAGGCCGGAACCCAGTCCCGGCGGTAGTGAAAATGGATCCCGGCCTGCGCCGGGAAGACGTAAAGTGTTGGAACTAGGCCCCCTGCGCCCCGCGCATCATGCCCACGATCCCGGTGCGGCCGACTTCGACCAGCCCCAGCTCGCGCATCAGGGCGATGAAGCTGTCGACCTTGTCGGGCGGGCCGGTGATTTCGAAGATGAAGCTTTCGGTGGTCGTATCCACCGGCCGCGCGCGGAAAATGTCCGCAAGGCGCAGCGCCTCGACCCGCTTTTCGCCGGTGCCGGTGACCTTGATCAGCGCCAGCTCGCGCTCGACATGCGGCCCGGCGGTGGTGAGGTCGGTGACCTTGTGGACCGGCACCAGCCGCTCGAGCTGCGCTTCGATCTGGTCGATCACCTGCGGCGGGCCATTGGTGACGATGGTGATGCGGCTGACCGCATGGTCCTCGGTGATGTCGGCCACGGTCAGGCTGTCGATATTGTAGCCGCGCGCCGTGAACAGACCGGTGATCTTGGCGAGAATCCCCGGCTCGTTATCGACGGTGACGGCGAGCACGTGGCGCTCGGAGGCGGCTTCGGCGATTTTCATGGGCATGGGAGTGTCCTTAGACCAGCGCCTTGGCTTCGTCGTCCATCGTGCCGTCGACCTTGTCGCCATAGAGCAGCATCTCGGTGTGCGCGGCTCCGCTCGGGATCATCGGCAGGCAGTTCGCATCCTGCGCGACAAGGCAATCGACGATCACCGGGCCGGGATGATCGAGCATCCGCATGATGCCATCATCCAGATCGCGCTCCTCGGTGATGCGAATGCCCTTCCAGCCATAGGCTTCGGCGAGCTTCACGAAGTCGGGCAGGCTGTCCGAATAGGAGTTCGAATAGCGGCTTTCATAGGTCAGTTCCTGCCACTGGCGGACCATGCCCATGTATTCGTTGTTCAAGATGAAGATCTTGACCGGCAGGCGGTATTGCGACGCGGTGCCGAGTTCCTGGATGTTCATCTGGATCGAAGCCTCGCCCGCGATGTCGATCACCAGCGCGTCCGGGTGGCCCAATTGCGCGCCGATGGCGGCGGGCAGGCCATAGCCCATCGTTCCGAGCCCGCCCGAGGTGAGCCACTTGTTGGGATCCTCGAACCCGAAATACTGCGCCGCCCACATCTGGTGCTGGCCGACTTCGGTGGTGATGATCGGCTTTCTCGCATGGGTGAGAGCGTGCAGCCGCTCGACCGCCTTTTGCGGCATGATCATGCCGGGGTTCTTGGTCGAACGCTCGGGATAGGCGAGACATTCGCGCGCGCGCCAGCCTGCAATCCGGGCCTTCCATTCGCCGAGGTTCTGCGCCTGACGGCTGCCCCACGCCTCGATCAGCTGCGACAGCACCGTCCCGCAATCGCCGAGGATGCCGAGATCGACGGGCACGGTCTTGTTGATCGAGGAGCGGTCGATATCGATGTGGATCTTTTTCGACCCCGGCGAGAACGCGTCGAGCCGCCCCGTCACGCGGTCGTCAAAACGCGCGCCGATGCAGACCATCACGTCGCACTTGTTCATCGCCATGTTGGCTTCGTAGGTGCCGTGCATCCCCAGCATCCCGAGCCAGTCGGGATGGGTCGAGGGGAACGCGCCGAGGCCCATCAGGGTCGAGGTCACGGGCGCGCCGGTGAGGTCCTGAAACCGGCGCAGCAATGCGCTCGCCTCAGGGCCGGAATTGATAACGCCGCCGCCGGTGTAGAAGATCGGCGCCTTGGCCTGCGCGATCATTTCGACCGCTTCGATGATCTGTTCCGCCGGAGCGACCGTTTGCGGCGCATAGCGGTGCGCACCCGCGCGCACCACGGCGCGGCGCTCGGAGGGAACGGCGATCTGCACGTTTTTGGGAATGTCGATCACGACCGGGCCGGGGCGGCCGGTGGTGGCGATCAGGAAAGCTTCCCTGATCGTCGCGGCGAGATCGGCCGGGTCTTTGACCAGGTAATTGTGCTTGGTGCAGTGGCGGGTGATGCCAATAGTGTCGGCTTCCTGAAACGCGTCCGTCCCGATCAGCGCGGTCGGCACCTGCCCGGTGATCACCACCATCGGGATCGAGTCCATCCACGCGTCGGCAATCCCGGTGATCGCGTTGGTCGCACCGGGGCCGCTGGTGACCAGCACTACGCCCGGCTTGCCCGTGGCGCGGGCATAGCCTTCGGCCGCATGGGCCGCACCGGCTTCGTGGCGGACAAGGATGTGGCGGATGCGTTCGTCACCGAACAGCTCGTCATAGATGGGGAGCACCGCGCCGCCGGGATAGCCGAACACGAATTCCACGCCCTGTTCGATCAGCCCTTCAACGAGGATCGCCGCACCGCTCATGGCGGGGGTATTGTCCGAGGGGGGCTTGCCCGAAGGGTTGGGGGCCGGCTGACCGGTCACGGGGAACTCCATCTGATTGCGCGCTTCAATAAGAAAACCGGCCCGACGCAGGGGGGTGCGCATCGGGCCGAGTGACACCGCCGCTAAAGGTCATAATCTGATAAGTCAAGCCCTATTTGCGCAATAATGATGCAAATTGACTGTCTATGTCGATATTTTCGGATTCCCAATCCGGATGGACGCGGGGCCATTCGGGCGGGGGTTGCCGCCGAAACCAGGTGAACTGGCGCTTGGCGTAGTTGCGGGTCGCCTGTGCGCCGCTTGCGATCACCTCGTCCGCCTCGATTTCGCCCGCCAGCCAGGCGGCGATCTCGGGCACGCCGATCGCCCGCATCACCGGCAGTTCGGGATCGAGACCGCGCGCCAGCAAGGTCTCGACCTCGGCAATTGCGCCGGCATCGAGCATGGCCTCGAACCGCACATCGCAGCGATCATAGAGCCACTGGCGCTCGGGCTCGATGATCAGCGGGTGGAGCGTCACCTCCTCCGCGATCCCGCCCGCCTTGGCCAACTGCCAATCACCCAGCGTCACCCCGGTCGCGCGTTTAACCTCAAGCGCACGGGCGATGCGCTGACTGTCACCGGGATCGAGCATGGCCGCGCGTTCCGGGTCTTCGATCTGGAGCAGCTTGTAGGCGTCGGCCTCCTCCAGCGCGCGCACGGCAGCCCGCACAGCCGGGTCGATTTCGGGGATGGGGGCGATCCCTTCGAGCAGCACCTTGAGATACAGCCCCGTCCCCCCGACAAGGATCGGAACCGCGCCCTGTTCGTGGCAATCGGCAATCTCGGCCTTGGCGCGGGCGGCCCATGCAGCGGCTGAGCAGGCCTCGGCCCCGTCCCATGCGCCGAACAGGCGGTGTTCGATCCCCTCCATCTCCTCCTCGGTGGGCCGCGCGGAGAGGATTTGCAGATCGGCATAGACCTGCGCGCTATCGGCGTTGATGATGACGGCGCGCCGGCCATCGGCCTCTATGCGCTGCGCGAGCGCAATCGCCACGGCGCTCTTGCCGCTGGCGGTCGGCCCTGCAATGAGCGCGAGCGGATTTTCAGGAGTGACAGGTATGCTCATTGCGCGGCTGATAGCAGAGACTGAGGCACATGAAACGCGTCTCGATGCGCTGTCCGGCGCTTTGGTTGCAGCGGGCGCGGAGCTGGCATCTGCCGGTGTGCCGAAGAGCGATGACGGCGTTCTCGAACTGCGCTTTTCCAAGGGTGATCCTGTGGCGGTGCTCGGCGCGATCGACGCCGTCTATGCCCCCGCCGACATGCTGGTGGCGCGCGGGGCGATCACGGTGCCGCGTCTGTTCGTCTCGGACATGGATTCGACCATGATCGGGCAGGAATGCATCGACGAGCTGGCCGACTATGCCGGGATCAAGGCGCAGATCGCCGACATCACCGAACGCGCGATGCAGGGCGAGCTCGATTTCGAGGCGGCCCTGCGCGAGCGTGTGGCGCTGCTGGCGGGGCTGGGTGAGAGCGCGATTGCCGATTGTCTTGCCGAACGCATCACCGCCACGCCGGGTGCCAAGACGCTGGTGGCAACGCTCAATGCTCTGGGGGCACGCTCGGTGCTGGTGACGGGGGGCTTCCATCACTTTGCCGATCCGGTGGCCGAAATGCTCGGGTTTCACCGGGTGGTGGGCAACCGTCTGGCGGTCGAGGGCGGGCAGCTGACTGGCGGGCTGGTGGGGCCGATCACCGATTCAGCAGTCAAGGCTGCGGTGTTGCACGAGGAACTGGCGGGGCTGGGCGAGGGCACGCGCAGCCTTGCGACCGGCGATGGGGCGAACGACATTCCGATGATCCAGGCCGCGACCTACGGCTTTGCCTATCGCGCCAAGCCCAAGGCACGCGATGCGGCCAACGGGCGGGTGGATGCGGGCGATCTGACGGCGGTGCTGCGCCTGCTGGGCATCCCGCGCGAGGACTGGCGCGAGGGCTGATCGCTGGTGCGGCACGGCCTGCCGCAAAAAGGGTTTCATTTGGCGAACCGAATCGGCTATTAACATTGGTGTAAGCAAGCCGCGTTAAAGCACGTTCCCAAGGAGCGCCTTCGCATGACCCGAACTGTCCGTAACGCCTATACCGAAATGTTCGCACCTGACGGGACTGTGCTGCTGCACCCCGATCGCCCGGCTGCGAAATATCGGCCGATGCGGGCGGTGCGCAACTTCCAGAAGCTGATGAAGGACAAGGAAGACACCGCAGCGGTCTTCAAGATCTTCGAATCGCTGCCCTCGAAGGATTTCCTGCCCCGCATCGCGGCCTTTGCCCTGTCGGAGCGCGGCGAGCAGCTGCGGGCAAGCGAGGCCTGGCTTCCCGATATCCTCGATGATCACGCGACCTTGCGCAAGACCCCGAAGGGCAGCCTCGCGCACGCCTATTGCGATTTCATGGAAGCCGAAGGCCTGAGCGCAGCCGGCCTTGTGGCTGAAAGCGACCGCGCCGGACGCCCGCGCTTTCCCGATCTCGTCGAATGGTACATTAACCGTTCGCGCGACACGCATGACCTGTTTCACGTCCTCACCGGCTATGGCCGCGATGCGCTGGGCGAGGCTTCGGTGCTGCTGTTCACTCACGGCCAGTCGCCCAGTCAGGGACACCTGCTGATCGGCTATGCAGGTGCGGCCAACATCAAGAAGATGGTCAAGGGCAGCAAGGCTCCGGTGATGAGCGCGGTGCGCGAGGCGCACCGGATCGGCAAGGGCGCGCCGCCGCTGATCGAACAGCCGATCCGCCAGCTGCTCGAACGCCCGATCGACGAGGTGCGCGCGGCTCTGCGCATCCCGCAGCCGCACCAGTATCGCGAATGTCACCGCATCTGGCAGGCCGAGGGCATCGACCCCTATGACCTGCTCGCCAGCAGCAAGCCGGCCGAGCCCGAACTGCTTGCGGCCTGAGGAGCGCCCCTTCGTGCCTGTCACCGATCTTCCGCTTGTCGCCCCGACCCGCAAGGTGTCGGGCTTCCGCCCGCTCAAGGTGCTCCACCACTTCGGCAAGCTGGTCGAGGACAAGGAGGACACCGAGCAGGTGTTCCATATCATTGAGGCGACCAAGGGCAGGAAGAGCCACCGTCAGGCATGGAACTTCATCCAGTCGCCTGAAGGTCGGCGCTTCCTCGAAGAGGGCACCAGCATCCCCGCGATGCTCGATGATCACGCCCGCTGGGCCGATTGCGGGCCGAACACGGTCGCGGCGCACTATATCGCCTTCATGAAGCGCGAGGGGCTTTCGGCGGCAGGGCTGGTGGCGGAAAGCCACAAGTGGGCGCCGCCCGAAAGCCTGCCGCGCGATCTGACCCAGTGGTATTTCGACCGGCTGCGCGACACGCATGACCTGTTTCACGTGCTGACCGGCTATGGCCGCGACGCGCTGGGTGAGGCGAGCCTCCTGGGCTTCACTTACGAGCAGAACCACAACACGGGCATCCTGTTCATCGCCTATGCCGGCGCGCGGCAGATCAAGAAGGTCAGCGGCACCAAAGCGCCGCTGTTCGCCGCGATCAAGGAAGGGCGCAAGTTGGGCCGGGCGGCCGCGAAAATCAGTCATCAGGATATTGCTGCACTGATGCGCGAAGATATCGATGCGGCGCGCACCCGGCTCGGCATCGGCAAGCCCGAGGTCTATCGCCAGTGTCTTGCGATCCTCCAAAGCGAAGGCACCGCGCGAGAGCAGCTGACGCTGGGCGGCGCCCAGGCAGCCTGAGGGCTCAGCGCAATTCCTTGCGGATCACCAGCTTGAGGCCCGACCAGGTCTCGTCGATGGCGCAGACCTTGGTGTCAACGAGCCCGAGCGGCAGACAGAGCGCGCGGATCGTATCCTCGGTGATGTCGGTCGGGACTTTGGAGGCCTTCTTGGGCCAACTCACCCAGATCTGACCATCGGGCGCGATCTGGTGCCGCAGGGCAGTGAGGTGCGCGTCCAGCGCGGCCTTCTCGGTCACGAAGACATGCGCCGCGTCGATCCCCTCGGCGGGGTCGGCGACGAAGGTGAGCTCGAGCGCGTATTCGTCGATCTCGTCGATCACGGGTTCGGGCATGGCATCAAACCAAACCCGCATCCCGTCCCGCAAGGTGAGCTTCTTCGCGAGCGGCGTGCCCGAATAGCCGGAAGAGGCCATCAGCCCTCCATCCACTCCTGGAAGAAGCGCTGGTTGGCGCTGCGCAGCTCGGTGAGCGGCACGCCCAGCACGCTGTCGCCGCCGACGGTGCCGATCCGCTGGAAGCCGATCTGCGCGGTCTCGTCGTTGCGGGTGCCCTTAGCGAGCGCGGCATTGAGTGCGGCGACATCGGGGACGGTGATCAGGTAGCGGCCCTGATCCTCGCCGAACCACCACTGCGCGGGCGTGTAGGCCGGATTGGCTGCTTCGACTTCGGCACCGATGTTCCCGGCGAGCGCCATCTCGGCGAGCGCAACAGCAAGGCCGCCGTCGCTGAGGTCATGCACGGCGTTGACCAGCCCATCGGCGATCAGCTCGTGGATGATCTCGCCCGCATTGCGTTCCACCGTCAGATCGGTCGGCGGGGTGCGGCCGCCCTCGACACCCTTGACCACCCGCAGCCAGAGCGACTGGCCGAGGTGCGAACGCGTCGGATCGGGCCGCGCCCAGAACTCGGGGCCGACGAGGTAGATCGCATCGCCCGCCTGCTTGAAGTGCATGGTCATCATCTTCGATAGGTCGGTGATGATGCCGACCCCGCCAATCGCCGGGGTGGGCAGGATCGCCGAGCCGCCGCCGGTCGCCTTGGATTCGTTGTAGAGGCTGACGTTCCCGCTCACGATCGGGAAGTCCAATGCGCGGCAGGCATCGCCCATCCCGTCGAGGGCATGGACGATCTGCGCCATGATCTCGGGGCGCTGCGGATTGGCGAAGTTGAGGCAGTTGGTCACCGCCAGCGGCCGCGCACCCACGGCGCAAAGATTGCGGTATGCCTCGGCAATCGCCTGCTTGCCGCCTTCATAGGGGTCGGCGAAGACATAGCGCGGGGTGCAATCGGTGGTGATCGCGAGCGCCTTGCCGGTCCCGTGCACTCGCACCACGCCCGCGTCCCCGCCGGTCTGGAGCGTATCGGCGCCGACCTGCGAATCATACTGCTGCGCAATCCACCCGCGCGAGGCGAGGTCGGGGGAGGACATCAGCGTAAGCAGATCGCCCGCCACATCGTCGGTCGCCGGCACTTCGCCGAGCGGCTTCACACCCGCCCACGCCGCATATTCCTCCTTCGAGAGATAGGGCCGGTCATAGAGCGGAGCCTCGTCGGCGAGCGGGGCGAGGGGGATGTCGCACACCACTTCGCCATTGAATTCGAGCACCATGTGGCCGGTGTCGGTGACTTCACCGATCACCGCGAAATCCAGTTCCCACTTGCGGAAGATCGCCTCGGCCATGGCTTCCTTGCCGGGCTTCAGCACCATGAGCATCCGCTCCTGGCTTTCCGAGAGCATCATCTCATAGGGCGTCATGCCGGTTTCGCGGCAGGGAACCTTGTTCATGTCGAGCCGGATGCCAGCGCCGCCCTTGCTCGCCATTTCCACCGAGGACGAGGTGAGGCCCGCCGCGCCCATGTCCTGAATGGCGACGATCGCATCGGTCGCCATCAGTTCGAGGCAGGCTTCGATCAGCAGCTTTTCGGTGAAGGGATCGCCGACCTGCACGGTGGGGCGCTTGGCCTCGGCGTCCTCGCCGAAATCGGCGCTCGCCATGGTCGCGCCGTGAATGCCGTCTCGCCCGGTCTTGGAGCCGACATAGACGATCGGGTTCCCAAGCCCGGTCGCGGCGGAGTAGAAGATCTTGTCCTGATCGGCCACGCCCACGGTCATGGCGTTGACGAGGATGTTGCCGTCATAGGCCGGGTGGAAGTTCGTCTCCCCCGCGACCGTGGGCACGCCGACGCAATTGCCGTAGCCGCCGATCCCTGCGACCACGCCCTGCACCAGATGCTTCATCTTGGGGTGCTCAGGCCGCCCGAAACGCAGCGCGTTGGCGTTCGCCATCGGCCGCGCGCCCATGGTGAAGACGTCGCGCAGGATGCCGCCCACGCCCGTCGCCGCGCCCTGATAGGGCTCAATATACGAGGGGTGGTTGTGGCTCTCCATCTTGAAGATCGCCGCCTGCCCATCGCCAATGTCGATCACGCCCGCGTTCTCGCCCGGGCCGCAGATCACCCAGGGCGCCTCGGTCGGGAGCTTCTTCAGATGCAGGCGGGAGGACTTGTAGGAGCAATGCTCAGACCACATCACCGAAAAGATGCCGAGCTCCACAAGGTTCGGCTCGCGGCCGAGCGCGTGGAGGACGCGTTCGTATTCCTCGGGGGAAAGGCCGTGCTGTTCGACGATTTCGGGGGTGATTGCGGTCATCGTGGGGACTCCTTGCGCCGCCCCCTAGATCACCGCGCCGACAAGGCCAAGCCGCCGCGTTTCCTGAACCAGCGATTCTCCCCGACCCATGCCGCCAACACCGTCAGCACCGCAAAGGCGATGAGGGCTTGCAGATAGACGAACAGCCCGGCGCTGTCCGGATGGGGGGCGAGCCAGTTGACCAGCTGGAACGCCAGCAACACCCCTCCCAGCACCAGTGGCGGCCCGGCAGGCCCGCGCGTGCGGCGCAGGTAGAAGGCAAAGGCGGCTGCCGTCAGCCCCAGTTCCAGCGGCACCGCGATCCAGGGGAAGTTCCACAGGCCCAGCCCCAGCTTGGGCGGGGTGCCGTCGATCGTGAGGTCGGGTACGTGCACCAGCCAGTCGAGCAGCCAGTGCGACAGCACCACCACGCCCGCCAGCGCGCCGGTGATCAGGCTGCGCTCGCGCACAGCAATGATCCCGAGCATCGCCGCGGCCCAGATCGCTGTTCCCAGCAGGCTGTGGGTGTAGGGCATATCATAGAGGTCGAACGGCACCATCACGCTCGCCTTGGGGTCGATCCGCATATGTTCGATGCCAAAGGCGGCAAGAGCAAAGAACCCCCAGTCGACCAGCTGCGCCGCCACGAACATCGTCGCGAGCCGCGGCCGTTCAGGGCTGACGGCGGCGGCGACGAAGGCGGGGGCGAAGTGGCCGATGAACATATCAGGACACAGGCGTTGCAGGCGCGAAGCGCAAGGTCGCCCACGTCGCGGCCGATGCCGCCGCGCCGGTGACGAAAGCGCCCCACAGTATGTCGAGCACGCTGATATGGGTCGCCCAAACCTTCATCACGGCCTGCGAGGTGAGGTCGAAGGTCGCATAGCACAGCGCGCCCAGCAGAATGCCGTTCAGCATCGCTGCCTGCACACCGCCGCCTTCAAGGCCGGGCTTGATCGCAAACCAGCACATCCCGGCAATGTAGATGAGATAGAACGCCGCCGCCGCCGGCAGGTTGAAGTCCTTGGCCATGATCTCGCCGATCACCGGCTTGTAGAGATTGACCGAGGCCCAGCGCAGCCACACCGCATCCAGCGCGAGAAACGAGATAGCCGCAACGCCATAGGCGATGATCCACTTGAGCAGCATGAAAGCGATAATCCTGTGTTGGTGTGTCCCGCCCGTCACCGGCAGCCTTGACCGCACCGCCGCGCCCCGTCAATGCTCGCAGCCATGGACGAGGGCACTTCATCACCGGCAGCTTCCGGGCAGGACATCGCGCAACTGAGCTTTGAACAGGCGCTCGCACAGCTCGAACAGATCGTGCAGCAGCTCGAACGCGGCGATGTGCCGCTCGATCAGTCTATCAGCCTCTACGAACGCGGTGAGGCGCTGCGGGCTGCGTGCCAGCAGCGGCTCGATGCGGCACAGGCGCGGATCGAGCGGATCGTGACCGCCGCCGATGGCCGTGGGGCCGGCACCCGCCCCTTCGACGCGGAGGCTTGAGACGATGCTGGTGGAGGCACACGGGAACGTGCTCAGCGACGCAATCAAGCGCGTTCAGTCCGAGATCGATTCGCTGTTCGACGCGCTGCTGCCCGTCCCCGACGACACCAGCGCCCGTTTGGTCGAAGCGATGCGCTATGCCGCGATCGGCGGGGGTAAGCGGGTGCGCCCGCTGCTGGTGTGCAGCACCGCCGCGCTGTTCGGCGTCTCGCGCGACGCAGCATTGCGCGCCGGGGCGGCAATCGAGGCGATCCATGTCTATTCGCTGATCCACGATGATCTGCCCTGCATGGACAATGACGATTTGAGGCATGGCAAGCCGACGCTGCACAAGGCCTTCGACGAGGCGACCGCGGTGCTTGCCGGCGATGCGCTCCACGCGCTGGCCTTCGAAATCCTCGCCGACGATGCCACCAGCGAGGATCCCTTTACCCGAGTCGAACTGATCGCCACACTCGGCACGGCCTCCGGCATGAGCGGGATGGCCGGGGGGCAGATGATGGACATGGTCGCAGACGAGGAGGGCGTGATCTATGACCTCCCGGCGATTACCCGGCTGCAACAGCTGAAAACCGGCGCCTTGCTCGCCGCGAGCGTCGAGATGGGCGCGATTCTCGGCAAGCTGCCGCCGCAGGGCCGGGCGCATTTGCGTGCCTATGCCCGCGACATCGGCCTTGCCTTCCAGATCGCCGACGATCTGCTCGATGTCGAAGGCGACACGGACAAGGCCGGCAAGGCGCTGCGCAAGGACAGCGAGCAGGGCAAGCAGACCTTCGTCACGCTGCTCGGGGTCGAGCGCGCGCGCGAACAGGCCCGCGCCCTGACCGATCAGGCGATCGGACACCTGGCCTCCTATGGCGCGGAAGCCGAAATCCTGCGCGCGCTGGCCCGCTTTATCGTCGAACGCGATCGCTGAGCCTCACGGCGGCGAACAGGGAGAGACTTCATGGCATTCCGACAAGTGATTCAGGAAGAAAGCCGGGGCGGCGTGACGATGCGGGTGCATCGCTATGTCGAAAAGAAGATGGTCGCGCGCGGCCTTCCCACCGGGGTTGAAGGCCAGCTCCATTACATCGCCGAGCCGACCGAAGTGCATCAGCTCGAAATCGAGTTGAACAATGGTGCGGTGCTGATCCAGCCGGGGGCGCTGCAATATTCCTATGGCAATCTCACGGTCGATGTGATCCAGCACGAGGCGAACAAGGGCTTCTTCGCCCGCGCCGCCGCTGCCGCCGCGACTGGCGAGAGCGCCCATGCCACGCGCTACTCCGGCTCGGGAACGATCTGGTGCGAGCCGGTGCGCCGCCACTTCATCCTCGCCACGATGGACGGCCCGCAGGATGCGTTGTTGCTCGACGACAAGGCCTTCTATGCCTGTGCCGCGGAAATCTCGCTCTCGACCCATATGCACAGCTCGATCCAGGGGCTGTTTTCAGGCAATGGCCTCGCCCAGCCCAAGATCACCGGAGCGGGGGTCTTCGCCGTCGAAAGCCCGGTGCCGGTCGACGAAATCGACGAGGTTGCCGTCAAGCAAGGGCAGGAAGTCGTGGTCGATGGCGATTTCATGCTGATGTATTCGGCCAGCCTCGATGTGAGTATCGGACCGCTGGTGTCGGGCCTGCGCAGTGCGATGCGTTCGGGCGAGGGGTTTGTCTACAAGCTGCGGGGGCAGGGCAGCGTGTGGGTTACGCCATCGGCGCGGATCGCCTGACACGGCGAGCGGGACCAAGGGAGAGAATACAAGATGACACGTCGCATCGGGATCTATCCCGGCACCTTCGATCCCATCACGCTGGGCCATGCCGACATCATCCGGCGCGGATCGAAGCTGGTCGATCACCTCATAATCGGGGTGACCACCAACCCTTCCAAGAACCCGATGTTCTCGACAGAGGAACGCTTCCGCATGGTCGAGCGCGAGGTTGCTGGCATGGGCCTCACCAATGTCGAAGTGGTTGGCTTCAACGCCCTTCTGGTGAAGTTCGCGCAGAAACAGGGCGCCAGCGTCATCATCCGCGGCCTGCGCGCGGTGGCCGACTTCGAATACGAGTATCAGATGGCCGGCATGAACCAGCAGCTCGACGACAATATCGAGACCGTGTTCCTGATGGCTGACGTCTCGCTCCAGCCGATTGCCTCGAAGCTGGTCAAGGAAATTGCCGTCTATGGCGGTGACATTGCCCGCTTTGTGAGCCCGCCCGTGCGTGAAGAGGTGGTCGCGCGGGTGCGCGAGCAGGGGCTGAAGGGCGATTACTGACGCCCGCGCGTCCCCAGCCGTGCGCGGTTCATTCATTGCAGTGTCAGACCGGCAGGGCTAAACGCGCGCTGCAATCCGGAAATTGGAACGATGATCAAAGTCAAGCTTGCCACTGCTCTTGTCGCCCCCCTTGCCGCGCTCGCCCTGCTGGGCGCGCCGCAGGCTGCCTTTGCGCAGAAGCAGAAGGACGATACGCCGCCGGTCGCGTTCGGCGACAATGCCGACAAGCCGGACGAGGATGAAGCCGCCCCGGTGGCGGCGCGCACCTATCCGCCGATCAACTTCGATCCCGCGGTCGATCCGGACAATGTCTGGGTGCTCGACCTGTCGAACGGTCAGCGCGTGAAGATCCGGCTGGCCGCAGACTGGGCGCCCGCCCATGTCGAGCGGATCAAGACCCTGACCCGCGCCGGCTTTTATAACGGGGTGGTGTTCCACCGCGTGATCGAGGGCTTCATGGCGCAGGGCGGCGATCCGACCGGCACCGGGCAAGGTGGCAGCGAGCTTCCCGACCTCAAGGCTGAATTCAACCCCATGCCTCACGTCCGCGGCACGTTGTCGATGGCGCGCGCGGCGAGCGAGGACAGCGCCAACAGCCAGTTTTTCATCGTCTTCTACCCGCGTTTCAGCCTCGACAAGAAATACACCAATTTCGGCCGGGTGATCGAGAACATGGATGCGGTCGATGCGATCAACCGGGGCGAGCCGCCGGCCGAGCCGACTTTCATCGTTCAGGCTTCGCTGGGGAGCGACAATCTGCCGCCTCCGCCGCCTCCCGCGCCCAAGCAGGATGCGCCGATCTCTGCCGATATGCTGAGCGCGCCGCAGTCCTAAGCCTCTTTCGCTGGCCGCGCCAAGCCGCTAGGGGCGCGCGCCATGAAGGTTGACCTGTTCGATTTCGAGCTTCCGCCCGAGCGGATTGCCCTGCGCCCGGTGCGCCCGCGCGATGCGGCGCGGATGCTGGTTGTGCGCGGGACTGATGCGCCTTTCGAAGACAGGGGCGTGCGCGATCTGCCCCAGTTGCTCAATCCGGGCGATGTGCTGGTGTTCAACGACACCCGCGTGATCCCCGCTCAGCTCGAAGGCCGCCGCGCCGACGGTGAGGCAAGGATCGGCGCGACGCTGCACAAGCGCATCGATCTGCGCCGCTGGCAGGCGTTCATCCGCAACGCCAAACGGGTCAAAGAGGGCGATCAGATCGTATTCGGCGGCGGCGTTACCGCCATTGCCGAAGAACGCCTTGCCGATGGATCGCTGATTCTCTTCTTCGAGGGCGAGGAGCCGGTTGAAGTCCTGCTCGACCGCGCGGGCACCATGCCCCTGCCGCCCTATATTGCCTCGAAGCGCGGGGTCGATGCTCAGGATCTTGAAGACTACCAGACCATGTTCGCCCGCGAGGAAGGTGCGGTCGCCGCGCCCACCGCTTCGCTGCATTTCACGCCAAGGCTGGTCGACGCCCTGGATGCTGCGGGGATCGGGCGTGCGATGCTGACGCTCCACGTGGGCGCGGGCACCTTCCTGCCGGTCAAGGCGGACGACACCGACGACCACCAGATGCACGCCGAATTCGGGCGCATCTCACAAGAGACCGCCGATCAGCTCAACGCCGCGCGCGCGGCCGGCGGCCGGATCATCGCGGTCGGCACCACCTCGCTGCGGCTGCTCGAAAGCGCGGTGGACGAGAAGGGCATCATCCAGCCCTTCGCCGGGGACACCGCGATCTTCATCACGCCGGGCTACCGGCTCAAGGCGGTCGATGGCCTTATGACCAATTTCCACCTGCCCAAATCGACCCTGATGATGCTGGTCAGCGCGCTGATGGGCCGCGAGCGGATGATGGCGGCCTATTCCCATGCCATCGCGCAGGAATATCGCTTCTATTCCTATGGTGACTCCTCGCTGCTGCTCCCGTAATCGGTAGCGATGCATGAACCCATTTTGTCGATCCGCGGCCTGACCAAGACCTACAGGAACGGCCCGCGCGCGCTCGATCATGTCGATCTCGACATCCACCGGGGCGAGATTTTCGCGCTGCTCGGGCCGAACGGTGCGGGCAAGACGACGCTGATCGGCGCGGTGTGCGGGCTGGTGCGGCCCTCGGGCGGAACGATCACGGCCTTCGGGCATGATCTGTCGCGCGACTGGCGCCGGGCACGCGCGCGGATCGGGCTGGTGCCGCAGGAACTCGCCACCGATATGTTCGAGACCGTGTGGCGCGCGGTTGCCTATTCGCAAGGGCTGTTCGGGCGCCGGCGCGATCCGGCGCGGATCGAGGAGATCCTGCGCAGCCTTTCGCTATGGGACAAGCGCGATGCCCAGATCCGGGCGCTCAGCGGCGGGATGAAGCGGCGCGTGCTGATCGCCAAGGCGCTGGCGCATGATCCTGAACTCCTGTTCCTCGACGAGCCTACCGCCGGGGTGGACGTGGAGCTGCGCAAGGATATGTGGAAGCAGATTGCCGCGCTGAAGGAACGCGGCGTCACCATCATCCTGACCACCCATTACATCGAGGAGGCCGAGGAAATGGCCGACCGCGTGGGCATCATCCAGGGCGGGCGCATCCGCATGGTCGATGAAAAGCGGGCCATGATGGAGCGATTGGGCACCACCGAAGCGGTGATCGATCTCGCCGCGCCGCTGGCCGCATTGCCGCCTGCCATCGCCGCTTACCCGGTCGAGCTGGGGGAGGGCGGGATGCGGCTCACCTATCGCGGCGGCAACGGCGCGGGCGGCGGGCGGGCGCAGGTCGCGCAGCTGGCGCAGGCGCTGACCCGCGAAGGGATCACCTTCACCAGCCTCGACATCCATGACAGCTCGCTGGAGGACATTTTCGTCGGCCTGCTGGGCCAGAGCCAGACGGCGGAGGCAGCGTGATGCAGTTCTCCTTCCGCAGCGCCTACGCCATCTACCAGCGCGAAATGGCCCGCGCCTTCCGCACCGCGTTCCAGTCGATCCTGTCCCCGGTGCTGACGACCTCGCTCTATTTCGTGGTGTTCGGCAGCGTCATCGGAGCGCGAATGGAGCCAGTGGGGGGCGTGCCCTACGGCGCCTTCATCATCCCCGGCCTCTTGATGCTGACGCTGCTCGGCGAGACCACCTCCAACGCCAGCTTCGGCATCTATATGCCGCGCTTCACCGGCACGATCTACGAACTGCTTTCCGCCCCCGTGGGCGTGGCCGAGACGCTGGCGGGCTTTGTTGGCGCGGCGGCGACCAAAGGTCTGATCCTTGCCGCCATCATCCTCGGCACGGCGCGGCTGTTTGTCGAATACGAGATCGCGCATCCGCTGCTGGCTGCGGTCTACATCATGCTGGTGGCGGCAAGCTTTGCCCTGTTCGGCTTTGTGCTGGGCATCTGGGCCGATTCGTTCGAGAAGCTCGGCATCATCCCGATGCTGATCCTGACGCCGCTGACCTTCCTCGGCGGCACCTTCTATTCGATTCGCGACCTGCCGCAGCCGTGGGACGCGGTGGCGCTCGCCAACCCGATCGCCTTTCTGGTGAGCGGCCTTCGCTATTCCTTCTATGGTGTGGCCGATGTGCCGATTGCCGTTTCGCTCGGCCTCACGCTTGGTTTCCTGACCGTCTGCACGATCATCATTGCGGTGATCTTTCGCACCGGATGGCGCCTGCGCGAGTGACGGTGCGCCTGATGGCAGACGACCATGGTCGATTGCCATGCGCTCTTGGTCGGCGCGAAAGCACTGCTTGCCGGACATGAACGAAAAGCATCACCTTCGTTCATTGCGCAGACATTGGCCGCTTCCTAATTCCTCGCCACCAGCCGCACCCCCTAGCGGCGGGATAAGCAAAGGAAAAACAGGATGAACAAGATCGCCTTCACCACCCTCGCAGCAATGGGTGCGATCGCTCTGCCGGCAGCTGCGCAGGCGCAAACCAACGACGATCCCAAGGTCGAAACCTATGTCGGCGCGACCGCAGGTATTCACGATCTGGGCATCGGCCTGCCGAATGACGATGGCGGCATCTACGGTGTCGTTGCGGGCGTCGATGTGCCCGTCGGCAAGACCTTCTTCGTCGGTGCCGAGGGCAACTACAACATCGGCGACGGCGCGATCGACAGCGAATACGGCATCGCCGCCCGCGCCGGTGTGCGCGTTGGCGAGACCGGCAAGGTCTATGTCCGCGGCGGCTATCAGGAAGTCGATTTCGACCTCGGCCGTTTCATCACCACTCCGGTGGTGGGCCTCGATGACACCGATGGTGACTACCTCGTCGGTGCCGGCGTCGAATTCGGCCTTGGCGACAGCCCGGTGCGCTTCCGCGCCGGCATTGACACCATCGCCTTCGACTCCACCCGCGCGACCGTGGGCGTGCTGTTCGGGTTCTAAGCCCGGCCAAAGCAGCTGAATCTTGAGGGGCAGGAGACAAGAGGCACGTCTCCTGCCCCTTTTTGCTGCACGCGTGACAGAGTGCCGCAGGCCCGCTAGGGGCGCTGGCGCAATGACGCCCCCTCGTTTCCAGTTCACCCTCCACGCCACGGATGGCAAGGCCCGCACCGGCACCATCGCCATGCAGCGCGGGGAAATCCGCACGCCCGCCTTCATGCCGGTCGGCACGGCGGCCACCGTCAAGGCGATGAAGCCCGAAGCGGTGCGCCAGACCGGCGCCGACATCATCCTCGGCAACACCTATCACCTGATGCTGCGCCCCGGCGCAGAGCGCGTCGCGCGGCTCGGCGGACTGCACAAGTTCATGAACTGGCAGCGACCGATCCTGACCGATTCCGGCGGCTATCAGGTGATGAGCCTCAGCGAGCTGCGCAAGCTGACCGAACAAGGCGTCGAGTTTCGCAGCCACCTCGATGGTAGCAAGCACATGCTCACGCCTGAGCGCTCGATGGAAATCCAGCGCCTGCTCGGCTCCGACATCGTGATGGCCTTCGACGAATGCCCCCGCGCCGACCGACCGCGCGATGAAATCGCCGCCAGCATGGAACTCTCGATGCGCTGGGCGAGGCGGAGCCGCGAAGGCTTCGATGTCGGCGAGGAACACGCGGCCCGAGCCGCCCTGTTCGGCATCCAGCAGGGCGCGCTCCACGAAGACCTGCGCCGGATCAGCGCCGACAAGCTGATCGACGTGGGTTTCGATGGCTATGCCGTCGGCGGGCTGGCGGTGGGCGAGGGGCAGGAGGCGATGTTCGGCGTGCTCGATTATGCACCCGATATGCTCCCGGTGGATCGTCCGCGCTATCTGATGGGCGTGGGCAAGCCCGATGATCTGGTCGGCGCGGTCGAGCGCGGGATTGATATGTTTGATTGCGTGCTGCCGACCCGCTCGGGCCGCAATGGTCAGGCCTTCACCTGGAATGGCCCGCTCAACCTCAGGAACGCCCGCTTTGCCGAGGACACCGGGCCATTGGACGATCGCTGCCAGTGCCCGGTCTGCACCACCTATTCCCGCGCCTATATCCACCATCTGGTGAAGTCCGGCGAGATGCTGGGCGCGATGCTGGTGACCGAGCACAATCTCAGCTTCTATCAGGCCTTGATGGGAGGGATGCGGACTGCCATTGCGGCAGGCACATTTGCCGAATTTGCCGCCGCGTTCCGGCGCGATTACCTTGGAAGTTCCGCCTGATGCCCAAATTGCCTGAAGACTGCGAGACCATGGTCGAGGTGCGCGAAGGTGTCGATGCGCTTGATGCCGAGCTGGTCGCGCTGCTGGCCAAGCGCTTCGGCTATATGCGCGCCGCCGCACGCATCAAGGCATCGCGCGATGCCGTGCGTGACGAGGCGCGCAAGGCCAGCGTCATCGCCGCCGCCGTCGCCGAGGCCCAGGCCCGCGGCATCCCTGCCGATGTGATCGCGGACATCTGGGAGCGCCTCGTCGAAGGCTCGATCGCCTATGAATTCGGCGAGTGGGACCGGATCCGCGACTGACCGCCGCACGATGCAGCATCAACGAAAAAGGGCGGCCCGCGAAGGCCGCCCTTTTTGTGTGTCGCTCGTCCCGAGGGATCAGCGCGAGTAGAATTCGACCACCAGGTTCGGTTCCATCGTCACCGGGTAGGGCACTTCGTCCAGCTTCGGCACGCGGGTGAAGGTCACCTTGTCGGTGCCGTCGGGCATGACGTAGTCGGGGATGTCACGCTCGGCGAGACCCTGCGCTTCGATCACCAGCGCCATTTCCTTGGCCTTGCTGCCGAGGCTGATGACATCGCCCACCACCACACGGCGCGAGGCAATGTTGCACTTCTGGCCGTTGACGTGGATGTGGCCGTGGCTGACCAGCTGACGGGCGGCGAAGATCGTCGGCGCGAACTTGGCGCGGTAGACAACCATGTCCAGACGCTGTTCGAGCAGGCCGATCAGGTTCTGGCTGGTGTCGCCCTTCATGCGCGAAGCTTCGGCATAGGTGCGCTTGAACTGCTTTTCGGTCACGTCGCCGTAATAGCCCTTGAGCTTCTGCTTGGCGCGCAGCTGCAGGCCATAGTCGCTCATCTTGCCCTTGCGGCGCTGACCGTGCTGGCCGGGGCCGTAGGAACGCTTGTTCACCGGGGAATTCGGGCGACCCCAGATGTTCTCGCCCATCCGGCGGTCAAGCTTGTACTTGGCGCTCTTGCGCTTCGACATAAGTCTTCCTTCAATGTGCTGCGCCGCCCCCTTTGGGCAGCGATCAAACCCGGCATCGCTCCATCGCGCCCTTGGGCGGATGCGGCGCCTGCTTCACCGGGGTGCAGGGCCCATTTGCGAAGGCGCGCGCTTAGCAGGATTGGCGGGCGCGTCAAGCCTGCACCACAGGAGACGCGCCCGAGGCCAGGTCCAGCGCGCAGCCCCGATCACATCGGGACGTTCATTTCGCGCCATTCTTCCATCGTGCGGCACACCCGCGTCTTGCGCCGGCTTGACGGGTCGGCGCGGACGGACTTGCAGATCCGCTTGCTTTCCTCGGCAGTGGTGTCCTTGTCGTCCTCGCTCTGCGGCTTGGGCGCCTCGGCTTCGGTTGCAGGCGGGGTTTCTTCAGGCTGCGCTTCCGACTGCGCGGCGGCGGCAAAGGGCGCAAGCACCAGGGCGCCGGCCACGGCCAGCGTCAAGCGACGGGGGACATTCATCAGCAATCTCACTTGGTTGGAACAGGGGGAGGAGCGCGACCTTACCCAGCGATCGTCAGCCGTCCAACGCCATTCGACCAACGACTTCAATCGCGCGGTCGGCGCTCCAGCGCGCTCAGAACGCCGCGCATGGTGCGCACCTCAAGGTGGTTCCAGCCCGGTTTGGTCAGCAATCCGCGCAAGGTGCGCCGCGTCGCCTCGGCGCGGGACGGCGGACGGAAGAAGTCCTGCGCCTCGAGCAAGCGCTCGAAATGCGCGATCATCGCGTCGAGCTCTTCCTGCGGGGCGGGGGGGAGGGTGTCTTCCCGCGTCGGCTGCACCAGCGCCTCACCTGTCTCACCCAGCTCGCGCCCGATCCGCGACCATTCATAGGCCACGAGGATCACCGCCTGCGCAAGGTTAAGCGAGGCGAACTCAGGGTTGATCGGAATGGTGAGGATATTGCGGGCGAGTGCGACGTCCTCGGTCTCCAGCCCGGAGCGTTCCGGCCCGAAGATGATCGCGTGACGGCCGGGCATGGTGTGCACCTGCCGCCCGGCCTCGTCCGCACCGATCACCGGCTTGGTCACGCCACGCTTTCTCACCGTGGTGGCGTGAACATGGGCGCAGTCGGCGACCGC
Source organism: Erythrobacter sp. BLCC-B19 (assembly GCF_028621955.1). Classification (NCBI taxonomy): domain Bacteria; kingdom Pseudomonadati; phylum Pseudomonadota; class Alphaproteobacteria; order Sphingomonadales; family Erythrobacteraceae; genus Erythrobacter; species Erythrobacter sp. BLCC-B19. The sequence goes on from NZ_CP117516.1 coordinate 2,881,692, forward strand.
TTCGGCGGTGGTGGCGAAGACCTTGGCCTGTTCGAGCACGATGTCCGCCCCTGCCGCCGCCGGGCCTGCCGAGGGGTTGGGCCAGCCATCGCGCGGGGCGACGAGGCGCAGTTCGGTCAGCCCGAAATTGAGCATCGCGCGCGCCGCCTTGCCGATATTCTCGCCCAGCTGCGGGCGCACGAGAACGATCACCGGCTTATTGAGGTCGGCCATGATCCGCTTATTCCTTAGCGGCTTGCTGGACGGTGCTCGCAAACTCTTCGAAGTCACGGGCTTCGGAGAAATCGCGGTACACGCTGGCAAAGCGAATATAGGCGACAGAGTCGATCTGCCGCAGACCTTCCATCACCAACTCGCCGATATGCGCCGAGGGAACCTCAGCCTCTCCCGAGGTCTCAACCTGACGCTGGATTCCGCTGATGAGCTGATCGAGCCGTTCCTGATCGATCCCGCGTTTGCGCGATGCCAAGGCGATGGATTGCTCGAGCTTCGAGCGATCAAAGGGTTCGCGCCGATCCCCGCTCTTGACCACGACGACCTCGCGCAATTGAACGCGTTCGAAAGTAGTAAAGCGCGCCCCGCAGGACGAGCACTGGCGACGGCGCCGGATCGAGGCATTGTCCTCGGTCGGGCGGCTGTCCTTTACCTGGGTATCGTCATGGGCGCAAAAGGGGCAGCGCATTCAGGGGGTTATTTCTTGATTCTCTGATAGAGCGCAAAGCCGATACCGGCAGCGAGACCAACCGGGATCGAGACAAAGGGCAGCGCCCAACCAGCCACCGCGCCAATCGCCGCGCCCGTCAGCACCGGCGCGGTCGAAGGGTGGTTCAGCCCCTCCTTCGCCATGCCGGTCACTTCGGTCTTGACGTCCTCGACCCAGTCCTGACCGCCTTTGGGTTCGTTCATCGCGACGTGCTCCTTACATACCCGGATAGACAGGGAAGGCCGCGCACAGCGCGCTGACACGGCTGCGCACGCTCTCTTCGACCTGCGCATCGCCTTCGGGGCCATTTTTCGACAGGCCTTCAACCACTTCGGCGATGAGCTTGCCAACGGTGCGGAACTCGTCAGGGCCAAAACCGCGGGTGGTGCCGGCCGGCGTGCCTAGACGGATGCCGCTGGTCACGAAGGGCGAGCGGGTGTCGTAGGGGATGCCGTTCTTGTTGCAGGTGAGGAAGGCACGGTCGAGACCCTTCTCGGCGTCCTTGCCGGTCACGTCCTTCGCCGTCAGGTCGACCAGCATCGAATGGTTGTCGGTGCCGCCGCTGACGATCCGGAGGCCGTTTTCCTCAAGGCTCGCCGCCAATGCGCGGGCGTTTTCGACGATGCGGTGGGCATAGTCGCGGAACGAGGGATCGAGCGCTTCCTTGAAGGCCACCGCCTTGGCGGCGACGATGTGCATCAGCGGGCCGCCCTGAAGGCCGGGGAAGACCGCCATGTTCAAGGGCTTGGTGTACTTCTCGTCATTCCACAGGATGATGCCCGAGCGCGGGCCGCGCAGGCTCTTGTGGGTGGTCGAGGTGACGATGTCGCAATGCGGGAAGGGCGAGGGGTGCGCGCCGCCAGCGACGAGGCCGGAGATGTGGCTCATGTCGCACAGCAGCACCGCGCCCACTTCATCCGCGATGGCGCGGAAGGCGGGGAAGTCCCAGGTGCGCGAATAGGCCGTGCCGCCGCAGATGATGATCTTCGGCTTGGCCTCGCGCGCCTTGGCCACGACCTCGTCCATGTCGATTGTCTCGGTCTCGCGGCTCACGCCGTAGGAGACGACGTTGAACCACTTGCCGCTCATGTTCACGGGCGAGCCGTGGGTGAGGTGGCCGCCCGAATTGAGGTCGAGCCCCATGAAGGTGTCGCCCGGATTGAGCAGGGCGAGGAACACCGCCTGGTTCATCTGCGAACCCGAGTTGGGCTGGACGTTGGCGAAATTGCAGCCGAACAGCTGCTTGGCACGCTCGATCGCGAGGGTTTCTACGACGTCGGCATAGTCGCAGCCGCCGTAGTAACGCTTGCCCGGATAGCCCTCGGCATACTTGTTGGTGAACACGCTCCCGGCAGCTTCCAGAACGGCGCGCGAGGCGATGTTCTCGGACGCAATCAGCTCGATCTTGTCGCGCTGGCGGGCGAGTTCCTTGCCGATGGCGGCCGCGATTTCGGGATCGGCTGTGGCCAGATCATTGTGCCAGAAGCCCTCCATCGGCGAACCGGAGGCGCGGGCGGCAAAATCGATGGGGGCGGTGCTCATTGGTGGGTCTCGATGTGATCGGGGAAGAAGGGCGGCTTGCCGAGCTTGCCGACCCGGCGCTGGTGGCGCCCGGCCGGATCGCCGGCATCGGCGAATTCGGTGTCGAGAAAGGTTGCAACGCAGGACTTCGCCATTTCGATCCCTACGAGACGCGCGCCCATTGCGATGCAATTGGCGTCATTATGTTCGCGCGCGAGGGCGGCGGAAAGCGGCTCGCTGACCAGAGCGCAGCGCACTTCGGGATGGCGGTTGACGCTGATCGAAATGCCGATCCCGCTGCCGCACAGCGCAACACCGAATTCCGCGGTGCCTTCCGCGATGATTTCGGCAAGGCGGTATCCGTAATCGGGATAGTCGACGCTCTGCCCCGGCTCCGGCCCGAGGTCGGCGACCTCGTGGCCTTCTTCCACCAGCCATTCGGCAAGTTCGGACTTCAGCTCGACAGCTGCGTGATCGGAGGCGATGGCTATGCGCATGGCAGCCCCCATACGCGCTGGGGGAGCGATTCTCCACCCCTTGTGCAGGGCTTTTCGACCAACGCGCGCTGGGCGTGAAAAACCCCGCCGAAACGGGGCTTTTCGAAGGGTCACTGATCGAGAAAGCTGCGCATCTTGCGCGACCGCGACGGGTGCTTGAGCTTGCGCAGCGCCTTCGCTTCGATCTGGCGGATACGTTCGCGCGTCACCGAGAACTGCTGGCCGACTTCTTCCAGCGTGTGATCGGTGTTCATCCCGATGCCGAAGCGCATGCGCAGCACGCGTTCCTCGCGCGGGGTGAGGCTGGCGAGCACGCGGGTGACGGTTTCCTTGAGGTTCGCCTGGATCGCCGCATCGACCGGGATGATCGCGTTCTTGTCCTCGATGAAATCGCCGAGGTGCGAATCTTCCTCGTCCCCGATGGGGGTTTCGAGGGAGATCGGCTCCTTGGCGATCTTCATCACCTTGCGGACCTTTTCCAGCGGCATGGAGAGCCGCGCGGCCATTTCCTCCGGGGTCGGTTCGCGACCTTCCTCATGCAGGAACTGGCGGCTGGTGCGCACCAGCTTGTTGATCGTCTCGATCATGTGGACCGGGATGCGGATGGTGCGGGCCTGATCGGCGATGCTGCGGGTGATCGCCTGCCGGATCCACCAGGTCGCATAGGTGCTGAACTTGTAGCCGCGGCGGTATTCGAACTTGTCGACCGCCTTCATCAAGCCGATGTTACCTTCCTGAATAAGATCAAGGAATTGCAGGCCGCGGTTGGTATACTTCTTGGCGATCGAGATCACCAGACGCAGGTTCGCCTCGACCATTTCCTTCTTGGCAATGCGCGCCTCACGCTCACCCTTCTGCACCATGTTGACGATGCGGCGGAACTCGGGGAGGCTCATGCCGGTCTGCGCGGCGATGTCGGCAATCTCGGCACGGATGCGCTCGACCGCGTCTTCCTCGCGTTCGTGGAAGGCGGCCCACTTCTTGTCCTTCTTCGCGCGCTCCTTGATCCACGCGTCGTCCATCTCGTTGCCCATGTAGGCGGTGAGGAAGTCGGCGCGCTTGACCTTGTGACGCTCGGCAAGGCGCAGCATCTGGCCGCCCAGCGTCGTCAGCCGGCGGTTGAAGGCGTAGAGGTTGTCGACCAGAAATTCGATCTTGGTCGCGTGGAATTGCACGCTCTCGACCTCGGCGGTGAGCTCTTCGCGCAAGCTTTCGTACTTGGCTTCCTTGGCTGCCGGGAAGGCATTGCCCGCAGCCAGCGTGTCGACTCGCTCGGCCTGAAGCTTTTCGAAGGCGTTGAACAGCGTGGTGATGCGCGCGAAGCGCTCGAGCGCCTCGGGCTTCAGCGCGGCTTCCATCTGCGCGAGGGAGAGGGTGTTGTCCTCCTCTTCTTCCTCTTCGCGCTTGGGGCGGCCTTCGCCGTCTTCGTCCTCGTCGTCCTCGCTCACCTCTTCCTCAGGCTCGTCATCCTCGCGGATGGTCGGGCCGGCGGTGGCTTCGGAGATTTCATCGTCGTCATCATCCTCGGCTCCCTCGGCCATCTTTTCGGCCGGGGGTTCCTTGGAGAGCATCGCGTCAAGATCGAGGATCTCGCGCAGCTGCATGTCGCCGTTGTTCAAGGCTTCCGACCACTGGATGATCGCGTGGAAGGTGATCGGGCTTTCGCACAGCCCCATGATCATCATGTCGCGGCCTGCCTCGATGCGCTTGGCGATGGCGATTTCGCCCTCGCGGCTGAGGAGTTCGACCGCACCCATTTCGCGCAGATACATCCGCACGGGATCATCGGTGCGCTCGCCGGTCGCGAGCTTGCGATTGGCGGCGCGGGCGTCCTTGGCCGGACCCTTCTTCTCGCCGTCATCATCATCGTCATCGTCGTCGGAGAGATGATCGTCGCTATCGACCTCTTCGCCCTCGGCCTCGGCTTCGGCATCCTCGTCAGTCTCGACGATCTGCACGCCCATTTCCGACAGGGCGGTCTGAATGTCCTCGATCTGATCGGGGCTCATCTCGCCCGAGGGCAGCGCCTCGTTCAATTCGTCATAGGTGACATAGCCACGCTTTTTCGCCTTGCTGATCAGCTTCTTGATCGAAGCTTCATTGAGGTCGATCAGCGGAGCATCTTCCTTCTCGGCCATATGTCTCGTGTCTATCCGTTGCCGGGCGGCCCACAGGAAGGGGCGCCAATTGATCCCATGTCCGCCGCGTCAGGCGGTATTCTCGTCCGAATCGACCGGGGCCGCTGCCTTGCGGCGACCAAAGGCCTTCAGACGCTCTTCGACTGCCAGGAGCTGTGCGCGCAAACGCGTCTGCTCGGCAAACGATCCTTCCGGATCGCTGTCGAAACGCGAAATAGTGGCCGCAAGCGCAGCCTCAAGCGCCGGCCTTTCGACCAGCAGCGACACAGCTTCAGCCAGGTCCTCGCACGCAGCGTCGGGATCGGTGCCATCATCAAGGAAGGCGTAACGGATATCTGCCGACGGGGCGGGTTGGCTTTGCGTAGGTGTGCATATGGCGTGTGGCCCGCGCGAATCAAGCGTTTCTGCAAGTTCGAACAGCGATTCGATCACCGGCGCTGCTTCAGGGGCGATCCGGGCGAGCGCGGAGAGTGCCTCGGCATGGCGGCTGATCTGGCCAGGATAGCGCGCAAGGCCCGCCAGCACGGCCGCCATCAAGCCCTGCCTTTGCCCGCCCGCCATGATGGCCGAAAGCTGCGCGCGCGCCTCGTCGGACAGGCCGGGAGGCGGCAGGTTCGCGCCCTTCCAAGCCCCGCGCTGGCCGGGTTGCTGGCGTGGCGGCAGCGGTGCGCGCGGCGCGCGGGGCGGATAGGCGAAGGCCGAGAAGCGGTCACCCAGCTCGCGGCGATAGAGGCTCTTGATCTCCGGGTCGGCGATGGTCTCGACATGGGCCATCAGCCGCGCCTTCAGCCCCGCCTTGGCCTCGGGGGTGGCGAGGGGCTGCGCATCGCGCTCGAACTCCCACAGCGTGTCGATCAGCTGGGCGGGCTGGGCGAGCAGTCGCTCCATCGCCGCCTTGCCCTGCTGCTTGATGAGGTCATCGGGATCGAGCCCGGACGGCAGGCGCACGATCCCGAGCGAGCGCATCGGCGCGAGCATCGGCAACGCCCGCGCAATCGCCCGCATCGCGGCGCGTTGTCCCGCCGCATCGCCATCGAAGCACAGCACTGGCACCTCGACCATCCGCCACAGCAGTTCCAGCTGCATTTCGGTGAGCGCCGTGCCGAGCGGCGCAACCGCATCGGCAATGCCCGCATTGGCGAGCGCGATCACGTCCATATAGCCCTCGACCACCACCACGCGCCCCGATTGGCGCGCGGCGGGCGCGGCGCGGTGCAGGTTGTAGAGCGTGCGGCCCTTGTCGAAGAGATCGGTATCGGGGGAGTTCAGATACTTGGCAACGCCGTCGCGCTTGTCGAGGATACGCCCACCGAAGGCGATCACCCGCCCGCGCGCGTCCTGAATGGGGAGCATGACACGGCCCCGGAATCGGTCGTAGCGCTCGCCCTGCTCATTGGCCGCGCGCATCCCGGCGGCTTCGAGCATATCCTCGCCGAACTGGCCGAGCGCCTTGGGCAAGGCCTGGCGATCATCCGGTGCCCAGCCGAAGCCGAATTCGCGCATGATTTGCGCAGAAAAGCCTCGCCTTTGGAGGTATTCGCGCGCCGCGCCGCCTTGCGGGCCGCTGAGGCTCTCGACGAAGAAGCGTTGCGCCGCCTCGGTCACGTCGATCAGGCTGGCGCGTGCCTCGGCCTTCTTGGCCATGATCGGATCGGGGGCGGGGACTTCCATCCCGGCCATCCCGGCCAGTTCCTTGATCGCGTCCATGAACTGCAGGCCCGCGTGATCGACCATCCAGCTGATCGCATCGCCATGCGCGCCGCAGCCGAAGCAGTGGTAGAACTGCTTCTGGTCGTTGACGTAGAAGCTCGGCGTCTTCTCGTCATGGAACGGGCAGCACCCCTTCCACTCACGCCCCGCGCGCGTCAGCTTGACCGAGCGCTGGACGAGCGAGGACAGCGTGATCCGCGCACGCAGCTCGTCCTTCCATTGCGGGGTAATGGCCATGGGGATTAGGTGCGCCTGAAAGCCCGAGGGTTCAAGCGCGGGCTGTGGACGGGTCTGTGGCTTAGCTCAAAGCAGCTTTTACCAGCCCGCTCGCGAGCTTGCCATCTAGCACCGCCCCGTGGCGATTGCGCAGTTCGCCCATCACCGCGCCCATGTCCTTCATGCTCGACGCGCCCAGTTCCGCCTTGATCGCCTCGATCGCGGCCTTGGTGGCGGCCTCGTCCATCATCTGCGGCAGGAACTCCTCGATCACCGCCAGCTCCGCGCGCTCGACCGCGGCGAGTTCCGTGCGCCCGCCTGCGTCATACATCTCAATCGATTCGCGGCGCTGCTTGGCCATCTTCTGGAGCACGCTCGTCACCAGCACATCATCGTCAGCGACCGGCGAAGCTGCGGTGCGTTCCTCGATGTCGCGGTCCTTGATCTTGGCGCTGATCTGGCGGAGCGCGGCGGTGCGGTCCTTCTCGCCTGCCTTCATCGCGGCGATGGTTGCGGCCTTGATATCGTCTCGGATCATCGGTGTTTCCTGTGGATTGAACGTTTCGGCGGCCCCCTAACGCAAATCAGGTGCCAAGCCTAGGTTGACGCGGGGGGGCGAGGAGCCTAGCGGGCAAAACTTAGCACCATCGCTGGAAACCTGTGTCAACGGAGCGCCCCATGGCCGACCCCGCATCTTCTCGCGCGCAACCCTCAGGCGCGACCGGCGTTCTGGTTCTGGCCGATGGCACCGTGCTGTGGGGCCGCGGCTTCGGCGCGATCGGCAGCGCGGTGGGCGAGGTGTGCTTCAACACCGCGATGACCGGCTATCAGGAGGTGATGACCGATCCCTCCTACGCGGCGCAGATCGTCACCTTCACCTTCCCGCATATCGGCAATGTCGGCGCCAATGGCGAGGATATCGAGAGCCGCGTTGAAGGCGCGGTGGGGTGCGTGGTGCGCGAGGATGTGACCGAGCCGAGCAATTTCCGCTCGATCGAGCGTTTCACCGAGTGGATGGCGAAGAACGGGAAGATCGGCCTTTCCGGCATCGACACCCGCGCCTTGACCCGCCGCATCCGCCAGAGCGGCGCGCCCAACGCGGTGATCGCCCATGCGCCGGATGGCAAGTTCGACATCCCCGCGCTGCTCGAGCGCGCGCAGGGCTGGCCGGGGCTGGAGGGCATGGACCTCGCCATCCGCGTCACCCGCGAGGGCGAGGAAGGCTGGCAAGGCGGTTCCTGGACGCTCGGCAAGGGCTACGGCCGCGCGGCTTTCGACGCGAAGCCCCACGTGGTCGCGATCGATTACGGCGCCAAGGACAATATCTTCCGCAATCTGGTGCGCGCGGGTGCGCGGGTGACGGTGGTGCCGGCCAAGACCTCGTTCGACGAGGTGATGGCACTGGCTCCCGACGGCGTATTCCTGAGCAACGGCCCGGGCGACCCGGCGGCGACCGGCGAATATGCCGTGCCGGTGATCCGCGCGCTGCTCGAGGCCGATGTGCCGCTGTTCGGCATCTGCCTCGGCCACCAGATGCTCGCGCTCGCCGCGGGGGCAAAGACGATCAAGATGCACCAGGGCCACCGCGGCGCGAACCACCCCGTCCAGCGCGTGGGCGAGGGTTGGGGAGAGACCACCGGCCTCGTCGAGATCACCTCGATGAACCACGGTTTTGCGGTGGACGCGGCGACCCTGCCCGAGAACGTCGAGCAGACCCATGTGTCGCTGTTCGACGGGACGAATTGCGGGATCGCGATCAAGGGCAAGCGGGCCTTTGCGGTGCAGTATCACCCCGAGGCAAGCCCGGGGCCGCAGGATAGCTTCTACCTGTTCGAGAAGTTCGTGGGGGGGCTGGGGTGAGGGCTGCCGGAGTGCTTCTGACACTGGGAGTCCTCGCATCGTGCAATGAACGGGAATGCACCAATCCGGGTGTGTGCTGGGCCAACCGCGAAGACATGGTCGCCGCTGCAAAGCGCTGCGGCATCGAGGATTTCGAGCCCAAGAAGATTGCGAACACTTTGGTGCCTTACGTCGAGGGCGAAAACCCCGACGCCGGACGCAAGACCAAATGCATTATTGATGACCTCAAGGGTCAAGGATTGATGGTGACACGCTAATGCCCAAAAGAACCGACATCTCCTCGATCCTCGTCATTGGCGCCGGGCCCATCATCATCGGCCAGGCCTGCGAGTTCGATTACTCCGGCACGCAGGCGATCAAGGCGCTCAAGGAGGAGGGCTACCGCGTCATCCTCGTCAACTCGAACCCCGCGACGATCATGACCGACCCGGAGTTCGCCGACGCCACCTATATCGAGCCGATCACGCCCGAGATCGTCGCCAAGATCATCGCCAAGGAGCGGCCCGATGCGCTGCTCCCCACGATGGGCGGGCAGACCGCATTGAACTGCGCGCTCAAGCTCGACGAGATGGGCGTGCTCGCCGAATATGGCGTCGAGATGATCGGGGCGAAGGCCGACGCCATCGACAAGGCCGAGAACCGCCAGCGCTTCCGCGAGGCGATGGATGCGATCGGGCTGGAGAGCGCGCGGTCGGGCGTGGCCAACACGCTCGAACAGGCGCGCGCGGTGCTCGAACGCACCGGGCTTCCCTCGATCATCCGCCCGAGCTTCACCCTTGGCGGCACCGGCGGGGGGATTGCCTATAACAAGGCCGAATTCGACCAGATCGTGCGCGAGGGGCTCGATGCCTCGCCGACCACCGAAGTCCTGATCGAGGAATCGCTCCTCGGGTGGAAGGAGTTCGAGATGGAGGTGGTGCGCGACCGCAAGGATAACGCGATCATCATCTGCTCGATCGAGAACGTCGATCCGATGGGGGTGCACACCGGGGACTCGATCACCGTCGCCCCGGCGCTGACGCTGACCGACAAGGAATACCAGATCATGCGCAGCGCGAGCATCGCGGTGCTGCGGGAAATCGGCGTGGAGACAGGCGGGTCGAACGTCCAGTTCGCGGTCAATCCCAAGGACGGCCGCCTGATCGTGATCGAGATGAACCCGCGCGTCAGCCGCTCCTCGGCGCTGGCGTCCAAGGCGACGGGCTTCCCCATCGCCCGCGTCGCGGCCAAGCTGGCGGTCGGCTATACCCTCGACGAGCTGACGAACGAGATCACCGGCGCGACGCCCGCTAGCTTTGAACCCACCATCGATTACGTCGTCACCAAGATCCCGCGCTTTGCCTTCGAAAAGTTCAAGGGCGCGGCGACCGACCTCTCAACCGCCATGAAGAGCGTCGGCGAAGTCATGGCAATCGGGCGCAATTTCCAGGAGTCGGTGCAGAAGGCACTGCGCGGCCTCGAAACCGGGCTCGACGGGTTCAACCGCGTGCCCGAGCTGGAAGGCCAGCCCCGCGATGTCATCACCGCCGCGCTCTCGCGCCGCACGCCTGACCGGCTGCTCAAGGTCGGCCAAGCCTTCCGCGAGGGGATGAGCGTCGAGGAGATCGCCGCGGTCACCTTCTACGACCCGTGGTTCCTGCGCCAGATCGAGGCGATCATCGCGGCTGAAAAGCAGGTGCAGACCGATGGCCTGCCGCGCGATGCTGCGGGCCTGCGCCGCCTCAAGGCGATGGGCTTTTCCGACAAGCGCCTGGCCACGCTCGCGGTGCGTTCCGTTGGTGTCGCTGGCGGGCTGGGCGAGACGCAGGCCAAGCGCTCGGGGCTGCTGCATGATGCGCTGGTCGCGATGGCAGGGGCGACCAGTTCGGCCGAAGTGCGCGCGCTGCGCCACAAGCTTGGCGTGTTTCCGGTGTTCAAGCGCATCGACAGCTGCGCGGCCGAGTTCGAGGCGATCACGCCCTATATGTACTCGACCTATGAGGCGCCGACTTTCGGCGATCCCGAGTGCGAAGCCGCGCCCAGCGACCGCAAGAAGATCGTCATTCTCGGCGGCGGCCCCAACCGGATCGGGCAGGGGATCGAGTTCGACTATTGCTGCGTCCACGCCTGTTTCGCTCTGGCCGAGCAGGGCTTCGAGACGATCATGGTCAACTGCAACCCGGAAACCGTCTCGACCGATTACGACACCTCAGACCGCCTCTATTTCGAGCCGCTGACCGCTGAAGACGTGCTGGAGATCCTGCGGGTCGAACAGCAGAACGGCGAACTGGTGGGCGTGATCGTCCAGTTCGGCGGGCAGACCCCGCTGAAGCTGGCGCAGGCGCTGGAGGATGCGGGGATTCCGATCCTCGGCACCTCGCCCGATGCGATCGACTTGGCCGAGGACCGCGAGCGCTTTGCCAAGCTGGTGAGCAAGCTGAAGCTGAAGCAGCCCGAAAACGGCATCGCCCGCAGCCGTGACGAGGCCGCAGCGGTCGCCGCGCGGATCGGCTATCCGGTGCTGCTGCGCCCCTCCTACGTCCTCGGCGGCCGGGCGATGGAGATCGTCGACAGCGAGGCCCAGCTCGACAGCTACATCGCCACGGCGGTGAATGTCAGCGGGGATTCGCCGGTGCTGATCGACCAGTATCTGCGCGATGCGATCGAATGCGATGTCGATGCGCTGTGCGATGGCACCGAGGTGCGGATCGCGGGCGTGATGCAGCACATCGAGGAGGCGGGCGTCCACTCGGGCGACAGTGCCTGCACTCTGCCGCCCTACAGCCTGCCCCCCGAAATCATCGCCGAGATGGAGCGCCAGGCCGAGGCGCTGGCCTTTGCGCTGGGCGTCAAGGGCTTGATGAACATCCAGTTCGCGGTGAAGGACGGGGTGGTCTACCTCATCGAGGTCAACCCGCGCGCCAGCCGCACCGTGCCTTTCGTCGCCAAGGCGATCGGGCAGCCGGTGGCCAAGATCGCCGCGCGGGTCATGGCGGGCGAGCCGCTGGCCAACTTCGAGCCGTTCAAGCGCGACCTGCCCTATATGGCGGTCAAGGAAGCGGTGTTTCCCTTCGCGCGCTTCCCCGGCGCCGACCCGGTGCTCAGCCCCGAAATGAAGTCCACCGGCGAGGTCATGGGGATCGACACCAGTTTCGAAGCCGCCTTCCTCAAGTCGCAGCTCGGCGCAGGCATGGTGCCTCCGCAATCGGGCACGGTGTTCGTCAGCGTCAAGAACACCGACAAGGCGGTGATCGTCCCCGGCGTCAAGCGCTTGATCGAGCACGGGTTCCGCGTCATCGCGACGGGCGGCACGCAGAGCTATCTTGCCGAACAGGGGCTCAGCGTCGAGCGGGTCAACAAGGTGGCGGAAGGCCAGCCGCATATTGTCGACAAGATCATCGACGGCGATATTGCGCTCATTTTCAACACCACCGAAGGCTGGCAGTCGCTGCTCGACAGCAAATCCATCCGTCAGGCGGCGCTTGCGGGCAAGGTGCCCTACTACACCACCGCCCCCGGATCGGTGGCGGCGGCGGCGGCGATTTCGGCGATCCGGCCCGATCAGCTTGAAGTCCGGTCGTTGCAGGACTATTATAGCTCCTGACTGACACTTCCCCCACAGTTTGAAAGTCACTGACGCCGTAGGGATCGAACGGCGCGGAGGGCTTTCTTTCCCGGTTTGGGAAGTGACGGGGGCAACGGACAGAAAGATAACGGAAGATGGCGACGATGGAAAAGGTGCCGATGCTGGCTGAGGGTTACGAGCGGCTCACCGCTGACCTCAAGATCCTGCGTGATGAGCGCCCGAAAATCGTCGAAGCGATCGAGGAAGCGCGCGCCCACGGCGATCTTTCGGAAAATGCCGAGTATCACGCAGCCAAGGAACGCCAGGGCCAGGTCGAGGCGCAGATCGCCGAGATCGAGGACAAGGTCAGCCGTGCGCAGATCATCGATCCGACCACGCTGTCGGGCGACAAGATCATCTTCGGCGCGACCGTGACCCTGCTCGACGAGAACGACAAGCCGGTGCGTTACCAGATCGTCGGCCAGACCGAGGCGGACGCGAACAAGGGCCGTATCAGCTATTCCTCGCCGCTGGCGCGCGCGCTGATCGGCAAGCAGGTGGGCGACGAGATCGAGGTCACGGTGCCTTCGGGCGAAAAGTTCTACCTCGTCGAGAAGATCGAATTCATCTGATCCGCCGGAGGTCGCGCGAACATGGCCATTCCGCCCGTCAGACCGATTTCCGAACGCAAGGTCGCTGCCCATTTTCTTGAAGCAGGCGCGGTCAGCATGGCCGATGCCATCCCCTTTGCTCCGGCGCGTCCGAGCCGGGTGCGGGCGTTCGAGCGATTGAAGGGCGCGGATGTGCTGCGCACCGATGGGCAGGGCAAGTGGTGGCTTGATGAGGCGCGCTGGAATGGTCGCCGCTCGGACCGCCGCACGCGGGTCGTGTTTGCGATGCTGGCGGTTGGGGTCGCAGCGGCCGTCGCCGCACTGCGCTAAGCGGGTCTTTGCGCGATCTTGACGGGTTTTGCGCCGGTTGTTGCGCGGGGCATCGCTGTTTCACGTGAAACAGTGGCGGCTTAGGCGATGCGCTTTTCCATCGCATAATTGTGGATCGCGACCTCGCGCCCGTCAAACGGGATGGTGAAATCGCGGCGGTGGAGCAGGCGGTAGCCGGCACGCTCGAACACCGGCCGGGCCAGCTCGCTCGCCTCGGTGAACAGGCGGGTGAGATCGCGTGCGCGTGCTGCCAGCTCCGCCTCGGCCAGCAGCCGGCGCGCAAGGCCTTTGCCGGTGTGGTCGGGGTGGCAGAAGAGCATATCGAGATGCCCGTCCGGCTCGAGCGCGCAATAGGCGACCGGGGTGTCATCCGCATCGACCGCGACCCGGATCACATCGCCCCGCGCGGCCCCGGTCAGCAGCTTCTCTGGCGCGTAGCGAGCCGACCACGCCGCAACCTGATCGGCCGAATAGGCCGCCAGCGCGGTCTGCCGGATCGCCGCGAGCGTCAGCGCGGCGATCGCGGGTTCATCACCCTCGCCAAAGCGCCGCGTGACTATCATGGCCCTCGATCAATCTTCGGGCGTGAGCAGCTTGTGGATATGGACGACGACGTATTTCATCTCCGCATCGTCGACCGTGCGCTGCGCCTGCGCGCGCCAGGCATCGACCGCGGCTTCATAGGAGCTGAAGACGCCGACGACGTGAATGCTCTCGGGATCCTGGAACTCGATCCCGCGCGGATCCTTAACGCGGCCTCCCATCACAAGGTGGAGCCGCTGGGTAGGGGTGGTTTCTGCCATGTCACAAGTCCTTGGGGAGGAAGGATGCGCGCCCCTCTAGCGCCTGCTGCGCCAAGGGCAAGCCCCGAGCCGTTACCCCTTGGACTTGCGCGCCAGATCGCGCACCGCATCGACGGCAGCCGCGCTCGCCTTGCGGGCGAGGGCGCGGGTGCTGTCGGCAGCGCTGCCTGCGGCGTCAGCGGCATCGGCGGAAAGCTTCTTCGCCTGCGCCCCGGCGCTCGATCCGAGGTCGCCAGCGCGCTCCTGTGCGGTGCGGGCACCCTCGACCACTTCGTCGATCAGCGTGAGAGCATAGGCCACGGCCGCCTCGCTCAGCAGCGTTCCGAGCTTCGATCCGCCGCGCGCGGCAAGGCCTTTGACGCTCGACGAGGTGCGCGAGGCCGTGCCCGAAATGGCATCGCCCGCGCTGTGCAGCGCCTTGCCCGCGACCCGGCGACCGGGGCGGGTGAGCAGGCCGATCACCAGCCCCGCCGCAATCGCGCCGCCGACCACCGTCAGCGGGTTGGCGCGGGTGTAGTCGATTGCGGCATCGGCGGCGGCGCGGGCCTGATCGGCAAGGCTCCGCTCGGCATTGCGGCGCTCAGCCGCCTCGATACGGGCGCGCAGGGCATCGCGCGGGGGAACGGGGGTGAGGTCAGTCATGCAGGGTCTCCCTCCGGCGCCGCAGCTGGGGGATCGGCGCCGTCATCAGTGTCATCGTCGTCGGTTTCGGTCAGCAGCTCTTCAAGCCACGCAAAGATCGCCCCGCGCGCAAAGAACAGCACGATCGCACCCACCAACAGTGCGACCAGACCCTTGCGCTCGCCTGCCTGTTCGCGCAGCTCGGCCATGAGATCGCGCACCCCGGCGCTGAGGCGGGAGGTGACCGTGGTCTTGACCCCCGATGACACGCGGCTTGCAATGCCCTGCTGCGAGAGGCTGTCGCGCAGGTTCTCGATGTCTTCGACGAGCACGGCGCGCGCGGCATCGCGCAGGGCCCGGTCTTCGATGAAGCGATCGGGCAGGCGGGTCATGTCTCGTCCCCCGGGGCAAACAATGCGCCAAGCAGCCTGCCATCGCCCAGCGCCATCCGCACCAGCAGCGCGACGCCGAGCAACATGACACCCACGACAATGGCAATCGCGCCCCAGATCGTCACCAGTGGGGCAAGGGCGATCACCGCGCCGACGGCGAGCGCGATCAAAGCGATGTGGAGGAGCACCACCGCCAGCACCAGCGCTGCAATCGCCCGCGCCCCGTGCTTGCCTGCCAGCGCGGCACGGGTCTTCTGGAAGGCAATCTCGGCCTGGGCATAGGTACGGGCATCCTCCGCCAGCGCTGCAACATCGTCGCGCAGCGCAGTGAAGGCGTTGGTGTCCTCGGCCTCGGCGGGCGGAGCGGGCGGCTCGGCGGGCGCTGGAGCGCTGCCGGACGGCCCTGCGAGGCCCGGATCGGGATTGTCCATCAGCTGCAGCGCCCGGTCAGCTCAGCGCTTCTTCCCGCCCAGCATCCGCGCGAGGAAGAAACCGAACACCGCTGCGATCCCGACCGCCATGCCCGGGCTCTTGCGCACGGCGGCGCGGGCATCCTCGCCCAGTTCCTCGACGCTCTTGGATTCAAGCTTGGCCGAGGTTTCCTGCAGCGTGCGTGCGGCCTTGCGGGCATAATCGCCATATTGCTCGCCCAGCTTCTCGTCGATCTGCGGGGCGGTATCGCCCACCACCTTGCCCAGCGAAGCAATGGCATCGGACGCAACCTGCTTGCCATCGGCGGCCAACTCGCCTGCCTTGCCAAGTGCCTGTTCGCCATAGGACTTGGCCTCGGCGACCAGATCGGTGCCCTTGGCGCTGGCCTGACCGCCGACCGCCGAAAGCCGGTTTTCGGCCTCGGCGCGCAGCGCGGCGGCACCCGCCTTGGCCTCTTCAAGAGCGGCGTTGAAGCGGCTCTTGGCGACAGCCGCAGGAGCAGGCGCCGGGTCAGCCGCCTTGGCGGTGGCTGCGGTCTTGCGCGGAGCGGCCTTGGTCGGGCCGCTCGTCTTCGCGGTCGCACCCTTCGCTGATTTTGCGGGGGTCTTCTTGGCCGGAGCCTTGGGGGCCGAGGTTGCGTCGGTCTTGGGGGTATCTGCCATGTCTAAACCCTCATCATTCATGTGTTCGTATTCACCGGACGCAAGCCCGCTTGCGCGCCAATCGTCCAGAGCATAGGGCCACGCCAAGTGCGGCGCAGCCAGAATCGTGCCGTCGAACGTGTCCTTTCCTACTACAACGCAATCCAGCCGGAGCCAAACATGACCGCGATCATCGACATTCACGGCCGCGAAATTCTCGACAGCCGCGGCAATCCGACCGTCGAGGTGGATGTGCTGCTTGAAGATGGGAGCTTCGGACGCGCAGCGGTACCCTCCGGTGCGTCGACCGGTGCTCACGAAGCGGTGGAATTGCGCGATGGCGATGCGGGGCGCTATCTCGGCAAGGGTGTTCTCAAGGCTGTCGAAGCGGTCAACACCGAAATCCGCGACCTGCTCACCGATGCGTTCGATGGTGAAGACCAGCGCGACATCGACCTTGCGCTGATCGCATTGGACGGCACCGCCAACAAGTCGCGCCTTGGTGCCAATGCGCTGCTCGGCACGTCGCTGGCGGTGGCCAAGGCGGCGGCCAACGCGCGCGGGCTGCCGCTCTATTCCTACCTCGGCGGGGTTTCGGCGCATATGCTGCCGGTGCCGATGATGAACATCATCAACGGCGGCGAGCACGCCGACAACCCGATCGACATTCAGGAATTCATGATCATGCCGGTGGGTGCCGACAGCATTGCCGAGGCGGTGCGTTGGGGTGCCGAGGTGTTCCACACTCTGAAGAAGGGGCTCCACCAGAAGGGTCTGGCCACCAGTGTCGGCGACGAGGGTGGTTTCGCGCCCGATCTCGCCAGCACCCGCGCCGCGCTCGATTTCATCATGGAGAGCATCACCAAGGCCGGGTTCACACCGGGCGAGGACATCGTCCTTGCGCTCGATTGTGCGGCGACCGAGTTCTTCAAGGGCGGCAAGTATGAAATCAGCGGCGAAGGCCTCAGTCTGACCCCGCACGAAATGGCCGACTACCTCGGCAAGCTCTGCGCCGATTACCCGATCCGTTCGATCGAGGACGGCATGAGCGAGGACGATTTCGAAGGCTGGGCCGCGCTGACCGGTCTGCTGGGCGACAAGGTTCAGCTGGTGGGCGACGACCTGTTCGTGACCAACCCTGCGCGCCTGTCCGATGGCATCACCCGCGGCCTTGCCAACTCGCTGCTGGTCAAGGTCAACCAGATCGGCACGCTGACCGAGACGCTCGCCGCAGTCGATATGGCCCACCGCGCGCGTTACACCTGCGTGATGAGCCACCGTTCGGGCGAGACCGAGGACGCGACCATCGCAGACCTCGCGGTTGCGACGAATTGCGGGCAGATCAAGACGGGCTCGCTTGCCCGCAGCGACCGGCTCGCCAAGTACAACCAGCTGATCCGGATCGAGGAAGAGCTGGGCGACAGTGCCGCCTTTGCGGGCCGCGCCTGCTTTGGCGCGCGAGCCTAATCGAAGGCTTCGAAGAAGCGATCCATCGCCGCCTTCCCCGCCGGCGTCAGCCTGACGAGGACTCGGCGGTTATCTTCTGCGTCGTTTTCGCGGACGATCAGCCCTTCATCGGCGAGCACGCCAAGCCACCGCAGGCCAGTGGTGGCGGGAGCGGCGGAGCCGATGCAGGCGCTTGATACGGACACCTGCTTGCCTTCGCCTTGCGCGATATACAGGTCGAGCAGGATATCCCATGCCGGTTCCCCGAACAGATCGGGATTGCCGAAAATCGCCGCTCGCTTGCGCCGCATCGCATAGGCTTTGCGCGCCAGCGCGAGGTGGCTGCGGGTGCGGATCTGGCGGGGGATATCGCCTTCGTCAGTGCCGGTGCCCTCGGCCGCCTCGCGCAGCCGGGCGGCGATCGCGATCAGCGTATCGGCCAGTGGATTCAGTGCCATGTACTGCGATACCGACGTGCTTCCCTCAATCGGATGCGCGGCATCAGCCGTAGAGTCGCCCATCCCTGTGCCTCCGGGAACATTCAGGACCATTTCGGGGTCCATTATTGACCGGATTGATATAGGGGATAGTGCCTGAGGTTGCTTTACGGGTTAACACCTAGGCACTTATTTTTATTGGTTTAATATGCGTCGATGGCCCCGCGACTGCCTAGTGCAGACGTGCCTGTTCAAGACGGAGATGCTGGATCGCCGCATCGACATGGGCGGCGGCCACGAAGGATTTCATCGCATCGAGGGCAGCGAGCTGGATTTCGAGTGCAGCTATGATGGTTTGAACGCCGGAGGTACTCGGCGCACCAGTCGCATGGTTTTCCAATTCTCGATCCCGTTTGCTTTGTCGGTCTTCTGCAAACCTTCAAACCCGTGCGACCAGCGGAGGTTTGCAGACACGACAGCTTATCGCGTTAACGCCTTATGGAAATCTACAGAGGGAAACTACGTAGTCGGCGGGGCGCACCAGAACGGCACGACCCGGCCGACAATCCTCAACCAAACCGGTTTTGAAGCTCCAGCAGCGCCAGCGCCGCCTTGGCTGCCTCGCCGCCCTTGTCCTTCTGGGCCGGGTCGGCGCGGACCAGCGCCTGCGCTTCGTTCTCGACCGTGAGGATGCCGTTGCCGATGGCGATGCCATCCATGGTGAGCGCCATGATCGCGCGCGCGCTTTCGCCTGCGACGATCTCGAAGTGATAGGTCTCGCCGCGGATCACCACGCCGATCGCGACGAAGGCGTCATAGCGGTCGGCCTCGGCAGCGAGCGCAATCGCGCCGGGGATCTCGAGCGCGCCGGGAACAGTCAGCACCTCGACCTTGTGGCCCTTGGCTTCGAGCGCGGCGCGGGCACCGGCGATCAGCATATCGTTGAGGTGGGCGTAAAAGCGCGCTTCGACGATGAGGATGTCGGCCATGATGGGTTACTCCGGAATGGGATGGAAATCAGTGATGGTCAGGCCATAGCCTTCAAGCGCGACCAGATCGGGGCGGCTGTTGGACAGGAGCACCATCTCGGTTACGCCAAGGTCAGCGAGGATTTGCGAGCCGATGCCGATGTTGCGCTGCTCTTCGCCGGCCGCCCAGGTTCCGGTGCCGACGCGCCCTGTCAGGATGACGATGACGCCAGAGCCATGATCGCCGACGGCCTGCATCGCGCGCTGGAGCGTGCGTTTGCGCGGGCCCGGTGCGCCCAGCACGTCATCGAACACCGAAATCGGGTGAACGCGGGCGAGGGTGGGCTCGCCGGGGATGACATGGCCCTTCTGCAACACATAGGCCTCGGAGCCCGCCACGCGGTCGCGATAGGTGATCATGCGCCACTGGCCGCCATAATCGGAAGTGAAGGCGCTCTCGCCAAGACGCTCGACCAGATGGTCGTTGCGCATCCGATAGGCAATCAGGTCACGGATCGTGCCGATCTTGAGATCGTGCTTGCGCGCAAAGGTGATCAGATCGTCGAGCCGGGCCATCGTCCCGTCCTCGTTCATGATCTCGCAGATCACGCCCGACGGGTTCAGCCCGGCAAGCCGCGAGATATCCACCGCGGCTTCGGTATGCCCGGCGCGCACCAGCGTGCCGCCATCGCGCGCCATCAGCGGGAAGACGTGGCCCGGGGTGACGAGGTCGTCCGCGCCCTTGGCGGCGTCGATCGCGACCGAGATGGTGCGGGCGCGGTCAGCCGCCGAGATGCCGGTGGTCACGCCTTCCTTCGCCTCGATCGAGATGGTGAAGGCGGTCTGCATCGATTCCTTGTTGTTGCGGCTCATCGGCGAGAGGCCGAGATGGTCGACCCGCTCCTTGGTCAGCGCGAGGCAGATCAGGCCGCGCCCGTGGGTGGCCATGAAGTTGATCGCCTGCGGGGTCGCCATCTGCGCGGGGATGATGAGATCGCCTTCGTTCTCGCGGTCTTCGTCATCGACGAGAATATACATCCGGCCGTTGCGCGCCTCGTCGATAATCTCCTCGATCGTTGCGAGCACCGGCCGGTCGGCGTTCGCGTCAAGGAAGGCTTCGAGCTTGGCGAGGGTTTCGGCAGTGGGGTTCCAGCTCTCCTCGCCGCAATCGCGCAGGGTGTTGGCATGGAGGCCCGCCGCGCGGGCGAGGCCGGCGCGGGTCATGGTGCCCGATGTGACGAGATCGCGAACGCGTGTGATTGTTGATGTGCTCATGCCAGCGCAATATCACATTTTGATGTGAAGGCAAACCGGCTTGTTCCTCATCAATATGGCAGGCGCGGATGCCCTGCGCAGCCGCAACCGATCCGGTCATGCCCCCTCCTTCCGGCGCAGGTCGTAGCTGTTCCGCATGAGGAACGGCGCCCCGGCAGCCCGTGTCAGCGTGGTAATCCGCAGCCTCCCACTATCCCGCGTCACAATCTTGCGTGCGAGCAACACCTGCCCATTTTCGGTCATGGTGCCATCAAGCACGATCGTGAGCGCGCTGCCGTCTGCCGCGCTTCGTGCTTCCGCGAGGTTCCATTGTCCGGACGGCTTCGCACCGCTGGTGATGCTGACAGTCTTGCCTGCTGCATCGATCAGCCAGGTCTCGGCCGAGCGAACCGTCTTGCCGGGGCCATCGTCGAATGTCCACGCGAGCGCCTGTCCGTCGCTCTGCATCACGGTCGGCAAGGTCTGACGCGCATCATTGCCATAGTCGCGATAGTCGAGCGTCCCGCTCCAGTCGCCAGCCAAAGCCTGGGCGAGCAGCGCGCCAGCTTCGGCGCTTGTCGGCATCTGACCGCGCGCGACGGCCAGAGTGCGATCGCGGCCCGCCTCAAGATCCGCAAGCGTCGGCACCACCAATTGATCGACCGGCACCCCCTTGCCGGGCACGAAGCTGGCGATGTTGGTACGGTTCCAGGCTTCGGGGATGCGCACCTTGATCCCGCTTTCGGGGAGCTTCAGCAGGAAAATACTGCCCGATGTCGGCCCTTCTGCGCTGCCCGCACTGTCCTCGCCGATGATGACGGCACCCGCCTTCTCCTTGAGCTGCGCGATGGTGCGAGTGGCGCCCGATCCGTTGCGCGGCCCGCTGAGAATGGTGAGCCGCCCGCGAAAGGCGAGGTCACGGATGGGCTGTTGCTCGAAGGTGCTGTCGCCATCGCTGACGGCTTCTCCGCTCAGCACCGGGATGCGGTCATACCAGCCGTCGGCACTCCGGGTGAATGCATCGAGCGGCGGATTGAAGCGCGCCTCGCGGTCCCCCCATGTCTCGAAATAGTCGGGCAGATCGCCATAGCGCACCGCCTTGTAGCGGATCGGCTTTGACCAGGTGAAGGGCCGGTCGATCAGATAGCGCCCGAGCGCCACCGAGACATCCTCCGATCCCCCGCCATTATTGCGCAGATCAAGGATCAGGTGGTCTGTCCCCGCCTCTTTCATCGAGGCGAAGAACCCGCTCAGGAAGGCGCTCGCCTGCACCGGATTGCGGTAATTGACGAAGGTGTCGATGCCGAGCCGGGCGGTCTTGCCGCTCATCCGCCAGGTGATCGCATTGTAGAATTCGCTGCGATACTTCGCCCCTGGCCCGGCCAGCGCGGTCCATTGGGCGAAGCGGATCGGCTTGAGTGTGGCGGTGGCGGACGTCAGTGCTCCAGGCACCTTCCATTCGATCTGCCAGCTTTCGGGAAAACCGAAGAGCGCCGGGTAGTTCTCGTTGAAGTCGTCGCCCATCAGATCGCTGTCATCGGCAAGCTTGGCGGCGATCGCCTGATCGGTGGTGCCATCATAGGCAACCAGCGGGGCAAGCTGCAGCAGCAGCGCCGGCACGGGCTTGCCATTGATGGCAAGAATCTCGCTCCCCGCGGGCGGTGCGCCCGGTTGGCCATCGCTGGAGACGACGATCATCCGTCCCTCGATCAGCTGAAAGCGTAGCGGCAGGTGGGTGGCATTGCGGGTGCGGAAGTCATCGAGCGCCTCCGACATTTCGGCCTTGGTGTGGTCGCAGTGGATGACGGCGAGCAGCCGGGCGATCTCGGCATGAAGCGCGAGTTCCGTGATCGGAGCCGCCGCTGCCGCTTCCAGCCGGGCGAAAGCGGCATCGATCACCGGCTTGTCGCTGTAGCGATAGAGCCCCGGGTGCACGGTTTCGAGCGCGCGGCGCAGCAAGGCCACATCGCGGCTCGCCTGCTCGGCGCTCAGGATGCGCGGGCTGTAGCGCGCTTGATCGGTGGTCTGCGCTGCAAGCGGCGCGGCGATGGGGGCGGTCAGGGACAGTGGCAGGGCCAGCATGGCGGCGGCATAGGCAAGGTGCTTCATCGGGAGGGCTCCATCTTTCAGGGATGCCGCCGCAATTGCCCGCACAGGCTCCAGCCCGCGCCTCAATCCTCAAACGGGAAGAGATTTTTGCGATTTGGAACGCCACGCGCTCGGGTTCATTCCGGCAAATTCCCGGAAAGCGCGGTTGAAACTCGCCTTGGAATTGAACCCGGCATCAAGCGCAAGTGTCAGCAAATCGCGCTCCTCGCCCGGCACGGCCAGCAGCGCCTGGATGGCCGCAACCCGGCGGCGATTGATGATAGCGTTGAAGTTCTCGCCCGACGCTGCTCCCAGCGCGCGCGACAGGTAGGTTGTGTTGGTTCCCAGCGTCCGGGCGAGACTGGCAAGCGTCAGCGCCGGATCGCGCCACAATTGCTCCGCGTCGATCCGCGCGATCCACGCCTCACCCTGCGCGGCCCAATCGCGCAGCGGCGCAGATGCAGGCGGCGTGGGCTCGGGCTCGGGCGGTGCGAGCGCCTGCGGAAACCGTGTCTCGGCATGGCGCCAGCCAGCGATGCCGAGATACAGAACCAGCAGGCTGTAGCCGACATAGAGCGGGAACTGGTCGAAATAGTCGCGCGCCGGATCGATCCGCTTCGCGATCAGGAACCCCGCCCAGATTGCCCCGGTCGTCACCAGCGCGACGAGAAAATTGCGGATCCACACCGGATCGAAATCAACGCTGTCGGTGCGGTTTTCGTCCAGCCATTGGCGATAGGTACGATAGCGCCGGTATGCGATCGCGCCGTAGACCGCGATGCTGACCAGCGCGGCAAAGTCGAAGGCGGGATCGATGAAAGGTTCGTGGACGGCATCGTTCCAGCGGTCCTTCACCGGCAGGGGAAAGGGGAAGACCAGCGCATAGGCGAGAAATTGCACGGTCACCGGCAAGAAGTGTGGCCAGACCCGTGCCGGGGACGCTTCGACCAGCGAGACGGTGTAGAGGTAAAGCAACGGCCCGAATGCAAGCGTCAGGGATACGGGCGCGAAGCTCAGCCACGGCCACCTATCGTAGAAACCGGCATAGCCGATGATATAGGGCGTCATCAGAGCGACAACGGCTGCGATCAGTAGCGCCAGCCAGCGATTGGCCGCGCGGTTGGTCTTGGTGCGCGCCAGCAGCACGGCCAGCAAGACCCCCTGCATCGCGCAGATCAGCAGCGTGATGCTCATGGGGCCGAATGCGATCATGCGGTCGTATATGGCGCATTTGCCGATCTGTTGAAACACGCCCGGCAAGCGAGCGCCAATCAGGCGGCTGCGTGAGGCAGGTTCCCGGCATCAGCCTTGGCTTGCGCAAAGCTCGGCGCCGTGCCCCAGTGCGTCCTTATCCTATGCTCGCGATTGACCGCGCAGGAAGGCGGCGGCTTCGCGGAGCGCGAGGTCGGCCTCGGGCAGCTTGCCCATGAAGATCGGCCAGACGTGCGGCAGATCGGGCCACAGCGACAGGCGCACCGTCGCGCCTTGCCCCCAGGCTCTCTGCGCAAAGACCAGCGCTTGCCCGCGCAAGGTTTCGGCCGTGCTGGCCAGAATCAGCGTCGGCGGCAGTTGGGCGAGGGCGGAATCCTCTGCCCGAAGCGGGCTGATTGCGGGGTCGGACAGGTTGTGATCGGGGGCATAGAGCGTGGCCACCAACGCCATCCCATCGCCCTCCACGGCCGGATCGTCCGCCGGGCGGCTGAAACCTGCCTCCAGCGGCTCAAGGGCGAGGAAGGGGCTGAACAGCACCAGCCGATCCGGGCGCGGGACGTCGGCCATCGGGGCAAGGCCAAGGGCGAGCGCCGCCGCGAGATTGCCGCCTGCCGAATCCCCGGCCAGCGCAAGCGCTCCGCACGCGCCTGGCCCGTCCGGGCCGTGCTGGGCCGCATGGGCCAGCGCCTGCGCGCAATCGATCAAACCGGCAGGGAAGGGATGTTCGGGCGCGAGGCGGTAGTCGGGCACCAGCACGGGAAACCCGCTGAGATGGGCGAGTTCGGCGGCGAGCGTGCGGTGACTGTTCAGCGAACCCGCCACCCATCCGCCGCCATGGCAATAGACGATCCGCCCATCGCCGGGCGCAGGCGGAACCAGCCACTCGGCCGCAAGGTCGCCAATCCGGGTCGGAACCATGCGGCAGGTGGCCATGCCTTCTCCGGCGCAACCCATCGCGTAACCCTCAACCATGCTGCGCATTGCGGCGATGGGGTCGACGCCCGCATCCGGTTGCTGACGCAGGTGCGCGAAAATCTCTGCCAGTTCGGGGCGCATGGCGATCAGAACCGCCGCTCGATGCCGATGCCGAAATGGCGCGGCGGCTCAAGCGAGGCAACCCGCACCGATCCGAGCAGCGGCGAGACCACCGCGAGGCTGGACAGCACCCGCCGGTCGGTCAGGTTGCGGGCGAAGACATTGACCGCCCAGCCGCCGTCCGGGCTGGTCCACACCGCGCCCAGATCGAACCGCGCAAAGCCGCCCTGCCGCGCATCGGCGGTGTTGAATTCGGTGAAGAAGTATTCCGAGCGCCACTGCATCGCCCCGTTGAAATCGAGCTGGCTCCCGCCCGCCAGATCGGCGCGATACCGGGCCGAGACCGTGCCCTGCCAGCGCGAGGTGAGGGGGAGGCGGTTGCCCGACACATCAAAGGGCTGGAACCCGCGCCGCTGGTCGGTGGAGATGAAGCTGCCGAATTCGGCATCCATCCAGCTGCCCGACAGGCCCAGCGTCAGGCCGGGCGCAGGCTTGACGCTCGCCTCAAGCTCGATTCCCTTAATCTGCGCCGAGGCGGCATTGGCGAGGATCTGGCTGAGCGGCCCGACCTGCACGATCTGAAGATCGTCATAATCGGAACTGTATCCGGTGAGGTTGAACGTCCATCCCGGCCCGGAAAGCCGTGCGCCGGCCTCGATGGTGACGTTGATCTCCGGGTCGACCGCCGGGGTAAAGGCGCCGACATTGAGCGCGCCTGATTTGAACCCGCGTGCGACCGAGGCATAGAGCAGCACGTCATCGGACGGCGTGAAATCGACCCCCGCCTTGCCCGACCACTCGCCCCAGCCATCGCGCTGCTGGCCGGTGATGGTGGGCGCAAGAAAGGTCAGGAACTCGCGCGCCCGCTTGTCATCGTCGCTATACCGCCCGCCGAGCCGCAGTGCGACCGTGTCGGACAGTGCCAGCTTGCCGTCGGCATAGGCGGCGAGCGCCTCGGTGGTGACGGTGCCGCCGCCTGCAAAGGCGAAGGGGAAGGGCTGGGTGACGGGCAATGCCGGGTTGAGGAAGGCGGCCGGCAAGACCCCATCGACCAGCGTCGCGCGGGACTGGCGGAAGCGCAGCCAGGTCGCCCCGGCCAGCCAGTCGAGCCCGCCACTGGTGCCCTGCACATAGGCCTCAAGGCTCGATTGGGTGCTGTCGGTGTCGAGCGTGGTGGTGCTGACGCTGCGCTCGGTGCCGTCCTGATCATAGGTGATCAACCTGTCCGACCCGCGCGTGTCGGCGATGACCACCAATTCGGCCCCACCGACCGGCTGTTCGAGCCGTCCGGTCACCGACCACACCTCGCGCCGGTTCTCCGCGCCCTGGCTCTTGAAGCTGCGCGGATCGGCGGAAGGGCGCACGCCGAACAGCAGCTCGGCCGGGTGCGGGAAGGGATCGGCGAGGATCTTGAGCGCTGGGCCTGAATCGTTCTGGGTATAGCCGGTGGCGGTCAGCAGCAGGCGGCCTGCGCCAACCGGGACGGCGAGTTGCAAGCGGCCTGCGAGGCTGTCCTCACCATCGCCCCGTTCGCGTGCGCCGGCGGTATCGGCCAGTTCGTTGCGGGTGAAGCCGCCGAGCCGCCGATACTGAACGCTCGCCCTTGCAGTGACCCCGCCGCCGAGCGGGCCGGAGAGCACCGCTTCGCCCTGAACCCGCCCGAAATCGCCCAATTGCACGCCGACGCGGCCCTCGAAGCTGTCGGTCGGCGCGGCCGAGACGAGGTTCACGGCGCCGCCCGTCGCATTGCGCCCATAGAGCGCGCCCTGCGGCCCGCGCAGCACCTCGATCCGCTCCAGATCGAGAAACGCCACCGCGGTCGCTTCCTGATCGGACAGATACACCCCGTCGGCATAGGTCGCCACGCCCGGATCGCCGCCGGGCGAGAAGAAGTTGTTGCCAACCCCGCGGATGAAGATCTGCGCGATACCGAAGCTCTGTGCAAAGCTGAGGCTTGGCACCTTCTGGGCGAGTTCCGTAAGGCCTTGATTGCCGCCCTGCCGCAACGCCTCGCCATCCAGCACCGAGAGCGCAAGCGGCGTGTCCTGCACGCTGGTGCTGCGCCGCTCAGCGGTGACGATGATTTCGTCCGGCTCGGCCTGCGCGGCACTGTCGGCTCCCTCGCTGGCATCCTGAGCCGCGGCACCTGACGCTGCGACCAGCGCCAGCACCGACGCCGCACTCCCGAAGATTGTTCTGCGCATTGCACGCCTCCCCTCTGCTGTGTTTTGCAGCAAGACTAGGGTGCCGATGCAGAGCGCGGGAAGGACAGCAGCGCGCGACCAAAGCGGACATTTTCGCTCAAATCAGTCATTGCCAAGCGCAAGGCGCTGGCCGAGAATGATGACATGAGTGCGCAGATCCCCTTCGCCTTTCTTGCGACCCTGCTCGGCGATGTCCGGGCGCGTGCGATGCTGCTCGCGGCCGGACTGCCCGATGACGGCACACCGATCGGGCATCTCGATTTCTGGCGGCTGCTGCGCAACAATATCGATCAGACCGGCGACGAACGGCACGCGCTCGGGCCGGATACCGTGCCTGACGGCAGCTTCGAACTCCTGCTCGCAGCGATGCGACTGGGGCAGGATCTGGGCGAGGGGCTTGTGCGACTGGCGGCGGCCTCGCGGATCGTCTGGCCCGATCTGCCACTCGCCGTGCGGCGCGGCCATGACCTTCGTCTGCGTGTGCCCGGCACGGCCGATGTGCCGATCCAGCGGCGGCTTTATGTCGAAATGGTGGTGGTGGTGCTCCACACCGCGTGCTGCTGGATGGCAGGGCAGAAGCTCCAGCCGCGCCGCCTGATCGCGCCGCGCGACGATGCGCCGGGGAGTGGCGCGATGTTTGCGCTGCTGGGCTGCCCGGTGGTTCGGCGCGGGCAGGATATCGAGCTGGTCTACCCTGCCAGCGCGGCGGATCTCACGATCGTCGCCGATCGGTTCGAGCTTTGGCCCAATCTGCTGTTCGAGACCTATCGTCAGATTACCGCCGAGCCGCTGGCACACACCAGCACGGCCGAACAGGTGCTTGATCTCTTGTGGCAGGCTCCGCTCGACCAGCCGACGCTGGCGGCGGCGATGGGCGTTTCGGTCGCCACCTTGCGCCGCCGCCTCGCCGAGGAAGGGCACTCCTATCGCGGGCTGATCAGCCATGTTCGCCAGCAACAGACCCTCGCCGCCCTGAAGGCCTCGATTGGCCTTGAAGACCTCGCCGAGGGGCTGGGCTATTCCGAAGCCCGCAGTCTGCGCCGTGCCACCCGCCGCTGGTTCGGTGCCCCGCCGAGCGAACTGCGCAAGCCGCGTCAGATCTGAGCAGTCATGCGCTTACAGGTTGGCCCCGACCACCGGATACGCGGTCGATTGCCGGATGAACCAACGCCACTCCGCCTGATGGCGAAACCCCCGCAATGCAGCCAGATTTTAGAGGAGTGGTGGACGCACTAGGGCTCGAACCTAGGACCCGCTGATTAAGAGTCAGCTGCTCTACCAACTGAGCTATGCGTCCATTCCGACCAGGTCGGACTGCGAAACCGGGCGGCGAGGCCGTGTCCCGATTCGCGTGAGGCGCTGCATTTAGCGCGCCTCATTCGTATGGCAAGGGGCTTTTTCGCAATTGCGGCAAATCACAAGGCCAGACCACGGCGCGGGGCTTCGCGGTTCCAGCGGTTGACCATCATCAACAGCCCGATGCAGATCATGTTCGTCATCATCGACGAGCCCCCGTGGCTCATCCAGGGCAGGGGAATGCCCTTGGCCGGGGCCATGCCCATCACCATCAGCAGATTGATGGCAATGTAAAAGAAGATCGTCGCCGTCGCCCCTGCCGCCAGCAGCGCGCAGAAACGATCCTGCGATTCGCTCGCGACCTTCCAGCCCCACTTGAGGATCAAGGTGTACATCGCGAGCACGAACAACCCGCCGACCAGACCCCATTCCTCTGCCATCGTGGCAAAGACGAAGTCGGTGTGCGGTTCGGGCAGATAATCGAGATGGCTTTGCGTGCCGTTATTGAAGCCCTTGCCGAAAATGCCCCCGGATCCGATCGCGATCTTGGATTGCGCGATGTGATAGCCCGCGCCGAGCGGGTCGCTTTCCGGGTCGAGGAAGGTCGTCACGCGCGCGCGCTGGTAATCGTGGAGCGCAAAGAAATAGACCAATGGCATCGCAGCAACGCCAGCGCCGCCTGCCAGCAGAAACCACCACAAGGGCAGGCCCGCCAGGAACATGACCACCACGCCGCCAAAGGCAATCGCGACCGACGTGCCGAGATCGGGCTGCAGCAGCACCAGCGAGATCGGCAGGACAATCAGGCCGCCGGCAGGCACCACCGAGCGCCAGCTCCCGATCATGCCTGACGGCAGCGTCTCATAGAACCGCGCCATGGCCAGCACCACGGCCGGCTTCATCAGTTCCGAAGGCTGGATGCGGATTGGCCCGGCTTCGAGCCAGCGCTGGCTCCCGCCGCCAACCTGACCGACGATCTCGACCGCGAGCAGCAACAGCAGCACCGCGAGATAGGACGGATAGGTCAGCAGCCGGACGGCATCGCGCGGCAGCGAGGCAATGATCGCCGTCATCACGGCGAACACGCCGAAGCGGATGAAGTGCGACAGCGCAAAGGGCTGCATCGCCCCGCCGCCGGCGGAATAGAGCACCAGTCCGCCAAAAGCGGTCAGCAGCAGCAGCGGGATCAGCATTTCCCAGGGCTGGCGGGCGATCGGTTCGGGCACGATACCGGTGCGAGTGGTCAGCGTGCTCATTCGCCGATCTCCACAGGCGCAGACGGCGGCGCGGTAGGCGTCGTGGGAGCAGGGGGCGGCGCAGCAGCGCCGGGCGCAGTGCCGGTGGGCGTGCCCGACGGGTTGGCCTCAGGCCGCGGCGCGATCACTTCGCCAGCGATGGCATCAGTCTGTGTCGCGGCGCGGCGGGCCTCGGCATCGACGCGGTCGAGGATCTCCTCGTCCCGGCGTGGCGGGCGGCTAACACTGGCTCCGCGCTCGGCCGCATAGGCGGCATAGCGCCGCTCAAGCCGCTGCTGCGCGGTGCCGCCCCATCCGGCTTCCAGCGCGGCGAGCGCCTCCAGCCCCTTGGCGGGATCGAACAGGAAGGTCATCACATCGCGCGCGATGGGGTAGGCCGCGCCCGATCCGCCGCCATGCTCGATCACCACCGCCCCGGCATAGCGCGGGTTGTCATAGGGGGCGAAGAAGATGAACAGCCCGTGGTCGCGATACTTCCACGGGCCCGACTTGCCGTTCGAGATCGACAGCGAGACGACCTGCGCGGTGCCGGTCTTGCCCGCCATCAGCGTGTTCTCGATCGGCAGGCGGGCGCGGCCTGCGGTGCCGGGGCCGTTGACGACGTCGCTCATCGCCTTGCGCACATATTCGACCTGCTCGGCGGGGAAGTCGATCTTGTCGAACCCTTGCGGCTTGGTGTCGAGGGTGAGGCGCGGCATGACGTGCTTGCCGGTGGCAAGGCGCGAGGCCATCACCGCCAGCTGCAGCGGGCTGGAGAGCATATAGCCCTGACCAATCGTGGCATTGACCGTGTCGAAGGTCTGCCATTCGCGGCCCCACTTCTTCATCTTCCATGCCGGATCAGGCACGGTGCCGAAGAACTGGCTGATCACGGGCAGCGGGAATTCCTGTCCCATCCCGCAGCGCCGCGCCATCGCCGCAATCGGATCCATGCCGATGCGCTGGGCCATGGCGTAGAAATAGACGTCGCAGCTCTGGTAGATCGCCTTGGCCATGTTGGTCGCGCCGTGGCCGCCGCGGTTCCAGCAACCGAACACGCGGTTGCCCACCCGAAGCCCGCCGCCGCAATGGACGGTCTCCTCCGGGTCGATGCCGGCCTGCATCAGCGCCATCGACACCATCGGCTTGACGGTCGATCCGGGCGGATAGAGGCCTTTCAGCACCTTGTTGCGCAGCGGCACGCGCTCGTCATCGCGCAGCATCGCATATTCCACCCCGCCGATCCCGTCGGAGAAGGAATTGGGATCGAAGCTCGGCATCGAGGCCATGCACAAGAGATCGCCGGTGCGGCAATCCATCACCACCACCGAGCCGCTTTCGAGCCCGATGCGGCGAGCGGCATAATCCTGAAGCGGCCCATCGATGGTAAGGCGGATGGGGTTGCCCTGCACGTCCTCACGGGTTTCCAGATCGCGCACGATCCGTCCGCCAGCCGTCACCTCCACCCGCCGCGCACCGGGCACGCCGCGCAGTTCCTTTTCGAACTGCTTTTCAAGGCCATCTTTGCCGATCTTGTAGCCCGGCGTGATCAGCAGCGGGTTGGGGTCTTTCTCATACTCCTCGGCCGAGGCCGGGCCGACATAGCCGATCAGGTGACCGACGCTGGAGGCGGTCGGGTAGAACCGCGAAAATCCGCGCTGCGGGACAACGCCCGGCAGGTCAGGCAAGCGCACGCTCAGCGCGGCAAATTGTTCATAGCGCAGCCCGCTCGCCACTTCGACCGGCTGAAACCCGCGCGCGGTGCTGACCTTGTCCTTGATGTCGGCGATGCGCGCCGGTTCGAGCGCCAGCAGTTCGCCCAGCTGGTTGATGGTCGCATCAGCATCCACCAGCCGCTCCGGGATAAGGTCGACCCGGAAATCGGCGCGGTTCGAGGCCAGCGCTGCCCCGTCGCGGTCGAGGATCCAGCCCCGGCGCGGCGGAATGAGCGTGAGATTGACCCGGTTGCTTTCGGATTCGAGCCGGTATTTCTCGTTCTCGGCAATCGCCAGATAACCCAGCCGCCCAGCCAGCAGCAGCCCAATCCCGCCCTGGATCGCACCGATCACCACCGCGCGCCGTTCAAAGGATGCGCGCAGGATCGAGGCGTTGATCATCCGTGCAGGCTTGTTCGGGCCGTCGGCGAGGAAGGGGATCTTCATCAGTCGAGCTTCCGCGCGCGCGCAAGCCGGAACCGGTCGAGCCCCGCAACAATGCGGGCAACAACCGGATAGAGCAGCACCGCCATTGCCGCCTGCGGCACGGCGACGACAATCATCTCGGGTGTCACGGATGCGCCCGACAGCAGCAGAGCCGCAAACCAGTAGAGCACGGCCATGACCCCGGCGGTGAACCAGTCCTGCCAGAAGCCGCGCCAGGGGAAGCGGGTCTCGATGACCTCGATCGCGATCATCGCCAGCGACCACAGCAGGATCGCGCAGCCAAAGGGCTGACCGCTCACCAGATCATCAAAAGCACCAAGCGGCGCGCCGGCCCATAAGGGCAGGAGGCCGGGGCGCACCATGCGCCAGCCGAGCAGCAGCAGGAACCCGAGCGGTGGCAGCAAGGGCATGACATCGGCAATCAGCAGCACCGGGAGCAGCGAGCCGAGCATGATCGACGCATAAGGCACGCTGCGCACGCGCCAGGGATAGGGCGCGCGGTTGATCCGCCGCCCATAGATGTCCGATCGCGCCCGGGGATCGAGCCGCTCCATCACTCGCCTCCGGTGCCGGTCGGCGAGGTTCCAGATGGTGTGGCAGCCGGGGAAGCAGCAGGAGCCGCGGGCGGGCCTGCAACAGGCGCGTTACCTCCGTCCGGCTCGGTCAGTTCGGACACGGCGGCAGGCTGGGCGACCGGTTCGACTGCGACGAAGCTGGTCGCGGCCGGTTCGGCCACCAGACGGGCGATGCCGCCGTCAGGCGTGATCTTCGCGATCACCGCGACCGCCACCCCCGGCCGGTAATAACCGCCTGCGCCGCTGGTCACCATCATGTCGCCGACCTTGAGCGGATTGATCCCGAGGTTGACGAGGCGGATCCGCAGCAGCCCGTCACCGCGACCTTCGGCAAAGGCGATGACATTGTCCTTCGCGCGCCGGACCGGCAGCACGCTCTCGCTGTCGGTGAGCAGCAGGACGCGCGACGAGTTGCGGCCCGCCTCCAGCACCCGGCCGATCACGCCGCGTTCCGAGACGACAGGCATACCCGGCAACACGCCGCTGGCCGTGCCAGCACCGAGATAGGCGTGACGCCGGCCACTGGTGGTGGTCGATCCGACCAGCCGGGCCATGACAACCGGCTTTACCTCGCTGTCGCGCAGGCCCAGCAGACCCTTGAGGCGTGCATTCTCGGCCTTGACCGCTTCGGCTTCTGCCAGCCGGATCCGCGCCAATTCCATCTCGCGGCGCAGTTCGGCGTTTTGCGAGCCGGCGTTGAAGTAACCTGCAATGCTGGCGAAGAAACCCTGCGATCCCGATCGCGTGACCGCGGCGGCGGTGCCCGCGGGGGCAACGACATCACTGGCCGCTCCGCGCAACGGCGCAAAGGCCGAGGGTTGCCAAAGCGACAGCGCCAGCAAGCCGGCGCCCAGCACCGCCAATCCACCGGCCAGCACATAGCCGGTGAACAGCGAATACTGCGCCTTCTTCGAAAAGCCCGAGCGGCGCGAAGAGGGGGGCGCCATGGCTTAGAGTCCCTTCAGGTCAGCTTGGCGGTGGCTCACGCGGTCATCAGCACGCCGCGATAGACCGGGTCTTCCATCGCCCGTCCGGTGCCGATGGCGACGCAGGTCAGCGGGTCTTCGGCGACCGAGACCGGCAGGCCGGTTTCCTCGCGCAGGTGCTCGTCCAGGCGGCGGATGAGCGCGCCGCCGCCCGTGAGCACGATGCCCTGATCGACGATGTCGGCGGCGAGTTCGGGTGCGGTGTTCTCAAGCGCGATGCGCACGCCCTCGACAATCGCGCCAATCGGTTCGCTGAGAGCCTCGGCGACATGCGCCTGATTGATCGTGATTTCCTTGGGCACGCCGTTGACGAGGTCGCGGCCCTTCAAGGTGATGGTCTCGCCCACGCCATCTTCGGGGATCATGGCAATGCCGTAATCCTTCTTGATGCGCTCGGCCGTGGCATCGCCGATCAGAAGGTTGTGGTGGCGGCGGACATAGCTGACGATCGCCTCGTCCATCTTGTCGCCCCCGGTGCGCACCGAGGTGGTGTAGGCAAGGCCGCGCAGCGAGAGCACGGCGACTTCGGTGGTGCCGCCGCCGATATCGACCACCATCGAGCCAACCGGTTCGGTCACCGGCATATCCGCGCCGATGGCAGCGGCCATGGGTTCGAGGATCAGGTGCACGTCCGATGCGCCCGCATTCGAGGCCGCATCGCGGATCGCGCGGCGTTCGACCGAGGTCGAGCCCGAGGGCGCGCAGATCACGATTTCGGGATAGCGGAACATCGACTTCTTGCCGTGCACCTTCTGGATGAAGTGCTTGATCATCTGCTCGGCGACTTCAATGTCGGCGATCACGCCATCGCGCAGGGGGCGGATGGCTTCGATGCTGTCCGGGGTCTTGCCCATCATCATCTTCGCATCATTGCCCACGGCCTTGACCCGGCGGATGCCGTTGATGGTCTCAATGGCAACCACGGAAGGCTCGTTCAGGACAATCCCCTGATCCTGCACATAGACCAGCGTGTTGGCCGTGCCGAGATCGATCGCCATGTTCTGCGAGCGGAATTTGAAGAGATCGGTCAGGAAGCTCATTGGTGACAGTGTTCCAGTGGTAGCGGGAAGGCGCCTCGGGCCGCTGAGGCTTGGCAACTGCGGCGGGGAATTCGACCCGGTTATGACATGACAGGGCGCGCCTAGCGAATCCGTGCGCAAAAGGCCAAAATATTTGTCCACTGCAACGGTGATTTTGCCGGGGTTGGCCTCGAATTTGCGTCCGGCCATCGCTAGCTTGCGACAAATGCCCGAAATCCGCCGCCTGCCTTCGTCACTTGTGAACCGTATCGCCGCCGGCGAGGTGGTCGAACGCCCGGCTGCGGCATTGAAGGAGCTGCTCGAGAACGCGATTGATGCAGGCGCGCGGCGAATCGGAGTGGTGCTGGCGGACGGCGGGCTGACCCGCATCGAAGTGGTCGATGACGGTCATGGCATGGGGCCAGCAGGCATTGCGCTGGCGCTGGAGCGGCACGCGACCTCCAAGCTGCCCGATTCGCTGATTGGCCCCGATGGCGCGATCGAGCTGGTGACGACCCTCGGCTTTCGCGGCGAAGCACTGCCCTCCATCGCCAGCGTCGCGCGCCTCACCATCGAGAGCCGGGAGGCTGGCGCTGCCGAAGGCTGGCGGCGCGTGGCCGATCACGGGGCGGTGCTGGCCGACGAGCCCGCTGCGCTCCCGCCGGGCACGCGGGTCAGGGTGGAAGAGCTGTTCGCCAAGGTGCCCGCGCGCCGCAAGTTCCTGCGCTCGGCCCGGAGCGAATATGCCGCATGCCTCGACGTGGTGCGCCGCCTTGCGATGGCGCGGCCGGATGTGGCCTTCACGCTGGAAACGCTGGGGGAGGGGGGCAAGCGCACTGTCCTGAACCTGCAGGCGGGCGAGGCGCTGGCGACCCGCGTGGCGCGGATCATCGCGCATGAGCTGAAGGACAATTCGGTTCCGATCGAACTCGAACGCGACACACCGCACGGGGTGATGCGCCTCACCGGCGTGGCGGGCCTGCCAACCTGGAACCGGGGCGTGGCCGACCATCAATATCTTTTCGTCAACGGGCGTCCGGTCAAGGATCGCCTGCTGGTGGGCGCGGTGCGCGGGGCTTACGCCGATATGCTCGCGCGCGATCGCCACGCGGTGCTCGCACTGTTCCTCGATCTGCCGCCGCAGGATGTCGATGTGAACGTCCACCCGGCCAAGACCGAAGTGCGGTTTCGGGATTCGGCGGGGGTGCGGGGGTTCATCGTATCGGGCCTCAGGCAAGCGCTGGCCACGGGCGACCGGCGGTCGGCGCAGGGGCCGGACCGAGCCGCGATGCAAAGGTGGCAGGCGGAGCCTTTTAGCCCCTCTCCTTCAGGGGAGGGGTTGGGGTGGGGACTTTCCAATCCTGCACAACCCAAGACGGCGCCCACCCCCGGCGCCTCCCTTGAAGGGGAGGGGGAATTGTTGTTGCGCGAAGCGTCGGCTGCTTTCGCCATGCCTCAAGGCCGCGCCGAACCCGCCGCCCCCGTTCCCGAGGAAGCGCGCCAATACCCCCTCGGCATCGCGCGCGGGCAGGTTGCGGGCACCTATATCGTTGCCGAAGCCGCAGACGGCCTCGTGCTGGTCGATCAGCACGCGGCGCACGAACGCCTCGTGCTCGAACGCCTGCGCGCCGCCGGAGCGGACGAGAGCGTGCGCCGCAGCCAAGCGCTGCTGGTGCCCGATGTCGTCGAGATGGACGAGGTCGATTGCGACCGGTTGGAGGACGCAGCAGATGGCCTGGCACGTTACGGCCTTGTGATCGAGCGCTTCGGCCCGGCCGCGATGCTGGTGCGCGCGGTGCCCTCTGCCATCGCCAAGGCCGATACCGCCAAGCTGCTGACCGACCTTGCCGACGACATCGCCAAGCACGGCAAGCAGGAGGACTCGGGCGCGCTGCTGCTGGCCGAGCGGCTCGAACTGGTGCTGGCGACCATGGCGTGCCACGGTTCGGTCAGGGCAGGGCGCAGCCTGAGCGTTGCCGAGATGAACGCGCTGCTGCGCGAAATGGAAGCGACGCCGCGCTCAGGCCAGTGCAATCACGGGCGGCCGACCTGGGTGAAGCTCAGCATGGAAGATGTCGAGAAGCTGTTCGGGCGGCACTAGGCCTCAAACATTGAACTTGAACAGCAGCACGTCCCCGTCCTGCACCACGTATTCCTTGCCTTCCTGCCGCAGCTTGCCCGCTTCCTTCGCGCCCGCTTCGCCGCCGAGCGTCACATAATCCTCGTAGGCAATGGTCTCGGCGCGGATGAAGCCGCGTTCGAAATCGGAGTGGATTTCGCCTGCTGCCTGCGGCGCCTTCGCGCCATCGGGGAAGGTCCAGGCGCGGGCTTCCTTGGGGCCGCAGGTGAAGAAGGTCTTGAGGCCCAAGAGCTTGTACCCGGCGCGGATCACGCGCGACAGCCCGCTTTCGGTGAGGCCCAGTGCTTCAAGGAATTCGCCGCGGTCTTCCACCGGCATGGCGACCAGTTCGGCCTCGATTGCGGCGGAAACGACCACGGCCTCGGCACCTTCTGCCGCAGCCTTCTCGAACACCTTGGCCGACAGCGCATTGCCCGTCGCCGCGTCTTCCTCGGCGACGTTGCAGACGTAGAGCACCGGCTTGGCGGTCAGCAGCTGAGCCTGCTTGAACAGCCGCGCTTCCTCGTCATCATTGGGAACGGTCAGGCGGGCGGGCTTGCCTTCGCGCAGCAGCTCCAAGGCCTGCCCCAGCACGCTCGCCATCGCCTTGGCTTCCTTGTCTCCCGCTGCCCCGCGCTTGGCCGCGGCGGGAACACGCTTTTCGAGGCTCTCAAGGTCGGAGAGCATCAGCTCGGTCTCGACCACTTCGGCGTCCGCGATGGGATCGACCTTGTTGGCGACGTGCTGGATGTCGTCATCCTCGAAGCAGCGCAGCACATGGACGATCGCATCGACCTCGCGGATATTGCCGAGGAACTGGTTGCCAAGGCCTTCGCCCTTGCTCGCGCCTTTCACGAGGCCGGCGATGTCGACGAAGCCGAGCTGGGTCTCGATGATCTTGGCGCTCTTGGCAATGGCGGCGATCTTCTGGAGGCGCTCGTCCGGCACAGCGACCTGACCCACGTTGGGCTCGATGGTGCAGAAGGGATAATTCGCCGCCTGCGCCGCCTGCGTTTCGGTGAGCGCATTGAACAGAGTGGACTTGCCCACGTTGGGCAGGCCGACGATCCCGCAACGGAAACCCATGATGTATCTTTCTCTAAACCGTTCGCCCTGAGCTTGTCGAAGGGCCGTGCTTACTGGTCAAGGCTCGCGCCTATAGAGAAATGCGATGCTTCGACAAGCTCAGCATGAACGGGAGAGAGGCGTTCACCTCTCATGCACGCCGCGCACCAGCGGGCCAAAGGGGGAATTGCCCAGCCATTCGGTCTGCACCTGCGCGGTCACCGCGTTGATCGGCACCTGCGGCTTGCTGCCACCTGCAACCGGCAGGCGCAGCGGGCGGGTGCCGGGGGGCTGGGCGATCAGCGCGGCAATCGCGCGGGCGACATCGGCAGGATCATTGGTGCGGCCCGACCCGTCTTCCGTCCCCATCCGCGCGACTTGCTGCGGATAGCCTTCGGTGTGCCGCGCCTCGGCCCGGTCCTTCAGCGCCAGCGAATAGGCATTGCGATTGACCCACACCTTGGTGGGATAGCCGCCGGGCTCGATCACCGTGACATCGATCCCGTGCGGAACCAGCTCATAGGCGAGCTGCTCGCTCATTGCCTCAAGCGCGAATTTGGTGGCGGAATAGTGCCCGCTATAGGGCGCAATCACCCGGCCAAGCTGGCTTGAAATCTGGATGATCTGCCCCGCGCCTTGCTTGCGCATCCCCGGCAACACCGCGCGCGCCATGCGGTGCGGGCCGAACACATTGGTCTCGAAGATCAGGCGGGTGGCTTCCATGTCCTGCACCTCGACGGGCGAGGTGATGCCGATGCCTGCATTGTTGACCAGGACGTCAATGGCGCCGCCTGCGGCCATTTCGGCCTGAGCGACAGCCTCGGCGACCTGCTGGTCGGAGGTCACATCGAGCGCGATCACTTGCAGATCGAGCCGCTCGTTCAGTGCCATGATCCGCAGCTGTTCGGCTTCGGGGCGGGGCAGGGCGCGCATCGTTGCGAACACCTTGGCTCCCTGCCGTGCCAGCAGTTCCGCCGCGAGCCGTCCGAAGCCCGAAGAGCACCCGGTTATCAGCACGCTTTTGCCCTTGAGACTGATGTCGGGCTGGAACACCGGATCTGCCGCGCGGACGCTGGCGGCCAGAGTGGCTGTGGCGGCGGCTCCGGCAAGCAGGGTGCGGCGATCGAGGGTCATCGGGGGCGATCCTTGGCTGGAACGGGATCAGCCAAGGTTATTGGCTTTGCGCCATTGCGCAAGCTTTGCGGGGCTGGCGAGCCGGATCAGCGTGCCGCCATAATCCGCCAACTTGGCTTCTGTGCGCACGCGCGGGCCGGAATTCCAGTTCAACACATACCAGAAAAAACCCGCATCGAACCGCTCTGGACAGCCTTCCGGCATATCCGGTCGCGAGCGGCCTCGGTGGGTGAATATCCGTTTTATCAGACGCCACAGAAACACGCGGCGCGGAAAATCGAGATAGATCACCGTATCAGCCCGCGCGAGCCGCGGGGTGAGGGTGCTCCCGTAGTTGCCCTCGATCAGCCAGCGCTCGCCCGCGACCGCTTTGGCGACCCGGGCGATAAGCTCTGCCTTCTCGGTCTCGACCCAGCCGGACTGCCACCCGAGCTGATCCATGTGGACAAGCGGCAACCCCATGCGCGGCGCGAGTTCGCGGGCGAGGGTGCTTTTGCCTGAGCCGCAGGGGCCGATGATGAGGACGCGGTTCATGGCTGCGCCTCAGCCTTGCATCCTGAGCGCCACGTCGTTCATGAACCGCACGTCATCGCCCTTGGCCAGCCAGTCGGCCTCGGCACCAATCGCGCCAAGCATCGCCACCAGATCGTCCTGCTCGTCCTTGGCGAAATTGCCCAGCACGTGGCCGGTGACGCGGTCCTTGTGGCCCGGATGGCCGATGCCGAGGCGGATGCGGCGAAACTCGGCCCCGCAATGCTGGTCGATCGAGCGCAGGCCGTTGTGGCCCGCGTGCCCGCCGCCCTGCTTCACCTTGACCTTGAAGGGCGCCAGATCGAGCTCGTCGTGGAACACGGTGAGCGCCTCGGTGCCCAGCTTGTAGAACCGCAGCGCCTCGCCGACCGCGCGGCCGCTCTCGTTCATGAAGGTTGCAGGCTTCAAGAGCAGCACCTTCTGCGTGCCGATCCGGCCCTCCTGCGCCCAGCCGGAGAATTTCTTCTGCACCGGGCCGAAGTCATGCATATCCGCGATCACATCGACCGCCATGAAGCCGACATTGTGCCGGTGGAGCGCATAGCGCGGTCCGGGATTTCCGAGGCCGACCCAGATCTGCATGGCGTGCTCCCTATCGTTCCTTTGCATAAAACGAAACGCCGGACTTCCCGCAAGGGAAGCCCGGCGCTGCGAAAGCCCGTAAAGGCAGCGCGCTTATTCGGAAGCGGCTTCGCCTTCGCTGCTCTTGAGGCCCGACGGAGCGACCACGGTGGCGATGGTGAAATCGCGGTCGGTGATCACGCTCGAGACGCCCTTGGGCAGGTTCACTTCGCTGATATGGATCGAATCGCCGATTTCCTTGCCGGTGACATCGATCTGGATTTCTTCCGGAATGTCAGCGTTGGGGCACAGCAGTTCGAGTTCGTGGCGGACGATGTTGAGCACGCCGCCCTTCTTGAGGCCCGGCGAGGCGTCTTCGTTGACGAACACCACCGGCACCTGCACTTCGACCTTGCTGTCGCCGGTCAGGCGCAGGAAGTCGACGTGGGTCGGACGGTCGGTCACCGGGTGAAAGGCGACATCCTTGGGCAGAGCGCGGACGGTCTTGCCACCGATCTCGATGTTGACGATCGAGTTCATGAAGTGGCCGGTCATCAGCTGACGCACCAGTTCCTTCTGCTCGACGTGGATCAGGGTGGGTTCTTCCTTGCCGCCATAGATGACAGCAGGAGTCCGACCATCGCGGCGAAGTGCTCGGGAGGCTCCCTTGCCAGCCCGTTCGCGCGCTTCGGCCGGCAGGGTAAGAGTCTCGCTCATACGGATGCCTTTCGAATACGTGTTTGGTTGATACAGTCACACGGTGCGACCGCCTCCAGGGATGACCGGAAGCACCGAAGCGCGGCCCCTTAGAGAGGGAACGGCGAAAAGGCAAGCCGATTAGGAAATGCGGCGGACGCGGTAGCCCTCGGCTTCAAGCAGCGCGGCAAGGCCTTCCGGGCCGACGAGATGTGCCGTGCCAACCGCGATCAGCGGGTGCGGATCTTGCGCCAGCAACGGCACAATCGCCGCGATCCAGCGCCGGTTCCGGCCCGTC
The DNA here is from genome assembly GCF_028621955.1 of Erythrobacter sp. BLCC-B19. Taxonomy (NCBI): domain Bacteria; kingdom Pseudomonadati; phylum Pseudomonadota; class Alphaproteobacteria; order Sphingomonadales; family Erythrobacteraceae; genus Erythrobacter; species Erythrobacter sp. BLCC-B19. The sequence goes on from NZ_CP117516.1 coordinate 2,922,032, forward strand.
AGCAAAGCCTCGCGCAGCTCCGGGTCAGCAAGGAAACCCTCTTGTGTCGAAGCCGCAAGGGTCGTCGCATCGCCTGCCAGCCACGCCCGTTGCAAGCGTTCAGGATCAGTGCGGGCGGTCTCGCTTTCGCGTACCACGGCGGCCAGCATCTTGCGCTGCGCCGCTTCGGGCAGGCGGTCGAAGATCGCAAGCTGTCCGCGCAGGCCTTCCAGCTCGCGCACCGGCCTACCGGCAAAGTCGGCGATCAGCGCACGATCGACCCCGTTGGCCGGATCGCCGGTCGCATCGATCCGCGCAAGCGCGATCGCTGCTGCCCATGTCTCGGTGTCGCTGAAATCGGCCTCTGCCAACTGCCCCCGTGCCATAAGCGCTGCGAGTTGGGCGCGCAGGCCCGGTTCAATCCGCTCGGCCAGCGGTGGCTGAGCCGGGGACTGTGCGAGGGTCTTGTAGATCGCCGCGCTGTCAGCTTCCGCGCCGAGCCCGGCAATCTCGACAACGAGCAAATCGGACGCATCAACGACGCGTCCGATTGCGGGCGTGCGCCATGGGGTGTCGGCGGGCAGGGCGTGGATCGTGCCTATCATCCACCCTTCGACCGTCCCATCGGCGCTGGCGATTTCATAGACCAGCGGATTGGCCGGAGCGCTGGCAGAGGTGTCCTCTTGGTCGCTGCTGCACCCGGCAAGCAGCAGGCCAAGCAGGATGGCGATGATCGCAGCCGAACGCTCAACGATCATCGCCCGCGTTGCCCCTGGCTTCACTTGACCCGCTTGGTCTTGATGCCGCGCTCGCGCAGGAACACCTGCACGCTCTTGTCGCCGGCAAGGTGGCCCGCACCGACCGCGATGAACACCGTTCCCGGCGTATCGAGGCGGGTGTCGATCCATTCGGCCCAGTTGGCGTTGCGGCTGTAGAGCAATGCTTCGGCGACGGCCGGGTCGCTCATGCCTTCGTTCATCACCGCCGCGAGCGCCTCGGCATCGCCCTTGACCCACTCGGCGACCATGCGATCGAGGGTCGGCTTGACCTCGTCGACCCCGTCAGCGGCTTCGATCAGGAAAGCGATCTGCGCCTCGCGCGTCATGCCATCAAAGATGCCAAGCTGAAACTCGGCCGTCTCCAAAGCGCCGGTCTGCTTCTGGGGCGCCCGGGCAAGCAGCACCTTTTCCACCCCGCTTTCGGGCGAATAGCCTTGCTGGGTCAGTGGCAGCAGCCCGAGCGTAAGCCCGGCCAGCCACGGCTTGAGCGGATCGAACGCTTCGGGCGGGAAGCCAATCTTGGCCATTGCCGCGCTGTAGGTGGCAACCTGATCGGGGGTCAGCAGCGAACGCAGCGTGGTGCCGGGCGGGAGCAAGCCCTTGGACTGGGTGAGCTTGACCAGTTCGGCCTCGCCGGCTTTGTCCATTCGGATTTCGGTCACCAGAAGGTCGGACGCGTCGAATGCCTTGGCGATGCGCTTGTCGAACCACTCGATGCCTTCGGGCAGGACGTGCACCGTTCCGAACAGATAGATCGTGGTATCGCGGTCGGACACCTTCCACAGCGCAGGCTTGGCCTTGATCGGCGTAGGCGCGGGCTTGGTCGCAGCGGCTGCCTCGGCGGCGGGCGCGGTCTGGGTTTCGGCGATTGCCGGTGTCCCCACCAGCAGGGCCAGCGGTGCGGCAGCGCGCGCAAACAGGGAGAGAAGCGTCATTGGAGGTTCCTTTCAAGGGAGCAGGAGCAGTAGAGGCAGGCAAGCTGGCGGCGCATCACAGCCGCCAGCGGGCAAACAGGAAGGATCCGAACATCCCGACAAAGCCGAGCCCATAGACCCCGAAGGCATGGGGCGCGGGAACAAAGCCCCCGGCATGGAGCACCGCCCAAACCGGAAAGCCCGAAAGCACGGCCAGACACCCGCCGGTAAAGCCGACGAGATTATGCTCGCGCTTGTAATCGTCGATCATCCGGAAGCCGTAGAGCGGCAGGACAAGAAACCCGGCAAGCAGCATGACGGCGAGAACCAGCGCCACCGCCGGGGGGAGCTTCAGCGCGGCCCAGTTGCCCGCAAACAGATTGCCATCGCCCAGATCGAACAGGCTGGTGCTCAGGCCGATCACCCCGCCGATGGCACCGGCCAAGCCGAGATAGAGCCATTGGGTGCGCAGGCGGCGGCGGGTGCGCTCTTCGCCGGGGCCAGCGGCTGCGGTGCTCAGGCGATCATCCTTCGTCATCGAAGATCTCCTCGATTTTCATGTCGAACAACCGCGCGATGCGGAAGGCGAGGGGGAGGGAGGGGTCGTGCTTGCCGGTCTCGATGGCGTTGACCGCCTGACGCGACACATCGAGCCGTCCGGCCAGTTCGGCCTGCGACCAGTCGCGCTCGGCGCGCAGGACTTTGAGACGGTTCTTCACAGTCTTACCGGTCCCTCCACCGGCGCCAGGCGAGCGCGAGGTGGAAAATCGTCGCCATTATGGCAAGCGTCCAGCGCAAGTCGGCGCCGCTGCCTTCAGCAAAGGGCACAAGCTCCCACATCAGGATGATCCCGGCAAAGGCCAGCGCCCAGTTGGCGGCAAAGCCGATCTGCGCGCGCGCGAATTCATCGTGCGACCAACTGAACACAAGAGCGATCAGACTGCCCGCGGTGATGCCCGAGCAGAGCGGGGTCAGGATCGGGAAGGGGCCGAAGTAGAGGCTCAGCAGCAATCCGAGCGAGGCCGGCAGCCCGGCCCACATCGCGGCATAGGCGAAGGAGCGATCCTGCTCGTCGGGCGCGAAGTTGCCAGTGGTGAAGCCGCGGGGGGTGTAAGGCATCAGGCGTCTCCCAGCAGGCGCTTGACGAACAGGCCGATGTAGAAGGCCGCGATCTCCAGCGTCAGCACGGTATCGGCCGAGACGGTGCGTTCGCGGGTGGAGTCGGTCAATCCGTCGACCAGGCCTTCGGCAAAGCCGAGGCCAATGCTCAGGATCAGCATCGCGCCAAAGGCGACGCTGGCGCCGGCATTCCACAAGCCGCGGGTGTATTCATCGGCCCGGCGGGTGAACAGCAGGGCGAAACTGCTGACGATCAGCATGGCGGCAGCGGAAAGCCGCAGTCCATCGCCCGCCTCGGCCATCAGCGCGGCCGCAAGGGCAATCATTCCGGCAAGCCCAGTCCAGCTGGCCGCCATGAAAATGCTCGCGCGGTTCATCATGTGTCCTTCCAGCGCAGGAATTGAAAGATCATCACGAAGACCATCATGTAGCCGACCCATACCCACAGCAAGGCGTCGACCCAGACGACCTTGTCTGCCATCCAGCTAAGCGTCCAATGCACCTGGCTTGCATCCGTGTGGCCGGTCGCAAAGTACCAGGCCCAGCCCAATATCAGGCAAATCGGCGGAATTCCGGCCGTGAGGTAGGCGAGCATCACCGAGGTACGGCGCCACAGCTGCTCGGCATATTCGTCGCGCATGAAGCGGGCGCAGATCAGGAACATCGGCACCACGAAGGCGAGGACAAGCAGCGGGATATAGACAAGCGCTGCAACAGGTGCGGGCAGGTAGTCTTCTGGGTCGAAGCCTGTCAGCCTGCCGATCACCAGCTCGGCAAGGGCATAGGCGATGGCTGCCAGCGAGGCGTTCATCAGCCAGAAGTAGGCGCGGTAGCGAAACTGCCTGACAGCTTTGCCGGTCAATTGCATGGCTGTGTCGATCCAGAGTGAAGCCAATGAGGAAGGGCGGGCGGAGAGACGGGGGCGCGCCTCTCCGCCCGGCGAGGACATCACGCGCCGGGAGTGGCAGCGGGCGATGCAGTCTCGGTCTGGGCAAAGCGCACGGCCTCGGCCTCAGCGCGGGTCACGGCGAGGCGGACTTGCGGGGCGGTCGCGGCCAGCGCGCCGCTGCGGCATTCGCGTTCGAGCCGCACCGATACGCCGTCACGTCCGCCGTTATTGCACATCTGGCGGATCTTGGTGCGCACCCGCTCATCGAGCCGCGAAGCATCTTCGGGGGAGGCAAGGTTGAGGTCGTCATGCGCCACTGTGGCGGCGAACTCGTTCGAATTCATCGGGTTGGCGTTCACGGTCGCGGGGATGGTCAGCGCGAGGACGGGGGCGGCAATCATCAGACGAAGCGACATGGTGGTTCTCCTGGGGAGGAAGCGTTGGTGTCACGACAACCTTTCGGAATGTCAGGTTACCCTGACTTTATGTCGTGATTCGCTGACCATGTCAAGAAAACCTGACTTTGCGTCAGGTCTTGGTGACCAAATGGTGCCTATCTCACTGAATACGCTCAACCTTGAAGCCTTGCTGCTCGAGCATCAGGATCACGGAATCCGGCCCCTCCATATGCCCGGCCCCCACCGCGAGCAGCAGCTTTCCGGGGCGATTCATGCGGTCGGCCAGCCAACTCGTCCAGGCGCGATTACGGTCGACCAGCAGCACCTCGTAGAACGCCTTGCCGAAGGGATCTTCGAGCATTTCAGTGATGGTATCGTCGCCCAGCTTGCCCTGGGCCCAATTGTGTTCGGTTTCCCAATCGACCCCTTCGTCGTCGATCAGCGAGCAACCGTCCCATTCGTCGAGGCCTTCGTCGATCATCTCGATCATCCGCGCCTCGTCGATCGCCATCAGCTTGCCGAGCACCGCGATCGGATCCTCGATGGCCGAAATCGGCCGCCCGGTGGCGCGGAATTCGGCCTCGATCACGGTCTCGACCCCGAATTCGCGCAAGCTTCCTTCGGCCTCGGCGGTGGCATCGGCGATGGCGAACATGGTGATCAGGGGCGGGGCGTACTCCACCCGCTCGGGCGGAATATCGGCCAGCGCCAGCATTCGGGCGAGCTTGGGGCGATTGCGCTCGGCAATACGCTGCGACAACGGCACCTTGGGGCGGTTTTTCAGCATCAGCGCCATGAACCGCAGCTCCTCGACGCTCATCGGCACCTCGGGATCGTCATCCTCGTCGCGGGATTCGAACACGACTTCCTCGGCTTCGGCCATGACCTGATCGAACAGCGCCGTGCGCCAGCGAAAGCCCTCGGGCAGCACATGGTAGGTGCCGAAAATGGTGATGCTGGTGTCCGCATCGGCCAACCGCCACATCGCCGGCCTCGGCTCGTAATCCTGCCGCACAGGCGCAGGCCCGCCGGTTCCGTGACGGGGCGTGTGGCGCGGCTTGCACACCGATGCCGTCGCAGTCGCAGGCGCGGCGCTGTGACGCGATCCCGCTGGCTGTGCGGCGACGAGTGGAGGGGCGGACAAGGCGATCGCCAGCACTGTACAAATTGCCTTGCGAACCATGGTCATGAATCAGCGCCCCGGTGATGAAATGTCCGTCTTTTCAATGCAGCCCGAAGCCCGCCCGGTGTCAAGCACAGCCTTGCTGGCACGCCTTCCCGACAGCCATGTTGCGCTGCGGCATTGACGCTTCGGGGGCGTTCGGCCATGGCGAGCCGCCATGAGCGCTGCACCTGCCTTCACTCCGCCCCCGCGCGATCCCTCGCGCTCCTTTCAGGACATGATCCTGACGCTGCATGACTTCTGGAGCCATGAGGCAGGCTGCGTCATTCTCCAGCCCTACGATATGCGCATGGGTGCGGGGACCTTCCACACCGCGACGACCCTGCGCGCGCTTGGCCCCGAGCCGTGGAACGCCGCTTTCGTCCAGCCCTGCCGCCGCCCGACCGACGGGCGCTATGGCGAGAACCCCAACCGGCTGCAGCACTATTACCAGTACCAGGTGATCCTGAAGCCCTCGCCGTCCGACATCCAGGAGCTCTATCTCAAGAGCCTCGCCGCGATCGGGATCGACCCGCTGGCCCACGACATCCGCTTCGTCGAGGACGACTGGGAATCGCCCACGCTCGGCGCATGGGGCCTCGGGTGGGAAGTGTGGTGCGACGGGATGGAGGTGACCCAGTTCACCTATTTCCAGCAGATGGGCGGCTTTGACTGCAAGCCTGTCGCGGGCGAGCTGACCTACGGGCTCGAACGCCTCGCGATGTACATTCAGGGCGTCGACAACGTGTATGACCTCGCGTTCAACTCTGCCGGCGTGAGTTACGGCGAGGTGTTTCTCGAGAACGAGCGCCAGATGTCCAAGTGGAATTTCGAGGTGGCGAACACCGACGCCTTGTTCGACCTCTTCGCCAAGGCCGAGGCCGAGTGCCGCAACGCGCTGGCCGCAGGCGTGCCGATCGCCGCTTACGAACAGGCAGTCGAGGCGAGCCACGTCTTCAACCTCCTGCAAGCGCGCGGCGTGATCTCGGTGCAGGAACGCGCCAGCTACATGGGCCGCGTGCGTGATCTCGCGCGGTCATCCTGCGAGGCCTATGCCGCCAAGATGACGCCCGAGTGGCAGGCGAATTACCCCGGGTGGAGTCTCGTCTGATGGCCGACTTCCTGCTCGAACTGCGCTGCGAGGAAATCCCTGCCCGGATGCAGGCTGGGGCGCGCGGCGAACTGGACAAGCTGTTCCGCCGCGAGCTTGAGGCTGCGGGCGTTGCCGTGGGCGATCTCACCGTCTGGTCGACCCCGCGCCGCCTCGCGCTTATTGCGCGCGGTCTGCCGTTGGCGACCGAGGCGGTGAGCGAGGAAGCCAAGGGGCCGCCCGAGGGCGCGCCTGATGCCGCGATCGACGGCTTCTGCAAGAAGGCCGGCGTGACGCGCGACCAGTTGGAACTGCGCGACGTCAAGGGCCGCATGACCTACTTCGCGGTCGTAAACACGCCGGGCCGGGCGATGGCGGAGGTTCTGGCCGAGGCAATCCCTGCAATCATCCGCGACTTCAGCTGGCCCAAGTCGATGCGCTGGGGCGCGGCCTCGATCACCACCGACAGCCTTCGCTGGGTGCGCCCGCTTTCGGGGATCGTCGCGCTGCTTGATGGCGGCGTGGTGCCTTGCGAAGTCGGCGGCATCGCTGCCGGGCGCACAACCATCGGCCACCGCTTCCATTCCGCCGGCACGATCACCATCGACAGCGCCGAGGACTACGCTGCCAAGCTGCGCGACGCCTTCGTGATCGTCAGCCACGAGGAGCGCCAGAACATCATCCGCGACGGTGCAGCCAAGGTCGCGGCCAAGGCGGGCCTGACGCTGGTCGCCGACGAGGGATTGGTGATCGAGAACGCGGGCCTCACTGAATGGCCCGTGCCCCTCCTCGGCCGCTTCGACGAGAGTTTCCTCGATGTCCCCCCTGAGGTGATCCAGCTCACCGCGCGGGTGAACCAGAAGTATTTCGTGTGCGAAGGCGCGGACGGCAAACTCGCCAACGCCTTCGTCTGCACCGCGAACATTGACCCGCGCGACGCGAGCGTGGTGGTGGATGGCAACCGCAAGGTGCTGGCCGCGCGGCTTTCGGACGCCCGCTTCTTCTGGGAGCAGGATCAGAAGACGCCGCTTGAGGATCACGCCGAAAAGCTTGCGCGCATCACCTTCCACGAGAAGCTCGGCACCGTCGCCGACAAGGTCGAGCGGGTGGCGAAGCTGGCGCGGTGGCTGTGCGAGGAGGGGATCGTCGCAGGCGATCCGGCGCTGGCCGAACAGGCCGCGCGCCTCGCCAAAGCCGATCTCGTCACCGAGATGGTCGGCGAGTTCCCGGAATTGCAGGGGTTGATGGGCGGATATTACGCCGCGAAGGAAGGCCTGCCGCAGGAGGTCGCCGAGGCGATCCGCGATCACTACAAGCCGGTCGGGCAGGGCGACGAGGTGCCGACTGCGCCGGTGACGGTGGCGGTGTCGCTGGCGGATAAGCTGGATACGATCGTTGGTTTCTTTGCAATCAACGAGAAGCCGACTGGCTCAAAAGATCCGTTTGCTCTGCGCCGCGCAGCCCTCGGTGTAATTTCAACGGTGCTGACGAACCGACTTCGCGTCCGACTTTCAGTGCTAATCGGTGAAGCTAGTCGTGCCATCGCGCATTCGCCGTATGTTTCTGACTACATCGAAGCTGCTGCGAAGTTTAAAGGTGCGGCGATCAATCCTCGGTACGTTGGTTTCGAATCTATCGACTTCTTCGCCGACCGCCTCAAAGTCCAGCAGCGCGAAGCAGGGGTCCGCCACGACCTGATCGACGCGGTCTTCGCTCTCGGGGGCGAGGATGATCTCGTCCGCCTGCTCGCCCGCGTCCATGCGCTCCAGGCCTTCGTCGCCACCGAGGACGGCACCAACCTCCTCGCGGGCTACAAGCGTGCGGCGAACATCCTCAAGAAGGAAGGCTTCGTTGCGGGCGAGGGGGCTTCCGCCCTTTCCTACACCCCCGAACCGGCCGAAAAGGCGCTGATCGACGCGCTCGCCGCTGCTGCCCCTCACGCTGCCGAGGCAGTGGAGGCCGAGCAGTTCGCCGATGCGATGGGCGCGCTCGCCACCTTGCGCGCGCCGATCGACCGGTTCTTTGAAGAGGTGACTGTCAACGCCGAAGAGGCCGACAAGCGCGCCGCGCGTCTTGCCCTGCTTGCCGCTTTCCGCGATGCGGTCCACCGGGTCGCCGATTTCAGCCGGATCGAGGGATGATTTCTCTCTCGCATTCTTTTTTCACGGACTTTGAAAAACCGTTATTTTTCAAAGCATAGACCCCCGTAGGAAAGTTGACACGCTGTCACCTTTGTCAACCTTACGACCAAGTGCAGGAACCGACATGACGATGAAGACGGTCTATGTATTCGGAGGCTCCGCCGACCACTCCGATCCGCGTCAGAAGGACAAGACCGTCGTTGGGGGCAAGGGTGCGAACCTTGCCGAGATGGCCAGCATCGGCCTGCCGGTGCCGCCGGGTTTCACCATCACCACTGAAGAATGCATTGCCTATCTGCAGGATGGCGCTGATTTCTCGGAAGGCTTGCGAAGTGCGGTGGCGGCCGCGCTGGCCCATGTCGAGGCCACGGTGGGCAAGGCTTTCGGCGATGCGGCTGATCCGCTGCTGGTCTCGGTGCGCTCGGGCGCGCGGGTTTCGATGCCGGGGATGATGGACACCGTGCTCAACCTCGGGCTCAACGACGCGACCGTCGAGGGGCTGGCGGCTTCGAGCGGGGACGCACGTTTTGCCTGGGACAGCTACCGCCGCTTCATCCAGATGTATTCCGACGTCGTCCTCGGTCTCGATCACGGCCTGTTCGAAGAAGCGCTCGAAATCGCCAAGGAAGACAAGGACTACTACAACGATACCGAGATGGCGGCTGAGGATTGGCAGGCGCTCGTCAAGCAATACAAGCAGATCGTCGCCGACGAGCTGGGCCGCCCGTTCCCGCAGGACGTGCACGAGCAGCTGTGGGGCGCGATCCGCGCGGTGTTCGACAGCTGGGACAGCGACCGGGCCAAGGTCTACCGCCGGCTGAACGATATTCCGGGCGACTGGGGCACCGCGGTCAACGTGCAGGCGATGGTGTTCGGCAACATGGGCGAGACCAGCGCCACGGGGGTCGCCTTCACCCGCGATCCGGCGACCGGCAACCGCGCCTACTATGGCGAGTACCTGATCAACGCGCAGGGCGAGGATGTGGTCGCGGGCATCCGCACCCCGCAATATCTCACCAAGGCCGCGCGTGAGGCCGCCGGGGCCAAGCCGCTCTCGATGGAAGAGGCGCTGCCTGAGGCCTATGCCGAACTCGCCCGCGTGTTCGACCTGCTGGAACTTCACTACAAGGACATGCAGGACATTGAATTCACGGTGGAACGCGGCAAGCTGTGGATGCTCCAGACCCGCTCGGGCAAGCGCACCGCCAAGGCCGCGCTCAAGATGGCGGTCGACATGGTCGGCGAAGGCCTCATCGACGAGCGCGAGGCGGTGCGGCGGGTCGATCCGATGGCATTGGACCAGCTGCTCCACCCGACGCTCGATCCCAAGGCCGAGCGCAATGTGCTGACCACGGGGCTCCCTGCCTCGCCGGGGGCTGCGGCGGGCAAGATCGTGCTCGATGCCGACACCGCCGAGCAATGGGCGGGCCGGGGCGAGAAGGTCATTCTGGTGCGGGTCGAGACCAGCCCCGAGGACATCCACGGGATGCACGCAGCGCAAGGCATCCTCACTGCACGCGGCGGGATGACAAGCCACGCGGCCGTGGTGGCACGCGGCATGGGTCGGCCTTGCGTGTCGGGCGCGGGTGCCGTCTCGATCGACCGCGCGAGCCGCTCGTTGCGGATCGGTTCGACTGAATTGAAGGAGGGCGATGCCATCACCCTCGACGGGGCGACGGGCCAAGTGATGCTCGGTATCGTCCCGACGGTCGAGCCGGAGCTGGCGGGTGACTTTGGGACGCTGATGGTGTGGGCCGACAAGCTGCGGCGCATGAAGGTGCGCACCAATGCCGAAACGCCTGACGACTGCCGCATGGCGCGCCAGTTCGGGGCGGAGGGCATCGGGCTGTGCCGCACCGAGCACATGTTCTTCGAAGCCTCGCGCATCAGCCTGGTGCGCCAGATGATCCTTGCCGAGGACGAGGCGGGCCGCCGCCGGGCGCTGGAGGGGCTGCTGCCCGAACAGCGCGCGGACTTCACGGCGATCTTCGAGGTGATGGCGGGCCTGCCCTGCACGATCCGCCTGCTCGACCCGCCGTTGCACGAGTTCCTCCCCCACGCCGACGAGGAGTTCGCCGAGCTGGCGGATGCCACGGGGCTGGGGATCGATCACCTCAAGCGCCGCGCGGGCGAGCTGCATGAGTTCAACCCGATGCTCGGCCACCGCGGCTGCCGGCTCGGGATTACCTTCCCTGAGATCTACGCGATGCAGGCGCGCGCGATCTTCGAGGCGGCCTGCGCGGTGGCTCAGGCAAGCGGCGCGGCGCCGCTGCCCGAAATCATGATCCCGCTGGTCGCCACCAAGCGCGAGCTCGCGATCCTCAAGGCGCTGGTCGACAAGGAAGCCGAAGCCGTGTTCGCCGAGACCGGCACGCGGGTCGACTACCTCGTGGGCACAATGATCGAGCTGCCGCGCGCCGCGCTGATGGCGGGTGAGATAGCGGAAGAGGGTGCGTTTTTCAGCTTCGGCACCAATGACCTCACCCAGACCACGCTGGGGGTCAGCCGCGACGATGCGGCGCGGTTCCTCAGCGTCTATGTCGACAAGGGCATCTTCCCGCGCGATCCCTTTGTCAGCCTCGACATCGAGGGCGTCGGCCAACTGGTCGAGCTGGCGGCAGAGCGGGGCAGGGCGATCCGGCCCGACATCAAGCTCGGCATCTGCGGTGAGCATGGCGGCGACCCGGCGAGCATTGCGTTCTGCGAAGGCGTCGGGCTCGATTACGTCAGCGCATCGCCCTACCGTGTGCCGATCGCGCGATTGGCACACGGTAGGGCGCCTTGAAGAAGGGCTAAGTGCCGGCAAGGGATCGCCGCCCGGTGAGGGTGATGATCTCGAAGCTCTCGGTCACCTTCCCGTCGGCCTCGGCGCGGTCGGCAAAGGCGGTATGCGCGTGGGCAAGAGCGGCCTTCCCCAGAGGGGCGGCGGGTCTCGCCAGCGCATTGCCCAGCCCCTGATCGCGCAGGTCGCCAACCAGACGGGCGAGGCTGGAATAGCGCGCGACAAGCGTGTGGGTGTCGACCACGGGATCCTTCCATCCGGCGCGCTGGAGCAGGCCGGGCGCGGCGCGGGGATCGACCAGCGGGTGGATGCGGGCAGCCGGGCGATCCGGCTCGGCCGCCATCATGGTAGCGCGCAGGGCCGGAAGGCTCTGGCCGCCGATGAAGTGGGCGATAACCAGTCCCCCCGGTGCAAGTGCGTTGCGCAGATGAATAAGCGCGCCGGGCAGGTCATTGACCGAATCGAGCAAGCCCATGACCACGATCAGATCGAACCCGGACGTGGGATAGGGGGATTCCAGATCGAGCCCGGAAGCTTCGCTGACCGCGCCGCCCGCCGAACGCAATTGCGATGCGAGCGCTCCGGTCCAATCCCCCGCAACCAAGGAATATTCGGGTTGATGACGCAGGAATGCGAGGCGTTCGAGCGTGTCCTCGATCATGTCATCGGCGAGAAACCGCGCGGCGCCGGGCGCGTCAGCCCTATTGCGGGCGCGGGCGAATCGCGCAGCGCGGCGAGATGGGCTGAATATCGTCGGGATGGCAGGGGTATTCATCGACGTCGCCCTGCCGCGCTTGCCACTACAGTGCAAGCCGTGCGACACTGCGGTGATGGCAGTGGTCGCTCAACTTGCCCGCACCTTTGCTCCGGTGGTCGATTTGATCTATCCGCCGCGCTGTCCGGCGTGCGGTGAAGGGATCGCCCATCAAGCGGGGTTATGCCTCGATTGCTGGAGCAGTCTTGAGGTACCCGCCCATGGAGCGCCGTCAGGGCACGCGGTGCCGGTCTATGCCGCGACCTTCTACAACGAGACCTCGCGCAAGCTGGTTCTGGCTTACAAGCACGGCGGACGCATTGCACTGGCCCGACTTCTCGCGCAGCTGATGGCGGCGCGCTTGCCCGAACCTGTCGCTGGCGCATCGCTCCCGTTGCTGGTTCCCGTGCCGCTTCACCGTTGGCGATTGTGGAGCCGGGGGTTCAACCAGGCGGCACTCCTGGCGCGCGAGCTGGCCCGTTTGGGGAAGGGCGAGGCAGATGTCGCCGCGCTTGTCCGCCGTCGCCGTACACCGCACCTCGGTGGGCTTGGGCGTGACGCGCGTGATCGGGTGCTCACAGGGGCCATCCGGGTCAACCGGAGCAGCGCGGCCCGGCTCGCGGGGCGCGATATTGTGCTGGTGGATGATGTGTTGACCAGCGGCGCTACCAGCCGCGCCTGCATTGCTGCGCTTGAACAGGCCGGAGCAGCCTCGATCACGATTGCCTGCTTTGCCCGGGTGGAAGAAGGGCATCATCTTGGCCCAGCGCCGAAAACATAACGCCCGAGGCCTTTCGGCCCCGGGCGCCACGTGACGAAACGGTGCGGATCCGCCCTTGCAGGCCGAGGCAGCGACCCCCTAACTTCGCTGCCGGGATCCAGTCCCTATCGTTCAACCGGTCGCGCTGGCACCCCGCTGCCAGCCTGCGGTCCGGTCACCCCCTGAACCCGGCACCGGGCGGTGCCATTGTTCGGTGGAGAACCCCTTGCGAAGGCTCCGCAGGCTTTCTTCCACCGAGTTGCATAACGCGGAAGATGAATCCGTCAGGTGTGCGATTTTTTGTCACTCGCTGTTGTCTCATTGCAACAATCGTCGCAAGAGCACCGCGCCCGCGACATGATCTGGCGTGGTGTGAGGTTTTCATGGAGTTGCATTCGTGACGGATTCTCGTCTCACCCCCGAAGAGCTTGAAGGCGGCGTAGTGTTTGCGCCGAAGTTCGATTCGGCGGGTTTGCTGACCGCTGTGGTCGTCGATGCCGGTTCGGGCGACGTGCTGGTCGTGGCGCACATGAATGCCGAAGCGCTGGATGCGACATTGGCGAGCGGTGCTGTGCATTTCTGGTCACGTTCGCGGGGCAAGCTGTGGATGAAGGGGGAGACCTCGGGGCACGTGCTCAAGGTGCGCGAGATTCGCGTCGATTGCGACCAGGATGCGCTGCTGATCCGCGCCGAGCCGGCGGGGCCGACGTGCCACACCGGCGCGCGCTCGTGCTTCTATCGACAGATCGACACGCGCGAGGGAGAACCTGTGCTCAAGCGGATCGATACTTGACGCTCACGTAAACGTAAGGTAGGGCTGGGGCATGGCTACCGCTCCTGCACCCACCCCTGTCGATTCCGCCGCCGAACCGCGCCGCAACGGTGCGCATCTCGACCGGCCGGATGTTCACGAGCGTGAACAGTTCACCATCTCCGACCTGACTTCGGAATTCGGCTGCACCGCCCGCGCGCTGCGCTTCTATGAGGACGAAGGGCTCATCAGCCCGGCACGCGTCGGCCTCACGCGGGTCTATTCCAAGCGTGATCGCGCGCGGCTCGCATGGATCATGCGTGCCAAGAATGTCGGCTTCTCGCTCACGGAAATCCGCGAGATGATCGACCTCTACGACCTTGACGATGGGCGCGTCGAACAGCGCCGCGTCACGATCGAGAAATGCCGCGCGCATATCGCCAAGCTCAAGGCGCAGCGCGATGACATCGATTCGTCGATCAACGAACTTACTGATTTCGTCGCTGAAATCGAAAAGCTCGACCTGCGCTGACGCGTCAGGTTCAACCCCGCACAACCACGTCTGCACACCAGAGGGATCATCCGATGCCGACCTATACCGCGCCCACCCGTGACACGCGTTTCATCGTCAACGAAGTGCTCGACCTTGCCAGCTACGGCAATCTGCCGGGCTTCGAGAATGCCACCCCCGACATGATCGACACGGTCATCAACGAGGCGGGCAAGTTCTGCGCCGAGGTGCTCGCGCCGATCAATCAGGCGGGCGACGAGCATGGCTGCACCCGCCATGAAGACGGCTCGGTCACCACCCCGCCGGGCTTCAAGGAAGCTTATCAGGCCTATGTCGAAAGCGGTTGGGGCACGCTCGGCCAGCCGGTCGAATATGGCGGGCAGGGGCTTCCCCATGTCCTGAGCTTCGCGCTGGAGGAGTTCAGCGGCACCGCCAATCAGGCCTTCGCGATGTATCCCGGCCTTACCGCGGGCGCGATCTCGGCGATCCTTGCCAAGGGTTCGGACGAGCAGAAGGCGACCTTCGTGCCCAAGATGATCTCGGGCGAGTGGTCGGGCACGATGAACCTCACCGAGCCGCATTGCGGCACCGATCTCGGCATGATCCGCACCAAGGCCGTGCCGAACGGCGATGGCACCTATGCGATCACCGGCACCAAGATCTTCATCTCGGCCGGCGAGCATGACCTCACCAGCAACATCATCCACCTGGTGCTGGCCAAGACCCCGGGCGCCCCTGACAGCACCAAGGGCATTTCGCTGTTCATCGTGCCCAAGTTCCTGCTCGACGAGAACGGCAATCCGGGTGTGCGCAATGGCGTGACCTGCGGTTCGATCGAGAAGAAGATGGGCATCCACGGCAACGCCACCTGCCTGCTCAACTACGACGGCGCCACGGGCTACATGGTGGGCGAGGAAAACAAGGGTCTCGCGGCCATGTTCATCATGATGAACGCCGCGCGCCTTGGCGTCGGCATCCAGGGCTATGCCCAGGCCGAAGTCGCCTATCAGAACGCGGTGAGCTACGCGCTCGATCGCCGTCAGGGCCGCGCGCTGACCGGACCGGCTGACCCTGCCGCCAAGGCCGATCCGATCTTCGTCCACCCCGACGTGCGGCGGATGCTGATGGACGCCAAGGTCTTCACCGAAGCCATGCGCGCGCTGTGCCTGTGGGGCGCGCTTCAGGTCGATCTGGCTCACAAGGCCCAGACCGCCGAAGAGCGCGAACTGGCCGATCTGCTGATCGGGCTGATGACCCCGGTGATCAAGGGCTATGGCACCGACAAGGGCTATGACATCGCCAACAACATGCAGCAGATCTTCGGCGGCCACGGCTATGTGCGCGAGTGGGGCATGGAGCAGTTCGTGCGCGATAGCCGGATCGCGATGATCTACGAAGGCGCCAACGGCGTGCAGGCGATGGACCTGTGCGGCCGCAAGCTGGCTGCGGGGGGCGGCAAGGCGATCCAGGCATTCTTCGCCATGATCGACGAGGAAGTGGCCTCGGCCAAGCAGGACGAGGTGCTGAAGCCCATCGCCGAACGGCTCGAAAAGGCGCTCGGCGAGCAGAAGGCGGCGACCATGTGGTTCATGCAGAACGCGATGGCGAACCCCAACCATCTCGGCGCGGGCGCGCATCACTATATGCACATCATGGGCATCGTGACGCTCGGCCACTTCTGGCTGAAGATGGCCAAGGTGGCGCAGGCCAAGCTGGTTGAAGGCACGGACGAGACGGCCTTCTACGAAGCCAAGCTGGTTTCGGCCAACTACTACGCCGAACGCTTCCTGCCCGATGCCGGCGCGCTGCGCCGCAAGCTGGAGGCGGGCAGCGAATACATGATGAAGCTTCCGGCAGAGGCTTTCGCCACGGCTGCCTGATCCTCGCGGATTTCCGCAAAAGGGGCACATTTCGCGGGTCGCCATGCGTCGGCATGGCGGCCCGTGTTGCATCTTGGCCGCCGCGCAGATGATCGTCGCGCGCTAGCCTCTCGGCCTAGTCGAGCCGCCCCATCATCCGCTGCGATCCGCCCTTGACCTTGAGGCTGGCCGCCGATGCGGCAGCGGGGCGCTCCCACATGCTGGCCGAACGGGCCGATGCGACCCGCGGCCGAGCCGGGGCGGCGGGCTTGGCCGGTGCAGCGACGGCCGGGGCGGGGGGCGCTTCGGGCTCGGGTTCGGGTTCGGGCTCGGGTGCCGCCGCGACCACCGGTTCAGGTGCGGGCGGCGGCGGGGGAGCGGCGACCGGAGCGGGTGCGGGCGCGGCCACCACTGGGAGAGGCGCAGGCGGTGCCACGGGAGCAGCTGCCGCCGCAGCCGCAGCGGCCGCCGCTTCAGCCTCAGCCGCGCCATTGAGGATCTTTTCAGCCACTTCCTCGATCGAACCGACCACCAGCAGCGGTTGCCCGCCGATGATTCCAACGCTCGTCTGGCCATTCTCGGCGGTGCGCAGCCACGCCACGTTCTCGGCAACGACGAGGTAATTGCCCCCGCGCGATTCGAGCTTGATGAACTTCATGCGGCCAATTCCCGATCAGAACCCCGTCAAAAAAAGGGGTGCGAACCTCTCGCTTAGCCGCGGGCGAGTTAAGGAATCGGTCTATGCCGCGTGTTTTGACCTGCGGAAATTGCTTAGCTTTGCGCCGGAGCCACAACGTCGATCAGCCCCATCAGCGCTGTCCATGACTGCTGATCGGCAAGCCGATGATAGGCCGAATTGGGCCTGCGATCAGGGGTCAGCGGGTTGGTGAAGCCATGCTCGACCCCGGCGAACGACAGGAAATGCCAGTCCGCGCCGACTGCGTCCATTTCCTCCCAAAAGGCGATCACGTCTGCCCGCGGCACCAGCGAATCGGCATCGCCGTGACAAACCAGCAGGCGCGGTGCGATGGGGTTGGTGGCGGGCAGAGGGGTTGTGAGCAGCCCATGAAAGCTCGCCGCCAGCGCCAGATCGGCTCCGTCGCGCGCCAGTTCCAGCACGGCCATCCCGCCGAGACAGAAGCCGATGGCAATCTGCGGCAGGCCTGGGGCCAAGTCGGCCAGCGTTTCGAGCGTCGCCCGCAGTCGCCGCCGCATCGCCAGCGGATCGGCGCGCAGGCGCCCCATCGCGCCGACCGCGCTGTCGAAGTCGTGCGGGGCATCCGGGCCATAGAAATCGGCGATAAAGGCGACGCACCCCGCCTCGGCCAGCGCAGCCGCTTTGGCCTCGACACCGGGCGAGGTGTTCATAAAGGTCGGATAGACCGCCACCGCCGCCCGCGCCGGGCCAGCGGGCCGCGCCAGCCATCCGGTCAGCGCGATCTCGCCATCGGCATAGTCGACCCGTTCGAGCGCCATCACTCGACCGGCAGGAAGTCAGGCACCGACAGGTAACGCTCGCCGGTATCATAATTGAACCCGAGCACACGGCTGCCCGCGGGCAGATCGGCAAGCTTGCTGGCGATAGCGGCCAGCGTCGCGCCGGAGGAAATGCCAACCAGCATCCCTTCCTCGCGTGCGGCGCGGCGGGCCATTTCCTTGGCGTCCTCGGCATCGACCGTGATCGCCCCGTCAATCGCCGCCGTGTGGAGGTTGCCGGGAATGAAGCCTGCGCCGATCCCCTGGATCGGATGCGGGCCGGGCTGGCCGCCGTTGATGACGGGCGAAAGCGCGGGCTCGACCCCATAGGCCTTCATCGCGGGCCAGTGCTTCTTCAGCTCCTCGGCGCAGCCCGTCAGGTGCCCGCCGGTGCCGACCCCGGTGATCAGCGCGTCAATCGGCGAATCGGCGAAGTCGGCAAGGATTTCCTGCGCGGTGGTGCGGGCGTGAACAGCCGGATTGGCGGCATTGTCGAACTGGCTGGGCATCCACGCGCCCTGGGTCTGCGCGACCAGTTCCTGCGCTCGCTCGATCGCGCCGCGCATCCCCTTTTCGCGCGGGGTGAGGTCGAAGCTCGCGCCATAGGCGAGCATCAACCGGCGGCGCTCAACCGACATCGATTCGGGCATCACCAGCACCAGGCGATAGCCCTTTACCGCCGCGACCATTGCAAGGCCGATCCCGGTGTTGCCCGAGGTCGGCTCGACGATCGTGCCGCCCGGTTTCAAGGCGCCGCGCGCCTCGGCGTCCTCGACCATGGCGAGCGCGATCCGGTCCTTGATCGAACCGCCGGGATTGCCGCGCTCGGACTTCACCCAGACTTCGTGATCGGGGAACATCCGGGCAAGGCGGATATGCGGCGTGCCGCCGATGGTGGCGAGGATGTTGTCAGCCTTCATGTCGATACCTCTTTCTTGAGCTCCTGCGGCTCGAAGCTGCGGGCGCGGCGCAGTTCGGGGAAATACCACGCCCAGACCAATGTCACGACTATCGCACCCATGCCGCCGAATACAACCGCGCCAACAGCGCCCAGCAAGGCGGCCGCGAGGCCCGACTGCATTTCGCCCAGCTCGTTCGAGGCCGAAATCGCCAGCCCCGAAATCGCCGACACGCGCCCGCGCTTGTCATCCGGGGTGAACAGCTGGACGAGCGAGCTGCGGATGAAGACCGAGACCATGTCGACCGCGCCCATCAGCGCGAGGATCGCCAGCGACAGGGCAAAGCTGCGCGAGAAGGCAAAGACGACCGTCAGCGCTCCGAACGCCGCAACCGCCCAGAGCATCTTGACCCCGACCTCGCGCTGTAACGGACGGAAGGACAGGAACAGCGCCACGCTGGCCGCGCCCAATGCCGGGGCGGCGCGCATCAGTCCCAGGCCTTCGGGCCCGACGAAAAGGATGTCGCGCGCAAACACCGGCAGCAAGGCGGTCGCCCCCGCCAGCAGCACCGCGAACAGATCGAGCGTGATGCAGCCCAGCAGAAACCGCTCGCGCCAGACATAGACCATGCCTTCCGCGATCTGCTTCAGCGGCTTGAGGCGCGGCCCATCCTGCTTGGCGCGGATCGGGCGCACGGTCAGGATCAGGAGCATCGAGCAGGCGAGCAACCCCGCCGAAAGCGCATGGGGCAGCCATTCGCTCTGCGCAAAGATCAGCCCGCCCACCGCAGGGCCGACCACCGTGGCCGACTGCCAAGCGATCGATGAGAGCGCGATCGCGCGCGGCAGCAGGGCGGGGCCGACGATATTGGGCGCAATCGCGCTCATCGAAGGGCCGACGAAGACGCGCGCAGCACCATGTCCGGCGGCGAGCAGGAACAAGGCGGGCAGGGTCAGCGCATCGGCCCAGGTCATCACCGCCAGCACCACCGCCACCAACCCGTCGATCCCATTGGCAAATGCGGCAACGTGGCGACGGTCGAACCGGTCGGCGGCAAGACCCGCTACCGGGGTCAGCACAAACAGCGCTACAAATTGCGCAAGACCCAGCAAGCCCAGTTGAAACGACGCTTCGGCAACGCTCATCCCGTAATCGTCGCGCGCCACGGCATAGAGCTGGTAGCCCAGCAGCACCACCATCGACATGGTGGCAAACACGCCCATGAAGCGTGCCAGCCAGTAGCGGCGGTAATCGCCGATCTGAAGCGGAGAGGTCGGTTCCATTGCGACCGCGCCATGGCAGCACGCGGGCGCGCTGCCAAGCAGGCGAAACTTGTGTGGCTGTCAGTTTGGCTTCAGCGTGGGCGGCGCAGGCGCGGGTTGGGCTGGAGCTGGTCGATGATCGACACGAAATCGTCGAGTCGGATGATCCGCTCGAACTGGAATCCCGCCCGGCTGTCGCGCGTCCAGATCACATAGGCCTCGATCCGCCCCACCACCGGCAGGCGGATGATGATGCGGTCGCCGCGCTGGAGCTGGCTGGCATTGTCGACCATGAAGCCATGGGCCGAAAGGTTGCAGACGTGCAGGTGCAGGTCGCCGTGGACGAAGTGCTCGACGATTGCCGGAAAGTCGACCGGATGCCGCGCCGCGCGCCGCATATCGGTCACACTGAGGTTAGCTCCACCCGTCGTCACGCGTTGCGATCCTTGCCTCTCTGAGGGTTACCCGTCGGGGATGCCGCAGAAAGGCTGACAATTGGTAAAGGCGGACGCGAACCTAGCGGGTTATCAGCGCGTGACGCTTCTTTCCGAGGCTGAGCCGCAAGGTCTGGCCCTCCGCCGGGCACACCAGTTGCGCAGGGTCGGTGACAGTCTCGCCCTCCAGCTTGACCGCGCCCTCCGCCAGTTTGCGCTTCGCCTCGCCGCCTGATGCTGTGAGGCCGATCGCGGTGAGCAGGGCGGCAAGGCGCATCCCGTCCGCCCCGACCGAGAGCGTCGGCAGGTCTTCGCCGGCGCCGCTTCCGGCAAAGGTCTCGCGCGCCGTCGCCTCGGCCCGGGTCGCGGCATCCTCGCCGCGCACGAGTTTTGTCACTTCATTGGCGAGCACCACCTTGGCGGCGTTGATCTCAGCACCTTCAAGGGCTTCGAGGCGATTAATCTCATCGAGTGGCAAGTCCGTGAACAGGCGCAGGAAGCGGCCCACATCGGCATCGTCGACATTGCGCCAATATTGCCAGAAGTCGTAGGCGGGCAGCTGGGCTTCGTTGAGCCAGACTGCACCCGACGCGGTCTTGCCCATCTTGGCGCCGCTCGCGGTGGTCAGCAGCGGGGTGGTAAGCCCGAACAACTCGCGCCCGTCCATCCGGCGGCCCAGTTCGATCCCGTTGACGATATTGCCCCACTGATCCGACCCACCCATCTGCAAGCGAACATCAAGTTCCTTGGACAAGTGCCTGAAATCGTATCCTTGCAGGATCATGTAATTGAATTCGAGAAAGGTCATCGGCTGTTCGCGCTCGAGCCGCAGCTTGACCGAATCAAAGGTCAGCATCCGGTTGACGGTGAAGTGCGTGCCGACTTCCTGGAGCAGTTGGATATAGCCCAGCTTGCCCAGCCAATCATGGTTGTTCACCATCACGGCATCGGTCGGCCCATCGCCGAATTTCAACAGCTTGTCGAACACTGTGAAGATCGACTGGACGTTGGCTTCGATCGTCTCGTCGGTGAGCATCTTGCGGCTCTCGTCGCGCCCCGTCGGATCGCCGATCCGGGTCGTGCCGCCGCCCATCAGGACGATCGGCTTGTGCCCGGTCTGCTGCAACCGGCGCAGCATCATGATCTGCACGAGGCTGCCGATGTGCAGGGACGGCGCGGTTGCATCAAACCCGATATAGCCCGGCACGACCTGCTTGGCAGCGAGGGCATCGAGGCCTGCCGCGTCGGTCAGCTGGTGAATGTAGCCCCGCTCGTCGAGCAGGCGCAGGAGATCGGACTGATAGGTGCTCATGGGGTGCGCCCCTAACAGGCGCGGGCCACGACGGGAAGTGGCTTGCCGATCCCGTTGCGGGTCGGCACACAGGCGCGATGCACCCGCTGATGCTCCATGTCGCCTGCGACCTCGGCCCGATCCGCGCCGTCGCTGCTTCGGTCACCGCGACGCCGCAGGGCTGCGCGGCGGAGTTTCGGCTCGACGGGCATATTCCGGCGATTGTCCTGCCCCCCGCCGCCACGCCCGGACGGCGCGACAATCTGTGGCAGACGACCTGCTTCGAGATTTTCTGGCAGCCTCTGGGCGGCACCGCCTATCGCGAGTTCAACCTTTCGCCCTCGGGCCAATGGGCGGCCTACGACTTCACATCCTTCCGCGAAGGGATGGCAGATGCGCCGGTGGATGCCATTGCCATCGCCTGCTCCCATGACGGGGACGGCCTGATCCTTCGCGCCAGCATCGCCGCCGACTTGCCCGATCCCGCGCAGGTCGCGCTCAATGCGATTGTCGAGCACGCCGACGGCGGCAAGCAATACTGGGCGCTCGCCTTCCCGCCCGGCAAGCCCGAGTTCCACTCCGAAGCCAACCGCGCGCTGATTATCGAGCGCTAGCTTCGCGCCCGAAGGGACGGTTGAGCTGCACGATCTTCCAGTTGAGAACGAAGGCAAAGCTGACCCAGATGAAGTAGGGCACGTTGAGCCAGCCTGCGAAACTGTTGCCCGCAAGTCGGGGCAGCACCACCATCAGGCCCACCACCGATAGCCACAGCAGCACGTTCTCGGCGAGCGCCCAGTCGGGACGCTTCCATTTGAAGAACAGCGGCGACCACAGGAAGTGGAGCACGAAATTGGCGCCGAACAGCGCGCACACCCCGGCGCGCGCGGCGGGCGAGGGTGCCTGCGTCAAACCGATGTAGAAGCTCCAGCCCGCAAGGCCGAGGATCACTGTCCAAGCCGGGCCGAACAGCCAGTCGGGCGGTTGCCAGGGGGGCTTGCGCAGCTGGCGATACCACGGCCCGATCTCGGTCAGGGCGCCTCCCGCGCCGCCGAGGATGATAGCCCAAGCGGCGGCGATAAGGGCGTTGGTGTTGTCCATGCCACTGGATATAGGCACAACCTGCCCAATTGCCATTGCCTTTGCTGAAGGGCTGCGCCACCCCTTGCGGCCATGAAGAACGGCATCGACCGGCTGCTGGCCGACCCTGAACTCCTCCGCCAACTCAAGGGCCGCCGTGTGGCGCTGGTCGCCCACCCTGCCAGCGTGACGTCAGATCTCACGCACAGCCTCGATGCGCTGATTGCCGCAGGGGTGCAGGTCAACAGTGCCTTCGGCCCCCAGCATGGCCTCAAGGGTGACAAGCAGGACAACATGGTCGAGACCGCGGACGAGATGGATCCGCGCTACGGCATCCCGATCTTCTCGCTTTATGGCGAGGTGCGCCGCCCCACAGGTCAGATGATGTCGAGCGCCGATGTGTTCCTGTTCGACCTGCAGGACCTAGGCTGCCGGATCTATACCTTCGTCACCACCCTGCTGTATTTGCTGGAGGAAGCGGCCAAGGCGGGCAAGGAAGTCTGGGTGCTCGATCGCCCCAATCCTGCCGGGCGCCCGGTGGAGGGCACGCTGCTGGTGCCGGGGCAGGAGAGCTTCGTTGGCGCCGCTCCGATGCCGATGCGCCACGGCCTCACTATGGGGGAGATGGGCCACTGGTTCATCGAACATTTCGGTCTCGACGTCGCCTACAAGGTGGTGGCGATGGAGGGGTGGCGTCCGGACGAGGCTGACGGCTTTGGCTGGCCGGCGTCACGCATCTGGATCAATCCTTCACCCAATGCCGCCAACCTCAACATGGCGCGCAGCTATGCCGGGACAGTTATGCTTGAAGGCACGACGCTGTCCGAAGGGCGGGGCACCACCCGCCCTCTGGAAGTGCTGTTCGGCGCGCCCGATGTCGATGCGGGCGGGGTGCTCAAGGTGATGAGGAAGCTTGCGCCGGACTGGCTTGCGGGCGCTGCATTGCGGGAATGCTGGTTTGAACCGACCTTCCACAAGCACTCAGGAAAGCTCTGCAATGCTCTGATGATTCACGCAGAAGGTGAATTCTACCATCACGCTACCTTCCGCCCCTGGCGGCTTCAGGCGCTGGCCTTCAAGGCGATCCGCACGCTCTATCCGGATTATCCGCTGTGGCGTGACTTCCCTTACGAATACGAACTGACCCGTTTGGCGATTGACGTCATCAACGGCGGGCCATCCTTGCGCGAATGGGTCGATGATCCGGCGGCGAGCCCGCATGATCTTGACGTCATGGCGTCACATGACGAGGCCGCGTGGGTCGCCGCGGTCAGACCGCATCTGCTCTACTGACTGACGTCAGATCTGAGCCTTCGGGGTCGCAACGCCCCGACACAGACACAAGAATGATCAGGCGACGGACCGCCAGCAAAGGGCGGCCGATGGGAGAGAGAACATCATGGCAAGCATCGCCCCCGGCGCATCTGCGGCGCAACCGGTCAGGCTGACCTTGTGGTTGCTGCTGACGGTCTATGTCTTCAATTTCATCGACCGCCAGATCGTCAACATTCTGGCCGAGCCGATCGCCCGCGATCTTGACCTCAGCGACACCCAGATCGGGCTGATGACGGGGCTCGCCTTCGCCCTGTTCTACACCGTCCTCGGCATCCCCATCGCAAGGCTGGCCGACCGGCCGACCACCCACCGTCCGCGCCTGATCGCCCTGGCGCTGGCGGTGTGGTCGGGGATGACAGCGCTGTGCGGGGTGGCGCAGAATTTCTGGCAATTGCTGCTCGCCCGCATCGGGGTGGGGGTGGGCGAGGCAGGTTGCACGCCGCCTGCCCATTCGCTGATCAGCGACATGGTGCCGCCCGACAAGCGCGCATCGGCGCTGGCGTTCTATTCGCTCGGCATCCCGATCGGCTCGCTGCTCGGCATGGTGATCGGCGGCTTGCTGGCCGACTATCTCGGATGGCGCGAGGCCTTCGTGGTGGTGGGGCTTCCCGGCGTCACGCTGGCTCTGGTGGTGTGGTTCGTGCTCAAAGACCCGCGCCGCTCTGACGCTGCGGCAATCCTCCAGGCCAAGGCCGCTGCACCCGCGCTCCCCTTGCGGCAGGCGCTGGCCGAGGTGATGGGATCGCGCGCCTACATCCTGCTGGTATGCGCCGGATCGGGCGCGGCGTTCCTGTCCTATGGCAAGACCACCTGGACCACGATCTTCTTCCAGCGCACCCATGAGCTGACGGCGGGGCAGACCGGACTGTGGTTCGGGATCATCGGCGGGGTGGGGGGCATCCTCGGCACCTGGCTGGGCGGCTACCTCGCGGACCGCTACGGCGCGACGAACCGCCGCCATGTGCTGACCGCCCCTGCGGTGGGCATGGCGCTGGCCATACCGCTCGCCATTGCCGCCTATCACGCACCGAACTGGCCGCTGGCGCTGGTGCTGATCTTCCTGCCGCAGGTGTTCAACTCGCTCTATTACGGGCCGTGCTATTCGGCGGCGCAAGGCCTTGTCCCGATCCGCGCACGGGCGATTGCGGCCGCCGCGCTGCTGTTCTTCCAGAACCTCATCGGCCTTGGGCTGGGGCCGCTGTTCTTCGGGGTGCTGTCGGATGTGCTGGAGCCCACCTACGGGGCGGAATCGGTGCGCTATGTGCTCTATGGTGCCGCGGTGCTGGGACTGGTGCCGGCGTTCTTCTTCTGGCGGTGCAGCCTGCACCTTGACCGCGAGCTGGACCAGAAGGACTAATCCGGCGCGCGCACGGGCTGCACCAGCGTCACCAGCACGAAGCTGATCAGCATCAGCAGATACCAGCTGCCATATTTGGCGAGGCTGACCATGCGCCATTCCTGCTCCTGCCCCGGATAGCTCCAGGCCTGCGCGAAGGTGCCGATGTTCTCGGCGAACCAGATGAACAGCGCCACAAGGCCGAAGCCGACCAGCAGCGGCATCCAGCGATGCACCCGCCAGTTCCTGAAGTGGACGCGGGTGCGCCAGAAGATCGCTGCCGTGGCGGCAAACAGCCCCCAGCGGATGTCCCACACGTAATGGTGGGTGAAGAAGTTGACGTAGATCGCCGCCGCCAGCGCCCAGGTCATCCAAGCGGGCGGATAGGCGGTGAAGCGGAAGTCGAAGATCCGCCACACCCGCGCGATGTAGCTGCCGACGGCGGCATACATGAACCCCGAGAACAGCGGCACCGCGCCGATGTGGAGCACGCTCGCTTCAGGGTAAATCCATGATCCGGCCTGCGTCTTGAACAGCTCCATCACCGTGCCGACGACGTGGAAGATCAGGATCACCCGCGCCTCGCGCCATGTTTCAAGCCGGAAGGCGAGCATCCCGGCCTGAATGGCGATGGCGGCGAGCGTCAGGAAGTCATAACGGTGGAGCGGCGCACTGTCGGGGTAGAACAGGTGAGTTCCCAGCAAGAGCGCCAGCAGCAAGCCGCCGAACAGGCAGGCCCAGCCCTGCTTGAAGCCGAACAGCAGAAATTCATACAGCCACAGCCGCCAGCCCGTGCCGGGATCGAACGCTTCCAGCCTGACGCGGACCGCCTCGAAGCGGGTGTGGCGGGCGGAAGCCGGGCCTGAAGGCGTGCTCAAACGGCCTTCCTACTCATCCGGGCCAGAACCATCATCAGGCGCCCCCATCCAGTGCGCCTCTTGGGGCAGCGGTGTCCGCAAGCTCACGGCCCATTTCTTGCCCCCGATTTCGACCGCCCCGCGCGCCATTCGGGTTTGCAGGAAAGCCAGCAGCGCATCCTTGTCGCGGATCGGGATGAACAGGCTGTAGCTGTCACCGCGCTTGACCGTCGCCGGATGATCGAGCCCCGGCCACTCGGCAGGCCAGATGATCGAAGCCTCTGGCGCATACTCGTAGGGCCAGATCATCACCTCGATCGCCTCCGGCTCCCATGCCTCGGCATTGGGGTTCTGGTATTCGCGCAGCAGGGTAATCATGCCCAGAAGCTTGTCACTGGCTCCGCCCCGCGTGCGATGCCGTGATGTCGCGCCATAGGCCACCACCGCCAGCTGATCGCGGAAGTCGATGATGATGGACGAAGGCTGATCCGTGGCACTGGTATAGTCAGTGTAGTCCTTGATCCCGGCGAGGTTCACCTTTGCGGCCAACGCGGCGCTGTCGGCCGCTGGAAGGGTCGCCGCCCGATAACCCGCATCGGACCGATAGATCACCGTCCCGTCGTCATAGAGGACAAATCGCGGGGAATCCGACCCGATCACCATCGCCCAGGGATCGGTCTCGATATAGACGATCACTGGCGCGGCATCGGGTGCGGGCGGATTGGCCATGACAGCCGCGGACATTGCGACAAGGATTGTCAGCAGCAGCGCGCCGAATGATCGGGCAAGTGTAGCGAGGCTCAAGGCCTCAAGCTCCGTGCTTCCGCGACAGCTCCCGCATCGCGTCATCCAGCCCTTCGAGAGTCAGCGGATACATCCGGTCGCTGACCAGCTGCTTGATCATCTTGGTCGACTGCGAATAGCCCCACTGCTTTTCCGGCACCGGGTTGAGCCACACGGTCGCGGGGTAGGTGTTGGCGACGCGCTGGAGCCAGACTGCGCCCGCTTCCTCGTTCATGTGCTCGACGCTGCCGCCCGGATGGGTGATCTCGTAGGGGCTCATCGCCGCGTCGCCCACGAACACGATCTTGTAGTCGTGCCCGTATTTGTGGAGCACGTCCCAGGTCTTGGTGCGTTCCTGCCAGCGGCGCTTGTTGTCCTTCCACACGCCTTCGTAGAGGCAGTTGTGGAAGTAGAAGAATTCGAGGTTCTTGAACTCCGCCGTGGCGGCGCTGAACAGCTCCTCGACCAGCTTGATGAAGGGATCCATCGACCCGCCGACATCAAGGAACAGCAGCAGTTTGACGGCATTGCGCCGTTCAGGCCGCATCTTGATGTCGAGCCAGCCCTGCTTGGCCGTGCCGTCGATGGTGCCCTGAATGTCGAGCTCGTCCGCCGCGCCCTCGCGGGCGAAACGGCGCAGGCGGCGCAAGGCCATCTTGATGTTGCGGGTGCCAAGCTCCTTGGTGTTGTCGAGGTTCTTGAACTCGCGCTTTTCCCAGACCTTGATCGCCTTGCCGTGGCGGGCCTCGCCGCCGATGCGCACGCCTTCGGGGTTGTAGCCGGAGTTGCCGAAAGGGCTGGTGCCCCCGGTGCCGACCCACTTGTTGCCGCCCTGGTGGCGCTTTTCCTGTTCTTCGAGCCGCTTCTTGAGCGTCTCCATGATCTCGTCCCAGTCGCCCAGCGACTTGATCTTCTCCATCTCCTCAGGGTTCAGGAACTTCTCGGCGACGGCCTTGAGCCAGTCTTCGGGGATGTCGACGGGGTTCTGGCCGTAATCGGTCATGATCCCCTTGAAGACCTTCTGGAACACCTGATCGAACCGGTCGAGCAGGCCTTCATCCTTCACAAAGGTGGCGCGGGAGAGGTAGTAGAACGCCTCGGGCGTCTGCTCGATGACGTCCTTGTCGAGCGCCTCCAGCAGCGTGAGGTGCTCCTTGAACGAGGCACCGATTCCGGCGGCCCGCAGCTCGTCGACGAAATTGAAGAACATGGGCCACGCTTAACCCGCGTGCGCGGGCCTGACCAGCCCCCATTCTTGCGAGGGGAAAAAGCCAAAGTTTAACCCTTAACTTACCATCCCCCGCCTAGGGTGCGCCCGCAGACACAACAGGGCCGCGAACCGCACATGAACAGCCTCGCCATCGATACCGCCAATGCCCATGCGCTGGGGATGATTCCAGAGAGCTGCGGCGCGGTGACCGTGGGGTGCACCGATGTGGCCGGCGTGGTCGAAGCGGTGATCGCATCGTCCAAGGCGCTGCGGTCTGAGCACGAGGCGCTATCAGAGACAGTGCGCGCGCTGGAAGCCGATCAGACCAAGGTGGCCGAAGCCTCCGACGAGGCGCGCCTCTTGTCCGAACGCGCGATCGAGCGGCTGAATGAAGGCACGGCGCTGATCCAGTCCTCGCTCGGCCAGATTGCCTCGCTGATCGAACTGGTCGACACCCTCGGCCAGCACGTCACCAGCTTTTCGGCGGCCATGGAACAGGTGCGCCGCTCGGCGCAGGACATCGACAATATCGCCGAGACAACAAACATCCTCGCACTGAACGCCACGATCGAGGCGATGCGGGCAGGGGACGCGGGCCGCACCTTCGCGGTGGTCGCGGCCGAAGTGAAGAGCCTTGCCAGCGACACCCGCAAGGCGACCGAGGAAATCGCCGCGACCATCGACGCGCTCGGCGGCGAGGCGGAAGTGGTGATCGGGCGGATCGAGGCCGGCGCCAAGGCCAGCGGTGAGGCCCGGGCGAGCGTCGCGCGGATCGAGAGCAGCCTCGCCAATGTCGGCGCGCTGGTCGAGGAGGTCGACAAGCAGAACGACGTCATCGCCCGTTCGACCGGCACGATCAGCGGCCATGTCGACAAGGTGCAGCGCGTGCTGACCAGCTATGACGCGGCCTCACGGGTCAATGAAGACCGGCTCCACGGCGCACATCGCAAGATGGAAGAGCTGGAGATCACCGCCTCGGAAATGTTCGACCGCATTGTCCACGCCGGCCTCTCGCCCGAGGACAGCGCGATGGTGGCGCAGGCACAGGCGATGATGCAGGAACTCAGCCAGCATACCGAGGCCGCGCTTGCCAAGGGCGCGATCAGCATGGCGGCGCTGTTCGATACTGATTACCAGCCGATCCCCGGCACCAACCCGCAGCTGTTCCGCACCCGCCTGACCGATTGGGCTCATGCCGAGTGGCGGCCGTTCCTTGACCGGGCCAAGGCTGGTGACAGCCGTGTGCTGGCCGCGGCCTGCACCGACATGAACGGCTTCCTGCCGACCCATCTCACCGAACGCAGCCGCACCCCCACGGGTGACATCAACCACGACACCCAGTTCTGCCGCAACGGGCGCATCATGCTCGAAGCGGTGGACCGCAAGGCCAAGGTCTCGACGGCGCCCTACATGATGGCGGTCTATCGCCAGGAAGGCGACGGCGAGAGCTACTATGTGGTGCGCAACGTCTATGTCCCGCTGGTGATCGGCGGCAAGCGCTGGGGTGATTTCGAGCTGGCCTACAGCTTCGACTGAGAGGCTATTCGGCCTGGACGTTGATGGTCGGGCCTTTGCCTCCGGGCATCAACCCGGCTGAAAACACCACCCCGACCTTGCCGGGCAGGCCCATGGCCTGTTCGGGCGAGGGGAGAGCGGCAAAGGGCGGATAGACCTGCTCGGTCACCCCGTCCGACTGACGCACGGTGAACCCGCGCGACGGCTTCATCAGCGGCCCGAGATCATAAGGGGCGACCGTCAGGCTCGTGCCGGTGTCTCCGAAGGCGATCAGATAGCCTTCAACGGCGTCGCCGCGGCGATAGATGCCATATTGCGGGACCGAGGCCGGGTCGCGGCAGAACGGCACCTCGGGCGCGGCGGCTTGGGCCGGGGCTTCGTCGTCCTGCTTGCCAAGTTCAACCCCCAGCAGCCCGCCGAAGATGATCGTGCTGGTCATGTCCAGCTCTATCATCTTGGCCTTCTTGCCCGGCTTCATCGGCGCGGCGCAATTGGCGATCTCGGCAAAAGGCGGGGCGGGCTGGGTGGCGGCGGGCAGGGTGAGCGCGGCGACGAATTCGCTCATGCGCGCTTCCATCGCCGCCACATCCATCGTGCGCGAGCTCATCCGCAGCTTCACCAGCCAGCCATCATGGAGATAGATCGCAAGACCGCTGGCGCTGAGATCGTTCTTCACCGGCGTGACGATCCTGAGGCCGCTGTTGTCGCCGGCCCCATTGGGGGGCGTGAAGCGCGCGACCTTGATCGTGGCGAGATCGACTTCGCCGAGCATCGGATTGGCGAACATCCCCGCCGCCGCGCGGTCGCCCCAGACGGCAACCGAGGCAGGGGCAGCGCGGTAAATGAAGAGATCGGCCCAGCTTCCCGAGGCATTGTCGCGGAAGTTGATCCCGATATTGTAGCCGTCCTGATCGAACTGCTTGCTGCCGGTGCGCTGGAAGCCTGCCAGCGTTCCGGGCAGGGTCAGGCCGCTGCGATCATGGCTCCAGGTCGGCACCGCGCGCTCCATCGGCACGGGCGGAGGCGGGGCCGGAGGCGCGGAATTGTCCTGCGCCCCAAGCGGCGCGCCAAGCCCGGCCAGAAGTCCGACCGATGCAACGAAGTGTCTGAATTTGGCCATGATGATCCCGCTCCCCTGATGCCCGCGATCATAGATCATCGCGTTCATCAGGCAAGAGCAGACCCGCGCGACGATGCGCCCGTCAGATCAGAACCAGGGCTTGTGCCCCTGCACATAGATGGCGTTGAAGTCCGCCTCGGACTTGGTGAGGTAGAGGATCGCCTCGATCAGGCACACCACACCGATGATCATCAGCGGGATGATCCCGATCAGAACCAGCGTGAACAGATAGCTGAGGAACGTGCCCACCAGCAGAATGACGCCTTCCTTGGTATAGCCAAGGTAGAACTTGTGAATACCGAGCGTGCCCAGAAACAGGGCCAGCAGGCCGGCAGCAATGGGCGACTTCGGATAGGCAGGCTGATTCATGATGTGATCCCCCTCATCAATGTGATGAAAGGGCTATCCGATGCGGGGCGGGGTAACAAGCGCTGATGTCACGCAATCTTCAGCTGACAGGGCGGTAGAGCCTACTCGCCGCGTGGGCCGCCATGGCCATCCAGCCGAGCCCGATCAGCGATGTCGAGGTCGGCGCAAATCCGAAGGGATCGAGGAAGCCCGGCACGAACAGCAGTGCCGCCGGAAGGGACAGGGCTGCCAGCACATAGCGGCGCAGCACGATGAACGCCCATGCCGCCCCGCCGCAACTGGCCGCCAGCAGACCGAACTTGGTCCACACCGGAAGGGGCAGGATCGCCATTGCGCCAACCGCATCAGACCCGGCGGCGAAGTTGTCGACAATGCCGAACATGATGGCATTTTCGACTGCATCGGCAAGCGCGGCGAGCACCCCCATCCATCCCAAGGCCCACCAATAGGCGCGCCCGGTCTCCCGCGCGATGCCGGCGAAGAAGCTCAGCGTCAGCAGACCGTAGGCCGGCATCAGCAGGTAATCGAGCCGATTGCCGGTGGTCATGCCCTCAATCCGAGCTGCGCGCAGCGGGTCACCGGCCTCGCCGAAAATGTGGCGCAGGTGGTCGGGCGTGTTGGCGAATTCCAGCAGCAAGACCGGACGGATCGTGCTGCCGGGAAGTGGGATCGCCAGTTCAGCCGGGAAGAACCCCTGCATCACGCCAAGAATGGCGAGCGTCAGGCCGAACAGCAGCAGCGTCAGCCGATGATCGCCCAGCTTCACCCGCTGCGTCTCAGCTCGGCCAAATCAGCTCGGATTCCGCCGGGCCATGAAGGCGAGGCGTTCGAACAGCATGATGTCCTGCTCGTTCTTGAGCAGCGCGCCGTGGAGCGGCGGGATGGCGCTGGCCGGGTTGCTGTTCTGCAGCACGTCGAGCGGCATATCCTCGTTCAGCAGCAGCTTGAGCCAGTCGAGCAGCTCGCTGGTCGAGGGCTTCTTCTTGAGGCCCGGCACTTCGCGCAGGTCGTAGAAGATATCCATCGCCTTCTTCACCAGCGTCTTCTGGATGCCGGGGAAGTGGACGTCGATGATGTCCTGCATCGTCTCGCGGTCGGGGAACATGATGTAGTGGAAGAAACACCGGCGCAGGAAGGCGTCGGGCAGTTCCTTCTCGTTGTTCGAGGTGATGACGACGATCGGGCGCTCCTTGGCCTCGATCCGCTCCTGCGTTTCATAAACGTCGAAGCTCATGCGATCGAGTTCCTGCAGCAGGTCGTTCGGGAACTCGATGTCGGCCTTGTCGATCTCGTCGATCAGCAGGACGGGCAACTGGGGCGAGGTGAAGGCTTCCCACAGCTTGCCCTTCTTGATGTAGTTGCGGATGTCGTGGACGCGCTCTTCGCCGAGCTGGCCATCGCGCAGGCGGGCGACCGCATCATATTCATAGAGGCCTTGCTGGGCCTTGGTGGTCGACTTGATGTTCCACTCGATCAGCGGAGCGCCCAAGGCCTTCGAGATTTCATGCGCCAGCACGGTCTTGCCGGTGCCGGGCTCGCCCTTGACCAGCAGCGGGCGGCGCAGGGTGACGGCGGCATTGACCGCGACCTTGAGGTCTTCGGTCGCAATATAGGACTTGGTGCCTTCGAAACGCTGCTGCTCTGCCATGGGTTTTCCTGTGAGACTGATTTTTCGGCGGCCAGCGATAAGGGGGCGCAGGCCGGTGCGCAAGGGGGAGGGGGCTGGCAAATCAGCGAGGCAGGAGGAGGATGCGCTGGGCAATCGCTTCGAGCTTGCCTTCGTCCACCACCGCCGCCGCATTGTTCCAGCCCAGCGTCAGCACCCAGTCGCGGCCCTGCTTGTCGGTGAGCAGCCAGGTGAGGTTGAGCACGCCGGGCTCGCTGCCGCCTTTATAGCCGATATAGCGCCAATTGGCCTTTATCGCGTCAGTCGCGGAGGGGTTGATCGCCATGATGTCGAACACCTTGGGATCGGCGGTCTTGCGCATATAGGCGAAGAGCTTGGCCAGATCGGCGGGCGAGGCGAACCATTCGATGTCGAGCGCCTTGGGGCCATTGGCGAAGGCGGCGTTGATTGTGTCGAGAGATGGGTCTGCTTCCGCCGCTTGCACGACTTCGATGGCGTTTTGCTTGCGCGGATCGCCACTTCGCCAATCGGCAATGGTCGGGGCATCGCTGGCCTTGAGGATGAATAGCTGTTTGGTCGTCAGGAACGGATCGTTCGCCCCCGGATCGCTGTGACCGCTGTCCTTCATCAGCTTGAGGATGCGCGGTTTGCCCAGCACCGCGATCAGCTGGTCGGTCGCGGTGTTGTCGCTGATCGAGATCATCAGGCTGGCGAGGGTGTGTAGCGTCACCGGCGACCCCTCGGGCCAGTTCTGGAGCTGTCCGCTGGGGTAGCTCTTTTCTGTCAGCGGCACGACGTCAGTCCACTTGCGCCGCCCCGCCTTCACATCCTCGGCGAGCGCGGCCAGGACGTAGAGTTTGAAGGTCGATCCCAGCGCGAGGCGCGTGTCGGCATTGCGGCTGATCACGGACGTGCCGCCAAGCGGGGCGAACAATGCGTTCACCTCGCCGGGCAGGGCCGCAAGGTCGGCAGCGATGGCGGCGGGGGTGTCGCCTGCCACGGCAACGGCGTCGATCGAGGTGAAGCGCAATTCGTTGATGCGGTTGTCCTCGGACGGCGAAATCGCCAGCCCGCCCTTGGCCAGCCCGCGCTCGAACCGGATTTCGAGCGCGGCGCGGGTGCCGTCGCGGGGATTGAGCAGCGCCACCTCCACCGCCCGCCCGAACTGTGCGGTGAAGCTGGCCGAGAGCGCGCGGATCTGATCGTCGGCGACAGCGGCGCGGAAACCGTCGGTGAAGATGTCGGCGGGTTCGACACTGGCATTGAGCAGCGCCACCACCTGATCGGCGCGGGTCTCCAGCGCGGTGCGGGCGGCGGCTGGGGCCTCGGGCGCGGGCTGGGCGAAAGCCTGCGGCGGCGGCGTCAGCGCCAGCACAGCCAGCAAAGCAAGCACCAAGAGGCGGGGCATGGCAATCCTCCAGCAGTTATGGTCCGGGAAACTAGCCGATTTCCTCGATCACGCCAGCGCATCGAGCGCATCGAGCTGGCGCTTCAGCCCGCGCGCGGCCAGCAGGTTGAGCAGCGCAATCGCGGCGAAGATGCCGAAGGTGATCGCGGCGGGCCCGGCGATGCCCGACAGGGCCGTGCGCCAGCCTGCGACCTCGGCCACGCCTGCGGCCACGCTTGCATAGAGCAGCGCGCAGCCGGGGATCAGCGGTCCGACATACCACACAGGAACCGCGCGCAGTGCCGCGTATTGCCGCGCATATTGGCGGCGCAGGTGCGCAAGGCAGGGCTCTTCCGGCAGGCGTTCGACATTCCCGGCGCGGCGCGCGAGGTTGCGCAGGATCACCAGCGTGCCGCCGACGATCAGCGCCAGCGACAAGGCGATCAGCCCTTCGCCCTTGATCGCGGCACCGACCGACGCGGCGCCGAACAGGACGATCACCAGCGCCCCGGCGGCATATTCGATCCCGTTGCGGATCCGGACCCGGCGGGCGAACCGGTCTGCCCGCCGCGAACATTCGGCAGGGACGGTAAAGGCGGCATCGGGGGCTGTGTCGCACCACTGGGGCAGCGGAGGGGTGGTCATGGGGTATCTCCTGTTTCGGGGCGCTGGAAATGGCTCGCCAGCAGCGCCTTGATGCGGTGCACGCGGACATTGACCGCGCCTGCGGACAGCCCGGTGATCTCGGCAATCGCGGCGGCACTTTCGCCTTCGAGCCACAGCACGATCACCTGCATATCCACTGGCGGCAGACGACGGATCAGCGCGGCAACCTGCGCCAGCACCAGCGCCTCGCCCGCCTCGGCTTCGATGTTGCCGGGCGAGGGCAGAGCCTCGATCTCTTCCAGCGGAACGCGCTTCGGCCCACGCGCCGCCCGCGCGACGTGATCGGCGGCGACGTTGTGGGCGACACGGTAAACCCAGGTCTTGAGACTGCACTGCCCCGCAAACCGCGCGAGGCTGGTCCACAGCGCGCAGTGCATTTCCTGTTCGAGATCGCGCGCCTTGTCCCGATCACGCTCGACCGAGCGGGCGAGACGCGACAGCGCGGGGGCGAATTGCCGCCCGGCCTCGGCATAGAGATGTTCGATCGCTTCGGTCATGCCCCCTTAGTCGCCATCGGCGCGGGGTTCTTACAAAGCGGGCGCGATTTTTCTGCCGAGGCGCAGATGCAAGGCCTCAGGCGTCGATCAGGTCGCGGTCCACCTCGCCCGCGCGGTTCTGGATGAAGTTGAAGCGGTGTTCGGGGTTGCGGCCCATCAGCTCGTCAACGAGGCGCGCGACGCTGGCGCGCTGTTCGTATTCCGCCGGCAGCGTGATGCGGATAAGGCCGCGCGTTTCAGGGGCCATGGTGGTTTCGCGCAATTGCTGCGGGTTCATCTCGCCAAGGCCCTTGAAGCGGGCGACCTCGACCTTCTTGCCCTTGAACACCGTCGCTTCAAGTTCGGCCCGGTGCGCGTCATCACGGGCGTAGCGGCTCTCCTTGCCTGCGGTCAGCCGGTAGAGCGGAGGCTGGGCAAGGAACAGGTGCCCGCGCCGGACGATGTCGGGCATTTCCTGAAAGAAGAAGGTCATCAAGAGCGTGGCGATATGCGCGCCGTCAACATCCGCGTCGGTCATGATGATGATCCGATCGTAGCGCAGATTGTCGGCGATGCAGTCCTTGCGCGTGCCGCAGCCCATGGCGAGGATCAGGTCGGCGATTTCGCTGTTGGCGCGGATCTTGTCGGCGGTGGCGGATGCGACGTTGAGGATCTTGCCGCGGATCGGGAGGATCGCCTGGCTCTTGCGGTCACGCGCCTGCTTGGCACTGCCGCCTGCGCTGTCGCCTTCGACGATGAACAGCTCGGTCTCGCGCCCGCCTTCGCCAGAGCAATCGGTAAGCTTGCCGGGCAGGCGCAGCTTCTTGGCGTTGGTCGCGGTCTTGCGCTTGATCTCGCGCTCGGCCTTGCGCTTGAGGCGCTCGTCCATGCGCTCCATCACTTCGCCGAGCAGCGCCTTCCCGCGCTCCATATTGTCGGTGAGGAAGTGGTCGAAATGGTCGCGCACCGCGTTCTCGACCAGACGCGCAGCCTCGGGCGAGGTCAGGCGATCCTTGGTCTGGGACTGGAACTGCGGATCGCGGATGAAGACCGAGAGCATCACCTCGCAGCCGGTCATCACGTCATCGGCGGTGATGTCCTTGGCCTTTTTCGCGCCGACCAGCTCTCCGAACGCCCTGAGGCCGCGCGTCAGGGCCGTGCGCAGACCCTGTTCGTGGGTGCCGCCATCGGGGGTCGGCACGGTGTTGCAGTACCAGGAGGTCGAGCCGTCCGAATAGAGCGGCCAGGCCAGCGCCCATTCGACCCGGCCTTGCCCGACGCCATCAATGACGGGGAAGTCCTGCGATCCGGCAAAAGGCTGCGCGGTCACGCATTCGCGGCTTCCCACCTGTTCGGCGAGGTGATCGGCAAGGCCGCCGGGGAACTTGAACACCGCCTCGGCCGGCACATCCTCGCTGGCGAGCGAGGGGGCGCATTTCCAGCGGATTTCCACGCCGGCAAACAGATAGGCCTTCGACCGCGCGAGCTTGAACAAGCGCTTTGGGTTGAAGCTGCGATCGCCGAAGA
Source organism: Erythrobacter sp. BLCC-B19 (assembly GCF_028621955.1). Taxonomy (NCBI): domain Bacteria; kingdom Pseudomonadati; phylum Pseudomonadota; class Alphaproteobacteria; order Sphingomonadales; family Erythrobacteraceae; genus Erythrobacter; species Erythrobacter sp. BLCC-B19. Next base: position 2,958,567 of record NZ_CP117516.1, read on the forward strand.
TTTCGGGATCGGGGGTAAAGCTGACCGTGGTGCCGCGCCGGTTGGGGGTAGGGCCAAGGTTCTGGATCGCTCCCAGCGTCACTCCGCGTGCGAATTCCTGCGCATAGAGCTGCTTCTCGCGCGCCACTTCGACGCGGGTATGCACCGACAGGGCATTGACCACGCTTATGCCGACCCCGTGCAAGCCGCCACTGGTGGCATAGGCCTTGCCGGAGAACTTGCCGCCCGAGTGCAAGGTTGAAAGGATCACTTCAAGGGTCGACTTGCCCGGGAACTTGGGGTGTTCGTCGACCGGAATCCCGCGCCCGTTGTCGGCGATGCTCAACCGGTTGCCTTCGTCGAGCCGCACCTCGATCCGCGTGGCGTGGCCTGCGACCGCCTCGTCCATGGCATTGTCGAGCACTTCGGCGGCGAGGTGGTGATAGGCGCGATCATCCGTCCCGCCGATATACATACCGGGGCGGCGGCGGACGGGCTCCAGCCCTTCCAGCACCTCGATGGCAGAGGCGTTGTAATCGCCGCTGGAGGTGGGGGTGTTGGCGAAGAGATCGTCGGGGGTGGGGTCGGCCATGCGCCCGGTTATAGGGCCGCGCGCGTCTGCCTCAAGCCATCCCCCGCGATTATACTCACTTCCCGAAGCCGGTCGGCGCCGGGTCAACCGCCGTTACCTCGCCGCCCTTGATCTCGCGCACTTCCAGCGCACGCTCGACCACCCCGTTGGGCGCAAAGCGGAATGCGCCATCGACGCCGAGAAAGCCGCCCTTGTCGTAGAGCTCCTTCTTGGGAAAGGGCGTGCCGACCTTCCAGTCGCGCGCGACCCGCAAGGTCAGCAGCACGGCGTCATAGCCGAGCGTTGCCACCCGGTAAGGCTGGGCGCCGAAACGGGCGGCGTAGCTGTCGGCAAAGCGGCGATAGCGCTGGTCGGACACCGCCGAGAACAGCGCCCCTTCCAGCGCCGGGGTGCGGGCGAGCGAGGCTTCGCCGCTCCACAATTCGGTGCCGAGGATGCGGGTGCGATTGCGGGCGGACTTGTTGAGCTCGCTGGCCGCGTCGATCCCGAGCCGGGCGCTGTCGGCGATCAGCACGGTATCGAACCCGCCGGCCGCGCGCAGCCGGGCGGCCGCGCTGACGATCGAGGTATTGCCGCGGGCATAGCCTTCGCGCCGAACGAGCGATCCGCCATAGTCACGCAACGCATTCTCGAGCGAGACGACAGCGCGGCTGCCATAGTCACCCTCGGGCGTCAGCACGGCAAAGCGCGCCGCACCGCGGCTGCGGGCAAAGGCGACGGAGCGGCGGATCGACTGTTCGGGCAGATGGCCGATCACGAAGACATCGGCAGCAGCGACGCTCGCGTCGTTGGCAAAGGCGATCACCGGCACCCCCGCAGGCCGCGCGGCGGCTTGCACGGCGGGAACGGCATCAGCGCTGAGCGGCCCGAGGATCAGCTTGTTGCCATCGGCAATCGCCTTCTTGGCCGCGGTGCTGACCCCCTCGGTGGTATCATAGGTGGTGATCCGCAGGTTATCCGCCCCGGTATCGAGCAGCGCCATGGTGGTGGCATTGGCAATGGCTTGCCCCACCGGCGCGGTGTCGCCCGACAGCGGCACCAGCAGCGCGATGCGGTGGCGGCCGGTATCGGTCGGCAGCGCGGTCGCCGAAGGCTCAGGCGCGGGGGCAGGGGGCGGGGCAGCGGTGGGCGCATCGCTCTTGGGGATCACGGCGCACGCCCCGGTCAGCAGCGCCGCGCCCGCGACCGCCAGATGGCGAGACCGCAAGCCGCGCGCCGCAGCCACGAGCCAAGTGGCCCAATTCGCACCTTGCCAAAGCTTCATTCTTGCCGACCCCTCAGTCGTGCTCCATGGGTTTGGCTGTGAAACCCATCGAACTGCCATCCCTTCCCACGTGGGAACCCGTACCCGGGCTGTATATCGTTGCGACCCCGATTGGCAATCTCGGCGACATCACCCTGCGCGCGCTGGCCGTGCTGAGCGGAGCGGCGCTGATCGCCTGCGAGGATACGCGGGTAACCGGCAAGCTGTTGAAACATTACGGAATCAAGGCGCGCCTCCAGCGGCTTGACGATCACGCGCCGCCTGATGTGCGCGCGCGGGTGATCGACGAGGCGAGGCAGGCGCCGGTTGTGCTGGTGTCGGATGCGGGCACGCCGCTGATCTCCGATCCGGGCTATCGTCTGGTGCGCGAGGCGCGCGCAGCCGGCGTGACGGTGACGAGCATCCCCGGCCCGTGCGCTGCCATCTCCGCGCTGGCGATGGCGGGTCTGCCGTCCGACCGCTTCCTGTTTGCAGGCTTCCTGCCGGTCAAGGACAAGGCACGAACCGAGGCGCTCGAAGGGCTGGCGGAGGTCGCAGCGACGCTGGTGTTCTACGAAACGGCGCCGCGTCTGGAGCGGTCATTGCTGGCGATTGCCGACCTGTGGCCGACCCGCGAGATCGCGGTCGCGCGGGAATTGACCAAGCTCCACGAGGAATGTCGCACCGGCACCGCCGCGATGCTGGCCGCGCATTACGCCGCGCATCCCCCCAAGGGCGAGATCGTGCTGCTGATCGGTCCGCCGGGTGAGGACGAGGCGCCGGTGCTTGATGCCGACGCGCTGCTGCGCGCCGCGCTCGCCGATGCGGGGCCGGGCAAGGCGGCGGGGATCGTCGCCAAGACAACCGGGATTGATCGCGCTACGCTCTACGCCCGCGCGCTGGAGCTGAAGGTCGAATGAACCCGCGCACGCCAGACCAGCGCCGCGACGCCGACCAGCGCGGGCGTGAGGGCGAGGCGGAGGCTGCGATGTTCCTCGCCCAAGCCGGATGGCGGATTGTCGCCGAGCGGGTGAAGACCAAGGCAGGCGAAATCGATCTCATCGCCCGCAAGCCCGGCCTCATCGCCTTTGTCGAAGTCAAGTGGCGGGCGCGGGCCGCACAGCTTGGCGATGCGATCGACGAGCGCCGTCTCGCCCGCGTTGCGGCGGCGGTCGAAATGGTGTGGCAGGACTATGCCACCCAAGGCGAGGACATCCGCATCGACGTCATCCTGCTTGCACCCGGCAGCAAGCCCACCCACATCGAAAACGCCTGGATGCCTTTCGGCTGATCCCAACGGAGCCTGATGAATGACCTTGCGCATCGCCGTCCAGATGGACCCCATCGACACCATCAAGATCGCTGGCGACAGTTCCTTCGCGCTGATGCTGGCCGCGCAGGCGCGGGGCTATACGGTCTACGAATATCACGTCGAAAGCCTGACGCTCGACGAGGATGACCGCCTCTTCGCCCATGCCTTCCCGGTGACGGTGCAGCGGGTCGAGGGCGATCACTTCACCCGCGGCGAACAGGTGCGGCTCGATCTCGGCAGGGATGTCGATGTCGTGCTGATGCGGCAGGATCCGCCGTTCCACATGGGCTATATCACCGCGACCCACCTGCTCGAACGGATCGGGCACGAGACGCTGGTGGTCAATGACCCGGCCAATGTCCGCAACAGCCCTGAAAAGGTGATGGTGCTTAACTACCGCCGCTTCATGCCGCCGACGCTCGTGACGCGCAGCGTGGACGAAGTGCGGCGCTTCATGGCCAAGCACGGCGCGATCGTGGTCAAGCCGATCCATGGCAATGGCGGAAAGGCGATCTTCCGCATCGGCGAGAACGGCGAGAACCTGACCGCTCTGTTCGAGGTCTTCAACCAGACCTGGCCCGAGCCGCACATGGTGCAGCCCTTCCTCCCTGAAGTCGCCAAGGGCGACAAGCGCATCGTGCTGATCGATGGCGCAGTCGCCGGCGCGATCAACCGCGTGCCGGGCGAGGGCGAGTTTCGCAGCAACCTTGCGATGGGGGGATCGGCGCAGCCAACCGAGCTGACCGCGCGCGAACAGGAGATTTGCGCGGCACTCGGCCCGGATCTGAAACGCCTTGGCCTCACCTTTGTTGGCATTGACGTCATCGGCGGCCAATGGCTCACCGAGATCAACGTCACCTCGCCCACGGGCATCGTTGCGATTGACCGCTTCAACCAGACTGATACGGCGGGCATGATCTGGGATGCGATCGAACGCCGCCTTGCCGAGCGCGGGGTCGAACGCCACGCTCAGGCCTGACCTCCCGACCCTCCAACTGACCGGGCACCATGACCGACTTCCTCCTCGAACTGCTCAACAAGGGCGGCTATCTCGGCATCTTCCTGCTGATGGCGGCCGAAAACATTTTCCCGCCGATCCCGTCCGAAGTGATCATGGGCGGCGCCGGATTGCTGGTGGCCAAGGGGGAGATGACCTTCTGGGCGGTGTGGATCGTCGCCACGCTCGGCACGGTCTTCGGCAACCTGTTCTGGTACTGGATCGGGGTGCGCTGGAGCGAGGAGCAGTTGAAGCGCATCATCGACCGCTGGGGCCGCTGGCTGACCTTCGAATGGGACGAGTTCACCAAGGCGCGCGACATCTTCCGCAAATATGGTGACGGGATCGTGTTCCTGCTGCGCTTCTCGCCGATCCTGCGCACCATTGTCTCGCTGCCGGCGGGGCTCGCGCACATGAAGCTGTGGCGCTTCTGCCTGTTCACGGCGCTTGGTTCGGGCGTGTGGAACGCAGTCCTGATCTTCGGCGGTCAGACCGCTGCTCCGCTGGTCGAACGGTTCGAGAAGCTGGCGGGTTATGGGGTTGTCGCCTTCGTGCTCGCAGGCGTGCTGTTCTATGTCTACCGCGTGGTGACCTGGAAGCCGGTCAAGGCGCACGAGAACGGCGAGTAATCCTAGCCCCGCGGGTGGGCCTTGCGGTAATTCTCCAGCAAGGCGGCGGCATCGACCCGGGTGTAGATCTGGGTCGACCCCAGCGATGCATGGCCGAGCAACTCCTGAAGCGAGCGCAGATCAGCCCCCGCGCTCAAGAGGTGCGTGGCAAAGGAGTGCCGGAGCGCATGGGGCGTTGCCGTATCGGGCAGCCCCAAGGCGCGGCGCGCCTGCGCCATCGCGCGCTGCACCATCGCAGGCGACAGCGGCCCGCCCTTCGCGCCCCTGAACAGCGGCTCTGATGCGGGGAGGGGGTAGGGGCAGCTGCGCGCATAGGCCGCCACCGCCGCCCGCGTGATCGGGAGGATCGGCACGGCCCGCTGCTTGCCGCCCTTGCCGGTCACCAGCAACACATCACCCAGCATCGCATCGCTGCCCTTCAGCGACAGCGCCTCGGCGATGCGCAGGCCCGAGCCGTACATCAAGAGCAGCACCGCCCGGTCGCGCGCGCCGATCCAACCGTCTCCCGCAAGTCCGTCGACCATGTCCGTGAGGTTCACTGCCTCGTCGGGGGTGACGGGTCGGGGGAGGCCTTTCTTGATCCGGGGGCCGCGCAGGCGCGGGGTGGCGGGGTCGGGATCGCCCGCCTGCGCTCTGGCAAAGGCGATGAAGGCCTTGAGCGCGGAAAGCTCGCGCGCGGTGCTGGCATTGCCGAGACCCTCTGCCCGCCGCGCGGCGAGGTGTGCGCGCAGGTGATGCGCCTCCACCCGCGCCACATCCGCCCAGTCCGCACACCCCAACGCCGCCATCAGCCGCGCCGCCGCATCCCCGTAGGCGCGCACCGTATGCGGCGAGCGGCGGCGATTATCCGCGAGATGCGCGCGCCAGATCGCTAGCAGATCGCCCGCGCTCATGCCGTGACCAGACTGTCGGCAACCAGCTCGCCCAGCAAGGCGTCGAGCAGCCCGCGTCCGGGCGGCGCGACACCGATGCGCGCACCCTCGCGCCACATCAGCCCAAGGTCGGCGAGCCGGGCTAGCGCGGCTTCGTCGATCAGCCCGGCGAGCGGCAGACCGAAGCGCGCCGAGAGCGCCGCCAGATCGACGCCCTCGGTCAGCCGCAGCCCCATTAACAGCGCTTCGGCGGCCTGGTCGCTCACCGCCAAAGCACGCGCCTCTGCGATGCCGTTGCCTTGGGTGGCGACCGCCTTGAGGAAATTCTCGGGCTTCTTGTGCCGCACTGTCGCCACGCCGCCGCGCCGCCCATGCGCGCCGGGGCCGATCCCGGCGTAATCCTGATAGCGCCAATAGGCGAGGTTGTGGCGGCTCTCTTGCCCCCCGCGGGCGTGGTTGCTGGTCTCATAGGCGGGGAGGCCTGCAGCGGCGGTGCGCTCCTGCGTCAGATCGAACAGCGCGGCGGCCTCGTCGTCATCGAGCGGGGTCAGGCGCCCGCGCCGCACGTCGCTGGCAAAGCGCGTGCCGGGCTCGATCGTCAGCTGATAGAGCGAAAGGTGCCCCGTCCCGAACCCCAGCGCGCGCGCAAGGCGCTGTTCCCACAATTCGGGGGTATGGCCGGGCAGGGCATAGATCAGGTCGAAGCTCACCCGTGCAAAATGTGTCTGCGCGGTCTCCAGCGCCGCCAGCGCTTCTTCGGCACCGTGCAGCCGCCCGAGGAAGCGCAGTTCGGCATCGTCCAACGACTGCACACCGAGCGAGACGCGGTTCACCCCCGCACCCGCCAGCGCTGCAAAGTTTGCCGCTTCGACCGAGGAGGGGTTGGCCTCCAGCGTGATTTCGATTGACGGATCGAAGCCCCACAGCCGCTCCGCTTCTGCCAGCAGCGCGGCGACAAGGGCAGGGGGCATCAGCGAGGGCGTGCCGCCGCCGAAGAAAATCGAGGTCAGCGCCTCGCCGCCCGCCACCTCGGCCTCGGCGCGCATATCGGCGATGAGCGCGGCCTGCCACGCCGCCACGTCGACACCGGCGCGCACATGCGAGTTGAAGTCGCAATAGGGACATTTCTTGGCGCAGAACGGCCAGTGGATATAAAGCGCGCGGGCCACAGGGGAAATTTTCAGCCCCGCTTAACCGTTGGTGCATAGACAAATGCCATGCGGAGTTCCTGTTCCTCGACCCTGATGGCGCGTCTGCTGGGCGCCGTGGTGCTTATGACAGCAGCGCCCGCTCTACCGCAAGACCAGCGCCCGCTTTACCCGGCCGAGCAGGAATGGCTCGCCGAGCATAACGAAGCGCGCGCCGAAGTCGGCCTTGGCAAGCTGCGCTGGAACCATGCCCTGATGCGCGATGCCAAGGCCTGGGCGGAAAACCTCGCACAGCGCGGCGCGTTCCAGCACGCACCAGACCTGCTCGCCATCGGCCAGGGCGAGAACCTGTGGAAAGGCACGCGCGATACCTATGCGCCGGGGCAGATGATCGGGCTGTTTCTGGCCGAAAAGCGCCTGTTTCGGCCCGGCACCTTCCCCGATGTTGCGACCACCGGGCGCTGGAGCGATGTCGGGCATTATACCCAGATCATCTGGCCCGAAACGCAGGAAGTCGGCTGTGCCAGCGCGGTCAATGCGCGGCATGAAGTGCTGGTCTGCCGCTACTGGCCCGCAGGCAATTTGATCGGCTACCACCTCGATCCGGCTGCAAGGCTGGCGCAGCGCTGACGGGAGCGCTCAGCCGAACTGTTCGGCGACCAGCTTGGCGAAGGCATCCGCGCGGTGGCTGACGTCGTGCTTGGCTTCGGGGGGGATTTCCGCGAAGGTCAAGGCGCTGCCCGTCGGCACGAACACCGGATCATAGCCGAACCCCATTTCCCCGCGCGGTGGCCAGGTGAGAGTGCCCTGACACGTGCCTTCATAGATCACGTGCTCGCCATCAGGCCAGGCAATCGCCAGAACGCAGTGGAAGGCGGCGGCGCGGTCAACCTCGGGGCCTTGCTGGGCGAGCAGCCCTTCGACCTTGCCCATCGCCATGTACCAGTCGCGCCCCGGCGCGCCTTCGAACCACTGCCGCTCGGCCCAGTCGGCGGTATAGACACCGGGCCGCCCGCCGAGTGCTGCGACGCTCAGCCCGCTGTCATCCGCCAGCGCCGCCAGCCCCGAAGCCTCCGCCGCCGACCGCGCCTTGATCAGCGCGTTCTGCGCGAAAGTGGTGCCGGTTTCCGCCGGCTCGGGCAGACCGAGCGATCCGGCGGAGATGCACTTCACCCCGTAAGGATCGAGCAGCGCGGAGATTTCCTTGAGCTTGCCCGCGTTGTGCGTGGCAATCACCAGGGTGCCGGAGCCGATCCGGCGTGTCATTTCACCGCGTCCAGCTGCGCCGCAAAGATCCGGTCGCAGCCGATGCGGGCGAGGCGCAGGAGGCGCAGGAGCGCTTCCTCGTCATAGGTCGCGCCTTCGGCCGTCGCCTGCACCTCGGCAATCTTGCCGCCCGAGAGCAGCACGAAATTGCCGTCGGCTTCCGCGTTCGAATCCTCATCGTAATCGAGGTCGAGGACGGGCGTGCCCTTGAAGATGCCGCAGGAAATGCCGGCGACCTGCGCCTGAATCGGATCATGCTTGATGTCGCCAGAGGCCATCAAGCCGTTGACCGCCAGCCGCAGCGCGATCCACGCGCCCGAGATGGCGGCGGTGCGCGTGCCACCATCGGCCTGGATCACGTCGCAATCCAAGGTGATCTGTCGCTCGCCGAGCTTCTGCAAATCTACTACGGCGCGTAAGGAACGCCCGATAAGCCGCTGGATTTCTTGCGTGCGGCCCGATTGCTTGCCCTTGGCCGCCTCGCGTGCGCCGCGGGTGTGGGTGGCGCGCGGGAGCATCGAGTATTCGCCCGTCACCCAGCCTTCGCCCTTGCCCCGCAGCCATGGCGGGACGCCCTTTTCGACGCTCGCGGTGCACAGCACCTTGGTATCGCCGAAGCCGATCAGCACCGATCCTTCGGCGTGCTTGGTGAAACCGGTTTCGATGGTGATGGCGCGCATTTCATCGGGCGCGCGTCCTGAAGGGCGCATGGAAAACTCCGTTTGAGGCTTGCCGGCCATTAGGCGCGGCCCACTTGTCGCGGCAAGCGCAAAGACTAAGATTGCCCCCATGGCATCGCTTCCCGTCACCGAACTGACAGCCCGCGCGCGCGACATTTTTCAGCGTGTGGTCGAAGGCTATATCGAAAGCGGCCAACCGGTAGGCTCCAAGACGCTGGCGGCAGACGGCACGCTCAACCTCTCGCCCGCTTCGATCCGTTCGGTGCTCGCCGATCTGGAGGCGGCGGGGTTGCTGGCCGCACCGCACACCAGTGCGGGACGGATGCCGACCGATGCGGGCCTCAGGATTTTCGTCGATGGCATGATGCGAGTGGCCGAACCGACCGCGCAGGAACAGGCAGCAATCGAGGCGCGGCTTGCCGAAGCCGGGCCGGTGGAAGCCGCCTTGAAGCAGGCGAGCGCGATCCTGTCCGACTTGTCGGGTGCGGCGGGGATGGTGCTGGTTGCCCCGCGCGAACAGCGTCTCGCCCAATTCAGTCTCGTCGACCTCGGGCAGGGCCGCGCGCTGGCGGTGCTGGTGGGCGAGGATGGCGGAGTCGAGAACCGCGTGCTGACCATCGGCGGCGCGCTTTCGCCCGGCGCGCTCGACCGCGCGTCGAACTACATCACGGCGCGGCTTGCGGGCCGCACGCTCGCCGAGGCGGCTGCCGCGATGCGGGCGGAGATCAGCACCGGTCGCTCCCAGCTCGATGATGCCAGCCGCGATCTGGTCGAACGCGGGCTGGCGGTGTGGAGCGCGGACGCTGCCGCGCGGCCTGTGCTGATTGTCCGGGGCGCCGCCAACCTGCTCGACGAGGCAGCGCTCGGCGATATCGAACGGGTGCGGATGCTGCTCGAAGACCTCGAAAACAAGCAATCGGTCGCCGAACTGCTCGATTCGGCGCGCGAGGCTGATGCAACGCGGATCTTCATCGGCAGCGAGAACCGGTTGTTCGCGCTCAGCGGCTCCAGCGTCATCGCCTCGCCCTATCGCGACCGCGAGGGGCGGGTGGTCGGCGTCTTGGGGGTGATCGGCCCCACGCGGTTGAATTACGCCCGCGTCGTCCCCATGGTGGATCTGACCGCCCGTTCGCTGGGCAAGCTCATCGCTTGAATGGAAAGCCAAACCGACATGACCGAGAACGAAAAGCCGCTGGATCAGGCGGTTGAAGATGAATTGAAGGGTGTGCCCGAACATCTGCGCGAAGGCGGCGAGGATGAAAGCCCGCTCGCCGAGGCGCTCGAATCGCTGAAGCGCGATCTCGATGCCGCCAAGCAGGAAGTGCTCTACGCGCAGGCCGAAACCCAGAACGTGCGCCGCCGTCTCGAACGCGAAAAGGACGAAGCGCGCGCCTATGCCGCGACCGGCTTTGCTCGCGATATTCTGTCGGTTGCTGACAATCTGTCGCGCGCCATCGACGCGATTCCGCAGGCCTTGCGCGAGGATGACAGCATGAAGGGGCTCGTTGTCGGGCTCGAAGCGACCCAGCGCGAGCTGGAAAAGGTGTTCGCCAGCAATGGGATCACCCGCATTGCCGCCGTCGGCCTGCCGCTCGACCCCAACCAGCACCAGGCGATGCTGGAGGTTCCCTCTGCCGATCACGAACCGGGCACGATCGTCTCGGAAATGCAGGCGGGTTGGATGATCAAGGATCGCCTGCTGCGCGCCGCGATGGTGGCGGTGGCGAAGAAGCCGGACTAGGCGTTGAAGGGCAGGATGGCCGCGTAGGTCGCCAGTGCCGGAGCGCCGGCGACCACAGCACCCTCGCGCAGCAGGAAGGCGTGGCGCACGATTTCGGCCTGCTGCTCGATCCCGTAGCGTTCGAGCGTCCAGCCCGGCTTCAAGGCATAGTCATAGCGGCACCACGGATGGCGGCGCAGCACCAGATGCCAGCGGCCGCGGGTCTGCGCCTGCCAGACGTGCACCATCTCGTGGATGAAATGCGCTTGCCGTTCGAGCGAGGCGGCGGCGAAATCGTCGCAGTAATGCGCCGCGCCGGGGTGGAAGTGGAGATGGCCCATCGGCGCCATCGTCACACCCCGGGGGTGAAGCGGGAAGAACTTGCGGCGCTTGATCCGCACCGGCGCATAATCAATCGCATCGCCAAACATCGACCGGGCAAGTGCGACCTCGCCCGCGGTCAGCGCGCGCTCGCCGCCGACCGGACAGGCTGGCGGCGTGTCGGTCAGCGTTCGTCCCCGGCCGCTTTCACCGGCGCATCGACAGTCACCTTGGTCTGATCGGAGAGGATCAGCGTCAGCCTGGCGGTGCCGCCGGGCTTGAGCGCATCGGTCGGCTCCATCGCCATCACGTGCAACCCGCCCGGCGCAAAGGTGACCGGCGCCCCCTCGGTAAGCGGCACGCTATCGGCCATCACCATCTGCGCCTTGCCGCCTGTGTTGGCGTAGTCATGGATCATCGTCATCCCTGCGCCTTCGACCTCGACACCGGTCAGGCTTACGCCGGACTTGCCGTTGTAGGACAGGTCGAAATAGGCCGCCGCCGGGTTGCCTGCGACCGGGGCCAGCACGATCCTGGCATTGCTGACGGTAAGCCCGGCGTTGGCAACAGCGCGCGGCTCGGCCTGTGTCGGTGCGTCCGCATCAGGAGCGCAGGCCGCAACGCCTGCAAGCAGCGCCGCAGCGCATACCGCGCGTGTGGCAAGGCAAATAGTTTTCACGCAAGTCTCTCCTGTGTGACGCAGCCGTGGAAGGCATCCAAAACTAGGGTGCCCGGTCTCTTGTGCCAAGCGAAACCGCACCTATATCGCCGTCACAAACGAGCCGCCAAGGTGCTTTGCCGACAACCGGGAAGCCGACGGCAGCGGTGTCCAACAATTGTCCTCATGGATGGGAAAGCAATGGGTAAAGTAATCGGTATCGACCTCGGCACCACCAATTCCTGCGTCGCAGTCATGGACGGCGGCAAGCCCAAGGTCATCGAGAATTCGGAAGGCGCGCGCACCACGCCCTCGATCGTCGCCTTCACCAAGGATGGCCAGCGCCTGATCGGCCAGCCGGCCAAGCGTCAGGCGGTCACCAACCCCGACAACACCCTGTTCGCGATCAAGCGCCTGATCGGCCGCCGGTTCGACGATCCCATGACCAAGAAGGACATGGAGCTCGTCCCCTACAAGATCACCAAGGGCAAGAACGGCGATGCCTGGGTCAATGCGGGCGGCGAAGATTACAGCCCCTCGCAGATCAGCGCCTTCATCCTGCAGAAGATGAAGGAAACCGCCGAGAGCTATCTGGGCGAGACCGTGACGCAGGCCGTCATCACCGTGCCCGCCTATTTCAACGACGCCCAGCGTCAGGCGACCAAGGATGCAGGGCAGATCGCCGGCCTTGAAGTGCTGCGCATCATCAACGAGCCGACTGCCGCGGCGCTCGCTTACGGGATGGACAAGGAAGACGGCAAGACCATCGCCGTCTACGACCTTGGCGGCGGCACCTTCGACGTCTCGATCCTCGAAATCGGCGACGGCGTGTTCGAAGTGAAGTCGACCAATGGCGACACCTTCCTCGGCGGTGAAGACTTCGACAATGCGATCGTCGAGTTCCTCGCGGATTCCTTCAAGAAGAAGGAGCAGATGGATCTCAAGACCGACAAGCTTGCGCTTCAGCGCCTGAAGGAAGCGGCCGAAAAGGCCAAGATCGAACTGTCGAGCGCGGCTTCGACCGAGATCAACCTGCCCTTCATCACCGCGCGCATGGAAGGCGGCAGCACCACCCCGCTGCACCTCGTCGAAACGATCACCCGCGCCGACCTCGAAAAGATGGTCGACGGGCTGATCCAGCGCACGCTTGAACCGTGCAAGAAGGCACTGGCCGATGCGGGCGTCACCAAGGATCAGGTCGACGAGGTGATCCTCGTGGGTGGCATGACCCGTATGCCCAAGGTGCGCGAAGTCGTTGAAGCCTTCTTCGGCGCCAAGCCGCACACCGGCGTGAACCCGGATGAAGTCGTCGCCATGGGCGCGGCGATTCAGGCGGGCGTGCTTCAGGGCGACGTCAAGGACGTGCTGCTGCTCGACGTGACCCCGCTCTCGCTCGGCATCGAAACGCTGGGCGGCGTGTTCACCCGCATGATCGACCGCAACACCACCATCCCGACCAAGAAGACCCAGACCTACTCGACCGCCGAGGACAACCAGAACGCGGTGACGATCAAGGTCTATCAGGGCGAGCGCGAGATGGCGGCGGACAACAAGCTGCTCGGCAATTTCGACCTGATCGGCATTCCGCCCGCCCCGCGCGGCGTGCCGCAGATCGAAGTGACCTTCGACATCGACGCCAACGGGATTGTGTCCGTGGCGGCCAAGGACAAGGGCACCGGCAAGGAGCAGACGATCAAGATCCAGGCCTCGGGCGGTCTGTCGGACGCTGACATCGACCAGATGGTCAAGGACGCAGAGAAGTTCGCCGAAGAGGACAAGAAGCGCCGTGCTGCTGCCGAAGCGCGCAACCAGGCTGACAGCCTTGTGCACGCGACCGAAAAGCAGCTTGAAGAGCACGGGGCCAAGATCGACGCGGCCACCAAGACCGAGGTCGAGGAAGCCATCGCGGCGGTCAAGACCGCGCTCGAAGGCGGCGATGCCGATGACATCAGCGCCAAGGCGCAGGCGCTTACGCAGGCGGCCATGAAGATGGGCCAGCAGATCTATGAAGCCGGTCAGGCCGCCGGGCCCGAGGGCGAGGCTGCTGCCGCCGAAGAGGCTCCGGCTGAAGACGTCGTCGACGCCGAGTTTTCCGAGGTCGACGAAGACAAGAAGGGCTGAGCGATCATCCTGATCACTCCCTCGTCATCTCCGCGCAGGCGGGGATCCAGCTCGGCTATGAGCCACCCGGCGCAATGAGCTGGCCCCCCGTTCGCGCGGGGGTGACGGGTGGGTAAGGAAGGCTGAAAAATGGCGACCCAGACCGACTATTACGCAACGCTCGAGTGCAGCCGCGACGCCGATGGCGCGACGCTCAAGAGCGCCTATCGCAAGCTCGCCATGAAGTGGCACCCGGACCGCAATCCGGGCGACGCGGGTGCCGAGGCCAAGTTCAAGGCGATCAACGAGGCCTATGATTGCCTCAAGGACCCGCAGAAGCGCGCGGCCTATGATCGCTATGGCCATGAGGCTTTCACCCGCGGCATGAATGGCGGCGGCGGGGGTGGGCCGTTCGGCGGCGGCGGCTTTGGCGGGCGCGGTGCAGACGGTTTTGCCGACATCGGCGACATCTTCGAGACGATCTTCGGCAGCGCCTTTGGCGGCGGGGGCGGCGCGCAGCGTCAGCCCAACCGGCGCGGCGCCGATCTGCGCTATGATCTGCAGGTGAGCCTCGAAGAGGCATTCCACGGCAAATCGACCGAGATCGAGATCGAAGTCTCGCAATCCTGCGACACCTGCGACGGCACCGGCGCGACACCCGGCACCTCCGAACGCCAGTGCAATCTGTGCCATGGCATGGGCACAGTGCGCGCCAAGCAGGGCTTGTTCGTGATCGAGCGCCCGTGCCCGACCTGCAACGGGCGCGGCACGGTGATCGAAAACCCCTGCCGCGTCTGCCGGGGCGAGGGCAGGGTCGACAAGGGGCAGACCTTGAAGGTCGAAATCCCCGCAGGTGTCGACACCGGCACCCGCATCCGCCTGTCAGGCAAGGGCGAGGCCGGCCAGCGCGGCGCGCCGCCGGGCGATCTCTACATCTTCCTCCACGTGAAGCCCCACGCCGTGTTCGAACGCGAAGGCACAACGCTGACGACGCGCGTGCCGGTGAGCTTCACCACGGCAGCGCTGGGGGGATGTGTCGAGATTCCCGATCTTGATGGCTCAACCAACCGGCTCGAAATTCCCGCTGGCATCCAGTCAGGCAAGCAGCTGCGCATTCGCGGGGCAGGTATGCCGGTGCTGCAAGGGCGCGGGCGGGGGGATCTCGTTGCCGAAATCGTGGTCGAAACCCCGACCAAACTTTCGCGCCGCCAGAAGGAAATCCTCGAGGAGTTCAAGGCGACCGAAACTGGCGATGAATGTCCCGAAAGCCGGGGCTTCTTCGACAAGCTGAAAGACGTGTTCGGGGGCTGAGGGCGGCGTGCTTCCCTCACTCCTGATCGTCGACGACTTTCTGGCTGATCCCTACGCGGCGCGGCGCGCGGCGCTGGGGCTGGAATATGATCCGGCCAAGCAGCACGGCAATTTCCCCGGCCTGAATTCCTCCGCGCCGCTCGATACGGGCGCGCTCGACGCGGCGGTCTCGCGCCTGCTGGGCGTGACACTCGGCCCCGCGCCGGGCACGCAGCACGGCCATTGCCGCCTCACCCCCAAGGGCGCGAAAGGCAAGAGCGGGGTGCATATCGACCCCGCAAGCTATTCCGGCATCCTCTACCTCTCGCGCCCAGAAGATTGCGCAAGGCCGGATGCGGGCGGCACCGATTTTTTCCGTCACAAGCGCACCGGCTTGGAGGCCGTCCCGCAAGACCCGGCGCGCATCGCGGCGAGCGGTTACAGCGACGTCAATGCGCTGGTGGAGGATGTGGTCAACCGCGACACGACGCTCCCGGCCAAGTGGGAGCGCACCATGCGCGTGCCGGCTCGCTTCAACCGCCTGCTGCTGTTTTCGCCCTGGCAGTTCCACAACGCCGCCCCCGGTTTCGGCACGGCACCGGATGATTCGCGATTGGTGATGCTGTTGTTTTTTGCGCCGCTGAAGCCCTGACCCCGCGATCGGCTTCTGCAATGACGGCTGACACGCCTGCCATGACCATCGCCGCGCTCAGGCCATCCGACCTGCCCGCGGCGCTCGCGCTACAGGCTGAGTCCTATCCGCCATTTCTGGTCGAGGCGGAGGCCGCTTTTGCCAGCCGGATGACGCTTGCGGCAACCTATTCCCTTGCCGCCAGACGGGACGGCGTCTTGCTGGGCTATCTCCTCGCGCATGGCTGGGCCGAGCAATCGCCGCCGCCTGTGGGAACGGTGCTGGCCGAGGGCGTGCCGAGCGAGGTGCTGTTCATTCACGATCTGGCGGTATCCTCGGCAGGGCGCGGCCTCGGGATTGGTGAGGCCTTGATCGGCCACGCCTTCCAAGGGGCCGCGCGCGATGGTCTGCGCCGCGCAGAGCTGATCGCGGTGGAGGGTGCGGCTGCCTATTGGCGGCGCCTCGGCTTTACCGCCGCCGCGACCTCAGGCGCGCTGGCAGAAAAGGTCGCAACCTACGGCCCGCACGCCTGCTGGATGGCGCGTGATATTCCGCCGAGCGGCTAACCCATCCGCTCGCGCACTTCACCCCTGATCTGCTCCACCAGCCCGCGCTGGCAGCGCCCGGCGGCTTCCTCCTCATCGAGCACTGCCAGAAACGCCGCGCGCTTGGCCGCCGCGACGGCTTCGGCCCGCATCGCGCCGGTCACGGTCGAGGCGACAAGGTCGATCATCCGCTCCGCTCCGTGGAGACGCCCCCACAGATAGTCGTTCTCGCGGTAGTCGCGGCTGAAGAAGGCGCCGAAATTGTAGAACTCGATCCCCCGCAGCGTCGCCGCCGTGCCGCCTTCGCGGATCGAGAGCGCATCGTCGGGCGAGATGCGGTCAATCTTGACCGGGTTGAACTCGTCGAGCCCCTCGCGGCGCGAGAGGGGGAGGGTCGCGACATCGTAGAAGGGAAAGCCCAGATAGGTCAGCAGCATCCGGCGCTTCAATGTCTTGGGGCTGTCTTCCAGCGCCTCGACCAGCATTTCCTCCGCCGCCAGATCAGTCGCCGGCAATAGCCGGGATGTGGCGAGGTAATCGAGCACCGCACCCGGCGCTTCGACCGCGCGCCGCGCGATTTCGGCAAAGTGGGCTGAGGCCAGAACGTCCTCGTCCGGCTGATAATACAGCGCCAGGATGCCATAGAGCTGGTCGCGGGCGCGATCGAGCGCATCTTCCGGGATGTCGGGATCGAGCTCCCAATCGCGCGCCAGCTTGCGGGCGAGCAGTTGCAGACGGCGGACGCGAAAGCCCGTGTCGTGCGCACGGAAGAAGGCGATCGCAGCCGGATTGGCACCGCCTTGCGCATCGGTGAGCTGCGACAGGCCGCGCGCCTCCAGCTCGCAGCGCAAGGCGTGCACCAATGGCCCGGGATCGGCGCCCTCGCGTCCTGCCGCCTTGAGGGTCAGCCGGGCGAGCGCCGTCAGGATCCCCTCGAACTTGACCAGAGCATAGGCACCAAAGGCATAGCCTGCGCGCTCGGCTGCTGCCTGCTGGGCCTTGGCGCGCCATGCCGCAAGCCGCTTGGGGGTGGGGCGGTCGAGCAAGAAGGTATAGCCGAACAGCTTTTCCACCGCGCGGTCGATATCGCCTTGCAGCTCCATCACGATCCGCTTGATCCGTGCAGCGTCCTGCGACTGCTGGGCGATGCGTTCCAGATCGTCGCGGATCGGCTGTTCGCGCGGAATGGTGGAGAGCGAGCCGAAGATCGCGCCGAAGAACCCGATCCCGCGCGCGCGCATCGCCGGGGTCGGCCCGGCACCGTCGGGGCGCGGGTCGAGATAGACGAAGCGCCGGTCGACCTCGCGCTGGGCGGGGCGGCCGTGCAAGGCGGCGAGCGCAGCCCCGAAAGGCGCATTGACCAGCACCGCCCCGTCGATCAGCGCGACCTCGTCAACGCTGCGCTGCGCGACATGGGTCGGCATGGTGCGGGCAAGAAAGCTGCCGCGGTTCGCCCAGTGGTGCCCCTCGGCTTCGGCCAGCGCGTCGATTTCGGAGAGGGTGAGCGGCGGGAAGGCACCCGGAAAGCTCGCCGTGGCGCGCGCGGCGAGCACCAGTTCGAGCGGATCACCCAGCATTGCATCAGCGCCTTGTCCACCCGCCCGCGCCCGAAAGGTGATCGGCAGGCGGTGCTCGGTTTCCTCGACCTGCGCGGGCGAGTTCAGCTGCAAGGTTTCGGCATGGCCGCGAAAATCGGTGGCGGTGACCGCCAGATCGACCGGGTGGCCGTGGGGGAGCAGCGGAACGCCGTCGCCTTCAGCCGCCATCTTGGTCAGCGCCTCGTAAAGCATTGCCGAAAAGCGCGCGCCCGAGAACGGCGGGTTGAACCACCGCCCGCGCACCAGCCGCGACACCTTGGCGCGCACCTCGGCGCGGGTTTCAGGCGAGACGGTGGCGCTCACCGCATTGCCGGGGCGGGCCAGAAACCATTCAGCGATCGGCTGCGCCCACAGCTTGGCATAGCGCCACATCGGCTCGGCATCAGGATCGGTCAGCGCTTCGACATCGGCATTGGACAGCCACAGATCGGTGAGCGGTTCGAGACTGTGTCCGGCATGGATCGCCTGCGCCAGGAACACCGCATTGATCCCCCCGGCGCTCGCCCCGGTGAGGATGTCGGGAAGGACGCGCACGCGCAGACCATGTTCACGCTCCACCAGCGCGAGAAAGTCGCGATAGGCCGCCGACACGCCGTCGAGATGCACGGCATCGGGATGGTGGAACGCGCGGCTCGCCCGGGCGAGGTGCCAGACCTCCTTGGTGATACCGTGCATATAGACCGCAAGGCTGACGCCGCCGTAGCAGACAAGGGCAAGGCGCAGTTCCTTCTGGCGCATGGCAAGTGTCTAGCGCGGCAGACAGGCGCAATGCAATTGCGTTCGTCATCTGTTCTCGTTATGGCGATCACCTATGGCAAAAACCAAGCGCCGTTATGTGTGTCAGGAATGTGGGTCGGTGTCGCACCGCTGGCAGGGGCAATGCGCCGATTGCGGGCAGTGGAACACGCTGGTCGAGGATGTGCCCGCCACGGTGTTCTCGCAGAAGCACGACCTGTCGAGCGGTGGCAGGGCGGTGGCGTTCGAGCCGCTGAACGCGCCCACACAGTTGCCGGTGAGGAAGTCGACCGGCCTTGCTGAGTTCGACCGCGCATTGGGCGGCGGGCTGGTGCCAGGCTCGGCGGTGCTGCTCGGGGGCGATCCGGGGATCGGCAAGTCCACCTTGCTGCTCCAGACGGCGGCGACGATTGCGCGCGGCGGCAATGATGTGGTCTACGTCAGCGGTGAGGAAGCCGCCGGACAGGTGCGCCTGCGCGCCAGCCGGATGGGCGTGGCCGACGCGCCGATCCGGCTCGCGTCCGAGACCTCGGTGCGCGATATTCTGACGACGCTCGGCATGGGCCCGCCGCCAGCGCTGCTGGTGATCGATTCGATCCAGACGATGCATTCCGACACGATCGAAGGCGCGCCCGGAACGGTCTCGCAGGTTCGCGGCTGCGCGCTTGAACTGATCCGCTACGCCAAGGAAAGCGGCTGCGCTCTGGTGCTGGTCGGCCATGTCACCAAGGACGGCACCATTGCCGGGCCGCGTGTGCTCGAACACATGGTCGATGTGGTGATGAGCTTCGAGGGCGAGCGCTCCCACCAGTATCGCATCCTGCGCGCGCTGAAGAACCGCTTCGGCGCAGTGGATGAGATCGGTGTCTTTGCGATGGCGAGCGAAGGGCTGGAGGAGGTCGCCAATCCTTCGCTCCTGTTCCTGTCGGGCCGTGAGACGCCGCTGGCGGGTTCTGCAGTGTTTCCGGCGCTCGAAGGCACCCGGCCGGTGCTGGTCGAGATCCAGGCGCTGATCGTGCGCCTGCAATCGGGTGCGACCCCGCGCCGCGCGGTGGTGGGGTGGGATTCGGGGCGCCTCGCGATGCTGCTGGCGGTGCTGGAATCGCGCTGCGGGCTGAACTTCTCGTCGGCGGAGGTCTATCTCAACATCGCCGGGGGCTACCGTCTGACCGATCCGGCGGCCGACCTGGCTGTAGCGGCTGCGCTGGTTTCGGCGCTGGCCGACCGGGCCTTGCCGGACAAGACCGCGTGGTTTGGCGAAGTCAGTCTTGCCGGCGAGATCCGCCCGGTTGCCCACGCGCCGCTGCGGCTGCGTGAGGCAGCCAAGCTCGGCTTTGCCCGGTGCTATGGCCCAGCGGGGGCGGTGCAGGGCGAGCGGGGTGCGGAATACCGCGGACTTGCTGCACTTGCGAACGTCGTTGACCAGGTGATGGGGAGCGCATAATCGTTGCTGCCAATGGCAGGTCTCGATTTCATTATTGCGTTTATCGTCGGCGTCGCCGCCATTGGCGGCTTCATGCGCGGACTTGTGCAGGAAGTTCTGTCGCTTGCCGCGTGGATCATGGCAGCGATGGCGCTGCACTTCATCCACCCCGGCCTGACCGAGGGGCTGCGCCACCTCTATCCGGTTTCCCCGGGCGATTCGCTGCTGGCCTTCGTCTTGCTGCTGCTGATCCCCTACGCGGCGATGAAACTCATCATCGGCAATGTCAGCGGTGCTTCGGATGGCGCGGTGCTTGGGCCGGTTGACCGGGTGCTAGGTTTCGGGTTCGGAGCCGTGAAGGGCGCATTGATCGCGGTCTTCGCCTTTGCGCTTCTGGTGACCGGCTTTGATGACAGCTGGGGTTACAAGGGGCGCCCGCAGTGGATCACGCAGGCGCGCACCTATTCGGCGGCCGATGCCTTTTCGCGCCAGCTGCTTCCCGAGATCGCCGTCCGGCGCGAACGGCTGCGCGGCGAATCCGAAGAGCGCGACCGTGCCGCCGCGCGTGCCGGGCGTCTGGTACGGTGAGCGCCCGCGCGGCGCAGAAGCTCTACACGCCTGAACTGCTCGGCCTTGCGACTGGCCTTGCAGAGTTTCCTCTTACCGAAGCGCTGCCTTTTCGTGCTGAGGCGCGTTCGCGCAGTTGCGGCAGCACGATAACTATTGGGCTTGCGCTGGGCGCGGCGGGACTGATCGCAGGCGTGGGCATGGCGATCAGCGCCTGCGCCATCGGGCAGGCCTCGGCCGCCGTATTCGCGCAGGGGGCAAAGGGGCGCGATCCGCGCGAGATTTGCGCCGCCGCCCGGGCGCTGGAAGCGTGGCTGGCAGGCGAGGGCGATGAACCCGATTGGCCTGGTATCGCCGCACTCTTCCCCGCGCGCGCGCACCCGGGACGGCATGGCGCATTGCTCTTGCCGTGGACGGCGGCCAGCAAGGCGCTTTCAAGCGTCGCAGCGTGACGCTAGGGACAGGGCGAAAGAGACTGTGCCGCCGGCAGGCGACAAAGGGGATGTAACAGACATGGCAGAGGCGCAGGCGCTCGCAGATCGCGAGCCGTCCGAGAAGGAAATCCGTCTGGTGATCGGCGCATCATCGGCGGGCACCATCTTCGAATGGTACGATTTCTTCATTTACGGCACGCTGGCCTACATCCTGAAGGACGCCTTCTACGCCACCGACAATGAAACGCTGGGCCTGCTGCTGGTGTGGTCGACCTTCGCGGTCGGTTTCGCCTTCCGCCCGCTGGGCGCGGTGCTGTTCGGCTTTCTGGGGGACAGGCTGGGCCGCAAATACACCTTCCTCGTGACGGTTACCCTGATGGGCATAGCGACTGCTGGCGTCGGCCTGATCCCCACTGTCGACACGATCGGCATGGCAGCGCCAATCATCGTCATTCTGCTTCGGGTCATTCAAGGGCTGGCACTGGGCGGGGAATACGGCGGCGCTGCGATCTACGTGGCCGAACACGCGCCGCCCGAGAAGCGCGGCTTTTACACGAGCTTCATCCAGGCGAGCGTTGCGGGAGGGTTTGTCCTGTCGATCATCGTCGTGCTCGCCTGCCGCGCGCTGATCCCGGCCGAAGCCTTTGCCGCCTGGGGCTGGCGTGTGCCGTTCCTGCTGTCGATCGCGCTGCTG